>NZ_JBITJF010000010.1:0-458990 GCF_044459705.1 Nonomuraea sp. NPDC050227 | reverse complement strand
GTCAAGGGCGAGAACATCCCCGAGCCGGGCATTCCGGAGTCCTTCAAGGTCCTCATCAAGGAAATGCAGTCGCTGTGCCTCAACGTCGAGGTGCTGTCCAGCGACGGCATGTCCATCGAGATGCGCGACACCGACGAGGACGTCTTCCGCGCGGCGGAGGAACTCGGCATCGATCTGTCCCGGCGTGAGCCGAGCAGCGTGGACGAGGTCTGACGGTCCCGTGCTCCACTGCGGCGCGCCGGTCCGGAGCAGGGTCCGGCGCGCCGCGGTGGAGCAGGACCGCAGGGGTCCGCCGGAGGCTCAGCCCGCGGCCTGCCGCACGAGGGCGGCGATGCGCGCCTCGGCGTCGGGGGTCAGCTCCTTCAGCGCGAAGGCGCTCGGCCACATGGCGCCGTCCTCAAGGGTCGCCCCGTCGTTGAAGTCGAGGGTGGCGAAGCGGGACTTGAACTTCGCCGCGGGCTTGAAGAAGCACACGACGCTGCCGTTCTTGGCGTAGGCGGGCATGCCGTACCAGGTCTTCGGCGTCAGGTCCGGGGCGGCGGCCCTGATGATGGCGTGCACCGCCTCGGCCAGCACCCGGTCGTCCTCGGCCATCTCGGCGATCTTCTCCAGCACGTCGCGCTCGCCGTCGGCGGCCGACGCCTTCCCGCCGCGCCGCGCGGCCTTCTTCAGCTCGCTGGCGTGCGCCTTCATCGCCGCGCGCTCGTCCTCGGTGAAGCCCTCGAAACCCTTGTCGGACGCGGCGGTGTTCTTCGTGGTGCCCATGGTGAAATCTCCTTCGGTGTGGGGGGAATGCTAGTACTGACCGTTTATGGTTGGGTGCCGCTCAGCCCCACGCGCCGGCGATCTGCCGGGTGGTGGCGTTGAGCCGGTTGAACAGGTTCGTCACGCCGATCATCAGCACGATCGAGGCAAGCTGCTTCTCGTCGTAGTAGGTGGCGGCCCGGTCCCAGATCTCGTCCCCGACCGCGTCGGGCCGGTCGGCCAGGCGGGTGGCGGCCTCGGCCAGCTCCAGCGCCGCCCGCTCCTCCTCGGTGAAGTACGGGGCCTCCCGCCAGGCGGTCACCGTGGCCAGCCGGTCCTCGCTCACCCCGGCCTTGCGGCCGCCCTTGACGCCCGCGTCCACGCAGGCGCTGCACCCGTTGATCTGGCTGATCCGCAGGTGCACCAGCTCCAGCGTCCCGGCGTCCACGCCGCCGGCGTGCACCGCCTTGAACAGCTCCTGGATCGACTGCATCGCGCCGGGCAGAACGGAGGCCGGGTTCTTCATCCGGGACTGCATGGTGGTTTCTCCCTTTTTCCTGGTCGGCGCCCCGTCCCCCGGGGCGTGACTCCATCTCAGCGCAGCGGCCCCGCCGCGACGATGCCCGTGGGACAGCGTGGGACAGCTGGAATGCCGTTGGCCTGCGGTGATTCGTCCGGGTAAGTTTCTTTCGCGACGGGACAGAGAGGCAGGAACGCGTGACTCGACAGCAGACGGCGGACCCCCAGGACGAGCTGGCCAACCGCCTGCGCCTGCTCCAGGAGCTCTCCGGGCACGGCGTACGGGCGCTCGCCCGCGAGACGGGCCTCAGCTCGTCGTCGTTGTCGCGCTACCTCAGCGGCCAGTCGGTGCCGCCGTGGGCCGCGGTGATCGAGCTGTGCCGCCTGGTCAAGCGCGACCCGCGCCCGCTGCGCCCGCTGTGGGACCGGGCGGCCAACCCCCTTCCGGCGCCGCCCAAGACGAGCCGCCAGGTCCAGCCGCCCTCGGCGCCCGCCGGCGCTCCCCGTCCGCCGCGCAACGACCTGCCGCGCGACGTGCCGGACTTCACCGGGCGCGCGGCCCATCTCGACGCCGTGCTCGCCGCGGTCGCGCAGAGCCGGGTGGTCGCCGTGGACGGCATGGCCGGCGTCGGCAAGACGTGCCTGGCCGTGCACGCCGCGCACCGGCTCGCCGCCGACTACCCCGACGCCCAGCTCTACCTGGACCTGCACGGGTTCACCGACGGGCGGGAACCGCTCGACCCCGACCCCGCGCTGCGGTCGCTGCTCGCCGCGCTCGACGTGCCCTCGGAGAAGATCCCGCAGGAGGGCGGCATCGAGCCGCTGGCCGCCTGCTGGCGGGCCGAGCTGGCCGGGCGGCGGGCCGTCGTGGTCCTCGACAACGCCGCCGGCGCCGACCAGGTCCGCATGCTGCTGCCCGGCGCGGGCGAGTCCGTCGCCCTGATCACCAGCCGCAACCGGCTGCTGGGCCTGGAGGAGGTGCCGCCCGTCTCGCTGGACGTGCTCACCCCGCAGGAGAGCGCCGAGCTGCTGGCCCGTGCCAGCGGCGACCCCAGCGGGCCCGACGGGCGGCTGGCCCAGGACCCGGAGGCGGCGGCCGAGGTGCTGCGGCTGTGCGGCCACCTGCCGCTGGCCCTGCGGCTGGCCGGAGCCCGGCTGCGCCACCGGCCAGGTTGGACCGTCGGCATCCTGGTCGAGCGCATGGCCGAGGGGCCGAGCGAGTTCGACACCGCCTTCGCCATGTCCGTGCGCCAGCTCGACCGGGCACAGCGCCGCCTGTTCCGGCTGCTGGGCCTGCTGTCCGGGTCCTCCTTCGACGACTACGTGGCCGCCGCCCT
The DNA here is from genome assembly GCF_044459705.1 of Nonomuraea sp. NPDC050227. Classification (NCBI taxonomy): domain Bacteria; kingdom Bacillati; phylum Actinomycetota; class Actinomycetes; order Streptosporangiales; family Streptosporangiaceae; genus Nonomuraea; species Nonomuraea sp. NPDC050227. The sequence continues at coordinate 456,390 of NZ_JBITJF010000010.1, read as the reverse complement.
GGCCGGGGTGCCGCTGCGCGACGCGCGGGCGATGCTGGAGGACCTGCTCGACGCCCACCTCGTCCAGCAGCCCTCGCCCGGCCGGTACACGCTGCACGACCTCGTCCACCAGCACGCGCGCCGGGCCGCCGAGGAGCAGGACACGCCGGCCGAGCGGGAGCAGGCGCTGGGCCGGGTGCTCGACTACTACGTGCACGCGGCGGCCGCCGCCGACGCCGCGATGCCGTACGAGTCGGGCAGCCGGGCCGCGTCCGCGGGCAGCCCGCCGGCCGCCCTGCCGGCCTTCGGCAGCAAGCACGCGGCGCTGGGCTGGTTCGGCGCGGAGTACACCAATCTCATGGGCGCCTTCGAGGTGGCGGTCGCCACCGGCGCCGACGCGCACGCGTGCGAGCTGCCCCGCTTCATGCGCGCGTTCTTCGCCCGGCGCTGCGGCACCACCCACCTCAACGTGCTCTTCGAACGCTCGCTGGCGGCGGCCGAACGCCTGGGCGACCCGTGGCAGCTCGCCGAGGCGCACAGCGACCTGGGCTTCGCCCGTTACAACGCGGGCCGCATGGCCGAGGCCGGAGCCGCGTACGAGGCGGCGGCCCCCCTGGTGTCCCAGGCCGGCGACGCCCGCTCCGCGGCGGACCTGATGATGCGCCGCGGCTACCTGAGCTGGGACGAGGGCCACGTCGAGGAGCCGCTCGACCTCTTCCGGCAGGCGGCCCGGCTCTACGCCGACGCCGGCTGCCCGACCGGCGCGGCCCACGCCGCCGCCGACGAGGCGTGGGCGATGCTGCAACTGGGACGCCGGGAGGAGGCCGCCCGGCTGGCCCGCGACGTGCTGGCGCGGACGCACGGCGAGCCCGGCTGGCCGGCCACGCTGACCGCCCGGATCACCCTCGGCATGGCGATCGTCCACGAGGAGCCCGGCGAGGCCGCGCAGCACCTGAGCCAGGCCCTGGAGCTGGCCCGCGAGGACGGCCACAAGCACAACGAGGCGTGGTGCCTCAACTGCCTGGGCGTCGCGCTGCGCCAGATGGGCCGCCACGAGGAGGCGCTGGAGAGCCACCGGGAGGCGTTCGCCCTCCTGGACGAGCTGTTCGAGGAGCACTGGAAGGTGCACTTCCTCTACGGCTACGCCGAGACCTGCCGCCTGGCCGGCCTGCCGGAGGAGGCGCTGCGCCTGCACCGCCAGGCCCTCGACCTGGCGCCCAAGGTGGGCGCGCGGCACAAGGAGGCCCTGGCCCACGAGGGCATCGCGGCCGTGCTCGACGGGAGCGACCCGGCCGCCGCGGCCGAGCACCGCGCGGCGAGCCAGGCCATCCGCCGCGAACTCAACCCGGACGCCTGACCTCGTCCCCCTCGCCGGCGGGACGGGCGGCGGTCGCGCGGGCCAGCTCGGTGCGGTTGGCGACCTGGAGCTTGGCGTAGACGTGCGCCAGGTGGGTCTTGACCGTGCCCCGGCTGACGAACAGCCGGGCGGCGATCTCCGGGTTGGACAGCCCCTCGGCGGCCAGCCCGGCCACCGACCGCTCGGCCGGGGTCAGGCTCTCCCATCCGGAGTCGGGCCGGCGGCGCGGCCCCCGCGCGCGGGTGGCGTGGGCGACCGCCGTGTCCAGGTCCATCGCGCGTCCCCGCTCGACGGCCGCGCGCAGTTCGCGGCCCGCCTCGCCGTCGGCGGCCGGGAGGGGGCGGGGTGCGGCCCCGAGGTCCGCGCGTGCCCGTTCGGCGGCCCCGGCCAGCACCCCGGCTGTCCTGACGGCGCCGCGACGCAGGTCGAGCAGCGCCAGCGACTCCAGGCCGGCCACCAGGCCGAGCACGAGGCCGTGGTCGGCGTGGATGCGCAGGGCCTCGTGGTGCAGCCGCAGCGCGCGTTCCGGGTCGCTGTCGTGGGACAGCAGCGCCAGCTCGTCCAGCACCCCGGCGCGCACGCGCGGCATGCGCGCGGTGACCGGCGAGCGCGACAGGGCGTCCAGCAGCCGCGTCGCCGCCGCCTCCTCGCCCGTCCTGCGCAGCGCCGCCGCCAGCACGAGCTGGGTGTCGGGCGCCAGCCACGCCGCGTCCGGTTCCTCCTGCCAGCGGCCCTCCCGCCAGCACCACTCCACCGCCTCGCCCGGCCGGTCGTGCCCAAGCGCGAGCATCGCCTGGCAACGTTCCCACCCGGTGATGAACGGCAGCCGCCCGAGCCCGTCGATCAGCCGGTCCACGGGCTCCAGGGCGGCGGCGGCCTCGTCCAGGCGGCCCTGCAGGATGCGGATCTCCGCCAGGACGACCCGGGCCGAGCCGGTCCAGTGCAGGTCACGCAGCGGTTCCGCGGTCTCGACGGCCCGTCCGGCCAGCTCTGCGGCCCGCTCCAGCGCGCCCGACCGGGCGGCGGCCAGCGCCCACCAGCCCAGCGCGAAGGAGGCCACGCCGCGGTCGCCGCGCGCCACCAGCCGCTCCACAGCCCGCTCGAAGCACTCGATCGCCCGCCGGTAGTCGTCGCCGAGCACGTGCACCAGGCCGGTGATCGCCTCGGCGCTGTCGGCGACGAACCCGTCCCCGGCCCGGACGGCCTCGTCCCGCACCGCGCGGGCCTCGGCCAGCGCCTCGGGCAGGCCCGTCGCCAGCAGGCCGAGCGCGATCAGCGGCCCGGCCGGGCGGGCGGCCTCCGGGGCGCCGGCCGCCTCGGCCAGGTCCCGCGCCGTCCGCGCCACCTCGAACGCCTCGATCCCCGGCTCGGCGGTGTTGAGCACGAGGGCCAGCGCCGTCAGGACCCGGGCCTGGAGCGGGCCGCGCTCGTCCGCGCCGAGCGCCGCGGCCCGGCGCAGCAGCGCGGCCCCCTCGGCGCCGCGTCCCTCCAGCTGCCACAGCCACGCGCAGTCCGCGGCCAGGCGCCGCCCCCGCGCCGGGTCCGGACGCGACAGCCCCCACTCGATCGCGGCCCGCACGTTGGGGTAGGCGGCGCCCAACCGCGCCCGCCAGGCGTCCTTGTCGGTCTCCAGCAGCGGCGCCAGCTCGGCCGGCAACGACGCGTGGACGTCCAGGTGCAGGTCGCGCGCGGCGGTCTCCTCCCGCGCCGCCGCCAGGCGGTCCAGCGCGTACGCCCGCACCACCCCGAGCATCCGGTACCGGGCCACCGGGCCGGTCGTGTCGGCCACCACCAGCGACTTGTCGATCAGCCCCCGCAACGCCCTGAGCAGGCGTCCGGTGCTCGGCCCGCCGAGCTCGGCCAGGCGGGTGACGGCGTCGGCGGTGAAGCCCGGCTCGAACACCCCGGCGCGCCGGAACAGCACCCGCTCGTCGTCGTCCAGCAGGTCGTGGCTCCAGCTCATCGACGCCTGCAGGGTGCGCTGCCGGAAGGGGGTGGTCCGCGCGCCGCCGTCCAGGAGGGCGTAGGGGGCGCTCAGGGAGTCGGCGATCTGGGCCAGCGACAGCGCGCCCGCCCAGCCGGCCGCCAGCTCCAGCGCTAGGGGTAGCCGGTCGAGCCGGTCGCAGATCCGTCTGGCCTGCGATTCGGCCGCCCCGGCCGCGTTCGAGGAACAGCTCCAGCGCGTCGGCCAGCCTCATCGGCGGCACCGGCCACACCCGCTCGCCGGGCACGCCGAGCCTGGACCGGCTGGTGGCGACCACCGCCACCCGCGGGCACCCGGCCAGGACGGCCGCGACGACGCCGGCCGCGTCGTCCAGCACGTGCTCGCAGTTGTCGACCACGACGAGGAGCTCGCGCTCGCGCAGCGCGGCGGCCAGCACCGGCAGCGGGTCCCGGTCGGCGGGCAGCGGGACGTCCAGCGCGGCGGCCATCCGGCGACCGACCTGGCCGCCGTCGGTCTCCTGCTCCAGGCCGACCCAGAACACGCCGTCCGGCCACGCCCCGGACGCCGCCCGGCACAGGCGCATCGCCAGCCGGGTCTTACCGCACCCGCCGGGCCCGGTCAGGGTCAGGACCCGCCCGGCCGCCACCGCCTCGCCGGCCGCCGCCAGCTCCTCGGCCCGGCCCACGAACGACGACAACTCTGCCGGAACATGACGGACATCAGACATCGCCCGAAGTATGCCAGCAAATAGGCCAGGGGACCGGCGGCATCTCTGCCAGGTGGCCGATGTTCCCGGCCCGCCCGGACGGCAGGATCGTGTCCATCGCAACGAACACCTCACCAGGAGAGCCGGACATGACGCAGCACGACACCATCCAGGGCCGCAGGGTCGTCGGCAACATCTCGCTGTCCCTCGACGGCCGGGTCAGCGGCCCGGGCGGCGAGTACGACATGAGCTGGATCGTCCCGCACGCCCTCAGCGACGGCGCCCGCGACCACATGATCCGGGTGACCGGCGCGGCCACCACCGTCCTGCTCGGCCGCAGGAACTACGAGGGCTTCGGCTCCTTCTGGCCGGCGGTCGCCAAGGACGAGGACGCCGACCCCCGCGACCGGGCCTTCGCCCAGTGGCTCGACGAGACCGAGAAGATCGTCTTCTCCTCGACCCTCACGGACGCGCCGTGGCAGAACTCCCGCCTGGCCGAGGGCGGCCCCGCCGCGGAGGTCGAGCGGCTCAGGAAGCAGGCCGGCGGGGACGTCGTCGTCCTGGCCAGCGGCAGCGTCATCAGGGCCCTGCTGGAGGCGGACGCGCTGGACCGGCTCAGCATCACGCTCTGCCCCGAGGTGGCCGGCGGCGGCGCCCGGCTGTTCGAGGACGGCCTGCCCGCCACGCACTGGTCGCTGACCGATCTGACGACCACCGAATCGGGCGCGATCTGCCTGCTCTACGACCGCCTGCGCCAGGGCTGAGCCCACGCCCCACAGGTCAGGCGGGCAGCGGGGCGGCGGTGGCGCGGTGGCGGGCGAAGGTGAGGGCGACGACCGTCCCGAGCAGCATGCCCGCGGCCGCGACGAGCACCGCCGTGCGCATCCCCGAGGCGAGCGCGGGGCCGGTGGCCTCGCCCACCCCGCCGGCCGCGACCAGCACCGCGAGCCCGAGCGCCGCGCCGACCTGGAGCGCGGTGGAGGCCATGCCGGAGGCGATCCCCTGCTCGCCCGCCGCCACGCCGGTGGCCGAGGCGATCCACATCCCGGTCCAGGTGAGGCCCTGGCTGACACCGGACACGACGATGCCGGGCAGCACACCCCAGTACGAGCCGTCGGCGCTGATCCCCATCGCCAGCAGCGCGGTGCCCGCCGCCCCGCCGACGGTGCCGAGGAGCAGCGTCACCCGCATCCCGATCCGCCCGGCCAGCCGCCCGCCGAGCTGGGTGCCCAGCGCGATCAGCAGGGACGGCACCAGGAACGCCAGCCCGGTCGCCACGGCGCCGTACCCGAGCACGGTCTGGAAGTAGACGGTCAGGAAGTACGGCAGCGCGTTGAACGTGGCGCCGAAGACCAGGATGACCGCGACGGCCGAGCTGAGGCTGCGGTTGCCGAACAGCCGCAGCGGCATGAGCGGGTCGGCGCCCGCCCTCTCGACCGCGACGAAGGCGGCCAGCAGCACGGCGGCCAGCACGAACCCGCCGGTGATCAGCGGCGAGCTCCACCCCGACTCGGGGCCCTGGATGAGCGCGTAGGCGAGCAGGCTGACGCCGCCGGTGGCCAGCACCGCGCCCGGGACGTCGAACCGGCGGCCCCGCGCGCGGGCCCCGTCGGCGGGCAGCAGCAGCCAGGCTCCGGCGATCGCGACGACGGCGAGCGGCACGTTGACGTAGAAGACCGCCTCCCAGCCCCAGGCGCCGGTGAGCAGGCCGCCGAGCAGCGACCCGAGCGCCAGCCCGCTGGCTCCGGCGCCGCTCCACACCGCCAGCGCCCTGTTGCGCGCCGCCCCCTCGGCGAAACCGGTGTTGACCAGCGCCAGCGTGGCCGGGAACAGCAGCGCGCCGCCCAGTCCCTGCGCGGCCCGCGCGGCGACCAGCGTCCCGGGGTTCTGCGCCAGGCCGCCGGCCAGGGAGGCGAGTGCGAACAGCGCCAGCGCGCCCACGAACATCCGGCGGTGGCCGAGCAGGTCGGCCGCCCGGCCGCCGAGCAGCAGGAACCCGCCGTACGCGACGGCGTAGGCGCTGGCCACCCACTGCAGGGTCTGCGGGGAGAAGTCCAGGTCGGCGCCGATCCGGGGGAGGGCGACGAAGACGATGTTGAAGTCGAGGGAGGTGATCAGCTGGGAGAGGGCCAGCAGGGCGAGGATCAGGCCGGGTCGGCGTCTCATGTCCACCTTCATACGATTGTTCGGGAAAAACGTACAGTTCGGGATCCTCGTACAATAGGGGGACGCTCGTCAAATCACCGGCACGCGGCAACGAGAAAGGGCCCCCGCGAGATCGCGGGGGCCCGTCGTTCGTGTGCGGGGGATCACCGCTGGTCCTGCGTGCCCTTCCAGGGGAGCGCGCAGGCGAGGGCCGCGCCCAGGCAGAGGCCGGTCCAACCGGTCAGGATTCGAGAAGCGCCCGGCCGGGCGTCCTCCGTAGCGTTGCTCTCATCGTCGGAAAACGTCTGAAGCGCCAAGGAGACACGGCATGAAAGCGCACGTCAGCTCTATCCTCCTCGCCGTCCGCGACATGGAGGCGGCCAAGCGGTTCTACACCGAGGGCCTGGGCTGGAAGATCCAGAACGACTACGGCATCTCGGTGTTCTTCGAGTCCGACGGCGCCTCGCCCGTCGGTTTCTACGGCCGCGAGGGCCTGGCCGGCCAGATCGGGCTGAGCCCGGAGGGCAGCGGGTTCAGCGGGGTCGTGCTCACCTATGTCGTCCGCAGCGAGGCGCGGGTGGACGAGATCATGGAGGAGGCCGAGAAGGCCGGCGCCACCATCCTCAAGCCCGCCGGCGCCCTGCCCTGGGGCGGGTACGGCGGCACCTTCGCCGACCCCGACGGCTACGTCTGGAGCCTGGGTTACAGCGAGCAGGGCCAGGACCAGCCCTACGCCGAGTAGCCGCGGCGGGCGCCTCCACGGGAGGCGGTGAGGTCCGGCGCCGGTGCGCGATCGTGCCGACGCCGGACCACCGCGGACCCGGTCTGGAGGTTTGTCGGCTTTGCGAAAAATATCTTGATGAAGTAGCGTCACCTCCGTGACTGCCGGGTCGGCCTTGGGCCACGCACCAGAAAGCAGCCCGGCCCTGGCGTGATCGCCCGGCGGGCGCGCGGCCCGCCGCTTCCTCTTCTCCTCCTCAGCACGTCAGAGCAGAGACCATCACCCATGGAGAAGAGTGGATTTCAACAAGCAGGTCATCGACGAGTTCCGCGCCAACAACGGCCAGGTCGGCGGCTATTTCGAGGGAGCGAGACTGCTCCTGCTCACCACGACCGGCGCCCGTTCGGGCAAGCCCCACACCACCCCGCTCGGCTACCTGCCGGACGGCGGCGAGCGCATGCTGGTCATCGCCTCCGCCGGCGGGGCGCCGAGGAACCCCGCCTGGTACCACAACCTGCGGGCCAACCCCCGTGCCACGGTCGAGAGCGGCGTCTTCGTCTTCGACGTCGAGGCGGAGGTCCTGGAGGGGGCCGAACGGGACGCCGCCTTCGCCCGCGCCGTGGAGAGCGACCCCGGCTGGGCCGATTACCAGGCCAAGACGACCCGGATCATCCCCGTCGTCGCGCTGAAGGTGGTGCCGGGGCCGCCCCGGTCGACCGCGCCCTCCGGCGGGGCGTACCTCAAGCTGGTGCACGACGGCTTCCGCCGCGAGCTCGCGCTGATCCGCAAGGAGCTGGCCGACACCGGACGCCCCGGCCTGGGCGTGCAGCTGCGCGTCAACTGCCTGACCATGTGCCAGGGGCTGCACCACCATCACACCGGCGAGGACACGATGATGTTCCCGGCGCTGGCCGAGCGGCATCCCGCGCTCGCCCCGGTGATCGAGCGGCTGGCCGTGGAGCATGAGCGCGTGAGCGTGCTGGTGGCGGAGCTGAAGGAGGCCCTGTCGGGTGACGACCCGGTGCGGGTGCGCGCGGAGATCGAGCGGCTGACCGACGAGCTCGAAGCGCATCTGGCGTACGAGGAGGAGCAGCTCGTGCCGATCCTCGACCTGCCCTGACCCCGTTCAGGCCGAGGCGGACGCGCGTGCCGCCGGCGCGGCGGTGAGCCGCCGGGTCGAGACGGCGACGACGAGCCCGAGCGCGGCGTAGGCCGCGCCGAGCAGGCAGGCGGCCGGCCATCCCGCGAGGCTGTAGGCCCAGGTGGTGGTGATCGCGCCGAGCGCGGAGCCGAGGGAGTAGCAGGCCATGTACGCGCCGATGACCCCGCTGCTCCGGTCGGGACGCGCGGTGGTGAGCAGGTGCTGGCTGCTGACGTGCACGGCCTGCACGGCGAAGTCGAGCACGACCACGCCGGCGATCAGCAGCCACAACGACCACCCCGCCTGGGCGGTCAGCAGCCAGGAGGCGGCCAGCAGCGCCAGCGACCAGCCGGTGACCGAGGACGCCAGGCCCCGGTCGGCCCAGCGGCCGGCCCGGGCCGCGCCCAGCGCGCCGGTGAGCCCGGCGAGCCCGAACAGCCCGATCTCGGTGGTGCCGAGGTGCCACGGCGCGGCGCCGAGCGGCAGCGCCAGCCCGCTCCACAACGTGCCGAAGGAGGCGAACAGGAAGAACGCGATCAGCCCCCGGCTGAGCAGGAGCCGGTCCCCGGCCACCAGCCGGCCCAGCGACGACAGCGACCGGCCGTACGAGACCCGGGGACGCCGGACGTCGGCGTCGAGGACCAGGCGGGCGGCGAACGCGAGCAGCACGCACGACGCGGCGATGACCAGGTAGACCGCCCGCCAGTCGGCCAGCTCGCCGAGCAGGCCCGCGACCATCCGGACCCCGAGGATCCCGGCCACCACGCCCGAGGTGACCGTGCCGATGTTGCGGCCGCGCTCGGCGGGCGGTGAGACGGCGGCGACGTAGGCCACCGTGACCTGGACGACCACGGCGAACAGCCCGGCGAGGGCCAGGCCCGCGATCGCCAGGCCGCCGCCGGGCGCCACGGCGGCCACCCCGGCGCCCACCGCCGTCAGCAGCAGGTGGACCGTGATGAGCCGGCGCCGGTCGAACAGGTCGCCGAGCGGGACGAGCAGCACCAGCCCCGCCAGATAGCCGATCTGCCCGGCGGCGACCAGCCGGCCCAGTGATCCGTCCGCCAGCCCGAGGTCCCGGCCCGCGGCCTGGAGGACGGGCTGGATGCCGTAGACGGGCGACACGGCCACCGCGCACACCAGCGCGAGCACGATCCGTTGCCTTCCGGTCAGTCCTGGCGACATGTCACTCCCCGATTAGTTTCAATATGCAACCGATCGGAGGCTAGGGCATAATGGTTTCGAATTGCAACTGATCGGAGGGTTCAGTGGACGTCACACTCGCTGCGGGAAACGCCTGGACCGACCCGGCCTGCCCGGTCGCGCGCGCCGTCGACCTGGTCGGCGACCGGTGGAGCCTGCTGATCGTCCGGGACGCGATGGACGGCGCCACCACCTTCACCGAGTTCCACCAGCGGCTGGGGATCGCCCGCAACATCCTCACCGACCGGCTCCGCAAGCTGGTCGAGCACGGCATCCTCGACAGGAGCGCCGCCGACGGCAGGCGGCACGCCTACCGGCTCACCGAGGCCGGGCGGGACCTCTTCACCGCCGTCGTCGCCCTGCGCCAATGGGGCGAGCGCCACGCCTTCGCGCCGGACGAGCCGCACTCCGTCCTGGTCGACGGCCAGGGGCGGGAGCTGCCCCGGCTGCACCCGCTCGGCCAGGACGGCACGCCGCTCTCCGCCGAGACCTCCCGCGTGCGGAAGACCGCCGCGTCCGGCTAGACCTGTTTCCGCACATGTGGATCTTCGCAGCCTGCCGTCAGGACGCGATCACGGCGGGGTTTCCCTCGCTCCAGACGCTGGTGATCCTGCGGTGGGTGAACCGCCAGCCGTCCGGGGTGCGGCGCAGCCGGTCGTCGTAGCGACCCCCGGCAAGGAACTTCTCGCCATCGGGCAGACCGAGGCGGACATGCTGGGCTTGGTAGTAGCACGTGTGCTCGGCCTCGTCGCCGTGCACTGTGGCGACATGGTTGCCGTTCAGGTGATGGGTGGCGTCGAATCGCTCCACGCTGGCGCTGATCCTGGCGATGATCGCCTCAGGCCCGCGGAGCCGTTCGCCCGAACCGCTGTACTCCCAGCAGGCGTCGTCGGTGAACAGCGCGCCCAGGGTCTCCCAGTCCCTGGCGTCCAGGGCCGTCGCGTACGCGATGACGGTGTCCACGATCGCGGTGCGGTCTGCGAGTTCCTGAAGCATGGGGCCACCTTCCGGCTTGGTGCACGATTTGATACGGAGTACATGATTGGTGACTGTCCAGCCCGGCGGAAGAAGGCACTTTCATGTCCCAGAGTCACATCGATGTGTCAGCCCTGGCCCGCGAGGCGTGCCCGGTCTCGGAGGTCCTCGATCACGTCTCCGGGAAGTGGAGCATCGGCATCCTGGTGGCCGCTGCGCAGGGTCCCGTCCGGTTCACGGAGCTGGAACGCTCGATCAACGGAATCAGCAGGCGCATGCTCACGCTCAAGCTGCGCAAGCTGGAGCGGGACGGCTTGCTCGTCCGCACCGTCCATCCGGTCGTCCCGCCCAAGGTCGAGTACACGCTGACGGAGATGGCCCGGGAACTCCACAAGTCGCTGCTGGAACTCACCGACTGGGCCAAGCGAAACGGCGCCGCCGTCGCCGCCGCCCAGGCCGCCTACGATCACGAACACAAGGGTTGACGGCAGCCGCCGCCCAGAAGACTCCGTGCCCTTGACGGCCGGACGATCGTCCAGGTGCGGAGAACGGGGCTAGAGGTCGAGGACCAGGGCGCGGTGGTCGGACACCTCGGGGGCGGCCGCCACCTCGAACTCCTTGACGGCGGCGGGGTCGGAGACGAGCAGGTAGCTCGCGTGCCGCACGGGCTTGCGATAGCGGGAGGTCCTGGTGTCGGCGTCGCCGACCAGGTCGCGCAGGCCCAGCCCGGCCAGGATCCGGAACGTCTGGCTGCCGGGCAGGAGGTTGAGGTCGCCGCACACCACCGTCAGGTCGCCGTCCTCGCGCGCGCCGGCGACCAGGGCGGCGAGCCGTCCGGCCTGGACGCGGCGGGCCGGGGTGTCGGCCTTGCCGCCGGCGTCCCGCAGGCCGTGCAGGTTCACGACGGTGACGAACCGCCGTGCCGGGCGGTCGAAGACGCGTACGGCCAGGGCGGCGCGCGGCCGGTCGCCGGCCGGCCACCCGTCGTGGTGCTCGACGTAGCCGCCGTGCACGAACGCGGACCGCACGCCGACGACGGGCAGCGTCTCGGCGACGAACGTGGCGACCCCGAAGTCCTGCCGGTGCGAGCGGCCTTCCTCGTCCTGGACGGGCCCTGAGTCGCTGACGGCGAACAGCGGCTGGTGGCGGGGGAGGCGTGAGCCGACGTCGGCCAGCAGGTCGGCCCGCTGCGGCAGGGACCGCTCGGCGTCGTCGAACCTGGTCCAGCCGCGCAGGCCGGGCGTGCGCGTCACCTCCTGCAGGCACAGCACGTCGGCGCCGCACCCCTCCACCCAGGGCGCCAGCTCCCCGAACATGGCCCCACCCCACGCATTCACCGAAACCACTCGCACCCGCCGAAACCTATCGGAAAGGGTTTAGGAATGAACGTTCTTGACTGAACGTTCCTTTATTGTCTACGATCGAGGCATGGGACGACCAAGAGGATTCGACGAGGCCACCGTGGTACGGGCGGCGGCGGAGCTGTTCTCGACCCGGTCCTACGACGGCATCTCCATGGACGAGCTGGTGACCCATCTCGGCGTCCACCGCAACAGCCTGTACAAGACCTTCGGCAGCAAGCGCGGTCTCTACCAGGCCGCGCTGAGCTGGTCCCTGGAGCACGACGTCAACCCGCTGATCGACCGGATCGCCGCCGCCGGCGACCTGGCCGAGGCGTTGCGCGTGGCCGCCGCCGAGCCGGACGCCGAGGTCGGCCTCAACCTGCTGCTGCTGGCCGCCGTCGAACGCGCGCCGGTCGACCGCGAGGTCGCCGACCGGCTCGCCGCCGTGCTGGCCGCGTTCGACCAGGCCGCCACGGCGGCGTCCGGGAGCGAGGGCGCCGAGGACGGCCTGGCCTTCGCGCTCACCGCGGCCCTGCTCGGCCTGCGGCTGCGGGCCAGGGCGGGGACCGCGAACACCGACATCGACCGGGCCGGCGCCGCTCTGGCCCACCGGCTCAACCACCACCACCAAGGAGCATGACATGGCGAGGATCAGCATTGACGGACAGGCGCTGGTCGTGGAGATCGAGGGCCTGGACAAACTGTGGGCGTTGAAGAGCCGGCTGGTCATCCCGCTGGCCAACGTGCGCGGCGCCACCGCCGACCCCGGGATCGTCGGCGACCCCAAGGGGGTGCGCGCGCCCGGCGCCCACCTGCCCGGCGTCATCACGGCCGGAACGTTCCACCTCAATGGTGAGAAGGTCTTCTGGGACGTGCACGACGCCGCCAAGGCCGTGGTCATCGAGCTGGCCGACGAACGTTACGCCCGGCTCGTGATCGAGGTCGCCGACCCGCGCGCCGCCGTGGCGCTCGTGGAGGAGGCCATCGCCGTCCGCTGACGGCCGCCCGCACCACACGGTGTGGGACGAATGCGGGACAGGCGCCGTACGCCTCGACGGGCCGACAATGAGCCCGTGCGACGCCGGGGCGGGCCCGATCGGCCGCCCCCGGCTCCACGCGGACGACCCCCGTACCGGCCCTGGAGGTCGTCAAGCCCGAGTACGCCGCCGACCCGGAGTTCCGCCGCCGGTTCCGCCACGAGGTGCAGGCGGCGCAGCGGGTGCAGGGCGCCTTCACCGCCCCCGTGGTGGACGCCGACCCCGACGCGGCCGTCCCCTGGCTGGCCACGGCCCACATCTGCGGGCCTTCGCTGCACCAGGCCGTGGCCGAGCACGGTCCGCTGCCGCCGGCCACCGTCCGGCGGCTGATCGCGGGGGTCGCCGAGGCGCTGATCGGCATCCACGCCGCCGGGCTGGTCCACCGGGACCTCAAGCCCTCGAACGTGCTGCCGGCCGAGGACCGGCCCAAGGTGATCGACTTCGGCATCGCCCGCGCCGTGGAGGCCACCTGCCTCACCCACACGGGCATGCGCGTCGGCACCCCGGCGTTCATGACCCGCGAACAGGTCAGGGGCCTGCCGGTGACCTCGGCCACGGACGTGTTCGCGCTGGGCCAGCTCGCCGTCTTCGCCCTGACCGGACGGCCCGCGTTCGGCGAGGGCCCGGCGGACGTGCTCTTCTACCGCATCGCCAACGAGTAGCCCGACCTGCGCGGATGCCCGCCCGCCCTGGCCGGGCCGCTGGCCCGCTGCCTGCGTGGACGCGGTGAACCTGAACCCGCTCGGCTCCTCGCTCACCTTCGCCCGCATGCGGACGGGCATGGGCCTGTGCGTCGTCACGGAGGACCACCAGGTCGTCCACCTCAGGCTGCTCCGCAAGTCCGCCGCCACGCACGCGCTGACCTGGACGGCGACCGCCTGTGTACAGGGCTGACCCAGAAGCGCTACCGGGACGCCGTCAGAGCGCGGTCCACCTCCGCGAGCCGCCGCACGGCCTCGGTCAGCTCGGCGTGCCCGGCGGTCGCGGCGAAGCCGAGACGCAGGAAGGCCGCCGGGAGCTCGGTGGCGAAGTAGCGGTTGCCGGCGCTGACGGCGACGCCGTCGCGGCGGGCCGCGTCGGCGACCACGGCGTCGTCGGCGCCGCCGGGCAGGCGCACCCACAGGTGCAGGCCGCCGGCGGGCACGCGGTCGAGGGTCCAGCCGGGCAGCTCGGCCAGGACGGCGGCGGCCAGCGTCGCGCACCGCTCCCGCAGCGCCGAGCCCAGCGACCGGACGTGCCGCTCCCAGGCGGGGGAGGTGAGCAGGTCGAGCGCCGCCTCCTGCAGCGGGCGGCCGACGAAGAAGTCGTCGACCAGCCGCACGGCGCGCAGGCGTTCCATGACCGGGCCCCGGGCGGTCAGGGCGCCGATGCGCAGGCTGGGCGCGGCCGGTTTGGTGAGGGAGGTCAGGTGCACGACCGTGCCGTCGCGGTCGTCGGCCAGCAGCGGCGGCGGCACCGGCGCGCCGTGGCCGAGGTGGCGGGCGAAGTCGTCCTCGATCACGAAGGCGCCGGCCGCGCGGGCCGTGTCGAGGACCTGGCGCCGGCGGCCCGGGGCCAGCACCGCCCCGGTCGGGTTGTGGTAGGTCGGCTGGCAGTAGAGCAGGCGGGCGCGGGTCAGGGCGAAGGCGTCGGCCAGCAGGTCGGGCTTGAGGCCGTCGGCGTCCGTCGGCACCGGCACCGGGCGCAGGCCGGCCGCGCGGGCCGCGGCGATCGCCCCGGGATAGGTGGGCGACTCCATCAGGACGGGGTCGCCCGGCCCGGCGATCGCCCGGAACGCCATGGAAAGGGCGCTCTGCCCGCCGGCCGTGACCAGGACGTCCTCGGCGCTCACGCCGCCGCCCGCCATCGTGGCGAACACGCCGCGCAGGGAGGCCAGGCCGGCGGCCGGGGCGCGGTCCCAGGCGTCGGGACGGCGGGCCGCGCGGGCCAGCGCGGCGGTCAGGGCGCGGGTGGGCTGGAGCGAGCGGTGCAGGTAGCCGCCGTCCAGCAGGATCGTGCCCTCGGGCAGCGCGCCGACGGCGCCGGTGAGGCTGCGGGTGTCCACGGCCCGGTCGGCGAGGGTGACGCTCTGCCACGCGGTGTCGGGGACGCCGGCGCGCCGCCGCGCCGGGGCCGCGACGTAGGTGCCGCTGCCGGGACGGGTGACCACCACGCCCTCGGCGGCCAGCGCGGCGATCGCCTGGGACACGGTGGCGGGGCCGACCTTGTAGCGCCGGATCAGCTCCCTGCTGCTCGGCAGCCGGTCGCCGGGCGAGAGCCGGTCGATCATCGTGCGCATCCTGGTCGCCAGCTCGGCCGAACTGCTACTGTCGGACATGAGAATCCATGATAGCGCTTCCAGCGCTTCGGCAGAATCGCTTCTGGACGTCGCGGCCCTGCGCGCCGACACCCCGGGCGCTGAGGAGGTCGTGCACTTCAACAACGCCGGGTGCGGCCTGCTGCCCGCTCCGGTGCTCGCCGCGATGGTCGACCACCTGCGGCTGGAGGCGCACCTCGGCGGCTACGAGGCCGCCGCCGCCCGCGCGGCGCAGGTCGCCGACTTCTACGCCGAGACCGCCGCCCTGATCAACTGCGCTCCCCGCAACGTCGCCTTCGCCGGCAGCGCCACCCACGCCTTCTCCACCGCGCTGTCGGCGATCCCGTTCGCGGCCGGGGACGTCGTCCTGACCACCCGCAACGACTTCATCTCCAACCAGATCGCCTTCCTGTCGCTGGCCAGGCGGTTCGGGATACGGGTCGTGCACGCGCCCGACCTGCCCGAGGGCGGCGTGGACGTGGCCGCCATGGCCGCGCTGATGCGCCGGCACCGCCCGCGCCTGGTGGCCGCCACCCACATCCCCACCAACTCCGGCCTGGTCCAGCCGGTCGCCGAGATCGGCCGGCACTGCCGCGAGCTGGACCTGCTCTACCTGGTGGACGCCTGCCAGTCCGTCGGCCAGTACCCGGTCGACGTCGAGGAGATCGGCTGCGACCTGCTCACCGCCACGTGCCGCAAGTTCCTGCGCGGCCCGCGCGGCTCCGGCTTCCTGTACGTCGCCGACCGCGTCCTGGACGCCGGCTACGAGCCGCTGTTCATCGACATGCACGGCGCACCCCGGCCCTGGCCGCCGGCCTGCGCGCCGGGCTGGCCGCGCTGCCCGGGGTGCGCGTGCTCGACCGGGGACGGCGGCTGGGCGCCCTGGTCACCTTCGCCGTCGAGGGCCGGCAGGCGGAGCCGTTCAAGGCGGCGCTGGACGCGCGCGGCGTCAACTCGGCGCTCAGCTTCCGGCACTTCGCCCAGTTCGACTTCGGGGACAAGGACGTCGACTGGTGCCTGCGCCTGTCGCCGCACTACTACAACACCGAGCAGGAGGTGGACCTGGTCGTCGCGGCGGTCGCCGAACTCGCCGCCGCGCCCCGGTGACGGGGTCCGCGAACGGCTGACGGCGGTTCCTTCCAGACATGTCCCAACTTATGGCGAATTTCGCCAGAAGATCTAGACGTACGGCATTACGCGGGTGACAATCCGTTCGTCAATCGAAGATCGCCTGGTCCCGCGCGGACCTCTGGTCGACATGCGAGGACCGATGCGGGTTGGGCGTGGGCTGGTCGCGGCTGTCTTGGCGTTCACGATCCCGGCGGTGCCGCCCGCCGGCGCGGAGCCGCCGGAGGCAGGCGCGCCTCCGGCGGCGAGCGCGCCCCCCGCGCCCGCCGCGCTCTCCGCGCCTCTCGCGCCGGAGACGGCCGCGACCGCCACGGCCAGGCGCACCGGCCGGCCGGTCGAGATCGAGTCGATGCGCAGCGAGACCCGCCAGGTCTTCGCCCGCCCGGACGGCACCTTCACCCTCGAACAGCACGCCCGTCCCGTCCGCGTCCGCCAGGCCGCCGGCTGGGTGCCCGTGGACACCACGCTCCGCCTGCGTCCCGACGGCGCGGTGGAGCCGGTGGCGACGGCGGCCGGGCTGACCTTCTCCGGCGGGGGCGGCGGCCCGCTCGCCCGCCTGTACCGCGGCGGCAAGGCCCTGGAGCTGACCTGGCCGGGCACGCTGCCCAGGCCCTCGCTCGACGGCGACACCGCCACCTACCCCGAGGTGCTGCCCGGCGTGGACCTGCGGGTGACCGCCGACGTGGACGGGTTCTCCCACGTCCTGGTGGTCAAGACGCGGGCCGCCGCCAGAGCCCTGCCCGACCTGGACTTCCCGCTGTCGGTCAGCGGCCTGTCGCTGACCGCCGACAAGGCGGGCAACCTGGAGGCGGTCGACCGCACCGGCGGCACGATCTTCATCGCGCCCACCCCCACGATGTGGGACTCGACCGGCGCCGGCGAGACCGCGGTCAAGGAGGGCCGCGCGCCCGAGGCCCGCCAGGCCACCATGGGCGTCTCGCTCGACGGCAGGAAGCTGCGGCTGCGGCCGGACCGCGCGATGATGAGCGACCCGAAGACCCGGTACCCGGTGTTCCTGGACCCGTACTTCTCGGCCGCCCGCGGCGCCTGGACCGCCGTGTGGAGCAACTGGCCCAGCTCCAACTACCTCAACTCCAGCGACGTCGCCCGCGTCGGGCACGTCAACTCGCAGACCAACCGCTCGTTCTTCCAGATGAACACCGGCTCCACGATCCACGGCAAGCAGATCATCAAGGGCACGCTGCGCACGTACGAGACCTGGTCGTACTCGTGCAGCGCCCGCGCGGTCGAGGCGTGGTCCACCAACACGATCAGCAAGAGCACCACCTGGAGCAACCAGCCCAAGTGGGTCAAGAAGCTGTCCACGGTGAACGTGGCCAAGGGCTGGGGCTCGGCCTGCCTGCCCGGCGGCGTCGAGTTCGACGTCACCTCCCAGGTCGCCGACGCCGCCGCCAACAAGTGGGCCAACATCACCGTCGGCCTCCGCGCCACCAGCGAGACCGACCAGTACGCCTGGAAGAAGTTTCGCAACAACCCGAGCCTGGTCATCGAGTACAACTCGCTGCCCGCCGACCCGGTGGCGGCCGACGCCTGGTCCGACCCGGGCGGCCCGTGCGTCTCCGGCGACGACCGTCCGGTCATCAGCACGCCGACGCCGAAGCTCTGGGCCCGGCTCAAGGACGCCGACAACTCCGTCAGGGGCCGCTTCGAGTGGTACCGCGCCGACGGGACCAAGGCCGGGGAGTACCTGACCCCCGTGGGCTCGACCGGCACGGCCTTCTCCGCCCTCGTCCCGCAGAGCCTGTACGCCGACGGCGCGCTGGTCCGCTGGCGGGTCCGCGCCGAGGACGGCAAGGCCAACAGCGCCTGGAGCCCCTGGTGCGAGGCCACCGTGGACGCCACCGCGCCCGGCCGGGAGCCCGAGGTGTCCTCCGACCGGTTCGCCGAGAACGGCTGGAGCGACGGCGTCGGCCTGGCGGGCCGGTTCACCTTCGCGCCCAACGGCGTCACCGACGTCGCCGCCTACGTCTACGGCCTGGACACCACCCCCAAGACCGAGGTCCCGCCCGCCCAGGACGGCACGGCCGCGATCACCCTCACCCCGCGCCACGACGGCCCCAACGTCCTGTCGGTGCGCAGCAAGGACCGCGCCGGGCAGCTCGGCCCGATCCGCACGTACGTCTTCAACGTCAACGCCGGACGGGGACCGGCCGGCCACTGGCCCATGGACGAGGGCCAGGGCGGCACCGCCGCCGACGCCGCCGGCGCCCACCCCGCCACCCTGTACGGCGCCACCTGGACCTCGGGCCGGACCGGCGGCGCGCTGCGACTGGCGGGCGCCTATGCCCAGACCGGCGGCCCGGTCGCCGACACCGGACGCAACTTCGCCGTCGCCGCCTGGGTCCGGCTGACCGGCACCGCCGCCTCCGCCACCGCCGTCACCCAGGAGGGCGGCCGGACCGGCGCGTTCTCCCTGCAGTACAGCAAGGCCGACAACCGCTGGGCGCTGGCCGTCACCAGCGCCGACGCCGACGCCGCCACGGCCGTGCGCGCGCTGTCGGCCGCCGCGCCCCGGCTGAACGAGTGGACCCACCTGACCGGCGTCTACGACTCGGCGTCCGGCCAGATCTCCCTCTACGTCAACGGCCGGCTGGAGTCCTCGGCCGCCGTCCCCGCGCCGTGGAACGCCACCGGCCCGCTGACCATCGGCCGCGGCAAGGCGACCGGCGCGGCGGCCGACTTCTGGCCCGGCGACGTGGACGACGTGCGGCTCTACGGCCGCGCCATGTTCGCCGACGAGGTCGCCGACCTGGTCAACAGCGCCGCCACGCTGGTCGGCCACTGGAAGCTGGACGAGGACGGCGGCCTGTCGGCGGCCGACTCCTCCGGCCGGGCCACGCCCGCCGCGCTGGCCGGCGCCGCCGGCTGGACCGACGGCTGGCTGGACGGCGCCCTCGCGCTCGACGGCGCGACCGGCTACGCCCAGACCGCCGCGCCCGCCGTCGCCACCGGCTCCGGGTTCACCGTCGCCGTCTGGACCCAGCTCGACTACCTGCCCGCCAAGGACACCGCCGCCGTCGCCCAGCCGGGCGCCAGGGCGGCCGGGTTCCAGCTCGGCTTCGACAAGGAACAGGGGCGGTGGGCCCTGGGCATGGCCGCCGCCGACACCGACACCGCCGCCCTCGTCCGCACCCGTTCGGACGCCGTCCCCGCCCCCCTGGAATGGACGCACGTCGCCGGCGTGTACGACGCCCTGGCCGGCGAGCTGCGCGTCTACGTCAACGGCCGCCTGTCGGCCACCACCGTCACCCCCCACGTGAGCACCTGGACCGCCACCGGCCCCCTGCAACTGGGCCGGAGCAAGACCGCGGGCGTCTTCACCGGCTACTGGCCGGGGACCGTCGACGACGTCCGCACGTACGACGGCGTGCTCAGCGCCGAGCAGATAGCCCAGCTAGCAGCCCAGTAGCCCCTCCCTGGGAGAATCCGTGGACAGTGAGTTAGACCTGCCAGAGCCCAACTGGAATCGTTTTCAGCAGCCCGCCGCCGAGCCCGACGCCCCCGACCCCCGCTGGAACCGCTTCGAGGGCGTCAAGCCCGAGACCGCCTGGCCGCGCAGGCTGGCGACCGTGCTCACGGTCGTGCTCCTGGCGCCCATGGCGTACGCGATGCCCGCCTCCGCCGCGCCCCGCAAGGCGCCCACGGTGCAGAAGGAGACGCCGGTCAAGGGCGGGAAGGTGCCCGTCCTGCCGCCGCTCGCCGATCCCGCCGCCGAACAGGCGTGGAAGGCGCCGCCCAAGGTCGCCTGGCCCGCCGCCGGCACCGCCGAGCTGGGCGGCGCCGAGAGTGCCGCCACGCTCTCCGCCGGGTTCCCGGTGCGGCTGGCCCCCGCTGCCAAGGGCGTGGCCGCGGCCGAGGCCGTCCCGGTCAAGGTCGAGCTGCTCAGGACCGACCTGCTCGGCGTCGCGATGCGCGTCTCGCCCGGCCAGGGCGTCACGGCGGCCAAGGCGTCCGGCAAGACCCGGCTGGAGATCGACTACTCCGGCTTCCGGTACGCCTTCGGCGGCGACTACGGCGCCCGGCTGCGCATGGTCAAGCTCGACGAGTGCGCGCTCGACGCCAAGGCCGCCGCCACCTGCGCCGCGCCGCGGCCGGTCAGGAGCGACAACGACGCCAAGGCGGGCAAGCTGACCGCCGAGGTCGAGACCACCGGCCTGTACGCCGTGACCGCCGCCGCCTCCGGCCCGTCGGGCGATCACGCCGCCACCTCGCTGGCCGCCTCGGCGAGCTGGAGCGTCGGCAACCAGTCCGGCGACTTCTCCTGGAGCTACGACCTGCGCACCCCGCCCGCCCTGGGCGGCGACGAGCCCGACCTGTCGCTCGACTACTCCTCCCAGAGCGTGGACGGCCGCACCGTCTCCACCAACAACCAGCCGTCCTGGGTGGGGGAGGGCTTCGAGCTGAACCCCAGCGGCTACGTCGAACGCCGCTACAAGGCATGCATGATCGACGGCAAGAAGACCGGCGACCTGTGCTGGGACCAGGACAACGCCACCCTGTCGCTCGGCAACTCCGCCGTCGAGCTGGTCAAGGACGCCACCACCAAGCAGTGGCGGCCCAAGCGCGACGACGGCACCCGCATCGAGTACCTCACCGGAGCCGCCAACGGCGACAACAACGGCGAGTACTGGCGGGTCACCACCGCCGACGGCACCCAGTACAGCTTCGGCCTGAACCGCCTGCCCGGCTGGGTCACCGGCAAGCCGGAGACCAAGTCGGTGCAGACCGTGCCGGTGTTCGGCAACAACAGCGGCGAGCCGTGCTACTCCAGCACCCCCGCCGACGCCTGGTGCCAGCAGGCCTACCGGTGGAACCTCGACTACGCGGTCGACACCCACGGCAACGCCACCACGTACTGGTACGAGAACGAGAAGAACTACTACGGCCGCAGCATGAAGCCCGAGCTGGGCACCGTGTACGTGCGCGGCGCGTACCTCACCCGCGTCGACTACGGCTACCTGAGCAACGAGCTGTTCACCAAGGCCCCGGCCGCCCGGGTGGTCTTCGACGTGGCCGAGCGCTGCCTGCCCTCCGGCACCGTCACCTGCGCCGCCGACCAGCTCAAGAAGGAGACCGCGGCGTCCTGGCCGGACGTGCCGTTCGACCAGATCTGCGACGCCGGGGTCAAGTGCACCGACCGGCTGTCGCCGACGTTCTTCTCGCGCAAGCGCCTGGCCAAGGTCACCACGCAGGTGCTCAACGCCTCCGGCCAGTACAGCCCGGTCGACTCGTGGACGCTGACCCACCAGTTCCCCGCCACGGGCGACGGCCTCAGCCCGTCGTTGTGGCTGGCCTCGGTGCAGCAGAGCGGCCACGTGGGCGGCACCCTCACCATGCCGAAGATCACCTTCAGCGGCGTGCAGCTGCCCAACCGGGTGGACGCCAACGAGGGACGCGCGCCGCTGGTCAAGTGGCGGGTCCAGGCGGTGAACAACGAGACCGGCGGCGAGCTGCGGGTCAACTACGCCGCGGCCGACTGCAAGCCCGGCGACGTGCCCGCCGCGGCCGACAAGAACAACCGGCTGTGCTTCCCGCAGCGCTGGGCGCCGCCCGACGAGGGCGAGGTCACCGACTGGTTCCACAAGTACGTCGTCACCCAGACCGTCGAGGTGGACCGCGTCGCCGGCTCGCCGAACGTGGTCACCGACTACGAGTACCTCGACGGCGCGGCCTGGCACTACGCCGACAACATCCTCGTCAAGCCCGAGCAGCGCACCTGGTCGGACTGGCGCGGGTTCGGGCGCGTCCGGGTGCGTGAGGGCGACGGGCAGGACACCCGGCGCACGCTCACCGAGTTCAGGTACTTCCGCGGCATGCACGGCGACAAGCAGGCCGACGGCTCCAAGCGCGTCGCGCAGGTCGTCGACACCGAGGGCGGCAAGCTGGACGACCTCGACCAGCTGTCCGGCTTCGAACGCGAGGAGATCCTCTACGACGGCGACAGCGCGACGGTGCTCACCGCGACCGCCGAGGAGCCCTGGTCGCTCAAGACCGCCGAGTCCACGCAGGGCGGCGTCACCAAGACCGCCTACGTGGTCGAGCCCAAGTCGATGGTGACCCGCACGGCGCTGGCGGGCGGGGCGTGGCGGCGTACCGGCGAGGAGCGCTCGTACGACGCCAAGGGCCTGCTCACCCAGGTGGAGGAGAAGGGCGACCTGGCCACCGCCGACGACGACCAGTGCACCCGCTACACCTACGCCCGCAACGACACCGCCTGGATGCTCGACTACGCCAGCAGGATCCAGAAGGTCGCCGCGGGCTGCGGCACCGCCGTCTCGGCCCTGGCCGCCGGAGAGGTGATCTCCGACGAACGGGTCCAGTACGACAACAAGGCCTACGGCCAGGCGCCCACCAAGGGCGACGTGACCACCGTCCAGCAGCTCGGCGCGGCCGACGGGTCGACCGTCACCGACAGCACCCACACCTACGACGTCTACGGCCGCGAGACCAGCGAGACCGGCCCGGTCGGGACGAAGTCCACCATCACCTACAGCCCGGCCACCGGCGCCCAGGCCACGGAGATCGTCGAGACCAACCAGCTCGGCCACGTCGAGCGCACCCTCGTCGAGCCGGCCTGGGGCGAGCCGGTCGCCGAGGTCGACGCCAACGGCCGGCGCACCGACATGGAGCACGACGCGCTCGGCCGCCTGGTCAAGGTCTGGCAGCCGGACCGCAGCAAGGCCGCCGGCCAGTCGCCCAGCACCGAGTACGCCTACACCATGCGCACCGACGGCCCCAGCGTCGTCACCACCAAGACGCTGCGCGCCGACGGCGGCTACACCGTCAGCCACGAGCTGTACGACGGCCTGATGCGCGAGCGCCAGACGCAGGAACCCGCCCCCCGCGACGACCAGACGCAGGACCCGGCGCTGCGCGACGGGCGCACGATCACCGACACCTTCTACAACTCGCTCGGCGAGGTGAGCAAGTCCAACACCGGCTACTTCGCCACCGGCACCCCCGCCACCGAGCTGCTCGCGGTCGCCGACACCGACGTGCCCACGCAGGTCGTGTCGGTCTTCGACGGCGCCGGCGAGGTCAACGCCCAGATCCTCAAGGCCAAGGGCGTGGAGAAGTACCGCGTCTCGGCCACCCAGCAGGGCGACCGCGTCAACATCACGCCGCCGGCGGGCGGCACCGCGACGACCCGCATCGGCGACGCCGACGACCGGCTCATCGAGCTGCGCCAGTACAAGGGCGCCACCCCGACGGGCCCGTACGAGTCCACCAAGTACACCTACGACCCCGCCGGCCGCCTGTCCACGGTGACCGACGCCGCGGGCAACGTGTGGCGCCACCACTACGACGTGCGCGGCCGGGAGATCAAGACGGAGGACCCGGACAAGGGCGTCACCACGATGACGTACAACGACGCCGACGAGCTGGTGAGCACCACCGACGCCCGCGGCAAGACCCTCTGGTACGTCTACGACGAGCTCGGCCGCAAGAAGGAGCTGCGCGACGGCTCGGCCACCGGCGCGCTGCTGGCCGAGTGGAAGTACGACGCGCTGGCCAAGGGCCACATGAACGCCAGCATCCGGTACGCGGGCGGGCAGGCGTACAAGGCGGAGATCAACGCCATCGACTCCGACTACCGCACGCTGCGCGAGACGGTGACCGTCCCCGAGCGGGAGGGCAAGCTGGCCGGCTCGTACGTGCTCAACACCCGCTACACCCTCGACGACCAGGTGCAGTCGGTCAGCTTCCCGGCCGGGGGCGGGCTGGAGGCCGAGTCGGTGGTCTACTCCTACGACGAGCTCAGCCAGCCGACCAAGGTCAGCGGGCTGTCGTCGTACGTGACCGCGACCCGCTACTCCAAGCTCGGCGAGACCCTGCAGTACGAGCTGGGCTCCGGCGGCAAGAAGACCTGGCTCACCTACACCCATGACGAGTCCACCCGCAGGCTGACCAGGATGCGGCTGGACCGGGAGGGCGCCGCCGCCACCGACCTCGACCTCAACTACGCCTACGACGCCGCCGGCAACATCACCAAGATCGCCGAACGGGCGGGCGGCCAGGACACGCAGTGCTTCACCTACGACCACCTGCGCCGGATGACCTCGGCGTGGACGGCCAACGACGACTGCGCCAGCGGCACGCCGGCCTCCGACAAGATCGGCGGCGTGGCGCCGTACGCGGTCAGCTACGCCTACGACTCCACCGGCAACCGGGTCAAGGAGACCAAGCACGCCTGGGGCGGCGCGGCCGAGACCGTGCGCACCTCGGTCTACCCGGCGGCCGGCGCCAAGCAGCCGCACGCGGTGCAGAGCATCGGGGCCGACCTGTTCGCCTACGACGAGGCCGGCAACACCACCAGGCGCAAGGTCGGCACGTCCGACCAGACCCTCGTCTGGGACGCCGAGGGCAACCTGGAGTCGGTCACGGAGGCCGGCAAGACGACGTCGTTCCTCTACGACGCCGACGGCGACCGGCTGCTGCGCAAGACCGCCACGGACGCCACCCTGTACGTGGACGACATGGAGCTGCGCTTCGACTTCGCCAAGGACGCCGTCGAGCAGACCCGCTACTACACCATCAACGGCGAGCCGATCGCGGTCCGCACGCCCGACAACCAGGTCTACTTCCTGGCCGCCGACCACCAGGGCACCGCGCAGGCCGCGGTGAACGGCGGCACCGGGGAGCTGGCCGTCCGGCGGATGACGCCGTTCGGCGAGGACCGGGGATCGCCGCCGCCATGGTGGCCGGGGCAGCGGTCGTTCGTCGGCGGCACCAAGGACCCGACGACCGGGCTCGTGCACCTGGGCGCGCGCGAGTACGACCCGAAGAACGGCCGCTTCCTGTCGGTCGACCCCATCATCGACGAGGAGGACCCGCAGCAGCTCAACGCCTACGCCTACGCCAACAACAGCCCCGTCAGCATGAGCGACCCCGACGGCCAGCTGTTCTGGATCGCCGTCGGCATCGCGGCGCGCATCGCGGCGCGGATCATCGCCAGGAAGCTGGCGCAGGCGGCGGCCCGGCGGGCGGCGCTCGCGGCGGCCCGGGCGGCGGCGCGGCGCGCGGCCATCGCGGCGGCCAAGCGGCGGGCGGCGGCGCTGGCCAGGAAGAAGGCGCTGGAGGCGGCCAAGAAGAAGGCCGCGGCGGCGGCCAAGCGCAGGGCGCTGGCCGCGGCGAGGAAGAAGGCGGCGGAGAAGGCCAGGAAGGCGGCCGCGGCGGCGGCCAAGAGACGGGCCGCGGCGGCGGCCAAGAGGGAGGCACGCAGGAAGGCCGCCGAGGCGGCGGCCAAGCGGCGGGCCACGCAGGCGGCGCGGGCGCGCAACCGCTACCGGGCGGCCCAGGCCCGCCGCGCCCAGGCGGCGCGGCGCCCGGCACAGCGTCCGACCAGTCATCGGGCGGTGCAACGGCAGTCGCCGCCGAAGGCCGCCAGGCAGCCGGCGCAGCCGAGACCCAGCCAGGTCTACCGGAACGACGGCACCACGCAGCCGACCCAGTCCTACACCGTCTACCGCGACGGCAAGATGTACCCGGACGGGCCGCCGCCACCCAGCCTGACCAGGCCCCAGGGCTCCGGGCAGGCGGAGAAGCAGATCTTCAAACCGGAGAAGATCGAGCCGGAGAACACCCGGACGGGCACGATCGCCGAGACCGGCGCCCGGGTCACCCGATGGATCGACCAGAGCGGCCTGGACGACTTCCTCGGCGGCTTCTTCTGATCCCCGGCCCCGGGCACGCGGACCGAACCAGGTCCCCGCGCCCGGGGCTCACCCGCCGGACGCGGTGGTCCTCCGGACGCGGTGGTCATCCGGCCGCCGCGTCCGGCGGCACGTCGTGGGCCGTGGCGAAGGCCAGCAGGGACGCCGCCGTCCGGGCCGGGTCCTCCAGCATGGGGGAGTGCCCGACCCCGGGCAGCAGCTCGACGGCCGCGCCGGGGACCGCCCGGTAGCCGGCGGCCGAGGACGAACGCCATCTCCGGTCGTCCTGGCCGAAGATCACCAGCAGCGGCTTGCCGAGCACGGCCAGCCGGTCGGGCAGCGTGCGCTGCCGCAGGTACTCCTCGGCGGCCTTCGAGGTCGTGGTGAGCGAGTGGTAGGTGAGGCCGCGCACGTCCTCGACCAGTTCGGGCGGGATCCGGTAGCCGGGGCGGCTGAACGCGGTCTCCAGGCCCCGCAGGAGGAGGCCGTCGGTGCGCAACCGCCACAGCAGCTGCCCGACGACGGGCACGAACAGCAGCTCGCCGACGAACCCGTCGGAGACGAAGGCGTCCAGGCCGGGCCCGGAGTCGACGAGGGCGAGCGCGGTCACCAGGTCGCCTCGCTGCTCGGCGAGCGCGGTGGCGACCGAGCCGCCGGTGGAGTGGCCGGCCACGACCGCGTGCCGCACGCCGAGCCGGTCCAGCGCCGCGCCGACCCGCCGTCCCTGCTCGGCGACGGTGTAGCCGCCGCCGGCCGGTTTGGCCGACCGGCCGTGCCCGAGCAGGTCGATGCGGATCACGCGATGCGACCGCGCCAGTTCCGGGACCACCGGGTCCCACCAGCGGGTCGAGCCGGCCAGGCCGTGGATCAGCACGAGCGCCGGGGCGCCGGCGGGGCCGTCCTGGCGGACGTACAGGCCGCCGCCGTCGAGGGGCACGTTCGACTCGCCCGCGGCCTCCTGCCCCGACACCACCAGCGTGTTCGCCAGGAGCAGCACGGCGACCGCGAGCAGCACGGCCGCCACGACGCGACGACGTCGGCCGCGGCCCTTCGCGCGCCGCCCGGCCGCCGGGCGGGCCGGGGTCCGGACCTCTTGGGAAGTCATCATGGCCACACTGTCGCGGGCCACCCGCCCCGCCGGCTTGTACGAATGTTCCCGCCCGCCACCGGCCGGGCCCGCACCGGCAAGGCAGTCACCGGGCGGGCCTTCACCGGTAAGGCCGTCACCGGCCGGGCCCGCATCGGCAAGGCGCCACCGGCCGGGCCGGGGCCGGGTCAGGCCACGTCGCGGCGGAGCGGCCGCAGGACGGCGGCCGCGCTCGCCAGCGCCGCGTACGCCAGCAGGACCAGCGCCCCGGCGGCCGGTGACAGCAGCCGGACCGGCTCGCTCGACAACTGGGCGGCCAGCGCGTCGGCCACGGCGGTGAAGTCGGTCAGCGCCGAGGTCGCGCCGCCGGGCAGCCACGGGTACAACTCCCGCACGCCGGGGATCATGATCAGCGCCAGCTCGCCGCCGTACAGGTAGCCGATCACCACGCACAGCGCCGCGACCTGGTTGCGGATCAGCGCGCCCATGCCCACGCCCAGCACCACGTAGACCGCCATCGCCACCCCCAGCCGGGCCAGCAGCGCCACGATCGTCCCGGCGGGCAGGCCCAGCTCGACGCCGCGGGCCGCGGCCACGCCGAACAGCGCCGCCCCGGCCGTCCCGGCCAGCACCAGCCCGTACGCCAGGCCCGCCACGGCGTAGGCGACGAGCTTGGCCACCAGCACCCGCCACCGGTCCGGCGCGAACAGGAAGGTGAAGTTCACCGTGCGGTGCCGGTACTCCGACGTGACGGCGAGCGTCCCGACGGCGGCCGGCACGAAGGCGGTGAACCCGAGGAACCCCAGGACGGCCCGCACCCCCGCCTCGGTGTCCAGCCCCGGCATCGGCGGCTCGAAGTTCTCCGGCCCGACCAGGGCCAGCAGCCCGATCAGACCGCCCCCGAGCAGGACGGCCGCCAGCGGCATGCCCCACCACATCCTGGTGGCCAGCAGGCGCCGGAACTCCGCCCGCACGAACCCGGTCATGCCGCCGCCTCCCCGTCCGCGCCCGCCTCATCCGGCGCGCCCGCCGCTTCCCCGCCCGCGCCCGCCCGCTCCCGCACGCCCGCCGTCTGGCCGGTGAGGCCGAGGAAGAGCCGTTCCAGGGTGGGGCGTTCGGTGGTCAGGCCGTGCACCGGCAGCCCGTGCGCCGCGGCCAGGGCGGCGACCCGCGCCGGATCGAGGCCGCGGACCCGCAGGTCGTGCGGGCCGGCCACGTCCACCTGCGCGGCCTCGGCGGCCAGCGCCGTGCGCAGGGCGGCGGCGTCGGGGGTGCGCACCAGCACGTCCGGCTCGGTGCCGCACAGCTCGCGCAGGGGGCCGGCGGCCAGCAGCCGCCCCCGCCCGATGACCACCACGTCGTCGGCGACCTGCTCCACCTCGGCCAGCACGTGGCTGGAGACCAGCACCGCCCGGCCCTGCGCGGCCATCTCGCGCAGGAACGAGCGCAGCCACGCCGCCCCCTCGGGGTCCAGGCCGTTGCCCGGCTCGTCCAGCAGCAGCACCCGGGGGTCGCCGAGCAGGGCGGTGGCCAGGTTGAGCCGCTGCCGCATCCCGGTGGACAGGGCGCCGGTCGCCCGCCCGGCGGCTCCGGCCAGGCCCACCAGGCCCAGCAGGTCGCCGACCCGGCGATCGGGATGGCCGCCCATCGCGGCGTAGACGCGCAGATGGTCGCGGACCGAATGACGGGGGTGGAAGGAGGCGGCGTCGAAGGTCGCGCCCACCACGGTGGTCGGTCGCGGCAGGTCACGGTAGCGTCGGCCGCCGATCGTCACGCCGCCGCGGGTGGGGGTGACGTGGCCGACCATCATGCGCATCGTCGTGGTCTTCCCGGCGCCGTTGAGGCCGAGGAACGCGGTGACCGCCCCGGGCCGGACCGTGAAGCTGAGGTCGTCGACGGCGGTCAGCGCGCCGTACCGCTTGGTCAGGCCGGTGACCTCGACGCCGGTCACGCGACCGCCGCCCGCACCGCGGCCCGGACCGCGGCGGCGGCCCGGCCGGCGTCGGGGACCGAGACGACCACCTCGTCGAACTCGCCGCCGGACGCGGCACGATCGAGCAGCAGGTGCACCGCCGGCGTGTCACCGGTCACCGACACGAGCTGCCGCCGCCCGCCGAACAGGCCCCACACGCCGATCTTGACGTGGCCCGCCACGCTCAGCCCCTTGCGCGCGCCGCGCGGGACGCGCAGCGGTTCGCCCGCGACCCGCACCTCCCGCACGGACGCGACCGGGCACGCGTACCGGCCGTGACCGGTGAGGAACCGCTCCCAGCGCCCGAACTCGATCGTGACCTGACCCTCGTCCACCCATACCGTTGCCACAGTTCAGCCTTCCTTCAGGGGAAGCAGGACGGTCGCCAGCAAGCGCGGCGTACGCCCCTCTCCCGGCTCGTTCGCCAGCAGAGGGCGCACCAGCTCGGCGAACCCCGTGGCGAAGGCGACGAACTCCTCGTCGTCCAGGTGCAGGACCACCTGCTGGTATCCGGCGCCGTCGGCGGCCAGGTCGACGCGGTCCCGGTCGAGGTAGCGCGCGAACTCCGACAGCAGGCTGCCGGCGAACGCGGTGAACCACCGCGCGTGGTCCTCCGCCGACGCGGCGGCCAGCGCCTCGGGGGACGGCGTCAGGCCGCCCTCGGGCACTGCGTAGACCCGTTCGGTCGCCCCGCCGACCTTGCGCTCCTCGACCACCTCCAGCATCCCGGCCTTGGCCAGCGTCGCGATCTGCCGGTAGAGCGTCGCCTGCGGCACGTCGGGCAGCAGGCCCGCCAGGTCGGAGGGCGTACGGCGGCCCCCGGCGACGGCGCGCAGGATGCGGATGCGCACGGGATGCAGCGCCAGCTCGGCCCAGCGCTCTGTCGAGGTCGTCACGTTTCACACGTTATCACTATCGAGAATGAGAATGACACGGCTGCGGCATTTCCGCATGTCAGTGGCCTTATGGGGGTATGTGACGCCCGAGGGGGACCCGGTGATGGGAGCGACGGTCGGATACCAGGCGGCGTTCGAGGCGCTGCCGTGTCCCTGCATGCTGCTCACCCGGAGTCAGGTCGTGCTCGCCGTCAACGACGCCTACCTGCGGATGACCGGCCAGGACCGGGCGGAGGTCGTCGGCCGCGCCCTGCTCGGCGCGGCCCCCGTGCTGGGCGGCCTGAGCGGGTCGGGGGCGGCGAAGGTGGGCGCCTCGCTGGAGCGGGTGGCCGCCACCGCCGCCGGCGACGTCGTGCCGCTGCTGCGCGACGACTGGGATCCGCCCGGCCGGCGCCACTGGCGGCTGGCGAACGCCCCGGTGCTCGGCCCGTCGGGCGAGGTGACGGAGATCGTCGTCGTCTTCGGGGACGTCACCGGGTCGCTCGAACCCCGGCCCGCCGCCCGCCCCGACGGCCGCGCCTCCGGCCCCCTGAAGCCCGACGCGCTGCTGCACCAGGCCTACCGCCAGGAGCAGCAGAAGGTCTCCATGCTGCACGAGACGATCGAGCACCAGCAGCGGTTCGTCTTCGACGCCGCCCACGACCTGCGCAACCCGATCACCGGCCTGCTGACCGAGCTGGAGGAGGCCCTGTCCGACCCCGGCGCCGACCTCCGCCGGACCCTGCGCAGCCTGCACCGGGACGCCGAGCGGCTCAACGACATCGTCGGCGACCTGCTCGCCCTGGCCCGCCTCTACACCGCCCCGCCGCCCGGCGCCGACCTCGTCGACCTGGCCCGCCTGGTGGTGGAGGAGCTGGACGCGCATCCGCCGAGCGCGTCCGTCCACACCCGGCTGGAGCAGGACGTGGTGGTCCGGGCCTCGCGGGTCCGGCTGGCCCGGCTGCTGTCCAACCTGGTGGCCAACGCCGAACGCCACACCACCAGCAGGATCGAGTTCGTGGTCGCCGCCGCGCCGCCGTACGCCGTCCTGGAGGTCATCGACGACGGGCCCGGCATCCCGCCCGAGGAGCGGGAGCGCATCTTCCACCGGCTGTACCGGCAGGAGCAGGCGCGCTCGCTGGACGCGGGCGGCTCCGGCTTCGGCCTGCCGATCGCCCGCGAGATCGCCCACGCCTACGGAGGCGATCTGTTCGTGGCCGACCACCCGGGTGGCGCCCGCTTCGTCCTGAGGCTCCCGCTGGCGACGTGATCGTCCGCGGGATCGGCGGGCTTATGTCGATGCTCAGCCATAAGTCGTGCGCCATTCGGCGAAGATAGACTTGGGCTCCTCTGAAGTGGCTGCCGTCATCGGCGGAGAGGCTGGTGTTGACTCTGGACACGCTCAACGGCGCGACGGCGGGGGCCGGCGCGCTGCTCTCCCTGCTGCGGGACGGGCCGCCGCGCACCCGGACCGAGCTGGTCCAGCTCACCGGCCTGGCCCGGTCCACCGTGTCCCTGCGCCTCGACGCGCTGCTCCGCCACCGCTGGGTGCTGCCCGCCGACGAGGCCATCTCCTCGGGCGGGCGGCCCGCGGCCATGTTCGCCTTCAACCGCACCGCCCGGCTCGTCCTGGCCGCCGACCTGGGCGTCACGCACGAGCGGGTGGCGATCACCGACCTCGGCGGCACGGTGCTGGCCGAGCGCACCGCCGACGCGCCGATCGACGAGGGCCCCGAGGCGACGCTCGGGCGGCTCGCGCGCACGTTCGCCGACCTGCTCGACGAGAGCGGGCGCGACCTGGCCGACGTGTGCGGGGCGGGCATCGGCCTGCCGGGCCCGGTCGAGTACCCGACGGGGCGCCCGGTCAACCCGCCCCTCATGCCGGGCTGGGACCGTTTCCCGGTGCCCGAGTGGCTGGGGGAGCGGCTGGGCGTGCCGGTCTTCGTGGACAACGACGTCAACATCATGGCGCTCGGCGAGCAGCGCGCCGGGCGGCAGGCGACCGGCCAGCTCGTCTTCGTCAAGATCGGCACCGGCATCGGCTGCGGCGTGATCTCCGACGGCCGCCTCCACCGGGGCGCGCAGGGCGCGGCCGGCGACATCGGCCACATCCGGGTCGCCACCGCCGACGACGGCGTGCTGTGCCACTGCGGCAACGTGGGCTGCCTGGAGGCCCTGGCCGGCGGGGCCGCGCTGGCCGCCCGCATCTCGGCGACCGGCGTGCCCGCCGCGGGCGGCCGGGACGTCGTCGCGCTGCTGCGCGCCGGCAACCGCGACGCCGCCCAGCTCGTCCGCCAGGCCGGGCGCGAGATCGGCGACGTGCTGGCCACGATCGTCAACTTCTTCAACCCGGCCGCGATCGTGATCGGCGGCGACCTGGCCGACGCCGGCGAACACCTGCTCGCGGGGGTGCGCGAGGCCATCTACAAGCGCTCGCTGCCGCTGGCCACCCAGCACCTGCGCATCCAGGTCAGCGAGCTGGGCGACCGGGCGGGCGTCATCGGGGCGGCCGTCATGGTGCTGGAGCACGTCCTGGCTCCGGAGGCGGTCGACAGCGCCCTGGCCGGCTGAGCTCGTCCGCGAAGCACCCCGCCTGCCCGCGCAGGCGGGGTGCTTCGTCGTTCCGGCCACGGGCCGAAACCGTTTCGTCTAGGACTTAACAGACTTTCGTTGACAATCATCAAAAGTCGGATCTACTGTCGCGATCTACGAAGGTTCTTCGATCGTCCGCCAATGGAACCCTCCTTCCCGGTCCACCCCCCACGGAAAGGGAACCTCCGCGATGCCTTCCAGCAGGCCCACCCGTGCCTCCCGATGGACGGCGCGGGTCAGCGCCGTCCTCCTGGCCATGTCGAGCGCGGTCGTGCTCCCCGTGGCCGCCCCGCCCGCCCGCGCCCACGCCGCCGTCGACCCCGCCGACTACCAGCGCGTCGAGCTGGCCAAGGGCGTCGCCGAGATGGGCGAGCCGATGACCATGGCCGTGCTGCCCGACCTGTCGGTGCTGCACACCGCGCGCGACGGGACGCTGCGCCGCACCGACGCCCAGGGACTGACCACCGTGGTCGGCGCGTTGCCCGTCTACACCCACGACGAGGAGGGCCTCCAGGGCGTCGCCGTGGACCCCGGCTTCGCCGCCAACCGGACCGTCTACCTCTACTACGCCCCCCGCCTGAGCACGCCGGCCGGCGACGCGCCCGCCACCGGCGCCGACTGGTCGGCCTGGCAGGGCGTCAACCGCCTGGCCCGGTTCACCCTCAAGCCCGACTGGACGCTCGACCTGGCCTCCCAGCGGACCGTGCTCGACGTGGCCGCCGACCGCGGCATGTGCTGCCACGTCGGCGGCGACATGGACTTCGACGCCCAGGGCAACCTCTACCTGTCCACCGGCGACGACTCCAACCCCTTCGACTCGGCCGGCTACGCCCCCATCGACGAGCGCCCCGACCGCAACCCCGTCTACGACGCCCAGCGCAGCGCCGGGAACACCAACGACCTGCGCGGCAAGATCCTGCGCATCAAGGTGAACCCCGCGGACGGCACGTACACGATCCCCGCGGGCAACCTCTTCCCGCCGGGCACCGCGCGGACCAGGCCCGAGATCTACGCCATGGGCTTCCGCAACCCGTTCAGGATGACCGTGGACAAGGCCACCGGCGTGGTCTACGTCGGCGACTACGGCCCCGACGCCGGCAGCACCGACCCCAACCGCGGGCCCGCCGGGCAGGTCGAGTTCGACCGCGTCACCGGCCCCGGCAACTACGGCTGGCCGTACTGCACCGGCACCAACACTCTGGCCGAGACCTACAACGACTACACCTTCCCCTCGGGCCCCTCCGGCCAGAAGTACGACTGCGCCGCGGGCGGCCCGGCCAACGACTCGCCGCGCAACACCGGCCTGGCCAAGCTCCCGCCCGCCAAGCCCGCCTGGATCAGGTACGGCGGCGACGCCGGCTCGCCGCCCGAGTTCGGCAGCGGCTCGGAGTCGCCGATGGGCGGCCCGATCTACCGCTACGACGCCGCCCTGAACTCCGCCGTCAAGTTCCCCCAGGACCTCGACGGGCACTTCTTCGCCGGCGAGTTCGGCCGCAAGTGGATCAAGGCGATCGACGTGGCCGCCGACGGCACGCGCGGCGAGATCGCCGCCTTCCCCTGGACCGGCACGCAGGTCATGGACCTGGCCTTCGGGCCCGACGGCGCGCTCTACGTCCTCGACTACGGCTCCGGCTACTTCGGCGGCGACGCCAACTCCGCCCTCTACCGCGTCGAGTACATCAAGGACCGCAACCGCTCGCCGGTCGCGGTCGCCAAGGCCGACAGGACGTCCGGGAAACTCCCGCTCACCGTGGCCTTCTCCAGCGCCGGCTCCGCCGACCCCGAGGGCGGCGCGCTCACCTACGCCTGGGACTTCGGCGACGGCACCACCTCCACCGCCCCGAACCCCACCAAGACCTACACCACCGAGGGGGAGTTCACCGCCACGCTCACCGTGCGCGACCCCCAGGGCAACGCCGGCACCGCCGGCGTGGTCATCACGGCCGGCAACACCGCCCCCGCCGTGAGCATCGGCACGCCCGCCCCCGGGACGCTGTTCACCTGGGGCGACACCGTGCCCTTCACGATCGGGGTGACCGACCCCGAGGACACGCAGATCGACTGCGCCAAGGTGAGGATGACGTACGTGCTCGGCCACGACAGCCACGGCCACCAGATCACCTCGAAGAACGGCTGCGCGGGCGAGCTGACGATCCCGGCCGACGGCGAGCACGACGACGCGGCCAACATCTTCGCCGTCTTCGACGCCGAGTACACCGACAAGGGCGGCCTGACCACCCACACCCAGCACGTCCTGCAGCCCCGCCACCGCCAGGCCGAGCACTACGCGACGATGTCCGGCGTCTCGCAGATCTCCAAGGCGGCCGCGCACGGCGGCAGGACGGTCGGCGACGTGCACAACGGCGACTGGATCGCCTTCACCCCCTACCGGCTCGACGACGCCAGGACGTTCCGGGCGCGGGTCTCCTCGGGCGGCGTCGGCGGCTCCATCGAGGTGCGCGCGGGCTCGCCCACCGGGCCGCTGCTCGGCAAGGCCGCCGTCCCGGTGACGGGCGGCTGGGAGACCTTCACCGACGTGCAGGCCCCGCTGACCGGCGCGACCGCCGCGTCCACCACGCTCTACCTGGTCTTCACCGGGGGCGCCGGGGCGCTGTTCGACCTCGACGACTTCACCCTGGCCAAGGAGGCGACGGCGATCGGCACGATCCGCGCCGCCGACGGCAGGTGCGTGGACGTCGCGGGCGCCGGCACCGCCGACGGCACCAAGGTGCAGCTCTACTCCTGCAACGGTACGAACGCCCAGAACTGGGCCATCGACGGCCAGACCGTCAAGGCGCTCGGCAAGTGCCTCGACGTGGCCGGGGCGAGCAGCGCCGACGGCACCAAGGTGCAGATCTGGACCTGCAACGGCACGGGCGCGCAGAAGTGGACCGCCGAGGGCGGCGCGCTCAAGGCGCTCGGCAAGTGCCTCGACGCCACCGACCCGGCCCAGCTCGTCATCAGGACGTGCAACGGCGGCACGCCCCAGAGGTTCACCACCGCGACCCCGGCCGCCGGCGGCCCCGCCGTCCTGGTCTTCTCCCGGACGGCGGGGTTCCGGCACGACTCGATCGCGGCGGGCGTCCAGGCGATCAGGGATCTCGGGTTCGGCGTGACCGCCACCGAGGACCCGGCCGCGTTCACCTCGGCGAACCTGGCCGCCTACAAGGCGGTGGTCTTCCTCAACACCACCGGTGACGTGCTCGACGCCGCGCAGCAGGCCGCGTTCGAGGCGTACGTCAAGGCGGGCGGCGGCTACGCCGGCGTCCACGCGGCCGCCGACACCGAGTACGACTGGCCCTGGTACGGCGGTCTCGTCGGCGCCTGGTTCGCCGCCCACCCCGCGGTGCAGAAGGCGACGGTCAAGGTCGAGGACCGCGCCCACCCGGCGACCGCCCACCTCGACGCCACCTGGCCGCGGACGGACGAGTGGTACGACTACCGGACCAACGCCAGGACCGGCGCCCACGTGCTGGCCACCCTGGACGAGTCGACGTACTCGGGCGGCACGATGGGCGCCGACCACCCGATCGCCTGGTGCAAGCCGTACGACGGGGGGCGTTCCTTCTACACCGGCGGCGGGCACACCGCGGAGTCCTTCGCCGAGCCCGCCTTCCGGCAGCACCTGCGCGGCGGCCTGGCCTACGCCACCGGCCAGGCCAAGGCCGACTGCCGTCCCGAGACCGGCTACACCACCCTCTACAACGGCTCGACCACCGGCTGGGAGCAGGCCGGGCCGGGCGGGTTCGCCAACGCCGGCGGCACGCTGACCTCGCAGGGCGGCATGGGCCTGCTCTGGTACAAGGCCAAGGAGTACACCACCTCCTACTCGCTCAAGCTGGACTGGAAGCTGGCCGGCGACGACAACTCCGGCGTCTTCGTCGGCTTCCCGCCCTCGACCGACCCGTCCTCGGCGGTGAACAACGGCTACGAGATCCAGATCGACGCCACCGACGCGCCGGACCGGACCACCGGCTCGGTCTACGGCTTCAAGGCCGCCGACATCGCCGCCCGCGACGCCGCGCTGAACCCGCCGGGGGAGTGGAACACCTACGAGATCCGGGTCGAGGGCGAACGCCTCCAGGTGTTCCTCAACGGCGCCAAGATCAACGACTTCACCAACACCGACCCGGCCCGCTCGCTGAAGAACGGGCACATCGGCATCCAGAACCACAGCGACGCCGACCAGGCGTCCTTCCGCAACATCCGGATCAAGGAGCTCGGCCCGCCTGCCGGGGACTCCGTCGTCCAGGCCGAGACCTGGGCGCAGGCGTCGGGCGTGGCCACCTACTCGCACGCGCCCGCGCACGGCGGCACCGTGCTCGGCTACGTCAACCCGGGCGACTGGGCGGCCTACGACGTGGATCTCACCGGGGTCACCGCGTTCCGGGCGCGGGTGGCCTCGCCGGGGCCGTCGGGCGGCTTCGAGATCCGCACCGGCTCGCCGGCCGGGCCGGTGCTCGGCGCCGTCACCGTGCCGGGCACCGGCGGCTGGGAGTCCTACGCCGACGTCTCCACGGCGCTGACCGGCGTGCCCTCCGGCGCGGCCCGGCTGTACCTGGTGTTCACCGGCGCGAACTTCGACGTCGACGACTTCACCCTGGTCCGCGCCGCGGCCAGGACGCCGGCGAAGCGGGCCCGTTAGCCGCCGGGCCGGTGGCTCCCACGCGGACGGCCGCCGGCAGCCGCCGGGCCGGTGGCCGTCACTTGGACGGCCACCGGTCCGGGACGGGGTCAGGGCAGCGCGTAGCCGAGGACCTGCTCGTGGATCAGGCCCTCGCAGCCCGCCTGGTCCGTGACCAGGTGGTCGCCGCTCGCGGCCCGGCACCGGTGCAGCGCCACCGATCCGGGCACCTGGCTGGTGTAGACGTGCCCGACCGGGCCCATCGGGAACTGCCCCTCGCAGCCGGGGTCGCGGGTGAGCATGGTGTGCGCGCCGACCTTGCACTCGTACAGGGGCACGGTGCCGGCCGCCTGGTCGCGCAGCAGCTTCCACACGCGTTCCTGGGTGAAGCCGGGCGGCAGCAGCCGGGAGCTGGCCACGTGCCCCTTGCTCGACTGGTAGCCGCGGCGCAGCTGGGTGTGGGGCAGCAGCTCGAAGCCGCACGACAACTGCGGGGGCGACAGGTCGTTCCGGTTGGCCAGCGCCCACGTGGCCCAGGCCGGCTTGGCCGAGCCGTCGGTACGGCGCAGCCCCACGCCGAGGCCGGCCGCCGTCTCGTCCGGATGGTCGCTCATGCGGTGCCAGACGTAGCTCTCGATGCCCGGCGTGCCGAGGACGTTGCGGAAGGA
Organism: Nonomuraea sp. NPDC050227; assembly: GCF_044459705.1. Lineage (NCBI taxonomy): Bacteria > Bacillati > Actinomycetota > Actinomycetes > Streptosporangiales > Streptosporangiaceae > Nonomuraea > Nonomuraea sp. NPDC050227. Next base: position 418,925 of record NZ_JBITJF010000010.1, on the reverse strand, counting down.
GTTGCACAACTGCGACGCCTGCGCGGCCTCCGACGAGGGCGACAACGAGTTCACGCCGCTCTCGGTGAGCTGCACCTGCCAGGCCGACGGCGTGTTCGGGAACTGCTGGCGCAGCCAGCCGACCAGCACGCCGATGTTGCCGTAGGTGACCTTCGGGAAGTCGTCGGCGGAGAACTGCGGCGCCAGCAGGTTCGGCGGGTAGGGGTGGTAGGCGACCCGCCAGGCCCGGTTGCCGGCCCGCGCCGCCAGGCCCTTGAGCACGGTCATGCCCGACAACATCGCCTCGGAGGCGGCCGGCTGGTCGTAGGCGGTGCCGAAGTGGTGGTCGAGCGAGGTGAGCACCTTCGCGGTGGGCTGCTGGGCCATGACGGCGTCGTAGGCGGCGTTGTAGTTCGCGGCGATCGCGTCCAGCCAGGCGGTCGTGCCGCAGGCCGTGCCCTGGCCGCAGCCGATGTCGAACCAGGTGTTGCTGTTGACCTCGTTCATGACGACGAAGTCCGCGATGCGGCCGTTGCCGTGCTGCCCGTCGTAGCGCTGGGCCAGCATGCCGGCGAAGCGGCCGTAGTCGGCCGGGTCGTTCGGGACGCAGAACTTCTCGAACCCGGGGGCGGCGGGCGTGCAGGGACGGGCCCCGCGGGCCCAGCCCGGAGTGCCGTAGACGACGGCGGTGACGACGAGACCGCGGGCGGTCCAGTCCCTGATGGCGGCGTCGACGGCCGAGCCGACGGTGAAGCAGCGGCCGCCGAACTCCTGCGCGCCCGCCGCGCACGGCGGCGCCTTCACGCTGGGCTCCCAGTCGGCCCAGATGAGGTTCATGGCGACGCCGCCGGCGTTGTTGCCGGCGATCTCGTTCTTGTCGGGCCAGAAGTCCGGTTGCAGGCCCTTGATGCGGTAGTCGGACCTGACCGGGTACGGCAGAGCGGCGGCGGTGGTGACGGCGGCGGCCGGAGCGGCCGGAAGGAGAAGTAAGAGGACGGCGGCGATGCGGGCAACCCAACCCATGGGACCTCCTGGATTTAAACGTCTCAACAATGAGGCCCCGAAGGCGGCCAGGCAAGACCCGATTCGCTGCGGCGGACCGACTTGAAACGTCACTGAGGAACGGTCGACGCCCTGACCATGAGCTCCGGCTGGAAGACGATCTCCTGGTGCCAGTGGTTGGCGTCGCCCCGGGCGTCGGTGAGCAGCAGCTCCGCGGCCGCCTGGCCGAGCTGGTGCTTGGGCTGGCGGACCGAGGTCAGCGACGGCGACAGCAGCTCGGCGAACTCGACGTCGTCGTAGCCCAGCACCGCCATGTCGTGCGGGACGCGCACCCCGCGCCGCTCCAGCCCGCGCAGCGCGCCCAGCGCCACCGTGTCGTTGACGCAGAACAGCGCCGTCGGCCCCTTGCGCGCGGGCAGCCGCTCCAGCGCCGCCTCGCCCTCGCGCGGCGTCAGCGCGGGCAGCGTGACCTCGGTGATCACCTCGTCGGGGTCGAGCCCGGCGGCCCGCACCGCCCTGGCCAGCCCCTCGCGCCGATCGGCGCACTGGCGCACGATCGGCGGCCCGTTGAGGAAGGCGATGCGCCGGTGGCCGAGCGCGAGCAGGTGGGCGCCGGCCAGCTCGCCGCCCCGGACGTTGTCCACCGCCACCGCGCAGAGCTGGGCGTCGGCGCCCGGCCGGTCGAGCAGCACCATGCCGATGCCGCGCCGGCGCAGCTCCACCAGGTGGGAGATGTCGGGCCCGGCGGGCGTGATGAGGATGCCGGGCACCCGGTGCTGCTCCAGGATCTGCAGGTAGTGGGCCTCCTTCTCGACCGAGTCGCCGGAGCTGCACAGCACCAGGAGCAGCTGCTCCTGCGACAGCCGGGTCTCGATGCCCGGCAGCACCTCGCTGAAGAACGGGTTGCCGATGTCGCGTACCATCACGCCGACGGAGCGGCCGGAGCCGCCGCGCAGCTGCCGGGCCGGCGCGCTGGGCACGAAGCCGAGCGTCTTGATGGAGGCGCGCACCCGGCGCAACGTGCGCTCGGCCACCAGCTCGGGCCGGTTGAGCACGTTGGAGACCGTTCCCACGGACACGCCGGCATGGGCCGCGACGTCGACCATGCTGAGCCGGCGGCGCTCGGCCGGCTTGTGGATGTCGGTCACCGGTGGACAGCCCTTCTGGTCACCTGGCAGAGAGGGCCAGTCTACTGGTTGAAATGTTTCAGCCAAACGAACCCGCGCTGCACATCTGGAACCGGGGGCATTGACGGATGTACCTCACGGTGCCTACGGTGCGCATTGCTTGAAATGTTTCAACTAGCCAGGAGTACCCTTGTCGCATCTCGCCGTGACCGACCTGCGCGTCGAAGGACTGGCCGAACCACTCGGCCTCGACGTGGACACGCCGGAGTTCTCCTGGCGGATCACCGGGGCCGGGCGTGGACGGGCGCAGAGCGCGTACCGGCTGGTCGTGGCCCGGGAGGGCGATCCGGCCGACGAGGAGGCCGAATCCGTCTGGGACAGCGGCGTGGTGAACTCGGCCGCGACCTTCGACGTCCCGTACGGCGGCGCCGCGCTGCGGCCGAGGACGCGCTACCAGTGGCGGGTCAAGGTGGCCGACGAGCACGGCGAATGGTCCGGCTGGAGCCCCGCCCACTGGTTCGAGACAGGGCTCGGCGAGGCCGGCGGCTGGATGGCGGGCTGGATCGGCACCCCCATGGTGCCCGGCTCCGAGCGGCTGCCGTCGCTGGAGAACGTGCCGCGCATCTGGGTCGCCGGCCCGCTCGGCCCGTCCGGGGCGCCGACCGGGGCGTTCCGGACGCGGTTCTCGGTGCCGGGCGGGGCCAGGCCGCTGTCGGCGTGGCTGGTGATCGGCGACGGCGGCCGGACCGAGACGGCCGGGCCGGCCGGGTCGGTCCAGGCGGTCCAGGCAGCCGGGCCGGCCGAGTCGGTCGAGGCGTACGTCAACGGGGTGCGGGTCGCGGGGGAGCGGCGGGCGGGCGCCTTCGTGGCCGACGCCGGCGACCTGGTGGCCTCGGGCGAGAACGTGCTCGCGATCAGGGCCGCCGGGCCGGGGCTGTGCGTGCGGCTGGAGGTCGTGGTCGAGGGGCGGCCCGCGCTGCCGCAGCTCGTCCCGGTGGCGGGCGAGAGCACGGTGACCGTCACCTCCGGCGGCCGGTGGCGGGCCGAGGACCGGCCGGGCGAGGGCTTCGAGCAGCCCGGCTTCGACGACTCCGGCTGGCGGCTGGCCGAGGAGGTCGGGCTGCACGGCGACCCGCCGCTGGGCCGTGAACCGGTCGGCGACCGGCCGAGCCCGTACCTGCGGCGCGAGTTCGGCGTGCCGTCGCCGGTGCGCCGGGCCAGGCTGTACGCCACCGCGCTCGGCGTCTACGAGATCCACCTCAACGGCGCCCGGGTCGGCGCCGACCACCTGGCCCCCGGCTGGACCGACTACCGCCACCGCGTCACGTACCAGACCTACGACGTGACGGCGCTGGTGTCGGAGGGACGCAACACGATCGGCGCGGTCCTCGCCGACGGCTGGTACGCCGGCAACATCAGCTGGTTCGGCTCCTTCCAGTACGGCCGCCGCCTGGCCTTCCGCGCCGAGCTGGAGATCCTGCACGAGGACGGCACCCGCACCCGGCTGAGCACCGACTCCGACTGGCGCGCCGGCTCCGGCGCGATCCGCTACGCCGACCTGCAGAACGGCGAGCGGCAGGACCTGGCGGCCGAGCCGCTCGGCTGGACGGCCGCCGGGTTCGACGACTCCGGCTGGGCGCCCGCGGTGCCGGTGAGCCCGCCGGCCGGCCGGGTGACCGCCTCCGTCGCGCCGCCGATCCGGGTGCACGAGGAGGTGGAGCCGGTGCGGGTGTGGGAGCAGCGGCCCGGCGTGTGGATCGCCGACTTCGGCCAGAACCTGGTCGGCTGGGTCCGGCTCACCGGCCGCGCCGGCCGCGACCGCCCGGTGGTGCTGCGGCACGCCGAGGTGCTCGACCACGAGGGCGGGCTGCACCTGGCCAACCTGCGCTCGGCCCGCGCCACGGACGAGTTCCTGCCCCGCGGCGAGCAGGCCGAGACGTTCGAGCCGAGGTTCACCTTCCACGGCTTCCGGTACGCCGAGGTGTCCGGCCTGCGCGCGGCCCCCGAGTCGATCACGGCCAGGGTGGCCCACGCCGCGATGGAGCCGGCCGGCGAGTTCACCTGCTCCGACGAGCGGCTCGACCGGTTGCAGCGCAACATCGTGTGGGGGCAGCGCGGCAACTTCCTGGCCGTCCCCACCGACTGCCCGCAGCGGGACGAGCGGCTCGGCTGGACCGGCGACATCTGGGCCTTCGCCCCGACCGCCCTGTTCAACTACGACGCCGCCGCCTTCCTGCGGAGCTGGCTGACCGACGTGGTCGACGCCCAGGGCGACGACGGCGCGGTCACGCACGTGGTGCCCGACGTGCTGTCGGGCCGCGGCCTGTCGCCCAACCCCAAGGAGGCCGGCTCGCCCGGCTGGGGCGACGCGCTGATCATGCTGCCGTGGGCGCTGCACCGGCTGCGCGGCGACGCCCGCGTGGTCGCCGCCTGCTTCGAGCCGATGCTGCGCTGGCTGGCCTACCTGGACCGGCGCTCCGAGAACGGGATCTTCCCCGACGAGGGGTTCGGCGACTGGCTGTCGATCGGCGCCGACACCCCCAAACGGCTCGTCGGCACGGCGGTCTTCGCGCTGTCGGCCCGGCAGCTGGCCGGGCTCGCCGCCGCGCTCGGCCGCGACGCCGACCGGCGCTCCTGCCTGGAGCTGTACGAACGGGTGCGCCGGGCCTTCCGCGCGGCCTTCGTCGAGGGCCCCGGCGTGGTGGCGAGCGGCACGCAGACCGCGTACGTGCTGGCCGTCACCGCCGGGCTGCTGGAGGAGCACGAGCTGCCCAGGGCCGCGGCCCGGCTGGCCGGTGACGTCGAGGCGCGCGGCGGCCACCTGTCGACCGGGTTCCTCGGCACGCCGTACCTGCTGGACGCGCTCACCTCGACCGGACGGCTGGACGTGGCCTACCGGCTGCTGACGCAGGACACCTTCCCGTCCTGGCTCTACCCTGTCGTGCACGGCGACGCGACGACCATGTGGGAGCGCTGGGACTCCTGGAGCCACCACCGCGGGCTGCAGGACCCCGGCATGAACTCCTTCAACCACTACGCCTACGGCGCCGTCGGCGACTGGATGTACCGGACGGTCGGCGGCCTGGCCCCCGGCTCGCCCGGCTACGCCGACATCGTCGTGCGCCCCCGTCCCGGCGGCGGGATCGGCTGGGCGCGGACCGCCCACCGCACCCGGCACGGCCAGGTGGAGATCTCCTGGCGGCTGACGGACGGCGGCCTCGCCCTGGACGTCGTCGTGCCGCCCAACACCCGCGCCGAGGTGCACGTGCCCGCGCCGCCGGACCGGGTGACCGAGGGCGGCCGGCCGGCGGCCGAGGCGGAGGGCGTGACCTTCGACCGCCTCGACGGCGGGGCCGCGGTCTACCGGGTCGGCTCGGGCTCGTACGCGTTCCGCACCCCCGCTGAGAGGCATTGACGATCGTGACCAGCACCAAAGCGCGCCGCCGGATCCCGTGGGGCGTCTACCTCGTCCTCCTGCCCACCTTCGCCCTGCTCGCGGCGTTCGCCTACTACCCGGCGCTCAACGGCATGCTGCACTCGCTGTACGAGTGGCGGCCGGGCTTCGGCTCGCCGTTCGTCGGCCTGGACAACTACCTCACGATGCTCGGCGACGACCTGTGGTGGGCCTCCTTCCGCAACGCCGGGATCATCTTCGTCTGGGCCGTCACCCTCATGTGGGTGTTCCCGTTGCTGGCCGCCGAACTGGTGATGTCGCTGTCCGGCGAGCGGCTGCGGTTCGTCTTCCGCACCCTGCTCATCCTGCCGCTGGCCTTCCCGGCCGTGGTCAACGTGCTGCTGTGGCAGTTCATGTACGACCCGCGCGACGGCGTCGTCAACAGCCTGCTGCGCGCGCTCGGCCTGGACGGGCTGGCGGGCAACTGGATCGGCGACCCCGCCACGGCGCTGGCCGCGCTGATGACGATCGGCTTCCCGTGGGTGGCCAGTCTGCCGTTCCTGGTCTTCCTGTCGGCGCTGCAGAACGTGCCGGCCGAGATCTACCAGGCCGCCGAGGTGGACGGCGCCGGCCGGCTGCGCCGCTTCTGGAGCATCGACCTGCCGATGATGTTCCGCGACGTCAAGCTGCTGCTGGTGCTGGCGGTGATCTCGGTGCTCCAGTACGGCATGCAGGCCCACATCATGACCAAGGGCGGCCCCGACAACGCCACGCAGGTGCCGGTGCTGCGCATGCTCGACGCCGCCTTCGTGGACACCAGCTGGGGGTACGCGGCCGCGCTCGGCACCGTGCTGTTCGCCCTGACGCTCGGCGTGAGCCTGGGCGCGCTGGCGCTCGGCAGGAGGTCGGGATCGTGAGCCGGACCCGCAGGACCGACCTGGTGGCCGGCGGCGTGCTGGCGGTGCTGGCCTTCGCCGGGCTGTTCCCGTACCTGTTCATGCTGGCCGCCTCGGTCAAGGACAACGAGCAGTTCTTCGGCAGCTACTGGTCGCCGGCCTGGCCGGTGCACCTGGACAACTACGCGGCGGCCTGGGAGCAGGTCAGCCCGTACCTGTTCACCTCGTTCGTGGTGGCGGCGCTGGCCATCGCCGGCACGATGCTGCTGGCCCCGGCGGCGGCGTTCGTGTTCGCCCGCTACCGCTTCCCCGGGCGCAACGCGCTGTTCGGGCTGGTCGCGGCGCTGCTCATGGTGCCCTCGATCACCAGCCTGATCCCGCTGTTCGTGCTGATGCGCGACCTCGGCATCCTGGACAGCCGGCTGGTGCTGATCATCCCGCACGTCACCGCGAACACGGTCTTCGGGATCGTCGTCATGCGCACGTACATGGCGCAGATCCCCGAGGAGATCTTCGAGGCGGCGCGGGTGGACGGGGCGGGCGGCGTCCGGCTGTTCCTGGCCTTCATGCTGCCGCTGGCCCGGCCGGTCATCGGCACGGTCGCGCTGATGACGGTGCTCGGCGTGTGGAACGACTACTTCTGGCCGCTGCTCACCGTGCAGACCGACGCCTACCGGACGATCCCCGCGGGGCTGGCCTTCTTCGCCAACCAGAACGCGCAGCAGTGGGGCCCGCTGTTCGCCGGCTACGTGCTGGCCAGCCTGCCGCTGGTGGTGCTGTTCACGTTCCTGTCCAAGTGGTTCCTGGCGGGCATCCAGGGCGGCATCGTGTCCGGCAAGTGAGCCGGCGCTCGCGATTGAAACGTATCAATAGGAAAGGACCCGTACCCCGATGAGAACACCCCCCAAGAGCGGGCTCGCGGCGCTGGCCGCGCTGCTCTCGCTGACAGGCTGCGGCCTGCTCGGCACCGGCGGCACGTCCGCCCAGGACGGCGGCGGCAAGGTGACGATCACGCTGGCCGGCCCCAACCAGTGGAACGCCAGCGGCAGCAGCTTCGGACCGGCCTGGGAGGCGCTGGTCGACGCCTTCGAGAAGCGCGAGCCCGGCATCGAGGTCAGGACGCAGGTGCTGCCCCTCGACGGCTTCATGCAGACGATCACCACCCAGCTCGCCGCCGGCACCGCGCCCGAACTGGTCTTCAACCAGCCGCCGCACAAGGCCCACGAGGTGCACGCGCTCGACGCCGAGCTGCAGAAGCCCAACCCGTACGTGCCGGGCAACCAGCGCTGGATCGACGTGTTCAGGAAGGAGTACTACGGCCCCGCCGTCTCCAAGGCACTGAGCAAGGAGAGCGGCAAGCTGGAGTACGTCCCCTTCAACCTGGTCGCCATCGGCCTGTTCTACAACAAGGACGCCTTCGCCAAGGCGGGCGTCGACCAGCCCCCCGCCACCTGGGAGGAGTTCAGGAGCGCCTGCGGGAAGCTCAAGGCGGCCGGCTTCGACCCCGTCGCCCTCGACAAGGGCGGCCTGGCCGCCGGCTGGACGTGGGAGGCGGTCAGCACCCAGCTCATCGACAAGTACCACGACGACTGGAACCTCTTCGACGCCACCGGCAAGCCGGGCAAGGCGCCGACCGTGACCGAGAAGTCGATGAGCAGGGTCATCAAGGAAGGCACGCTCACCACCAGGACGCCCGAGGTCGCCGAGTCCCTGAAGATCTACAAGGAGTTCTTCGACTGCGGCACGCCCAACTGGACGGGCGTCGCCGACGGCGGCGCGACCGTGGGCTACCGCGACTTCGTCTCGGGCAAGGCCGCCATGTCGTGGGGCACCGACTTCGCCGTCGAGGCGCTGAAGGCGGACGCCAAGTTCGCGCTCGGCACGATGCCGTTCCCGACCATCACCAAGGCCAGCACGCCGCTGTCGTCGGAGGCCCCGGCCCGTTACGGCGCCTCGATCGGCGGCACCAGCTACATGATCCCCTCCACCGTCAAGGGCGAGAAGTACGCGGCGGCGGTCAAGTTCCTGCAGTACATGAGCTCGCCGGCGATAAAGCCCTGGCTGGACGCGACCGGCGGCCTGCCCGCCGTCGAGGGCGTCGAGCCGTCGGCCGAGACCGCCGGGCTGCTGGAGGGCGAGTGGGGCAAGCCGTTCCGGGTGGTGGCTCTGCCGGGCGGCCCGGAGGGCACCTCCTTCCGCGACGTCTTCGACGGCTATCTGCTCGGCCGGCGCTCCCTGGAGGAGGAGCTGGCCGACCTGGACAAGTGGTGGAAGCGCGGCATCGAGGCCGGGATCAAGAAGAACGCCTGGGGCGACGAGGACTGGGCGAAGTAGGAGGAGATGACATGCGGTTGTTGATCGCCCTGGCGCTGGCCGTCCCGATGCTGGCCCTCCCGGCGCAGGCGCTGCCCGCGCGCGCGGCGGCGGCCGGCGGGGTGAGCGGCGTCGAGGTCGGCGGGGACACGATCACCGTCACCGGCCTCGCCCCCGGCCCGGCCGAGCTGTACGCGCTGGACACCTGGCAGGACTCGCCCGCGGGGGAGCAGCCGGTCGCGTCCGTCGAGGCGGGCCCGTTCCGCGTCGAGGTGCCCCGGATGGACGGTGACCAGGACCGGCTCTACGACAAGTTCCTCGCGGTGGGCGCGGACGGCCCGCTGGGAGAGGTGCACTACGCCGACAAGCTGAGCTTCCCGTCGGCCAACCAGACCCCTTATCCCGAAATGTCGGGCAAAAAGGGGTTACAGGTACAGATGACCGACGACGCCGAGGAGATCGGCGTCCAGCACGCCGGCATCAACCTGGCCCTCGACTCGGTCATGACGGCCGGGCCGGGCGCCCCGGGCAACACCATCGAGTTCGTCTCGCAGGGCAAGACGTACTACTTCGACCGCGGCGCCGTCGCCGGGCTCGACGCCCAGGTCAAGCCGCTGTCGGACAACGGCGTGCTGGTCAACATGATCGTGCTGGTCTACAACAGCGGCGCGCCCAACTCCGCCGCGCGCACGCTCATCCACCCCGACGCCGAGCTGGGCAAGGGCACGGTGTACGCGTTCAACACCAAGACGGCCGAGGGCGAGGCGCACTTCACCGCCGCGATGGAGTTCTTCGCCCAGCGCTACAGCCAGGCCGACGGCCGCTACGGCCGGGCGTGGGGCTGGATCGTCGGCAACGAGATCGACGCCCAGCAGTTCTGGTACAACATGGGCCGCCAGGACCGTGACGCCTTCCTCGACCAGTACGCCCGCGCCATGCGGCTGACCTGGCAGGCCGTGCGCAAGGCCGACGCCGCCGCCCGCGTCTACACCTCGCTGACGCACTTCTGGACGGGCGCGGCCAACGACGACCCGAAGTACACCTACAAGGGCCGCGACGTTGTGGACGGGCTCAACGCCCTCACCAAGCGCCAGGGCGACTTCGACTGGAACATCGCCTACCACCCCTACCCGGAGAACCTGTTCAACCCGGCGTTCTGGAACGACAAGACCGCCACGGACGGCTTCGACACCCTGCGGATCACGTTCAAGAACATCGAGCTGCTGCCGCGCTACCTCGCCCAGGACGACCTGACCTACCACGGGCAACGGCGGCGGGTGATCCTCTCCGAACAGGGCCTGAACTCCCAGGACTACTCCGCCAAGGAGCTGGAGCTGCAGGCCGCGGCCTACGCGTACGCCTACTACAAGATCGCTTTCGCCGACGGCATCGACTCCTTCATCCTGCACCGGCACGTCGACCACAAGCAGGAGGGCGGCCTGCGGCTCGGCCTGTGGACGTGGGACGAGGAGCACAGCGCGCCCTCCAACGCCGGGGAGCGCAAGCCCCTGCACGAGGTGTTCGCCGCCATCGACACCGACCGGTCGCTGGAGGTGACCGAGTTCGCCAAGAAGATCATCGGCATCTCCGACTGGAAGGACGTCATCCCCGGCTTCGACCCCGCCGAGCTGGCCGTCAGGAAGCCGCCCGCCACGGTGGGCACGCAGCTCGACGCCAGGCCGGTGGCCGAGCGCGTGATCTCCGGCTTCGAGACCGGCGCCGACGGCTGGCGGCCCTCGGACAACGCCGCCGCCGTGGAGCCGGTGGCCGTGGACGGCGGGCACGCGCTGCGTGTGCGCTTCGACCGGGACCTGCCCGGCTGGTCGCGGTACGCCAAGTCGTACAAGGGCGCCGACGTGCTGTTCGGCAAGCCGCTCGACGCCTCGCGCACGCCGTCGCTGTCGGTGTCGGTCCGGGTGCCGCCCGAGGCCGACGACGGCTTCAAGCCGGGCAACGTCTTCACCGCCAAGGTCCGCGTCTACGGGCGCGGCGGCGCGGTCGCGGAGGGCGTCGGCACGGTCGACCCCGAGCTCGGCTGGAACCGGCTCACGCTGGACCTGTCCCGCTGGGCCCCGCGCGCCGCGATCTCCCGGGTCAAGGTGTGGGTACGCGGCTCGGCCGGCTCCGACTGGGCGGGCTCGTACGACCTCGACCGGCTGAGCCTGGCCGCGGCGGCGCTGCCCGGCCTCGCCCGGCGCAACGTCGAGGTGAGCGCGTCCACCGCCGAGCGCGGCCGGCTCGGCTCCAAGGTCACCTTCACCGTCACCAACCGGGACGTGCTGCCGATGGCCGGCCGGGTCACGCTGTCCGCCTGCGACGGCGTGGCCGTCGATCCGCCCGCGCTGCCGGTGACCGGCCTGCGCACGGGCGCGAGCCGCACGACGGAGACCACGCTGACCGCGTACGCGCCCGCGAACCAGGAGTATCCGGTCGTGTGCGCGTCCTACCTCGGGCACACGGACCGGGTGACGTTCCGGCTGCCGCCGCAGGCCGCGTACGTGCCGCCCGCCCCCGACGCCTTCGCCAACCAGGAGCTGGCCGACGGCTTCGACCGGGCCGGCGACTACCAGGCCCACCGGGTCCAGCCGGAGGACAAGGAGCTGCCGCAGGTGACGTACGCGGGCGGCGCGCTGTCGGCCGGGCACCCGTCGGCGTCCTGGTTCGGGCTGATGTCGTCAGGCGTCTCGCCGCGCAACCCGGCGTTCGCCACGGCGATCACGATCAGGAGGTTCCAGGGCGACTCCACCGACATGGACACCGTCTACACGGGCCTGGTCAAGGACGGCAGCACGGACGTGGCGGCGTTCTACGTCAACAGCCACAGGTTCGCCGGGTTCGAGGTGCGCGGCCCGCAGGTGCCGGGCGGGATCGCGGTCTTCGGCGTCAAGCAGGGCGTCACCGTCCCCGACGGCGGCCGCTTCGCGCTGTCGCTGGTGGGCGAGCGGGCCGCCATGTACGCCGACACCGGCTCCGGCTGGGAACTGGTGACCGCGGCCACGCTGGAACACCTGCCGGCGTTGTCGGACCCCGAGGTCAGGGCCGGTTACCGCTACGGCTTCGGCGTGCGCGGCGACCCCGGCCCGAGCCCCCTGGTGCTCGACGCGGTGGAGGGACGCAGCATCTCCTGACGCGGCATCCCCTGACGTCACCTCCTGACGCGCCCGGCCCGCCGCTCACGGCCACATGTCCTGCGGGAACCCGGTCCAGCGCAGGCCGGACGGGAGGTGGCTCAGGTCGTTGAACATGACCATCGTGGGCGGCAGGCCGGTGCGGTACTCGATGATCGTCAGGCCGGTGTTGGCGCTGTTCAGGCCGAGCCACCGCGGCGGCGGCGCGTCCAGCGCGTGCCGCACCAGCCAGGCGATCTGACCGGCGTGCGTCACCAGCACCTCGTGCACGTCGGACGCGGGTTCGTCGGGGACCTTCGCGAACCGGGCGACCAGGGCGTCGGCGAGCGCGCGGCCCGCCTCCGCCTCCGCCTGGTCGAAGCCGTCGAAGTAGCCGGCCCAGGACGCGGGCGTCTCGGCGGGAGCGGGCACGTACGGCACATGGTCGACGAGCTCGTCGGCCGCGGCCACCGGCACGCCGGGCAGACGCCGGGCGAGCTCGCGCGCGCTCTCGGCGGCACGCGGCAGCGGCGAGTGCCACACCGCGCCGACCGGCATCCTGGCCAGCCGTTCGCCGAGCAGGGCCGCCTGCTGCCGCCCGGCGTCGGTGAGCTGCCCGAACGCGTCGGCCGCGCCGTGGCGGGCCAGGTAGAGGCGTCGTAGCGACATAGGTGGTCGGGGAGCGGCGTGTCGCAGGCCGCTCCCCTCTCCTTTCCCAGGGTCAGGTGGCGGTGACGGTACCGGCGGTGCCGTCGACGGTGACGAGCGCGCCGTCCCGGAGCCTGCTGGTCACGTCCGGGACGCCGAGGACGGCGGGGATGGCGTGCTCGCGGGCCACGATCGCGGCGTGGGACAGCACGCCGCCGGTCTCGGTGACGACCCCGGCGACGATGCGCAGCAGCGGCGTCCACGCCGGGTCGGTGAAGGGGCAGACGAGCACGTCGCCCGGGAGCACGCGGGCGAAGTCGCGCGGCCCGCGCACGATCCGCGCGGTGCCGGTCACGGCTCCGCGGCTGCCCGGCGTCCCGACGAGCGCCCCGGCAGGCACGTCCGCCGCCGGGGCGGGCGGGCCGGCGGGCGGGGGAGCGGCGGTGATCGGGCGGGCCTGCAGGATCCAGACGCGGCCGCCCGCGACGGCCCACTCGACGTCCTGCGGCCCGCCGCGCAGGGCCGCGATCCGCGCGCCCAGCCCGGCCAGCCGCACGGCGGTCGCGTCGTCGATCGCCGCCCGCTCCCGGACGTCGTCGGGCACGTTCCGCACGACGAGCCGCGCGCCCTCCCGGTCGAGGCGGGTGCGTTTGTCGGCCACGGCGCGCACGACCGATCCGTCCGCGGCGACCCGGTAGGAGTCGGGGGTGACCGTGCCGCCCACGACGCTGGGCCCGAGCCCCCACGACGCCTCGATCCCGGTGGGCTCGTCCGGCCCGCCGGGGGTGAACATGACCCCGGACGCCTCGGCGTCCAGGTGGCGCTGGACGACCACGGCCATCGCCGGGCCGTCGCCGGACCCGCCGCCGTCGCCGGACCCGCCGTCGCCGTTGCCGTCGCCGGACCCGCGGCCGGCGGCGGCGCGCGGCGAGAACAGCGAGGCCCAGCAGGCGCGCACCGCCTCGGCCACCCCGCCCGCGCCGCGCACGGCGAGGAAGCTCTCGTACCGGCCGGCGGCCGAGCTCAGGCCGGTGTCCTCGTCGGCCGCCGACGACCGCACGGCGACGGGCGGGTCGCCGAGCGCGCCGAGCCCCCGAGCCAGCGCCGCGGCCAGCCCGGCGTCGAGCGTGAGCGCCTCGATCGCCCGCCGCGCCGCGGCCAGGTCGTCCGGTCCGGCGGTGTGCCGCCCGAGGTCCAGACCGCGGACTGCGGCGAGGTAGGCGGCGAACGGCACCACGAAGCCGTCCGGGACCGGCAGCCCGGCCCGCAGCAGCGCGCCGAGCGCGCCGCCCTTGCCCCCGCAGGTGTCGGCCGCGGCCTCCTCAAGGGGTACGATCATCCGCCCGCCCTTCAACAAAATGTTGACGATGTCCCGCCGATTGTGAATCATGGCCCGCATGCAACGCAACCACGACCCCGTCCCGAACGCGGACCAGCTCCACGCCCAGCGCGAGACGGAGGCCCGCCGGCGGCTCATGGCCCTGGGCGCCGACCTGCTCGACCCGCGCCCGTGGCAACCCCCGCCCGTCCCGCCGTCGGCGGTCGACCTGACGCGGTTCGCCGTCTGGCGCAACGCCGGCCTGGAGCCGGCGGACATCCTGGGGGCGCTGGCCCTGCTGCCCGCCGCGCGCGCCGAGGTCGAGGCGATCGAGTCCGCCCTGCTGTTCACCGCCCGCAGCGCCGGGCTGACCTGGGCGCAGATGGCGGAGGCGATGGGGTTCAACTCGCCGCAGGCGTGCCAGCAGCACTACACCCGCCTGACCATCCGTCAGGAGGCCGGCTCATGACCTGGCAGTCCGCGCCCGGCCTGCTGGCGCTGCACGCCGTACGCGTCACCGGCTTCGCCGACACCCCGGTGCTCGCCCGCCGGTACGAGCTGGGCGTGGCCGAGACGGAGGAGGAGCTGCTCGACGCCGAGGCGCGCGGCTGGGTGAGCCGCTCCGAGTTCGCCGGCACCGGCGGCTGGTCGCTCACCGAGACGGGCCGGGCCGAGGACGAGCGGCGCCTGGCCGCCGAGCTCGACCAGGCCGGCGGCGCCGAGGAGGTCCGCGACGTCCACCGCGAGTTCCTCCCGCTGAACGCCCTGCTGCTCAAGGCGTGCACCGACTGGCAGCTGCGCCCGGACGGCCGCGACCGGCTCGCCGCCAACGACCACTCCGACCCCGCCTGGGACGCCCGGATCCTGCACGAGCTCACCGTCGTCGGCCGCGCCCTCCAGCCGCTCGCCGACCGGCTGACCGGCGTCCTGGCCCGGTTCGGCGGGTACGACACGCGTTTCGCCGCGGCCCTGGCCCGCGCCCGCAACGGGGAGGGCGCCTGGGTCGACCGCACCGACGTCGACTCCTGTCACCGCGTCTGGTTCGAGCTGCACGAGGACCTGATCTCCACCCTCGGCCTCGACCGCCACGCCGGCTCCTGACCGTAGGCGCGCGTCCGGGCGCCGGGGTGGTGTGGTGCGCGCGCGGCAGGTCGACCGGCACGTTGCGGGAGCCCGGGACGTGCGCGGCGGCGAGCTCGCCGGGTCAGTCGTCGGTGATGGTCAGGCCCGCCTCGGCGGCCGCCGCGTAGGCGTCGTCGATGTGCACCACGCGGCGTCCGGCGCGGGCGAGCAGGCTGGTGGCGGCGGCCGCCCGGTAGCCGGAGCCGCAGTGCGTCCACACCGTGCCGGCCGGGACGTCGGCCAGGCGGTGCGGCAGGTCGGGCAGCGGGATGTGGGTGGCGCCCGCGACGTGGCCGGCCCGCCATTCGTTGGTCATGCGCACGTCCAGCACGACGTCCGGGGCGGGCAGGTGGGCGGGCGCGCGCCCGGCGCGGACGGCGGCCAGGTCGGCGAACGTGGCCACCGCCAGCTCGCCCAGCCGGTCGTCGTGGCCGCCGGCCCACCGGTTGGGGTCGCCGGTCGCGGCGGCGGCCGGGCGGTCGACGCCGATGCGGGCCAGTTCGCGCTGGGCGGCGGCGACCTGCGCGGCGTCCTCGCCCAGCAGGGTGATCGGCGCGCCCCACGGGGCCATCCAGGCGAGCCAGGTGGACATCGGGCCGTCCAGGCCGAAGCTGAGGGTGCCGGTCAGGTGGCGGCTGGCGAACGCCTTGCGGGAGCGCAGGTCCACCACCCATTCCCCGGCCGCGATCCGCTTCCCGAGCTCCTCGGGGTCGGCGGTCCGTACGGGGGTGAGGTCGATCGGGCCGCCGCCCTCGGAGTTGCGCGGGCCCATGTGGGCGTAGTAGGCGGGGTAGGCGTCGAGACCGGCGAGGGTCTGGGCGACGAAGTCGTCGGCCTCCAGGCGCAGCGCCGGGTTGGCCTGCCGCTCGCGGCCGATCGTGGAGGCCGGGGCGTCGGCCTGCGTCGCCGAGCAGAAGCTGCCGAAGCCGTGGGTGGGCCACACGTGGGCGCCGTCGGGCAGCAGGTCGGCCAGGCGGTGCGCCGAGGTGTGCTGGCGGTGGGCCAGGTCGTGGGTGTGCTCGGCGCCGAGCAGGTCGGTGCGGCCGGTGGTGCCGAAGAGCAGGGAGCCGCCGGTGAAGACGCCTTCGGGGCCGTCCGGGCCGGTCAGGATGTACGACAGGTGATGGAAGGTGTGGCCCGGCGTGGCCACCGCCTGGACGCTCATGGCGCCGGACAGCGTGACCTCGTCGCCGTCGGAGACCGGCCGGCGGTCGAACCGCACGGTCTCGTCGGCGGCGACCAGGTAGGCGGCGCCGGTCACCCGGGCCAGGGCCAGGCCGCCCGAGACGTAGTCGTTGTGCAGGTGGGTCTCGGCCACGTGGGTGATGCGCACGCCGAGACGTCCGGCCAGGGCGAGGATCCGGTCGATGTCCCGCTGCGGGTCGACGACCAGGGCGACCTGGCCGTCGTGGGCGAGGTAGCTGCGGTCGCCCAGGGAAGAGGTCTCCACCACCTCGATGTGGATCGTGCTCATCTTCTTCGCCGCCTTCGTGTCGTCGCAGTCGCGGTCCGGCCGGTTTCCGGGTCAGGGACCGTCCTACCCATTGATACCCTGGGGGGTATAGAGCAGGTAAAAAGACGGGCATGCGAGGGCGTGCTAGTTCGTTCGTCGCCTTCGGATGCCCGTGGGGAGATCAGTGCCGCATCAGGACAGGGCCAGGAACAGCTTCTCCAGCCGCTCCGGCGTGATGGCCGGCTCCTCGCCGCGCTCGCGCGCCGCCTGGCACTGCTGCAGGCCGGTGGAGATGATCTTGAATCCAGCCCGGTCCAGGGCCTTGGACACCGCCGCGAGCTGGGTCAGCACCCGCTCGCAGTCGTCACCGTTCTCGATCATGGCGATCACCCCGCCGAGCTGGCCGTGGGCCCGCTTGAGCCGGGTGAGCGCCTCGGCCAGGACGGCCGCGTTCATGTCCATTCGCTCCACCTCCACTGCCAATATACCCCCCGAGGTATGGTGCCGCGCACGTCCGCGGGGGCGCGGTGGAGGAGGAGGCGGTCACGGGTTGGGGGCGAGCCCTTCGGCGATCTTCTTCAGCTCGGCGGACACGGCCGCGGCGTCGCGGAACTCCTTGGCGTACGTCGGGCTGAACATGATCTCGGCCCACTGCTTGTCGCCCATGCGGAGGAAGAGGGTGGGGGTGCCCGCCATGCCGTCCTCACCGACGTTCTGGACGACCAGGTAGCCGCCGCGGTCGCCGACGGTCACCTCCTCGCCGTCCCCCTCGTCGCGGTAGGCCGCGATCCGGTCGCCGAGCTCCTGGACGGCCCCCTCCTCGTACATGTAGATCTGCACCCGGTAGGAGCCCGGGTCGTCGCCCTCGTAGATGTAGGCGGTCGTGTACTTGTCGCCGAAGTCCACCGACCAGCCGGACCACTTCAGCCGCTCGGGCAGGTATCCCACCTTGACGTGCCCGAACTTCATCCCGTCGCCCAGGTCGCCGAGGCTCGGCGGCTCCGACGGCTGGGGCGGGGTGTCGTCGATGGCGGGCGGCTCCGGCGTCACGGAGATCGTCACCTGGCCGCCCGTCGCGGTCGTCGTGCTCGCGCCCAGGTACGCCACGGGCGCGGCCACGACCGCCACGGACGCCGACAACGCTGCGATCCGGCCCCTCACCCGCCTGCGCCGGGACCCGCGCACCACCCGTTCCACCAGGTCGGGCGCGGCGTGCAGCCGGGCGGTCTCCTCCGTCATGAGCCGGCGGAGCTCCTCCTCAAGCGTGGGCATTCCTGATCACTCCTTCCACTGTCTCCCGTCCGAGGGCCGAACGGAGTTTGGCCGTCGCCTTCGACGCCTGGCTCTTGACCGTGCCGACCGAGCAACCGAGCACCTCGGCGGTCTGTGCCTCGCTGAGGTCCTCCCAGTACCGCAGGACGATCACCGCCCGCTGCCGGGGCGGCAGGGCGCGCAGCGCGTCCATGAGCACCTGGCGCAGGTCGGTGTCCGTCGCCCGGTCCGGAGTGTCCGGCGGGGTGTGCATCGGGATGATCCTGAGGATCGCCCGGCGGCGGGCCCGGCTGATGGCGGCGTTGACGATGACGCGGCGCACGTACGGCTCGGGGCTGGCGTGGCGGACCCGGTCCCAGTTCCGATAGGTGCGCTCCAGCGCGGTCTGCAGCAGGTCCTCCGCCTCCGCCTCGTCACCGCAGGCGAGGTAGGCGACCCGTAGCAGGCTCGTGGCGCGTGCGGCCACGAATGCGCCGAAGTCGTGTTCCGTGGCGCTCACGGCTGTCTGTCCGATTTCACGCTTCCTTATACGCCTGGGCGCCGGCGGCGGTTGCCCGCGAGAGCGGGGGAAGGCGGCGGACAACCCTTCGGAGCGAGTCGGTCGACGGGAAGACCGTGCGGCTGTCCACCGAGCCGGCCAAGGCCACGTGGGGACCGTGCGGCAGCCCGTCCCCCTGGCCGAGGTCGGCCGGACCGACGCCCGGCCCGCCGTGCCGGCCCTGCCCTGAACCGGCCCGCCGCGCCGGCCCTGCTCTGACGGCCCTTCGGGGGCGGCCGTCAGGCGCGGAGGACCTCCACCCAGTAGCGGCCCTCGCCGTCGCGGTGGGCGCCGTGGATGTCGGTGGCCAGGTCGGGGAAGGTCCGGTCGAAGTCCTCCAGGGCGCGCAGGTAGTGCATCAGCGGGCCGTCGGCCGCGCCGGTCGCCTCGCCCGGCATCAGCATGGGGATCCCGGGCGGGGTGACCACCACGGTCGCCGCCACCACCCGCCCGGCCAGCCGGGCCAGCGGGACCCGCTCGGTACGGGAGCGGATCATGGCCTGGTAGACGTCGGCGGGCGTGGAGACCGGCTCGGGCAGCGCGGTGAAGACCTGGTCGAGCAGCGCGCCCACGCCCGAGTCGCGCAGCTTGGCGTGCACCTCGCCGCAGAACGCCCGCAACGACACGCCGGACGGCCCGAACCCGGGCAGCACGTCCGCCAGCGCCCTGTCGTCGTCGTAGGCGTTCTTGAAGTCGGTGAGCGCGTCGATCAGCGTGCCCCACTTGCCCTTGGTGATGCCCATCGAGAACAGCACCAGCAGGGTGTGGTCGCCGGTCTTCTCCACCACGATGCCGCGCCGCTGCAGGTAGGCGGCCACGACCTTGGCCGGGATGCCCCACTCCAGCGTGCCCTCGGCCGCGTCCGCGCCGGGGCAGGTGATCGTCACCTTGACCGGGTCGAGCAGGGCGTAGTCGTCGCGCATGCCGTCGAAGCCGTGCCAGGCGGCGCCGGGCTCCAGCACCCAGCAGCGCGGCTCCGAGCTCAGCAGCGCCGGGTCGGCGTCGGCGAAGGGCACGGCCCGGCCGGTGTGCGGGTCGAGCACCGAGGGCGGCTGCCAGAGGCCGAAGAACCAGCCGGGCCGCCGGCCGTCCTCGCGGATGCGGGCGGCCAGCCGGGTCATCGCCTGCCGGAACCGGACCGCCTCGACGATCGCCTCGCCGGTCAGGAACGACCCGGAGGGGCCGTCCATCATCGCCGCGGCCACGTCGAGGGAGGCGATCATCGGGTACAGCGGCGAGGTCGAGGCGTGCATCAGGTACGTCTCGTTGAACGCGTCGAAGTCGACCGGCGCCCGCGGCGCGGGCCGGACGTGCAACATCGCCGCCTGCGACAACGCGGCCAGCAACTTGTGCGTGGACTGCGTGGCGAACACGGTGGGACGCCCCGGGCCGGGCAGCGTGCGCTCGTCGACCGACATGGCGTACCGGCGGGAGTAGAGCGGGTTGAACCGGCCGTAGGCGAACCACGCCTCGTCGAAGTGCAGCCGCGGCACGGTGGCGCCCAGCAGCTCGGCGACCCGGACCGCGTCGTAGCAGACGCCGTCGTAGGTGGAGTTCGTGACGACCGCGTACGCGGGGTCGCCCGCCGCGAGCGGATGGCCGGCCACCCGCGCCCGGACGGCGGACGCCTCCAGCGCGGCGGCCGGGATCGGCCCGGCCAGCCCCAGCCCGTTGCGCTCGGGAACCAGGTAGACCGGCCGCGCGCCGCTGATGGCCAGCGCGTGCTGGATCGACTTGTGGCAGTTGCGGTCGACCAGGACGGTGTCGTCGCGGGCGATCGCGTGGTGCCCGACGATGCGGTTGGCGGTGGAGTTGCCGTTGACCACGAAGAACGTGCGCTCGGCGCCGAAGACGCGGGCCGCGTTGTGCTCGGCCTCGCCGATCGGGCCGGTGTGGTCGAGCGGCGAGCCCAGCTCCCCGACGGAGATCGACAGGTCGGTGCGCAGCAGCCGCTCGCCGTAGAAGTCGAAGAACGCCCGGCCCACGGGCGACTTCAGGAACGCCACGCCGCCCGCGTGCGCCGGGGTGTGCCAGGAGTAGGGGTGGTGGTCCTCCAGGTGCAGCAGCGCGCGGAAGAACGGCGGGAGGATCTGGTCGGCGTACTGGTCGGCGGCGTGCGCGATGCGCCCGGCGATGAACTGCGGGGTGTCCTCCAGCGGGAAGACGTAACCCTGGATGACCTCGTACACCCACAGCGGCAGCTCCTGGTCCTGGGTGATCAGGAAGACCGGCAGGCCGCGGAAGCGCTTGGCCACGGCGGCCAGCAGGTCTTCGGCGCCGGGCGCGTCCCAGGCCGCCAGGATCGCGGTGAGCGAGGCGTCGGACCCGACCACCGCCAGGGCGTCGGCCGTGCGGCGGGTCCAGCGCACCTGGAGGCCGAGCTCGCCCATCTCGGCGCACACCCGGCGGATCTGCTCGGCGAGCGCCGAGTCGGCGTCGGGGTGTTCGGTGACGGCGGCCAGAACCGTTCGCTCCATGCGGCACTCCGTGATCGATCAGGGACGGGAATCTGCCCTGATCGTAACGCCAAGGAATGGCAAAGACACGGTAAGTGACGAAAGCCTGTCAGGCGCTCAGAAGTGGCGCCCGAGCGCGAAGGTCCGGTCCGCGTGCCAGCGGCGGCCGTCGGTGACCAGCAGGCGCACCTCGCGGACCCGGGCGGCCAGCGGCAGCCCCGCGGCCAGCTCGGCCTCCACGTGGTCGAGGAGCTCCGGCTCCTGCTGGTCGGCGACCGTGAGATGGGGGACGATCGAGGCGAACCGGCCGCCGTAGGGCGGGGCCTCGGGCCACCGGGCGGCGACCGCCTCCGTCAGCTCCCGGAACGGCCGCTCGGGGTCGGGGGAGAGGTAGAGCACCCCGGGGAACCTGCCGCATCCGGTGAACCGCACGTCGAAGGCGGGATGCGCGCCGATCAGCCGGTCGAGCGCCCCTTCGTCGAGACGGTCGCGATCGAGGAACGGGTAGAGGATCGTCACGTGCGCGGGGACGCCGTCGGCGGCGGCGGCGTCCAGCCGGGAGCGCCAGGGGCCGACCAGCGGCTCCGCTTCGGGGATCGCGACCACGAGCGCCGTTCCGCCGGCTCGGTACGGGCCCGGTTCCGTGGGAGGCATGACTCAGGCTCCCAGGCCGTCCGCGGCCCCGGCCACCGATTTACCCGGGCCCGCCGGTCGCGCCGCCGACCGCCGACTCATCCGGGACGACAGCCGCGCCGGGACCGGACAGCAGGTCGACGTCGCCGGCGTGCATCGGCGCGCCGCAGTGGGCGCAGCGCAGCTCCACGGCGCTGATCTCGCCGCAGGCGTGGTGGCGGTAGAGCACGGGCGGCCCGGCCTGGCCCGCGAGCCACCGGTCACCCCATCCGGCCATGACCATGAGCAGGTCGACCAGCTCGGCGCCCTTGGCCGTCAGGTGGTATTCGTGGCGCGGCCGCCGGTCGTAGGGGCGCCGTTCGAGGACGCCGTGGTCGACGAGGTGGGCGAGCCGTTCGGTCAGCACCTTACGGGAGATGCCGAGATCGGCCTGGAGCTGGTCGAACCGCCGCACTCCGGCCCACACGTCCCGCAGGATCAGCGGCGACCACGGCTCGCCGATCACGTCGAGGGTGCGGGCGATGGAGCAGGCCATCTCCGCGAAGTTCGTGCGCTGCATGGACCCACCCTACCTTTCGGGGTTCCCTGAAGGAACTCTCGGTGCTACGGTTACGGAGTCTCCTCAAGGAACTCCAGAATCCGGAGAGAACCCATGAAACTCGACCCCGACGTGCGCGGCGTGCTCGACGGCACCCCGATCGCCCACCTCGCCACCGTCCTGCCCGACGGCGCCCCCCATTCCGTCCCGGTCTGGATCGGCACGCACGGCGACCATGTCGCCGTCCTCACCGGCCCGCGCTCCCGCAAGGCGCTCAACCTGCGGCGCGACCCGCGGGTCGCGCTCTCCCTGACGCCGCCCGGCGACCCGTTCCGGCCGGTGCTCGTCCGGGGCAGGGTCGTGGAGTGGGTCGAGGGCGCGGCGGGCTGGGAGATCGTCGACCGGATCGCCGCGAAGTACATCGGCGGCCCCTACTCGCGCGCGGAGGAACGGGTCGTCCTGCTCATCGAGCCCGACCGGCAGAGCGCGGGCTGACCTCCGCCACCGGAGGCGGGCTCGCCCGGCGGCGCCGGTGGTAGCAGACAGTGGCGGTGGCCAGCGCGGCGCCCCACACCGGCCAGAAGCACTCCGGCAGCCAGGCTCCCCACTCCTCCAGGGCGAACCGGCCGGCCACGGTCCAGCGGATGTAGGTGAGCCCGGCCACCGTGACGATGATCGAGACGAACCCGGCCGGGACGACCGCCAGCAGCGGCGGCACCCGCCGGCCGCGCAGCCCAGGGATCCACCGCGGGAACACCTCGCCCCACCGCTGGACCAGCCCGAGGGTCAGCACGCCGCCCAGCGCCCCGAACGTCGCCAGGTACGCCCCCGCCAGCCACAGCCCGTCCTCGCCCGCGGCCAGGAACTCCGTGCTCACGCCGAGCGGGATGCCCAGCGCCCAGGCCCACCGGGTGGCGCAGTAGACCAGCGGCACCGCGACCGCCACGTACACCGCGATCCGCCCGCGCGCCGGGGTGAACCAGTTCCCGCGCCCGCGCCCGTGGTCCCGCGCGGCGGCGGCCAGCAGCAGGCCGCCCAGCACGCACACGAGCTGGTTGAGCACCGGCCACGGCCAGGCGTCGGCGAACGTCGCGCCGCCCAGCCCCCAGCCGAACAGGGGCGCGGCCAGGAGCAACGGCGTGTAGGCGACGCCCATCATCAGCCGCGAGTCCGGAACCACCAGCACCAGCAACGCGGCGATCGGCCAGGCCAGGACCGGCACCCGCCCCCACACCCCCTTCGCCGGGCGCTCACCACCCCGGGGGCTCGTCCCGGGTCGGCGCGGCGGTCCGGGCCGGAGCGGCGGAGGGTCGTTCGGTCCGGGGGCGTTCGCCGGGTGGGCGTCGTTGCGGCGGGTCAGGGCCAGTGCCGTCGCGGCCACCAGGGCCGAGAACGCCGCGATCCACCAGCCGAACGGCGGCGCCGTGCCGGCCAGGATCGACAGCGCGCCGTCGGGGTCGGGATCGTCGGCCCCCCAGGGGTAGCCGGGCGCCCCGAGCGCCCACGCCGCGCCGAGCAGGCCGTAGGCGACCGCCCACAGCGCCGCCGCGTACCCGTACCGGCCGGAAGTGAAGATCGTCATGCCGACGAGCCTTCCAGCGCGGGCGCACGACGGGCAGATGCCGTTCGGCACCTCCCGCGGGCCGCGGCAGTGCCGTTCGGCACGTGGGGGCGCGCGGCGCGGGCGCATATCGTGTCCCGGGTGAACGTGCTGTGGATGGCCGCCGCCGCGCTGCCGGCGGCGGTCGCCGTCGCCGTGGCGGCGATCGGGTTGTTCCTGACCGGGAGCAGGGCCGGGTGGCTCGCCTGGCTGGTCCTGCCGGCCGCGGGCGCGTCCCTGGCGGTCACGGCCCTGTGGCGGGTCGCCGCGGGGCCGTCCACGCCGGGGGTCGGCGCGCTGGGCATGGCCGAGAGCGCGGCGCTGACGGTCGCGGCCGGGCTGGTCGTCCGGTACGCGCCGGTCCGCCGGGCCGTGCCCGCGGCGCTGCTGGCGGGGCTCGCCGCGGCCACCTGGCTGCCGCGGGTCTTCACGCCGGCCTCCGCGCTGGAGGCGGTGGGGGCGTGCGCGTTCTGGGGGGCGGGCGTGCTGGCGGGCGCCGCCGTGGGCGCCTACCTGCGCCTGCTCGACGTACGGCAGCGGCGCGCGGTGGCCGACACCCGCACCGTCCTGCGGCTGCGGCTGGCCGGCGACCTGCACGACTTCCTCGCCCACGACATCAGCGAGATGGTCGCGCACGCCCAGGCGGGCGCCGTCGCGGGCGATCCGCTGCGGGCCCTGCGACGCGTCGAGGCGGCCGGTCAACGGGCCCTGTCCACGCTCGACCGCACGCTCGACATGCTCCACCACGACCGGCCCCTCGGCCCGTCCGGCGACCTGGACGGCGTCGCCGAGGCCGCCGCGCGCTTCTCCGCCGCCGGATCCGCGCACGTCGGCGTGCGGATCGACCGCGCGGCGGCCGTCCCGGCGGAGACGGCGGCGCTGGCCTACCGGATCGTGATCGAAGGGCTGACCAACATCCGGCGGCACGCGCCGCGGGCCGGCCGCGTCGAGCTGTCCGTCACGACGCCGGGCGACGTCCTGGAGATCACCCTGACCAACGACGGGACGTCCGGCGCGGCGGGCCGCCGGCGCGGCGGCTCGGGCCTGCCCGGCCTGGCCGCGCTCGTCGCCGAACAAGGGGGCGAGCTGGTCGCGGGGGCCGTGCCGGACGGGTGGTCGCTGGCGGCGCGGCTGCCGCTGCGACAATCTCCCGGGTGAGCATCCGCATCCTCGTCGCCGACGACCAGGAGGGCATCCGCGACGCCTTCCGCCTGATCCTCGACGCCCAGCCCGACCTGAGCGTGGTGGCCGAGGCGGCCGACGGCCGCACCGCGATCGACACCGCCCTCGCCGTCCGGCCGGACGTGGTCCTCGCCGACATCCGCATGCCCGGCGCCGACGGCATCGAGGTGACCCGCGCCCTGGCCGGCACCGGCATCCACGTGGTGGTCGTCACCACGTTCGGGCTGGAGGAGTACGTGCAGGCGGCGCTCAGGCACGGCGCGGCCGGGTTCGTGCTGAAACGTTCGGGCCCCGCGCTGCTCGTGGAGGCCGTCCGGGCGGCGGTGAACGGCGACATGCTCATCAGCCCCCAGCTCACCGTCCGGCTGCTGCGCGGCACCGGCCCGGAACGGGAGGTCTCGGACGTGGTGCTGACCGAGCGGGAGGACGAGATCGTGGCCCTGGTGGCTCAGGGGCGGACCAACGCGGAGATCGCCGCCGAGCTCTTCCTGTCCCCGGGGACGGTGAAGAACCATGTCGCCGCGGTCCAGCGCAAGATCGGCGCGAGGAACCGCGTGATGATCGCGGGATGGGCGTGGGCGACCGGCAGGGCCCAGCCGTGACGGGGTGCGCCCGTCCGTGCCGTGCCGCCGGTCAGGGGAGGTGGCGGGCCAGGTAGAGGGCCGTCTCGACGTTCAGGGCGACCTGCTCGCCGAGCGTGTCGAGGAGCGTGCCGAACAGGTTCTCGCGCACGTCCTCGGCCAGGATGCGGTAGGACGACTGGGTGGACAGCAGGGCGACGTAGTCGGCGGCCGAGACCGTGCGTCCCGACCGGTAGAGGCGGGTGCCGAGGTCGCCGAACTCGGGCGGCAGCCCCATCTCCCGGGCCCACTCGCGGGCTCCGGCCTCCTCGCCGATGGGCCTGCCGATCGGGCCGGTGTTGGGCCTGATGTGCGGGGCGAACCGCTCGTGCGCGGCCAGCAGCCGCGCGGTCACCCCCTCGTCGGCGGGCCAGTCGACGTTCCAGAACAGGGCGAGCCCGCCGCCCGGGGCCAGCGCCGCGGCGGCCCGCTGCCAGCGCACCTCCTTGTCGACCCAGTGCCACGCCTGGGCGCAGTACAGCAGGCCGAACGCCCGCTCCGGGACGTACTCCTCGAACGCCGAGACGGTGACCGTCACGTTCGGCCGGCCGGCGGTCCGCCGGGCCAGCACGGCGGCCATGGCCGGATCCGGCTCGGTGGCCACGACCTCGACGCCGGTCGCCGCGAACAGCTCCGTCGCCTTCCCCGTGCCCGCGCCCACCTCCAGCGCGGGCCCTCCGGCGTAGGCCAGCACGTCCGCGGCCAGCTTCGCCGGGTAGCCGGGCCGGACCCTGTCGTACTCGTCGGCGACCTCGCCGAAGACCCTTCCTTGAATCCGTTGTGTTGTCATGTGCACGATCCTCATTCATGATCGTCCAGGCGCACAACCCCGCCGGCGCACATTGAGTACGCGCTACTCAGGCCGTACGAGCCCGGCCGTCGCACGCTTGGTCGCATGAAGACACACCTCCTTCGCCCGGCGGCCGTCGCCGCCCCGCTGCTCGTCCTCGCGCTCACCGCCGCCCCGGCGCCCGCGTCGGCCTCGTCCGTCTGGGCCGCCTCCAACGTCCAGCTCGTCAACCGGCAGACCGGCAAGTGCCTGACCATCGCCGGGGGCGTCAGCACGGAGAACAACGTGCACGCCGTCCAGTACGACTGCGACAGCCACCCCTCCCGCCGCTGGGACGTGTGGGGCTACTCCAGCGCGGCCCTGCAGGTCAGGAACCGGCAGACCGGCAAGTGCCTGACCATCGCCGGCGGCGTCAGCACCGAGAACAACGTCGTCGCCCTGCAGTACACCTGCGACACCCACCCCTCGCGCTACTGGGCGCTCGGCAACCGCGTCGGCCAGTACGTCGAGTTCCGCAACGTGCAGACCGCCAAGTGCCTGACCATCGCCGGCGGGGTCAGCACCGCCAACAACCTGGAGGCCGTCCAGTACACCTGTGACGGGCACCCGTCCAGGTTCTGGGAGATCCGCGACTACTACGGGAGCTGACCGGCTCGCCGCCACGGGGAGGCCGTCCCCTGGTGGCCGCCGGTCAGCCGGAGGACGCGCCCAGCAGGGGCAGCCACACCTCGTCCACGATCTCGGCGATCGACTCCTCCGGCACCCGGCGCATCGTGACGAGCATGTCGTGCCGGAGCAGGTCCAGCGGCAGGTTCACCACCCTGGACGAACGCGGCACGTCGGGCAGCTCGCCGCGCTCGACCGCCCGGCCCACGATCGTCTCGAACGCGGTCGCCCGGCCGGGCGGCAGCAGGGTGTCGCGCAGCTCGGTGAGGCTGGTGCCGGCCTCCCGGAAGTAGTCGGCGAGCTGCACGCTCATCAGCGTCAGCATGCCCGCGCGGTCGTCGCCGGCGTTGCGCAGGAACCCGACGGCGTCCTCGCGCAGGCTGCCGGTGTCGGGCACGTCGATCAGCCGCCAGAACTTGGCGAGGGTGGCCAGCAGCAGGTCGTCGCGCCGGGGCCAGCGCCGGTAGAGCACCGGGCGGCTGGTGCCGGCGCGGGCGGCGACGGCCTCGAAGGTGAAGCCGTGGTAGCCGTGCTCGACCAGCACCTGCCAGGCGGCGTCGAGGATCGCCTCCTCCAGCGCGGGGCCGCGACGGCGGGACGCGCCACCGGGGGCAGGGTGCTTGAGATTCACTTGCGTATCTTATCCCGGCGCTCTACGGTGGCCGGAATTAGATACAGCCCTGTACCCAAAGGACCGTCCATGATGTTCGACGTCATCGTCGTCGGCGCCGGGCCCGCCGGCCTCTTCCTCGCCTGTGAGCTGCGCCTGGCCGGCGTGCGGCCGCTGGTGCTGGAACGACGGCCGGAGCCCGACCTGTCGGACAAGGCCCACGGCCTGGCCGGGCAGGTCGTCCGGCTGCTGGACCACCGCGGCCTGTTCGAACGCTGCGGCGGCCGGGGCGTCCCGGCGCCGGCGCCGGGCCACTTCTTCGGCGGGATGCCGTTGCCGCTGCACACGCTCGGCGAGGCCAACCCGATGTACCTGCTGCCCTGCGACCAGCGCGACCTCGAACGGGTGCTCGCCGCGCGCGCGGCCGAACTGGGCGCGGAGGTGCGGCGCGGCCAGGAGGTGATCTCCTTCGGCCAGGACGCCGACCGGGTCGAGGTCGTGACCCGCGGCCCCGGCGGCGCCGAGACCACCCTCACCGCCCGCTACCTGGTCGGCTGCGACGGCGGCCACAGCATGGTCAGGAAGGCGGCGGGCATCGGCTTCCCCGGCGTCAGCGACGACCACGTCGTGGACCGCTCGGCCCTCATCGGCCCGAGCGAGCACGTCCGGATCCTGCCCGGCGGGCGCGTCCTGATCGAGGGGCTCGGCGAGATCCCCGCCCACTTCCACCGCACCGATCGCGGCGTCTTCACCCTCCTGGCCCACGACCCGCGGCGGCCGCTGATCAACACCGCCGAGTGGGAGGAGCATCCGGCGGGCGGCTTCCCGGGGCCGGGCGCGCCGATGACGCTGGCCGAGATGGAGAAGAGCGTCGAACGCGTCCTCGGGGTGCGCCTGCCGCTGAGCCCGCCGCCCGAGGGAGCGCCGGTCATGCTGCGCCGGCTGTGCGGGCGCAACACCCGGCTCGCCGACCGCTACCGCGCCGGACGCGTCTTCATCGCCGGCGACGCCGCCCAGGTGAGCCACGGGCCCACCCTGAACCTGGCGCTCCAGGACGCCGCCAACCTGGCCTGGAAACTCGCCGCCACGCTCCGGGGGCAGGCCCCGGAAGGGCTCCTGGACAGCTACGAGACCGAGCGCCGCGCGTGCGCGGAACGCGTGGTCACCCAGACCCTGGCCGCGACCGCCCTGCTGGCGCCCGGCGCCGAGGTCACCGCGCTACGACGGCTGTTCGCCGAGCTCCTGGGCCGTACGGAGAACCTGCGCATGATCGCCGAGCTGATGGCGGGCGGCGACGTCCGCCACGACATGGGGGAGGAGCGGCCCGCCGGGCCCACCGGCTGGTTCGCGCCGTCCCTGGCGCTGACCACCGGCGACGGGCGGCCGCGGCGCCTGGCCGAGCTGATGCGCGACGCCCGCCCCCTGCTCCTGGACCTGACCGGCGGCGACGCCCTGGCCGCCGCCGCCGCGCCCTGGCTCGGCCGGGTGCGCCACGTGGCCGCCACCGCCGCCACCGCCGCCGACGCTCCCGCCCCGGCGCTGCTCGTCCGGCCCGACGGCTACGTCGCCTGGGCGGGCGCGGGCCCCGACGGCCTCAGGGCCGCCCTCGCCCGCTGGTTCGGCCCGAGCTGAGCCGGGCCGTCCGTCCGGACGGGGAGGGGTCACTCCGGGCTGGTGAGGCGGGCCAGCACGATGCCGCCGACGATCAGCGCCAGCGCCGCCATCCGGCCGATCGACATCGGGTCCTTGTGCACGACGACGCCCAGGGCGATCGCGCCGACCGCCCCGATGCCGGTGAAGACCGCGTACGCGGTGCCGACCGGGAGGGTCTTCATCGAGTACGACAGCAGCCAGACCGCGGCCACCATGAGGACGAAGCAGATCAGCGTGGGCAGCGGCCTGGTGAAGCCCTGGGTGGGCTTGATGCTCTGCGCCCAGGCGATCTCGACCAGCCCGGCCAGCCCGAGGATGAGCCAGTTCATCGTCAGAACTCCTTCCCCAGGTCGCGGGCGCCGCGCAGCGCGGCGGCGTACAGCTCGTCGTGCTGGGCGCGCAGGTGGAACAGGCCGGGGTCGACGCGGGAGTTGGCCAGCTCGGCGGCGACGACGGTGGTGTCCTCGACGGCGAAGTGGCCGGCGAAGAAGTCACGCAGGTAGCGCTCCTGGTAGTCGAACCTGGCCTTGGGGGCGCCGGGCGAGTAGGCCCCGCCGCGCGCGGTGGTGACCACGAAACGCCGCCCGGCCAGGGACATCTTGGGGAAGGTCACCTGGTCGAGCCAGGCCTTGAGCGCCGACGGGATCGAGTAGTTGTACATCGGGGTGGCGATCAGCACCACGTCCGCGGCCACCAGCTGCGACAGCAGCGGCTCGACGATCGCCCAGGCGGCGGCCTGCTCCGGGGTGCGGGCGGCCTCGTGGTAGCGGGAGATGTCGGTGATCTGGTTGGCCATGACGTAGTCGCACAGCTCGGTCCACGCCTCCCCGATGTGCGGCACCGGCTCGGCGGCCAGGTCGCGGTGGACGTAGGTGCCCTCGGGGTGGGCGGACCGCCACGCCTCGGCGAAGGCGTCGCCGAGCTCGCGGCTGATCGAACGGCGTCGGGCGCTGGCGTCCAGGTGCAGCAGAACGGCCATGGGAGGGGCTCCTCGAAATAAGTGGACATGACGTCCGTTTTGCGGTCGAGGTGACCGTAGCAACTAAGCGGGCACGTTGTCCACTTATGTCGGGGTGGGTTAGAGTCGCCGCCATGGAGTCCCGTACCGAGTTGCTGACCGGGCGTCCCGTGGCGGAGGCGGGCCGCCCGCGCGAGCGCGCCGACGCCGCCCGCAACCGCGCCAAGGTGCTCGCCGCCGCGGCCGAGCTGTTCGCCACCCGCGACCCGCGCGGCGTGACCATGGACGACATCGCCAAGGCCGCCGGCGTCGGGCGGGGCACGCTCTACCGCCGCTATCCCGACACCGTCTCGATCGCGCAGGCCCTGCTGGACGAGCACGAGCGCGAGCTGCAGGAACGCCTGCTGCGCGGCGACCCGCCGCTCGGCCCCGGCGCGCCCCCCGCCGACCGGCTCGCCGCCTTCTACGCCGCGATGGTCGGCCTGCTGGACGAGCACATCTCGCTCGTCCTGGGCGCCGAGCAGGGCGCGTTGCGCTACGCCACCGGCGCCTACGGGTTCTGGCGGGCGCACGTACGGGTGCTGCTGGGCGAGGCGGGCGTCCCGGAGACCGAGGCGCTGGCCGACATCCTCCTCGCCCCGCTGGGCCCCGACGTCTACGCCGAGCAGCGCAGGCGCGGGCTCACCCCCGAGCAGATCACCGCCGCCCTGGCCCGGCTGGCGCACGGCATCGTCGCCCGGGACGCCGGGCGCTGACCGCGCCGGCGGCGGCTCAGCTCGGTGGCCCGGCAGTCGAGGGCGAGCGCGTTCCCGGTGATGACGGCGGCGGGGAAGCCGGGCCCATGTCGTCGTCCAGCGCCGGGCTGCGGTGCAGGCGGACGAACCGCTCGCACAGCGCGAGGTCGTCCGGGTCCAGGATCTCCAGCCGGATCATGAAGCAGAACCCGGCGCCGCGCGCGAGAGGCCGGCCCGTCCTCGCCTGCCCGCTCCGGTCGCGGGTTACGCGGTGAGGGCGTCGCGGAGGAAGCCCAGGATGTCCGCCCGCGCGTCCTCGGCCTGGGGGGCCAGCACCGGCATGCTGAGGAAGGCGTGCCCGGCCCCGGGGTACTCGGCCAGGCGGGCGGGGGTGCCGGCGGCCCGCAGCGCCTCGGCGTAGCGGCGGCCGTGGTCGGCGATCGGGTCGTGGGTCGGCACCGCCACGAGCGCCGGGGCCAACCCGCCCAGGTCGCCGGCGTGCAGCGGGGAGAGCGCGCGGGCGTCCGTCCCCTCGGGCACGGCGAGCCGGTGGAACAGCCGCAGCACCGGCACGCTGAGCGTCGGGGTGTCGGCGTACTGGGCCGTCGACGGGTGGTCGAACATCGTCCCGGCCACCTCCACGGCGGGGTTGACCAGCACCTGGGCCTTCAGGGGCAGACCGGCGTCGCGGGCCCTGATCGCCGCCAGGGCGCAGATCAGGCCGCCGCAGCTCTCGCCGAACAGGACGGCCCGCGCCGGGTCGACGCCCCACTGCGCGGCGTGCTCCAGCACGTGCCGGAGCACGTCCCAGCCGTCGTCGGCGGCGGCGGCCAGCGGCGTGTGCCGGTCGAGCAGGCGGTGGTCCACCGAGACGACGACGGCGGGCAGGTGGGCGGCGAGGTGGCTGTTGACCCAGTCGCTCTGCGGCGCCGTGCCGACGAAGCCGCCTCCGTGCACGTGCAACACGAGCGGCAGGACGTCCCCCGGCTCGGCCGCTCGGGGCCGGTGGACCCGGACGCGGATGTCGCGGCCGGGCAGCGCCACCGTCCGCCAGTCGATGGCGGCGCCGGGATCCGGCCGGCCGGTGATCGCCTGTGCCTCGACGGAGGCGCGCAGCCGGTTCTCCGCCTCGACGTAGGCGGCCAGTTCGGCGGGGGTGACGGTGTCCCAGTCCGGCGTGACCGGACGCAGGCCGGTGGTTTCGCTCATGCTCGTCTCCTCAGGTTTTCGCTACTTGAAGTATCGATACCTAAGGTAGCGAAAACGGGGCGTCGCGGGCCTGTGGCGTCGATCACAATCGGGCCGCCAGGCCGGCGGGCGCGGCCCCGTGGCGGACGGCCGGATCGGAGCGTGGGTTCTTCGCAACACGAGATGTTGGGTGTGACTTTTTGATCCGCCCTATATATGGTGTCTCCCGCAGCCGGTTCGGTCGCCCCGCCAGGGCGGCCGAGGCAAGAGGGAACCCGGTGGGAATCCGGGACTGCCCCGCAGCGGTGAGTGGGAACGACCGCCGTCAGACGCACTGGGCCGAAGGCCCGGGAAGCGACGGCCAGTAGGCAGCGACAGCATGCCCATGAGTCCGAAGACCTGCCGGCGCGCCGCGCGCGATCATGCGCGCGCGGCTGGTCCGAGGCCGCGCGGGACGGTGGACGGCACCGGCGAGAGGGCTGTGGCGCCTCGCCGTCCGCCTCCTGCGCGCGTTCTCGGCCACTGACCGAGTTCACGAGGGGAGAGCGCAGTGACGGTCACAGGGGACCCGATGACGGACCTGGCCGGGACGGCGCGGGCGGACGCCGACAGGTCCGCGCCGCGGCGCGTCCAGATGCAGGTGCGCAAGCGCAACGGCACCGCGGAGCCGGTCGACGTCAACAAGATCGTACGTGCGGTGGAGCACTGGGCGACCGATCTGACGGACATCGACCCGATGCGGGTGGCCACCAAGACGATCAGCGGCCTCTACGACGGGGCCACCACCGCCGAGCTGGACCGGCTGTCCATCCAGACGGCCGCCGAGATGATCGGCGAGGAGCCGCAGTACTCGCGCCTGGCCGCGCGGCTGCTGTCGGGCTACATCGACAAGGAGGTCCGCGGGCAGGGCGTGGCCTCCTTCAGCCAGGCGATCCGGCTGGGCCACGCCGAGGGGCTCATCGGCGACGAGACCGCCGAGTTCGTCAACGCCAACGCCCGCAAGCTCGACGACGCCATCGACGTCACCGCCGACCTGCGGTTCGAGTACTTCGGGCTGCGCACGGTCTATGACCGTTACCTGCTGCGCCACCCGTCCACCCGGCTGGTGGTGGAGACGCCGCAGTACTGGCTGCTGCGCGTGGCCTGCGGGCTGGCCGAGACGCCCGCCGAGGCGGTCGGCTTCTACCGGCTCATGTCGTCGCTGGCCTATCTGCCCAGCTCGCCGACGCTGTTCAACTCCGGCACCCGGCACACCCAGATGTCCTCCTGCTACCTGGTCGACTCGCCCCGTGACGAGATCGGCTCCATCTACGACCGTTACGCCCAGGTGGCGCAGCTGTCGAAGTTCGCCGGCGGGATCGGCATCTCCTGGTCGCGGGTGCGCTCCCGGGGCGCGCTGATCCGCGGCACGAACGGGCACTCCAACGGCATCGTCCCGTGGCTGCGCACGCTCGACGCGTCCGTGGCCGCCGTCAACCAGGGCGGCCGGCGCAAGGGCGCGGCCTGCGTCTACCTGGAGCCCTGGCACCCGGACGTCGAGGAGTTCCTGGAACTGCGCGACAACACCGGCGAGGACGCCCGCCGCACCCACAACCTCAACCTGGCCAACTGGATCCCCGACGAGTTCATGCGCCGGGTCGAGGCCGACGGCACCTGGTCGCTGTTCGACCCCGACGAGGTCCCCGAGCTGCCCGACCTGTGGGGCGAGGCGTTCGAGGAGGCCTACCGCGCCGCCGAGCGCGACGGCCGGTACGTCCGGCAGGTCAAGGCCCGCGACCTGTACGCCAAGATGATGCGCACCCTGGCCCAGACCGGCAACGGCTGGATGACCTTCAAGGACGCCGCCAACCGCCTGTGCAACCAGGCGGCCGAGCCCGGCAACGTCGTGCACCTGTCCAACCTGTGCACCGAGATCGTCGAGGTGTCCAGCGACGCCGAGACCGCGGTCTGCAACCTGGGCTCGGTCAACCTCGCCGCCCACCTGGCGGGCACGGGCCCCGGCGGCGACATCGACGGCGGCATCGACTGGGAGCGGCTGCGCGCCACCGTCCGCACCGCGGTCACCTTCCTCGACCGGGTGATCGACATCAACTACTACCCGAGCGAGCAGGCCGCGGCCAGCAACCCGCGCTGGCGCCCGGTCGGCCTCGGCGTGATGGGCCTGCAGGACGTCTTCTTCGCCCTGCGCCTGCCGTTCGACTCGGCCGAGGCCAAGGAGCTGTCCACCCGGATCGCCGAGGAGATCTACCTGTCGGCGCTGGAGACCTCCGCCGGCCTGGCCGAGCGCTTCGGCGCCCACCCCGCCTACGACCAGACGTGGGCGGCCCGCGGCCGGCTCCAGCACGACCTGTGGGGTCAGAGCGGCACCCAGGCCGGGCGCTGGGACGCGGTGCGCGAGCGCATCGCCGCCCACGGCCTTCGCAACTCGCTGCTGATCGCGATCGCGCCGACCGCCACCATCGCCTCGATCGTCGGCTGCTACGAGTGCATCGAGCCGCAGGTGTCCAACCTGTTCAAGCGCGAGACGCTGAGCGGGGAGTTCCTGCAGATCAACAACGCGCTGGTGGCCGAGCTGAAGTCGCGCGGCCTGTGGAACGACCGCGTCCGGGCGGCCATCAAGCAGGCCGAGGGCTCGGTGCAGGGCATCGCCGAGCTGCCGGAGGACGTGCGCCGGCTGTTCCGCACCGCCTGGGAGCTGCCGCAGCGGGCGCTGATCGACATGGCCGCCGCGCGCTCGCCGTTCATCGACCAGAGCCAGTCGCTCAACCTGTTCATGAGCGCGCCGACGATCGACAAGCTCTCCTCGATGTACCTGTACGCCTGGAAGTCCGGCCTGAAGACCACCTACTACCTGCGCTCGCGCCCGGCCACCCGTATCCAGCAGGCCACCGTGCCCCTCGCGCACCCCGCGCCCCTCGCGAACAAGTCCGAGGAGGCCCTGGTGTGCTCCCTGGAGAACCCCGAGTCGTGCGAGGCCTGCCAGTGACCCCCGAGGAGAATCCGATGTTGCTCGACCCGGGCATGAGCCTGACCCTGCGGCCCATGCGCTACCCCCTGTTCTTCGACCGCTACCGCGACGCGATCAAGAACACCTGGACGGTCGAGGAGGTGGACCTGCACTCCGACCTGAGCGACCTGCCCAAGCTGTCGGCGGCCGAGCGCCACCTGGTCAGCCGCCTGGTCGCCTTCTTCGCCACCGGCGACACGATCGTGGCCAACAACCTGGTGCTCAACCTCTACCAGCACGTCAACGCCCCCGAGGCGCGCCTGTACCTGAGCAGGCAGCTGTTCGAGGAGGCGGTGCACGTCCAGTTCTACCTGAACCTGCTGGACACGTACGTGCCGGACGAGGAGGAGCGGTTCGCGGCGTTCGCGGCGGTGGAGAACATCCCCTCCATCCGGCGCAAGGCCGAGTTCTGCTTCCGCTGGATCGACTCCATCGGCAGCCTCCAGCGGCTGGAGACCCGCGAGGACCGGCGGGCGTTCCTGCTCAACCTGATCTGCTTCGCCGCCTGCATCGAGGGCCTGTTCTTCTACGGCGCGTTCGCCTACGTCTACTTCCTGCGCTCGCGCGGCCTGCTGAACGGGCTGGCCTCGGGCACCAACTGGGTCTTCCGCGACGAGTCCATGCACATGGCCTTCGCCTTCGACGTGGTGGACGTCGTCCGGCAGGAGGAGCCGGACCTCTTCGACGCGGAGATGGCGAGCCAGGTCAGGGAGATGCTGGCCGAGGCGGTCGACTGCGAGGCGCAGTTCGCCGAGGACCTGCTCGGGCAGGGCGTGCCCGGCATGTCGACCGCGGACATGCGGTCGTACCTGGAGCACGTGGCCGACCGGCGGCTGGCCCAGCTCGGCATCGAGCCGCTGTACGGGGCGAAGAACCCGTTCGCGTTCATGGAGCTGCAGGACGTGCAGGAGTTGTCGAACTTCTTCGAGCGGCGGGTGTCGGCGTACCAGGTGGGGGTGACCGGCTCGGTCAGCTTCGACGCCGACTTCTGACCCTTACAGATCTACAACGTAAAGTCGTGCGGCGGGGTTCGCCCCCGCCGCGCGGGTCAGGCAGGCTCCGGGCGGTTGTCCTTGCCGTCCAGCCAGAGGACGTCGGACTCGTCGCGGTGGGAACCGGTGGTGCCGACGTGCTTGGCGTCGATCCGCGGACCCTTCTTGATCACGTGGACGAGGGCCATGGCGTGGCCGCGTCCGAGGTCGTAGTCCTGTTTGAGCCAGTCGATGATCGTCCCGGCCTTGGTGGACGGGGCGTCGAAGCCGCGTTCCCTGGCCAGGGCGATGAACTCACGGGGGGTCAGTCCGGTCTTGCCTTCGATGTTGTCCAGGTAAGCCTGGAAGGACATGGTGTTCTCCGCTCGTCATGGGGTGTTGCGGCCATGATGCACCATTTCGGTGGGTGCGCCGTCTCAGTAGAATGCCGTTCCGCCGAGTGCCGAGGGGTGACGGTGATGGACGAGCGCGAACTGAGCTGCCCGTGGGAAGGCGTCCTGGTCACACCGGGCCCGGCCGTTCGCACGGGCGTGCTCGTGCTGGCGGGGTCGAGCGGGCGGATCGAGCGGGACAGGGCCCGCCTGCTGGCCGCGGAGGGGGTGACCGCGCTGTCGATCCGCTGGTTCGGCGGGCCGGGGCAGCCGCCGGGCATCTGCGAGATCCCGCTGGAGACGTTCGTGTCGGCCGTCGATCTGCTGGAGTCCACCGGCGTCCGGCGGGTCTGCGTGCTGGGCATGTCGAAGGGGGCCGAGGCCGCGCTGCTGACCGCCGTCCGGGACCGGCGGATCGGCGGGGTGGTGGCGTTGTCGCCGACCTCGCTCGTGTGGGGCAACGTCGGGCCGGGGCCGGACGGGGAGAAACGTCCCTACCGGTCGTCCTGGACGTGGAAGGGACGGCCGCTGCCGTTCGTCCCGTACGACGACGACTGGGCCGAGGCCGAGCCCGAGCACGGCCCGCTGGCCCTGCGCGAGCTGTACGAGCTCAGCCAGCGCACGTTCGCCGATCTGTTGCCGGCCGCGGAGATCCCGATCGAGGCGGCGGCGGCCGACGTGCTGCTGGTGGCGGGCGGGGATGACGCCATGTGGCCGTCCCTGCCGTTCGCCCGGCGGCTGGCCGCGCGGCGTCGTGCCGCCGGCCGCCCGGTGCGGGTGGTCAGCCGGGCCGAGGCCGGTCATCGTCCGCGCCTGCCGGGGGAGGGGCCCGCCCCCGAGTCGCCGGACTTCCTCTACGGGGGCGACCCGGTCGCCGACGCCGGGCTCGGAGCCGACGCCTGGCCGCACATCCTCGACCTGCTGCACGGCTGACGCCCGCGGGTCCCCTGCGATGATCGTCTTCTGCTAGTTTGTACCTTCCGGCCGGATGTTGCATCTGGCCGAGAGTGCTTGTATGACCATTTCTCCGGTAAACGTGCGGCCCGTCGAGGCCGCGGATCACCCCACCGTCGAACGCCTCTGGCTCATGTTCCGCCACGACATGGCGGACTTCCAGGGCGGGCTCCCCGACCCCGACGGCACCTACCACGGCGACCGCCTGCGCACCGCCCTCGATGACGACGACTGGACGGCCTACCTGTTCACCAGCGGCGACCGGCCGGTCGGGTTCGCGTTCGTGCGTGCGGCGGCCGGCCCGGTCCGGGTGCTGAACAGCTTCTTCGTGGTCCGCGGGGCGCGCCGGTCGGGGATCGGGCTGCGGGTCGTCCGGGAGGTGATCTCCCGGCATCCCGGGCCGTGGCGGATCGCCTTCCAGGACGCCAACACGGCGGGCGTGGCGTTCTGGCGGCGCGTCGCGACCGAGTTCGCCGGCGAGGCGTGGACGGAGGAGCGCCGGCCCGTCCCGAACCGCCCGGACGTCCCGCCGGACGTGTGGATCTCCTTCACCGCAGCCGAAATCTGATGGTGTGGTACGTTTTCGCCACGCATTCGAACTGAGGGGGTGAGACCGATCAACGTTGTGACAGGTCGGGGCTCCCTCACGCGCATCGCCTAGGGAGCGCCCGCACAAGGCATCCCGAAAGGCTCAGGACGCGCATGCGTTTTCTCTCCCGGACGTCGGCCGACGGCGTCATCGAACGATCCTTCGCCCTCGGCGACATCCCCGGCGTCCTGTGGACCCCGCAGGACGCCGAACCCCGCGGCCTGGTCCTCATCGGGCACGGCGGCGGGCAGCACAAGCAGGCCCCGGGCGTCGTGGGACGCGCGCACCGGCTGGCGGCCGAACGCGGCTTCGCGGCGGCGGCCATCGACGCGCCGGCCCACGGCGACCGGCCCGGAAGCGCCGAACACGAGCGGATCATCGCCGCGATGCGGGAGCGGATGGCCGGCGCGGGCGACCCCACCCCGCTGCTGGCCGAGCTGCACACGCTGCTGGCCGCCCAGACCGTGCCGGAGTGGCGGTCGGTCCTGGACGCGCTCGGCGACCAGGGGCCGGTGGGTTACTGGGGCGTGTCGCTGGGCTGCGCCCTGGGGATCCCGCTGGTGGCCGCCGAGCCGCGGATCGGCGCGGCGGTCCTGGGGCTGAGCGGCACCTCGCTCGCCTCGGTCCAGGCCGCCGCCGGGATCACCGTCCCGGTGCGGTTCCTGCTGCAGTGGGACGACGAACGGGTGCCGCGGGCCGAGGCCCTGGCCCTGTTCGACGCCCTGGCCTCGGCCGAGAAGACCCTGCACGCCAACCCCGGCGGGCACGCGGACGTGCCGGACTTCGAGATCGACAGCGCCCTGCGCTTCCTCGCCGACCGGCTGGCCTGAGGCCGCCGCCGGCCGGGTGGCCGTCCCGGCCGGCGGGCCGCCGATGAGTACGGGCGGGCGCGGCTGAGCACGTGCGTGCTCACGACAGGGGACCCGCGGCGCGGCCACCATCGTGGTGCAGGAAGACCATGGCGCGTCGCCCAGGGGGGCGAGCACCGCCAGCCCACCGGTCGCGTACGCCGCCATCGCGATCGCCGCCACCATCAGCGCGTACTCCCAGCCGTGGGCGAGGGCGGCCTCGTGCTCGCGTCCGGCGAGCCGCGCGGCCAGGTCCGCACGGCAGGCCAGGAGCGCGCCCTGCACCTGGACCAGCGCGGTGGTCGGCGGCAGCCACGGCATGTTCTCCACCGCCTCGGCCAGCACGGGATCGCGCGCGTCGTGCGGCGGCGCGGGCGGCCGGCCGCCGTAGGCGCCGGCCAGCTCGTGCGCCAGGCGGGCCTTGACCTCGGCCTCGTTGTTGACCATCCCCGCCCGGAACAGCGGCGGCAGCTCCGACAGCGCCGGGCGCAGGTCGCCGGAGAACGCCGCGAACACCGAGCTCAGGGCCGCCCGCTCCTCGGCGTGCTCCGGGGTCAGGGCCGCGTCGCGGGCGAGCTGTTCGGCCAGCGGCAGGTCGAGCAGCGTCCAGGCGCGCCGGGTGGCGGTCAGCAGCATGCCGGGCGGCGGCTGGACGCCGGCGTCGAGGCTCCAGCGGACGATGCGCAGCGCGTCGGAGCGGCGGCGGGCCCCCGTGGCGGCGATGGCCTCGGCCAGCACGCGCTTGGCCCTGCGGGTGCGCAGCTCCGGGCAGCCGTCGCGCAGCGCCTCGCCGTACAGGGGGTGGGCCAGGCGGAGCAGGGAGCGGCGGCCGTCGCGCTGGATCCACAGCAGCCCGCGCGCCTCCAGGCGGGTGAGCAGGTCTTCGGGGACGAGCCGGGTGACCACGCCGACCGAGACGGGCTCGGCCAGGGCGAGCAGTTCGAGCGCCCACCGTTCCTGGTCGGCGAGCGCGCCGAGCCGCCTGGCCACCAGCTCGGTCAGCCGGGGGGCGACCAGCCAGGGGCCCTCCCACCGCCACACGCCCTTGGTCTCGGCCAGCGTCCCGGCCTGCATGCCGGCCAGCACGACCTCGCGCAGCAGGAGCGGGTTGCCGGCGGTCAGCTCGTGCAGACGGCGCACGGTGAGCTCGGCCGCCTGGCCGCCGAGCACCTCGTGCAGCACCTGGCCCACCTCGGACGGCGACAGCGCGGCCGGCTCGATCCGCTCGGCCAGCCCTTCGGTCCACAACGCGGCCAGCCACTCGGAGAACGGCTCGCCGGCGCGCAGCACCACCAGCACGAACGCGGCCCGCGTCCGGGCCAGGTGGCGCAGCACGGCCGCCGACTCGTCGTCGAGCAGGTGGGCGTCGTCCACGACGACCACCGCGCGCCGCGACCCGGCCGTCAGGGCCGCGACCATGGCCCGCACCAGCACGCCGCGGCTGGCCACGCCCACGACGCCGTCGGGCACGAGCACGCCGAGCGGACCGAGCGGCACGTCGGAGTTGCCCGAGGTGGCCGGCACGGAATGCACGACGAACCGGGACGGATCGAGCGTGGCCAGCGCCTCGTACACCAGCCGGCTCTTGCCGACGCCCGGCGGGCCGGTGATCGCCAGCGCGCCGGCCGCCGGATCGCGCAGGGCGGTGGTGACGCGGCCCAGATCGGACTCCCTGCCCACGAACGGCCACATGCCCGCCTCCCGCTGCGTCGTCTGCCGCAGTCTGACACGCCGGACGGGCGCGAGTCAGCCGGAATGTCGCCTTCGCCGGCGTTCGCCTGCCAGGTCAGGAGCCGCCGGCGATCTCGACGACGGCGTGGCGGTTGTGCTCGTCGGTGAGGTGGTCGAGCAGGTAGTGGGCCAGGTCGGCGCGGGAGATCGAGCCCGCCTTGGCCAGGGGCGCGTTCTCGGCGGTGCGGTAGCGGCCGGTCAGGGGCCCGTCGGTGAGCATCGGCGGGCGCACGATCGTCCAGTCGATGTCGTGGGCGGCGGTGACGGCGGCCTCCATGCGTCTCATGTCGGCGTAGCCGTGCCGGTAGAGGCGCTGGATCACGAAGCGGGTGACCAGGCGGCGGCCCAGCGGCGTGCCCGGCGGGATGTCCAGGCCCGCCGACGACAGGCACAGCAGGCGGCGCACCCCGCTGTCGCGCATGGCGGCGATGACGTTGGCGGTGCCCTGGGAGTAGACGGTGGTGGGGTGGCCGCGGTCGGTGCTGCCCAGGCAGGACAGCACGGCCTCGTGCCCGGCGACGGCCTCCCGCCAGGGGCCGGGGGTCAGCACGTCGCCGCCGATCACGCTCACCCGCTCGCCCGCCGGGACGCGGGCGGGGTCGCGGGCCAGGACGGTGACGTCGTGCCCGGCGGCGACCGCCTGCTCGACCACCTGGCGTCCGGTGCCGCCGGTCGCGCCGAGGACCATCAGCCTCATGCCGCACCGGCCAGGGCCCGTACGACGGCCTCGGCGATCTCGCGCTGGCCGTCGATGCTCAGGTGCACGCCGTCGTCGAGGAAGTGGTGGTCCTCGCGGACGGCGAGCCTGGTGTCCACGGTCGGCTCGGGACGGCCCAGCAGGTGGTCGGCGGTGGCGTCGACGTCCTTGCCGGCCCAGGTGATGCCGGCGCGCCGGAAGTGCGGGTAGGCGGCGGCGCGCGGCTCGTCGAAGGGGCTCGGGGTGAGCCAGACCCAGCGGACGGGCCCGCGCTGCTGGGCCAGGTCGTGCAGCATGGCCAGGTTGCGCTCGGTCTCGGCGGCGCTGACCAGGGTCGGCGCGTCGGGGGCGAGGTGCTGGGCGTCGTTGGCGCCGATCATGCACAGCACCAGGTCGGGCCGCTGGAAGCCGAGGGCGGGGAGCTGGGTGATCGCCTGGGTGGTGGTGCTGCCGGTGATCGCCAGGTTGGTGAAGCGGACGGCGTCGCCGGGACGGCGCAGCGCGACCAGCTGGCGCAGGATCTCGAACCAGGACAGGCGGTCGGCGGTGGTGCTCTCGCCGAGGGCCACCACGTGGAAGGCGTCGCGGGAGCCCTCGGGGCGCAGCGGCAGCCGGTCGACGGCGTCGGCGAGGCCGGGCCGGGCCAGCAGCGTCTCGGCGGCCTGCCGGGTCTGGTGGTCGAAGGCGTCCAGCAGCGCGCGGTAGGCGTCGGCGTCGAGGCCGAACAGGGCGGCGAGGCGGGCCTCGTCCGCGCCGATCAGGTACGGCAGGGCGCCGGGCCGCTGGAACCGGACGAGCCGTTCGGTCATCGGGTCGGTCATGACAGGGCCTCCGTCTGGACGGTGGATGCGGGGGACGGGCGGAGCACGGCGTTCATCACGAGACCCGTCCGCCGGTGAGGTCGAGGGTCGCCCCGGTCACCCAGGAGGCGGCGGGCGAGGCGAGGTAGAGGACGGCCTGGGCGACGTCGGCGGGACGGCCGACGCGCCCGAGCGGGAAGGCCGCGGCGAGCTGGGCGAGCCGCTCGGCGGGCAGCGCGGCGAGCTTG
The DNA here is from genome assembly GCF_044459705.1 of Nonomuraea sp. NPDC050227. Classification (NCBI taxonomy): domain Bacteria; kingdom Bacillati; phylum Actinomycetota; class Actinomycetes; order Streptosporangiales; family Streptosporangiaceae; genus Nonomuraea; species Nonomuraea sp. NPDC050227. The sequence goes on along the minus strand of NZ_JBITJF010000010.1, from coordinate 376,891 downwards.
TCGTTGAGCACGGCCGAGGGCGCCAGGCAGTTGACCCGCACGCCGTCGCCGCCCACCTCGGCGGCCAGGTGCCGGGCGAACATGACCACGCCCGCCTTGGCGGCGGCGTAGGCGGCGTTGGCGCCTCCGGGCTGCCGGCCCGCGGTGGACGACATCAGGATGATCGACCCGGCGCGCCGCTCCAGCATGCCCGGCAGGAACTCGTGGACGGTGAGGAACACCGAGGTCAGGTCGGACTCCAGCACGGCGCGCCAGCGGCCGGGGTCGAGCCCCGCGGTCGGCGCGGGCGCGCCCTGCCCGCCGGCGAACGGGGCCAGGATCTCCACCGGTCCGAGCGCGGCCTCCACCTCGGCGCGGATGCGGGCCAGGGCGCCGGTGTCGGTCACGTCGCCGGGCGCGGCCAGCGCCCGGCCGCCCTCGGCGGTGATCGAGGCGACGACGCGGTCCACCGCCTCGGTGTCGCGGCCGGTGACCGCGACCCGGACGCCGTTGGCGGCCAGCGCGTGGCAGGTCGCCGCGCCGATGCCGCGGGAACCGCCGGTGACGAGGGCGACCTTGCCCTCCAGTCCTGGATGTCTGGGCCAGTCAGGCCGGTCGGTGGTCATCGCATATTGCTTCTCTCTAGAGAAAGGTTCACCCTTGTGAAAGGTTCTGTGCGGAGTACAGTATGCGCTGTGTCCGCGTCCCGCAACCGCCCGATGGGCGTCGCCTTCCTGCTCGCGCAGCTCGGCGCGCACGCCGCCGGCCGGTTCGCCGCGCGGGTCGCCGAGCTCGGCCTGTCGCCGTCCGACGTCGGGCTGCTGCGGATGATCGCCCTCCAGCCGGGCCGCAGCCAGCAGTCGCTCGCCGCCGACCTCGGCGTCGTGCCCAGCCGGGTCACCGCGCTGCTCGACCCGCTCGACCGGGCCGGCCTGGTGGAGCGGCGCCGCTCGGCCGGCGACCGCCGCAACCACGAGCTGCACCTGACCGAGCAGGGCGCGAAGGTGATGGAGGACATCAGGAAGACCGCGATGGCGCACGAGGCCGACCTGACCTCGTGCCTCAGCCCTGACCAGCGCGGCGAGCTGCTCGCCCTGCTGGAGCTGGTCGCCGCCGACCAGGGCCTGACGCCGGGCGTGCATCCCGGCTACCGCCGCTCCTGAGGCCGCCCGCCGCGCGGCGGGCCGTAGGTCCCCGCGCGGGAGGACCTACGGCTCTGGCCGCCGCGTCCGCCCAGGCCAGAGGCTTGGATCATCACCACCGGATGCGAAGAAGGTGTTCACGAATGAGGCACAGGCCCATCGCCCTTGACGCCGACGACGTGCAGGTCAGGATCCGCGGCGGCGGCGTGCGCGCGGCCGACGTGCGGCGTGCCCGCCACACCGTGGCCGACCTGACCCGGCTCGCCCACGAGCCGGTGCTCGGCGCGACGGTCAAGCTCGCCGCCACGCCGCAGGTCGCGGGGGAGCGGCGGACGGCCGAGGCCGTGGTGGACGTCCAGGGCCGGCTCATCAGGGCCCGGGCCGGCGCCGGCTCCACCCGCGCCGCCATCCACCTGCTCGGCGACCGGCTGCGGGCGCGGCTGCTGGAGAGCACCCGGGACTGGGAGAACCGGCGCGGCCGCCACCCCCGTCCGCCCCACCCCGCCCCGCCCGCCGGGGAACGCCGGATCGTCCGGACCTGCACGGCCGCCCGCGCCGTGCCCGACGAGGCGGCGGTGGACCTGGACGACCTCGACTACGACTTCCTGCTGTTCACCGAGACCGCGACCGGCCAGGACAGCGTGATCTACCGCACCGGCGACGGCTACCGCCTCGCCCAGCTCGACCCCCGTCCCGACCTGCCGGCGCCGACCTGCGCGGGGATCTCGGTCAGCCCGCTGCCCGCCCCCCGCCTCACCGCCGGGCAGGCCCTCGACCGGCTGGAGCTGACCGGTTTCCCGTTCGTCTTCTTCGCCGACTCCGCCACCGGGGCGGGCTGCCTCCTCTACCGCCGCGACGACGGGGACTACGGCCTGGTGACCACCGCGCACCAGGACTGAGCGCCGGGGGCGCCCCCCCCCCCGGGGGGGGGGGGCGCGGCGCCCCGCCCCCCCACACCCCACCCCCCGGGCGGGCCGCGGAGCCGGGCGGCGGGCCGGCTGGCCGCCGCCCCCCCCCGGGGGGGGGGCGCCCCCCCCCCCCCCCGCGCCGCGGGGGCCCCCCCCGGGGGCCCCCCCCCCCCCCCCCGCGGGGCCCCGGCCCCCCCCCGGGGGGGGGGCGGCGCCGCCCGTTCAAGGACCCGTCACACGACGGCCGCGCGGGCGGCCGCGATGCGGCGGCCGGAGATCTGCTCGGCCTCCACCACGATGTAGTGGTCCCGGTCGCCCGGCGCCCACGTCGTCAGCGGCAGCTCAGCCAGGCGGGCCAGCTCGGCGGCGTCGGTCACCTCGCGCGCGTGCCCCACCGCCGTGACCGACCAGCCGGTACGCCGCCCGGCGTCGAAGTCGTCGGCCTCGAAGGCCACCACGGCCCGCCGGGTGGCCGCCGCCAGCTTCGACCCCGTCGCGGTGCGGATCACGATGGACCGCCCGTCGAGACAGAAGTTCACCGGCTGGACGGCGGGCAGGGCACGATCGGTGAACACGATCCGCCCGATGGGCATCGAGGACAGCAGCAGGAAGCACTCCTCCTCGGAGAGCACCTGCAGTCCGGACGAGTCGAGCTGCATGCTCTCCAGGATCCCCCACCCGCCCCCGCCCGCGGCAGGGACGAAAGTCCCATCTTCCCCCGCGACCGGCCCGCGGACGCCGGATGTCCCGTCCGGGACCTTCGGCCCTTCAAAAGCGGACGTTCGCCCCGGTCAGCGGCCGGGCCCCGCTCCCTAGCCTGGGAACCGGCCCGCGGTCGCGGGTCTCACCCCTGGGACCTGTGGAGGTCACAATGTTGTCCGCGGAATCCGCCGCCGTCGTCCGTGCCACGCTGCCCGTCGTGGGCGCCTCGCTCGACGCCATCACCGAGCGGTTCTACGCGACGATGTTCGCCGACCGGCCCGAGCTGCTGGACGGCCTGTTCAACCGCGGCAACCAGGCCAGCGGCGAGCAGCGCAAGGCGCTGGCCGCCTCCGTCGCCGCCTTCGCCACCACTCTCCTGGACCACCCCGACCAGCGGCCCGACCACCTGCTCGCGCGCATCGCGCACAAGCACACCGCGGTCGGCGTCACCGACGACCAGTACGTGATCGTGCACAAGTACCTGTTCGGCGCGATCGCCGAGGTGCTGGGCGAGGCCGTCACCCCGCAGGTCGCCGCCGCCTGGGACGAGGTGTACTGGCTGATGGCCGGCGCCCTGATCGCGATGGAGGCCCGCCTCTACGCCGACGCCGGCGCCGTCGAGGGCCGCACGTGGCGGCGCTGGCGGGTGGCCGGCCGCCGCGAGGAGACGCCCGACGTCGCCTCCTTCCTGCTCACCCCGCTCGGCGAGGAGCCCCCGCCGCCCGCCCGCCCCGGCCAGTACGTCAGCGTCCAGGTCGAGATGCCCGACGGCGTGCGCCAGCTGCGCCAGTACACGCTGTCCAACGCCGGCGACGGCCTGCGCCGGATCACCGTCAAGCGCGTGGACGGCGACCCCGCCGGCGAGGTGTCCACCCTGCTGCACGCCACCGTGCGCCAGGGGGACGAGCTCACCCTGTCGGCGCCCTTCGGCGACGTCACCCTGGACGACTCCGAGGCGCCGCTGGTGCTGGTGAGCGCCGGCATCGGCGGCACCCCCATGGTGGCCATGCTCGACCACCTCGCCGCCACCGGCTCCCGCCGCCGCGTCCTGGCCCTGCACGCCGACCGCTCGCCCGACCGGCACGCGCTGCGCGAGGACATGACCCGCCTGGCCCCCGAGCACGTCTTCTGGTACGAGCACGGCGCCCAGGCCCCCGACCGCGACGGCCTGATGGACCTCGGCGGCGTGCCGATCCCGCAGGGCGCGGTCGCCTACCTGTGCGGGCCGCTGCCCTTCATGCGCGAGGCGCGCGCCGCGCTGCTCAAGGCCGGCGTGGCGGCCCGCGACGTGCACTACGAGGTCTTCGGGCCCGACCTGTGGCTCGCCGCCGGCTGACCGCCCGCCCCGGCGGCCCGCCCGCCGGCCCACCCGCCGGTCCACCGGCGATCCACGTGACCAGGAGGATGAGATGAGCGTTGTCCGAGGCGCGGCGAGAGCGCTGCTGGGCGCCGCCGGCGCCGCGATGGCGGCCGCCGGCCCCGTCATGGCCGCCCGAGGCGTCCAGGCGCGCGGCGAGATCCGCGACGAGCTGCGCCGGCAGGCCATCAGTTTCCCCGGCAAGGGGCTGCCCGCCGAGCTCGCCGCCCACGAGGGCCGCGCCGTCCTGACCGGCCCGCAGGCCAGGGCCTACGCCCAGGTGATCGGCCGCAACGTGCTGATCGCCACCGGCGGCCGGACGTACGCGCAGGTCAGTGCCGAGCTGTTCGCGGCGGGCGGCGCGGACGCCGAGCTGGAGAGCCTGCGGCAGACCGCCTTCACCGGCCAGATGCTGCGCGCCTCCCTGCTCAACGCCTACCAGGCCTGGCAGCTCGGCAACCTGGCCATCGGCCTCGGCGGGCTGCTGACGCTCACCGGCGCCGCCCTGCTGACCTGCGGCGCCACCCTCGCCGCCGACGAGTGACAGGGGACGGGAACCATGCGACCGGCGACGTCCGGAACCATCCAGCTGGAGGACTGTGTGCTGTCCATCGGCCATCACTTCACCGAGACCTTCCACGCCGAGCACCGCGAGGTCAGGGACCTGCTGCTCGCGCTGATCGACGCCTTCGGCGCCGGCGACGCGGCGCGGGCCGGGAAACTGGTGGCGGCGCTGTCGGCGGCCGTCGGGCCGCACTTCCGCTACGAGGAGGAGGCCATGTACCCCGGCCTGACGTCCGTCCTCGGCGCGCACTACGTGGACAAGCTGCTCAGCGACCACGACGACACGATCCGCAACATCCGCGAGCTGGCCGAGCTGGCCGACCTGGCCGCGGTCGACGGCCTGGGCGAGATCGACGAGAACCAGGCCGCCTGGGGCGTCGCCCTGGCACGGGAGATCCTGCCGCACGTCAGCGACTGCGATGGCCTGTCGCTCATGGTCGAGACGCTGCCCGAGGACGACGTCGTGCACATCCTGGCCACCCGCGAGGTGGCCAGGGAGATCAACGCCGACGTGCTCACCTGGGCCGGCACGCTGCGGGCGCGGCGTGTCTGAGGCCGGGCTCCCCGTCCTGATCCAGGGCGGCATGGGCGTCGCGGTGTCCGGCTGGCGGCTGGCGCGCGCGGTCGCCCGTACCGGGCAGCTCGGCGTGGTGTCGGGCACCGCCCTGGACGTCGCCCTGGCCCGCCGCCTCCAGCGCGGCGACCCCGGCGGAGACCTGCGCCGGGCACTGGCCGGCTTCCCCATCCCCGAGATCGCCGAACGGGTGCTCGGACGTTGGTTCGTGCCCGGCGGGATCGCGCCCGGCACGCCCTACCGGCCGGTGCCCCGGCTCGGACTGCGGCCCAGCCGGGCCCGCGACGAGCTGGCCGTGGTCGCCAACTTCGCCGAGGTCTTCCTGGCCAAGCAGGGCCACGACGGGCCGGTCGGCGTCAACTACCTGGAGAAGATCCAGCTCGCCACGCCCGCCGCCGCCTACGGCGCGATGCTGGCCGGCGTCGACTACGTGCTGATGGGCGCCGGCATCCCGGCGGAGATACCGGCGCTGCTCGACGCCTTCGCCGCGCACCGCCCGGCCGAGCTCACCGTCGCCGTGGCCGACGCCGGCGACGCCCGCCACACGGTCGGCCTCGACCCGGCCGCGCTGTGGCCCGGGGCCGCCCCCGCCGAGCCGCTGCGGCGGCCCAAGCTGCTGGCGATCGTCTCCTCGCACGTGCTGGCCGCCTACCTGGCCCGCTCGCCGGTGACCAGGCCCGACGGGTTCGTCCTGGAGACGCCGGTGGCCGGCGGGCACAGCGCGCCGCCGCGCGGCCGGCTGGTGCTCGACGAGCGCGGCGAACCCGTCTACGGGCCGCGCGACGAGGCCGACACCGCCAAGGTCGCCGCGATCGGGCTGCCGTTCTGGCTGGCCGGCGGCTACGCCACCCCCGGCGGCGCGGCCGGCGCGCGGGCCACCGGCGCCGCCGGCATCCAGGTCGGGACGGCGTTCGCGCTGTGCCGGGAGTCGGGCCTCGACGACGGCCTGCGGCGGCGCATGCTGAGCCGGGCCCGCCGGGGCGCGCTGGAGGTGCGCAACGACCCGCGCGCCTCGCCCACCGGCTTCCCGTTCAAGGTCGCGGGCCTGCCCGGCACCCTGTCGGAGCCCGAGGTGTTCGACCGGCGTCCCCGGCTGTGCGACCTGGGCTACCTGCGCACCCCGTACGTCAGGCCCGGCGGTGCGATCGGCTACCGCTGCCCCGCCGAACCCGTGGACGCCTACGTCCGCAAGGGCCGGCCCGCCGAGGAGGCCGAGGGCCGCCAGTGCCTGTGCAACGGGCTGACCGCCGCCATCGGCCTGGGCCAGCACCGCGCCGACGGCTACCGCGAGCCCGCCCTGCTCACCCTGGGCCAGGACCTGGCCTTCCTGGACGGCCTGCCCGACGACCACTCGGCCGCCGACGTCGTGGACCACCTCCTGCGAGGAGCACCCGCATGACCGCACCACCCGGCGGGCGGCCGCTGCGCCGCGTCCGGCGCGACGTCGCCGCCGGCCCGTTCATCGTGATCTGGGAGGTCACCCGCGCCTGCCCGCTGGCCTGCCTGCACTGCCGCGCCGAAGCCGTGCCCGACCGGCACCCGGCGGAGCTGACCACCCAGGAGGCGTACCGGCTCATCGGCCAGGTGGCGGACTTCGGCACGCCCCCGCCGCTGTTCGTGATCACCGGTGGCGACCCGTTCGAGCGGCCCGACCTGCTCGACCTGGTCCGCCACGCCCGCGCCCGCGGCCTGGCCCCGGCCGTGTCCCCGTCGGCCACCCCCGCCCTCGACCCGGCCAACCTCGCCCGGCTGCGCGAGGCCGGGGCCGCCGCCGTCTCGCTCAGCCTCGACGGCGCGACCGCGCCCGTCCACGACGCCTTCCGCGGCTACGACGGCGTGTTCACCCGCACCCTGCGCGCCTGGCGGGCGGCCCGCGAAGCCGGGCTCAAGGTGCAGATCAACACCACCGTGACCCGCCACAACCTGACGAGCCTGCCGGACATCGCCGCCCTGGTACGCCGGGAGGGCGCGCTGCTGTGGAGCGTGTTCTTCCTCGTGCCCACCGGCCGGGGCCGCGACCTGTCGGCCCTGACCCCGCAGGAGACCGAGGACGTGCTGCACTTCGTGCACGACGTCGGCACCGCGATCCCGGTCAAGACCACCGAGGCGCACCACTTCCGGCGGGTCGCCGTGCAACGGCTGATTCTGGCCGGACAGGGCGTGGACCACGCCGAGGCGCTCCGGCTCGGCCCGCTCTACCGCGCCCTGCGGCGACGCGCCGAACAGGCCGGGCTGATCGAGGAGCGGCGCACCCGCCGCCCGCCCGTCGACGTCAACGCCGGACGCGGGTTCGTCTTCGTCTCCCACACCGGGACCGTGCACCCCTCGGGCTTCCTCCCGCTGGCCGCCGGGAACGTGCGCGACCGGCCCCTGACCGGGATCTACCGTTCCTCGCCGCTGTTCACCGCGCTGCGCGACCCCGACCGGCTGACCGGCCGCTGCGGCGCGTGCGAGTTCCGCACGATCTGCGGCGGGTCCCGCTCCCGCGCCTACGCCTGCTCGGGGGACGTCCTCGGCGAGGAGCCGTGGTGCGCCTACGAGCCAGGCAGCTTCCCCTACCAGAAGGAACTGGCCGCCCATGTATGAGCCGCCCGTGCATGACAGGAGAAGGGCCGGCGCGCTGGCCGCGCCCTACGACACGATGCTGGCCGCCTACGCCGCCGCGCTGGCCGGCTCGCCGCTGGCCGCCTCCAGCAAGGCCAGCTACCTGCGCCGCGTCGGCCGCTACCTGACCTGGGTCGCCGCCGCCTCCGACCGCGGCCTGCTGGCGGGCGAGCCGCTGGCCGACACGACGGTGGCCGTCCGCACCGCCCACGCCTACCACGGCGAGCTGCACGGCCGCTACGCACCCAGCACGATCAACAGCACCCTGGCCGCGCTGGAGGACTTCTACGCCCGGCTCCACCTCGGCGCGACCGGCATCCCCCGCCGGCCGGCGCCCGGCGACCGGGCGGCCGCGCGATGACCTGGTGGGCGGTGGTGCGCTTCCTGCACGTACTCGGGGCCGCGCTGTGGGTCGGCGGCCAGCTCGCCGTCTCCCTCGTCCTGCTGCCCCTGGCCCGGCGCCTGCTGGACGACGAGCGCCGCGCCCTGGTGCTCGGCGCCGTCGGCCGCCGGTTCGGGCTGCTCACCGCCGCCCTGTTCCTGCCCCTCCAGCTCGCCACCGGCGTGGCCATCGCCTGGCACAAGGGCGTCACCTGGGCCTCGCTCGCCGAACCCGGCTACGGCCGCGTCCTGGCCGCCAAACTCCTGCTGTTCTGCGCCGTCATGGCCGCCGCCGCCCTGCACGGCTGGGCCGCCGCCCGCGCCCGCCCCCGCCTGGCCCGGACGATGGCCGTCAGCGCCCTGGTGGGGTCGATCGGCGTCGTGCTGCTGGCCGCCGCGCTGCCCGCCACCTGATCATGGCCGATCGGAGGCGCGGAAAGGGACTTTGGTCCCTGACGGCGGCACCGCCGGCCGCGCCATCGTGGAGACATGCCCGCAGCAACCGTCGTGCCGGGAGCCCCGCGATGACCGGCGCCGGCCTCGCCCGCCCCTGGGACGGACCCTTCGCCTCACATGCCGGCGTGCGCCGGATCGTCGCCGCCGCCGTCGCGGCGCCCTCGGTGCACAACACCCAGCCCTGGCGCTTCCGCCGCCTCGACGACACCACCATGGAGCAGTACGCCGACCTCGACCGGCTGCTCGCCGTCACCGACCCCCTGGGACGCGGCCTCGGCATCAGCTGCGGGGCCGCGCTGTTCAACCTGCGGCTGGCGGTCCGGATGACCGGGCACGACCCCGGCGTCCTGCCGCTGCCCGACCCGGGCGGCCGGCCCGAGCTGCTGGCGACCGTACGGGCCACGCCCGGCGGGCCGCCCACCCCCGACGAGCGGCTGCTGCACGACATGATCCCGCACCGGCGCACCAACCGCTTCCCCTTCGAGCGCCGCCCGCTGCCCAGGGACGTCCTGCTCGACCTGGTCAACGCCGCTCACGACGAGGACGCCACGCTGCTCCTCGTCAAGGGCGGGACGGCCAGGCGGGTGCTGGACATGGTCGCCCTGGCCGACGACACGCTGACGGCCGACGCCGCCTACCGGGCCGAGCTGGCCCGCTGGACCCGGCCGGCAGGCGGCCCCGACGGCGTCCCCGCCCACGCCTTCGGCCCGCGCCCGCGCTCCGGCGAACTGCCCATGCGCGGCTTCGGCGGCGGCGAGGTCGCCGACTTCGAGGCCGAGCCGCAGCTCGTCGCCCTGTTCACCCAGGGGGACGGCCCGCACGACTGGCTGCGCGCCGGGCAGGCCCTGCAACGCGTCCTGCTCACCGCCACCGCGCACGGCGTGGCGGCCTCGATGTTCAGCCAGCCGCTCGACCTGCGCCCGCCGCAGCACCGCGGCGACCGTCCCGGCCCGTTCGGGCACGTGCAGATGCTGATCAGGCTCGGGTACGGGCCGCCGGTCCCGCGCGTCCCCCGGCGCCCGGTGTACGAGGTCCTCGACCGGACGGGGGCCCGGCGTGCCTGAGCGGCGCGGCCCCCGATCCACCGGCCCTCGGCGGCCGCAGACAGGAAGGTGCCCGGGATGCCGGTCGACGTCCGGATAGAGAGCGGCAGGCCGATCGACCTGCCGCCGCCGAGGTGGGCCCGCGCGTCCTGGCACCTGCGGGCGAACGCGACCGTCGTGGCCTGGCTGGCGCTGACCGTCGTCGCCGCCCTGGCGGGCGACGTGCTGCCGTTCCCCGCCGACGCGTTCGCCGTGGTGGCGAACCGGCACGAGTCCTACGACCCGCGCGAGGTCCGCCGCGTGCTGGCCGACGACGGGGTCTTCGTCACCCAGCAGGTGGGCGGCCGCGATCTCGAAGAGGTCAACAGGGCCCTGGGCGCGCCGCCGCTCGCGTACCGCGGCTGGGACCTCGCCCGTGCCGCCGCCGGGCCGGCCGAGGCCGGGCTCACCGTGACGTGGACCGCGCGGGCGCGGGTGCGGACGACGTTCCACGACGTCGGCGCGCTCGTGCTGTTCCTGCGGATGGTGCCGTGGCAGGTCCCCGATTTCGACGCCGTCCGGTACGGCCACCGCCTGCGCGCCCTGCACGACCGGATGGCGGGCGGCCGGCCGCTGACCGCCCACGCCCACCGCTTCGCCCTGCTGGCCCGCCGCCCACCCGGAGCGGGGACGCGGCGGGCGTCCGGTCTCACCTGCTCCACGCCTCGTGGACGGTGGTGATGGCCGAGGAGACGGGCCGGCCGCCGGGCCACGTGACGGCCGGCCGGCCCGGCACGGGGACGCCGTCCACGGTGATCGAGGCGTGCTCGCACGGGATGATCTGCATCGACAGCCCGTGGCTGACGCCCAGCAGCGGGAAGTCGGCCATCGAGAACGGCCTGGCGTCCAGCGGCCCGGTGATGCTGACCGCCAGGCCGGCCGCCGTCGCGTGCGTGCCCGTCGCGGGGTCCACACGCAGGTCCACGGCGGCCCGCTGCACCCGCGCGGCGGGCCAGGACGGCAGCGCGGCGGCCTCGTCGAAGTGCCGGACGAAGTGCTCCTCGATCCACGTCCCGAGCTCCGGGTCGTCGCTCACGACGCGCAGCCCGGCGGGCGTCCACACCACCATCACCGCGCCGGCGCCGTGCGTCGACCAGTCGACCTGCCACAGGGAGGCGTACCCGGTGGGGACGTCGCCGTCGTAGAGGGTGACGTACGGGTTGGCGCCGGCCAGCAGCGGCCGGCGGGTCACGTAGGCGCTCGTCGGCGCGCCCTCACTGGTGCTGAGCATGAGCCGATCATGGACGCTTCTGCCCCTCGATGGCCAGCCCGCCCACCTGAGTAGGGCGGTACTCATGCCCTCCCACCGCCGCCGGCGCACCCTGCAAGGGACGGAACACCGGAAAGGAGCATGCGGTGCGCAAGGGCGTACATCTTCGACGGATCGGCCGCCGGGGGCTGCTGGCCGTGATCATGGTCGTGTCGGTCGCCGTGCCCCTGTGGTCGGCGGCGGCCCCGGCCTCCGGGGCCGTGGCGGCCCGCGGGCGCACGCTCGCCGAGCCCTGGTCCAACCTGTTCGAGATCCGCCGGCGCTTCCCCGCGCCGGAGAAATGCGTGGACGTCGACAACGGCTACACCTTCGACGGCGCCAACGTGAAGCAGTGGGAGTGCGTCAACGTCCCGCAGCAGCACTGGCAGTACCAGCGGGTGGCCCCCGGGAGCGAGTGGTTCTTCCTGCGCGCCCAGCACAGCGGCAAGTGCCTGGACGTCGACAACGGCTACACCTTCGACGGCGCCAACGTGAAGCAGTGGGAGTGCGTGAACGTCCCGCAGCAGATGTGGCGCTGGAAGTACGCCTACACCGACGCGTGGTGGAACACCTTCTACTTCCTGGAGAACCAGAAGAGCGGCAAGTGCCTCGACGTCGACCACGGCTGGACGCACAACGGCGCCAACATCCAGCAGTGGACCTGCGACGAGTACGCGGGCCAGCAGTTGTGGTACTTCCGGCCGGTGTGACCCGGCCGGACGGCGCCGGCCCGGCTCCCTCCGGGCCGGCGCCGCCTCACGACGCGGCCGGGGCGATGTTGTGGTTGACGCGGAACAGCCGGTCCGGGTCGTACCGGGCCTTGAGCGCGGACAGCCGCCGGTGGTCCGCCTCGGAGTAGGCCCGCCTGACCGCGTCCGGGGTGGCGTCGTGGTCGAACAGGAAGCCCGGCAACAGGGCGCCGGTGTCCCAGCGCCGCAGCCGGTCCAGCACCTCGTCGGCGGCCGAGCGTGCCGCCTCGGCCCGTCCGGGCGGGGCCGGCAGCCGCAGCCACAGCAGGAAGGCCGCGCCCCTGGTGCCGGCCGCGTGCGGGCGGGCGGGCGGCCGGTCCAGCGCCCCGCCCAGGTGGCGCAGCTGGATGCCGGGGAACGGGCCCTGCGTCCGGGCCGGGTCGATGAACGAGGCCAGCTCCGCGGCGGCGTCGTCGTCCAGCTCGTGCAGCAGCGCGCTGCGCAGGTGCGCCGAGACCGGGTGACGGGGGTCCTGGTAGATCTCGGTGATCCGGCTGTAGGGCATGGCCGCGCAGGTGTCCTTCTCCGGGCCGAGCGCGCGCAACGGCCGCACCAGCCAGGCGCCTTGCTCCTCGTCCCCGGCGTACACCGTCCGGACCTGCACCATCGAGCGGCCGCGGAACTCCCGCGGCAACTGCGGCGCGTCGGGGAAGCGCACCAGCGTCACGGAGGACGACATCTCCTCCGGCTGCTCCTTCGCCCAGGCCAGGTAGGAGCGCAGGACGTGGGCGGTGTGCCCGGGGTCCTCGCCCGGGTAGTACAGCTCGCCGCCGTGGACCGTGCGCAGCGGCAGCAGCTCGATCTCGGCCGCGACGACGACGCCGAAGTTGCCCTTTCCGCCGCGTACCGCCCAGAACAGGTCGGGCTCCGCGCCGGGCGAGACGGTCCGCAGCCGGCCGTCGGCGGTGACGACGTCCAGCGAGCGGACGCGGTCGGCGGCGAACCCGTACGTGCGGGCGGCCAGCGGGAGCCCGCCGCCGGTCAGGAAGCCCATCACCCCGACCTCGGCCGACGATCCGCACAGCGGCGCGAGCCCGTGGGGGGCCGCCGCGGCGACCACCTCGCCCCAGCGCAGGCCCGCGCCGATCCGCGCGGTGCGGGCGTCCGGGTTCACCGACAGCTCGCGCAGCTCGCCGGTGGCGATGAGGACGGCTCCGTCGGCGGGCAGCGACTTGCCGTGCCCGGTGGACTGCACCGCGACCGCGCGTCCCGTCCGGGCCGCGTACGTGACGGCGGTGGCCACGTCGCCGGCGTCGGCGGCGACCACGACCACCGCGGGCCGGTGCTGGACCGTCAGGAGCCAGCCGGAGCAGGCGTCCGCGAAGCCCTCGTCGCCCGGCAGGAGCGTGCGGCCCCGGATCAGCGTGGCCAGGGTCGCCACGTCGTGCGTCGGGCCGGTCCGGACGTCGGTCATGTTGCACCTCACTCAATAGTTGGTCGGGCCAACGTTGGTTCGGCCAACAATACAGACATTCGTGGGTGGTGCCAACGACTTGTTAGATTGCCTCTGTGAACATCCCGGAGGGGAGGCCGCCGGAGCGGCTGCGCGCGCTGCCGAGCAGGCTGACCAACCACGCGGCGCTGGCCGCCAACCGGATCGTGGACCAGGCGTTCGCCCAGGCCCAGGTCCGGCGCTACCACTACGCGCTGCTCGCCGCGCTGGAGGAGTACGGCCCGGCGAGCCAGGCCGCGCTCGGCCGGCGTACCGGCATCGACCGCAGCGACATGGTGGCGACCGTCAACGACCTGGCCGGGCGCGCGCTCGTCGAACGCGCGCCCGACCCGGGGGACCGCCGCCGCAACATCGTCACCATCACGGCGGAGGGCCGCCGCCGGCTGGCCGAGCTCGACCGCCTGCTGGCCCGCGCGCAGGACGAGTTCCTCGCCCCGCTGCCCCCCGCCGACCGCGAGCGCCTGGTCGACCTGCTCACCCGCCTGGCCGACCATCACGCCGCGCCGAGCGGAAGAAAGCCACCGGAACCAGGGTGACCAGGCACAGTCCGAAGGCCCACCAGAAGGCGGTGCCATAGGCGTGCGCCGGGCCGTCGCCCTGGCGCAGCCCGCTGTCCAGGACGGTGGTGAGGATGGCGGTGCCCAGCGAGCCGCCGAGCCGGTTGACGACGTTCAGCGCGCCGGCGGCGCCCGGCGTCTGCTGCCGGTCGACCGAGGCGTACGCCGCGGCCATGGTGGGCGCGGAGACGCCGCCGATGCCCAGGCCGTACAGGACCAGGCAGAGGGTCAGCAGCCAGGTGTCCGGACGGGCGGGGGCCTGGGTGAAGGCGAGCAGCCCGGCCAGCGAGAGCACGAGCCCGCCCGTCACGACGGCGCGCGGGCCGTGGCGGTCGGCCAGCCGCCCGGCGGCGAACGAGCCGACGGCGGCCCCGAGCGCCTGCGGGGTGAGCAGGAGGCCCGTCGAGAGCGTGTCGGCGTGCCGGTCGTGCTGGAAGAACAGCGGCAGCAGGATCATGGAGCTGTAGAGCGAGGCCCCGAGCAGGAACAGCGCCACGCAGGCCGCGGTGAACCCGCCCTTGGCGAACAGGCGTACGTCGATCAGCGGCTGACGGCGGGTGCGCAGCGCGTGCACCAGGTAGCCGGCGACCAGTGCCAGCCCCGCGCCGACCAGCACGGCGGGCGTCCACGCCCCCTCGCGCCCGCCCGCCATGGTGAGCCCGTAGACCACCGCCGCCAGGCCGGGGGAGAGCAGCGCCAGGCCGAGGAGGTCGAGCCTGGGCGCGCCGCCGGGCCCGTCCCCGTCCCCGTCCTCGTCCCGGGCCAGGACGCGGGCGGCCACCGGCAGGACGAGCAGGCAGACGGGCAGGTTGAGGTAGAAGATCCAGCGCCAGTCGAGCTGCTGGACGACCAGGCCGCCCACGATCGGCCCGAGCACCGGGGCGAACATGACGGGGATCGTCAGCACGCTCATGGCCCGGCCGATCCGGGACGGCCCGGCCGCCTGGGCCAGGATCGCCTGGCCGACGGGGTTCATCAGCCCGCCGCCGACCGCCTGCACGAGCCGGAACGCGATGAGGGCCGGCAGCGACCAGGCCAGGCCGCACAGGGCCGAGCCGGCGGTGAAGACCGCCACGGCGGCCATCCACGTGCGCTTGGCCCCGAACCGCCGGCTCAGCCAGCCCGACAGGGGCATGACCACCGCGATCGCGAGCAGGTAGCCGGCCGCCACCCACTGCACGTCGGTCAGCGACGTGCGGAAGTGCGCCGCCATCGCGTCGGCCGCGATGCCCACGGCGGTGGCGTCGATCGTGGCCAGGATCGGGGCCGCGATCAGGACGATCCCCATGCGCAGCAGGTGCGGGTCGAGCCGGTCGCGCGCGGCCCCGGCGGCAGAGGTGGCGGTCATCGAACACCCTTAGGATCGATTGACTAGGACGACTCCAAACACTAGGTCCGACCTATTCGTTAGGTCAAACCTAATGAACGCGCGGAAGGGCACAACTCGTGACCGAACGATCCAAGGGTTTGCGGGAGCGCCAGAAACACCAGACCCGGCAGCTCATCTCCGACGTCGCGACCGGCCTGTTCCTGGAGCGCGGCTACGACGACGTCACCATCGCCGACGTCGCGGCCGCCGCCGGTGTGGCCAAGATGACCGTCACCAACCACTTCCCGCTGAAGGAGGACCTCATCCTCGACCGGCACGAGGAGGTGGTCGACGGCCTGGCCAGGGCCGTGTCGCGGCGCGAGCCCGGCGAGTCGGCCCTGGAGGCCGCCCACCGCGACTACGACGAACGGCTGCGCCGCCGCGACGGCGCGATCCCCGACGCCGGCGCCGACTGGCAGCGGTTGGTACGCGACACGCCCGTGCTGCGGGCCCGTCTGCGCCAGCTGCACGACCAGGCCGAGGCCAAACTGGCCGCCGTCCTGGCCGAGGAGACCGGCGACGGCGGCGTCACGCCCCGCCTGGTGGCCGCCGCGCTCGCCGGGGTGGAGCGGCTGCTGTTCGACGAGGCCCAGCGCCGGGTCCTGGCGGGGGAGGAGTCCGAGGAGATCTTCGCGGCCCTCGCCCGCACCGCGCGGCAGGCCTACGACCTGCTGCGGCCCGCCATCGGCGACTACGCCCGCCGCGCCCCGGTCAGCGGTTGAGATAGGCCAGGACGGCCAGGACCCGGCGGTTGTCGTCCTCGGACTCGGGCAGCTGGAGCTTGCCGAAGATGCTGGAGATGTGCTTGTTGACCGCGCTGGCGGAGATCACGAGCTGGTGCGCGATGGCCGTGTTGGACCGCCCGGCGGCGATCAGGCTCAGCACCTCCCGCTCGCGCGGACTCAGCTCGCCGGTGCGGCCACGCGCGTCGCCGCGGGTCAGCAGCTTGGCGATGACCTGCGCGTCCATCGCCGTGCCGCCCCGGCTCACCGAGGTGACCGCGTCGATGAACTGCCCGGTGTTGGCCACCCGGTCCTTCAGCAGGTAGCCGACCGCCCCCGCGCCGTCGGCCAGCAGCTCGCGGGCGTAGAGCTGCTCCACGTACTGCGACAGCACCAGCACCGGGAAGCCGGGCCGGTCGCGGCGCGCCTGGATCGCGGCCTGCAGCCCCTCGTCGGTGAACGACGGCGGCAGCCGCACGTCGACGACCGCCACGTCCGGCCGCTCGTCGGCCAGCGCCTTGCGCAGGGACGGCCCGTTGTCGACGGCGGCCACGACCGTGAAGCCGTGCTCGGTCAGCATGCGGACCAGCGCGTCCCGGATGAGGAACAGGTCCTCGGCGACGACTACTCGGACCTGATCGCGCACGGCACCTCCAGATGCACCCGGGTGGGCCCGCCGGGCGGGCTGTCGACGGCGATCGTCCCGTCGAAGACGGCCAGCCGGCTCTGGATGCCGCGCAGCCCGGTGCCGTCGGCCGGATCGACGCCGCCGCCGCCGTCGTCCACGACGTCGCAGCTCAGAATCCCGTGCCGGTAGGCGAGCGTGATCTGGACCGTCGCCGCCCCGGCGTGCTTGCTGGTGTTGGCGAGCAGCTCGTTGACCGCGAAGTAGACGGCCGACTCCACCGGCGGCGCGGGCCGTCCGGCCAGGTCGGCGGTGACCTCGACGTCGAGCAGGCAGTCCAGCGCCAGGGCCCGGATCGCGTCGGCGAGGCCGCGGTCGGCCAGGACCGGCGGATGCACGCCGCGTACCAGGTCGCGCAGCTCGTCCAGGGCCTTGGAGGAGGACTCGCGGGCCGTGGCCAGCAGGGCGCGGGCCGCCTCCGGGTCCTCGTCGAACAGCCGCTCGGCGTGGCCCAGCCCCATGCCCAGGGCGACCAGCCGGGCCTGCGCGCCGTCGTGCAGGTCGCGCTCGATCCTGCGCAGCTCGGCGGCCTGGGAGTCGACGCTGTCGGCGCGCGTCTCCACCAGCGTCTCGACCCGCTGCTCCAGCGCGGCCCTGCGCGACGGCCCGAGCAGCGCGCCGGCCCACCGGGCGCGCAGGCGCAGCAGCGGGGGGCCGATGTAGAGGCCGAGCGCGATCAGCGCCAGCCCGACCGGGATCGCCGCAAGCGCGGCGGCCGTCGAGGTGACGTGGATGACGCCGTAGGCGTTCGCGCCGCCGGCCCGCAGGTTGGCCCGCCACACGAACGGCTGCACCGCGACGCCGTACAGGCCGTACAGCGGCATGCCCAGCGCCAGCGCGGACGCCCACGTGCCCATGAGCGGGTCGAGGACGCCCCACAGCACGTCCCGCCAGGTCGCCGGGTCCTTCAGCAGCGCGGACGCGTCCGTCCCCGGACCGTAGGGACGCTCGACGCGCACGCCGAGCCGGCCGGCCAGCCGCCGGGCCGCGTCCGCGACCGCGCGCTGCAGCGTCACCGCCTGCCGGAACGCCCCCCGGCCCACGCCGGCCACCGCCGGCACCGCGCTGAGCACGACCAGGACGGCCGCGAGCACGCCGGCCACCGACAGCCCGATCATGGCCAGCGCCCGCACCGGCGTCGTGAGTCTCGCCTTCACCCCTCGTCTCCCCGTCGTCCGCGTCTTCGCGTTCCGCGCCCGTGGCATCATCGCACCTTCCTCCGCAAATCCCATGGTCAGCCCCGGTACGCGGCCCGCCGGAGCACGGCGAGCCCGGTCAGCCCGGCCAGGGCGGCCGCGCACAGCCCGGCGAACAGGTCGCCGACCAGGCCGTACAGCGTCCAGGCGCCGCGGGTCGGGACGGAGACGACCATGCTCTGCCGCACCGTGCCGAAGTAGTTCGCCCTGGCCAGCGGGGTGCCGTAGGCGTCGACGGTGATCGCCAGGCCGTTGCTGGCCGTCCGGACGAGGCTGTAGCCGTTCTCCACGGCCCGGAACACCGCGTTCGCCGCGTGCATGCGCTCGATGCCCTTCCAGTCGTTGGCCGGCACGAACATGACGTCGGCGCGGGTGCGCAGCGTGGCGGGGAAGTCGGCGTCGAAGCAGATGACGTGGGCCAGCCTCCCGTAGGGAGTGCCGGTCACCGGCACGACCCCGTCGCCCGGCCGCAGGCTCTCCATGCCGGGCACCGGATGCGCCTTGTCGAAGACCGACGCCACCCGCCCCTCGGGGGTCACCAGCACGGCCAGGTCGCGGGAGCGCGGCTCCCCGTCGAGGACGACGGCCACCCCCATGTCGAGATAGACGCCCTTCTCCCTGGCGAGGTCCTGGGCCTTGCGCAGGAAGCCGGGGTAGTCCTCGCCGAGCACGACCGCGGCGGTCTCGGCCCAGGCCACGATCCGGGCGCCGCCGTCGGCCTCGGTCCGGGTGCGGGCGAACAGGTCGTCGTCGATCACCGCGAACGCCTTGCGCAGCGTCGGCTTCTGCTCGGGCAGGACCTGCGGGGTGTGGAAGTCGTGGATCTCCCGCATGCGCTTCTCGGCGGCCGGCGAGGCGCTGATCCCGGCGACGCGCACCAGCTCCGGCGCGACCGGCCCGGCCGCCAGCCGCAGGCCGCCGCCGAGCAGCACCGGGACGAGCACCGAGACGTACGTCAGCGTGACGCCCCGGACCGACGGCCAGGCCACCCGGCGTTCCAGCAAGAGGTTGACGACCGGCGCGGCCCACGCCATCAGGAAGCTGATCCCGTAGACGCCGGTGACGGACGCCGTCTGGAGCAGCGGCAGGTTCGCCGACTGCGTCGCGGCCAGCGGCCCGAAGATCGTGCCCAGCGGGCTGACCGTGGCGATCAGGAACTCGGCCGTCACCCGGGCGGCCGGGAAGACCAGCGTGCCGGCGATCGGGCCGAGCCGCCGGACGAGCAGCCGGTCGGCCAGCAGCGGCAGGCTCAGGACCAGGCTGAGCAGCAGACAGCCGAGCAGGATCGGCGGGACGGTGAGCCCGCCCGCCGCCGCGACGAAGACCACCGTCGTCGCGGCGGCCGACAGGCCCACGGCCGCGAGCCCGGCCGGGACGCCCGAGCTGCGGGTGAAGCGCATGAGGCCGATGGAGAACAGCCATCCGGCCAGCGGGACCGACCATTCGCTGTTCGTCCCGAACAGCCCGAGCACGATCCCCGCCGCCAGCCAGGCGTATTTTCGCCGGCCGCCGGCCAGGTGGGGGATTGTCGTGGTTGCGGTGTTTGCCATGCACAGGAGCCTCGCCGATCGCGCGGCGGCCGCCATTGCGGCTGACTCTCGACTCCCCCTGTAGTTATCTCCACCCCCGGGAGGCCATCTGCGGGGAGGCCATCTGGGGGGAGGCCGTCTGCGCGGAGGCCATCTGCGGGGAGGTCAGCCGCCGGGACGGGCCAGCCCCGCGGCGACGATGTCGATGAGCAGGTCGATGATCCTGGGGTGCAGGTCCGGGTCGCCGAGCCGCTCGGCGAACATCGGCACCAGCAGCACGCACTGCAGCACGCCGATGATGACCGCGGGCTCGGCGTCGACCAGCTCGCCCGCGGCCCGGCGCGCGGTGACGTACTCGGTGAGGGCGGCGGCCGGGCTGCCGGACATCGCGGCGACCCGTTCGGGGTCGAGCTTGCGGGCCACCGCCTGCATCTCCTCCGGATGGGTCATCAGGCGACGCCACAGGGGGTTGACCGACAACTCCTCGACGGTGGCGTGCAGGAACCGGCGCAGCGCCTCGCGCGGGTCGTCGGCGCTCATCAGCGCGCCGTCGATGACCCGCCGCCGCACCTCGCCGGTCTGACGCAGCATCAGCTCCAGGTACAGCGCCTCCTTGGAGTCGAAGAAGACGTAGAAGCTGCTCTTGGCCACCCCCGTGGGAGCCATCAGCTCCTCCAGGGAGGTCTTGCGCAGCCCCTGGCCGGTGAACAGCTTCTCGCCGTTCGCCAGCAACAGGGCGGTGATGCGGGCCTTCTCCTCTGCGGTGAACGCGGGCGGCATCGGGGACAACCTTCCTGCACGACCAGTTATGCCGATCAGATGTTGTCACGAACCCGCGGCGGCGGCGCGGCGCAGGCCCTCCTCGTGGATGGCCACGAAACGGTCGATCTGCCACAGCGCCCAGCTGCGCGGCTCGTGCACCGGTGCGAACGCGTGGGGGTTGAGCCACATCCAGATCACGCCCGCCGCGATCGGGGCCAGGGACCACCAGCCGAGCGCCTCGCGGAAGTAGATCGGCAGCAGGATGGGCGCCAGCCCGGCCATCCGGGTCCACACGCTCCACGGGTTGGCGTGCCGCTTCCATGCCTCGTCGTCGAGTCCGAATGTGGCGGCCGCGGCCTGGGTGAGCTTCATCGTCGCTCCTTGCGGGGAGGGCCGGGACCTCTCCGGCGTCCTAAATTCATAAAACCAGCTCAGAGTTTTGTTTTCAACTGGCCTGGGATGATAGAAAACGATCATGACCCGAACATTCCTGCGGCCCGACGACGTGCGCGACCTGGTCGCCGAGCAGTTCGGCGCCGACCGGCGGCCGGCCGCGCTCGACCGGCTGACCGGCGGCAGCAAGAAGGGCGTCTACCGGCTCCGGCTGGACGACGCGACCAGCGTGATCCTCTACGTCTGGGCGGAGGGCGAGAACTACTGGCCGCCGTCCCCGGCGGTCGAGGACGACCCCTTCACCGACGCGTCGGGAGCCGACCTGTTCGCCGCCGGCCACGCGGCCCTGACCGCGGCGGACGTGCGGGTGCCCCGGCTGCTGGCGCTCGACCCCGGCGGCCGCCACCTCGGCGCCGCCCTCGCCCTGGTCGAGGACGCGGGCGCCACGACGCTGGAGGCCCTGATGGAACGCGACCCGGCCGCCGCCGCCCGGCCGCTGGCCGCGCTCGGCGACGCCCTGCGCCGCATGCACACCACCCTCGGCCCGTCCTACGGCAAGCTCGCCCACCTGGCCGACGGCCGGACCCGGGCGTCCCGGCCCGCCGAGGACGTCGTCCTGGACCGCGCGCTCGCCCATCTCGCCGCCGTCGCCGACCGCGACGCCCGGATGGGCCGGGCGCACGAGCGGATCGCCGCCCACGTTCGCGGCCTGCGCCACGCGGTCGCCCCCCGCGAACGGTACGGGCTCGTGCACGGCGAACTCGGGCCGGACCACGTGCTCGTCACGCCCGCGGGCGACCCCGTCATGATCGACTTCGAGGGCCTGACCTACTTCGACGCCGAGTGGGAGCACGCCTGGCTGCGCATGCGCTTCGAGGACGCCTACCCGGCGCTGCGCCCGCCCGCCCTCGACCCCGACCGGCTGGAGCTCTACCGGTACGCGCAGGTGCTCTCCCTGATCGAGGGCCCGCTGCGCATCGCCGACACCGACTTCCCCAACCGGCGCTGGATGCTGGACCTGGCCGAATGGAACATCGCCAAGGCCCTCGCCGTCCTGTGACGCCGGCCCGTCCGGTCAGGCTTCGCGGGGCAGCGGGGGCAGCGGGAGCGGCAGCCCCGGAAGGCCGTCGATGCTGGTCGCCACGTGCTCCTTCTTGTGGAAGTACGCGTCGAGCGACTCGTCGTCCTCGCGGGCGAAGCGGGAGCCGTGCAGCGGGCGGTCGGCGTCGTAGGTCATGAACGGGACGGCGTACCCGCAGGTGTCGCGGATCAGCCGGGCGGTCACGACGATGATCGCGCGCAGGCCGTGCGGGGCCGGGTCGATGTCCGGGAAGTGCCGCAGCAGCCCGGCCCAGCGGGGGTCGTCGCGGAAGACCGGCTCGCCGTGGCCGTGCACGCGCACGATGTTCGGCGGGCCGTCGAAGGCGCACCACATCAGCGTGACGCGGCCGTTCTCGCGCAGGTGGGCGATGGTCTCGGCGTTGCTGCCGGCGAAGTCGAGGTAGGCCACGGTGTGGTCGTCCAGGACGGCGAACGAGCCCTTCAGACCCTTGGGCGAGAGGTTGACCGTGCCGTCGCCGGCCAGGGGAGCGGTCGCCGTGAAGAAGATGGGCTGGGACTCGATGAACGTGCGCAACCGGCCGTCGATCCGGTCGTAGGTCTTTCCCATGATCCGGATTATCCCCTTTCGCGGTTTCGTGTGGGGGTGAGAGGCGTCGGTCCCGCGGGTGGCAGAATGCCCGGCATGATCGCGAACGAGGGCCCGGAACCGCGTCCCCTGCTCCGGCGTCCCGCCGAGGGCGAGCTCATCGACGTCGCCGGGGTCCGGCACTTCTTCCGGCTGACCGGGGAGCACACCGGGGACCGGTTCGCGTTCGAGGAGTTCACGCTGGACCCGGGCGTCGTCGGGGCGCGCCCGCACGTCCACCACGGCCACGACGAGTACTTCTACGTCCTGGACGGCGAGCTGACCCTGCACGACGGCGCGGGAGAGGTGACGGTCGGCCCCGGCCACCTGCTGGCGGCGACGCGCGGCACCCCGCACGGCTTCCGGAACGCCGGCGACGGCACCGTGCGCGCGCTGTGCCTCTACACGCCCGCCGGCTACGAGGGATACTTCCGCGAGGTGCACGCGGCCGTCGCCGCGGGCGCGCAGATCACCGACGAGCTGCTCGCGGAGTTCCGCTCCCGCTACCGCACCACCTCGCTCTAACCCGCCCGACGGTCAGGGCGCGGCCGCGCGGGTGCGCAGCCGGCGGAGCATCCGGGCGTCGGCGAAGCCCACCTCGCGCGCGGCGACCTCGGCGGTGGCGCCGCGGCCGAGCAGGTGTTCGGCCCGCTCCAGCCGCAGCGCGGTCTGGTAGGCCAGCGGGGTGAGCCCGGTCGCCCGCCGGAACAGCCGGGTCACCGTGCGCTCGCTGCATCCCGCGGCCCCGGCCAGCAGGCTCAGCGGCAGCCGCTCGGTGAACCGGGTCTCGATCAGGTCCTGGATGCGGTGGACCGTCTCGTCCACGTGCGAACGCCGTCGCAGCAGCGGGCTGACCTGCTCCGCCGTGCCGTCGCGGTGGGCGTGCACGAGCATCGCGCGGGCCACCTGCCCCGACGCGTACGGCCCGTGCCGGGTGGTCACCAGGTGCAGCGCCACGTCGATCCCGCCGGCCACGCCGGCCGAGGTGACGATCCGGTCGTCCTCGACGTACAGCGCGTCCCTGGCGACGCTCGCCCGCGGATAGAGGCGGGCCAGCTCGTCCTGGACGGTGTGGTGGGTCGTGCACCGGCGGCCGTCGAGCAGCCCGGCCCGGCCCAGCGCGTCGGCCCCCGCGCACACGCCGGCCACCGTGCCGCCCGACGCGTGGTGTTCGCGCAGCCGGCGCAACGTCTCGCCGCTCGCCGGCCGGGCCGGCCCCCGCCAGCCCGGCACGACGATCAGGTCGTCGGGCGTCAGTGACGGCCACGAGGTCCGCGCGTGCAGCGTCAGCCCCTGCACGCTGGCCACCTCGCGCTCCTCGGCGACGTAGTCGATGGTGTACGGCCGGCCGAGGTCGGCGGCGGTGGAGAACACCTGGGCGGGCCCGGCCACGTCGAGCAGGTGCACCCGCGGGATGAGCAGGAAGACGACTCGGGACATGACCGGCGCCTCCTCAGTTCCCGGTGAGCTCGTCCACGGTCCTGATCGTGGCGAAACGACCCGACAGAGCGTATTCGGTACGGGCGAGGATCTCGTCCACGCCGAGCGTGCGCGGATCCCGCACGAGCTCGTCGAAGGGGGCGTCGCCGGGCGCGTCGCGGTGGGGGAGCGGCGTGGTGGCGGTGGCGTCGATGGCGAAGTCGACCTCGAAGCCCAGGTCGGAGGCGAGGCGCGCGGTGGTCTCGCAGCACTGCTCGGTCCGGATGCCGCAGACGGTCAGCCGCCTGACGCCGCGCCGGGTGAGGAACTGGTGGAGATTGGTGGTGGTGAAGGCGTTGTGCGCCGACTTGGTGAGGACGGGCTCGTCCGGAAGGGGCTCCAGGCCGTCCATCAGCTGGACGTACCCGCGGGCCGGATCGAAGACCGTGCCCGAGCCGGGCCGCGACCCGAGCACCCACACGACCGCGTCCCCGGCCTGCCTGGCGGCCGCGGCCAGGCGGTTGACCTGCGGGACGATGTCCGGCCTGGACGCGTGCCGCCAGTCGGGCAGCTGCAGGAAGGAGTTCTGGACGTCGATGACGACGAGGGCGCTGATCACGCCACCCAGGCTGGCCGGACGAGGCACCCGGGCGGAAGGCACGACCTGGTCAGCGTGTGGACCGATCCAGTCGGCGCCCCGCCGCCGGGCCGATATCCCCCCAGCGTGACACCGTAATTCGCGGGCCCTCGCAAGGGCCGGTGCCGCCTGCCACCATGGAGGCGCCAGCTGATCCGGACGATCTCTGGAGGGGGCGTGTCATGAAGTGGTGGGAGGGCGACGACGGACGCCACGAAGGCTGGGATGCCGCCGTCTTCCCGGACGGGCGGGTCTCCACCGGCCCGGCCGACGGCGGGGCGAGGGTGCACCCGATCGGCTCCGACGGCCGCATCGGCTACGGCCGCGGCGACGTCGTGGACGGCCGCACCGCGATCGGCTGGCGCGGCCACTGCGCCTGCGGATGGCAGGGGCCGCTGTGGGAACGCGTGGCCCAGACGCGCCACGACTTCGCGGCCCGGCGCATCTACGCGCTGAGCGAATGCCTGCTGTCCGGCGCCGCCCCCGACGACGTGGCCGTCGCGATCCGCGCGGAGTGGGAGACCCACCTCGACCCGCCGAGCCTGGTCGCCGTCCGCCAGGCCGCCGAGGCCGTGCGCCGGGCCCAGGGCCACCTGGACGCCGCCGTGCGCGCGGCCCGCAAGGAGGGCGGCTCCTGGACCCGGATCGGCGAGTCCGCCGGCGTCCGCCGCCAGTACGCCCAGGACCGCTGGGGGCCCTGACCCGCCGGCTCGTGGGGCCCGAGGTCAGGCCGCCGACCGGGGACAGCAGCCGGGAGATCAGGCCGCCGGCAGGCGGTAGCGGCCGGAAGGTCAGGCCGCCGACCGGCGGTAGCGGCCGGGGGCGACGCCGAACTCGCGCTTGAAGGCGTTGCCGAAGGCGAACTCCGACCCGTACCCCACCTGCTCGGCCACCCGCGCCACCGGCGCGTCGGACTCGCGCAGCAGGCGGGCCGCGCTCATCAGCCGCCACCACGTCAGGTACGCCAGCGGCGGCTGCCCCACCAGCCCGGTGAAGCGGCGGGCGAAGCCGGCCCGGGACATGCCCGCGTGCGCGCCGAGCGACTCGACGGTCCAGCGGCGGGCCGGGTCGCGGTGGATGGCGTCGAGCGCCCGGCCGACGACGGGGTCGGCCAGCGCGGCGGCCCAGCCGGAGACCGTGCAGGGCTCACCCTGGGTCTCGAAGTAGGCGCGCAGGACGTAAAGCTGCAACATGTCGAGCAGGGACGACACGACGGTGTCGGTGCCGGGCCGCGGGCCGTCGATCTCGGCGGCCAGCAGCTCGACGGCGGCCCGCAGCTCCGGACGGCTGCCGAGCGTCGCGGGCAGGTGGATCACGCCGGGCAGCGAGCCCAGGATGGGGTGGGTCCGGTCGAGTTCGAGCCGGTAGCCGCAGGACAGGACCACCGTCTCGGCCCCCGTGCCGCCGAACCCGGCCGACGCGAACAGCTCCGAGTGCGGCTCGCAGTCGGACTCGGCCAGCGGGCGGGCGGGATCGTCGGCCAGCCCGAAGTCGTCGCCGTGCGGCAGGAACACCACGTCGCCCACGCTGAGCGGGACGGGCTCGCCGTCCGGCGGGATCAGCCAGCACGACCCGCGCAGCACCACGTGGAACCCCGCCGACCCCGGCACCGAGCGGAACGCCACCCCCCACGGCGCCCGCCAGGAGATGCGGGAGGAGGTGGGGCGCCCGCACCGCATGAAGGCCATCACGTCGCTCAGCACGTCCATGGGGATCGAGTCTAAGGGCTGAGACGCTCGCGTATAAATGGTGGATAGCAGCGCATTCAGTATCTCAGCCGCTCTCCCTACGGTTGGTTTCCGTAACCGAACTGAGGGAGAGGGACATGCTCAAGGTAGGCATCATCCTCGGCAGCACCCGTCCTGGCCGCAACGGTGAGGCGGTGGCCCACTGGGTCCGCGATCTGGCGGCCAAGCGGGGCGACGCCGACTACCGGCTCATCGACCTGAAGGACTACGACCTGGGCAACCTGGACGAACCCGAGCACCCCGCCATGGGCAACTATTTGCACGAGCACACCAGGCGCTGGTCGGCCACGGTCTCCGAGCTGGACGCGTTCGTGATCGTGACCCCGGAGTACAACAACTCCTACCCGGGCGCGCTCAAGAACGCCCTCGACTTCCTGTACGCCGAGTGGACCAACAAGGCGGCCGGATTCGTCGGCTACGGCGTGGACGGCGCGCCCCGGGCCATCGCCCACCTGCGGCACGTGCTGGGCCTGCTCGGCGTGGCCACCGTGTCCAACCAGGTCGGGCTGTCGATCCACACCGACTTCGCCGACGGCTTCAAGCCCGCCGCCGCCCACGAGGACCGGCTGAACGCCGTCCTCGACCAGGTCCTCGCCTGGGGCTCGGCGCTGCGCCCGCTGCGGGCGGCCTGATCCCGCCCCGGTAGCCGCACGGGAGCCGCCCGGCGGTCGCACGGCGGGCGATGGGTAGATTGCGCAGAGTGGAAGACGAGGTGGTCAGCGGCATCCGGGTGCGCGGCGCGCGGGTGCACAACCTGCGGGACGTCGACGTGGCGATCCCGCGCGACGCGCTGGTGGCGTTCACGGGGGTCTCCGGGTCGGGCAAGTCGTCGCTGGCGTTCGGCACGATCTTCGCCGAGTCGCAGCACCGCTACCTGGAGTCGGTCGCGCCCTACGCGCGGCGGCTGCTGCAGCAGCTGCCGATGCCCGACGTCGACGACATCACCGGCCTGCCGCCCGCGGTCGCGCTCGGCCAGCGGCGGTCCACGCCGTCCGCGCGGTCCACGGTGGGCACGCTGAGCCGGGTCTCCAACTCGCTGCGCATGCTGATGTCCCGCGCCGGCGCCTACCCGCCGGGCGCGCCGCGCCTGGACTCGGACGCGTTCTCGCCCAACACCGTCACCGGCGCGTGCCCGCAGTGCCAGGGGCAAGGGGTGTTGCACGAGGTCACCGAGGAGTCGCTGGTGCCCGACCCGTCGCTGAGCATCGCGGAGGGCGCGATCGCGTCGTGGCCGGGCGCCTGGCAGGGCAAGAACCAGCGCGACATCCTGGCGACGCTCGGCTACGACATCCACGCGCCCTGGCGCAGCCTGCCGCGGGCGCAGCGGGACTGGATCCTGTTCACCGACGAGGAGCCGGTGGTCACCGTCCATCCCGTACGCGAGGCGGGCCGGATCCACCGCCCCTACCAGGGCAAGTACGCCAGCGCCCGGCGGCTGGTGCTCAAGGCGTACGCGTCCTCGGCCAGCGAGAAGAGCCGCCTGCGCGCCGAACGGTTCATGACCGCCCGCACCTGCCCGCTCTGCGGCGGGCGGCGGCTGCGTCCCGAGGCGCTGGCGGTCACGTACGCGGGCCGCACCGTCGTCGAGCTGGCCGCGATGCCGATGGGCGAACTGGCCGGCGTGCTCCGCCCGCACCGGGACGAACCAGGACCGGCGGGGGCGCTCACCCGCGACATCCTCGACCGGATCGAGGTGCTGGACGAGCTGGGGCTGGGCTACCTGAGCGTGGCCCGGCCCGCGCCGACCCTGTCCAGCGGCGAACTGCAGCGGATCCGGCTGGCCACCCAGCTGCGCGCCGGGCTGTTCGGCGTCGTGTACGTGCTGGACGAGCCCTCGGCCGGCCTGCACCCCGCCGACTCCGCCGCGCTGTCG
Source organism: Nonomuraea sp. NPDC050227 (assembly GCF_044459705.1). NCBI lineage: Bacteria > Bacillati > Actinomycetota > Actinomycetes > Streptosporangiales > Streptosporangiaceae > Nonomuraea > Nonomuraea sp. NPDC050227. The sequence continues at coordinate 349,114 of NZ_JBITJF010000010.1, read as the reverse complement.
GACCTGCTGCGCCGCCTGCGCGACACCGGCAACACCGTCTGCCTGGTCGAGCACGACATGGACGTCGTGCGCCAGGCCGACTGGGTGGTGGACGTCGGCCCCGGCGCGGGCGGCGACGGCGGGCGCGTCCTGTACAGCGGGCCGGTCGCCGGGCTGCGCGAGGTCGCCGGGTCGGTGACCCGCCGCTACCTGTTCCACACCGTCGTGCCGGAACGGCCGGCGCACCGGCAGACGGGCCGGCTGGAGCTGCGCGGGCTCACCCGCAACAACCTTCGGGGCGTGGACGTCGACGTGCCGCTGGGCGTGTTCACCGCCGTCACCGGCGTGTCGGGGGCTGGCAAGAGCAGCCTGCTGGCGGCCGTCGCCGAGGCCGCCGGGGAGCGGCGGGTGGTCTGGGTGAACCAGCAGCCCATCGGCCGCACCCCGCGCTCCAACCTGGCCACCTACACCGGCCTGTTCGACACGGTGCGCAAGCTGTTCGCCGCCACCGACGGCGCGCGTGCTCACGGCTACGGCCCGGCCCGGTTCTCCTTCAACGTGCCCGGCGGACGCTGCGAGACCTGCCAGGGCGAGGGCTACGTCGCGGTCGAGCTGCTGTTCCTGCCCACGACGTACGCGCCCTGCCCCGACTGCGGCGGCGCCCGCTACAACCCCGACACGCTGCGGGTGACCTATCGCGACCGCACGATCGCCCAGATCCTGGAGATGACGGTCGACGAGGCCACCGGCTTCTTCGGCGACGTCCCCGCGGTACGCCGCCCGCTGGAGACGCTGCACGAGGTCGGGCTCGGGTACCTGCGGCTCGGGCAGCCCGCCACCGAGCTGTCGGGCGGCGAGGCCCAGCGCATCAAGCTCGCCGCCGAGCTGCAGGGCCGCCGCGCCGAGTCCACGATCTACCTGCTCGACGAGCCGTCCACCGGCCTGCACCCGCACGACACCGACGTGCTCATGGACCGGCTGCACGACCTGGTCGGCGGCGGCGGCACGGTCGTGGTCGCCGAGCACGACATGCGGGTGGTGGCGACCGCCGACCACGTCATCGACCTCGGGCCGGGAGGCGGCTCGGCCGGGGGCACGGTGGTGGCCGCGGGCACGCCGGCGCAGGTGGCCGCCAGCCCGCGCAGCCGTACCGGGCCGCACCTGAAGGGCCTGCTGTGATGCGCCGCGCGCTGTACCTGCCGCCGTTCGGGGAACTGGCCGATCCGCGGGTGCTCGCCGAGCTGGCCGCCCGCGCCGAGGACGCCGGGTTCGACGGCGTCTTCCTGTGGGACCACGTCGTGCGCCCGCTGAGCCCGGGGCTGGCCGTCTGCGACGCCTGGATCGCCCTGGCCGCGATCGCCGCCGCCACCGAGCGCGTCCGCATCGGCACCAGGGTCACGCCGCTGTCGCGGCGCAGGCCGTACGAGGTGGCCAGGCAGGCCGCCGCCCTCGACCAGCTCAGCGGCGGGCGGATGGTGCTCGGCGTCGGGCTCGGCGCGGACGACGGCGGGGAGCTGAGCAGGCTCGGCGAGACCGGCGACCCGCGCGTCCGGGCGGAGATGCTCGACGAGGGCCTCGACGTCATCTGCCGGCTCTGGACCGGCCTGCCCGTCCGCCACCGGGGCCGCCACTACCGCGTCGACGACCTGGCGTTCCAGCCGCAGCCCGTGCAGCGGCCGCGGATCCCCATCTGGGTCGCCGCCCAGTCGGTCCGGCAGGCGCCGCTCCGCCGCGCCGCCCGCTTCGACGGTCTCTGTCCGGAGGCCACCCCGGTAGGGGTGCGGGAGATGCTGGCCGTCGTCGCCGAGCACCGGGGCGGGCTCGAAGGCTTCGAGGTCGCGGTCGGCGTCCCGCCGGGGGTGCATCCCGGCCCGTACGAGGACGCGGGCGCGACGTGGTGCCTCATCGAGTTTCCCGAGGTCAGCAGCGTCGAGCAGGTGATGGCGGCGATGATCTGAGGCGTTTGCGCGGTGACGGTGGCGGGGTAGGCCAGTCATCGCCCGTCCGGGGTGCGCCATGACACCACCCGACCGGCGGCCCCGCGCGAGTGAGGAGCGAGCTGATGCGCCCGACCGGGCATCCCGAGAGCGGCGGCCTGCGCAGCCAGGCATGGTGGGACAACGCCGGCAATCCGGAGATGACCGCTCTCTACCTCGAACGTTTCCTCAACTTCGGGCTGACCCCGAAGGAGCTCCAGTCCGGCCGGCCGATCATCGGCATCGCCCAGACGGGCAGCGACCTCGTGCCCTGCAACCGCCACCACCTCGCCCTGGCCGACCGGGTCAGGGACGGCATCCGCGACGGCGGCGGCATCCCGCTGGAGTTCCCCGTCCATCCGCTGCAGGAGACCGGCAAACGACCGACCGCCGCCCTCGACCGCAACCTCGCCTACCTCGGGCTGGTCGAGGTGCTCTACGGATATCCGCTCGACGGCGTCGTCCTGACGACGGGCTGCGACAAGACCACGCCCGCGTGCCTGGCCGCGGCGGCGACGGTCAACATCCCGGCGATCGTCCTGTCCGGCGGGCCGATGCTCAACGGCTACCACCAGGGCAGGCGCATGGCCGCGTCGGGGTCGGGGCTGGTGATCTGGCAGTCGAAGCGGCTGCTGGCCACCGGCGAGATCGACTACGACGAGTTCATGGCGCGCGTGGCCGCCTCCGCGCCCAGCATCGGCCACTGCAACACCATGGGCACCGCCCTGTCGATGAACAGCCTGGCCGAGGCGCTCGGCATGTCGCTGCCGTGCTGCGCGGCGATCCCCGCGCCCTACCGCCGCCGGGCGCAGATGGCCTACGACACGGGCCTGCGGGCGGTGCAGCTGGTACGTGAGGACCTCACCCCGCGCAAGATCATGACCATGCGGGCCTTCGAGAACGCGATCGTCGTCGCCTCGGCCATCGGCGCCTCCACCAACGTGCCCATCCACGTCAACGCCATCGCCCGGCACGCCGGGGTGCCGCTGACGATCCACGACTGGCAGCGCGTCGGAGCCGACGTCCCGGTGCTGGCCGACGTCGCCCCCGCCGGCGAGTTCCTGGGCGAGGACTTCTACCGCGCGGGCGGCGTGCCCGCCGTCATGCGGACGCTGCTGGCGGCCGGGCGGCTGCACGGCGAGGCCATGACCGTCTCCGGCCGTACCGTGGCCGAGAACCTGGCCGACGCCCCGCCCGGCGACCCGGAGGTCATCCGCCCCTACGACGACCCGGTCGCCGCGCGCGGCGGGCTGCTCATCATGACGGGCAACCTGTTCGACTCCGCCGTCATGAAGACCTCCGTCCTCAGCGAGGAGTTCCGCGTGGTCCGCGACTACCGCGCGATCGTCTTCGAGGGGCCCGAGGACTACCACGCCCGCATCCAGGATCCGGAGCTCGGCGTGGACGAGGGCTGCATCCTCGTCATCCGCTACACCGGGCCGATCGGCTACCCCGGGTCGGCCGAGGTGGTGAACATGGAGGCGCCGTCCGCGCTGCTGCGGCTGGGCGTCACCACGCTGCCCACGCTCGGCGACGGCCGCCAGAGCGGCACCTCCGACGCGCCGTCCATCCTCAACGCCAGCCCCGAGGCCGCCGCCGGCGGCAACCTGGCCATCCTGCGCACCGGCGACCTCGTCCGCGTCGACGTGGACAACGCCCGCGTCGACGTGCTGCTGACGGAGGAGGAGATCGCCGCACGGTGGGCCCGTCACACGCCGCCGGCGCTGGAGAACCAGACGCCGTGGCAGGAGATCTACCGCGCCACGGTCGGGCAGCTCGACGGCGGGGGATGCCTGGAGCTGGCCCTGTCGTACCAGGACCTCGTACACACCAAGGGGATTCCCCGTGACTCGCACTGACGCCAGAGGCACCGTCATGATCGCCGACTCCGACTTCGGCGACGTGGACATCGAACGCGCGATCGTCGAGGCCGCCGGGTTCGAGCTCCGCGCCGAGCAGTGCAAGAGCGAGGACGAGGTGATCGAGAAGGGCCGGGACGCCGACGGCGTCCTGACCCAGTACGCCCGGATCGGCTCCCGCGCCGTCGAGGCGTTCACCCGCTGCCGGGTGATCGCCCGCTACGGCACGGGCGTGGACATCGTCGACGTCGAGGCCGCGACCAGGCACGGCATCCAGGTCACCAACGCGCCGAACGAGTGGTGCGCCGAGGAGGTCGCCGACCACGCCGTCGCGCTCTGGCTGGCCGCCGCCCGCAAGATCTGCGAGTACGACCGCGCCACCCGGCGGGGCGTGTGGCGATGGCAGACCGGCGAGCCGATCCGGCGGCTGCGCGGACGGGTGTTCGGGCTGCTGGGCTTCGGCGCCATCGCCCAGCTCATCGCCGCCCGCGCGCGGCCCTTCGGCGTCGAGGTCTGGGCGCACGACCCCTTCCTGGACGACGCCGAGATCCTGGCGCACCACGTGCGGCCGGTGTCGTTCGACGAGCTCGTGGCGGGCGCCGACTATTTGGTTATCCAGGCGCCGCTCACCTCGGGGACGCACCACGCCTTCGACCGCGCGACGCTGCGCAGGATGAAGCCGGACGCGATCCTCGTCAACACCGCGCGCGGCCCGATCGTCCAGGACGAGGCGCTGTACCAGGCGCTCGCCGAGGGGTGGATCGCCGGCGCCGCCCTGGACGACCTGGAGGAGGAGCCGGCCAAGCAGCGCGACTGGCGTCCGGACAACCCGCTGTTCACGCTGCCCGGCGTGATCGTCACCCCGCACGCCGCCTACTACTCCGAGCAGGCGGTGGAGACGGTGCGGCGGTTCGCCGCGGAGGAGGCCGTCCGGGTCCTGACCGGGCAGGCGCCGCGCAGCCCCGTGAACGAGGTGACGGTCCGGCCCTGACGGGCAGTCGTGTCGTCCCGGCGCCGTAGCCGCGGGGGAGCGTACGACGGCGGGAGTAGCGCGGACCGTCTCCGGCCGTACGACGACGGCGGCGGGCACGGGCGGCGAGGATCAGGACGGCAGCCACCCCACTCCCTCAAGGACGCTTCATGGGCATCACCTGCGAGCGCGACCTCGCCGACTTCCTGACCGCCTACACCCGGGACATGGCCGTCTCCCCCGAGGAGCCCGCCACGATCATCGACCGCTACTTCGTGCCGGACTTCGAGTACTGCAACGACGGGCTCGTGATCGACCGGCAGCGCATGATCGACCACGTCCGCCCTGTCCGGCGGCAGGTCGACCAGGAGGCGATGGCCGCCGGCGACGGGACCGGGGTCGAGATCCACGAGACGCTGGTCTCCGGCGACCGGATCGCCGCCCGGTGGACCTTGCGCACGAGGCTGCGCAAGGGCAGGACCTTCACGGCGGAGGTCTTCATGTTCGGCCGCCTGGCCCCGGACGGCCGCATCCGCCGGATCGACCAGACCACCAGGCAACTGGACGAGGCCGGGTAGCCGCGCGAGCGGTTCAGCCCGTCCGGCGGCCGGCCCGCCACTCCGGGGCCAGCACGGACCAGACCTCGACGTCGTGCCGGACGCCCCGGTGGGGGTAGCTCTCGCGCAGGACGCCGTCCCTGCTCATCCCGAGCCGCCGGGCCACGGCGATGCTGGCGGTGTTGCCGGCCGCGGCCTGCCACTCCACGCGGTGGATGCCGCGTTCCTCGACGGCCCAGTCGATGATCACGCGGACGGCCCTGGTCACCAGGCCCTTGCCCGCCGCCGACGGCTCCAGCCAGCAGCCCGCCTCGGCGGTGCCGAGCCGGACGTCCATCGTCCGGAAGAGCACGCCGCCGACCAGCCTGCCGCCGTTCCAGATGCCGTAGATCCGCCCGGTGTCGGCCGCGGCCTTGTCTGCGTACGCCTGCAGCACCGACCTGGCGGACTCCAGGTCGGTGACGAGGTCGGGCAGGGAGATGAACCGTCCGATGAACTCGCGTCCGCGGTCCATGTGGCTCAGGAACTCCTCGGCCCGCCAGGGTTCCAGCGGACGCAGCTCCGCGCCGTCGTCGCCCAGGGAGATCGCGAACATTGCTGCCTTTCCGTCCAGGATTCACCCGTCTTGCGGGGAAATCCTCTCACGGGCGGCCAGGCCCGTTGATCTCGGCGGGGCGGGCACGGCCTGCAGGTAGGTCAGCACCGCCATGACGCGCCGGTTGTGGTCGTCGGAGGGAGGCAGGCCGAGCTTGGCGAAGATGTTGTTCGTGTGCTTGCCGACCGCCTTGTCGGTGACCTGGAAATGGGCGGCGATGGCCAGGTTGGACAGGCCCTCCGCCATGAGCGTCAGCACCTCGCGCTCGCGGGGTGTCAGCGCGGCCAGCGGTTCGTCCCTGTCGCGGCGGGTCAGCAACTGGGAGACGACCTCCGGGTCCATCGCGGTGCCGCCGGCGGCCACCTGGCGCACCGCCTCGACGAACCGGTCGACGTCGCCCACCCGGTCCTTCAGCATGTAGCCGACCCCGCCGGAGCGGTCGGACAACAACTCCCTGGCGTACAGCTGCTCCACGTACTGCGACAGGATCAGCACCGGCAGCCCCGGCACCCGGGCGCGCGCCTCCAGTGCGGCGCGCAGCCCCTCGTCGGTGAAGCCGGGCGGCAGCCGCACGTCGATCACCGACACGTCGGGACGGTGCCGGACCAGCGCCGCCAGCAGCATGGGCCCGTTGTCCACCGCCTCCACGACGGTGCAGCCGTGCGCCGACAGCAGGCGGACCAGGCCGTCCCGCAGCAGCGCGAGATCTTCGGCTATGACAACGCGCACGGGACCTCCATGGTCAGTTCGGTCGGGCCGCCGGGAAGGCTGCTGACGGTGAGCGAGCCGTCGAAGGCGGACAGTCGGTCCTCGATGCCGCGCACGCCGGTGCCCCGGTCGCGGCGGACCGGGCCCCCGCCGTCGTCGCCCACGGTCAGCCGGAGCACGCCGGCGGTGTGCCGCAGCCGCACCCAGGCGCGGGAGGCGCCGCTGTGCTTGGTCACGTTGGTCAGCGCCTCGGCCGCGGCGAAGTACACGGCGGACTCCACCGGCGGCTGCGGGCGGCCGGGCAGGTCGATGTCGATCTCGACCGGCATCGGGCACAGCAGCGCGGACGCCTCGATGGCGCCGGCCAGGCCGCGGTCGGTCAGCACCGGAGGATGGATGCCGCGCACCAGGTCGCGCAGGTCGCTCAGCGCCTGGCCGGCGATCTCGCGGGCCTCGTCGATCATCCGCAGGGTCTCGTCCGGGTCGCCGGAGCCGCGGGCCAGCCCCAGGTGCATGCGGATGGCGATCAGCTTGGCCTGCGCGCCGTCGTGCAGGTCGCGTTCGATGCGGCGCAGCTCGGCCGCGCGCGCGTCGACCAGCGCGGCCCGGGACGCGGTCAGCTCCCGGATCCGCGTGTCCGGCGTGGGCCGCGCGTCCAGCAGCCGCCGCGCCAGCCGCGCCTGCCCGGTACGGAACAGCGGGACGGCCAGGAGCACCACCACGGCGATGGCCACGGTGGACATGCTCAGGGCGAACGTGTTGAGCAGGCTCGTCTCGGCCGGCCGCAGCCGGAGGAAGACGTAGTCCAGGGCGGACAACATCGCCCACACCGCCGCCAACGGGGCGGGTCCGGTGACGCCGTGCACGGCCAGCCAGCCCAGCTCCCGCCACCTGCCCTCGCCGTCCCCGTCGCTGTTCCCGTCGCTGGTCCCTGTGCTGTTCCCTGTGCTGGTCCCGTCGCCGTCGCCGTCGAGGCCGAGCGTCCGGCCCGCCCAGCGGCGCTGGAACCCGGCCAGGCGGCGAGCGGCCGCGAGCAGCCGGCCGAGCGGCCCCCGCCCGAGACCGGCCACCGGCACCAGGACGGCGCTCACCGGCACCAGGACGAGCAGCGCCAGCGCGGCCACGCCGGTGACGGCGTTCAGCGCCAGGCCGGTCACCGCGTTCAGCGCGTACGCCGCCAGGCCGGTCACCACCCGCCACGCCGGCCCGCCGGGCGAGGGTCGTCTTGCCATCACAGGTGCAGTCTGCCCAATCGGCGAGGAGAAGGCGGTGGGGCCGGCCCCACCCCCTGGGGTGGCGATTTCCCACCCCGGCAGGTGGGCGCGCACCCATGGAGGCCGCGGCCCCGGCTCGCCAGGCTCGACGAGACCAGCCGACGAGGGGGAGACGTGATCGAGGTAAGAGGACTGACCATGCGCTACGGCCGCACACTCGCCGTGGACGACCTGACCTTCACCGTGAGACCGGGCCTGGTGACCGGATTCCTGGGCCCGAACGGCGCCGGGAAGTCCACGACCATGCGCGCCGTGCTCGGGCTGGAGACGCCCGCCGCCGGTGCGGCGCTGGTGGACGGCCGCCCCTACGCGTCGCTGCGCCGGCCCATGCACACGCTGGGGGCGCTGCTCGACGCGGGGGCGGTGCACGGCGGCCGTACGGCCCGCGCCCATCTCGGCTGCCTGGCGCGCAGCAACGGCCTCGGCCCGCGGCGGGTGGCCGCCGTCCTCGGCCAGGTCGGGCTGGAGGACGTCGCGGACCGGCGGATCGGCGGGTTCTCCCTCGGCATGAAGCAGCGGCTGGGCATCGCGGCGGCGCTGCTGGGCGACCCGAAGGCGCTGATGTTCGACGAGCCGCTGAACGGGCTGGACCCGGAGGGCATCCGGTGGATCCGCGACCTGCTGCGCTCGCTCGCCGCCCAGGGCCGTGCCGTCCTGCTGTCCAGCCATCTGATGAACGAGCTGGCGCTCACCGCCAACCACGTCGTCGTCGTCGGACGCGGCCGGCTGATCGCCGACACCACGACGGACGCGCTCGCCGCCCGGTTCCAGCGCGACGTCCTGGTGCGCGCCACCGACTCGGAACGGCTGACGGAGATCCTGCGCGGGCACGGCGCGACCGTCACCGCCGAGCCCGCGGAGCCGCCCGCGCACGACCCGCCCGAGCCCGCGGAGCCGCCCGCGCACGACCCGCCCGGGACCGGCGGCCTGCCCGTCCAGGGCCTGTCCGTTCGGGGGCTGGAGGCCGGTGTGATCGGCGACCTGGCGCTGCGGGCCGGGATCGCGCTGCGGGAGCTGACCCCGCGCGGCGCGTCGCTGGAGGAGGCGTTCCTGGAGCTCACCGAGGACAGCGTCGAGTACGGCGCCCGCCCCGTCACCGCGGAGGCGGCCCGATGACGGCCCCGACGACGGACGCCGTCGCCGCCGAATGGCTCAAGCTGCGCTCACTGCGCTCGAACGCGTACCTGCTGGCCGTCTCGCTGCTCGCCGTGCTGGCCTGCGCCGGGGTGGCGTACCTGATGGGACGGGGGTTCGACCACCAGACGGCCGAGGAGCGGCTGCGCTTCACCGGCAACGGCAACGGCCTGGGCACCGGCCTGCCGGTCGCCTACTTCGTGTTCGGCACGCTGGGCGCCCTCACCATCACCTCCGAGTACGCCACCGGCATGTTCAGGACGAGCCTGGTGGCGGTGCCCCGGCGGCAGCTGTTCCTGTTCGCCAAGGTCCCCGGACTGGCCGCCGTCACCCTGGTCGCCGGTCAGCTGCTGGCCTTCGCCATGCACCTGGCCGCCCAGGCCGTGCTCGGCGAGCGCGCCGGTCAGGTGCTGCTCGACGGGCGGACCCTGGGCACACCGCTCTCCGACCCCGGGGTGCTCACCTCGGTGGTGGCCGCCGGGCTGTCCATGGCGGCCGCGGCGCTGATCGGGCTGGGGGTGGGCGCGGCGCTGCGGTCCACCCCCGGGAGCCTGGTCGCGCTCGTCATGATCTTCCTGGTGCTCCCGGTCGCCGCCCAGACCCTGCCGACGCCGCTGCGGGCGCGGGCCGGGTCGTACATGATCGAGAACCTGCCGGGCCAGATCGCCGGGGTGGGCGGCGGCCTGCTGTCCCCGCCGGCGGCGGCCGCGCTGCTGCTCGCCTACCTCGCCGCCGCGCTGACGGCGGGCGCCGCGGTCACCGCGTCGAGGGGCGGCACGCGCAGGGTCCTGGCCGTCGGCGCCGCCGCGACGCTGCTGGCGGGCCTGGTGGCGGCGCCCGCCGTCGGCGACTCGGCGGACGCCGGACCGTCCTCCCTGGTCTGGCGGCCGTGCGCGGACAAGGACGCCCCCCGGGACATGCGGTGCGCCTCCGTCCAGGTGCCCGTGGACTGGAGCAAGCCGGCCGGACGGAAGATCGCCGTCCCGCTCGGCCTCCTGCCCGCCTCCGGCGGCGCACGCCGGATCGGCACGCTCTTCTCCGTCCCCGGCGGCCCCGGAGCGTCGGGCATCGACGACCTGAAGCAGTTCCACGGGAAGTTCACGCCGTTGCGTGACCGCTTCGACGTGGTCAGCCTCGCCCCGCGCAACACGGTCGAACCCGGCGGCGTGCTGCCGTACGCATGCCTGACCACCGGTCCGTGGATCACCCTGCCGCGCGACCGCGCCGAGTACGCCGCCCTCGCCCGGACGAACCGCGAGCACGCCCAGCGGTGCCGTGCCGCCGACCCGGAGCTCTTCGACCACATGGACTCGGCCTCCGTCGCCCGCGACATCGAGGCCGTCCGCGTCGCGCTGGGCGAGGACCGGCTGAGCTTCCTCGCCAACTCCTACGGGGGCCGCCCCGCGACGGCCTACGCCCGCCTGTTCCCCTCCCGCGTCCGCGCCATGGTCATGGACGGCGCCGCCGGCCACGCCGAGGACACCGCGGCCGGCGAGCCCCGCATGTACGCGCGGGCCGAGCGGCAGCTGCGGCGGTTCGCCGCCTGGTGCCGCACGGCCACGTCCTGCGCCCTGCGCGGCCGGGACGTCGGCGAGGTGTGGCGCGGGCTGGTGACCGCCGCGGACCGCTCACCGGTGCCGGTGAAGAACGATCCGTCCGGGGCCGCCTACAGCGGGTTCGACCTGAAGGTCGCCGCCGCCCCCAGCTTCACCTCGCCGGGCCGGGAACCCGACGTGCCGCGCTGGGCCCAGCTCGCCGCCGCGATCGACAAGGCCGCCGGCGGCGACGCCTCGGGGTTCGCCGACTACGTGCGGCAGTCGTCGGGCAGCCCCAAGGTGCCCTCGCTCGCCGGGCAGAACATGACGCACTGCCTGGACGGCGCGGGATACGGCAGCTACGCCGCCTACCGCGAGGCGCTCCGGAGGGCGGCGGAGCTGTCGCCGGACTTCGCCGGGCAGCGGGCCTGGTGGCCGCTGGCCTGCGTCGGCTGGCCCGCGCCCGTCACCAACCCGCCGGCGCCGCTGCCCGCCCGCGGCCTGACGCCGTTCCTGGGGGTCGGCAGCTGGACGGACCACGACGAGGTCGCGGAGGTCGTCCGCCCGGTGCCGGGCTCGTCCAGCGTCCGGTACGAGGGGCACGGCCACATGCTCTACCTCTACGGCGACACCGGCTGCGTCACCGCCCACGTCAACCGTTACCTGACGAGCCTGAGACTCCCGCCGCCCGGCACCACCTGCCCGGCCACCGGATGACCACGGGCACCGGGGCCGCGCCGCAGCCGGCACGGCTCACGCGGGCACGTCGGCGGGATGCAGCGCGGGCCGTTGCGCCCGGCTCCTTGCGCGCGTCCGCTTGTTTTTGAGCAGTATCTCGGCTAGCTGGTCGCGGCCGGCGGGGGCGTCGTGCTCAGGACGATGAACAGAGGTAGCCGATTACGCGGCGCCACGCCTTTTCGCGCACATATTTGTTTGACTGACGCCCGCTGGGCCCAGCAGCTTCTACGTGTGCGATTCCGTGAATGTCATGACCGATTAACCGGAAGGGAACGGCGTGCACATTGGTGATTTCGGCGCGGACAGGTCCGCAGAAAGCCGCTCCGCGAGTGCCGCGCAGGCGCGCTGGCAGCAGCAAGGGGTCCTGGACCTCGCGCCTTCACTCATTCACAGCGACGAACCCGGTGAACCTGTTCTTCCCGGGCGGGTGCTGGAGCTGCAGGGCGTGCAGGTGGCCATGCTCAACCACGGCCCCATCCAGGTACGCCGGCCGACGTCGCTGATCAGGCAGTTCGATCCGGAGGCGTACAACATCAATCTCTTCCTCGCCGGTGACGGGGGGTTGTCCCAGGCGGGACGGCAGGCCGCCATGACCGCCGGGCAATTCGTGGTGCTCGACACCTCACGCCCCTACGAGGGCTGGCGCAGGTGCGATCGGTCGAGCGCACCGCACTCGACGCTCACGCTCCAGATCCCCCGCCTGATGATGCCCCTCCCGTCGAACGTGGCCGACCGGCTGACCGCGGTCGCCTTCGACACGCGGCACGGCATGGGCGCGGTCTTCGCCCGCTGGGTGACCGGACTCGTACGGGATCCCGGCTACTTCACCCACGACGACGTTTCCACCTTGGCCTCGGTCACCACCACATTGCTGGCCGCCGCACTGGCCCCGCACGTGAACAGCGCTCTGCATGACAGCTCCGAGGCCCGCCGACGCCGGCTCAGGTTCCAGATCGACGACTTCATCCAACGAACTGGTCGGCAGCGCCGGCGGCAGCGTCTTCGTCGTCCTCATGATGTCGGCGATACCCGCATCCGTCCCGTCGGACGCGGTCGCGAGATCAATGGCCGTCGGCGCTCTCGTTCTCGAGCTCGGCACGGCGATCGGAGCGGCGGCCGGTGGAGTCATGGGAACGGCTGCCGGCCTCCGCTCGACCGTGGAGCTCTGCCTGTACGTCGCCGCCACCGTGCTCCTGGTCGTCGCCCTGCGAGGCGGCCTGTCGGCCGTGAGGTCTCGTTCCTGAGAACGCAAGGGCTGACGCCCTTCCCTGACGGGGTGGCGCGGAGCTGGTGCGGTCACCAGGTCACGGGGAGCTCGTACACCCCGTACACCTGGCCGTCGTGCTTGAAGGGGATTTTCTCGAACTCGGCGGCCAGGGCCAGGGTGGGGATGCGCCTGTAGAGGGTGCCGTAGGCGACCTGCAGCTCCAGCCGGGCCAGGGGCTGGCCCAGGCACTGGTGGACGCCGAAGCCGAAGGCCACGTGCCGGCGGGCGTCGCGGCGCACGTCCAGTTCGTCCGGCGCGGGAAAGATCCCGGGGTCGCGGTTGCCGATGTCGTTGGCCACGATGATGCCCTCGCCCGCGCGGATGACCTGGCCGCCGATCTCGATGTCCTCCTTGGCCACCCGGCGGCGTCCGCCGTGGGTGATGTTCAGGTAGCGCAGCAGCTCCTCCACAGCGCCCGCGATCAGCGCGGGGTCGTCGCTCCCGCGCAGCAGGGCGAGCTGGCCGGGATGGCGGAGCAGCGCGAGGGTGCCGAGGGCGATCATGTTGGCGGTGGTCTCGTGGCCGGCCACGAGCAGCAGGACGCCCATCTGGGCCGCCTCCTGCCTGGTCAGCTCACCGGCCGTGACCCGGGCGGCCACCTGGGAGAGCAGGTCGTCGCCGGGGCGGACGAGCTTGTCGCCGACGAGCCCGTCCAGGTACTGCCGCAGCCGCCCGCCCGCGGCCGTCCGGTCCTCGACCGACACGTCCCGCTTGACGATGATCTGGCTGTTGTCCTGGAAGAAGCCGTGGTCGGCGTACGGGACGCCGAGCAGCTCGCAGATCACCAGCGACGGCACCGGCAGCGCGAACGCCTCCACCAGGTCCACCGGCCTCGGCCCCGCCAGCAGGTCGTCGATGAGACGGTCGACGATGCGCTGCACGGCCGGGCGCATGGTCTCGACCCGCTTGACGGTGAACGCCCCCTGCACCATGCGGCGCAGCCGGTGGTGCTCGGGGTCGTCCATGAAGACGAAGCTGATCGCGCTGTCGGGCCGGTTGGGCGCCAGGACCGGCAGCGGGTAGCCGGGCCGGGTGACGTCGGAGCTGACCTGCGGATGGCTCAGCACCGCCTTCTGCTCGGCGTAGCCGGTGACCAGCCACACGGTGCCGCCGTCGCGCAGCCGTGCCCGGGTCAGCGGCGCGTCCTGCCGGAGCGCCTGCAGGGCCGGCGGCGGGTCGAACGGGCACGCCGCCGCCCTGACGCCGGGGAACTCGGGCAACGAGCCGGACATGTCCTGATCTGGGGCGGCCGTCATGACGGTGTTCCTTCCCCTTGCCTGGCCCGGACGGCGCTCATCGACTTCCCGCCTGACGCACCCGCGCTCGCCGTTGTCATGTCCAGTAACCGACGCGTGCCCTGGTAAGTCAAGCGCCTGCTTCGAGGAGCACCGTGATCGAAGTGTTCTGGACGACAGCCTACCAATATGCGAATATGTGTTCGATTGTCGAAGATCGTCAACGGAGGCGAGCCCTGCAGTCATGCCGGGACGTCTCCAGAACGGAGTGCCTGTGCGCACATCGACCTCTGCCCGTGCTCATCTGCCCCGCCGATTAGTCGCGTGGGCCGGGCCCCTGCTCCTGGCGGCGGCCCTGCTCGTCACCCAGACGCCCACCGCCGCGACCGCCGCGGACGCCGCGACCGTCTCCGACCTCGGCGTCGCCGGGGAGGGCGGCGACGTGGTGGCGCGCAACAGGAAGGTCTTCGTCGCCGCCGGCGACCGGATCGTGGTCACCTCCACCGACGGCAAGGTCGTCGGCGCGATCCCCGGCCTGTCCGGCGCCGTCGCCCTGGCCTCGCCGGAGGACGGCAGGAAGGTGTACGCGGCGCTGCGCGGCTCGAACGAGGTGATCGAGATCGACAGCACCACCCTCGCCATCAGCAGGCGCATCGACCTCACCGCGTACCCGTGCCCGTCGAGCCTGGCGCAGGCGTACGACCGGCTGTGGATCGGGTTCGGCTGCGGCGGAGCGGGCGGGGGAGGCGTCCTCGGCCTCGTCACGTCGGCGGCGACCCCCACCCTCGTCCGGGTCGGGCCGGCCACGACCGGTGCCCCGCTCGTCGCCGTCGCCGGGAACACGCTGGTGGCGGGGGAGTCCGGGGTCAGCCCCGCCACGGTCAAGGTGTACGACATCAGCACCACGCCGCCCACGTCGAGCGGCGAGATCCGGGGGGACGCGAACGGCCTGCCGGCCCTGCGTGATCTCGCGCTCGCCGAGCACGGCGCGACGGCGCTGTCGGCGCTGAACGACACTCGCCGGTTCGACGCCTGGGACACGGCGGCCCTGACGCGGGGCCGCGCCTACGACAACAACGGATTCGGCGACCAGGGCGTCCCCGTCACCGTCGGGGCCAGCCCGAACGACGCCTACGTCGTGGGCGGCTGGAACTCCCCGGCAGGCGACGCGGCCGAGCTCGTGGTGTACGACGCGACCACCTCGGAGGTCATCTACACGGCCGCCCACCAGGGGAAGACCGTGGTGGCGGGCAGCGTCGAGTTCTACGGCACCGTCACCTTCGCGGTCCTGAAGGAGCCCGGCACCGGCCGCATGCACCTCTGGCGGCTGCCGCCCTCGCCCTACCACTCCTCCACGCTCACCCTGACGGCTCCCGCCAAGGTGACCACGCTCCAGGAGTCGGCCTTCACCGGACGGGTCACGCTGAGCAGCGGACTGCCGCCCGGCGTGCAGACGCTCGAACTGTACCGCTGGCTCCCCGACGGCACCTCCAGGCCGTTCGAGGAGGTCACCACGGCGGCGGACGGGACCTACCGGTTCACCGACACGCCGCCGTCCACCGGGGCGTACAAGTATCAGGTGTACTGGCCGGGCAACTCATGGTTCCGGGGGAGCGGCTCATCGGTGACCGTCGCGGTGGGCCCGTACGAGCCGACGCTCACCGTGACCGGACCGGCGACGGGCCGCGTCGGCACGCGCCTCGCGTTCAGCGGCACCTTCGGCGCCGACGGCATCACCTTCCCGCGGACGACCGTCACCGTCTCGCTGCGGGTCGTCGGCCCGGACGGCGCCGTCACCTCGAAGAGCGTGGCGAAACTGGTCCCCACCCCCGACGGGACGTTCAGCTTCTCCGACACGCCGGCCGCGGCCGGTGAGCACACCTACACCGTCGACCTGGCGGGCAACTCGGACGTGGGGCCGGCGCGCACCACCCACGTGGTCGCCGTCCGCTAGCGGCCCGCGCGACGTCCTGACGCCGGGCGCTTCAGGCGGCTTCCAGGACGAAGAACAGGAAGCACAGGAACCGCGCGCCGGAGATCTCGCGGAGCTCGTCGGGGAACAGCTCGCGGGCCTCCGGCGCGTACGGCGGTTCACTGATCACGCTGATGCGGAAACCCGCCGCGGTGAAGGGCTTCGGTCATCGCGTGCAGCGGCCGGTCCCAGAAGCTCAGCCGGCTGGTCTGCCCGCCCATGGTCCACTCCTCGACCCGGTTGCGGGTTCCGAAGTAACCAGGCTTCTCCCCGGCCTTGTGCTGCGTGAGGGTGATGACGAAGGGGTGCTCGACCGAGACGAGGAGCCGGCCGCCGGGCCGCAGCACGCGTCGCAGCTCGGCCAGCGCCGGCCCCCAGTCCTCCAGGTAGTGCAGCACCAGCGACGCGATGACGTCGTCGAAGGCGTCGTCGGGGAAGGGCAGCGGGCCGGCCAGGTCGGCGACCCGCAGGTCCGCCTCGGGGCCCAGCCTCCGCCGGGCCATCTCCAGCATCCCGGCGCTCGCGTCGACGCCGGTCACGACGGCGCCCCGATCGCGCAGCTCGGCGAACAGGGGGCCCGAGCCGCACCCGGCGTCGAGGATGCGCCGGCCGGTCACGTCCCCGGCGAGCTCCAGCATCGCGGGCCGCTCGTAGTACGCGTTCACCAGGCTGGTCTCGTTCTCGGCCGGGTAACCTTCGGCGATCGCGTCGTAGGCGTTGCTCTCGGGCGAGTCCGCGACGCGGTTCTCGGGCATGGTCGTCATAGGGGTCATTCTGGCCCGCACTTCCCGGGAGCGCGGAGATGCGGCCCGTCCGCCGGCCCCGGCTGGTCGTCCGTCCTGTCGAGCAGCAGGGCGGCCGCCCGGGTGAGCACCTGCGCCCGGGTGCGGCCGCCGTGGTCGGCGGCCAGGAAGTGTTCGCCGATCGCCACGCAGAAGGCCAGGAGGCTGCGGGCCTCGACCTCCTCGGGGTCGGAGCAGAAGCTGCCGATCATCTCGCGCAGCAGCGCCATGCGCCGGTTGTCCACCCGCCGCAGGCGTTCGGCGACCGCCTCGTCGCGCCTGGCCCAGTCGCGGACGGCGAGGTCGATGGGCAGCAGGCGGTCGTCGGAGAAGGTGAGCACGCCGGCGCGCCTGATCTTGGTTCGCGGGTCGCCGCCCTCGCGTTCGACGCGCTCGATCACCTCGTCGGTGCTCTCCCGCTCCCAGGTGTCCAGCATCGCCTCAAGCAGCGCCTCCCGGTCGGCGAAGTACCCGTAGAACCCGCCCTTGGTGACGCCGAGCCGCTTGGCCAGCGCCTCCACGCGCACCGCGTCGGGGCCGCCGGCGGCCAGCGCCCGCAACCCCTCCTCGATCCACCCCTCCCGTGTCGTACGGACCGCGCCCACAGTGTGTGCCACCTCACTCGCAACATATGTATACGCCACCGTATAACCGTGGTTAACCTCAGTATATACGGCAGCGTATAGATATGGAGGGATCATGAGGCTGGCGAACGCCGCCCACACCGGACGGCCCTGGCGCATCCATGACATCGCCGGAGATTTCGAGCTGGAGGACGTCTGGGTGATCCGCACCCCCGGCGCCGGACGGGAGGACTTCTCCGCCGTGCTCGCCGCGTTGCGCGACTCCAGCGGCGGCCCCCTGCCGCTGCGGCTGCTGCTCGCGGCGCGCTGGAAGCTGGGCGCCCTGTTCGGCTGGGACAGGGCGTCGGCGGGCGTCGGAAGGCGCGTCCCGTCGTTGTGCGAGCGCCTGCCCGCCGACCTGCGCCGGGCCCCGCACGACTCCGACGCCGGCCTGGCGCCCTTCTCCCCGGTCTACGCGCTGGACGACGAATGCGCGCTGGAGCTGGCGAACCGCACCGTGCACGCGGTGATGCACCTGGCATGGGCGCCGGCCGCCGGCGGCGGGCACGAGCTGCGCATGGCCGTCCTCGTGCGCCCCAACGGCCTGCTGGGACGGTGCTACATGGCCGCCATCATGCCGTTCCGCCGCACCCTCGTCCTGCCGGCCTTCGTCCGGCGGCTGGAGCGCGCCTGGCGGGAGCGCGACGCGGGCGTCCTGGAGTCCGCCGTCGGGGCGGGCGGCATCCCGCCGTCCGTCCGCGCGCTGAGCTCCTTGCCCGTCGTCGACTACGCCGACCACTTCGCCCTCACCGTGAACGCCGTCGCCACCGAGGCCGGGGCGACGGCGGAGCGGTGGGCGCGGGCGATGTTCGGCGACGTGCCCAGCGCGGGGGAGCGGTTCATCTGGCGGGGTCTCCTGGGGCTCCGGCTCGCCCGCGGCCGATCGCCCGCCACCGTGGCCGGGTGGCGGATCGCCGCGCGTGGCGACGACTGGATCCGGCTGGAGACCGCGTCCTGGTTCCTGACCGCCAACCTCGTCGTCCGGGCGGCGGACGGGCGGGTGTCGCTGACCACCCTCCTGCGCCATGACCGGCGCCTCGGGCGCGTCGTGTGGCCGCCCCTGTCGGCGATCCATCGCCGGCTGGCTCCCGGGCTGCTCCGGGACGCCGCCGCGCGGATGACCCGCGGCGGCGTCCGGTAGCGCCCGGTCGGGTGCGCCCTGACCGGGGACGGCGGGGTCAGCCGCGCCTGGCGGACGGCCAGCCGTGCCCCCAGCCGCCCTGGACCATGGTCTGGAACGCCCATCCGTCCTCGGTGCGCATCAGCAGGTCGGCGTAGTGCATGCGGTGCTCCTCGCCCTCGATCGTCATCGTCGCCTCGGTCTCCACGACCACCAGGTTCTGGCTGACGAAGCGCGGGGTACGCGTCGAGCGCAGGTCGAGCCCGGCGGTGCCGCCGCCCATGGACTGCTTCATGGCCTCGACGTACTCGGCCCGCGTCCACTGGCGGACGCTCGCGTGGCCGCCGGGCACGTCGGTGGCCACGTTCATCGGGAAGACCGCCAGGTCGGCGAGCTGCTCGATCGCGCCCTCCTCGGCCAGCGCGTCGTAGGCGGCGAACCAATCGTCGATGGTCTTCAGTTCCTCGGCGCTCGGCTGGTACATGCTGCTCCTCCTCAAGTCGTACAACGTACCGTACATCATACGGAAACCGGTCGCGCACCGATGTTCAAGCCTTGCCCCGACCGGTTCGGACAGGATGAGACGCGACCTGCCGGCAGGAAAGGACGACGATGACGCGACAGCCGCACGAGCCCACGTTCGAGACCCTCCACCGCGACCCCCGGACCACGGTGAGCATCAGGACGACGGTCGCGATCGCCCGCCTGGCGGAGGCCCAGGGTGCGGGGTTCACGGAACTGTGGAAGTACACCCAGGAGTCCGGCGTGCGAGTGGAGGGACAGCCCTTCGTCAGGTACCACACCTTCGCGGGGGACGAGACGGACGTGGAGGTCGGCGTGCCCGTGGCCGGACGCCCGCTCGGCGCGGGACGGGTCGCCGCCGCCGAACTGCCGGGCGGCACGGCCGTCGCCACCTGGCACCTCGGATCGCACGACAGTCTGGGCGAGACCTACGCCCTGCTGGACGCATGGCTCAGGAAGCACGACCACGAGCCCGACGGCGGGGCGTGGGAGGTCTACCACTGGTTCGACCTCGAACGTCGACCCGATCCGGCGAGCTGGCTGGCCCCGGAGACCTGGCGCACCCAGCTGATCCAGCCGATTCGCTGACGCCGGTCGTCCGCCGTCACAGCCCCGTCGCCGGCGTCGCGCTCCGCCGGACGATCGCGCCACCGGCCCAGGTGTTGCCGAATCGCGATGATCGCGGCGCCGGTGAGGGCGATCGGGCGGCGAGTCTGGATGTCATGTGGCGACAGGAGCTCGGCAAGGATCCCGGCTCGGGCGTGTCCGTCCATGACATGCGCACGGGAGGGCAGGTCAAGGGCTGGTCGCCGTGGGCTCCGGACGTCGGCCACGCCGTGGTGCTGATGCGGATGGGCGGCTTCCGCCGGCACGCGTCGGGGCAGGACTCCTTCCTCGACGCGGCCGGCGGCTACGTGACCAGCGAAGGGCTGGAGGAGCGCTTCGCCTATCCGTCGGCGGGCGAGATCCGCTACACCTGGATCGCGTTGACGCCCCGGACCGAGCGGCCCGGCCCCGGCGCGCCGCCCACGACGCGGGTGATCCACCGCCGCATGGCCCTGGCCGTGCAGGAAGCGCTCTCCTGCGGTCATCTCAACGACGGGGCCGAGGACCTGGCGCGGCTGGTCGGCGCCTCGCCCAAGCACGTCGGCAGGATCTTCCGCCACGTCACCGGGCGCACGATCAGCGAGTACCGCAACGAACTGAGGGTGCGGGCCGTGCTGGAGCACCTGGCCGACGGCGGCGCCCAGCTCGCCGAGCTGGCCACCATGTACGGCTTCGCCGACCACGCGCACCTGACCCGGACGGTCCGCAAGCACCTCGCCGAGACGCCCAGCGCCCTGCGCGCCCGCCTCGACCCCGGCGGCCTCTGATCGTCATGTGACCCGCCGGCCACCCCGTCCGGTGGCCCCTGAACGGTTGCGCGGCACCGACGGGCTCCCGGCCGCTGACCGCACCAAGGTCCTGCCGTCAGCCGGGATCCCCGCGCGGGGGTGGCAGCGTCTTCGACGGCATTGCCGTGTTCCTGGCCGTGGCCGACGTCGAGCGTGGCGACCGCATCTGGGTGATCCCGTTGATCGTGATCACGTCCGTCCTGGTGCTCACGGCCGGTTGGGCCTGGGAGTCGAGGCGCCGGGCACACCCGTCGTAGGGGCGCCCGGCGGTCAGCGGGGCCGGCTGAGGGCGGCCTCGGCCAGATCCGTCCACTGCTCGGCCGAGGAGTGCGGCACGACCACCCAGTCCTTGACCACCCTGCCCGTGCCCGAGGGATCGAACAGGCACGCCCCGGCCAGCTCCAGCGCGGCCGCGTGCTCAGGAGTGTCCCTGACCAGCCGGAACACCATCGCGCCGTCACGCTGCAGGCTGGCGAACACCTTGCCCGCCTGGTCCTTGAGCGCCGGCCTCCCCATCATCCTGGAAACCCGCACCCCCAGGTCGGCCAGCTCGGCGCCGACCTGCTGGAAATCCTCTTCCGCGCTCATCGTCAGTCGGCCCCAGACTTCATGGCGGCGCGGGGCCGAGCGGCTCGGCTCCCGCGCTCCGGCAGAAACGGCGATCAGGCTAGCAGGACCATGCCGAACCGGGAGAACTCGCGTTCCCGGGCCGCGTCCGGCGCTCTTCCCCTGACGCAGGGTCAATGTCCCAGCATGGGGGCATGACCTCTCCGACCAGTACGAACCGCCCGCCGTCCGGCGAGCTGACCGCCCACCACGACGGCCTCACGATCCCGCTGTCCCGCGGCGGACGGGGCCGCCCGCTGGTGCTGTGCCCCGGGCTGAACTCGACCCGGGCCGACCTCGGCGAGCTGATCGAGCTGCTGCGGCGCGACCACGACGTGGTCACCTTCGACCTGCGCGGCCACGGCCGCACCCCGGCCGCGGACCGGTACTCCTTCGAGGCGTTCCTCGGCGACCTGGACGCCGTGATGGCCCGGGTGGGCCGGCTCGGCCTCGGCGAGCCCCCCGTGCTCGTGGGGTACTCGCTGGGGGCCGACCTGGCCGTGCACCACGCCGCCCGGCATCCCGGGGGCGTCGCCGGGCTCGTCCTGATCGACGGGGCGAACCCGGTGCCCGAGCCGTTCCTCACCGAGGACGTCCTGCCGGCGTTCCGGGCGATGTGGGCGGAGCTGGCCGCGCGGCAGCAGGCCCGGCGCGGCACCCCGCGCCAGGTGCTGCTCACCGCGCGGCAGATCCTCGACCTGAACGTCGAGATCGACGTGGTGCGGTCCGAGATCCTGTCCCGGTACCCGTTGATCGACCGGCCGATCAGCATGATCATGTCGACCTCGATGGCCGGCGAGGGCGGCCCCGCCGCGCGGTTCAACCGCAACTGGCGGGCCGGGATCGAGCGGCTCGTCCGGCGACAGCCGCGCATCGCCACGACGTGGCTCGACGCCGACCACGGGCTGGTCTTCACGCACGCCACCGAGATCGCCCGGATCATCCGGCAGGCGGCTTCTTGACGAGCTCTGGAAGGCTGGTCCCATGCTGACCATCGGCGAACTGGCCTCGTACGCGGGGGTGACCGTGCGGGCGGTGCGGCACTACCACGCCAAGGGACTGCTGCCGGAGCCCGAGCGCGACCGCCACGGCTACCGCAGGTACGACGCCGCCGCCGCGGTCGAGCTGATCAGGATCCGCACCCTCGCCGAGGCCGGGGTGCCGCTCGCGCGGGTGCGGGAGCTGCTGCGGGCCGGCGAGGAGGAGTTCGCCGCCGCGCTGGCCGACATCGACCGGCGGCTGCGCGCGGAGATCCGGCGGCAGCAGCGCCACCGGGCCCGGATCGCCCGGCTGGCCGCCGGGGACGGCCTGGCGCTGCCGCCGGAGGTGGTCGGCTACCTCGACCGGCTGCGGGCACTCGGCGTGGACGACCACATCGTCCAGGCCGAACGCGACGGCTGGATCCTGCTGGCCGCGCACTCGCCCGGACGCGTGCCGGAGTGGATGGCCCGCAAACGCGAGCAGCTCGACGACCCGGACTTCGTCGGCTTCTTCCGCAACCTGGGCCAGGCCCTCACCCGGTCCGCCGACGACCCGCGGCTGGAGGAGCTGGCCGACGAGCTGGCCGCCTGCCTCACGCGGCTGACCGGCGAGCGGGACGAGGTCTACGTCGACGACCTCGACGTGGAGCCGCAGTTCGTCCGGTTGATGGACGCCCTGGCGTTCGACGCCGTCCCGCCCGCCCGCCGGCTGATCGAGCTGCTGCGCCGGCGGGGCTGGACCGGCTGGAGCAAACTGGAACGGGTGGACCCGCCGTCCTGGTCGTCGGCCGGGTCAGCCGTCGAGGAACCGCTCCAGCTCCGCGGTGACGAAACCGGGGTTCTCCTCGACGAGCCAGTGCCCGGCGCGCGGGACGTCCACCGCGCGGACGATCCTGGTCAGGCGCGGTGACACCGTGGACCGGATCGCGTCGAGCTGCCCCTGGGCGGTCATGAGCAGCGCCGGGACGCGTACCGGGGCCGCCGCCGTCGTGTCGCGCACGTCCTGGTCCAGCGCGCGGTAGAGCTCGAAGCCGGCTGACAGGGCCTGTGGCCGGCTGTAGGTGCGGGCGTACTCGGTGATCTCGGCGTCGGTGAACGGGGACCGCTGCGAGGTGCCGCCGAACGCCGTTCCGCCGTAGGAGACCTGGGGGTAGAACAGCGCCAGGTACTCGCGGACGTCGTCGCCCACCACCGCCTCGGGCACCCGGCGCTGGGAGTGGAAGGCGATGTGCCAGCTCAGCGACCGGTACGTGGCCGCGTCGACGGCCGGGCCGGGCAGCGGCAGGTCCAGGTAGCCGAGGCGGGCGGTGTCGGCGGGGAACCGGCTCGCGTACTGGAACGCCACCGCGGCGCCGAAGTCGTGGCCGACGACGGCGGCGTCCCGGATCCCGAGCCGCCCGGCGATCAGCTGGTGCACGTACCGCGCCAGCGTGGCCTTGTCGTAGCCGGTGGGCGAACCTTCGCTGTCGCCCAGCCCCGGCAGGTCCACGGCGTAGACGGTGTGGTGCCGGGCCAGGTCCGGCATGATCGGCCACCAGCCGTACCAGGTCTGGGGCCAGCCGTGGATCAGCACCACCGGCGTGCCGGTCCCGCCCTTCACGTAGTGCATGCGCACGCCGTCCACGTCGGCGAACTCGTGCCGGAACGTCGTGCCGAAGCGCGGGTCGTCCTGGGTGGCGGTGGTGTAGGAGGCGGCGGGCGGGGGAGCGGCGGCGGGCGTCGAACAGGCCGTGGCGCCGAGCGCGAGCAGGAGGGCGAGCGCGACGGTCGCGGCCGTGCGCGCGGATCGGGCGAGACGGCCCGGCGACGGCCGTGGAGCGGTGGTCATGTGGTCCTGTCCTGAGGAGAGTGGCGGGGTCGACGGCCGGTGCTGCCGTCGATCAGTGTGGGATCGATCCGACCAGCAGCCCGCCGATCTGGCACGAAAACTTGCGATTATGGCAAGATGGCCGTCGTGCACGACGACATGGACGAGGTGCTGGGCGCGGTGGGGCCGCGCCTTCGGGCCCTGCGTCGTCACCGCGGCATCACCCTGGCCGAGCTCGCCACCACGACCGGAGTCTCGGAGAGCACGCTGTCCCGGCTGGAGAGCGGGCAGCGCCGGGCCACGCTGGAGCTGCTGCTGCCGCTGGCCCGCGTCTACGACGTCCCGCTCGACGACCTGGTCGGCGCCCCGCGCACCGGCGACCCCCGGATCCACCTCAAGCCGATCACCCGGTTCGGGATGACGTTCGTGCCGCTGTCCCGGCGGCCGGGCGGGGTCCACGCGTTCAAGATGATCATCCCCGCGCGGCCGGAACCGCTCGAACCGGCCCCGCAGACCCACGACGGCTTCGAATGGCTCTACGTCCTGACCGGAAGCCTGCGGCTCGTCCTCGGCGACCGCGACCTCATGCTGCCGGCCGGCGAGGCGGCCGAGTTCGACACGTCCATGCCCCACTGGCTGGGCAGCGCCGACGGCGGCACGGTCGAGCTGCTCATCCTGTTCGACCCGCAGGGCATGCGCACCCACATCCACGCCGACCCCCACCGGCACTCTCACTGAGCGTCCGACAGGCCGTATTCGCGGCCTGACCTTCATTTGTGGAGGTCAAGAGGTGCTGAAGCGCGTTTTCGGGGGAGAAGGGGGTGGCTTCGAATGCCTGATGATGGGAGTGGTGACCGTGGAGGGGTCCGGGGGAGCGATCCGGGTCGGTGTGGAGGAGGAGTACCACATCGTCGACGCGACCACACGCCGGGTGACCGCGCGGGCGGGGGCGCTGCTGAGCGCGCTGCCCGAGGAGAGCTTCACGCACGAGCTGCAGCGGTCGATGGTCGAGGCCAACAGCGCGCCGTTCCTGGCCCTGGACGACCTGGCCCGCGACGTGTGCCGCCTGCGCCGCAAGCTGATCTCCGCCGCCGACGAGCTGGGGCTGGGGATCGCGGCGGTCGGCACGCCGCAGCTGGCCGACCTCGACGAGGTGAAGGTCTTCCCCGACCAGCGATACGAGAAGATGCTCAGCGACTTCCAGGTGCTGACCCGTGAGCAGCTCATCTGCGGCACGCACGTGCACGCGGAGGTGCCCGACCCGGACCTGGCGGTCGCGGTGGCGCACCGGCTGACGCCCTGGCTGGCGCCGTTGCTGGCACTCAGCGCCAGCTCGCCGTTCTGGGACGGCGCCGACACCGGCTACGCCAGCTACCGCACGCTGGTGTGGCAGCGGTGGCCGACGACGGGGCCGATCGGCAAGTTCGGCTCGGCGGCCGAGTACCAGGAGATGGTGCGGGGTCTGATCCGGTCCGGGGTGATCAGCGACGCGGGGATGCTCTATTTCGACGTCCGGCCCTCGCAACACGTGCCGACGGTGGAGCTGCGCATCTGTGACGCCTGTCCCCGGGTGGAGGACGTCGTGCTGATCGCCGGGCTGTTCCGGGCGCTGGTGGCCAGGGAGGTGGCCGCGGCGCGCCGCGGCCCCGGGCCGGAGGTGCAGGTGGAGGCGGCGCGCGCGGCGACCTGGCAGGCGGCCCGGTGGGGGCTGGAGGGCGACCTGGTCGATCCGGTGGAGGGCGTGCCGCGCCCGGCCAAGGAGGTGGTCGAGGACCTGGTGACGGGCCTGCGCCCGCAACTGGAGGCGGCCGGCGACTGGGAGCTGGTGACCGGGCTGACCCGGCAGGTCCTGCAGACGGGCACGTCGGCGGCCCGCCAGCGGGCGGCGTACGCCGAGCGGGGCAGCCTGGCGGACGTGGTCGACCTGGTGCTCAGCGAGACCCGCACCTGCGAGTGGGACCGGCCGACGGGCGACCACGACCTCCCCTCGTGCCGGCCGGCGGCCTGATGGCCGGCCTCGGCGGGACGGGGGTGCTGGCATGTGCGGGCTGAGCGGCGAGTTCAGGTTCGACGGCGCGGAGGCCGACATCGGCGCGGTGGGCCGGATGACCGACGCCATGCACGACCGCGGGCCGGACGGCTCCGGCCTGTGGGCGCAGGGGGCCGTCGCGATGGGCCACCGGCGGCTCAAGATCATCGACCTGTCGGAGAAGGCGGCCCAGCCGATGGTGGACGCCGGGCTCGGCCTGGCGGTGGTGTTCAATGGCTGCCTGTACAACTACCGCGAGCTGCGCGAGGAGTTGCGCGGCGCGGGCTACCGGTTCTACTCCACCTCCGACACCGAGGTGCTGCTCAAGGCGTACCACCGGTGGGGCGCCGGGTGCGTCGGCCACTTCAAGGGCATGTTCGCCTTCGCGATCCACGAGCGGGACAGCGGCCGGCTGGTGCTCGGCCGCGACCGGCTCGGCATCAAGCCCATGTACGTCAGCCACGACGCCCGCCGCCTGCGCTTCGCCTCGACGCTGCCCGCCCTGGCCGCGGGCGGCGGCCTGGACACCGGCATCGACCGGGTGGCGCTGCACCACTACATGACCTTCCACTCGCTCGTGCCCGGCGAGCGCACGATCCTCGCGGGCGTGCGCAAGCTGCCGGCGGCCACCGTGCGGGTCGTCGAGGCGGACGGCACGAGCACCGACCACCGCTACTGGGACCCGCCCTACACCCGCTCCGCGATGCCCGAGCACGCGGGGCTGAGCGAGCAGGAGTGGCGCCGGGCCACCCTGGACGCCCTGCGCACGGCGGTGCGCCGCCGGATGGTCGCCGACGTGCCGGTCGGCGTGCTGCTCTCCGGCGGCCTGGACTCCAGCCTCATCGTGGCGCTGCTGGCCGAGGAGGGGCAGAGCGGCCTGACCACGTTCAGCATCGGCTTCGAGGCGGCCGGCGGCGAGCAGGGGGACGAGTTCGCCTACTCCGACCTGGTCGCCGGCCGGTTCGGCACCGACCACCACCGCATCCGGATCCCCGGCGACCGCCTGCTGGACGGGCTGGAACGCGCGGTGGGCGCCATGAGCGAGCCGATGGCCAGCCACGACTGCGTCGCCTTCTACCTGCTGTCGCAGGAGGTCGCCCGGCACGTGAAGGTCGTGCAGTCGGGCCAGGGCGCCGACGAGGTGTTCGCCGGTTACAGCTGGTTCCCGCCGCTGGCGGGCGTGCCGCGCGAGCGGGCGGCCGAGGTCTACTGCAGGGAGTTCGCCGACCGCCCGCACCAGGAGCTGTCCGGCGTCCTGGCCCCCGGCTACCTGCTGGACCGGGACGTCAGCGGCGACTTCGTCCGGGAGCACGTGGCGC
Organism: Nonomuraea sp. NPDC050227; assembly: GCF_044459705.1. Taxonomy (NCBI): domain Bacteria; kingdom Bacillati; phylum Actinomycetota; class Actinomycetes; order Streptosporangiales; family Streptosporangiaceae; genus Nonomuraea; species Nonomuraea sp. NPDC050227. The sequence goes on along the minus strand of NZ_JBITJF010000010.1, from coordinate 322,133 downwards.
GGCCGGGCGCCGACACCGCGCTCGACGCCGTGCTGCGCCTGGAGACCACGGCCATGCTGATCGACGACCCGGTCAAACGCGTCGACAACATGACCATGGCCCACGGGCTGGAGGCCCGCACGCCGTTCCTCGACCACGACCTGGTCGAGCTGGCCGCCGCCTGCCCCGACGGGCTCAAACTGGCCCACGGCGGCAAGGGCGTGCTCAAGGACGCCGCCCGCCGGCTGCTGCCCGCGCGGATCGTCGACCGGCCGAAGGGCTACTTCCCGGTGCCCGCCGTCCGGCACGTCGAAGGGGCCCTGCTCGACCTCGTCCGGGACGCCCTCACCAGCGGGGCCGCCCGCGCGCGGGGCCTGTTCCGTCCGGAGTTCGTGCGGCGGCTGCTGGCCGACCCCGAGTCCGACAGGGCGACGACCGGCGTCAACACGCTGTGGCAGATCGGCCTGCTCGAACTGTGGCTCCAGGCCCACCAGATGTGATGCCGGACATCCTCGGCGACCTGTCGCACCTGCCGTCGGCCGCCGCGCTGCGCGCCTGGAACTGCCGCCGGCCCGCGCTGGCGCCCGACAACAGCGCCGTGGCCTTCGTCGGCGACCAGGACGGCGTGCCCCGGGTGTGGGTCCAGCCGCTCGGCGCGGATCTGGACGCGTGGCCGGTCGACACCGGCCACCACCCGGTCGTGGACGTGAGCTGGGGGCCCACGGGGGAGCACCTGGCGGTCCTGGTGGCGCCGGGCGGCGGCGAGCACACGCAGGTGTGGACCGTGCGCCCGCACGGCGGCGAGCTGCGGCCGCTCGCCGTCCCGCCGCACGGGTCGGCCGCGCTCGTCCGCTGGACCGGCCGGGGCGAGTCCGTCCTGGTGGCCGAGACCTCCGCCGCCGGCCTGACCAGGGCCGAGCTGGCCGACGCCGTCACCGGCGCCCGCCAGGTCATCGCCGCAGGCGAGCTGCTGTGGCCGGCCGCGGTCAGCCGCGACCACGCGCGCATGCTGCTCCGGCGCGGGCCGCGCGGCCTGCGCCGGATGTACGCGGCCGACGCCGTCCCGGGTCACCCGCCGGGCGGCGAGCGCGACCTGCTGCCCGGTCTGCCCGGCTCGACCGACCAGGGGGTCCTGTCGCCCGACGGGGAGATCGCCTACCTGGTGTCGGACGCGGGCCGCGACCGGGCCGCGCTGCTGGCGGTGCGGCGCAACGCCTATCCCGTCGTGCTGGCCGAGCGGCCGGACGCCGAGCTGGACCGGTTCGCGCTCAGCGCCGACGGCCGCCGCGGCGTCCTGCTGTGGAACGAGCACGGCCGCTCGGCGCTGGACGTCGTGGAACTGCCCGCCGCGCACGTCCGGCCGCTGCCGCCGCCGCCCGCCGACGTGGTCACCTCGGTTCGGGTCGCCTGGGACGGCCGCACGGCGGTGCTCGCCGCCGAGGGGCCCGAGGAGCCCTCGCACGTGCTGCTGTGCGACCTGACCTCCGGGACGTACCGGTACGCCGCCGGGGCCGGGCGGCTCCCGGTCGCCACCGGCGCCGAGCTGCTGCGCTTCCCCGCCCGCGACGGGCTGGAGCTGGCCGCCTGGCTCTACCGTCCGGCGCACGTCCACGGGCCCGCGCCGTTCGTGGTGTCGCTGCACGGAGGGCCGGAGGACCAGGAACGCCCCACCTTCAACCCGCTCTACCAGAACCTCCTGGCCGCCGGGATCGGGGTGCTGGCGCCCAACGTGCGCGGTTCGGGCGGGTACGGGCGGGCCTTCCGCCAGGCCGACGACCTGGCGCTGCGCTTCCGCGCGGTCGAGGACGTCGCCGACTGCGCCGCCGCGCTGGTGCGGACGGGCGCGGCGGACCCGTCCAGGCTCGCCTGCATGGGCTGGTCGTACGGCGGCTACCTGACCCTGGCCGCCCTCGTCACCCATCCGCACCTCTTCCGCGCGGGCGTGAACATGAGCGGCATCGCCGATTTCGCCACCTTCTACGCCCGTACCGAACCGTGGATCGCCTCCGCCGCGGTGTCCGAGTACGGGCACCCGGAGGCGGACCGCGACCTGCTGCACGCCCTGTCCCCGCTGCGCGCCTTCGACCGGCTGGCCGCCCCGCTCCTGGTCGTGCACGGGACCCAGGACACCAACGTGCCGGTGCACGAGGCCCGGCAGGCGTTCGGGGCGGCCCGCGCCCGCGGCGTGCCCTGCGACCTGCTGCTCTTCGAGGACGAAGGCCACGAGATCCGCAACCGCGCCAACCGCATCAGCCTCGTCTCCAAGGTGCTGAACTGGCTCGACGAGCACCTGCGGCCCGCCCCGCATTGATCGGGCGGCCGGACGCGTCCATCATGGTGCCCCACCGGCACGGAAGGACCCGCTCGTGACCGACCTCGACTCCCGGCTGCGCGCCTGGCGGCACGACCTGCACCGGCGGCCCGAGCCCGCCTTCGCCGAGCACGCGACCAGCGCCTACCTCGCCGCGGCGCTGGAGGCGGCGGGCCTCGACGTCGTCACCGGCGTCGGCGGCACCGGCGTCGTCGCCTCCCTGACCAGGGGCGGCGCCGGCCGGGCCGTCGGGCTGCGGGCCGACATGGACTGCCTGCCGCTCGACGAGCCGGGCACGCACGCCCACGTCTCCCGCAACCCCGGCTTCATGCACGCCTGCGGCCACGACGGGCACATGGCGATGCTGCTCGGCGCCGCCGCCGTCCTGGCCGCCGAGGGCGGCTTCGAGGGAACCGTCCGGTTCGTCTTCCAGCCCGCCGAGGAGCCCGGCCGCGGCGCGCGGGCCATGCTCGACGACGGCCTGCTCGCCCGCTTCCCCGTCCAGGCCATGTACGGACTGCACAACTGGCCCGGCGTCCCCGCCGGCCACTTCCTGACCCGCGCCGGGAGCATCATGGCCGGCGAGGACAACTTCGAGATCCGCATCCGGGGCCGCGGCGGGCACGCCGCCCGCCCGCACATGGTCGTCGACCCGATCGTGGTGGCCGCGGAGATCGTCCTGGCCCTGCAGACGGTCGTCGCCCGCAACGTCGACCCCGCGCTGCCCGCCGTGGTGTCCTGCACCGACATCAGCACCGACGGCGCGCGCAACGCCATCCCCGGCGAGGTCGTCATCAGAGGGGACACCCGCAGCTTCGCCCCCGCCGTCGCCGCGCTCCTGGAGGACCGGATCCGGCGGCTCTGCGAGGGCATCGGCGCCGCCCACGGCGCGACGTGCGCCGTCACCTACACCCACGAGTTCGCGCCGACCGTCAACGACCCCGCCTGCGTCGCCGCGGCGGTCGAGGCGGCCGTCGCGGTCGCCGGCGAGGACGGCGTCGACCCCGACTGCGCGCCCGTCATGCCGAGCGAGGACTTCGGCGTGTTCGCCGGGGCCGTGCCGGCCTGCTTCGCCTTCCTCGGCAACGGCACCGAACCCGGCCGGGGCGGCGACCCGCTGCACAGCAGGGAGTACGACTTCAACGACGCCGTCCTGCGGACGGGGACGGACTTCTACGTCACGCTGGCGCGCCGCGCCCTGCCCGCCGGCGCTCCCGCGGCGCCTGCTCGGTGAGGCCCGGTCCGCGGGCGGCCCCGCGGCGGGACGTCACGCGGCCGCGGCCAGCTCCTCCAACGCGCGCAGGGACGGCAGCTCGAACGGCTGCCGCACCGGAACCTGGCCGGCGCGCGCGTCCTCGGCCTCGCCCGCCCAGTGCCGCAGCGCCTCCAGCGGGGCGACGCCGTTGGCCTTGGCCCAGCGCAGCCGCCGGGTCCAGACCACGGCGGCGTCGAAGGCGGCGTCACCGGCCTGCTCGCGCGGCACGTACTGGGCCGCGTCGTCCGTGGCGGCGGCCCACAGGTAGCCGATCACGGCGCCGTCCTTGAGCACCGGGACGTAGCGGACCGCGGCCGTCGTCGTGCGGGCGTAGGAGTCCGGGGCGTGGACGGTCCGGAACTCGGGCTGGTCCTTCAGCGACACCTCTTCGTCCTTCCCGTCAGCCGCCGGCCTCCGGCGGCAGCACCCAGGCGTAGACGAGCCATCGGCCGTCCTTCCGCTGCACGTCCTCGGCGTACCACGATACGCCGGTGCCCAGGAGCATCTCCCTCTCCTGGTGCCGGCTGATCAGGTCCAGGTAGAAGGCGGGGGTGCCTTCGGGCACGCGCAGGTGCAGTTCCACGTGCCCGGCCCCGGGGGAGGCGGGCCCGTCGCCGATGCTCGTCGAGAAGAAGGCGGGGTCTCGTTGCACGGTTCCCGCCAGCTCCTGGACGGGCACGGTGAACAATTTCGGGGTCAGCCGCAGCGTCCGGAACACGTCGATCGTCTCGGGGACCGGCCGGTATTCCATGATCTCCTGCAGCAGCTCGATCTCCGCGATGATACGTGCCTTGTTCTTGGCGACCTCCTCGGGCGTCAGGCCCTCGATGGAGGAGTCGCCGTACCGCAGGTAGTCGTTCATCCCCAGGTAGCCGCCCTCGGAGTACTCCTTGGCCGCCGTGCGCTTGGCTTCGGACAGCCCGGCGGCCACGTCCGACCAGACGGCCTCGCCGAACGAGGGCGAGACCACACGGGAGCCGAAGGGCGCGTCCACGGGGACGTGCGGCGCGGGCGCGGTGTAGTACAGACCCGATTCGGTACGGCGGATCGTCTGCCCCAGCGACGGGTTCGGCCCGTCGGCGACCAGCCCCGAGTACGCGGGCGGCGCGCCGCCCTTGCCGTGGGGCAGGGCGGACGGGGACAGGTCGCCGGAGCGCGCGTCGAAGTCCACCGGGGGCTTGACCCGGCCGGCCGTGTCCGGCGCGGTGTAGTGGTCCTTCGGCGGGGCGGCGGACGGTCCCGCGTCCTGGTGGTAGAGGCCCAGGATGTCCGGCAGGGCCTTGGCCAGGGCGGGATGCAGCTTGTCCGCGTTCGCCATCGAGGTGAGCTCTTTCAGCGTGAACCACTGGGCGCCGCTGGTCTCGAACGTGTCGAGCTTCGGAGCGAACATCGGCCCGTCGGCGGCCAGGTTGGTGTACGTCCAGCTGTCGTCCCCGACGTGCACGGCGTGCTCGCCCTTGAGCCGCAGCTCGTCCAGGTAGACCTGGTCGACGCCCAGCTCCTCGCTGATCTCCCGGGCCGCGCCGTGCACGGGGCTCTCCAGGCTGTCGAGCGCGCCGCCCGGCAGCTGCCACTTGCCGGCGTTGGAGACCAGCTCGCTCTGCTGCATGAGCAGGTAACGCGGCTCGCCGTGCGGGTCGATGCCCCGGATCAGCACGCCCGCCGCGCCGTACTTGCCCCATTGGCCGCCGCTCACGTAGCCGTCGCCGGACTTGCCGGGGTTCTCCAGGATCCGGAACGGTCCCTGCGGCTTGGCGGCGCCGCCGGGCAGGACGCCCCCGCCCGCGTGGGAGGCGGCGGGCCCGTCCGCGGCCCGCACGTCGTTGAGGAGGGCGTCGAAGTCGTGCCCGCCGCCGAAGGACGGGTCCTGCTTGGCGGCCGCGCCGGCCAGCGCGGTGCTCTCCGGCCAGTGCCCGGACGGAAGCCCCGCCGAACCGTCCGCGTAGTACGACGACGACGTGGGCTGGTGGTCGTAGGAGTGGTACGCGCTGTTCAGCCACTCGGGGGGAAGCGTGGCGGCGGAACCCGGGTCCACGCCGGACTTCACCGCCGAATTCACCGCTGAATTCACTGGGGAGTTCACCGGCGGGCCGGCGTCGGGCTTGACGTGCGCTCCCGGGCTCCAGCTCGCCCAGTGCGCGTCCGCGCCGCCCAGCACGCCGGAGGTGAGGCTCTTGAGCAGCCTGTCCGGGTCGAACGGCTGCCCGCTGTAGACCTGCGTGGTCACGTCCGTGGCCATGCCGGCCAGGCCCGAACGGCCCATCAACCCGAGCATCGACCGAGGGGGCAGGATGCCCGTGAAGCCCGTCAGGAAGGCGCCCAGGAGGGCGCCCGTGCCGGCCGACGTCATGACCTGGTCCCAGTCCACGTGATCGCGCCGGGACTGCGTGGCCTGCACCCCGAGGTCCATGCCGCCCATCAGGCCGCCGAACAGCCCGATGTTGATCAGCAGCCGTTTGCCGAGCTGGGCGATGGCCAGCCGGGTGAGCTGGATCCGCGAGCCGGCCAAGGCCATCGCGGCCGGTCCCCAGGGGCCGGCCGCCGCGGCCAGCAGCCAGATGAGCTGCAGGATCAGGAACCAGACCGAGACCTCGATCATCCGCTTGGTGTACTGCACCTGGACGCCGAGATCGTTGTAGTGCAGGGCGGCCGAGACGAGCTCCTTGACGAGCTCGGCCAGCATCTGATCGGGCCCCTCCTGGACGTACCTGACGAACTCCCGCAGCGCGTCGCCGTCCCAGTCGTCGCCCAGCCGGGTGTAGACCGCCACGCCCCGCGCCTCCAGGACGCCCCGCGCGGTGGACGCGCACGCGTCGGCGAGCCGGAAACAGCCGTCCTCGTCACCTTCGGGCCAGTCCATGCCGACGGCGTAGCCGATGAACGGCTTCGCCCAGTCAGGGACGAGGAAACCGTCGAACCCCAAGGAGGCTCACATCCCCGGCAGACTCGGCGGAGACGGCGCCTGGCCGTCGAGGGGCGGGGCCTGATACCCGGCGCCCTGGGTGTCCGGGCCTTCAGCGTCCTCGTAGTTCCTCGCGTTGCCCCGGAGCCCGTCCCGCACGTTCTCCACCGCCTGGATGTAGGCGTCGAAGGCGAGCAGGACGGTGCTCTCGATCCTGTACTGGTTCTTCTCCAGCTCCCTGCCGTAGTGGTCGTCGCCCAGCGGGTTGCCCTCGCGGTAGAAGACGGCGCCCAGCGCGCTGTACAGGTCCCGCAGGGCGGTGGCGCTGGCGTCGGCCTGCGCGGAACGCTGCCGCAGACCGCTGAAGACCGCCTTGTATCCCTGGCCGCGGGTGTCACTCATGCGCCGCGCCGTCCTCCGGCGGAAGCCGCACGGGCTTCGGCAGGAACGACTCGATGCCCGCCCCCTCGCCCAGCACCTCCTCCAGAGGCAGCCCCTGCGGCATGAACGGCGTCATGAGCTCCTTCGTCCGGTCCGCCACCTGCTCGGTGGCGGCGCCGATCTGCTCCATGATCGAGCGGGCGAGCTGCGACGGCGCGAGCCTGCGGTACACCCGGGGGTCCAGCGCGATGTCCTGCACCTGACCGCGCGGCCCCACCGTCACGCTGACCAGGCCGTCGCGGCTCTGCGCGGTCGCCACCAGCTCCGACAGCTTGCCGTACGCCGTCCGCAACTCGCGGGCCTGCCGGTTGTACTCCCTGGCCAACGCTTCGACTGTCAGCCCGAACTCGTCGCTCAAACGGCGTACCTCTCGTACCAGGGGCCTGCTTCTGCCACAGCTGTAACGCGGAGGCCCTACCGTACTAAATCTCTTTACGGACGGAAAACGAGCAGTTCAGGGCATCCGAAACCCCTCCACCGACGGGCCGGCGGGGTCAGCCGGCCTCGCGCCGGCCCCTCCACACCTCCGTGACGGGACCGTCCGGCAACGCGACGTCCAGCCGCCGGCACCACGGCCCCGGCGGCGTCCATCCCCAGGCGGGTTCGAAACTGACGCTCAGCCGGCGGGCCGAGCGCGGGACCACCCCGCCGAGCTGGCGACTCCCGTGCACGGCCCTGACGCCCTTCCGGTCGAAGCCGCCGTTGTTGTGGCCGGCGTAGTCGGTGCCGAGGTCGTCCTCGGCGGACAGCATCCAGTACCAGAAGAACGACCCCTTGCTGTCCGCCTCCTCGTCCCGAACCCCCGGGACGAACTCGTAGTGCAGCAGCCCGCCGGCCTCCGACAGCTCCAGCCCGCGGGCCACCACGTGGTGGCCCTCCACCAGCTCCCCGAGGTCGATGTCGAAGACGATGTCGAGACGCCTCGACCCGTCCCTCTCGGCGAAGTAGGCGTCGGTGGCCGTACGCGGCGGGATGCTGATCATCGACCAAGTGTCGGGCATATCGGCGAGTTCGCCGGTCAGCGGTCGCCAGGGGTCGTGTGCGCGAGGACGGCGGTGGCCAGTTCTTCGTGCACCTCCGGCGGCAGCGTGTGCCCCAGGCCCTCCACCATCATCAGCCGCGCCCCCGGCACCTGCTCGGCGATGAGCGCGCCATGACCTGGCTTGGCCACCTCGTGGGTGCCCTCGATCACCAGCGTCGGCGCCTTGACCTGGTGCAGCACGCCCACCGGCTCGAAATCGGGCTTGGCGCCCGCCGCCAGCCGATGGTTGACCGTCGCCGACAGGTCGCGCGCCCGGTCGTAGATGCGCTCCTGCAACCGGCGCGCCGCGTCCTCGTCGAACGGCAGCCCGGTCCCGTGCAGCAGACGCTGCTCGGCGATCATGCCCTCGATCGCCGCCCGCCGGTCCTGCGGCGGCGGCGACGCGATCAGGGTCTGGTAGAAGGCCACGAACTCCGGCAGCGGCACCGGCAGGCTGCCCTCCGGCTGCGGCTGGCCCAGCAGCGCCCGCATGATGACCTGCCCCTCGCCGCCGCCCAGCGGCGAGGAGCCGATGACCGTCAGCGACCGCACCCGCTCCGGCCGCTCCACCGCGACGAACTGCCCCAGCAGCCCGCCCGCCGAGTGGCAGACCAGATGCGCGCTGTCCAGGCCGTGCGCGTCCATCACCCGGTAGACGTCGTCCTTGATGTCGTCCCACGTGTACGGGTGCGCCGCGAAGTCGACCGTGTCCGACATGCCGGTGTCACGGTGGTCGTACCGGATCACCCGGCGGCCGCCCGCGGTCAGCAGCCCGACGAACTCGTCCGGCCACAGGACGCCCTGCGACATCGAACCCATGATCAGCAGGATCGGCTCGTCGGTGGCGGCGCCGAACTCTTCACTCCAGATGTTCACGTTTTGCATGCCTCACAGCTTGCCCGGCCCGGCTACGGGCGCCTTCTGTAGAACTACTAGCCGCGCCAGATCAGTACGGGAGCCGATGCCGAGCTTCGGATAGATCTTGTACAGGTGGTACTCGACCGTCCGCGGGCTCAGGAAGAGCTGGGCGGCGATCTGCTTGCTCGACAACCCGTCGGCGACCAGGCCCGCGATGCGCAACTCCTGCGGGGTCAGCGCGTCGAGCACGGCCGCGGGCGGCGCCTGCCCGCTCTCGCCCGCGGCCCGCAGCTCCTCCTGCGCGCGCCGCGCCCACGGCCGCGCGCCCGCCCGTTCGAACGTCTCCCACGCCATCCGCAGATGCGCCCGCGCCTCGCCGGGACGTTGCCCGCGACGCAACCGCTCACCCAGCAGCAGGGCCGTCCTGGCCGCCTCGAAGGGGTTGGTGTGCAGCCGCAGCGCCTCGTCGAAGGCGTCCTCGCGCGCTTCGGCCAGGCCCCGGCAGCGCGCCAGCAACGCGCGTGCCTCGGGCGTCGCCGCGTGCCGCGACCCCCGTTCGTACGCCTCCAGCGCCGCCCGCGCGCCCGCCTCGTCGCCCGCTCCGACGGCGGCCTCGACGCGGTCGGGGGTCGTCCGCCAGACGACCGCCGGATGCCCGGTGCCCGGCCCGGCCGCGGCGATGGCCGCGAACCGGTCGCGCGCCGCCGCGTGCCGGCCCAGGCACAGGTCGAGCATCGCCCGCGCGTACGCCGCCACCCCCGCGCGCAGCCCCACCCGATGGGGGACGGCGATGGCCAGCGCCGCGCGGGCCTGCCGCTCGCAGTCCTCCTCCTCGCCGCGCAGCGCCGCCACGACCGCCAGGTTGGCCAGGTGCGCGGCCACCGTGTTCTCGTAACCGGCCTCGCGGGCCAGCTCCAGGCCCTCCTCCGAGAGGGCCTGGCTGCGCGCCAGCCGCCCGGCCAGCCGTTCGGCGGTCGCCACGAACTCCAGCACGACCGGCAACTGCCCCGCCATGCCCGACACCCTGGCCACCTGCCCGGCCCGGTCGCTGAGCTCGGCGGCCAGGTCCGTCTCGCCGAGCTGGCTGGCCGCGGCCGCCGCCCACAGGTGGCCCGCCGGGTCCGCCAGCTCACCGGCCCGCGCCAGCGCCCGGCGCAGCAGTCCGGGCCCGGCGGCGTCGCCGCCCAGGGTCAGGCCGATGCCGGCCACCGTGTCCCGCAGGAAACCCTCCGGGTGCGCGGCGGCCCGGCGGCCGAGCTCGACGATCATCGCGGTGTCGCCGACGTACGCGGCCGCCTCGGAGGCGTCGGCCAGCATGTCCAGGCTGTCGCCCGCCGCCAGGATCCGCACGGCCTCGGCGGCGTTGCCCGAGTTCAGCTCGAACCGGCCGCGGAGCTGGGCGATCTCCATGGTCACGGCGACGTCGCCGCCGGCCCGTTCGCGCGCCTCGGCCAGCAGCGACTCCGCCTGGCCGGGACGGCCGCCGAGCCAGGCCGCGACGGCGGCGTCCTTCAGCCGGACGGCCCGTTCGCGCGGCTCGGGGGTCAGCTCGGCGGCTCTGGCCAGGGCGGTGGCGGCGGCGCCGTACCCGCCGCGGTCGCGGGCCCGGCCGGCGGCGGCCACCAGCGCGGCGGCGACCTCCTCGTCCTGGCCCAGGGCGGCTCCGGCCAGGTGCCAGGCGCGGCGGTCGTCGGCGGTCAGCTCCGCCAGGACGGCGTGCGCCCGGCGCACCTCGGCCGGAGCGGCCGCCTCGTGCACCGCGGAACGGATCAGCGGGTGGCGGAAGCGCACGCCGGCGCCCGACACCTCCGCCAGCCCGCCCTCCTCCAGCTCGGCCAACGCCGCCCGCCCGGCCTCCGCCTCCGCCTCCGCCGCAGACTTCGCCTCCGCCTCCGCCGCAGACTTCGCCTCCGCCTCAGATCTCGCCCGCGCCTCAGACTTCGCCTCCGTGGAAGCCGATGTCTTCGCGGAGGCCGATGTCTCCGTGGAGGCCGGCGCGGGGTGGCCGTCCCGCGTGCCGGGTCGGCCCGCGCGTTCGGCGAGGAGCCGGCCGGTGGCGCGCAGGACCACGTCGAGGTCGCCCTCGACGGCGGCGACCAGGGCGGCCAGCCGGGCGGCGGCGGACAACGCGGCCACCCGGTCGCCGAACAGCCGGGCGCCGCCGGGCAGCGGGTCGGGCAGCGGTTCGCGTCCGGCGAGCTGGGCGGGCGTCAGACGGGCGGCGATCTCGCGCAGGGCGAGCGGGTTCGCGCCGGTCAACGTGACCAGCTCGCGCCGCACCTGGGTGGGCAGCGCGCCGTGGCGGGAGGACAGCAGCTCGTCCGCGGCGGCCTCGGCCAGGCCGCGCACCTCCACCGTCAGCGGCACGCCCTTGACCGCGGCGTCCCCGCGCACCGCGAGCAGCATCGCGACGCGTTCGGTCGCGAGCCGCCTGGCGGCGAACAGCAGCGCGTCGGCCGAGGCCCGGTCGACCCACTGGAAGTCGTCCACCACGCAGACCAGCCCGTCCGGCGCGGCGGCCTCGACCAGCAGCGAGAGCACGCCGGCCGCCAGCAGGAACCGGTCACCGGCGCCCCCGGCCGCCAGCCCCAGGGGCGCGCGGACGGCGAGGCGCTGCGGCTCGGGCAGCGCGTCGAGCACGCCGGGCGAACCGGCCACCGGCCACAGAAGCTGATGCAGCGCCGCGAACGCCAGGTCGGACTCCGACTCGACGCCGGTGAGCCGCAACACCCGCATCGCGCCGCCGCGCGCGGCCGCCGCGTCGAGCAGGGCCGTCTTGCCCGCCCCCGCCTCGCCGCGCAACACCACCGCGCCGCCGGCGCCGTCGCGGGCGCGCGCGATCACCTCGTCGAGAACGCTGATTTCCGCAGATCTGCCGTAGAGCACAAGCCCCTACCCTAGGCGCGCGGCCCGGCCCGCCGAGCCCCGGAGACCGTCCCTACGTGAGCAACCACGCAGGCCACCAGGGCAGGACGAGAAGGAGCTGCGGCCACAGCCGCCGGGCGGCCCACGGCAACCGCGAGAGCAACTGGACCGGCAGGGACAGCAGCGCCGACCCGACCGACACGGCCGGGAAGAGCACGAACCTGCTCAGCACCCAGACGGCGCCGGCGAAGCCCTCACCCGCGCTCAGGTCACCCGCGCAGTAGACGTGCGCGTGCGCCACCAAGGAGACCTCGTACCAGGTGCCCGCGGTCGCGCACGCGATCGCGGCGACGGCCGGGAACGCGGAGCCGAAGGCCCAGCGAACACCCCTGGCCCCGGACGACGGCCTGCTCCGATCGGTCACGCCGACATCGAAGCAGACCGGTTTGCGGCCGATGCACACCCGAGGTGAAGATTCGGTGCAGGGCCCCGATCACCTCGGCCACACTGGTCCCATGGAATACGTCGGACGGGTGCCCGCGCCGCCGCTCGACCGGTTCATCGACGACATCTACTGCCTGACCGGGGTGCCGCGACACCGGCTGATGAACGTCCCGCCGATGCCGTCGGGACACCTGTTCGTCAACCTGGGCGACCCCGCCCGCCTGTGGGACTCCGACCCTTCCGTGCCGCCGGCGGTGTTCGCCGACGGCTGGTTCATGGGGATGTGGACCAGGCGGTTCCGCTACGAGTACCCCGCCCGGGTGCGGCTGGTCGGGGTGCACTTCAAGCCGTGGGGGATGACGCCGTTCGTCGGCGTGCCGGCGGGCGAGCTGCGCGACCGGTGGGTGCCGGCCGACGCCCTCTGGCAGCGGTCCCTGGGCCGGATCCGCGACCGGGCCGGCGACCTCGCCTCGGCCGCCGGCGTCCTGCGGGTGGTGGAGGAGGAGCTGCGGGCGCGGTTCGCGGGGACGGCGTCGCGCAATCTCGACCTGGTCCGGCACGCGGGCGGCCGCCTGGCGGCCACGTACGGCGCGGTCCCGGTCGGCGCGCTGGCCGACGCCGCCGGGGTGAGCGGCAACCACCTGGCCGCGCAGTTCAAGTCCCATGTCGGCGTCACCCCGAAGCGGGTGGCCCGGATCTACCGCTTCGCCCGGCTGATCCTGTCGGTGGACGCGTCGCGCCCGGTCGACTGGACGGCGCTCGCCCACACGGCGGGCTACTTCGACCAGGCCCACTTCAGCAGGGAGTTCAAGGACTTCACCGGCCACACCCCGACCGAGTACCTGGCCCTGCGGCGCCGCTTCCCCGCCGAGCCGGGCTTCCCGCCGGACGGCGGCCCGATGCCCGCCGATTGATTTTCTACAAGCCCGGCAGCCCTCCGGGACGGCAGGATCGCAGGCGTACTTCTGACGAGGACCGAGGAGACCCTGTGGGCGCAGTGATCATGAACAGCGCGGTGTCGGTGGACGGCTTCATCGCCGACGGCAACGACGACGTCGGCCCCCTCCACGACTGGTACTGGAACGGCGACACCCCGCTCACGCTGGGCGACGACCCGGACTACGACCATTCCGGCGCGGGCGGCCGCTTCAGGGTCTCCAAGGCGTCGGCGGAGTACGTCCGGCCGATCTGGGAGTCGGTCGGCGTGATCATCATGGGCCGCACCCTGTTCGACCTGGTGAACGGCTGGGAAGGACGGCCGCCCGCGGGGGAGCACGTGGTCGTGGTGTCTCACCGGCCCAAGCCCGAGGGCTGGCACCCCGAGGCGTCCTACCATTTCGCCGCCGACGTGACGGCCGCCGTCGCCCGGGCCCAGGAGCTCGCCGGGGACCGGGTCGTCAGCGTGAACGCCGGCGACGTCGGCGGCCAGCTGCTCGCGGCCGGTCTCGTGGACGAGGTGGCGATGGACGTCGTGCCGGTGGTGTTCGGCTCCGGCAAGCCCTACTTCGGCCGCGTCGCCGGGCAGCACCTCCTGGCGGACCCGCACGTGGTCGTCCAGGGCGAGGGGGTGCTGCACCTGCGGTACAAGGTGCGCCGCTAGTCGCGGCCGACGATCCGCGCGAGGTCCCTGCGGAACGCCGACCCGTCCAGCGACGGGTGGCTCATCCGCCGGTCGGCCAGGATCGCGGCCGATCCGCGGAAGCTAGCCTGACGCCGTGACATCCGTTCTGCTGTGGTGCGCGCTCGTCGGCGTGGCCCTCCTGTACGGCGCGGCCGTCCGCGGCACGGCCGGGATCACGATCGCGGTCGCCGCGGCTCTGGTGGCGGCGGCGACGGCCGTCGCGGCGGCCCGCGGCTGGCCGCCGCAGGCGCTGGCGGGCGTGGCGCTGGTGGCGGGCGGCGTGGGCGCGGTCGTCTGGGCGTTCGGGCGGGCGCACCGGCGGGGCCGGACGCGGCGGGCGGCCCTGGCCGCGCACCGGGCGGCGCGATCGCGGGCGGCCGCGGCCGTGGCGGACGCCGTGCGCCTCAGGATGGCCGCCGAACTGCACGACACCGCCGCCCACCGGCTCACCGGCATCGCGGTGGCCGCGGCGTCCGCGCTGCACGTGGCCGACCCGGCGATGCGGGAGTCCGCCCTGCGCCACGCCGGGGACGCCGCCCGCCTGGCCCGCGCCGAACTGGCGGGCGCGCGGGAGGCCGTCCGCGACCTGCCGGCGATCGACGCCCTGGTCGCCGACCGGCATGGGCCAGGCGCGGACCTCGGCCGGGTCGGCTACCGCAGGACGGCCGCCGCCGCGCCGCCCGAGGTCGCGGCGGCCGCCTACCGGGTGGTCCAGGAGGGCCTCACCAACGCCGCGCGGTACGCCGGCGGCGCCCGGGTGGACGTCGCCGTCCTCGGCGAACCCGGCCGGCTGACCGTCGAGGTGCGCGACACCGGCGGCGCGCGGAAGCACGACGACCTGGGCACCGGCCACGGCCTGTCCGGGCTGGCCACGACCGTGGCGGCCTGCGGCGGCACGTTCACGGCGGGCCCGGACGCCGGCGGCTGGACGGTCCGGGCCGCCTTCCCCGCCCCCGCCGGGCCGCCCCCGTTCCGGCGGGCGTGGTGGCGCGGGCGGCGGGCCTGGGACGCGGCGCTGGCCGGGCTCGCCGTCGCGTTGACGATGGGGGCGAGCCTGCTGCCGGGAGGCACTCCGGCGCCGCGGGAGTTCCTCGTGCTCGGCCCCCTCTTCGTCCTGCACGCCCTGCCTCTGTGGTGGCGGGTGCGGCGGCCCGCGTGGAGCCTGGCCGCGATGTTGTCGATCCATCCGGTGGCGATGGCGGGCCTGACTGCGACCCCCGCGGGCGACCTGTTCCTCTGGGCGTGGTGGGTGGAGCTGGCCCAGCTCTACGCCTTCGGCGCCCACCACCCCAGGCGCCGGGGCGTGCTCGCGATCCTCGCCGTCGGCCTGGTGGGCGGCCTCGCGCTGGCCCTCGGGCCGGGCATCGCCGGCGACCGGACGGCCGCCTGGGCGGTGCTCGCCACGGCCGTGGCGCTCCTGTCGGCTCCGGCGTGGGCGGCGGGCGTCCTGGTCGGCCGGGCGCGGGCGCGGCGGCGGGCGGCCGCGACCGCCGAACGCGACCTGCTGGCCGGCCGGCTGGCGGACGTGGCGCGCGGCGAACGCGAGCGGATCGTCGAGGGCCTGCGCAGCACGGCGGCCCGGCACGCGGACGCGGTCGTCGCGGCGGCCGGGAAGGGCGACCTGGCGGCGGTGCGCGACGCCGCCCGCGCCGCGATCGACGCGCTCCGGCGGCTGCTGGACGAGCTGCGCCGCCCCGCCGGATCCGACGGCCCGCCGCCGACGCTCGCCGGGCTGGAGCTGCTGGCCGCCCGGCGGCAGTCGGGCGTCCGCCACCTCGGCGACCCCGGCGGCCTGACGCCGGAGCTGGAGGTCGGCGTGTTCCGGGCCGTCGAGGAGCTGGCCGGGGACCGGATCACCGTGTCGTACCTGCCCGACGGCGTGCTCGTCGAGGGCACGGCGGCCCGGCGCGCCCGCCGCCGGCTGCACACCCTGGCCGACGGGTACGGCGGGACGCTGGCCACCGGCGGCCCGGACGACGTGCGGGTATGGTTGCCCGGATGATCAGGGTGATCGTCGTCGACGACCAGGCGGTGGTCCGGGCCGGGATCGCCGCGGTGCTGGCCGCCGAACCCGACCTCGACGTGGTCGGGCAGGCGGCCGACGGCGAGTCCGCCGTGGCGCTCGCCGCCGAGCTGCGCCCGGACGTGGCGCTCATGGACGTCCGGATGCCCGGCCTCGACGGGCTCGCCGCCACCGCCCGGATCACCGCCGGCACGCCGGGCACCCGGATCGTCGTGCTGACCACGTTCGGCCTGGAGGAGTACGTGTTCGGCGCGCTGCGCGCGGGCGCGTCCGGGTTCCTGCTCAAGGACGCCGAGCCGGCGCGCGTCGTGGACGCGGTGCGGGTGATCGCGCGCGGCGACGCGCTGCTCGACCCGGTGATCACCCGGCGGCTGCTCGAACGCTTCGCCGCGGCCGCCGACCCCGGCCCGCCCGCGCGGCCCGACGGGCTCACCGCCCGCGAGCGCGAGGTGCTCGGGCACGTCGCGCGCGGGCTGTCCAACGCCGAGATCGCCGCCGTCCTGGCGCTCAGCCCGGCCACGGTCAAGGATCACGTGGCGGCGATCCTGGCCAAGCTGGGCGTGCGCGACCGGCTGCACGCGACCATCCACGCCTACGAGTCCGGCCTGATCCGTCCCGGGGCCGGCTGACCCCCGCCGCGTGGCGGGGGCACGGTTCGGTCGCCGGCAGGAGGAGACGCGGCGCGCGCATTCCTAACGTTGTGGCACATGAAACGTGTGTCAGGCGCGATCCTGCTGGTGGGCGCCGAGATCGCCGCGGTCGCCGCCGGGGCTCTGGTCTTCCTGCTCGTGGCGGCCGTGACGGCCGCCGTGCCGCTGTTCGCGGGGGCGGGGGTGCTCGCCGTCGCCGCCGTCTCCTGGCTGCTCGGACGTCCCGCGCTCCGCCTGCTGGGGCTGCCCCGGCTGGTGCCGCCCTACGTGGTGGTGAACACCGTGGCGGTCACCGCCCTCGCCGGGCTGGCGGCCTTCCGGCCCTTCCCCGTCCCGCCGCCGGCCGCGACGCCCGCCGGGGTCGCGTACTGGCAGCTCCCGACGGGCTCCCGGCTCGCCTACGTCAAGCTCGCCGGATCCGGCACGGCCGGCCGCCCGCCCGTGATCTTCCTGCACGGCGGCCCGGGCACGCCAGGGGAGGGGCTGCCGGAGGGCAGCGAGGAGCTGGCCGCCGCCGGGTTCGACGTCTACGCCTACGACCAGCTCGGCGCCGGCCGCTCGACCCGGCTGGCCGACCCGTCCGGGTACACGGTCGCCCGCCACGTCGCCGACCTGGAGGCCGTCCGCCAGGCCATCGGCGCCCCGAAGATCGTCCTGGTGGGCAGGTCGTGGGGCGGCACCCTGTCGGCCGCCTACCTCGCCGCCCACCCCGACCGGGTGGCCAAGGCCGTGCTCACCTCGCCGGGCGCGATCTGGGAGCCCGCCTTCCCCGGCGGCGTCGGCAGCCCGTGGGACGGCCTGCCCGCCCCCCTCCAGGCCCAGGCCGACGCGCTGACGAGCTCCCCGCGCATGCTGGTCCAGTCGTTGCTCCTGGGGGTGAACCCGGCCGCGGCACGGGCGCTGGTGCCCGACGCCGAGGCCGACGCCCGGATGCGCGCGCTGCTGCTGGTGGCCAAGGACGCCACGGGCTGCGCGGACGCGAAACCCGCCCCCGTGCACGGGAACCTGCCCGGCTTCTACAGCAACCAGGTCACCGCCGAGGACGCCGCCGCCGTGCCCGACCCGCGGCCCCGGTTGCGCGGGGTACGGGTGCCGGTGCTCATCATGCGCGGGCAGTGCGACTACCTGAAGTGGGAGGTCACCTACGACTACCGGCGCACCCTGCCGGACTCGACCCTGGTGTACGTCCCGGGCGCCGGCCACTCGATCGCCAACGGCCGTCCCGACCTCTACCGCGGCCTGATCCGCGCCTTCCTCCTCGACCGCCCGCTGCCCGTCCCCGCCTACACCGGCGCCACCGATCCCGCCCGATCCTAGACGCCGCCGCGCGTTCCGGGATCGGTGATCTTAGGATGCGGGTGACTCAGGGCTCCGCCGGGCGGCGGGGCGGGGAAGGAGAGCGCGTGGAGCCGGACGAACGGCTACGTCACAGCTCGTCATTCGGAGCCGCGGCGGCCGCCTACGCCGAGCACCGGCCGGACTACGCGCACGCCGCCGTGCGGTGGGCGCTGGAGGCGGCGCCCGGGCTTCGGGTGCTCGACCTCGGGGCGGGAACCGGCAAGCTGACCGCGACGCTGGTCGAGCTGGGCGTCGAGGTCGTCGCGGTCGAGCCCGACCCGGCGATGCTGGCCGAGCTGCGCCGGGCGCTGCCGGACGTCCGCGCCCTGCCGGGCAGCGCCGAGGCGATCCCGCTGCCGGCCGCGTCCGTCGACGCGGTGCTGGCCGGCAACGCCATGCACTGGTTCGACATGGCCGTCGCGGGGCCCGAGATCGCCAGGGTCCTGGCTCCCGGCGGCGTCCTGGCCGGTCTGTGGAACGTGCTCGACGACGGCGTCGACTGGGTGGCCGGGCTCGCGCGGGCCGGCGGCGGCGAGGCGGTCGGCCCGCGCGACACGCCCGCCGCCTGGCGCGCCGAGACGGCCGGGATGCACCTGCCCAGGTCGGGCGAGCCGCGGTTCGGGACGCCGGAGCAGGAGCAGTTCCCGCACGGCCAGCGCCGCACCGCCGACTCCCTCGCCGAGACGCTCGCGACCAGGGCGGGCATGCTCGTCATGCCCGAAGGGGAACGCGCGGCCCGGCTCGGCCGGATCCGCGCCTACCTCGCCGGCCGGCCCGAGACCGCCGACGGCGAGTTCACCCTGCCGATGCTGACCGCCGTGTTGCGCGTCCGGCGGTTGTGAAGACGTCCGAGCCAGGGCCGTGAAGAGGTTTCACCTGCCGATCGATCCGAAAACAACGATCAAGCGGCCTCCCGTCGGACGGTGACGGCCGGGAAGGCGGTGCCGAATGTCCGGAGCGCCGTTGTACGACACCATCGGAGCGGCCTACACCACGACGCGGCGCACCGATCCGCGCATCGCCGAGCGCATCTGGGCCGCGCTCGGCGACGCCCGGACCGTGCTGAACGTCGGCGCGGGCACCGGGTCCTACGAGCCGCCCGATCGTTACGTCCTGGCCGTGGAGCCGTCGGCGCTCATGCGCTCGCAGCGCCCGGCGGAGGCGGCGCCGTGCCTGGCCGGGTCCGCCGAGCGCCTGCCGTTCGACGACGGGGCCTTCGACGCCGCCATGGCCGTCTCGTCGGTCCACCACTGGCCGGACGTGCTCGGCGGGTTGCGCGAGATGCGGCGGGTCGCCCGGCGCGTGGTGGTGTTCACCCACGACACCGGCGACGCCGGCTGGCGCGACCGGTTCTGGCTGTCCCGCGACTACCTGCCCGAGGTCGCCGGCCTCGTGGCAGGCCGGCCCTCGGTGACCGAGCTGGCGGCGGCGATCGGGGCCCGGCTGGAACCCGTGCCCATCCCGTGGGACTGCGCCGACGGCCTGTTCGAGGCCTTCTGGCGCCGGCCGGAGGCGTACCTGGAGGAGGACGTCCGCCGCGGGATGTCGGTCTGGGCCAGGCTCGGGCCGGACGTCGAGCGGCGCGCGGTGCGCGAGCTGCGTGCCGACCTCGCCTCCGGCCGGTGGGCCGCGCGCAACCGGGACCTGCTCGAACTCGACGAGGCCGAGCTCGGCCTCCGCCTGCTGATCGCGTAGCCCGGACCGGCGGCCTTCCTCAGCGGTCGCGGAATGCGTGAGAGGTCTTCATCCGTTGTCGCCGCCGTGGACGATCTCACCCCCGCGGAACTCCGCGTCCTGGTCGCCGTCGACGGCGAGGGCAGCGTCACGGCGGCCGGCGTACGGCTGGGGCTGACCCAGTCGGCGGTCTCGCACGCCCTGCGCGCCGCCGAGCGGAAGATGGGAGCCGTGCTGTTCCAGCGGGGCCGCGCCGGCGCGCGGGCCACCGCGGCGGGGCGGGCCGCGGTCGGGCACGCCCGGCACATCCTGCGGCTCATGGAGGTCATGCGGGCCGACACGCGCGCCGCCGCCCGCGGCGAGGCCACCGGGACCATCCGGCTGGCCGCCTTCCGCAGCGCCGCCTTCCACCTGCTGCCGCGCGTGCTGGTCCGGTTCGGCCGGCGGCACCCCAAGGTCACCGTGGACGTGCGCGTCGTGCCGGACCTGGGCAGGGGCATCGCCGGCGAGGTGGCCGACGGCCGGGCCGACGTCGGAGTCCTGACCCTGCCGATGTACGTGGACGGCCTGGTCTGCAAGGAGCTGTACGAGGAGCCGTACGTGCTGGCCCATCCGCTGGGCCATCCGGACCCGCGGTCGCTCCCCATGATCGACTGGCACGAGAACTGCTCGGGCGAGACCCGGCGCTGGCTGGCCGCGCAGGAGTGGATCCCGCCCGGCGACATCACGGTCGAGGACGACGGCGTCGTCATGTCGATGGTCGGGCACGGGCTCGGCGCGGCGATCGTGCCCCGCCTGTCCACGGTGGACGCCCCGGCCAGGGTCGCCACGGCCGAGCTCGGCGAGGGCGCCCCCCGCCGCCGGGTGGGCTACGTCACCACCCGCGAACTGGCCGGCTCCGCGCTGATCCGCGACCTGCTCGGCGAGCTGCGCACCCTCCGCGCGCCCGCGGCCCCGGCGGCGACCCCCCATCCATGAGCCGCTGCTGACGACCGTTTGGCGGTGCGCTGCCCTGGTCCGGGTACGGTCCCTGGTATGGAAGAGGTGCCGCCGCCGACGGACGACATTGTGCGCCGGCTGATCGGCGCCGCCAACGCGCACGACGTCGAGGCGGTGTCGCGGTGCTACGCGCCGGACGCGGTCGTCGTGAGCCCCGAGATGGAGGCGGGCGGTCGTGAGGAGATCGCCTCCTATTTCACCCAGATCTGGGACGGCTTTCCCGACCTGCACTTCACGCTGTGGGAGACCGTCGCCCTGGGCGACACGATCGCCACCGAGCTGACGGCGACCGGGACGCACTCCGGCCCCTACCTGACGGTCGGGGGCGAGGTGCTGGCCGCGACCGGCCGCCAGATCACCGTGCGGGCCTGCTGGTTCTGGGACCTGCGCGACGGGCTCGTCTCCAGCCAGCGCCTCTACTACGACCAGCTGGAGATCTACTCCCAGATCGGCCTGTGCCTGCCCCTGGCCTTCGAGCCCCCGGACACCGGAGCCACGGAGGAGGCCGGGGACGCCAGGTGACCCGCCGGACAAGGGCGCAGGCCCTCACGGCCTGACGCGGCTGTGAGGGCCTGGGCACGTCCCGGGCGGGCGTCTAGCGGTGCCCGCCCACCTGGCGGGCCTGCTCGCGGGCCTGGTCGGCGGTGGCGGCGGCCGCCTCCGACGCGCTGTCCTTCACCTGCTGGACGGCCTGCCCCGCCAGCTCCTTGGCGTCCTGGCCGAGCTGCTGCGCCGACTCGCGACCGACTTCCACGACCGGCTCCAGCACGTCGCCGACCTGCTCGCGGAGCTGGCCGACGGCCTGCTCCTCCGCCTCGGTTGCGGGGATGAGCGTGGCGGCCAGCAGACCGGCGCCGAAGGCGATCAGCCCGGCCGCCAGGGGGTTGCCCTGGGTGCCCCGCCTGGCCTGCTCCGGCGCGGCCCGTACGGTCTCGGCGGCCACGTGGGCGCCGTGCCGCACGGTGCCGGCCGCCTGGTGGGCGCCCTCCAGCACCGCGTGGCCGGCCTGGTGTGCCCCCTCGCCCACCGAGCCGGCGGTGGCGGCGACGCCGTGCCGCGCCCGTCCGGCGGCATGGGACGCGCCGTGGGACGCGGCATGGGAGGGGGTTCCCATCACCCGCTCCCGCAACGATCGCGCCGCCTCCCGCACCCGTTCGGTACGGCGGCGCGCGATCCGCGCCGGGCTCGTCCGGTCGGCCAGCCGGTCCACGTCGGCCGCGAGTTCGGCCCTCGTGGCGGCGATCTCGTTTCTCACTTCCTCAGGTCGCGTGCCCATTGCGCGTCCTCCTTGAGCGTCTCGATGGTCTGCTCGGGGCTGGGGTTGATCTCGCGCAGCCGGTTGCGCCCGTTGACGTACAGCACTCCGCCGATGACCGCCCAGACGACCGCGAGAACGAGCGCGGCCCAGCCCAGGCCCATCACCTCGCCCAGGCCGAACATGACGGCCAGGGTCACCAGCAGCGCGATCATGTAACCGGCGAAGCCGGCGCCGCCGAGCATCCCGGCCGCCTTGCCCGCCTTGGTCGCCTCCTGGCGGAGCTCGATCTTGGCCAGCTCCACCTCCTGGCGGAACAGTTTGGAGATGTCCTCGCCGATCTCGCCGACCAGCTGGCCGAGCGTCGGTTCCTCGGGCTGCGCGGTCATGGCAGGTCACTCCCGGCGCCGTAGGCGGGAGCGGCGGGGGCGGCCGGTGGCGTGGTGAGCGGCGGCACCGGGCGGGTGTCGTCCTGCCCGAGGGGGTCGCCGAGCGGCCGGTGCAGCGGTTGCGGCGGCGCCGTGCCGGGTTGCTCGACGCTCGGCAGGGTGGGGTCGGCGGGCGGCGGCGGGACCGCGGGCTGGGAGGCCGTCCCTGAGCTGTCGCCGGAGGCCTTGATGACGCGGCCCACCAGGAAGCCCGCGGCCAGGGCGCCGGCCAGGAACGCGGCCGGGCGGCGGCGGGCGAAGCTCTGCACCTCGCCGACCACCCCGGCCAGGCCGTGCCTGTCGAGGTAGTCGGCCGCGCGCCGGCCCTGGTCGGCGGCCTGGCGTACGACGTTGGTCACCGGCGAGTCGGGCTTGGCCTGCTCGTGCATGGCCGACAGGTCCTCCGACCACTCCCGCAGGCTCTGCGCGGCACGCCGGCTCTGCTGCTCGGACTGGGCGCGCACCCGGTCGCGCAGCTCGTCGACGGCGTTCCTGGCCTGGGCCCTGGCCTCGCCGGCCACCTGGACGCCGGCCTCCCTGGCGGCCCCGGCGACCTCCTGCGCGGCGGCCTTGCCCTGATGGAGCGTTCCCTCCCGGCCGGTCCCCGTCGGGTATTCACTCATGGGTGCCCTCCTCGTGGGATTGATGCCGCCTGTGGCTACCCGGACGGCCTCCGCCAAACCAAGAACACCCCAACGCAGGGCAAAGAACGCGAAAAGCGGATCGGCGTCCCGCGCTGCTCCGGAAGCGCTCCGAGCGGGTTCGCGCGGGGTCGCGAACCGCCCTGAAGTGCGACTATTCGCGTTATACGGCTGAGCATGGGTAGGGAGGCGCCAGACCTGGTCAATCCGTTGTGGCCCTTCCTAAGGAACCAAGCATGAACGAGTCGCACCCGCTCAAGTCCGCCGTGGAGAAGGTCGTCGGCGCCGTCACCGATCACGACGCCGCGCAGCAGGCCGAGATCCCCGGCGTGCCCAGCAGCCTGCCGCCCCAGCTTGAGGAGCCGACCGAACCGCGGGAACCGCTGCCGCCCAAGCCGGACCAGACCGGGCCCGAGACCGTCTCGCCCACCGGGCAGCCGACCGGCGCCTCGCAGGACCAGATGGCCCAGGGTGGCGAGTACCTGACCACCGCCCAGGGGGTGCGGCTGCGCGACACCGACCACTCGCTGAAGGCCGGCCCGCGCGGTCCGGTGCTGCTGCAGGACCACCACCTGCGCGAGAAGGTCATGCACTTCGACCACGAGCGCATCCCCGAGCGGGTGGTGCACGCCCGCGGCGCCGCCGCCCACGGCGTGTTCCAGGCCTACGGCACCGCCTCGAACATCACCAAGGCGGCCTTCCTCGCCGAGGGCGCCAGGACCCAGGTCTTCGTCCGCTTCTCCACCGTGCTCGGCTCGCGCGGCTCGGCCGACACCGTCCGCGACACCCGCGGCTTCGCCACCAAGTTCTACACCGCCGAGGGCGTGTTCGACCTGGTCGGCAACAACATCCCGGTCTTCTTCATCCAGGACGGCATCAAGTTCCCCGACGTCATCCACGCCGGCAAGCCGCATCCCGACCGGGAGATCCCGCAGGCGCAGAGCGCGCACGACACGTTCTGGGACTTCGTCTCCCTGCACACCGAGGCCACCTTCCACACGATGTGGAACATGTCCGACCGCGGCATCCCGCGCTCGTTCCGCATGATGGAAGGCTTCGGCGTGCACACCTTCCGCCTGGTCAACGCGGCGGGGGAGACGACGCTGGCCAAGTGGCACTGGAAGCCCAAGCTCGGCGTGCACTCGCTGACCTGGGAGGAGGCCCAGATCGCCGGCGGCGTCGACCCCGACTTCCACCGGCGCGACCTCGCCGACGCCATCGAGGCCGGCGCGCACCCGCAGTGGGAGCTGGGCATCCAGGTCTTCCCGGACACGCCGGAGCAGATGTTCGAGGGCATCGACCTGCTGGACCCGACGAAGATCGTGCCCGAGGAGCTGGCCCCCGTCCACCCGGTCGGCCTGATGACGCTCAACGCCAACCCGTCGAACTTCTTCGCCGAGACCGAGCAGGTCGCCTTCCACGTCGGGCACCTCGTGCCGGGCATCGACATCACCGACGACCCGCTGCTGGCGGCGCGGCTGTTCTCCTACCTCGACACGCAGATCACCCGCCTGGGCGGCCCGAACTTCGCGCAGATCCCCATCAACCGGCCGCACGCGCCGGTCAACGACATGCTGCGCGACGGCTTCCACCAGACGGCCGTCCACCGCGGGGTGGCCCCGTACCGGCCGAACTCCCTGGACGGCGGCTGCCCCTTCCAGGCCGGCGCCGAGCAGGGCGCCTACGTCGAGGTGCCGCTGGAGGTCGCCGGACGCAAGGTGCGCGAGGCGCCCGCGACCTTCTCCGACCACTACAGCCAGCCGCGGCTGTTCTGGCTGAGCCTGTCCCCGGTCGAGCGCGAGCACCTGATCAGCGCCTACACCTTCGAGCTGGGCATGTGTTACGAGCAGGCGGTCAAGGAACGCCAGCTCCGGGTGCTGGCCAACATCGACCCGGTCCTGTGCCGGGAGGTCGCCGACGGCCTCGGGCTGCCCGCCCCCGAGCCCACCGTGCCGCTCGCCGACCCGGCGCCGAGCCCGGCGCTGTCGCAGGTCGGCCGGGAGTGGCCGCTGGACGGCCGGATCATCGGCATCGTCGCGGACGAGACCAGCGACCTCGGCGTCGTGGGCGCCGTCCGCCAGGCCGTGCTCGACGGCGGGATGACGCCGCTCGTCATCGCGCCCAAGGGCGGCATGCTGGGCGGCACGCTGGCCGTCCAGCGCACCTTCGCCACGGCCCGCTCCGTCGAGTTCGACGCCGTGCTGCTGGCCGGGGCGCCCGCCCCGGGCGACGACGCGTACGGCGCCCGCGACGCCAAGGCCGGCGACGGCGGCACCCCCGTCGACCCGCGCGTGCTGCTCCTGGTCGGCGAGGCGTACCGGCACGCCAAGGCGGTGGGCGGCTGGGGCACGGCCGCGCAGGCGCTGCAGGCCGCGGGGATCCCCGCGCAGGCGCCGGGCGTCGTCACCGGCCAGGACGGCGAGGGGGTGCTGCGCGACGCGCTCGCCCTGCTGCCCCTGCACCGGGTCTGGGACCGCTTCCGCGTGCACCCCGACGTGGCCTGAGCCAGGAGAACCGCCCGCCCATCGCGCGCCGCGACGCCATGTCGCGGCGCGCGACGCGTGTTCCGGCCGGGCGCGATGCCGCCACCCCGGCCGTGAAAGCAGATCGCCCCACCGGTGGAGTAGGGGTGTGACTGCCCATTCGACGGCCCATTCGACGGCCCGTCCGACGGTCCGGAACGGCACCGGCCCGCCGGCGGCGATCAGCGACGAGGCCCTGCTGGAGCTCTCGCGCCGCCGCCCCGAGCGGTTCGGCGAGCTCTACGACCGGTACGTCGGCGAGATCCACGCCTACCTGGGCCGCCGGCTCGACCGGCAGGCCGCCGACGACCTGACCGCCGAGGTCTTCCTGGCCGCCTTCAGCAAACGCGCGACGTTCGACCCCCGGCGCGGCACGGTCCGACCCTGGCTGTACGGCTTCGCCGGCAACCTGATCGCCCTGCACCGGCGCACCGAGGCCCGGCGGCTGGCCGCGTTGCAACGCAGCGCGGGCGCGCACGAGGAGCCCGAGCACGGCCACGAGGAGCGCGTCGTCATCCGCGTGGACGCCCAGAGCGAACAGGGCCGGCTCGCCGCCGAGCTGCGCGCGCTGCCCGACGGCGACCGGGACGTGCTGCTGCTCAGCGCGCTGGCCGAGCTGAGCCATGAAGAGGTCGCCCAGGCCCTCGACATCCCGTACGGAACCGTCGGCTCGCGCCTGTCGCGGGTGCGCAGAAAACTTCGGGCCGCCCTCGGCGGCGTCAACCCTTTGCACGGAGGCTCGGATGGATGACTACCGGGCGGTCCGGGACCTGCTGCCCGCACCGCCGCTGCGACCCGAGATCGAGCGGGCCGGCCGCGCCCGGCTGGACGCCGCCGTCGCCCGGGAACGCCGCCGTCCGGCGGGCCGGACCACAAGGCGGCGCGCGTGGGCGGTGCTCCTGGCCGCGGCCGCCGCCGCCGCGATCGCCGTCCCGCGGCTCATGCCCACGCCGGACGGGCCCGCCCGCCCGGCCGCGCTCACCCAGGCGGACGGCAAACGGTTCCTGCTGGTCGCGGCGGACTCGGTGGCCGCGCTGCCGGACGCGGGCGCCTGGTGGGGCGGCACGGAGGTGCGCGGCCGCCTGTTCCACGAGCCCGGCGGCCGGTACGTGCTGCGGGAGAGTGAGTCGGTCGAGACCTGGATCCCGGCCGACCCCGAGGGCCTGACCTGGTACCGGAAGGTCCCGCAGGGGATCGTGCCGGCGACACCGCAGGACGAGGCCGCCTGGGCCGCCGACGGCTCGCCCACGTCCTGGACCTTCGACCAGCCGGCGGAGGACGGCCGGACCGGGGTCGTGCGGGCCCGGCCCGGCCCGCCGCGCACCTGGTCCACCGAGGACTGGGACTTCCGCGTCCTGACCGCGAGCAAGCCGCTGACCAAGGCCGGCGAGGTGCCCGACACGCCGGAGGCGCTGCGGACGTACCTCGGCTCCGACGACCGCGCGACCGTCGACGCGGCGGCGCGGCTCCTGCTGTTCGCGCCGGTGACGAGCCGGACCAGGGCCGCCGCGTACCGGCTGCTCGCCTCGCTGCCCGGCGTCACCGCCGTCGGGCCGGTGACCGACGTGCTGGGCCGCGCCGGTCAGGCGGTCGAGTACGACGCCGGCGAGTTCGCCCCGACCGCCCGGCCGGGCGCGGCCAGGACCCGGCTGGTGATCGACCCGGTCTCCGGCAGCCCGCTTTCCGTCGAAACCCGTTCCGCTGCCGACGGCCTGCTCCTGACGTACGTAGCGATCAAGGACAGCCGCTGGGCGGACGTCAACCCCTTGAAGGAGAACCGATGAGACACACCCGTGCCCTCGCCGCCGCCGGTCTGGCGCTGGCCGCCGGCATCGCCGGTACCGCCGCCGCCACCGCCGTCCCGGCCTCGGCCGACGCGCCCAAGGGGGCGTACTGGCGGGTCGAGTCGATCCGCACCAGCGTCCATCCCCGCCCGGTCGGCAGCGGCTACCACCTGACCCAGCGCAACGTCAGCACCCACTGGTCGTCGCCCGACGGCAAGGGCTGGAACGGGTACCGCGACCTGGGCGCCAGGCCCGCGACCGCGAAGGACGATGCGGCCTGGCGCGCCGACGGCTCGCCGACGAGCTGGGCGTACCGGACGGAGGGCATGAAGATCCGCCTGTCCACCGCCCCCGGCAAGGGCACCCTCGTGGCCGAGAAGCGCCCGCCCGGCTTCCGGCTGGGCGACGAGAAGTACGTGAGCCCCCGGCAGCTCCAGTCCCTGCCCGCGGACGCCGAGGGGCTGCGCGCGTACCTCACCGCCGACGTCGACGCCTGGATCGACAAGGCGGCGCGGGAGGCCACGACCACCGACCCGAAGGCGCGCAAGCAGGACTGGCTGGACCATCGCGACCGGTACGTCGCCGAGGAGGCCGTCACCCTGCTGTACGCGGTCCCGGCTCCTGACAAGGTCAGGGCCGCCGCCTACCAGGTGCTCAGGACCACCAAGGGCGTGGACGACCTGGGCGACGCCAAGGACCCGCTCGGCCGCTCCGGCCGGAAGCTGGCGCT
Organism: Nonomuraea sp. NPDC050227; assembly: GCF_044459705.1. NCBI lineage: Bacteria > Bacillati > Actinomycetota > Actinomycetes > Streptosporangiales > Streptosporangiaceae > Nonomuraea > Nonomuraea sp. NPDC050227. Next base: position 294,392 of record NZ_JBITJF010000010.1, on the reverse strand, counting down.
GCCGGTTCGCGCGGGCAAGGGGGCGGTGCTGCGGCAGCAGTACGTCGTGGACACCACGGCCATGACGGTGCTGGCCGAGTACACCGACCTCAAGGACGGCGGCAAGCCCGTGCTCGGCAAGACCGGCGTCACGACGATCACGGCGGCCTGGACCGACGACCGGCTCGCGGCCCCGCGGGTTCCCTAGCCGCCCTGCCGCGGGAAATCCGGGTGCGCAGGGCGGGCCGGATGGTGTCTGATCGGGGGATGACGATCGAGACGGGCCGGCCGGGGATCGACGGGCTCGGCGACGTGGTGCGGCTGCTGGGGGAGTGGCAGCGCGAAGGAGAGCCCGTGCAACTGCATCCGGGCGACCTGGGATGGTTCTGGCGGTTCGGCCAGGGGCGCACGGCGGCGGCCACCCTGACCTGGAGCCGGGCCGGGCAGGTCGTCGCGGCCGGGCTGCTGGACGGCGCCGACCTGCTGCGGCTGGCGTTCGCGCCGGGGGCGGCCCAGGACGAGGAGCTGGCCCGCCGGGTGGCCGGCGACGTGTCGGAGCCCGCACGCGGGGTGCTGCCCGAGGGGCGGGCGTACGTCGAGTCGCCGCCGGGCGCGCTGGTCCGGGACCTGTTGCTGAAGGACGGCTGGGCGGCCGACGACCCGTGGACGGTGCTCGGGCGCGACCTCGGCGCGCCTGTCCCGGATCCCGGCGTGCACGTCGAGGCGGTGGGGCCGGAGCAGGCGCCCGAGTGGGCCGCCGTCATCCGGGCGTCGTTCGACGGCTCGACCTTCACCGAGGAGCGCTGGCACGCGATGGCGGCGGGCGTCCCGTACGCCGGCGCGCGGTGCCTGCTCGCCCGCGACGACCAGGGCGCGGCGGTGGCGGCCGTGGCGGTGTGGTCGGCCGGTGCGGGCAGGCCGGGGCTGATCGAGCCGATGGGGGTGCACCGGGACCACCGGGGGCGCGGGCACGGCCGGGCGATCACGGTCGCCGCGGCGCGCGCGCTGCGGGAGGCCGGCTCGTCCAGCGTGCTCGTGTGCTGCCCGAGCTCCAACGCCGGTGCCGTCGCCACCTACCGGTCGGCCGGCCTCGAACGGCTGACGGATAGACACGACGTGTCCCGCCACCCCTCCTGAGGCGTCCCGCGTGGCGGTCAGGCGGTGTGCAGGGTGCGGAAGCGCGCCGGGTTCGCCGGGTCGCGGTCGGCGACCTGGATCGGGGGCCAGGCCCACTGCCAGACGCCGATGCCCGGCGCGCGGGAGAACCGGATCGGCCCCCGGGTGCCCTCGACCGCGACGTGCGGCCAGGATCCGGCGACGGCCGCGCGGTCCACGCCGTGCGACCGCAGCGCCTCGGCCACCACGGTGGCCGTGTCGTAGCCCTCGAAGGCGACGAACGACGGCGTCGCGGCCAGCCGCTCGCGAAGGGCCGCCGCCACCCGTACGCCCAGAGGGCTCAGGCTCTCGGGCAGGTAGCGCAGGAACGGGATCGCGGCGCCGTCGTCGCCCAGCGACTCGGCCCACCCCGGGAACTCCGGCTGCCCGGCCGGGGCGCCGATCAGGGTCCCGGCCAGGCGCCGGTCGCGGCGCACGGCCCGCACGATCGGCACCGCCGGCTCCGGGTGGCCGACCAGGAGAAGCAGCGCCGTCGCGCCGTCGCGGGCGAGTTCGTCGCACACGGCCGCGGGGGTGAGCGCGGTCATGTCCAGCTCGGTGACCGTGCCGCCGCGGGCGGCGAGGCGGTCGCGCAGGACGCCGAGCCCCGACGCCCAGTAGACGCTCGGCTGCGTCGCCACCGCGACGCGCTCGTGGCCCGCGCCCAGAAGGAAGTCGGCGAAGATCCGCCACCCGCGCGACTGCGCGGGGGCCAGGCGCGCGACCCACGTCGCGGGCTCTTCGGTGAGCGCGTCGAGGACCGCCGAGGAGCAGAGGAACGGCAGGCCGACGGCCTCGGCACGGGCGGCGGCGGTCCGGGCGACCACGCTGTGGTACTCGCCGGTCAGCGCGGCCACCCCGAGCCGGGCCAGCTCGTCCACGGCCGCCGCCGCCTTCCGCGGATCGGCGGCGGTGTCCCGGACCACCAGCTCCAGCGGCCGGCCGCCGATGCCGCCGGCGTCGTTGACGTCCCGCACGGCCAGCTCCAGCCCGGCGAGCAGGTGGCGGCCCGCCTCGACCCAGCCGGGCGGGGTGAGCGGGGCGAGCGCGCCGATCCGGACGGACGGCCCGCCGGCCCGCTCGGCCCCCGGCTGCGACGACGGCGTGCTCATGCGCATGATCTCCCTGGACGTGATGATCCGATGGCCCAGTATGCCGGGATCGCGGCGTCGCGACGGCGCCGGGGCCGGGGTGCGGGCCGTCCCCGGCCGGAGTACGGCGATCTTGAACCGCCCGCCGCGCGTGGCGTCGTCCTTCCGCGGTGACTCTCCGTTATTTTGCGAGATGGATGAGGGGGATCCGTAGTGACTGATTCGCGTGGGACCGTGTCCCGCAGGTTGTTCGTCAGCGGCATGTTCGCCGCCCTGGGCGCCGTTCCGTCGGCCGCCGCCGGAGCGTCCGCGGGGCCGTCGGCGGGGCCGTCGGCGGGGAGGGCCGCCGAGACGGCCGGCGGGAGGGTGCTGCGGGCCGCGCCCGCCACCGTGTCCCTCGGCGGACGGACGGTGTCCACCTGGGCCTACGACGGCCTGCTGCCCGGCCCGACCATCCGGGCCACGGCCGGCGGCACCGTACGGGCCAGGCTCGTCAACGACCTGCCCGCGCCGACCACCGTGCACTGGCACGGCATCAGGATCGCCGCCGACATGGACGGCGCGCCCGGCCTCTCGCAGCGGCCGACCCGGCCCGGCGGGACGTTCGACTACGTGTTCACCGTCCCCGACCCGGGCACCTACTTCTACCACTCCCACGTGGGCATGCAGAGCGACCGCGGCCTGTACGGCCCGCTGATCGTGGAGGACCCGTACGAGCCGCTCGGGTACGACCAGGAGTTCACGGTCGTCCTCGACGACTGGCAGGACGGCGTCAACGGCACGCCCGACGACACGCTGCGCGCGCTGAACACCACCCCGCACGACGACACCCTGAGCAGCCACGTCCTCGGCGGCACGTCCGGGCACGCGCGCTACCCGTACTACCTGGTCAACGGCCGTACCGCCGACGAGCCCACCATCTTCATGAGCCGTCCCCGCGTGCGCGCCAGGTTCCGGGTGATCAACGCGGCCGCCGACACCGCCTTCCGGGTGGCGCTCGGCGGCCACCGCCTGACCATCACCCACACCGACGGTTTCCCGGTCAAGCCGGTCACCGTGGACACGGTCGTGATCGGCATGGGGGAGCGCTACGACTTCGTCGTCACGCTCGACGCGGGGGCGTTCCCGCTGATGGCGATGGCGGAGGGCAAGGCCGGGCGGGCGTTCGCGGTGGTGCGCACCTCGCCCAGCGCCCGCACGCCGTCACCGGACGGCGCCGTGCCGGAGCTCCAGCGGCGGCAGCTCGCCTACCAGGACCTCCAGGCGCGCCGCCGTGACCAGCTGCGCCCGCCGTCCAGGACGGTCACCGTCACGCTCGGCTGGCGTCAGGGCACCTCCGGCAGCGAGTGGCCCATGAACGGGCACCTCGGCGACGACCCGCTGCGCCTGCGGGTCGACCGGGGCGAGACGATCAGGATCGTCATGCACAACGACACGCACATGTGGCACCCGATGCACCTGCACGGCCACACCTTCCAGGTCCGGACCACCGAGCGCGGCGGGCCGCGGAAGGACACCGTGAACGTCATGCCGTACAAGCGGATCAGCATCGACGTGCACGCCGACAACCCCGGCGAGTGGATGTTCCACTGCCACAACCTCTACCACCAGGAGCAGGGCATGATGGGCCTGCTCGGCTACGGCAGGCCCCCGAAGCGCCGGCACGTCATGAGCCACTGAATGAGCCACTGAATGAGCCGCTGAATGAGCCGCTGACCGGCGCCCGCGCGGTCGTGTGCAGGTAACCGGCGACGGCGGCCAGCAGCGAGGTCCCCCAGAGCAGGAAGACCGGGTAGGTCCCGGCGAATCCCCAGCTCCCGTCCAGGACCTCGGCGCCGCCGCCGGGCGCGCACCCGCGGGTGACGCCGAACGCGAGGCAGCTCGTCATCATCGCGCCGTACTGGCCGACCAGCATGCCCACGGCCGCCGCCGGGACCGCCGCGAGCGCGCGCGGCACCCGCCGTCCTCCCACCAGGGGCACCCAGCGCGGGACGATCTGTCCCCATCGGGCGATCAGTCCCAGGGTGAGCAGGCCCCCGGCCACCGGCCCGGCGACGAGCAGCACCCAGAACACCGCCGAGCCGCCCAGCCCGGCCAGGCCCGCGCGGGAGCCCTCCGCCACGCCCAGCGGCAGGCCCAGCCCCCACAGCAGGTGCGGCACCGAGAAGCCCAGCATCGGCAGGACGGCCGCCGTCCAGGTCGCCGCCCTGGCCCAGCGGGCGGGCCGGACCGTCCCGTCGGCCCGCCGCCGGTGCGGCCGCGCGGCGGTACGCGTCCCGAAGCGGACGGCCGCCAGCGCCAGCAGCACCCCCAGCGCGGCGAACAGGGACTGCCGGGCCAGCGCGGGGTCGTCGAGCTTGCCGAACGCCAGCCGCATGACCAGGTTCCCCGGCGCCACCAGCACGAGCGCGGCCGCCGCCGTCCAGCCTGCGGCCAGCAGCGCGGGCCGTGTGAGTGATCTCATGGCCGCCCACGGTAGGCCGCGCGGCCCGCCGGCGATCTCCCTCCCGAGGGGGAACCGCCTCCCCCTCGCGGGCCGGCGCCCGGCGGATCAGCCGGCGCCCTCCTGCGGGGCGCCGGACGCGCGCAGGCGCTCGCTGTTCTCCTGGAGCTCGTCGATCAACCGGGACGCCTCGGCCTTGCTCAGCCCGCCGGGCACCTCCCTGCCCGCCTCCCTGGCCAGGGTGTGCAGGTAGGACTCCTGCGGGCCGGTCATGGGCTCGTCGCCGGTCGTCCACTCGTCGGGGTCCTTCTCCACCGGTCCGTGACTCATGCTGACTCTCCTCGAACTCACGTTCTCCTGGGGCAGCACGCCATGCCCGAACAAGCGCGCCGCAAACGCGAGGTCGCCCGCCGGTGGTCCGGCGGCTCTGTCCGGGCACTCGCCTGACCGGCGGCGGAAATGCCCGGGTCCGGGAAGTTCCTGCCATACTGGCGGGCGTGATGCGCAGGGTCGCGGCCGTGGTCGGGGACCTGGTCGCCGCGTTCGAGCTCGGGATCGTCTGCCAGGTGTTCGGGCTGGACCGCACCGACGACGGGCTGCCCGTGCACGACTTCGCGGTCTGCGCGGCGGAGCCCGGCGCCATCCCCACGACCTCGGGGTTCGCCGTCCACGTCGAGCACGGGCTCGACCGGCTCGCCGAGGCGGACCTGGTGGCCGTCCCGGCCTGGCCGCGGCTCGACGCGCCCGTCCCCGCCGCCCTGCTGGCGGCGCTGCGGGAGGCGGTCGGGCGCGGCGCCAGAGTGCTGACCGTCTGCACCGGCGCGTTCCTGCCGGCCGCCGCCGGGCTGCTCGACGGCCGGCGCGCCACCACCCACTGGCAGTTCGCCGACCTGCTCGCCCGCCGCCATCCCCGGATCACCGTCGAGCCCGGCATCCTGTACGTCGAGGACGGCCCCGTGCTCAGCAGCGCCGGAGCCGCGGCCGGGATCGACGCCTGCCTGCACCTCATCCGGCTGGAGTACGGAGCCGCCACGGCCAACGCCCTGGCCCGGCGCCTGGTCGTACCGGCCCATCGCGCCGGCGGGCAGGCCCAGTACGTCGAGGCGCCCATGCCGCCGCAGCGCACCCCGTACGAACTGGCGGAGCTGCTCGACTGGATCCAGGAGCACCTCGACCGGCCGCTGACGGTGGAGGCGCTCGCGACGCGCGCGGCCATGTCGCCGCGCACGTTCGCCCGGCGGTTCAAGGACCTGACGGGCACCACCCCGCACCGCTGGCTGCTCGAACGCCGCCTCCAGCTGGCCGAGGAGCTGCTGGAGACCACCGATCTGAACGTGGAGGCCGTGGCCGTCCGAGCCGGGTTCGGCGGCGCTGACACCCTGCGCCACCACTTCGCCGCCCGGCGCGGCGTCGCCCCCGCCGCCTACCGCCGCGCCTTCCGCCGCCTGCCGTGACGCCGATCCCTACGGTCGCGCCACGGGCTGGTCCGGCGTGCGGGCGGGGGAGAAGGGGCCGCTCAACGCCGCCCACTGCAGCAGCATGATCGTTTTGGCGTCGGCGATCTCGCCCCGCCGGATCAGGTCGAGGGCCTGGTCGAAGTCGAGCTCCACGACCTCGATGTCCTCGCCCTCCGCCGCGACCCCGCCGCCCGCCGAGGTGCGGGTCGCGGCGCTGTACGGCGCGGCGTAGAAGTGCAGGCGTTCGGTCACCGACCCCGGGCTCATGTAGACGGAGAAGACCGGCTCGACCTCGCCGACGGTGTGGCCGGTCTCCTCGGCGGCCTCGCGCCGGATCGCCTCCTCCGGCGCGTCGTCGTCCAGCAGCCCGGCCGCGGTCTCCAGGAGCATCCCGTCGGGGTGCCCGTTGACGTAGGCGGGGTAGCGGAACTGCCGGGTCAGCAGGACGGTGCGGCGGGCGGGGTCGTACAGCAGCACGGTGGCGCCGTTGCCGCGGTCGTAGGTCTCCCGCTGCTGGGTGCTCCAGCGGCCGTCGGCGTGCTGGTAGTCGAAGGTGGTGGTGCGCAGGACGTACCAGTTGCAGGCCAGCAGCCGCACGTCGCGCACCCGCACCCGGGGGTTGCCGGTCAGGTCGCGTCCCGCCTGGTCCAGGCCGGTACGGCCACGCCGGTCGGGCACGTCGAGGCCCGCGGTCACGACGACCGTCCACGCCCGGCGGACGCGCCCGCCGTGGGGAGGTGGCAGCCGGGAGGAACCGGCCTGTCCGCCGCTCTGCCCGCGCGGGCAGGAACGGGCTGTCGTGCCGATCGTGCCGTCATGTCGCCCTTTCGTCAGGGGTGCCGGATCCCGGTCACCGAGTATGGCAGGAAATTCCCGTATATGAGCAGTACTGCCACTGCCTCGCGATCCCCCTCCCGCGCAGACTCGGACCATGACCGCAAGCGCGTACCCCCGTTCTCCGCTCGTGCCCTCCTTCCCGCTGCCCGGCCAGGGGAAGGAGCGTCACGCCGTCGCCGTTCCGGCGCCCGGTCGCGGGCCGCAGCACTGGGCCGGCGCGCCGAGCGCCACGCTCGACGCCGACGGCACGTACGTCCTGGCCTACCGCGTACGCGCCGGCGGCGAGGACCACAACGCGGTGGCCCGCTCCACGGACGGCGAGCGGTTCACCACGGTCGCCGTCCTGCCGCGCGGCCGCTTCGGCGCCGCGATGGTGGAACGCCCCGCCCTGGTACGCCTGCCGTCCGGCCGGTGGCGATTGTACGTCAGCTGCGCCACGCCGGGGACCAGGCACTGGTGGATCGGCGTCGTCGAGGCGGCGTCCCCGGAGGGCCTGGCCGGGGCGGACGTCCGGCCGGTGCTCACCGGCGACGCCCGGACCGGCGTCAAGGACCCGGTGATCCGGTACGACGGCACCGGATGGCGGGCCTGGATCTGCTGCCACCCGCTGGAGACGCCCGGCGCGGAGGACCGGATGAGCACCGCGTACGCCACCAGCCGCGACGGGCTGAACTGGCGGCCGCACGGCACCGTCCTCACCGGCCGCCCCGGCTTGTGGGACGCCCGCGGCGCCCGGCTGACCAGCGTCCTGCCCGACGGCCGGGCCTGCTACGACGGACGCGCCTCGGCGGCGGAGAACTGGCGCGAACGCACCGGCCTCGCCACGCCCGCCGGCGCGACCGGGGCCGGCGAAGCGCCGCTGCTGGCGCCGGTGGACGGGCCGCCGGTGGCCGACGTCCGCTACCTCGACGTGCTCCCGCTCCCCGACGGCGCCCACCGCCTCTTCTACGAGGCCCGGCTCCCCGACGACAGCCACGAACTGCGCACCGAACTCGTGACGTGACAGGCCCGGCCGTCGCCCCGGCGGCCGCTCTCTACAATGGCCGGGTGAATCTGGATCGGGCCGTGTGCGGCACGTGCTGAGCGCGGCGGGGCTGGGCGCGGAGGAGGAGGCCGCCTACCGGCTGCTGGTCAGGACCACCGAGGTGGAGTCCGACGCCCTGGCCGAGGAGCTGGGCGTGCCGGCCGAGGTGGCGCGGCAGGCGCTCGGCTCGCTGCTGGCCAAGGGCCTGGCGCGCGCCGTCGCTGGCGAGCCCGGCCGGTTCACGGCGGTCGCCCCCGACGTCGCGCTCGCGGCCCGGCTGCACCGGCGGCAGGCCGAGGTCGACCGGGCGCGGCACGCCATGGAGCAGCTCACGGGGGAGTACCTGGCGCACGCCAGGCGGCGCGAGGCCGCGCAGCTCATCGAGGTGATCACCAGCCGGGCGGCGCTGCGCGAGCAGCTCCGGCTGCTCCAGGACGGCGCCCGGCACGAGGTGCTCAGCCTCTGCCGGGCCGGGCACGTGGCGATGAGCTCGCAGGAGAACGGCGAGGAGCTCGCGGCGCTGCGGCGCGGCGTCGGCTACCGCGTCATCTACGAAGGGGCGTTGCTGGAGGAACCCGGCATGCTGGTCAACCTCGCCGACGGCATCACGCTGGGGGAGCAGGCCCGCGCGCTGCCCGTCCTGCCGGTACGGATGATCATCGCGGACGGCGAGCTCGGCGTGCTCCCGCTCATCCAGCACACCGACGGCCTGACCCAGCTCACCGCCGCGCTGATCCGGCCCAGCAGCCTGCTCGACGCCCTCAAGGCCCTGTTCGAGAGCCTGTGGGAGCGGGCCACCCCGGTCAGTCTCACCAACCCGGGCAGCCCGCTCGACGCCGACCATCTCTACCTGCTGTCGCTGCTGGTCGCGGGTGTTCCGGACAAGTCGATCGCCACCCAGCTCAAGATCTCCCAGCGGACGGTGCAGCGCAGGATCGCCTACCTGATGGAGCGGGCGGGTGCGCAGACCCGGATGCAACTGGCCTGGCACGCCGCCCGCGAGAACTGGCTCTGAGCGATCAGTAGGCCCTGATCACCGTCTGCTGGACCGTGTTGCCGGCCGAGTCGGTGGCGGTGACCCGCAGCGACGGGTGCGGGCGCAGCACGATCGCGTCGTAGCGGCCGCCGCCGAGCGGGATCACCGGCTGCCGCCGCCACGTCGCGCCGTCGTCGTAGGACAGCTCCAGCTTCAGGTCCTTCGCGCGCGCCCCGGTCACGCCCTCCTGATGCCGTACGGCGAAGCCCACCAGACCGGGACGCTCCGGGCGCACGTCATAGTCGACCTGCAGCAGCGGCAGCACCCGGTCGCCCGGCTTGGAGCGGAACGTCCAGGCCGTCTCGGTCGCGATGGCCGTGGTCCACTCCTCCGAGGTGCGCCTGGTGGACAGCTCCAGCCGGTAGGCGGCCTCCTGCGGCGCCGCGGGGAACGCGCCCCAGGCGGCGTCGCGCTCGGCCACCAGCGTGCCGTCGCGGAAGAACCGGGCCGAGGCGGTGTCGTTGTCGACGCCCGCCCGGGAGACGTGCCCGGAGGAGTCCACGAACTCGGGGACGCGGATCTCCATCGTGTCGCCCTCCCGGGTGGACGGCTTGAGCCAGCCGGGGATCGCCGGGCGGACCACCGGGGCGTGCCAGCTCTCGCTGATCCGCGTGCCGGGCTGGTAGGTGCGCGGCTGCTCGGTCATGCCGTCGAGCAGGCGGCCCATCTCGTCCCAGACGTACTGGTGGTTGACGAGGTGCTGCCAGAAGGAGCCGTCGGCGCTGACGTACTCGGTGCGGCGCAGCGGCGTCCTGACGATCCGCTGGGTCTCCATCTGCTGGCCCAGCGCGTACGACTGCCAGGGACGCCAGCCGAAGCGCTGCTCCTTGGCCCAGCCGAAGCCGCCGTTGTCGGCATAGGTCGTGGTGACCCGGGCGGTGTTGCCGTCGTTCACCTCATGCACGATCTTGTCCGGCACCCGGCCGTCGGAGACCTGCATGACGTCGTAGAGGTAGGGCGAGTCCATCTGCCCCGTGACCTCCAGCTTGGCGTTGCCCTTCTTCATCCGCTCCAGCATCCGCTGCCCGTCGTCGCCGGCGACCACCAGCGCCGGGATCGGCAGGTCGGCGCCGACCGGCCTCCAGCCGTGGCCGAACGCGTCGTCGGGGGAGAGCACCAGGATCACGGCGACCGCGCCCGCCTTGATCGCGGCCCCGGACGGGTCGGACCAGTCGATGTCCTCGCTGCGGATGACCGCGGCCTTGCCCTTGGCCCCGGCGACTCCGTCGGCGAGCCGCCACATGTGCCGCCCGTCCACGCCCGGCGACCCGCCCAGGAAGCCCATCGGGTACGGCTCGCCCGAGCCGGGCACGCGGACGGTGAGCTTCGGCGCGACGAGCTGCCAGCGCGAGGCGAACTCGAACGAGCCGTCCCGCACGGGCTGGGTCGGCGAGACGTTGAGCCCCTCGATGACGTCGAAGTTCATGACGCCCTGGGAGATCTTGCGCGAGCCGAACGCGCGATGGGTGAAGTAGGTGTAGATGCCCACCTGTTCGGCGGGTTCCTTCGTTTTGATGGTCACCGGGGTGGTCTTGCGGAAGTCCAGCACCACGTCCAGGTCGCGGTCGACCTTGAGCTCGGGGATGACGACCATGCCGTCCCTCGGGTGCGTGCGGCCCCAGCCGCTGCCCAGGTTGAGCGACTGCGTCATGTAGGTGCCCTCGGACACCTCCACGGTCAGCCCTTCCTGGGGCAGCCAGGTGAACAGGTCGTCCTGCTGCGAGGCGCCGAACATCGACAGCGTGTCGGCGCCGGTCGGCCTGCCCGCGGCGTCGACGGCGGTGAAGCGGACCTTGTGCTGCGGTCCCTTCCAGGTCAGCGCCAGCGTGGTGTGCACCTGCTCCGTGCCCGCCGTGGCGGTGACCAGCCCGCCGTACCGGCCGAAGGAGAGCTCGGCCAGGTCCACCGTGACCTTGACGTCGGCGGTGCCGCCCGCCGGGACCGTCACGGACGCGGCGCTGAGCTCGGCCTTGTCCAGGGTGGCGGCCAGCTGCAGCGTGACCGGGGCGGCGGTGCCGTTGGCGTAGGTGATGGTGCCCTCGGCCGTGGCCGGGCCCTGGTCCTGCTGGTGCTTGCCGAGGTCGACCACGCCGGTCGCGGTCACGCCCTGGCGCACCGCGCGGGCCACGTCCAGGCGGCCGGCGCCGGCGTCGTCGATCTGCTGGCCGGGGATGGGCTTGGCCGAGCCGATCAGCGCGTCCTTGATCTGCCTGGCCGTCCAGGCGGGGTGGCGCTGCTTGACGATCGCGGCGGCCCCGGCCACGTGCGGCGTGGCCATCGAGGTGCCGGAGGCGGCCGTGTAACGCTCGTCCACCGGCTCGCCCATGCTGGTGCCCGCCGCGCGGGCCGCGACGATGGCCACGCCGGGCGCGGTCAGGTCGGGCTTGGGCGCGTCGTCCAGGCGTGGGCCGCGGCTGGAGAACTCCGCGAGGGCGTCCTTGCCGTCGACCGCGCCGACGGTCAGCGCCGAGGTCGCCGCGCCGGGCGTGCCGATCGAGTAGGCCGCGCCGTCGTTGCCCGCCGCCACCACGAACAGGGCGCCGGTGCGCTCGGTGAGGGTGTTCACGGCCTCGCTGAGCGGGTCGGTGCCGTCGGTCGGGCTGCCGCCGAGGCTCATGCTGATCACCGACGCGCCTTCGGCGGCGGCCCACTCCATGCCCTCGATGACGCCGGACAGGGTGCCCGAGCCGTCGTCGCCGAGCACCTTGCCGACCATCAGCTCGGCGCCGGGGGCGACGCCCTTCCTGCCGTCGCCGCCGGCGATGGTGGCGGCCACGTGGGTGCCGTGCCCGTTGCCGTCCTGGACGCTCGGCTCGCCGGTGAACACCTTGCTCTGCTTGACGCGTCCGGCCAGGTCGGGGTGGGTGGCGTCGACGCCGGTGTCCAGCACGGCGACCTTGACGCCCTTGCCGTCGAACCCGGCCTGCCACGCCTCCGGCGCGCCCACCTGCGGCACGCTGTGGTCGAGGGTGGCCTTGACCTTGGCGTCCAACCAGATCTTCGACACGCCCTGCGACAGCGTGGCCCGCTGCCCGTCGAGCGACTTCCACAACCCGCCGATCGTGCGTTTGTCGGCGGCGACCACCCGGCCGTTGACGCTCTCCAGCTCGGGCGCGGACGCGCTCTTCGGCGCGGCGCCGTCGTAGAGGAACAGCAGCGGCAGCTTGTCCGACCTGGCGTCGTCGTACCCCTGGGCGATCAGCCGGGTGACCGAGAACAGGGCCGGGTCCAGCCGCCTGGCCGCCAGGAGGGGGACGACGTCCTTGGGCAGGACGCGCAGCTCGCCGTTCTCCTCGGTGGTGCTGAACGCCATCCGCTCACGGCCCGGCCCCGGCTTCACCTCCACCGCCTGCCTGCCCAGCTCGGCCTGCCTGACGGTCACCACGTCCCCGGTGATCAGCGTGACGCGGTGGACGCTCCCGCCGGTGGGCTCGGCCGCGGCCGAGGCCGCCGATAACGGGGAGCTCAACAGGGCGGCGGTGGTGACTCCTGCCACCGTCACATGGGCGGACCAGTGCATGGGGGTGAAACCTCTCGTAGCAACAATCAGTGCACACGAGAGTGGGTGATCGGACACGCGGCGCGCCAGGTGTCACCCGTGCCGTTTGTCTGCCATGTCGTGATTACGACACGGCGCCGACGGTGCGGTTAGCATGGAACGGGATCGGGGATCGTGGCGACACTCGGCGACGAAGCGAGATCTGTGCATGCCTACGCCCCCGCGCAAGCTCCGCAACACCCTGAGCTGGTACGCCTTCGGCTTCTCCTGCGCGGTGACGCTGCTCGCCGCGGTCCTCATGGTGTTCCCCGACCGGGCCCTCACCAGGGCGGCGGTGCTCTCCTCGATCGGCCTCAACCTGATCGCGTCCGTGGCCTTCGCCGTCGTGTTCTCCGTCCTGAGCTCCCAGGTGCAGCAGCGCGGCATGGAGGAGAACATCGCCCAGCACCTGGACGACCTGGCCACGGGGCTGCGCGCCGAGGTGGCCTCGATGCACAAGGGGTTCATGCCGACGGCCGTCTACCCGTCCTTCGACCCGGTGGACGGCACGTACGGGGACGCCTTCAACAAGGACGTGACCGCGAGCCTGGAGGCCACCGGGTTCTACGCCTTCTGCGGCCCGAGCGCCCGCTACGTGTCGGCCCGGCTGACCAGGTCCCGCCACTTCCCCCACCAGGTCCGGGTCGCGATGCTCAACCCCGGCGACAAGCTGGCCATCTCGCGCCGCGCCACCGACCGCACCAGCTGGGCCAGGCTGGCGGGCAAGGACAACTCCACCCTGTCGGAGGAGCTGCGCGAGGAGCTCGTCATGAGCACGGTCGCGCTGTTCGACTACCGGCACATCTGCCCGGTGGACCTGGCCTACATCGAGGACACCGCGACCTACCGGTTCGAGATCTTCGACGACGCCATCTACCTGTCCTGGTACCACGGCCCGCAGTCGATCTCCAAGGAGATGCCGGAGTCGCTCAGGTTCGCCGCCGAGTCCTTCCTCTACCAGTTGCTCCGCCTCGACCTCATGCGCAGGTTCGAGATCGTCGAGAGCCGGGTGCGGTTCGAGGCGGGCCAGGACGACACCTTCCTCATCGCCCACCTGACGGCGGTGCTCGGCTCCGCGGTGTCGGCCGCCGACCTGGAGCGCTGGCGGAGACGGTACCGGGAGTACACCGCGGACTTCACCGGCTACCTCGACACCGTCTACGCCGCGCTCAAGATCTGACAGGGCGCACAGGGCTCACAGGGCTCCGGCGCGGGCCGCGGCCAGCGCCGCCGCGGCGGCCCGGTCGGCGGCGGCCTCGTCGAGGGCCTCCCCGCTGTTGAGCAGCGCGTAGTACAGGGGCGCGGACACGGCGGCGATCACCCGGCGCGGGTCGGTGCCGGGCGGCAGCTCGCCGCGCCCGATCGCGTCGGTGACGCAGCCCGCCCACTCCTCGATGCGGACGGCGTAGAAACGGTGCAGCGCCCGGGCGGCCTCCCCGTCGCAGAGCGAGGCGGCGATCAGCGCCTTGAACAGGCGTCCCTGGCGGGGGTCGGTGAGGGTCTTGACGACCAGGCGGGCGTTGTCGCGCAGGTCCGCCCGCACGTCGCCGTTGCGGGCGCGGGGCAGCGAGGTCTCCGCCATGTCCTTGAGGAGGTCGGCGGCGAGCGCGCCGGGCGTGCCCCAGCGGCGGTAGACGGTGGTCTTGCCGACCTCCGCGACGCGGGCGATGTCGGCGAGGTCGAGCCCGGCGAAGCCCTTCTCGACCAGGGTGTCGCCGGCGGCCCGCAGAACGGCCTCGCGGACGCGGGCGGTACGCCCACCAGGACGGACGGCACCCGGCGGTGGCACGGCGGCCATACGGACTCCCCTCGTTCGAACCCTTATCGGAACCATAGTTCCCTTAACGCCGGTTCCGGTGCTACTGTTCTCTCATCTTAACGGAACTAAAGAACCGTTTGCGGCGGCATGCCGACCGGCACGCCCGAGAGAAAGCCCTGCCATGACCACCACCACACCCCTGCCCACGTCCGCCGCCCAGGCCCCGCCACGGCGCCTGACCGGCCGCCTGCGCCTCGTCCTCGCGGTGCTCCTGGTCGCCCAGTTCATGCTGGCCGTCGACTTCTCGATCCTCAACGTGGCCCTGCCCGCCATCGGCGACGACCTCGGCTTCTCCCTGTCCGGCCTCCAGTGGATCGCCACCGCCTTCGCCCTGTGCGCGGCCGGCTTCACCCTCTTCTTCGGCCGCATCGGCGACCTGGTCGGCCGCAAGCGCATCTTCCTCGGCAGCCTGGCGCTGCTCGGCGCGGCCTCGCTCGCCGGCGGGCTCGCCCCCACCCCCGACGTCCTCATCGTGGCCCGCATCGCCCAGGGCCTCGCGACGGCCGCCGCCACCCCGGCCGGGCTCGCCCTGCTCACCACGTCCTTCCCCGAAGGGCCGCTGCGGCAGAAGGCGCTCGGCCTCAACGGCGCCCTGATGTCCGCCGGGTTCACCGCGGGGGCCGTGCTCGGCGGGGTCCTGACCGACCTGCTCTCCTGGCGCTGGGCGTTCTTCGTCAACGTGCCCGTCGCCCTCGCCGTGCTCATCGTCGCGCCCGCGGTCATCGCCGAGTCCCGGCCCGCCGATCGTCCCCGGCTCGACCTGCCCGGCGCGCTCAGCGTGACCCTCGGGCTGCTCGGCGTCGTCTACGGCCTGACGCAGGCCGGCGAGCACGGCTGGACCCACCCCCTCGCCCTGGCCGGGCTGCTGGGCGGAGCCGTCCTGCTCGGCCTGTTCCACCTGGTCGAGCGGCGCGCCGCCGCGCCGCTCGTGCCGCTGCACGTGCTGCGCAAGCCGACCGTGGCCTGGGGCAACCTGCTCGGCCTGCTGGCCTTCGTCACCGAGACGTCCCTGGTGTACCTGCTCACCCTCTACCTGCAGAAGACCCTCGGCTTCACCGCCCTGGCCGCCGGCCTGTCGTTCGGCGTGCTCGGTCTCGGCACCGTGGCCGGCGGCCTGCTCGCCCCGAAGGCGATCGCCCGCACCTCCACCGTGACCGTGCTGGTCGGCGGCGGGCTGCTGCAGGCGGTCAGCACCGGCGCGCTGCTGCTCCTCGGCGGCGCCTCGGGCTCGATGGCGTTGCTGCTGCCCGCCACCTTCCTGGGCGGCGTGGGGAACATGCTGGTCATCGTCGGCTTCATGGTCACCGCCACCACCGGCCTGCCCGACCGCGAGCAGGGCCTGGCCACCGGTCTGGCCTCGATGTCCCAGCAGATCGGCATCACCATGGGCACCCCGATCATGTCCGCGATCGTCACCGCCGCGACGGCCGGGGCCGTGACCGGCGCGGCCGTCCTGCACGGCGTCACCGTCGCGATCGCGGTCAACGCCGCGCTCGTGCTGCTCGGCGTCCTGGTCGCGGCGATCTTCCTGCGCGGCCGGCGCGACCGCGGGCACGCCTGACCCGCCGTCCCTCTCTCGTCGCGGAGCACCTCATGGATCCTCAGCCCAGTGGCGCGGTGATCGCCGTGACCGGCGGACGCCGGGAGCCGCCGTGGTCACGTCTCGTCCTTCCCGGCTCGCCTCCCGTGCCGGTCCGCGTCCATCGGCCGCAGGGCCTGCCGCCCGCCGGGCTGCTGGTCTGGGCGCACGGCGGCAGCTGGCAGCGCGGCTCGGCCGCCGGCTGGCACGACGCCACCGCGGCGCTGGCCGCCTGGTCCGGCTGGACGGTGATCAGCGTCGACTACCGGCTCGCGCCGCGCCATGGCCGCGCAGGTGCTGGCCTACCCGCCGTTCGACCCGGCCTGCGCCGGCGCCTCCTACCACCGCTCGCCGTCGGCGTTCCCGCAGGCGGAGCCGCTGCGCCGGGCCTGGCGCGCCTGGCGCGGCGACCGGCCGGCCGCCGTCCGCGACGCCGACGGCACCCGCCTGTACACCACGCACTGGGAGGCGCCCACCCTGGCCGGGGTGGCCCCCGCCGTGCTCGCCGTCGGCCGCGACGACCCCGTGCACGACGACGTCGAGTCCTACGCGCGGCGGCTGCGCGCCGACGGCGTCCCGGCGCGGCTGCTCCGCCCGCCGGGCGCCGTCCACGGCGACGTGCTGCGCCCCGGCCGTCCCCTTCTCCGGCTGCTCGCGCGGGCCCTGCGCGGGCCGGACCCGTCCGACCATCGAGAGGATCACCGATGAACGTTCCCCCCGCCCCCCTTGAGGCGCTCGTCCGCCACTTCGCCGACCTGCGGGACGGCACCCACGCCGGGCACGTCACCCGCCAGGGCAAACAGGACGCCTTCCGGCGGGCCGTCGCACTCCTCGACGCGCCCGCCCGGCAGGTGCTGGCCGAGTTCGACCGGCACCTCCTGCTGGGCGCCGGCGCCGTCGAGGCCACCGGCACGCGGGCCGACGCCGCAGGCGGCAGCTTCGCCGTCTGGACGCTGTCGTGGCCGGCGCAGCGGGCGGCGGGCCTCGCGCCGATCACCCTGACAGCCCACTACGGCGCCGGATTCCACCATCCGCACCTGCGGGGCGCCACCGTGGGGGAGTGGCCGCTCAACGTCGCGGACGCGGAGCAGGCGGCGGAGCTCGTCCCCGTCCTGAGGGCCATCGCCGCCGCCGACCTGCACAACCTCGTCTTCCAGCGCGACTGGCGCATCGTGCCCGCCGTCCACCCCTGACGTACCCCGTGCCGCCGTCAGGGCCGCATGTCCCCGCGCCCGGCCTCCCGCACGGCGTCCATGAAGGCGCCGTACGGCAGGCCGCCCGCGCCGCTCCACATCTTCTGGGCCAGCACGGCGAAGGTGGGCTCGACCAGGTCGCGCACGTCGTCCTCGGTGTAGGGCGCCGCGGTGATGTCGTTCCACACCGCCGACATGGCGCCCAGCAGCCGCGGATCGCCGGGGGCCACGCTCTGGCCGTCGGGGAAGACGTGCGGCGCCCAGTGGTCGTACAGGTACTCGCCGTCCAGGCCGTCGGGGTGGTAGTAGGTGGCGGCCGGGACGATGTAGAGCAGGGAGTCGCTGGTGTTGACGAAGGAGTAGCCGTCCCGCCCTGCCTCGTGCGGGCCGTACCAGACGGTGGCCCAGCAGTTGATCACCACGTCCCGGTCGTAGCCCTCGGGGACGCCGCCCGCCATCCTGGTCAGGCTGCCCCACGCGCGCGGACGTTTGCCCAGCGCCCGCAGGTGGGCCGCCATCGCGTTGAAGAACTCCCGGTAGCGCGGCTCGTCGGCCAGGTACTCGTCGGCGCCGAAGTGCGCGTGCGGGCCGCGGAACCAGGGGGCGAACTCGGTGAACACGTCCTTGACGAACTGCGTGGCCTCCGGCTTCGACAGGTCCAGGTGGTCGTCGCCCAGCCCGAGCGAGGGACGGAACCGGACGAACGCCAGAGAGTGGGCGGGCGCGTCGATCTCGGGGACCAGGGTGACGCCTTCGGCCGCCGCCGCCTCCTCGAAGGAGTCCCAGTCCGCCCGGTCGTAGGCGCCGTCGGCCGAGGCCAGCCCGGCCAGCGCGGGATCTTCCGGCACCAGGCGGAAGCCCGCCTGCACCTCCGCCCAGGTTCCGTCCGGGGCCAGGAAGCCGTTGTCGTTGAGGTGGAGCTGCAGCTCGTTGAGCTTGAACCAGCCCATGACGGCCAGCTGCTCGCGGATGAAGCCGGGCGTGAAGAAGCGGCGGCCCACGTCCAGCATGAAGCCGCGCACCGGGTAGTCGGGCCAGTCGGCGGCGGCGCCCACCGGCAGCTCGGCGGTGGTGCGCAGGATCTGCAGCAGGCTGCGCGTGCCGTAGAACAGGCCGGTGGGCGTGGGCGCGGAGATCCGGACCTGCTCGCCGGTGACGGCGAGCAGGTAGCCCTCCTCGGCGAAGCGGGCGCCGCCCGCCTCCCACGTCAGCGCCGGGTCGAGGGTCAGGACGACGTCACCGGCGCCCGCCGGCCCACCGGCCGCCGCCAGGGTCAGGCCGGTGACCTGCCCGATCTCCCGGACGAGCCGGTCACGCAGGGCGTTCTCGCCGCTCACGACCCTGGCCAGCGCGGCCCGGGGGAGCACGCCGGCGCCGCCGTCCCACTGCTGCAGGCGGGGCACGACGACCGGGCACGGGTTAGCCAAGGCCGGCCTCCTCGCGGATCTCCACGACCGGCTCCCGGCAGCCGTCCAGTTCGAGGACGACCAGCTCGTTGCCGCCCGCCCGCAGCAGCGGCCACGGCAGGTAGAGGGTGCGCTGGGGGCCCCGGTCCCAATAGCGGCCCAGGCAGAACCCGTTCACCCAGACGTACCCCTTGGTCCAGCCGGGCAGGGCCAGGTAGGCGTCGCGCGGCTCGGCCACGGTGAGCGTGCCGCGGTGGAAGACCGGCCCGGTCGTCGCGCCGGTACGGCCCCACGGCAGCCCGGACACGTCGTCCAGCGGGATGGGCACGGCCTCCCAGCCGTGCACGTACTGCCGCTCGTGCCGCACGCCGCCGACGATGCCCTTGCGGTCGCCCAGCCGGGGGCCGTAGTTGACCCGGCCCATCGACTCGACCAGCAGCTCCACCACCGCCGACGGGCCGGGCACCGCGACGGGCACGCCGGTCAGCCGGTCCCGTTCGAGCACCGCCACCGGCTCGCCGTCCACGAACAGGTGGGCCCGGTCGGCCAGGCCGTCGACGTGCAGCTCGTACGGACCCCGCGGCCCGTGCACGGTGGCCCGGTACAGCACCAGGCCGTGGGCCAGCCCGAGCTCCTCGAACGTCGGCGGGCGCGCCGAGCGGGCCGCGACCGGCGGGAGCGCGTCGAACAGCCGCAACGACTGCGTCAGCTCGACGGCGCCGGGCGGCAGCGTCGGCGGCAGCGGCTCCGGCTCGGGCACCTGGCCCTCCCGGTGGGCGGCCAGCACCTTCCTGAAGGCCCAGAACTTCTCGGTCGGCGCGCCCCGCTCGTCGATCGGGGCGTCGTAGTCGTAGGAGGTGACGGTCGGCTGGTATTCGCCGTCCTGCAGGTCGCCGCCCAGGTTGGCGCCGGCCCAGGTGCCGAAGTTGGTGCCGCCGTGGGCCATGTACAGGTTGACCGACGCGCCCGCGGCGAGCATGCGTTCCAGGATGCCGGCCACCTCGGCGGCGTCCCGGGTGGTGTGGGTGTCGCCCCAGTGGTCGAACCAGCCGTTCCAGAACTCCATGCACGCCGGCGGGTCCTCGGGCCGGAAGCGGGCCAGCTCGGCGAAGGAGCCTTCGGGGTCGGAGCCGAAGTTCACCGTCGCCCGCACGCCCGGCAGGGTTCCGCCGGAGAGCATGTGGTCGATCGCGCCGTCGGAGGTGAACAGCGGGACGTCCAGGCCGCGCTCGCGCAGCCCGTCGGCCAGCCAGGCCAGGTAGCGCCGGTCGGAGCCGTAGGAGCCGTACTCGTTCTCGACCTGGACCATGATCACGTTGCCGCCGCGGGTGGCCTGCCGGGCGGCGACGATCGGGATCACCTCGTCGAAGAAGCGCCCGACGTGGCCGAGGAAGGTCTCGTCGTGGCAGCGCAGCGGGGCGTCCCGGTCGGCGAGCAGCCACCAGGGCAGGCCGCCGTTGTCCCATTCCGCGCAGATGTAGGGCCCCGGCCGCACGATCGCCCGCAGCCCCTCCTCGGCCGCCAGGTCCAGGAAGCGGCCCAGGTCGGCCCGGCCGGTGAAGTCGAAGTGGCCGGGCCGCGGCTCGTGCAGGTTCCAGGCCACGTACGTCTCGACGGTGTCCAGGCCCATGGCCCGCAGCATGGCCAGGCGCTGCCGCCACTGCTCCGGAAGGACCCGGAAGTAATGCGTCGCTCCCGACAGCACCTGAGTCATGCCTTCATTCTCCTGATCTGGTCAGCGGGTGACGATCTCGTAGAGGGCGAGGTTGCCCCATTCGAGGTTCGCCTTGTGGACGATCAGCCGGATCTTCTGCGTGGACACCGGCGCGGGCAGCCGCATCGTGCTGGTCTCGACGGTGGCGCTGCTGGACGGCCAGTCGATGAGATGGTGGTCGACCCGGGTGACCCAGGAGTCGCCGTCCCAGGTCTGGAGGGAGACGTCCGTGATGCCCTGGCCCCCCGCCCAGGCGGTGTGCAGGGTGACCTCGGAGACGGTCCGCGGCGTGCGGTAGTCGACGGTGATGTCGCCGGGGAAGGTCACCCCGGTCGAGGCCGAGGCCCACGGCGTGCCGGGGTCGCCGTCGATCAGGTTCTCCAGCGCGGACGCCGACGTGAACGACGAGGTGGCCCCCGGCACGCCGCCGGGCGGCAGGTACGGCTCGGCGGCGGCGGGCACGCTCAGCCGCACCTCGCCGATCCGGAAGCGGCCCTCGCCGGTGACGACCAGCCGCACCCGGCGCGTGGTGACCTCCTCGGGCAGCGTCACCGCCTGCTTGGCGCCGCTGGCCCTGGTCTGCCAGGTACGGCCGTCCGCGGAGGTCTGGACGTCGAACACGATGTCCGGCGAGCCGCTCACCTCGACGCGGCCGAAGGTGCGCGGCACGGCGTAGGTCAGGTCGACGGTGCCGGGGAAGCGCGGCTTGGGCACGCTCTGCCAGAAGGTGTCCGGGTCACGGTCGGCCAGCCGCTCCAGCTGGCCCTTGGGCGTGAACGTGCTGCTCACCTCGGGGAGCGGGACGGCCCGCTGGTAGGCCCCGAGGTCGGGCGCCGCGTCCGGGACGGGCGTGCCGGCCAGGTCGGAGACGGCGGGCACGCTCACGCCCGCGTCGAACACCGGCGAGCCGTCGAGCGGGCGGTAACCGGCCAGGCCGCCGGAGCCGGGCGAGGCCAGCCGGGGGTCGGCCACGATCGCCTCGTGGTCGGGCCCCGTCGGCGGCTGCGGCGTGCCCCAGTACAGGTTGTGGTCGTAGATCGCGCCGTTCTTGCCGTCGAACCCGGCGCCGGCCGCGTTGAGGAACACGTTGTCGCGCACCGTGACGCCCGCGGCGTCGTTGTAGATCCGCACGACCTTGCCCAGGGGATACTTGCCGGCCCCGGCCAGCGGCGGCTTCACCTCGACCACCCGGCCGTCGGCGTAGACGGTGTTGTGGTGGATGTCGGTGCCGTGGGTGGCCGTGGACAGCCCGAAGACCTCGTAGCCGTCGCTCTCGCTGACGTTGTAGCGGACCACGGTGTCGCGGGTGGGCGCGCCGGCGAAGGACACCGCGATGAAGAAGCCGCCGTCGTTGTGGTGGCTGTAGTTGTACTGCACGATGCTGCGGTTGTTGTCGGCGTCGGAGTCGAAGCCGTGCCCGTCGGAGCCCGGCCCGTTGAACCCGGTGCCGCTGACCTCGTTGCGCTGGACGACGAGGTCGTCGTTGCCCTGCCACCAGATGCCGACGTTGCCGCCGGTCGGCTTGGTGCGGCCGGTCACCGCCCGCTCGACCTTGTTGCCCTCGACCAGCGCGCCCTTGGTGTGCATCGGGGTGATGCCGCCGCCGGTCACGTCGTGGACGTGGTTGCCGCGGATGGCGACGCCCGTGCTCGGCGTCCAGGCGACCACCTCGCTGTCGGGGATGCCGGTCTCGACCGGGTAGAGGCTGGTCATGCCGTTGCGGCGGGACCAGGTGGACCACATGATGATCCCGTAGGAGCCGATCTTCGAGATCTCGTTGTCCTCGATGACCAGCCGATCGAACCAGGTCGGCGTGCGGTTGCCCCTGATCGAGATCAGCAGCCCGGCGGTGGCGACGCTGTGGCCGCCCGCGCCGTCCACGTCGTGGATGTCGAGGTTGCGCAGGGTGACGTTCGCCAGCTTGCCGGAGTCCTTGGCGTACAGGTTGACGCCGGTGCGGTAGACGGCCCGGCCGTCGCTGTTGGTCACCTGGAGGCCGTCCACGACGAAGTCGTGCACGTCGGCGATCGTGACGGCGGCGCCGTCGAGCCCGCCGCCCTCGATCAGCGGCTTGGCGCCCTGGCCGTAGGAGCCGACCGTCGCCGGGTCGCCGGGCGCGCCGGCGCCCTTCAGGGTGAGCCGGCCGGTCCAGCGCTGCCCGGCCCGGAACAGCAGCCGGTCGCCGGGGCCGAGCCGCAGCTCGCTCGCCTTGTCCAGGCTCCGCCAGGCGGTGGCCGGGCTCGACCCGTCGGCGGCGTCGTCGCCGGCCGAGGCGTCGACGTAGTAGGTGGTGCCGGTCGCGGCCTGCGCGGGGGTGGCGGCCAGGAGTCCGGCGAACAGCGTTAAAGCGGTGACGATGACGCGCAAGAGCGGGCGTCCTTTCCAGGTCATTTGCCGATACCGGCCGTCATGCCTTCGACGACCCGCCGGCCGAGCCAGATGTAGAGGATGACCATCGGATAGATGAGGATCACGATCCCGGCGAACAGGCCGCCCCAGTCGGAGCTGTACTGCATGGTCGAGTACAGGTTGAGCAGGGCCGCCGGGAGCGTGCGCTCCTCGGGCAGCGGGGTGATGAGCAGGACCAGCAGGGTCGAGTTCCACAGGCCGATCACGTTGAGCACGAGCACGGTGGTCAGGCCCGGCCGGGCCAGCGGCGCGATCACGCGGACGAACGCCGTCAGCGGCCCGGCGCCGTCGAGCTCGGCGGCCTCCTCGACCTCCCTGGGCAGCGACCGGAAGTAGCCGGTCAGGACGAACACCGCGAACGGCAGCGACAGGACGACCTCGAACACCAGCAGCGTGATGCGGTTGTCCCACCAGCCGGTGACCCAGTCCTCCATGAACGTATAGACCGACAGCCTGGCCACCACGATCGGGATCGCCATGGTCTGCAGCGGGATGCTCAGCCCGACGGCGAAGAACCCGGTGATCGGCCCGGCGATCCGCCGCGACGACCGCGACAGCGCGTAGGCGGCCGGCGCCGCGATCACGACGATGAGGAACGCGCCGAGCGCGGTCAGCACGACGCTGTTGAGCGCGGCGATCGAGAACTGGCCGGCCTGCCAGGCCGAGTCGTAGTTCTCCCAGGCGGGGGAGTCGGGCAGCGCGAACGGGTGCAGCCACACCTCGCCGGAGGACTTCAGCGACTGCAGGCCGACCCAGGCGACCAGGGCCAGGTTGAAGACCACCCACGCCCACAGGGCGACGGCGGTCAGCCGGGGCAGCAGCAGGTCGCCCAGCAGCCGGGCCAGCGGACGCCTCACCGGGACGGTCGTCATGACAGCTCCACGCTCTCTCGGCGGGTGATGCGGCGCACCAGGACGATCAGCACGATGGTGATCAGGGTCACCACCACCCCCATCGCGGCGCCGGACCCCAGTTCGGGCACGCCGCCCCCGGTGATCACCGTGTACTGCTGCACGGCCACGGTCCTGGCCTGCAGCGGCGGGGCGCCGGGCGTGCCGCCGGTGGTGAAGGCGATCACGATCTCGAACACTTTCAGGCTGTTGACCACCCACAACACGGCGGCGACCGCGAACACGTCCCAGGTGAGCGGCAGCGTGATGTGGCGGAACTGCTCCCACTTGGTCGCGCCGCCGAGCACCGCGTCCTCGTACAGGTGGGGCGGGATGCCGTCCACGGCGGACATCATCAGCGCGATGTAGAAGCCGGTGGAGGACCAGACCAGCCCGCCGATGACGCACCGGAAGACCAGGTCGGGGCCGAGCCAGGGGAGCCCGTCGATGCCCGCCCAGCCCAGCACCTGGTTGACGACGCCGCCGGGGTTGAGCAGGAACCCGACCGCGGCGCCGACCGCGATCGCCGAGATGATCATCGGCAGGAAGACGACGGACCGGATGAAGGCCCGTCCCTTCAGGTGGCGCAGCGCCATCATCGACAGGAACGTGATCCCGAAGACCAGCGCGCCGCCCGCGACCGCCAGGAGGAAGGTGTTGGCGAACGACTGCAGGAACGCGTCGTTGCGCAGCAGCGCCTGGTAGTTGCGCAGGCCGCGCCACTCCATCTCGGCGCCAGGACCGGCCCAGCGGTACAGGCTGACCCACACGCCGTAGAAGGAGGGCAGCACGAACAGCAGCGTGTAGAGCGCGAGCGCGGGCAGCAGGAAGGGCCAGAAGGCCCGTTCCCGCGCCGGCCGCAGGATCTTGCCGCGGTACGGATCCCGCGACGGGAGCGCCGTCTCCGCAACGAGGGAGCCGTATGCCATGTCAGCCCTTGTTCGCGAGGTAGTCGGCGGTCTTCTTCTTGCCCTGCGCGACGAACTCGGCGGCGTCGATCTTGCCCGCCAGCAGCTGGTCGTCCAGGGGCAGCAGGAGGTCCACCCAGTAGGCCTTGTCGGCGGCCAGGGTGTCGTAGGTCTTGTGCACGGCGGGCGCCTCGGCGATCGCCTTCTGCACGTCGGCGAGGAAGTCGGGGGCGGGGATGTCGGGGCGCGAGGGGATGTTGAGCGCCTCGGTGGAGATGCGGCTCAGGTACTTGCTCTGCAGCGCGAAGGCCAGGAACTCCTTGGCCGTCTCGACGTTCTTGCCCTTGACGTTGACGCCCCAGCCGAGCGCGCCGACCTCGACGGAGTCCTTGCCGCCGGCCGGGAGCTGGAAGGAGCGGATCTTGGCGCCGGGCGGGGTCTTCGCCTTGACCTCGCTGGCCAGCCAGGTGCCGTTGATGTTCAGGGCGGAGTTGCCCTGCGCCCAGTCGTCCTGCGCGGCCGGGTACTTCGTGGCCATGTGGTCCTGCTGGAAGTAGCCGCCCTTGGTGAGCTGCTCGACCTGCTTGGCGGCGGCCAGCACCTCGGGCTTGTCCCAGGCGGCGGCGTCCTTCGACAGCGCCAGCAGGCTGCCGGCGCCGTTGGCGCGGACCAGGGCCGAGTAGAACCAGTAGACGTTGTAGAAGGGGATGGTGCCGTCCTGGCCGATGCCGGTCCGGCCGGCGGCCTTCTCCTTGTCGAGGAAGGCGATCAGGTCCGCCCAGCTGCGCGGCGGGTTGTCGGCCAGCTCGGGGCGCTTGGCGGCGTCGTACCAGACGGCGGTGGAGATCACGGTGTGCGGGAGGAAGCCCAGCCCCTTGTCGTCGGAGGCGGCCTGCCGGACCGAGTCGGGCAGCACGTCGCCGACGGTCTTGCCCTCGCCGGGCACCTGCTTGGTGAGCAGGTCGTCCAGCGGGGCGTTCAGGTTCTGGGCCCGCCAGCCGGGCAGGTTGTCGGTCGCGACGTCGAACAGGTCGGGGCCCTGGCCGGCGGCCATCTCGGTGGGCAGGTTCTCGGTGCCCTTGCGGCCGACGAACTTCGCGTCCACCTTGACGTTGTTCTGCTTGGCGAAGTCGTCCAGAATCGCCTTGAAGATCTTGGCCTGCGGCTCCTGCTCGCCCCAGGAGGAGCGGTAGACGAGGGACTTCTGCTCGGCCTGCCCGGCCGGGCCGCCGCTGTTCTTGTTGCCGCACGCGGTCACACCGAACGCGAGCGCGCCGACCGCCACCAGCGCGGCCGTCCGGGAGAGGGCGTTGGTCATGGTTGTCACCTTTCAAGGGGGGAGGGCTCGGCGAGAGTGATCACCGTGCCGGACAGGCGGGCGCGCTCGGCCGCCCAGACCACGCGGTGCGTGGCCAAACTCTCGTGACCGCTGGAACGGATCATCGCCGGGTCGCCGCAGGCCACGGCGTCGAGGAAGGCGTCCATCAGGCCGTCGTCGCCGCCTCCGTGGCCGCCGGCCATCGAGGCCCCGGCGCCGGTCCGGGTGTCGATCTCGGTGATCCGGTCGGTGAGGAAGTCGTGCAGGCGCAGGCGCACGCCGTCGCCCTCGATGGAGCCGTGCGTGCCGAAGATCCGGGTCTTGCGGTGCTCCAGGGCGGCGAAGGCGGTGACGGTGAACGAGGCGGTGGCGCCGTCGGCGAACTCCAGGTTCACCACCTGGCTGTCGACCACGTCGTTGTCGCAGGCGAACACGCACCTGCCGTACGGGCCCTCGCGCAGCGCGGTCAGCACGCCCCGCTCCGTGTGGTCGGCGGTGACCGCCGACAGCGGCCACCACTCCTTGTCCGGGTCGCCCAGGCAGCCCAGGTAGAGCCGCTTGGCCGAGTACGGGCAGGTGGCCTCCACCGGGCAGTCGAGGCAGTTGGCCGTGGCGCCGGCCGGGGTCCGCTCCTCGCGGAAATAGACGAGATCGCCGAAGGAGGACACCCGGTGCGGCAGACTGCCCTTGATGTAGGCCATCCAGTCGAGGTCGTGGCAGGCCTTGGCCAGCAGCAGCGGAGCCGACTCCGCCTCGTTGCGCCAGTTCCCGCGGACGAAGGAGTGCGCCTGGTGCCACCAGCCGACCTGCTCCAGGTGCTGGATGTTCATGATCTGGCCGACGGCGCCCCGGTCGACGAGCGACTTCAGGGCCCGCGTGTAGTCGGTGTACCGCATGACGTGGCAGACGGCCAGGATGACCCCGTTGCGCTCGGCGGCCTCGGTGATGCGCGCGGCCTCCTCCTCGGTCGGGGCCATCGGCTTCTCCAGCAGGATGTGGTAGCCGAGGTCGGCCGCGGCGACGGCGGGCTCGGCGTGCATCCGGTCCTGGGTGCCGATGATCATGGCGTCGGCCAGCCGGCCCGCCGCGACGAGGTCGGCCCAGTCGGCGAAGACGTTGCCGGGCGCGATGCCGTGCTCGGCGGCGAAGGCGGCGCGGCGTCGCGGATCAGGCTCGGCGACGGCCACGATCCTCGCGCGGCCGGTCGTCAGGGCCCGGCGGGCGTACAGCGTGCTCCGCAGCCCCGCGCCCGCGACGGCGAGCGTGACGACGGGTTCCGACATCGATGTCCTTCCGGTTTGCCACTTAGTAATTAAAGCTGTTTTTATTAGTCCTTGTTTGTATTGGTCGCCGGGCAGCACTGTCAAGGGGGGTCCATGCGGAAGGTCGCGCTCCAAGGAAGCGACGCACATCGCTTGCGGCGGATCAACATGATCGCGACGCTGCGGGCGATCCGCGCGGCGGGCGTCGTCCCGCTCACCGACCTGGCCCGCCGCGCCGGGCTGTCCAGGCCGACCGTGGAGGGCCTGGTCGAGGAGCTGCACGGACACGGATGGCTGGAGGAGGTCGCCCCCGAGGCCGGCCAGATGGGCCGCCCGGCCCGCCTCTACCGGTTCCGGGCCACGACCGGCTACGTCGTCGGCGTCGACATCGGCTCCTCCAGCGTCCGCGCCCAGGTGACCGACCTGGAGGGCGAGCCCGTCGGCCTCGGCTTCACCCGCGTGCAGGCCGACTACGGCAGGGCCGAGCGGCTGGCGGCCGTCCGCGCGACGATGGCGGCCGCGCTGGGGGAGGCCGGCGTCACCGCCGACCAGGTGTTGTCGGTGGCCGTGGGCACCACCGGCGTGGTGAGCCCGTCCGGGACGGTCCGCCTGTGCGTGGGGCTGCCCGAGTGGACGGGCCTGGACCTGGCGGCGGAGGTGGGCCGCGACTACCGCTGCCGGATCCTGGTGGAGAACGACTGCAACCTGGCCGCCCTGGCCGAACGGTGGGCCGGGGTGGCCCGCGAGGTGGACGACGTGGTGTTCGTGCTGTCGGGCGTGCGCACCGGCGCCGGCATCCTGGTGCGCGGCGAGCTGCACCGCGGCGGGCGCGGCATGGCGGGCGAGATCGGCGCGCTGCACCTGGTCGGCTGGCACCGCGCCCCCGACCACCTGGCGCGCTTCGCCCCCGGCGCCGCGCCGGAGGAGGTGGCCGGGCTGGTCTTCGCCGCGGCCAGGGACGGCGACCCCGCCGCCCGGTGGGCGGTCGAGCAGTACGCGCACGACCTGGCCGAGGGCATCGCCGCCATCGTGCTGACCGTGGACCCCGACCTGGTGGTGGTGGGCGGCGGCGTCTCGCGCTCGGGCGACGTGCTCATGGAGCCGCTGCGCCGGCACCTGGACCCGCTCTGCCTCGAACCGCCCGCCCTGGAGATCTCCACCCTCGCCGACCAGGCCGTCGTGCTCGGCGCCGTACGGCACGCGCTCAACCACGTGGACGAGCTTCTCTACGACGTGGATCTCCCTCTTGACCTGACCCTCTTCAGGCAAGATATTAAACCTTGATTAATTAGTAACTCGGGCGCCCGACCGTCACCTCTCCCCAGGAGTTGCCGTGTTCCGAGTTCTCTTACCGTGCGCCGCGCTGGTCCTGACCTTCGTGGCCGCGCCCGCCCCGGCCTACGCCGCCACCTCCTACTACGTCGACCCCGCAGGGAACGACGCGGCCGACGGGCACTCACCGTCCACCGCGTGGCGGACCCTGGACAAGGTCAACGCCCAGACCTTCCAGCCCGGCGACACCGTCCGCTTCAAGGCGGGCGGGCAGTGGACCGGACGGCTCGCGCCGCGCGGCTCGGGCTCGGCCGGCAGCCCGGTCACCTTCACCTCCTACGGCGCCGGCGCCCGGCCGTCCATCGCCGGCGGCGGCGTCGTGGACGCGGCCGTCAAGCTCGCCGACCTGCACGACGTCGTCCTGGACGGCTTCGAGGTGACCAACACCGGGTCGGGGAGCACGCCGCGCATCGGCATCGCGGTCACCGCGACCGACCTCGGCGCCGTCCCCCGGATCACCGTGCGCGGCAACCACGTGCACGCCATCCAGGGCGCCGCCTCCGGCTCGCAGTCCTCCAACCCGTCGGCGGGCGGGATCATCGTCAGCGCGCTGGGCAAGAACACCGCCACCTACTACCAGGACCTGCTCATCGAGGGCAACGAGGTCGCCGACTCCCGCTCGTACGGGATCGTCACCTGGTCGCAGTGGATGCAGCGCGAAGGCTGGACGTCCCTGTGGAGCGACCTCATGGGCATCCCCGCCGCCGACTACCGGCCCTGGACGCCGAGCACGGGCGTCGTCGTCCGCGGCAACGACGTGCACGACATCTCGGCGGGCGGCATCACCGTCATGCAGGCCCAGGGCGCGCTCATCGAACGCAACCGGGTCGCCAGGACCGCCCAGAACCACGGCAACGTCGGCATCTGGTGGGCCGGGGCCGACGACACCGTCGTCCAGTTCAACGAGGTGTCCGGGACGAAGTACTGGGGCCTGGCCAGCGACGGCAACGCCTTCGACGCCGACGCCTCCGTCCACCGCAGCCTGGTCCAGTACAACTTCAGCCACGACAACGAGGGCGGCTTCTTCATCGCCGTCTCGACCGGCACCGGACCGGCCGAGGCCACCATCCGCTACAACGTCAGCCAGAACGACGCCAACCAGGTCTTCGCCTTCTCCACCAACACCAGGAACATCGACGCCTACAACAACACCATCTGGGTCCCGCTGACGCCGTTCATCCAGAACCATCCGGACCGGGCCTCGTTCAGCCTGGTGAAGGTGTGGAGCAGCTCGGTGAGCAACGTCCGGCTGCGCAACAACGTCATCCACAACGGCGCCAACCTGCCCTACAACGACGGCGGCGCCGTGCAGTACGACCGCAACCTGTACTGGTCCGGGCCGGTCCCCGGCGGCGACCGGGCGGCCCTGTCCGGCAACCCGCTGCTGACCGCGCCCGGCGCCGCCACCACGCTCGCCGACCTGTCCGGCTACCTCCCGACGGCGTCGTCCCCGGTCCTGCGGCAGGGCCTGGAGATCGCCTCCGACGGCGGCCGCGACGTCTCCGGCACGGCCCTGCCCTCGGGCATGCCCGACCTCGGCGCCGTCCAGCGGACGGCGGGCGCGGGCCGGTCCGAGCCGGCCGCGACCGTGACCACCTCCTTCGGCGACGGCCAGAGCACCACCCCCGCCGCCCTCACCGACGGCTGGGACTACACGACCTGGGCCAGCCCGTCCTCCGGCGTCACCTATCCGGGCACCGTCACGCTCACCTTCCCCAACCCCAGGACGGTCGGCGAGGTCGTGCTGGTCACCCACTTCGGCCAGGGCCAGGGCATCACCTCCCTCGACGTCCAGACCTGGGACGGCTCGGCCTGGGTGACCCGGACGGCCGGCGCGGCGATCAGCTGGGCGAGCAACACCGCCACGGTCGAGCGGCGGTCGGTGCCGCTGCCCGCGCCGGTCACCACCACCCAGGTGCGCCTGGTCGTCAAGGCCGCCAACCACACCTGGGGCAACCTGTCCGTCAGCGAGATCACGACCCGCTGAACCCGTCCCCCCATCGAGGCCGCGCCGGGACTCCCGGCGCGGCCTCCCGCCGCCGGGTTGACCTCAAGCGCGGTTGAGATTGCACGATGTCCTGGCCCCCCGACCGCTTCCCCGATCAGGACAGGACGTTCATGAAGCTCGAGATCTACGCCGACGTGCTGTGCCCCTGGTGCTACATCGGCAAGCGACGCCTGTCCCGCGCGCTGGCCGGGCACCCCGCCCGCGACGGCGTCGAGGTCGTCTGGCGCAGCCGCGAACTCGCGCCCGACGAGGGCCGCACCCCCGGCCCGACCGCCGCCGAGGCCATGGCGGGCTGGTGGGGGGAGCAGGCTCCCGCCCGCGTCGCCCACATCCGGGAGGTGGGCGCGGCCGAGGGCCTGGAGCTGAACCTGCACCTGGCCCGGCCGGTGAACACCTTCGACGCCCACCGGCTGGTCAAGCTGGCCGCCGCCCGCGGCCGGGCCGAGGAGATGCTGGAGGCGCTGCTGCACGCGTACCACACCGAAGGGCTCAACGTGGCCGACGCGGAGGTCCTGCGGCGGCTGGCCGCTCAGGCCGGGCTGGACGGCGCGGAGGCGCGCGCCGTCCTGGCCGGCGACGAGTACGCCGAGCAGGTGCGCGCCGACCGGCGCCGCGCGGCCGAGTACGGCGTCACCGGGGTGCCCAGCCTGGTGATCGACGGCCGTCCGCCGGTCTCCGGGGTCCAGCCGGTCGCCGACCTGCGACGGCTGCTCGGCGCCCCGACCGGCTGACGCCGTCCTGGCCGTCAGGCGCTGTGCTCCAGGGCCGGTTCGTTCTCCTTGCGGCGAGTCGCCCAGAGGAAGATCAGCGCACCGGCGAACAGCACGATCGAGGTCCACTGGTTGATCCGCAGGCCCAGCAGCGTCACCGCGTGGTCCACGCCGCCGACCGGGTCGATGCGCAGCCCCTCGATCCAGAACCGTCCGGCGGTGTAACCGGCGACGTAGAGGGCGAACAGCCGGCCGCGGTCCGGCCGCAGCCGCCGGCCGGCCAGGATCAGCGCGAAGCCGAGGGCCACGTTCCACAGGGACTCGTACAGGAACGCCGGGTGGTAGAGCGTGCCCGGCAGGCCGCCGTGCGCCTGGTCGATCTCCAGGCCCCACGGCAGGGTGGTCGGGCTGCCGTACAGCTCCTGGTTGAACCAGTTGCCCCACCGGGCGATGGCCTGCCCGAACGCGATGCCGGGCGCGATCGTGTCGGCCACCGGCCCGAGCGGCACCCCGCGGCGGCGGCAGGCCAGCCACACGCCCACGCCGCCCAGGGCGACCGCCCCCCAGATGCCGAGCCCGCCCTCCCAGACGAACAGCGCCTGGTACGGCTCCTTGATCGCGCGCGGGCCGAAGTAGGTCTGCCAGTCGACGAGGACGTGGTACAGACGGCCGCCGACCAGCCCGAAGATGACCGCGGGCATCGCGATGTCGCCGATCGTGCCCCGCTCGCCGCCGCGGGCGCGCCAGCGGCGCTCGCTCAGCCAGATGCCGAACGCGATGGCGACGATGAAGCACAACGCGTAGGCCCGGATCGGGACGAATCCGAGATGCCAGACCCCCTGGGAAGGGCTGGGAATCGAGGCGAGGGGCATGCCGGTGACGCTAGCCGACCGGCGGCCCCGAGGCCGTGCCCGTGACCTGATCGCGAGCCATCCGCGACCACCCCGCGAGCAACCCCGACGGCCTGCTCTCTATCCGGACGTAAGGAATCTACGTTGTAAAGGCGTCGGACTGCTCGCTTCGTACGCTCCCCAGGAGTACAGCCCCAGACCAACCACCAGATCCTGCCCCTCACGGACACCACCGTCCTCGCGGCGATCACCGGCCCCTGGACCGTCGAGCACCTGGTCAAGCTGAACGAAGCCCTGCGGCTCGTCCCCGCCCCCGACCGGTCCGCGCTGCGCGGCATCGAGATCCAGCGGGTGCGGGAGTTCGCCGGCGCGGACGGGCTCTCGGGCGCCGGCGCCAAGGCCGAGTACAACGCCCTGCTCGACGCGATCGTGAAGGCCCAGGAGTGGATCGAGGCCGGCGAGAAGGGCCTCTACCAGCAGGAGAGCGCCTTCGAGCAGCTCAAGCGGGACGTGACCCCGCGTCCGGTCACGGCGGGCGGCGGCAGGGGCTCGGTCACGCACGGCTGCCGCCTCTGCTGCGAGGACCCATGACCTGCCGGCTGAAGGCGGCCAGGGCGGCGTCGATAGGATGGGGCCGGGGCCTGCCCGACGCATCCGGCCTGTTCCATCTCGCCAGGTTCGTCGTGATGGACATCTGCCGCCTGCCGTCGTCGCGGGTCAGCGACATCGTCGTGGCTCCCCAGACCGTGCCGCCGTGGCCCCAGCAGGTGCCGCCTCCCGGGATCTCGACCTTCTGCAGGCCGAGGCCGTAGTCGATGATCTCCCCGGTGTGGGCGCGGACCGGGACCGTGCGGTGCATCTCCGCCAGCATGGACAGGCCGACGATCTCGCCGCAGAGCAGCAGGCCGTAGAAGGTGTTGAGGTCCTCCATGGTGGACACCAGGGAGGCCGCCGTCCGCACCCAGGACATGTCGTACACGCTGTAGTCGCGGGGCGGATCGATCATGCCGAAGAACGACTCGTAGATCCGCGGGTGCGGTTGCTCGATCCTCGGCCCACCGGGGAAGGCGGTGTTGCGCAGCCCGGCGCGTTCGATGACGTGCCGGGTGACGTACCCCTCGGCCGTGGCGCCGGTCACGTGCTCCAGCAGCCGGCCGAGGATCATGTAGTTGGTGTTGGAGTAGACGCCGGGAGAGCCGCCGGGCTCGCCGGTCGGAGGCGCCGCGAGCCCCATCCTGATCAGCTCGGCCGGCGGGAAGTACGTGAACCGGTTGCCGTCCAGGCTGTCCGGCGAGACGTCCGGCAGGGACGGGAATCCGCCCAGTGACGGGAACGCGGCGGGAAGGTACTCGGCGATGCCGCTGGTGTGGTTGAGCAGCATCCGGACGGTGATGCGCTGCCCGCGCCCGCCCGGCACCAGCCGGGGCAGGTAGCGGCCGATCGGCGCGTCGAGCTGGAGGTCGCCCCGCTCGGCCCGCTGCAGGACGGCGGCCGCGACGAAGGTCTTGGTGATGCTGCCGACCCGTTGCGCCATCCCGGGCTCGACGGGACGGCCGGTCTCCAGGTCGGCGACCCCGGCGGCGCCCTGCCACACCCGGCCGCCGTCGCGCACCTCGGCGTACACGCCCGGCACGCCCGCGCGGCGCACGCCGTCCAGCGCGGAACCCAGGACCTCCGACCTCTCCCGGTCATTCACTGCTGATCTCATGCCCGCCATGATGGTCGCGCCGCCGCCCGGGGGCGTCCTGCCGGCGGAGTGACCTGCCGCTACCGCCAGGGGACCAGTGCGCGGCCGGCTACGACGCCGGGAGTAGTCCGGGCCGGTCCACGGAGTCCGTCACCAGGTGACGGGCAGCCTCTCCAGGCCCGATCCGCGCGTGGTGGTCAGTTCGCCGGCCGGTGCGGCCAGGGTGAGCGTGGGGATGCGGGTGAACAGGGCGCGGAAGGCCGTCTCCAGCTCGGCGCGGGCCAGGTTCTGCCCGAGGCACTGGTGGGCGCCGTGGCCGAAGGTGAGGTGTCGTCCGGCGGGCCGCCGCACGTCCAGCTCCAGGGGGCGGTCGAGCAGCGCCTCGTCGCGGTTGGCGACGGAGGTGACGATCAGCACGCCGTCGCCTTCGAGGATGAGCTGCCCGCCGATCTCGACGTCCTCGATCGCCACCCGGGGGAGCGTGCCCTCGCTGGCGACGTACCGCAGGAGCTCCTCCACGACGCCGGGCCACCCGAGCGTGCCGTCGCGTGCGGCGGAGAGCTGCCCGGGGTGTTCGAGCAGCGCGAGTGTGCCCAGCGAGATCATGCTGGAGGTGGTGACGTGGCCGGCGATCAGCAGGACGAGCGCCAGCCCGGTGACCTCGTCCAGGTCGGTCGCGCCCTGCTCGGCCTGATGGGCGAGCAGGGCGTCGATCAGGCCGTCGCCGGGGGCCGACTGCTTGGCCCGCACGAGGGCTTCGAGGTAGCGGCCGAGTTCCGCCATGGCCGCCGGGGCCTGCTCGGCGTCGTGCCGGAGCCTGGCCTGTCGCTCGAAGAAGGCATGGTCCTCGTACGGGACGCCGAGGAGCTCGCAGATCGCCAGCGAGGGCACCGGCAGGGCGAAGCCGGCCACCAGGTCGGCGGGCGGCCCGGCGGTCAGTAGGGCGTCGAGCCGCTCGTGCACGAGGTGTTCGAGCCGGGGACGCAGCGCCGTGACGCGCCTGACGGTGAACGCGGAGATCAGCGCTCTGCGCTGTCGCTGGTGCTCCTTCCCTTCGGCGCCGAGCAACATCGGCCGGGTGCGCGGGCCGGGTGGGAACGGAAGCGGCAGGGGCGAGCCGGGGTGCGCGCGGTCGGCGGTCAGCCGGGGGTCGGCCAGCAGGGCGCGGCCCTCGGCGTATCCGGTCACCGCCCATGCCTGGCGCCCGTCGGGCAGCCGGACCTTCGTGACAGGGCCTGGGCCGTGGCCGTCGGCCGGGAGGTACGGGCAGGACTTGACGGTCGGCAGGCCGGGGAGGCCGCCGGCGGCGGGTTCCGTCATGATCTGCCGATCCTCCATAAGATGCACAACGTATCTAATTGCACCCTCGCACGCTAGCACAGATAAGATTCGAAGTGCATCTTAAGGAGTGGTCCGATGACGCCCACGCGCCGACGGGGACAGCGACTGGACGACGCCATCCTCGACGCGACCTGGCAGATCCTGCACGAGGCCGGATACGCCAGGCTGACGTTCGAGGCGGTCGCGGCGGCGGCCGGCACCAGCCGCCCGGTGCTCAGCCGGCGCTGGCCCACCCGGGCCGAGCTCGCGCTCGCGGCCATGGAACGCGCGGCGCCGCCCGTCGCCGCGGTGCCGGACACCGGCGGCCTGCGCCCGGACCTGATCGACCTGCTGCGGGAGGCCGTCAACGGGTTCGGCGCCGTCCGCGGCGAGGTGCTGGCCGGGTTGCTCGCGGAAACGGCCCGCGACCCGGACGCCGCCGCCGCGGTGCGCGCGTGGATCGCACGCTCCACGACCCGGCACGCGATGGCCGCCGTCCTGGCGCGCGCCGCGGAGCGCGGCGAGATCCCCACCGCCGACCTTTCTGCCCGGGTGCTCCGGCTGCCCTTCGACCTGGCACGCAACGAGGTGATCCTGGGCGGCCTGCCGCTCGCCGACGACGTGATCGCCTCCATCGTCGACGACGTCGTCCTCCCGCTCGTCGGCGCGGCCGGGCGGGAGCGGCCGGCGTCCGCGACCGCGAGCGGGTCACCGGATTCCTGATCCGCTGGTTCCAGTGGCCCCTGACCGTGGCCCTCTACCCGACCGGTACGGACCTGCCCGCATCCGGTCGGCTTCCGGTCCACGTCAGGGGGTGCCGAACCAGACGGAGAGTGCTTCGTGCAGCGCCGGTACGGCGGTGTCGGCGGGTTCGTCGACGGATGCGGCCCAGGCGACGTGCGCGTCGGGGCGGATCAGCAGGGCGTCGGACGGTCGCCGGTCGGTCCTGGCGGTGTGGACGTCGACGCGCTGCCCCCAGGCGCGGGCGGCCTCGCGAAGGTCGGCGCGGTCGGCGAGGTCGAGGAGGACGGGCCTGGCGGGGTGCAGGAGTTCGGCGACGCAGGTGGTTCCCTGGCCGGTGTGCAGCGGGAGGTCGGGTGCGAACGTCCCGGCCAGGGGGTGGGGGTTCGGGCCGGGCATCGGGTAGCGGATGTCGGCGCCGGCGACCATGGATCCCATGCGCCGCAACGGCTGCTCGTCGGTGAGCAGCTCCTGGACCATCTCACGGAGCGCTTCGGCGGCCGCGTCGTGCCCGCGTCGCAGCGCGACCTGGGCGCGGGTGTGCAGCATGGTGCGGGCGCCGGCGAGGTGGCGTTCGGCGTGGTAGGTGTCCAGCAGGCCGTCCGGCGCCCGGCCGTGCAGGTCGGCGGCCAGTTTCCAGGCCAGGTTGACCGCGTCCAGCAGGCCGGCGTTGAGCGCCACGCCGGTGGCGGGGAACAGGTGCGCCGCGTCCCCGGCCAGCAGGATGCGCCCGGCCCGGTAGCGCTCGGCCTGGCGGGCCTTGAAGGTGAAGCGCGACAGCCGTGTCGATCCCGCAGGTGGCAGGTGCACGCCGAGCACGCGGCGCATGCTGTCCTGCAGTTCGGTCAGGGTCATCGGGACGTCGTCGTCGTAGTCGGTGGTCTCGTCCTCGATGGTGTAGAGGGAGACGCTCCGGGCGCCGGGTGAGGAGCCGAGGCCGAACAGGCCGTGGTCGGTGCGGGTGAAACCGGCGCGGATCACGCCGAAGCCGGGGACGTCGAGATCGCCGTTGCCGAGCACGCTGACCTCGTCGGTCAGGGTGACCTGGGCCAGCCGGTTGACCTCGGGGTAGACGGTGCCGGGGAAGCCGATGCCGGCCCAGTCCCGGACGCGGCTGCGCGCGCCGTCGCAGCCGACCAGGTAGCGGGCGCTGACCCGGTACTGTCCGTCCGGGCCCCGCACGTCCACCCTCACCCCGGCGTCGTCCTGGTTCACGCCGGTCACCTCGTGCCCGCGGTGTACGTCCACGCCGAGCTCGCCGGCGCGTTCGTCGAGCAGCCGTTCCAGGTGCTGCTGCGGGAGCGGCAGCGCGTGCAGCGGCGGGTCCGCCAGCCGGGTGAAGTCCAGGTGCACCCCGCCGAACGGGAACCGGGGTGCCGGGGCGGGGCCGGGGCAGGCAGCCTGGAAGCGCTCCAGCAGGCCCCGGTAGCGCAGCAGCTCCAAAATCTGGCCGCCGAGGCCGCCGGCCTTGGGGGTGTCGCGGCGGTTCGGGTGCCGCTCCAGCACCAGCGGCCGCACCCCGGCCAGGCTCAGTTCGATCGCCAGCATGAGGCCGGCCGGTCCGGCTCCCGCAATGATCACGTCGGCGTTCTTCATCGGTCACTTTCCTTACGATCTGTCGCGTGTCGGGTTTCAGAGGTCGGCGACGGTGGAGGTCGGGGTGTTGAGGACGCCGTCGAACGCCTCCAGGACGGGGGTGTGCACGTAGGCGCCCTGGATCCGGATGCGGTCGGGACCGGCGATCCCGTGCGCCTGGCGCAGGTCGGCGATGCTGAGCCCGAGCCCGGCCTCGGCGAAGGCGGCCTCGACGCTGCCCGGCTCGGGCGGCTGCAGCGCGGTGTCGTCGATGGCGAAGCCGAAGCGCGCGTTCTCGTCGGGGCGCATGTCGGCGGTGTGTCCGGCGGGGCTGGTCAGGGCGAGGGCGACGTAGTCGTCGCCCAGGCGGTTGTGCAGGTGCTGCCCCATGGGCAGCCCCGTGAGCCGGCCGTTGAAGGAGACCGGCGTCTTCTGGATGTGGGCGTTGTGGGCGGCCAGCACGATGCGGGCCTCGGGACCGGAACGTTCCAGGTGCCACTGCACCGACCCGGCCATGTAGACGTCCCTGGCCGAGGTGTCGGCGGTCAGGCCGGTGCCGGCGTACAGACCGGCCATGGCGCGAAAGCCGTAGTCGGCGCTGCAGGCGGCCTCAAGGCGGCGCAGGGCGAGGTCGTAGCGGCCGGTCGGCACGGGAGAGGTACAACACCTCCACGGCGCGAAAGCGTATGAGCAGCCGCATCAGGATCGCGCTGAGGGCGTCCTGCTCGGCGGTTGCCAGGCGGGTCCAGGCCGGCGCGGCCGAGGCCGCGGAGGCGCCGGCGAACGACCCGGCGATCCGCATCGCCTCCTCGATCACCGGGAGGGTCTCGGGATCGACCTGGCGCAGGTAGTCGGCGACCGGGGCCAGGGCGGGAAGCAGGGACCCGCCGGCCGCCGGGATGTCGATCCCGGCGAAACGCACCGGCTCGGCCGCTGAGGCGTTGTGCCGGCGCATCCAGCGCAGCGGCTCGTCGACCCCGACGGGGATCGCCGTCGCGAGCCGGGCCGCCAGCTCGTCGTCCGTGCCTTCGCCCTGCGCCCAGGCGTCCAGGGGGACGCCCTCGCTGAATCCGTACTCGAAGGCCAGGACGGTGAAGCCGCAGCGCTCGGCCAGGAACCGCAGGATGCGCCGGCGCATGACCGAGAACTCGGTGATGAAGTGGGAATTCTCGCCGACCGCGACGACGCGCGCGTCGCCGACGAGGTCGCGCAACGGCTCCAGGTCGTCGAGCGGAGCCTCGGGGTCGAGGTGGGTGAGCGGGACGGCGTGGCCGCGAAGCCAGTCGGCGAACGGGTCGAGGCGGGACGAAGCGGGCATGAGGACAGCTCGATTCTGATCGTGGAATGGTGAAGGAACGACAGATGGAGGCGCGTGACACCGTGGGCGGAGGCGTCACCGGAGCCCGGTGGCGCGTCCTAGGGCCTGCGGGCCGCCGCTTCCTCCAGCTCCGCGACGCTGCCGGACATGATCGTGGCGACGTGCCGGGTGAGGTGCTGCAGCGGCCAGTCCCACCAGGCCAGCGCGAGGAGGCGGGCGATGTCGGCGTCGCTGTGGCGACGTCGGATGAGCCTGGCCGGATTGCCGCCGACGATGCCGTAGTCGGGCACGTCGTCCACGACCACGGCGCCGGAGGCGATGATCGCTCCGTGGCCGATGCGGACGCCGGGCATCACCGTCGACCGGTAGCCGAGCCAGACGTCGTTGCCGACCACGGTGTCACCCCGTCCGGGCAGGCCGGTGACGAGGCCGAAGTGCTCGGCCCAGGAACCGCCCATAACGGGGAAAGGGAAGGTCGAGGGGCCGTCCATGCGGTGGTTGGCGCCGTTCATGATGAACCGCACGCCCTCACCGAGCGCGCAGAACTTGCCGATGATCAGTTTCTCCGGGCCGTAGTGGTACAGCACGTTGCGGGTCTCGAAGGCGGTCGGATCATCGGCGTCGTCGTAGTAGGAGAACTCGCCGACGTCGATCAGCGGTGAGGTGACCAGGGGCTTGAGCAGCACGACCCGGGGCTGATCGGGCATGGGGTGCAGCACGGTCGGGTCAGGGGGGACGGGCATCACGCGATCGTCTTCTTCTCGTGAGGTGGCGATGGTGTGGTCGGGCCTTACTCTTCTTATGTGTACGGAACGTTCCGTACCGATAGGATGATGTCCAAGGCGGACGTCCGCTGTCAAGTACGGAACGTTCCGTACCGATATGGTGTCCCCGGAACCGGCACGCCGGGTGCGGGACGACCGAGATGTCCCGCACCGAACGGGCGCCCACCGGGCCCGCTTCCACTTTCTGGAGGATCTGTGATTTTTCGTCCCGCGGTCGAGGGTGATCTCGACCGTCTGCTCGGCTGCGTCGTCGATGAGGGCATCAGCTGGGCCCACCCTGACCGGCTGCTGTCCTTCGTCGAATCCGGCAACTACCGCCACGCGTGGATCTGGATCGCCGAGGAGAACGGCGAGATCCTGGCCCGCGCCGTGTGGTGGGGTTCGCCCGACGCCGGCAAGCCTCTCGCGCTGGACTGCCTCTACGTCCACCCCTCGGTCGACGACCCCATCGGCCTGGCCGCCGACCTGCTCGCTCACGCCCACGCCGCCTACGACGACCAGCCCGCCTACCACGTGTTCGTCTCCAACGGCTGGCGCGACGACCCCACGTCCGCGGCCGCGATCGCCTGGCGCCGGACGGCCGCGGGCCGCGCGGGACTGACCGAGGAACTGGAACGGCTGCGCTACGAGTGGACCGCCGAAGCCGAGGCGCCCAAGTCGTCGGGCCGGCTGGAGTTCCGCGGCGAGGACGACGACGAGATGTTCGTCGAGGCGTTCCGCCGGGTGGCCGTCGGCACGCTCGACCACCACACCCGCGAAGCCCTGGTCACCATGGACCCGGACGCGCAGGCGCGCCAGGACGTCGCCGGCTACCGCTCCATGCCCGGCGACCGCTCCTGGTGGCGCCTGGCCTACACCGCGGACGGCGAGCTGGCCGGGGTCGCGCTGCCGTCGGCGAACGGCGGCGGCCCGGTGGTCGGCTACCTCGGGGTGGTGCCCGAGCACCGCGGCCGGGGCTACGTGAACGACCTGCTCGGCGAGATCACCCGCAACCACGCGGAACGCGGCGTGCAGCGGATCGTCGCCGACACGGACGCGGGCAATGTCCCGATGGCCCGCGCCTTCGAACGCGCCGGCTACCGCAATTTCGCCATCCGCCTGGTCCTGTCCCCACCCCCGTCCCCTACCTGATCGGCCGCTCGGCGCCGGACAAGGCGGGTACGCGC
Source organism: Nonomuraea sp. NPDC050227 (assembly GCF_044459705.1). NCBI lineage: Bacteria > Bacillati > Actinomycetota > Actinomycetes > Streptosporangiales > Streptosporangiaceae > Nonomuraea > Nonomuraea sp. NPDC050227. The sequence goes on along the minus strand of NZ_JBITJF010000010.1, from coordinate 253,841 downwards.
CCAGCCGGACCCCGCGCCGGAGTCCGGGCCCCCGCAGTCCGCCGCCCGTACGGAACGCGCCGTACCGATAAGGTGTCGGCATGACCGACACGCCCCACCGTCGCGGTGCCGACCGGACCGAGGCCATCATGCGGGCCACGCTGGAGCTCGGCCAGGAGATCGGCTACGCCAAACTGAGCATGGAGGCGGTCGCCGCCCGAGCGGGCGCCAGCAAGCAGACCATCTACCGCCGATGGCCGTCCAAGGCAGCCCTGTTGTTCGACTCGCTGTTGTCGGTGAACGGGCCTGCCCTGGACTACCCCGACAGCGGCGACATCGTGGCCGACCTGCGCGCCCAGATCCACTCGGCCGTTGATCTGCTGGCCGGGCCACCCGTCGGCCCGTTGTTCAAGGCCCTGATCGGCGAGGCCCAGCACGATCCCCAGATCGCCGCCGCGCTCAACGAACGCTTCGTCGCCCCACAGGCGGACAAGACCGTCGCCCGCCTGAAGGCGGCCCGCGACCAGGGGCAGCTGTCGCCCGCCTTCGACCTCACCCTGGCGATGGCGATCCTGTCCGGCCCGCTGTACTTCCAGCTCCTGATCACGCAGGAACCACTGACTCATGAGTACGTCGACCGGATCCTCGACGCCCTCTTCACCGGCATCGGCCCCACCCGCGCGTATTGACGTCCCACGTCATCCCGGCGACCTGCCCTGTTCTCCCCGCGGAGTGTAGGGCAGAGAGGGGCGGCCGACGCGGTCCATCTGTCGTCCGCCGGACGCGGGCTCAGGCGCAGCCCTTCCGCTTCACCGACTTGGACCAGGCCGGGAGGACGTCGGTGAGCTGCGGACGGGTGACGGACCACACTTCACGCCCTTGCCCCGGCACGAAGTCCTGCCCGCCCACAAGGACGTAGGAGGTCTTGTCGAAGATGAGCGATTCCCGGGAGACGGTACCCCCGGGCCCCAGGTTGTCCACCCGGGTCACCGCGATGCCCGGCTTGCCGGTGGCGTCCTTGAGCTCCTCCATCTCGATGCCCGGCAGGGTCGCGGCGATCTCGAAGACGGCCGCCTGCTGCCTGGGCGGGACCGGGCTGCCGAGGACGGAGCGGACGCCGTACCAGGTCCGGGTCGCCGTGTCCGTGCCGGCGACCATCTCGTTGCCGAGTTCGGCCAGCTTGCGCCGGAGCTGCTCCCGGTCGACCGGCCACTCGCGCAGGTCGGCGTAGGTGGGACGCCCGAAGCCGCGTTCGGGGCACCGGATCAGGAGCTCCTTGTACTCGCCCCCTCGGGGGACGGTCTTCGCCGGCTTGTGCCAGTGGAGCCCTGTGCGAGAGCCGTCCACGGACTCCCAGACCTCACCCGTGTTGTGCCGTGGAACGACGTTGCGGACCCCCTTCTCGCTGTGCGACTCCGCGATGCGCTCGTAGTGGAGGTACTGGTCGTCGCGGGGTTGCGGCCAGGGCGCGGCGGCCGCGGCCTCGGCCGCCAGCCGCAGGACCTCGGCGGCGCTCGCGGGCGCGGAGGAGTTGACCGTCTGGACGACGATCACGCCCGCGGCCATCGCCGCGACCAGGCCCGCTGCCGGCACCAGACGCCGCAGCCCGGCCTCCCGGAGCCGGAACCGGCGCTTCGTACGGGCCTCGGCCAGGAGCGCGGCACGGGCGGGGGCGAGGCGATCCGCCGTCGGGTACGGCTTGTCGGCGAACAGGTCACGCAGCTCGGTCAGGTCGGTCTGGTCGTTCATGAGGTCTGCTCCATCGTGGGGTCGATGCTGCCGAGGACGTCGCGGACGATGGCCCGCGCGCGGCTGAGGCGGGAACGAACCGTTCCGATCGGGATGGACAGGGCGTTGGCCACCTCCTCGTAGCTGAGGTCGGCCCAGGCCACGAGTAAGAGGACGTCGCGGTCGCGGGCCTTCAGCGAGGCCAGCGCCCGGGCGAGCGGGCGGCGCACGGCCTGCGCGCTCGCCCGCTCAAGTGCTTGTTCGGCGGCGTCGTCCGCGTCGGGCAGCGCGCCCACCTTCGAGTACGCCTTGTAACGATTGATCTCTGCGCGCTGGTGCCGGCGGACGAAGTTGGTCGCGAAGCCGTACAACCAGGGGAGAGCCTCCGGACGGGCGGTGTCGTAGTCCCGGCGCTGCCTGAACGCCGCGAGGAACGTCTCGGAGACGACGTCGTCGGCCGTGTCGTCGCCGAGCCGGCGGGCCACATAACGGTGGATGTGTCCTGCGTGCCGGTCGAACAGCAAGGCGAAGTCCTCGGGATCTCGCCACGACCGTTCGATCAGGGCGGCGTCGGACAGCGTTGTACTGGGCGGCATGTGGTTGAGCCTTTGCAAGGAAGTGGTGTCGCACGTCTTTCACCCGAGCCGGCGATCGAGTTCACGCGAGGCGGCCGTTCGCGGGCACCCCCCCAGCGCGCTCGCGACGGCCCCCGCCACGTCGGCGCGACGGCCCTGGCACCGGCCTGAAAGGGCGGCTACGACCTCGACCGGGCATGACCATGCCCCCGCTCGAAGCCGAGCCGCCCGCACCCACCGCCTCAGAGCGGCCGCCTCCCCGTCACCCGGACAGGCCGCCCGCGAAGATCGGCGGCACCCGGTCCCGCCACGGCATCGCCCGTTCCAGGTACGCGGCGACCTGGAACAGCAGGTCCTCGCGCCCGTAGGCGGCGGCGACCTGCACGCCGATGGGCAGCCCGCCCGCGCTCTGCCCCAGCGGCAGGCTGATCGCCGGTTGCCCGGTGGTGTTGAACAACTGCGTGAACGGCCCGAACCCGGACAACGTCTCCAGCCATCCCCGCAGTGTCTGACCGGGATCGTCGTACCGCAACGTGCCGTGCGGCACCGGCAGACGGCCCAGGGTGGGCGTGACGAGCAGGTCGTACCCGGCGAAGAAGGCCGCCGCCGAACGGGTGATCCGGTTCTGGGCGTCGAAGGCGGCCAGCATGTCCAGCGCGGTGGCCTGCCTGGCCGCCTTCAGGAACTCCCGCGAGACCGCCTCCATCCTGGCCTCGTCGGGCTGCCGTGGCGCGAGCAGGCACGGGGAGGCGACCCCGACGGCCTCGATGATCCACGCCCTCATGGCGTCCTCCCGGTCGACCGCGGGGCTCGCCTCCTCCACGACGTGCCCCGCCTGCTCCAGCACGCGGGCCGTCGCGACCGCCGCCGCGGCGACCTCCGGGTCCACGTCCGTGCCCATCCAGGAGGTGGTGGTCAGCGCGACCCGCAACCGGCCCGGATCCGTCACGAGCTCCCGCGCGTACGGCCCGCGCGGGGGAGGCGCGGTGTACTTGTCGCCGATCCCCGGCCCGTGGACCGCGTCCAGCAGGCCCGCGGCGTCGCGGACCGTGCGCGTGAGCACGAACTCGTCCGCCATGCCGAGCACCAGTTCGCCGGCGTCCGGGCCGCAGGGGCCGCGCCCACGGCTCAGCTTGAGCCCGACCAGCCCGCAGCAGGCGGCCGGGATGCGGGTCGAGCCGGCGCCGTCGCTGGCGTGCGCGACCGGCACAGCACCGGCCGCCACCAGCGCCGCGGCGCCGCCGCTCGACCCGCCCGCGGTGCGGCCCAGGTCCCAGGGGTTGCGTACGGGCCCGTAGCGCACGGGCTCGGTGGTGAAGCTGACGCACAGCTCGGGCACCGCGGTCAGGCCCAGCGTGACCAGTCCGGCGGCGCGGAACCGCGTCATCAGGTCGGTGTCGCGCCGGGCGAGGACGCCGGGATAGGCCCGGCTGCCCAGCGTGAACGGCACCCCTTCGGCCACCGGCCCGTGATCCTTGATGAGGAACGGCACCCCCGCGAAGGGGCCGTCGGCTGCGTGGTCGAGCGCCGGCGAGAACACCGGCAGCGCCAGGCCGTTCACGTGTTCGTCGACCTGCGCCAGCGCCTGGCGGGCCGCCGCCTCGACCTCGCCGGCGTCGGTCTCGCCCGTCCTGATCAGGTTGCTGAGGCCGGTGGCGTCGTACCTGGCGTACTCATGGATGTCCATGGAAAGTCCTTCTCCGGGCGCGCTCGGGCGCCCGTACGTCGATCGTCTGAGGGAAGAGTCAGAGAGCTGCCGACAAGGGGGCGACGGCTCCTGGGCCGTCCCCCTGCCGGTGATCGACGTGTTCCTACGCTCGGTACATCACCGGCCATGCTCGCAGCGACCGTCCGTCTGGTCCACCGAGTTTTCACCAGGGGCCTCATAGCGGCCCTGCACCTCACTCAAGACGATGACGCCCGCACCGGAGCCCAGGACGGCCGGCCTTAACTGTCCGTCCACGTCGGGCAGCACCCTCATGGACCACGACCGGAAACCACAAGCTACGGGTGGCCCTGCTGCGCGCCCCTGGCCCGCCGTCTCCACGGCCGCTCGCGAACTGGAGACCGAGGAGCGGCTCAGCTCCTGGGGACCGGTCCTTGTGCTTAAGGAATGACTTCGCTGCTGGGGACCAGGAATGGGGTTGCCCTAGTGCCCCTGGAAAGGGTTCGCCCCTGAGGGGACCGGGGCGGTTCCCGTGGTCCTGACATGATGTGGATCATTTCCTGAAATATCGGCCTTTTGGAGGAAAGCTGTGCGCATTGCGCTCGCCGGGCTCGCCACCAGCCATCCGTACACCGACGCCCGCACCCTGGCCCGCCACGCCGAGCTGACCGTCTGGGAGCCCGACGCCGAGCGGCTGCGGCGCTTCACCGAGGAGCATCCCGAGGCGAAGGCGGCGGGCGACCTCGACGAGCTGCTGGCGGGAAACCCGGACGGCGTCGTGCTGACGCTGCCCAACCCGCACGTGCCCGCCGCTCTCGGCCAGGTGCTGGAGACCGGCGTGCCGTGTTTCGTGAACAAGCCCGCCGCCGCGACCAGGGAGCAGCTCGACGCCCTGCGCCGGCTGCCGGTGCACGATCGGGTGATGTCGGGCTCGGTGCTGCGTTTCGCGCCCGCCTTCGCCGAGGTCCGCGCCGACGCGCAGGACGTGCTGTCGGTACGGGCGACGGTCCGGCACGACGTGGGCCAGTGGGCCGACGGCTACAACGCCTGGCAGGACACTCCCGGCGAGGGCGGCGGGACGATGGTGACCATGGGCATCCACGGCGTCGAGCCGCTGGTCGCCCTGCTGGGCCCGGACGTGCGCCTGGTCGGGGCGGCCGGAACCAGACGCCACTACCGGACACTCAGCTCCGAGGACACCGGCGTCCTGGCACTGCAGTGGGCGAACGGGATAGTCGGAACGGTCGAGATCCTGGGCGTCTCGGACGACAACGCCTACATGGTGACCCTCCACGGCCGGCACGGCAGCGAGTCGATCGTGATCGAAAGCGGCCCCGACCCGGTCCACAACCTGGGATACGTCCGGACGATGGAGGCGTTCCTCAGCATGGTGAACGGCGCCCCGAACCCAGTGCCATGGGCCGAAACCCTCGCAATCCTGGACATCCTGATCTCAGCACGAGAACACGCCCCCACCGCCTGAGAACCACCCCGACCATCAACCGCCCCCAGACACCAACCCCCACACCCGCCCCCAGACACCAACCACCAAGCCCCGCCACCGAGCCGAACCAGCGCCCCGGCCCCGAGCCGAACCAGCGCCCCGAAAGCCATACATGGCACCATTCGCGGCCCCGCCACCTGGGCCGCCCCGCTCTCCGACCGTTCGCGGGTCGCGACCGGTCGGGGCAGCCGAGGGGGTCTCGCCGTCTCTTCGCGGCCGGCCCGGGAGCCGGCCGTCAGCAGTCGCGGAACGTGGGGACGGAGACGCCCAAGACGTGGCTCTGTCGTGGTTTGTCGGCGAACACCCAGCGGTTGGTGGCCAAGGCGTCGTCCGGTTCGGGGAGGGGGCCGCGACCGTGCTGACGGGTGAAGTCGAAGGGCGTACGGACGGTGGCGGACCAGCCCCGCCCCCTCAGCAGTCCGATGGAGTCAGGACGCGGCTTCCGGTCGAACAACGCGAGCAGATCCACGCCGATCTGCGCCTTGGTCGCCGCGTAGACCGGGTTGGCGCGGACCGCCGGCGACCCCAGCCCGAGCTTCGCCTCGAACGCCAGGACGCTCCCCTCGGCGCTCAGGACGTCGATGGTCCGCTGAAGCCGCCGTTCGACCTCCGGATCCAGGTAGAGCAGCAGCCCTTCGGCCAGCCAGGCGGTCGGCGCGTTCGCGTCGAAGCCCGCGCCCAGCAGCGCGCCGCCCCAGTCGTCGCCCACGTCGGCCGCGACCACCCGACGCCGTGCCGCCGGGACGCTCCGAACCGGGAAAGGCGGCTCGACGGCGAGCGAGGCGAGCACGTGCTCCTTGAACGCCAGCACACCCGGCCGGTCGATCTCGTACACGACCTGTCCCCGAGGCCAGCCGAGCCGCAGAGCCCGGCTGTCGAGCCCCGCGCCGAGCAGGACGACCTGCCGGATGCCCGCCTTGGCCGCGCGCAGCAGGAAGTCGTCGAGGACCCGGGTACGCAGACCGAAGTAGCGCCCGAGCCTGCCCCACAGAGGGTTGGCGTCGCCGCCGGGCACGTCCTGCGGACGGGTCGGCCAGGCGGCCGAGGCGGCGGAGGCGCGGACGAAGTGCTCGGCGTAGGGGTCGGCGGCCAGGGAGTCGGGGCGGTGGGTCTCGATCGCCCGCGCGGCGGCGACCATGAGCGCGGTCAGGCCGACGCCGCTGTCGATTTCGAGCTGTCGGTTGTCCGGCACGTGCGCTCCTCTCGGGCCGGTCGACCGTCCGCTGACACCGCGGCGGTCTCCTGTTCCGGGATCCACGAGCCGGGGACGTCGTGGGAGCTGAGATGGGCGCCGTAGAGGGCGGCCATGAAGCGCAGGATCTCCGAGTCGGGCAGGTAGCGGCTGGCGGTGCAGTCGGTCAGCACCGTGATGTGGAAGCCCTTCTGGAACGCGGTGCGGGCGGTGCTGTCCACGCAGACGTCGGTGTACAGGCCGGCGAACACCAGGCGGACGATGCCGCGCCCGCGCAGGTGCCGCTCGAAGCCCTCGCTGAGGAAGGCGTCGAAGCAGGCCCACTTGGTGAAGACCGGCTCCCCGGGTGCGGGCTCGACCTTGTGGAACTGCGCGCCCCAGGTGCCTTCGAGGCATTTGAGGGGTTTGCCCTGGGCGAGGTCGCGCCGCCGCCAGCTCGGCCCCTGATGCTCGGCGTCACCGACGAACCGGACGAACACCACGTCCATGCCGCGGGCTCGCGCCGATGCGAGGGCTCTGGCCGTGTTGGCCGCGGCCGTCTCCAGAGCCGCCGGGTCCCCGGCGTAACGAGCACGGGCGGTGGAGCCGGTACAGAAGTCGTTCTGCAGATCGACGACGACCAGAGCCGCACGCTCGGTGACGGGCGGGCGCTCCTCGGCGGCCGGGCCAGCACCTTCCTGGACGGGCGGGTGCTCCTCGGTGATCACGCCGGCGGCACGTTCCTGGTGTTCCCCGCCGACCAGAATGGAACGTTCCTTCTGGGGCTGTGGCTGCTCGTCGGTCATGAGTCCGCCATCGATACCGGCCGGGCCACGGGCTCCAGGGCGTCGAGGAGGGCGTCGACCACGCCGGTGGTGGAGTGGCGTCCGCCGGCGTCAGGGGTGGCGACGCCGTGCCGGTCGAGCGTCATCAGGGCGCGTTCGACCATCCGCACCGCTCCGGCGCACCCCGCGTGCCGCTCGGCGATGGCCGCCGCGGCCCGGACGGTGGCCACCGGGTTGACCCTCCCGGTGCCCGCCAGGTCGTCGGCGGAGCCGTGCACGGTCTGGTACTCGACCAGGCCGCGCGCGTCGGGATGCAGGTAGACGTTCTCGGTGCAGCGGTTCTCCTGCCGCTCGGAGCCGAAGCGGTCGAGCAGCACCACGTGCATGATGTCGGCCCATTCGTTGCCCGCGATGATCACCGTGCGGGGGCGGGGGCCGCGTTCGATGAGGTTGCGGTTGACGGTGTCGGGCTGGAACAGGCTGATCTGCACGCCGTGGCGGGCGGCGCTCTCGGCCACCCACTCGTCGAGCGCGCCGTCGAGCAGGTGGAACTTGTAGGCCATGACGATCTCGTCGATGCGGCCGTCGGGCCACTCCTGGCGCGCCCGGCGCACGGCCAGCGCGATGACCTTCTCGGTGATCTCCCTGCTGAAGGTCATCGTGCGGACGAGCGCGCCGGGAAGGTGCACGTTCTCGCCGGTGTAGAAGCCCTGGGCCTGGTCTCTGACCAGCAGCAGCGACGCCCCGGCCGTGGTGATGGCGTCGACCTTCACCGCCTGCAGGCGCTGGCGGACCAGGTAGAGCGACTGGGCGTTGATCGCCGTACGGAAGACGGCGGGGACGCCGGCGGCCGCCAGCGAGCGGCAGAAGTGCGCGTAGTGGTCGGCGTCCTGCCGCGTGCTCTCGCGGATCTCCTCGGCCTCCGCGCCGGCCTTCAAGGACACGTAGGAGTGATAGATCCGCTCAGAGCGGGTGAGGGCCACCTTCGTGCCGCAGGCGTCGGCGATCCCGGCCAGCACCCGCTCGAAGACGGCCGCGAGCTCGGGGCCCGTCCCCTGGCCGATGGCAAGTCCGATGACTGGTTCCACTACTGCTCCCTTTTCGTCGTCGAAGGCCGGACGCGCCGGCTCGTGGCGGCCGTCAGCTGGACTCTCCGAGCAGGAGGTCGCCCGCGATGTCCGCCTTCTCGGGGCTGTAGTACTCCTTGATGCCCTCGGCCCAGACCGGGACCTTGACCTGGTCGTCCTGGGAGGGGCCGAACGCGTCGAACAGGGTGTTGACGTTGCGCCGCTTGAAGCCGATGGCGGTCATGAGCGCCATGAAATCGGTGCGGTGGATGAGGCCGTCGCCGTCGGGGTCACCCAGCTCGGCCAGCGCCTCGGCGAAGTCGGTCAGCGCGTCGTCGAAGCGTTCGGGGGACAGGACGCACGCGCTGTACTCCTCGAAGCTGATGCGGCCGTCTTTGTCCGAATCGAGTTCCTCGACAAGAGTTGTCCAGTAACGGCGGAAAGCGTCGCTGATCGCGCTCTTGGCGGCTTCCGTGGAACGAGGGGACGCCGCCAATACACGGTTGGCCATACGGTCGAAGTCTTCGGCCTCAAGGTAACCGGTGCCGTCGGCGTCGAACAGGGTGAAGATGAGTTTTACTCGGTCGATGGCCGCGTCTTGCATGCCTGTCACCTTTCTTCGGCGGGGTCCGGGTGCAGACTCTATAACGGAACCTGACGCGTGGGTGACCAGCTCTTTGGCGGCGAGGGAAACGCAAAATCCCGCATTTGGAATAATTCGCCAGAAAGCCTCGCGGGGTGACAAAGGCGGAGAACTCGTGCGATTCCCGGACCCGTCGCGCGCGGGGAGCGCCGGGAAGCTGGGGATATTTCCGGTTATATGGGGATTTGCGACTCCGGCTTCGAGGGCGCTGTGCTTCCGTATCCCGGACGCTAGTTTTTCATGTCTCTGGGTGATGGTGGGGGGAGGACGTCCCGGATGGGGGTAGCCTTATCGGCTTTTTGGTGATTGCGCGCGCTAGGGCGTGTCGCCACCGTCTCGTCCCGGCGCGCTACTATTAATCTACGAAGTAAAGGCGATGCCCGGGCGCAAATATGATCTTGGATCGAACGGCCCGTCGGACCAGCCGGGATCGGCGGTTGGGCGCGATGCTGGGGAAACGTCCCCTCACTTTCACTTTATAGCGGATCCCCGCCCCTCATGAGACCTCGAAAAGTCGTTCATACTGCCCGTTGCGAACCAACCCCGACGAAGGATGGAGCGACGGAATTGGGTTACGTGCTGGAGTTCGGGCAGATCAACGCGGCGAACCTCGCGGACGTCGGCGGGAAGGGCGTCGCCCTGGGCGAGCTCTCGCGGATCGACGGCGTCCGCGTGCCGGATGGCTTCTGCGTCACGACCGACGCCTTCCAGCGGGTGGTGTCCGCGGTGCCGTCGTTCGACGCCCAGCTCGACCTGCTGTCGAAGGTGGACCCGGACGACCGTGCGGCGGTCCGCGCGCTGAGCGCGGAGATCCGCGCCGTCGTCGAGGGCGCGGCGGTGCCCGACGACGTGGTGGCGGCGATCGGGGAGTCGCTGGCCCGGCTCGGCGAGCAGGCCGCCTGCGCGGTGCGGTCGAGCGCGACGGCCGAGGACCTGCCGACGGCGTCCTTCGCCGGGCAGCAGGATTCGTACCTGAACGTCGTGGGGCCGGCGGAGGTGCTCCGGCACGTGCGGCGGTGCTGGGCGTCGCTGTTCACGGAGCGGGCGGTGGTCTATCGGCGTCGCAACGGGTTCGATCACAGTGGGGTGCGGATGGCGGTGGTCGTGCAGCGGATGGTGTTCCCGGAGGCGGCGGGGGTCCTGTTCACCGCCGATCCGGTGACGTCGGACCGGAAGGCCGCCGTCGTGGAGGCGGTGTGGGGGCTGGGCGAGGCGCTGGTCTCGGGCGTGGTCGCGGGGGACGTCTACACGGTGCGGGACGACCGGGTCGTGGACGTGTCGGTGGGGGCCAAGGCGCGGGTGGTGCGGCCGTCGCCGGCGGGCGGCACCGAGGAGGGGCCGGTCGAGGCCGAGCGGTCGGTCCGGCGGGCTCTGACCGATGAGCAGGCGGTTCGTCTGGTGGGGTTGGGGCGGCGGATCGAGGCGTGGTTCGGCCGGCCGCAGGACATCGAGTGGTGTCTGGCCGGTGAGGAGTTCCATGTCGTCCAGAGCCGGCCGATCACGACGTTGTTCCCCATTCCGGTCGCCGACGACCAGGACAACCACGTCTATGTCTCCGTGGGGCATCAGCAGATGATGACCGACGCGATGAAGCCGCTGGGGTTGTCCTTCTGGCAGCTGACGACGTCGCGGCCGATGGCGGAGGCGGGCGGGCGGCTGTTCGTGGACGTGGCCCCGGTCCTGGCGACGGCGGCGGGCCGGGCGAACCTCATCGGGACGCTGGGGAAGTCCGATCCGCTCATCCGGGACGCGTTGCAGACGGTGGTGGATCGTGGCGACTTCATCCGCGCGGTGCCGGAGGAGGAGTCGGGTGTCGCACCCGCGGCTGCTCCGCCCGCGCCGATCGAGACCGATCCGGAGCTGGTCGCCGAGCTCGTCCGGGACGGCCGGGAGTCGGTGGCCGCGTTGCGGCGCCGCATCGAGGAGCTGTCCGGGCCGGAGCTGTTCGAGTTCATCCTGGCGGACATCGCGGAGCTGCGGCGTCTGCTGTTCGGCCCGCGGAGCTTCCAGGCGATCATGGCGGGGATGGAGGCGGCCTGGTGGCTGAACGATCATCTGGAGGAGTGGCTGGGGGAGCGGAACGCGGCCGATGTGCTGACGCAGTCCGTCCCGCACAACGTGACGTCGGAGATGGGGCTGGCGCTGCTGGACGTGGCGGACGTGATCCGTCCGCGCGCGGAGGTGGTGGCGTTCCTGCGGCGGGTGGCGGCGGAGGAGCGGGAGGGCGACGCTTTCCTGGAGGAGCTGGGCGAGCTGCCCGGCGGCCGGGAGGCCGCCGAGGCCGTCCGGGGCTTCCTGGAGCAGTACGGCATGCGTTGCGCGGGGGAGATCGACATCACCCGGACGCGCTGGAGTGAGCGGCCCGCCATGCTCGTTCCGGTGATTCTCGGCAATGTCCGGAATTTCGAGGCGGGTGCCGGTGCGCGGCGTTTCGAGCAGGGACGTCAGGAGGCCCTGCGCAAGGAGCGGGAGGTGCTGGCGCGCCTGCGGGCCCTGCCCGACGGGGAGCGGAAGGCGGCGGAGACCGAGCGGATGATCGCCCGGGTGCGCACGTTCGCGGGCTATCGGGAGTTCCCCAAGTACGGCATGGTCTGCCGTTACCTGGCCTACAAGCAGGCGTTGTGGCGGGAGGCCGATCGGCTCGTCCGGGCGGGCGTGTTGCGGGACCGGGAGGACATTTTCTTCCTGCGGTTCCAGGAGCTGCAGGAGGTCGTGCGCACGGGCGAGGCGGACGGCGAGCTCGTCCTGCGGCGTCGGGAGGACTTCCGGTGGCACGAGACGCTGCGCCCGCCGCGCGTGCTCACGTCGGACGGCGAGGTGCTCGCCGGCCGGTACCAGCGCGAGGACGTGCCGCCGGGGGCGCTGGCCGGTCTGGCGGTGTCGGCGGGAACCGTCGAGGGACGTGCCCGGGTGGTGCTGGACATGGCGCGGGCCGATCTGGCGGCGGGTGACATCCTGGTCACCGCCTTCACCGACCCGAGCTGGACCCCGTTGTTCGTGGGCATCGCCGGGCTGGTGACGGAGGTGGGCGGCCTGATGACGCATGGAGCGGTGATCGCGCGGGAGTACGGGCTGCCGGCGGTGGTGGGGGTGGAGGGGGCCACCCGGCTGATCCGGGACGGGCAGCGGATCCGCGTTCACGGGACCGACGGGTACGTGGAGCTCCTTGACTGAGCGGCGGCGGCCCGGTCTCGGGTGCCGGGGTCAGAGTGCCGGCGCCGGGACGTTCAGCGGCTGCCGGGTGCCGTGCTCGGCGGGTGCGGGGTGTTCCGCGGGGGTCTGGAGGCGGGGCCGCTGTTCGGGGGCCGGGCAGTGGCCCTGGCAGTAGCCGTTGACGACGACGAGGCGTCCGCGGGCGGCCGTGTAGTCGCTGGGCTGCCGGCCGGGGAGGACCCCCTTGCAGGTGGGGCAGCAGATGGGCTGGTCGGCTGTCATCAGGGCCTTTCGACGTCGGGGATGTCGTGGGCGCGGGTGCTCCGGGCCGACGGCGGCTCCGGAGCACCGGGTCGGCGGGAGGTGCCCTGGTGGTCTGTGCTCAGGCCACCAGGGGGCTCTTCACCGTGCGCCTTCTGCAGTATGGCGACCGTGCGCGGGGGAGGGACGGGCGGGGTGGCCTGGCGGGCTGAGGATCGTTCCTCGCGGGGTTGTTTCCTTCCTCCCGCTTGGCAGCGGCTTCGCCCGCGGGTGGTGTTCCGGCGTGGCCGGCGCCTCGGGTGAGCTTCGACAGGTCAGAGCTTGATGAGGACTTTGAGGCTTTTGCGGTCGGCCATGTCCCGGTAGCCGGCCGGGACGCCGTCGAGGTCGGTGGTGGCGTCGAAGACCTTGCCGGGTTCGATGACGCCGTTGAGGATGTCGGGCACCAGCTCCTCGATGTAGGCCCGGACCGGGGCCGGGCCGCCGGCCAGCCGCAGGTTGTGGCGGAACAGGCTGCCCATGCCGATCGGCGCGTCGTCGTACTGCGGGACGCCGACGCGGCTGATGACGCCGCCCGGCCGGACGACCCCGAGTGCCTGCCGGTAGGCGGGCATGGTGCCGACGGCCTCCAGGACGACGTGGGTGCCGTCGCCGCCGGCGAGGTCGCGTACCTGCTCGATGCCCTCCGCGCCGCGGGCGGCCACGACGTCGGTGGCGCCGAACTCGCGGCCGAGGTCGGTGCGGGCCTGGTGACGTCCCATGAGGATGATCTGCTCGGCGCCCAGGCGCCTGGCCGACAGCACGGCCGGCAGGCCGACGGCGCCGTCGCCGATGACGGTGACGCGGGTGCGCCGGCCCACGCCGCCGGCCACGGCGGCGCGGTGGCCGGTGCCGAGCACGTCCGCGAGTGTCAGCAGGGACGGCATGAGCGCCGAGCCGGCTTCGACGGGCAGCTTGACCAGGGTGCCGTCGGCCAGCGGGACGCGCACGGCCTCGGCCTGGCCGCCCTCGTCCGGTTCGGCGTCCCAGAAGCCGGCCTGCGGGTCGGCGCAGGAGGTGTGCAGGCCCTCGCGGCAGAACCGGCAGGTGTTGTCGGAGATGGCGAACGGCGCCACGACCAGGTCGCCCCGGGCGAGGGTGGTCACCTGGGAGCCGATGTCCTCGACGACGCCGATGAACTCGTGACCCATCCGGGCGGGGCTCTCCTCCGGCTTCATCGAGCCGTAGGGCCACAGGTCGCTGCCGCAGATGCAGGACGCGGTGACGCGGACCAGCGCGTCGGTGGGCAGTTCGACGGCCGGGTCGGGCACCTGCTCGACGCGGACGTCGCCGGCGGCCTCTGACCGGCGAACGGCGGTTCACCTGGCGGCGGGCCGCTTGGTCTTCGTTCCGACGCCGCCGAACAGGGCCAGGCCGCTGACGACGACCCGCGGCGCTCCCTGCCTCCTGTTGTCGGCGCTCCGGTCGAACGCGCCGAACAGCCCGAGGCCCTTGACCTCCACCTCGACGTCGTCGGGGACCACGACCTCGGTGTACCCCCACAGGGCGAAGGCGCGGACCCGGATCTCCCGGCCGGCGAAGCGGGCGTCGCGCAGGTCGATCTCGCCGCCGCCGAAGACCGACAGGGAGGTGAACACGCGCGGGGCGATCCAGCGGCCCTTGCGGCTGAACCAGCCGAACACGCTGAAGGCGAAGCGCGAGTGGGGCTCGTCCCGGACCACCAGTGAGTCCGTCCGGGCCGGTTCGGGCAGGTCGCGGCCCGCGTGCGCGAGCTCGCCCTGGGTGCGGGCCGTGTAGATCTCGCCGAGCCGCTGGTCCAGCTCGGCCAGCTCGATCCGGCCCGCGGCGGCGGCCTCCTGGAGTCGCCGGGCCGCCTGCTCGCGGTCCTCGTCGGAGGGGCGTACCGGCCGGGCGGGGATGAGGTCGGGGTGCTCGGGCATGGGCGGTCCTGTCCGTGTGGTCGAAGTGACGGGACCATCCTATTCTCCAAGTGGAGAACAAGTCAGCCGGGCGGCTCCAGCCCGGACTCCTCCACCATGTGGGCGCCCATCATCCGCGCGAGCTGGACGCGGAACTCCGCCTCGCGGGCCGGGTCGTCGGGATCGTGGCCCAGGCCCGCCAGCCACGACCGGCCGCCGATCGCGAACCCGTACGCGGCCGACAGGCCCACCAGGACGACCGCCTCGATGCGCGACCGGCTGGGCGCGGGCCGTCCGGCGAGCGCGGCGCGGATCCCGGCCTCCATCGTGTCGATCAGCTCCACCAGCTCCGGCCGCGCGGCGCCCCGGTAGTCGGCGTGCATCTCGGTCCAGACGAACAGGCGCAGATAACGTTCGTCGGCCAGGGTGTCGAAGAGCACGTCCATCATTCCCGCCGCGGTGGGCACGCCGTCCTCGGCCTGGATGCGCTCGCGTACGCGGGCCTCGATCCGGTCGTTCTCGGCCCGCAGCACCTCCCGGACCAGGACGGCGTACGTGCCGAAATAGTGGGAGACGAGCCCGTGGGCGACCCCGGCGGCCTCGGCGATCTGCCGCAGGCTGACGTTGTCCGGACCTCGTTCCCTGATCAGCTCGGCCGCGGCGGCCAGCAGCTCGGCACGTGATTCCGCAGGGCTGCGCCTGCGCCTGGGTGGCATGACCGGCAGTGTATGGTCCGCCGGTCCACAGAGCCGGTCCACAGAGCCGGTCCACAGAGCCGGTCCACAGAGCCGGTCCACGGGTGCCGGTTCGCGCGCGTGCCTGCTGAGCTGCGGGGATGCCGGCGCGGCGGGACGCATCCGATATGTTCTTGTTTGTCGGGTCTTTGCGTTGTCTTGGGGGAGTTGTCGGTGCGCGTACTACCGCTGATCGTGGCTCTCGTGCTGAGCCTGGCCGGCTGCGGCGCGATCCCGGGACTGCCCTATCGCCCCGCCGACCCGCCGCCGCCGAGCCGGGCCGCCTCGCCCGCCACCTCGCCGTCTCCGTCTCAGTCTCCGTCTCAGTCGCCGGACGCCACGCCGTCCGCGAGCGCCACCCCCGCTCCCTCGGGGACCACGCGGGCCCTGACCGTCGCCCAGGCCCGGACGGCCATGCGCACGTGGGTGGCCGCGTACAACGCGGCGATCAAGAAGCGCAAGTGGTGGCGGTCGAACGCCCGGCTCGACGCGCTGTTCGTCGAAGGCGCCCTGTACGAGGGCGTCCTGGAACGCAGCCGTGAAGGTTTCGGATGGAAGCCGGCGCACAAACCGATCAACCCGACGGGCACCCCGACGATCTATGTGCCCAGGCCGGAGCGGCAGCCACCGGCCGGGGACTGGTTCATCGCGAAGGCGACCTACCGGGACACCAAGGGCCACAGCCGCCCGCACGTGCTGGCGTTCCTGCGCTCTCCCGGGCAGTCCTTCCGGCTGGCCGTCGCGACCCCGCTGCACTGGGGACAGCAGATGCCCAAGCCGCTGCTCGACGCCGACGGCTACATCACGGACATGGACGACGCGATGGCGGCCGCCGTGGCCGAGGAGTACCGCAACTTCTGGAACGGGGACAGGAAGAAGGAGGGCGACTCCGGCTACCGCCTGGCCAAGGACAGCTACAGCCGCAAGGCGTTCCCCCAGGTCAACAAGGGGATGTACGTCGGGTTCGCCGGCCGCGGCTCCGTCTTCGGCTTCCGTACGGCGAGTGGCGGCATGTTCTTCCTGTTCGCCCTGCTCAACGACGCCAAGAGCGTCAACAACGTGCTGAGCGAGGCGGTGCTGGTGCCCAAGGGCAGCAAGGCCGTCCAGGAGCTCGGCGGAAGCTGGTTCTCCTAGGGTCGCTCCTGTCCGGCGGGCGAGGCCAGGCAGGGGTCGAGGCGGCCCGGCGCCGATGACCGCGCCCCGGTACGGCGGCCGAGCTCGGGCAGCAGGGACACCACTCCGAGCACGGCCAGCCCGGCGCCCAGCCAGAGGGGAGCGCGCAGCCCGAAGCCGTCGATGACCAGCCCGCCGACCGACGAGCCGACGATCACTCCGAGGGTGATGAAGGAGGCGTGGACGGTGTTGACCAGCGGCCCCGGGTTGCCGACGCGCTGGACGCGTACGGCCATCGCCGGGTTCATGGTCACGCCGACCAGCCCGACGCCCAGCATGGCGATCACCGTGGGCACGCTCAGATGGGCGAACAGCGCGAACCCGGCCAGGAAGATCGTGTTGAGGACCAGCCCGGACAGCAGGACGCGGACGGTGTGCCGGTCGGCCAGGCGTCCGACGACGTGGTTGCCGACCACGGTGGCCGCGCCGTACGCGACCAGCAGCAGCGGGACGGCTCCGGAGGGGAACCCGGTGACCTGGGTGAGGATCGGGCTGAGGTAGCTGAAGGCGGCGAACGTCGCGCCGATGATGAGGGTGCTGGTCGACAGCGCCAGCCACAGCCGGCCGTTCCTGAAGACGGCCATCTCCTGCCGGAAGTCGCCGTCGCCGCCGGCGCCGCCGAGGGCGGGAACGCCCGCCGTCGTGGCGAGCGCGGCGAGGACGGTCAGGACGCCGACGGCCCAGAAGGCGGCGCGCCAGCCGAACTGCCCGCCGATCAGGGTGGACAGCGGCAGCCCGAGCAGGGTGCCGAGCATCAGCCCGTTCAGGACGACGGCCAGGGCCCGGCCGCGCACCTCCGGGCGGCTCAGCTGGACGGCCACCGAGATGGCGACGCCGAAGAACGCCTGGGAGGCGATGCCGGTGATCACGCGCGCGACCATCATGACCCCGTAGGAGGGCGCGACGGCCGCCAGCACGTTGCCTGCCAGGAAGACGGCGAACAGCAGCATGAGTGCGGGTTTGGGGCGGATCCGCACCAGGGCGACGGTCATCAGCGGGCCGCCCGCCGACATGGCCACCGCGAAGGCGGTGATCAGGTAGCCGATCTGCGAGATGGTCACGCCGAGCCCGCCCGCCATCTGGGGCATCAGGCCGCCGACGGCGAACTCGCTGGTCACCATCGCGAAGATGCCGACGGCCAGGACATAGACGGCTCTGGGCAAGGGGGCTCCTTTTTGCATCGATCGGTGTAGAACTCGGGCACGAAAGAACAGCGGTCAGCTCAGGGCGTCCATGGCCGTGGCGGCGATGGCCTCGATGGTGGCGTCGTCGGCGCCGCCCTGCGCGGCCACCCGGATCCCGGCGATCACGGCGTTGACGAACCGGGCGAGCTCGGCGGGGTCGCGGGTGGAGCCGATGTCGCCGTCGCGCTGCCCGCTCCTGATGACCGCGCTCAGGCCGGCGGCCCGGCGCTCGGCGTCGCGGGCGAGCATCAGGGCGATCTCCGGGTCGCGGCCGGCGAGCTCCATCGTGGTGTTGACGGTCAGGCAGCCGAGGCCGTGGCCGTCGCGCCGGTTCTCCGCCTCGGTCCGCAGGATCCTGGCGAACAGCGCGCGGACGCGCTCGATCGCCGGCAGCTCCTGATCGTCGAGGATGCGCAGCTGGTCGGCGGTCGTGGCGTCCATGTATCGGGTCAGGGCGCGCTTGAACAGCTCGCGCTTGTTGGTGAAGGCGTTGTACACGCTGCTGCGGTCGAGGCCGAGCGCCTCGCACAGGTCTCGGGTGGAGGTGGACTCGTAGCCGTTCGCCCAGAACGTGCGCATCGCGGTGTCCAGGGCGCGGTCCTCGTCGAACGATCTCGGCCTCGCCATACGGGCACGCTACCGGTTTTGCATCGATTGGTGCAATACGTCGGGCGCGCCGGACGTGGTTCCGCGGGTGAAGGCCGCCCGGTAGGCGGTGGGCGTGAGGCCGGTGCGGTGGGAGATGTGCTGGCGCAGCGAGTCTGTGGTGACCAGGCCGCTGAGCTGGGCCACCTGGCCCATGGGCAGGTCCGTGCTCTCCAGCAGTTCCCTGGCCTGCTCCACCCGCTGGTGGAGCAGCCATTGCAGCGGGCTGTGGCCGGTCTCGGCGTGGAAGCGGCGGGTCAGCGTGCGCACGCTGGTGCGGGCGTGGGCGGCCAGGTCGGCCCGGGTGAGGGGCTCGTGCAGCCGCTCCAGCGCCCATGCCCGGGTGGCGGCGAGGGAGAGCCCGGTCTCGGGCGGCAGCGGCGAGGCGATGAACTGGGCCTGCCCGCCGGGACGCACCGGCGCGGCCACGACCAGCCTGGCGACGGCGTTGGCCGCGGCGGCGCCGTAGTCGCCGCGCACCATGTGCAGGCACAGGTCGATGCCGGCCGACAGGCCGGCGGAGGTCCAGATGTTGCCGTCCTCGACGTAGAGCACGTCAGGACGCAGGTCGACGGTCGGGAAGCGGCGGCGGAACTCCTCCGACCTGGCCCAGTACGTGGTGGCGCTGCGGCCCTCCAGCAACCCCGCCCGGGCCAGGACGAAGGCCCCGGTGCAGATCGAGGCGACGCGCCTGCCGGTCTCGGCCGCCCGGCGCAGGGCCCGCAGGACCCGGGGGTCGACGTCGTCGCGGGCGCCCGTTCCGGTGACGATGACGGTGTCGGCGTCCTCGACGATCTCCAGCCCGTGCGTGACGGTGACGTGGAGGCTGCCGCCGGTGGCGACGGGGCCGGGGTCGGCGGTGCAGATCCGGACGTCGTAGCCGGGCCGGCCGTCCACGGTCATCTCGCCGAGCACCAGCTCCGGAATGGACAGGTCGAACGTCGTGGCCGGCGGGACGGCGATGACGGCCACCCGGTGCATGGCCCGAACCTCCAGATACTTGGCATTCGGGCCACTATCGTACTGATCGCCGGCGGTACAGGGTGGACAACCGGTGTCACTGTCCCCTGTCCTTGGAGAAGATCGTGTCTTTTCATGTCGTCGTCGGCGCCGGAGCCACCGGATCGGCCACCGCCCGGTTGCTGGCCGAATCCGGGCAGCAGGTCCGCCTGGTCACCCGGAGCGGCAGTGGCCCGGTCCATCCCCGGATCGAACGCGTGCCCGCCGACGCCGGTGACGCCGACCGGCTGGCGGAGCTGGCCGAGGGAGCCGCCGTCCTGTTCAACTGCGCGATGCCGCCCTACGATCGCTGGCCGGCCGAGTGGCCGCCGCTGGCCGCCGCGTTGCTGGCCGCCGCCGGGCGCAGCGGCGCCGATTACGTCATGCTGGGCAACACCTACGGGTACGGGCCGGTCGAGGGGCCCGTCGCCGACGGGGCGCCGATGGCGCCGACCAGCCGCAAGGGGCAGGTCCGGGCGCGGATGTGGCAGGACGCCCTCGCCGCCCACCAGGCGGGCCGGGTGCGGGTGACCGAGGTCAGGGCCGCCGACTTCCTCGGCGCCGGCGCGTACTCGCCGTTCACGCTCATGGTCGGGGCGCAGGTGCTGGCCGGCGCGCCGGTCTCCTATCCCGGTGATCTGGACGCGCCGCACAGCTGGTCCTACACCGTCGACACGGCCCGCACGCTCGTCGCCGCCGCGGGGAACGAGGCGTCCTGGGGACGGGCCTGGCACGTGCCCTCCACCAGCGAGCTTCCGGTGCGCGGGCTCGCCCGGCGCCTGGCCGGAGCCGCCCAGGCGCCCGCGCCGCGGCTGGGGCGCATGTCCCTGCGCGAGCTGGCGGAGATCGGGCGCACCGACTCGATCATGGCCGAGTTCCCCGAGATGCTGTACCTGTACGACCGGCCCAACGTGCTCGACGCCTCCTCGACGGTCGAGATCCTCGGCGTCGTGGCGACACCGGTGGACGACGTCCTGACGGAGATGGCCGCCGCGGCGAGGAGCGTGCGGACCGCGCGCTGACCTGGGCCCCGCGAACCGCGGGGTCAGCGGGGGAGTTCCTCCAGCGCGGCGGTGGCGAAGCCGTGGTCCTGCTCGGGGGCGCCGCCGCCGAGGCCGATCGCGCCGATCAGGCGGCCGTCGCGGTGGATCGGCAGGCCGCCGCCGATGAACAGCAGCGGCCGGTCGAGCGCGGTCGGCAGGGAGTGGAAGGGGCCGTCGGGCTTGACGAGGTCGACCAGGTCGGCGGTCGGGGCGTTCAGCTGGAGGGCGGTGTAGGCCTTGCGGGTGCTGGTCTCGCCGGAGATCAGCACGGCGCGGTCGTCGCGGCGGAAGGCCAGCAGATGACCGCCGGCGTCGAGGACGGTGACGCTGACCGCGACCCCGGCCGTCTCGGCGGCGGCGCGGGCGGCCGAGATCAGGGCCTCGGCGTCGGCGGTGGTCAGCGGGGTGAGGGTGGTGGCGTTCATGATGATTCTCCTAGGGTGGGACGGACGCGCGGCCAGGACGTTCAGTCGCGGACGAGGGCGGGAACCGGGACGGCGGCGCCGGCCGGTTCACGCGCGGGCGCACGGCGCTCCAGGGCGGCGGACCAGAACGCCAGGGCGAGGGCCGCGGCGGCGAGCAGGGCGCCGACCCAGTTCGGCGCGGTGTAGCCCAGGCCCGCGGCGATGACGAGGCCGCCCAGCCAGGCCGCGAGCGCGTTGCCGAGGTTGAACGCGCCGATGTTGACCGCGGAGGCCAGCGTCGGCGCGCCGTGCGCCTGGTCGAGGACGCGCTTCTGCAGCGGCGGCACGGTGGCGAAGCCCAGCGCCCCGACCAGGAAGATGCTCGCCGCGGCGGCGACCTTGTCGTGCGCGGTCAGGGTGAACAGCGCCAGCACGACCGCGAGGCCGCCGAGGGTGGTGTAGAGCAGCGGCATCAGGGCGCGGTCGGCGAACCGGCCGCCGAGCAGGTTGCCGAGGAACATGCCGGCGCCGAACAGCACGAGCAGCCAGGTGACCGCGTCGGCGGAGTAGCCGGCCACCTGCGTCATCATCGGCGCGACGTAGGTGATCGCGGCGAAGACGCCGCCGAAGCCGAGCACGGTCATCGCCATCGCGAGCAGCACCTGCGGGTTGCGGAACGCCGTCAGCTCCGGGCGCAGGCGGGTGCCTTCTGGCCGGGGCATGGCGGGCACGAGCACGGCGATGCCGAGCAGGCCGACCAGGCCCAGCCCCGCGACGATCGCGAAGGTGGTGCGCCAGCCCACCGCCTGCCCGATGAAGGTGCCCAGCGGCACGCCCACGACGTTCGCGACGGTCAGGCCGGTGAACATGGTGGCGATGGCGCCGGCCTTCTTGTGCGGGGCGACCAGGCCGGCGGCGGCCACCGAGCCGATGCCGAAGAACGCGCCGTGGGCCATCGAGGCCACGATCCGGCCGCCGAGCATCACGCCGAACCCGGGCGCCAGCGCGGACAGCAGGTTGCCGATCACGAACAGGCCCATCAGCACGAGCAGCATCGTCTTGCGGCTGATCCTGGTGCCGAGCACCGTCATCAGCGGCGCGCCGATGACCACGCCGATCGCGTAGCCGGTGACCAGCAGGCCGGCGGTGGGGATGGAGACACCGTAGTTGCCGGCGATCTCGGGCAGCAGGCCCATGATCACGAACTCGGTGGTGCCGATCCCGAAGGCCCCGATGGCCAGGGCGAGGAGTGCGAGAGGCATCGCGCGACCCTTCTTGCTATTGCTACTGCTTCTTGCAGGCTTCGACAATAGTTGCACACGCGCTATAAAGGCAAACGCTGGCATTCGGCTTGGGCGCGTTGATCTCGCAGGGGTGCGGGGGTGCGGGGGTCGCGGGAGGGCGAGGGCTCGGAGGCCGTCAGTGGCCAGAGGGCCGCTGGTCAGTGCGGCTGGGCGTCCGGGCTGGAGTCGGTGCTGCAAGGGGCGGGTGCCGCAGCGTGGTGGGCCGGCTGTGAGGGCGGGCTGCGGGTGGCACGGGCTCGAAGAAGTGTCGCCGTGGGTGCGCGGGGCGCTGCGAGCGGCGCAGGCGAGGGGCTGAAGGGCCTCATGGAGGCGCACGGTTCCGGGGGTTCCCGGCCCTGGCGTTGTGGCGGCTGCGGGGTCCCGGGGTCCTGGTGTTGGGGCGGTACGGCCGTCCGGGGTTCAGGATCCGGGCGGCCGTGCTCCGCGTGGACGGATCGGGTCCGTTCGGGTCAGCCGCAGTTGCCCCACGTGGAGCGTCCGCCGATGGCGCGGGCGCCGCTGGGGGCCTCGATGACGGCCGAGTACTTCACGCAGGCGCCCTTGGCGCCGGCGTAGACCGGGCCGCCGTAGTACTTGACGGTCTCGCTCACGCCGTAGCTGCTACCGCCCTGGACGGTGAGCGTGACGTTGGTCCAGGTGCTGGTGCCGACGTAGTTGCTCTTGACGACCGTCACGCAGTTCTTGCCGGTGCTGCTGTTGTAGGTCAGGTACACCGTCCCCCAGACCTTGGTGTAGTTGTGCATCTCGCTCTGGTGGACGACCTTGTAGCCGTCGCCGCAGTAGACGTCCGCGCTGGCGGCCGTCGGGATCGCCATGAGGGAGGTGGCGGCGACGAGGGTGAACGCGGCGGCCGTGAGGGTCTTCCTGAGCACAGGCATCCTTCAATCTGCTGGCATTTCGGTCATGATCTAACTCCCTTTTTTTACCATATGTTCGAATGTCTCAAGATCCATAAGCGGCGGGGGAGGGGCAGAACTCGGCGGCCAGGGCGTCGTTGAAGACGCTCAGGGGCGCCCAGTCGCCGTTGACCTGCGTGGTGAGGCGGTGCCTGCCGTCGCGGGTGCCCATGCTGTAGTTCCACGATCCGTACGTGGCGCCGCCGTTGCCCCACACGCTGGTGCCGCAGGGCAGCTTCTGTTCGAAAACGCCCAGGCCGTACCGGGTGTCGGGGATCCAGCCCGCCCCCTCGGTGGGGACGGTCGTGAGCATCTCGCGCAACTGCGCGCCCGGCAGGACACGTCCGCCGAACAGGGCGGCGAAGAACCGGTTGAGGTCGGTGGTGGTGGAGATGAGGCCGCCGGCGGCCCAGGCGAAGGACTGGTTCATCAGGGTGGCGTCGTGGACGGTGGGCTGGGGGTCGCGGGAGAACAGGATGGAGTAGTGCACGGGGTGCGGGCCCCGGATCCCGGGGTCGGCGCCGGGCAGGGAGGTGCCGTTCAGCCGCAGGGGGCGGATGACGGTCCGGTTGAGTTCCTGCTCGAACGTCCGGCCCGTCGCCTTCTCGACGATCATCGCGGCCAGGATGTAGTTGGTGTTGGAGTACTTGAAACGCCGGCCCGGCTCGCCGGTGGGCGGGTGGGCCAGGGCGATCTTCACCAGCTGCTCGGGGGTGTAGGTGTCGAAGCGATGCTTGAACCACTCGGCGCCGCCGCCCGTGCCGAAGAACTTCTCGTCGTCGGTGTAGGCGAAGATGCCGCTGGTCTGGTTGAGCAGCTGCCGGATGGTGATCTTGCCCGGGTCGTAGGCGCTGCCGTCGAACAGGCCGGGCAGGTGCCTGTCAAGGGTGTCGTCGAGGCTCAGCTTCCCCTCGGCCGCGAGCTTGAGCACCACGGTGGCGGTGAACGCCTTGGAGGCGCTGCCGATGCGGAACCGCTCGTTCTGCCGGCGCTCGCGTCCGGTCCCGGTGTCGGACACGCCCGCCGAGCCGAACCAGGAGCGGCGGCCGTCGCGGACGTCGGCGACCATGCCGGGCGCGAGCTTGGCGGCCACCGTCCGGTCGAGCACCTGCTGCACCCCGGCATGCCCGGGAGCAGGGGACGCGGCGGCGGGCAGGGCCGTGGCGGCCAGGGTCGCGGCGGTGAGCACCGCCGCTTTCGCGGACTGGGATGCGGTCACGTCGGTTCCTTGTCTAGGGGTGGGCGGCGCGATTCTTGACGTTCGCGACAACGGAAAAGCTAACTTGCATTCGCAAATTCGTCAACTAAAAAGTGCCTGTTCATCAGGTATTCAGCGTTAATTGCAATGGCGTGATGATGAATGCAAGTCGGTTGAGTTGCAATGAGATGGCAGCGAATGCAAGACTGCAGCCGTCCGTTGCGCGTACGACCAGGAAGGCGCCGCCGATGCCCGGAGGCAGGCTGACCCACCAGGACCGCCGGCAGATCGCCGAGGGGCTGGCCGAAGGGCTGACCCAGACCGAGATCGCCACCCGCCTGAACCGGCCGCTGTCCACCGTCACGCGCGAGGTGGCCCGAAACGGCGGCCCCGACGGCTACCAGGCCGACCAGGCGCACCAGGCCACCCGCGACCGCGCCCGCAGACGTCCGGCGGCCTCCGGGACGCGCGACCGCAAGGCGGTCACCGATCTGGAGGAGGAGTTCACCACGGTCATGATCGGCACCGGGTTGTCGCGGATGACCGCCCGCGTCCTGGCCAGCCTCTACCTCACCGACAGCGGCAGCCTCACCGCGGCCGAGCTCACCCGCAGGCTCCAGGTCAGCCCCGCCTCGGTCTCCAAGGCGATCGGCGAGCTCGAACGGCAGGAGCTGATCCGGCGCGAACGCGACCCGCGCCGGCGGCGCGACCGCTACGTCATCGACGCCGACGCCTGGTTCCGCGGCTGGACGGCCAGCGCCCGCCAGAACGCGCTGCTGGCCGACGTCGCCCGCCAAGGCGCGGCGATGCTCGGAGCCGCCTCGCCCGCCGGGACCCGGCTGCAGGACATCGGCGACTTCTTCGACCACGTCGGCCACGCCATGCTGCAGGCGGCCGAGGAGTGGCGGCAGGCGTACGCCGCCAAGCAGGCGTTCGGCCGGGGCTGAGCGGCGGCCGCACCGGGGCGACGGCGGTGCCGGTGTCCGTGGCCAGGATCCGCCGACGTCCGCGCCGGGCTCGACCCCGCGTTCGCGGCTGCGCTAGTCGAGCCAGCCCAGCCGGGTCGCGCGGACGCCCGCCTGGAAGCGGCTCGTGGCGCCGAGCAGCGTGCTGACCTCACCCGCCACCCGTGTGACCGTCCGGGTGGACACTCCCAGCGTGCGGGCGAGCGCCGAGTCCTTGGCGCCGACGGCCAGCAGGCGCAGGACGGCGCGCTGCTGCTCGGTGAGCGCCCCGGCGTCCGAGGAGCCCGGGACGTCCTTCGGCTCCGAGGCCGCCATCCAGCAGTTGTCGTACAGCGACGCCAGCGACCTCACCATGCCTCCGCCGCGGATCACCAGCGCGCCGGAGTCCAGGTCGGCGGGGTCGGCCTGGACTCCGGCGGTGTGCCGGTCGTAGATGAGCATCCGGGTCGGCACGACGGGCGCGGCCCGCACCTCGCGGCCCTGCCTCGTCCACCGATCCACGAACCCGCGCGGCACCGGCTGGGCGAAGGAGCTCTGCGCGTGCAGGGCGCGCACCCGCACCCCTCTGGCCAGTGCGCGCTCGGATCTCTCCAGACCCTCGGTAAGCGAGGCGGGCGTCCAGTCGGCGGCCGGGTGCATGCTGAGGATCTCGTGCCCGGCCTGTTCGCTCAGTTCCGTGATGCGCCGGGCCAGCCCGGGCGACCGCGGCGGCCTTGACGTGCTGCTCCACCAGGCGGTCCAGGAGGCGGTGGCTCTCCTCAAGGCTCAGCCTGAGCATCGCCGCGGCGTCCACCGGAGCCTTGGCCTCGGGGTCGAGCAGGCGCAGCCGGGTCAGGTGCTCCCGGGCGCGGGCGGTCTGCGCGATGGTGACTCCCATGGCCGCGGCCGCGTCGGTGAGGGACTCGGCGCGCTCCAGCATGCGGGCGTAGATCGCCCTGCTGAGCTGGTCGTCGTCCTCGTACGGCACGCGGCCGCTCCTCTCGTCCCGTCTTCGACGCGGCGATGGCGATGACCGCTCTGCTTCAACGATGCTCCATAGTAGTGATGCTCCTGATTGTAGGAGTTCGGGGCATGTGACGCCGAAGGGGCCGGCTGCCGCTCCTCCAGCCGGGTCAGTTCCTGCGGATGCGCCAGACCTGCTCAGGGGCGTTGCCCCCGTAGCAGCGCCACTGAATGGCGATGGCTCCCTTGGCCTTGCTGCCCTCGCCGATCGCCAGGCATCGGCCCGAGGCCAGATTCCTGATTCGCGCGGCCTTCGTCCGCCAGACCTGCTCCGGCGCCTTGCCCCGGTAACACGGCCACTGAATGGCCCGCTTGCCTTCCCTGGTGGTTCCATGGGCGATCGCCATGCATTGCCCGGACACCGCGTTCCGGAAATTCACGCCGCCCTCGGAATCCTTGACGACGTACCAGCGCTGGCGCCTGGAACCGTCGCAGGGCCACTGGGTGATCGGGGCGCCGTTCTTCCTCACTTCGGTCGCGGCCACGGTGAGACACTGGCCGGACGCGCCGTTGACGAGCTTCACCCCCTTCACGGACGCGGCGTGAGCGGGAGAGGGAAGCAGAACGGCTCCCGCGACGACAGTTAGCGCTAACGCGCGAAGACGAGACATGTCATCCTCCATCTTCTTGATCAAGAATGAGGGAGACAGTTTAGTGCGATCATCCTGAGCCTGCCGAGCGATTATTCGCGTCCCGACCAGGGCGCGAAGCCGCGCTTCGCCGCCGAGCCGGAGGACAGGCAACAGCGCGGCGGCGCCTTCGCCGGGCCGGTCAGGACGTCTCCTGCCGGGCCTGGTTCGCCTTCGCGTTGGACTGCCGCATCAGCAGATCGGTCGCCAGTTCCACCTCCACCTCGACCCGTCGCAACGCCCGCAGCGCGTCGCCCAGGTCGGTGAGGTCTTCGCCCAGGGCCGCGGCGGCGTCCCGTACGGGGCGGAGAACGTCGGGGATGCTCTGGCGGTGCTCGTCCATGATGTGACGGTATGACACCGGTGGCCGGGTCGTCACCAGCGACCTCGGCCCCGGTCGTCAGCGCATCGCGCTCAGGGCGCGTTCGATCCTCTCGCTCGGAAAGGGCGTCGTCCTGCTGGTGCCCCACAGGTGCCAGTGGAAGTCGTTCACGGCCGCCGCCACGGGAGCGTACCGGCGGATCATCGCGGCCACGGCCGGGGGCGCGCCGGCGGGGTCCGCGCCCTCGGCGCACGCGCGGATGTACGCGTTGCGCTCCTCGGCGGCGCCGTTCGGCGACCGCACCCCGCAGACGTCGCTGACGATCCAGTTGACCAGCCGCGTCAGCGCGTACGCGGTGTCGTGGCTGCGGTTGCGCTCCAGGAACTCGATCTCCGGTTTGGCCAGGTCGAACCGGGAGGAGGTCGCCAGCCCCAGGTCGGCGAGGTAGAGGCGTTCGCCGTCGGTCAGGATGTTGCCGAAGTGGCCGTCGAAGTGCATCAGCTGCCGGCCGTTCATGAACGCCACGTCGCGCGGCAGGCACGACTCCAGCATGACGGCCGCCGTCGTCGCCGCCTCCTGGCCGGCGGCGACCTGGGCGGCGAGCCAGTGGTTCAGGTCGTGGGGGATGAACTCCTGGAACAGCACGATGCCGGCCGAGGCGCGGGCGAGGGCGTGCAGGCGCTCCCGTACCGCGGGCGACCCGTCCCAGTACTCCACGGCCGCCTCGACGTCGGCGTGCTCGGCGGCCGGCGGCGGCGCGCCCGGCAGCACCCGCCAGTGGTACAGCAGCGGGAAGGCGGCGCTGTGCCCGGCCAGCACCCAGCCGGTCGTCATGGCGGCGGCGGCGAGTTCGCGCCACGCGCCGAAGCCGGGCGTACCGATGGCGGCGACCCCGTACTGGCAGAACGGCGGCAGCCCGAACAGGTTCGCGGTTGACATCACGTTGGCCGGTCGGCGTTCCAGGTCGGTCAGCGGGATGCGCTTGGCGAAGACCGGCACGCCCTCGACGTCCAGCAGCACCGACGTGCCGCCGATGCCCGCGCCCAGAACCCGCGCCTGCTCCAGAGCCTGGCCGAGCTGCCGGTCGCTGTGCAACGCCAGCGCGCTCGCGACGTCGCCGTATCTTCGGGCGCGCTCGCCCCGGGACATGTCCATGCGCGTGTCTGGCAGTTCCACCGCCGGTCCCCCTTGATCGACTTCGTGGGGCAGACCCTACCCGGCGGAGGAGGGCCGCGCGGTGTGCGATCCGGGGCGTCGCTCCCGGTGCCTGGCCAGCAGCTGCCCGCCGACGTCGACATAACCGGCGAACAACCCGATCACGTCCTGCAGCCGTTCCTGCGCGGGCCCGGCGTTCACCAGTGCCTCGCCCTCGCGCAGGGCGGCGATCAGGGTCCTGGCCCGTGCCTGGCTGGCCTCCAGCAGCGACTCGATCCCCCCGGTGGCCTCCACCAGGAGCCGCCGGCTGCCGGGCTGCGGGATCACCTTGGCCAGCCCCCAGGAGTCGAGCTGCCGTACCGCGGTGCTCACCGCCCCCTTGCTCAGCTCCAGCTCGGCGGCGATGGTGTCGAGCGAGATCGGCTCCTCGGCGAGGAGCAGCAGCCCGTAGACGCGCCCGGTCGCGTGCGGCAGGTTCCACGAGGCCAGCAGGTCGCCCACCGAGGTGACGAACGTGTGCCGCGCGCTCATCGCCGCGCCCGCCCCGGCGCCGGGAGCGTGCACAGGAACGCCTCGATCGCCTCGTTGACCGCCTGCGGGTCGTCCTGGTTGGCGATGTGGCCCGCCCCGGGGACGACGACCTCCTCGACGCCTTCGGCGCGGGCCCAGCCGGGCATGGCCGAGGCGATGTCGCCGGTGGTGTCCCGCTCGCCGCGGATCAGGCACAGGGGCACCGGCGTGCGGTAGCCGGGGTCGGGGGAGAGGAACTCGACGGTGGCCCGCCACACCTGCACGAACTCCTTCTTCGGCACCTGGCCGAAGGCCCGCCGGGCGTCGTCCCTGGCGGCCCGGGTGGTCGCGGAGGCGTCGGCCATCAGCCGCGGAAGCCTTCTGGCGGGGATCATCGTCAGCATCGGCGCGGCCGCCCTCAGCAGCAGGCGGTCCCGCCAGGACAACGACGCCGCGTTCGGCGTGGCGCCGATGACGACCAGGGCGCGGGCGAGGCCGGGATGCCGCCGCACGACGGCCTGGCTGAGGTTGCCGCCGAGGGACTGCCCCACGAGCACCGGCCGGTCCAGCGCCAGGTGCTCGACCAGCGCGCACAGGTCGGCGATCGCCTGCTCGGCGGTGAAGCGCCCGCCGGCCGGGCGGGACAGGCCGTGGCCGCGCAGGTCCCAGGTGACCACGCGGTACCCCCGGGCCCGCAGGTGGCGGGCCTGGGCGTCGAACATCACGTGGTCGGCCCCGGCGCCGTGCGAGAACACCACCGGCACGCCGCCGCCCCCGCTGTCGGCGTAACGCAGGTCGCAACCCCGCAGGGAGAGGACGGACGATAGATTCACCATATTCTGAATATAGCGAACGTCAGGCGGGGCGGGCGACGTACAGGATGCGGTCGTGGGCCTCCTCGTCGGCCGGGTCGCGCACCGTGGTGCCCACCAGACCGTGCGCGGCCACCACGCGCAGCCCGGCCAGCTCGGCGGCCCGGCGTACCGTGCGGTCGGAGTGGTGGCGCTGCACGTGCCGCATCGACAGCCGCTGCCAGCCCGCGCCGGCCCGTTCGAACAGGTCGAACTGGCTGATCACGATCTCGTCGGCCTCGATCCGCGGCGAGTGCGCAAACCAGGCCACGTACCGGTCACCGCGGTCGGCGACCGCCGGGACGCCGAACGTGCGCCGGTAGTAGCCGATGGTGTTCAGGTCGAAGATCACCAGCCCGCCCGGGGCGAGCCGGTCGCGCGCCGCCGCCAGCGCCTGCCGCAACTGGCCGGCGCTCGTCAGGTACGTCAAGGGCACGTCCACGCAGGCGACCACGTCGAAGCCGGACAGTTCCGGCGGAGGGCGCAGGAGTGATCCGACCAGGAACGGGATGCCGTCGGCGCCCGGCCGCCGCCGCGCGGCCGCCACCATCGCCGGGGACAGGTCGTAGCCGGTCACCGCGAATCCCCGCTTGCTGAAGGCCGTGCTGCTGCGGCCGGTGCCGCAACCGGCGTCCAGCAGCCGCCGCCCCCCGTTGCCGTGCCGCTCCACCGCCTCGGCGAAGCGGTCCACCAGCGCCTCGGTGTCCATCTGCGCGTTCAGCTCGTCGTAGCGGGCGGCGACGCCTTCGTAGGCCGCCAGGGTCTCCTCGACATGCGACATGCGTGCCTCCTGAACGGCCGGCGGGCCGGGTGACCGCGCCGGGCCCTCGGCCCGGCGCGGCCGCTCGGACTCGGTTACCAGATGTACCAGGCCTGCCGGTTGACCCGGCGGCCGGTGACGCGGCGCAGCAGCTTCCTCATGGGAGATCACCTCCTTCCTCGACGAACCGCTGGTGGTCAGGTCTGGCGTGGCGTGCGGCGCAGCTGGAAGGGCGGGGGCGTGATGATGCCCTCGACGTGCGGCCGCCCGGCGCCGCCGCGCACCTCCAGGCGGGCGCCGTCGGTCAGGGCGGCCAGCAGGTCGGTGGCCAGCGCCTGGGCGACGCCCGCTCCGGCGCAGGTGAACGGGCCGCCGCCGAAGGGCAGGTAGGGGCCGCGCGGCTCGGGACCGTCCCAGCGGCCGGGGCGGAACGTGGTGGCCCGCGGCCAGTGCCGCTCGTCGCGGTGGAGCAGGTAGGGGCAGACGGACACGCTGTCGCCCGGCTCCAGCGGCACGCCGCCGACCTGGTGGGCCCTGCGTACCGGGCGGCCGAGCAGCCAGGCCACCGGCCACAGCCGCAGCGACTCGCGGACGGCCGACTCGGGCGGCACGGCGGCCAGGTCGACGCCGTGGGCCGCCGCCGACAGCAGCGCCCAGGCCACCGCGTGGCCCACCGGCGCGATCGAGGTGCGGAAGAGCAGCAGGTACACCTGCGCCACGTGCTCGTGGGGCGTCCCGGGCGGGGTGGCGCCCAGGACGGCGTCCAGCAGGTCGCCGGGCCGCGTCTCGTCCGCCGGTTCGCTCCGCCGGGCGCGGGCCTCGGCGGCGAGCGTCCGCACCACGCGGGCCCACAGGGCGCGCCGCGACAACCGCGCGAGCCGGCCGGCGGGACGGATCAGCACCTCGCGCCGCACGACGTGCGCCATCAGCTCCCGCAGGGCGGGCGGGCTGTCCGGCCGCAGCAGGGCGTCGGCCAGGAACCGGTGCACGGCGGCCCGCCCGGCCGACGGCCACTCGCTGACCTCGCCCAGCTCCGCCACGACGGCGGGCAGCCGCTCGCGCCGGGCGGCCACGTGGGCGCGCAACGTCGTGCGGGCCGCCCGGCCGATCGCCACCTGCGTCGCCCGCGGCCCGAGCAGCCCGCCGCCGACATGGAAGAACCCGGACACGTCGTCGTAGTCGCCCGCCTCGTCGTGCAGGATGCGCAGGGCCTGCGCCGGGTCGGCCACGCACAGCGAACCGTCGTCGGGCAGGCGGAACACCGGCCCGCGCTCGGCCGCCGCCCGCTCCACGAACCCCAGCGGATCGCGGCGGTAGTGCCGCGCCGCGCCGCGCGGCCACGGCCGCCCCTGTTCGGGCACGACCCGATCCGGTTTCCCGACCGTCGTCATCCCACCTGCCCCATGCCATCCGTGAATCGGGTGTACACGCAGGCGGCGCAGGTGCGCCCCCCAGGAGAACGGTGCCGCACGGCCGCGACGGGCCGGGCGCCACGAAAACCAGGAACAGCGGCAGTGTATAGGCCGGGTCCCGGCACGCCGGTGGCCGAGTGATCAATGGGATCAGCGTGATCACATTGACCAATGTCACCGGCGTGCCGGCCCCGGGCGCTCAGGCGGCCTGGTCGCGCAGGCTGTTGATCAGGCCGGCGGCGGTGGGGGCGTCGCGGCAGGACACCAGGAAGTCGGTGCCGTCGGCCAGGCGCAGGGCCAGCGCGGGCCCGGGCAGCAGCAACATGCCCGCCCCGGCGCCGTGCAGGGCCCCGTTCAGCAGCCACCGATCCGCCGGGACGTCGACCGCGTCGGCCCGGCGCACGCTGCCGACCGCGACCTCCCGGCTGATCGGGCCGAGCGTGACGGTCACCGCGCGCTCGTCGATGGCCAGCCGGTAGGAGCGCATCGGCAGCAGCACCACGGCGACGACCACGACGGCGGCCCCGGCCCAGCCCGCGGGGCCGACGGTGAGGACCAGCGCCGCCGTCATGGCCGCCCCGGTCAGCGTGAGAGCGGCCACGCCCAGGTCGACGGCCCGGATGACGCGGCGTTCCTGCCAGGAGACCTTCTCCTGGCCGCGCAGCGGCAGCCGGGGAGCGTCGGGGGCGGGGGCGCCGGTGGCCCGGCCGGCGGGGGTGCGGCGGCCGGCCAGCAGGAAGGCGGCGAACGCGCCGGCGAGCGTGGCCACGGGGACGAGCACGCCCATCACCGCCGGCGAGGGCGCAGCCGCCTGGGCCGCGGTGGGGGCGTCGAGTGCCGCGTGCAGGATGACCAGCAGGGACGTGGCCGGCGCGACGGCGATCGTGACGACCGCGACCAGGATCGCCGTCCGGATCGCATGGGCGCGCGAGGCCGGCGCGCGACCGGCCAGGACGAACCCGGCCAGCCCGGCCAGCCAGACGGCCGCCGGGACGCCGAGCAGCAGGGTGGACAACTGCTCGACCGTGACGGTGGAGCCGTGGACCGCGCCGCTCCGGCCGGGTAACGCGGCGGGCAGCCGCTGACGCCAGGCGAGCACGGTCAGCACGGCGCCGCCCAGAACCGTCGCGGGCAGGGCGACCGCGCCCGTCAGCCATCGGACCTTACCGATCATGTGAATTCCTTCCCCACCAGCGACATCAGTTCGTCGCGGTTCAGGCCCGCGCGGCGGGCCACGGTGACAAGGTGCCGGACGGTCTGCACGAGCTGTGCCCGCTCGCGCGGGTTCGTCCTGGTGACGGTGGCGCCGCGGCCGGGACGCAGCTCGATCAGTCCTTCGTCGCGCAGGTCGGCGTAGGCGCGCAGCACGGTGTGCATGTTGACCTCCAGGGAGGAGGCCAGGTCGCGGCCGGAGGGCAGCCGGTCGCCGGGGGTCAGCAGCCCGTCGGCGATGCCGCGGCGGACGCATCCGGCGATCTGCTCGCTCAACGGCGTGCTGCTGCTCGGGTCGACGCGATAGAGCATGTTCTAATCCTGATAGAACAATGCGAGTTTCACAAGCCGATCCGCCCGGCGCGCGGATCGGGGGAGAGAGGGCCTTCCCGGCTCAGATCCAGCCGAGCTTGGCGGCGCGGACGCCCGCCTGGAAGCGGCTGTCGGCGCCGAGCTGGGCGGTCAGCTCGGCCACGACCCTGGTCACCGTGCGGTTCGAGACGCCCAGGGCACGGGCGATGGCGTCGTCCTTGGCGCCCGTGGCCAGCAGGCGCAGCACCGCCCGCTGCTGGTCGTTGAGCTCTTCGCCGTCGGCCGCCCTGGGCACGTCGCCCGGTTCGGAGGCGGTCATCCAGCAGTAGTCGAAC
Source organism: Nonomuraea sp. NPDC050227 (assembly GCF_044459705.1). Classification (NCBI taxonomy): domain Bacteria; kingdom Bacillati; phylum Actinomycetota; class Actinomycetes; order Streptosporangiales; family Streptosporangiaceae; genus Nonomuraea; species Nonomuraea sp. NPDC050227. The sequence continues at coordinate 220,345 of NZ_JBITJF010000010.1, read as the reverse complement.
AGCGCGGCGTAGGAGGCGACCAGCCCGCGTCCCTCGATGAGCATCGCACCCGCCATGAGGTCGCCGGGCATCACCTCGGCCACGGCCAGCTCGCGGTCCAGCATGATCAGCCGTACCGGGACGAACGGCATGGTGCGCACCTCGACCCCGCCCTCCAGCATGCCCTGGACGTGCTCGCGCATCGCCGGCTGGGCCAGCTGGCTCTGGGCGTGCATGATGCGCACCCGCACGCCGCGGGCCACCGCGCGCACGTCCTCGGCGCGGGAGTCCCGCAGCCGCTCCGGCTCCCAGGCGTGCGGCATGTGCATGCCCATGACCTCCTCGCGGGCCAGGTCCGTCGCCGCCCGCAGCTTCACGCGCAGGGCCTCCACGTTGGACCGGGGGAAGAACTCGACGCGGGCGTCCTGGGGGTCGCCGTCCAGGCGCAGGTAGTGCTCGGTGAGCTCCCTGGAGGCCGCCCGCTGCTCGGCGAGCATCCCGAGCAGCTCCTCGCCGCCGAGCAGCATGCGGTTGAGCGCCGCCATCGCGTCGACGGCGATCTCGGCGCCGGGGTTGAGCAGGCCGAGCCTGGTCAGCCGGTCGCGGGCCCGCTCGACCTCGGCGCCGCGCAGCCCCAGCCCGGCGGCCGCCGCGCCGAACGACTCCCGGTGCCGGCGCATCCGCGTGTACACCCGCCTGGCGGTGGCCTCGTCGCTCACGTCCCTCTCCTGTCCGCTTCCCGCCATGGCGGGAAGGGGAAGTCGTATCCGCTGTCGTCGCCGCTCTCCTTGCGGCAAGCTCAGAAAAGGGTACGGCGTGGTGAAACGGACCCCATACCCAACCCCTGTACGGCACTTCGGAGGACCTTATGATCACCCTTGTCCACAGCCTCGTCACCTACGGCATCCCCGACCTGAACACCGGGAGCTGCGCCACGTGCGTGGAGGCGGTGAAGCGGGAGCTGGCCCTGATCCCGGGGGTGGTGGGCGTGGACGTGAACCTGGCGGCCGGCCGGGTGAGCGTGCTCACCGAGGGCCCGGTCGAGGAGAGTTTCATCGTGGCGGCCATCGAGGACGCCGGCTGCGAGTCCGACCGCTTGCCCGGCTGGCGTTCCTAGGGCGTGTGTGAGAACCCTGTCGCGTCGATCGCGCTGCACCGGGATGATCTCGGTGCGGCGCGTGGGGACTTGAGTGATGCGCGATTCGGGTGCCCCGCCTGGGTGCCGGCCGTCCCCGCTTCCGCCCGGATCGGGTGCGGGCCGCGCCTACTCGAAGTCGATCTGGGCGGTGGGGTGTGCGGCGGTGATCCGGTCGCGGACCGCCCCTGGGAACAGGTTGCCGTACAAGTTGGCCACCGCCAGATCGGGGAGCGTGTCGAAATCCGCCGGCAGGTCGTTGAGCTGATTGAACCTCAGGTCGACGATCCGCAGCCGACGAAACGTCCCGATCCCGGCGAAGTGCTCGGGCTTGAGCTTCAGGCGCTTGGTGTTCCGCTGCCACCGGCTGATCCGGAGCTCCTCCAGTCCGGGCAGCTCCATGGCGAACAGCTCCCGCAGGAAAACGTGCGACGGCAGGGGCGTGCCGGCGCGGCGGCTGTCTCCGCCGAAGCCGAGGACCCGCAACGCGGGCAGGCGGCCGAGGTCGGGCAGCGGGTCGCGCAGCAGACCGAGGCTGTCGCCGAGGTCGAGCTCTTCGAGGCGGGTCAACCGCAGCAGGCTGTCGGGGACGGTGTCGAAGTAGTTGCCGCTCAGATCGAGCCGGCGCAGGTTCGGGAAGGTGGTGACGGCCTCGGGGAAGGTCCGCAGGAAGTAATGGCTCCCGCCGGTCATGGACACCTCCTCGACGGCGGCCAGCCCGTGCGCGGAGTCGGGGAACACGACGTCGGTCCCGTCGGCGATCAGCTTGCGCAGCGCGACCAGGTCGCCGAAGGCGTCCGGCAGGACGAACCGTGTCACCTGCGGCAGGTTCCACTCCGACCCTGACTCCGTGTCGACGGAGACGGACAGGTAGGAGATGTCGAGTTCCTCCAGCGCGGTGAGCCGGCCGATGGCGGCCGGCAGGGTGAACTCGACCGTGTCCAGGTCCGTGTCCCGGTTGCCGGCGACGCACAGCACCCGGAGCGCGGCCAGGTCGCCGATCGATTCCGGCAGGGCGGTCAGCTCGCATGTGCGCACCGACAGGTGCTCCAGCCGGGTGAGCGTCCCGAGCGCCTCGGGCAGTTCGCCGATCGGGTTGCCGTCCAGGATCAGGGTACGAAGCCACGGCATCTGGAGCACCTCGGCGGGAAACTCCTTGAGGTTGCGACCGGTCAGGTCGAGGTGCTCCACCCGGTCGGCCCGGGCCCGGGACACGTCGGCTTCGGCCGACTCGGCCGCCGTCCGGGCTCCGGGCCGCAGGACCGGCAGCCCGGCCCGCAGCCGACCCAGGAACGCATCGATGTCCAGACGGCGGTCCTCCGCGTCGACGACCTCGGGCACGAACGCCTCGACGATTCCCGGCTTGGTGTAGTCGGCGTTCTTGGCGTCGCCGAAGTTGTCCACCCAGCGCCCGCCGACGGCGTGCACGTCCATGGCGTGATCGAAGTCGATCACCCAAGGGGTCTCGACGGTCCCGGTCCGTAGCCGGCCGTGGTTGTAACAGCCGTGGACGAGGTGCGTGAAGGCGCCGTCGTGGATGTAGATCTCGCAGTCGCCGGCCTCCAGGGTCTCGGCCTCGGTGCGACCGCCGACGTAGAGTCCGGGCTGGTCCTCATAGAGCGCGATCGGGCCGTTGACCGTCAGATCGCCGGTGATCACGATCAGCTCGACGTCGTCCTCGTCGTCCCCGCTTCGCAAGGCATTGACGGCGTCCAGGAAGTCCCCGTCGACCGCGAGATCGCCGTCGAAGAACAGCACGCTGTCATAGTCGGACGACTCTCCTTCACTCTCGAACGCGGCGGACAACGCGCCGCTCAGACGGGCGTCGGCGGCGGCGTAGGACAGGGAGGCGGGGGTGGCGGATGTCGACATGGCGACGAGCATAGGTCCGCGCTGTGACAGCCCTACGGGGAAGTCCAGCTCCGTCGTGAGGCTGCCGGCCGGGGGCCCGTCCGGACCGGTCAGGGCGGGCCGCGCCGGTCGGTCAGGGGGCGGCCACGACGGACTGCCTCTGGCGGCCCAGGCCGTCGATGCCGAGCTCCATCCGGTCGCCCGGCCGCAGGTAGACGGGCGGGTCGAAGCCCATGCCGACGCCCGCGGGCGTGCCGGTGTTGATCAGGTCGCCGGGTTCGAGCGCCATGAACCGGCTCAGGTAACGCACGACGAAGACGGGGTCGAACAACATGTGGGCCGTCGAGCCGGTCTGACGGCGCCGCCCGTTGACGTCGAGCCACATGCCCAGGCCGGACACCTCGCCCAGCTCGTCCGGCGTGACCAGCCAGGGGCCGCACGGGTTGAACGTCGGGGCCGACTTGCCCTTGACCCACTGGCCGCCGTGGCGCAGCTGGAAGTCGCGCTCGCTGACGTCGTTGACCAGCACGTACCCCGCGATGGCGGCGCGCGCCTCCTCGTCGCTCTCCAGGTAGTGGGCCCGGGCGCCGATCACCACGCCGAGCTCCACCTCCCAGTCGGTGGCCGAGGAGCCGCGCGGGATGTGCACGTCGTCGTCGGGCCCGACCAGCGTGTTCGGCGCCTTGGTGAACACGATCGGCTCGGCCGGCGGCTCCTGGCCCGACTCGGCGGCGTGGTCGGCGTAGTTGAGGCCGACGCACAGGATCTGGTGCGGACGGGCGATCGGCGCGCCGACGCGTTCACCGGCGAAGCGGCGGGCCGCGCCGGCGGCCACCCGGTCGGCGACGGTCGCGGCGAGCCCGTCCAGGCCGGCGGCGAAGAAGGAGCCGTCGAAGTCGGCGACCACGTCGGACACGTCGATGTATGTCTCGTCGTCGATCGCGACGACCGGACGTTCGGCGCCGGCGGCGCCGATGCGCATGAGTCTCATGGGGAGGTCCAGATTCTGCTGTGGGGGCGGATCAGAGCTGCGCGCCGGCCGGGACGGTGACGGTCTTCCCGGACTGGATGGACTCGTAGGCGGCCTCGACGACGCGCATGGCGTACACGGTGTCGCCGGAGTCGATCAGCGGCGGGCGTCCCTCCACCAGGGCGCGCACGTAGTCGGTGACCTCGGTGATGACGGACTCGTAGTGCCAGCCGCCGGGGTGCCAGGCGTCGGGGCCGAAGGGCACGCCGGCGACCGCCTCGCCCTGGTAGTCGTGCTGGCCGCGGAAGAGCTTGACCACCGGGTCGGACATCTGGTCCACCAGGATGCCCCCTTCGGTGCCGTAGAGCTCCAGGCGCTCGCTGTGGGGGACCTCCGACACGGAGGTGAAGCCGCACGAGAAGTGGGCGCCGCTGCGCATGCGGCCGTACACCTCGGCGGTGTCCTCGATCTCGTTGTCGAGCGGGAACACCTTCCTGGAGACGCCGGTCAGCTCCTCGAACTCGCCGAGCAGCCACTTGAGCAGGTAGAACGAGTGCGCGCCGGTGTCCATGACCAGGCCGCCGCCGAGCTTGTACTGGGTCCGCCAGTAGCCGGGCATCGACAGGTGGGCCTTCTCGTTGGAGCGCAGGTACGTCCTGGCGTGGATGACCTCGCCGATGGCGCCCTCGCTCAGCAGCCGGTGCACGGCCTGGTAGGCCGCGATGTACCGGCTGTTCTCCGCGACCATGAAGTGCACGCCGGCCTCGGCCGCCCGGCGCTGGATGGCCACCGACTGCTCGTACGTCGGCGCGACGGGCTTCTCCAGGATCAGGTGCTTGCCGGCGTCCAGCACCGCCATGGCGGCGTCGTAGTGCAGGTGGTGGGGGAGGATCAGGTCCACCACGTCGACCCGCGGGTCGTCGATCAGGTCCTGGAGGCCGGTGTAGGTCTTGGCGCCGAACTCGGCGGTGAAGGCCGACGCCGCCCCGGGGTCGACGTCGCAGCCGGCCACGAGGTCGACCACGTCGGACATGCGCTGGTAGGCCGCCGCGTGCGTCTTCGAGATCAGCCCGAGACCCGCGATGCCGACGCCCGGCTTCGACACTGACATGTGATTCTCCTGTAGAGATGTGACGATGGATGGTTGGTGGGCGCCGGGCCTCAGCCCTTGAGGGAGCCGGCGAGCACGTCGGCGCCGTACCGGCGCTGGAGGAGGTAGTAGACGATCATCACCGGCAGCGCGACCATGATCGCGGCGGCGCAGGTGATCTGGTAGTTGCTGCCGTACTGCAGGCCGACGAAGAAGTTGAGCGCGGCGGGCACCATGCGCAGCTCCGGCTGGGAGATCATCACGACCGCGAGCAGCAGGTTGTTCCAGGTCCAGATGAACAGGATGGTGGCCAGGGCGAAGATCGGCGAGCTGGCCGTGGGCACGACCACCCGCCACAGCGTCTGCCACCGGTTCGACCCGTCCGTCCGCGCCGCCTCCAGCAGCTCGCGGGGGAAGGACGTGAAGAACGACGTCATCCAGTACGTGCCGAAGGCCATCGAGCCGCCGATGCACGGCAGCATCATCGACCAGTAGGTGTCGATGAGGTCGTAGGCCCTGAACTGGTAGTAGAGCGGGATGACGGTCGCCTCGTACGGCACGATCAGCCCGAGCACGAACAGCGGGAACAGCAGCGACGAGCCGCGGAACCGCATCGTCCCGAACGCGTAGCCGGTCAGGATCGAGAAGAAGACCGACACGCTCACCACCACCCCGGACAGCAGGACGCTGTTGAGCAGCGAGCGCCCGATGCCGGCGTCCGGGTTGTCCCAGGCGCTGACGAAGCTGTCCAGGGACCACCGGCTCGGCCAGGCCAGCCCGCTCACGGACGCGTCCGGCGGGTTGAAGGCGACGAGCGTCGTGGAGATGAAGGGGTAGATCGCGAAGGCCGCGAACAGGAGCAGGACCACGTAGGACATGGTGTTGCTGCGGCGGGAGACCATCGTGTTATTCCGATCTGACGAGCCGGTTGACCAGGCCGACGCCGATGAAGATGACCAGGGTGAGGAGCACGGCGATGGCCGCTCCCGGACCGATCTGCCCGTTGACGAAGACGTCGCGGTACATCATCAGCGACGGCGTGGTGGTGGCGTAGCCGGGGCCGCCCTGCGTCGCCATCAGGGGCAGGTCGAAGATGCGCAGGGACAGGGTGAGGGTCATCACCAGCGACACGCGCAGCTCGTGGCGGATGCCGGGCAGGGTCACGGTGAAGAACTCGCGCACCGGCCCGGCGCCGTCGATGCGCGCGGCCTCGTACAGCTCCTTCGGGATGTGCTGCGTGCCGGACAGCAGCATGACCACGACGAAGCCGAACGTCGCCCACAGCGCGACGACGCCCAGGGCGGGCAGCGCCAGGCCGGCGTCGCCGAGGAACGGCCGCACCAGGTCGGCGCCGAAGACGGCCTTGATGATCGCGTTCAGCGAGCCGTCCAGCGAGTAGAGCCAGCGCCAGGCGATCGCGACGACCGCCAGGGCGATCGTGTACGGCAGGAAGAACACGAACCGGAAGAAGCTCAGCCCGCGGATCCTGGTCCGCGCGATGATGCCGACGAGCAGCAGGGCGAGCGTCACCGGCAGCACGCAGCCGAAGACGACGAAGACGAGCGAGACGCGCAACGAGGTCCAGGTGTTCGGATCGGTCAGCACCTGGAGGTAGTTGTCGAGCCCGACCCACGTCTGCGGCGAGAGCCCGTCCCATTCGAGGAACGACAGGCGGACCGTGTCGGCGATGGGCACGAGGACGAACAGCGCGTAGAAGATGAATCCGGGCAGGATGAGCAGGTACGGCATCCCGCGGACCTCGCCCCGCCGGACTCCCCGGCGGGGTCGCCTGCCGGCGGGCGTCGCCGGGCCGGCGTCTGTGGTGACCGTGACGGCCATGGTGCGATCCACTTCCCTACGTGGCGCGCCCGGTGCGGCGCGGTCTCCCGCGCCGCACCGGGGCGCCGGCGTGTCCTGACGGATTCCTAGGCGCTCTGGCCGGCGGCCGCGGCCGCCGGCTGGGCCCCGCCCTGCCGCGCGGGCAGGCCGATGATCTCGCGGGCCTCGTCGGGGGTCGCCACCTCGCGGCCCATGAGGTGCGCGATCTTGACGATCTCGTCGACGAGCTCGGCGTTGGAGCGCGACGGCGATCCGTCCGGCAGGTACGGGTTGTCCTCCCAGCCGACCCGTACGTGGCCGCCCAGGCTCATGGCCATGGCCAGCAGGCGCCACTGCATCTTCGGGTTCATCACGCTGACGTTCCAGTTGACCCGCGGCGGCAGGTGCCGGACCAGGTACAGCAGGGAGTCCTCGGTGGGGGGCGTCCACGCGCCGCCGGGCCAGCCCAGGAACAGGGTCGTCCAGACCGGGTCGTCGAGCAGGCCCTGGTCGCGGATGAACTCCAGGTTCCAGAACGCGCCGGTGTAGAACGACTCGACCTCGGGCTTGACGCCGTGCTCCTTGGCCGCCTTGCAGAACGCCTCCAGCTCGGGGCGGGTGTGGATGGCGTACTGCTCGTTGGCGGGGTAGGCCGGGTCGGGCCGGAAGTACTCGTCGTGCACGTTGAAGGCGTAGGACATCATGTCCGGCCGCAGCTTCATGAGCGCGACCTTCTCCTCCAGCCGGGCGCTGGCGATGCCGAACTGGATGATCGAGTCGCGCTCGGCGCGGATGCGGTCGGTCAGGTCGGCCCAGCCGTCGTAGTCGGTGCGGGAGAGCTGGCGGCCGTCCTCCTGGATCGAGTCCTCCAGGTAGTGCACGCCGTGGTGGTGGACGAGCGACGCGCCGGAGTCGATCGCCCGCACGTACTCACCGGCGACGGCGGGCACGTCGTCGATCCTCGGCATGCCCTTGAAGCCGGGATACGACATGGAACAGTCGACGGTTACGGTGATGACTACCTTGTCCACGAATGGCCTTTCTCACGGGGGGACGGGGCAGGCGCCTCGTGCGCCGCCCGACAGGTCAGGAACGGGTCTTCATGTAGTCGGCCCAGTTCTTCTGGACCGACTCGTTGTACTGCTTGGGCGTGACCTCGCCCGACAGCAGCCGCTGGGCCTCGGCGCCCTGGAAGGTGAGCATGGTCGGGGTGGGCCAGTCCTCCCAGGTGAACAGGCCGTTCTCGGAGGACAGCCGCTCGTAGGCGTCGACCATCTGCTTGAGCAGCGGGTCGTCGATCTTGGCGTTGACGCCCGCCTTGGTCGCCGAGGGACGGCCGGCCGCGATCTGCGCCGCGACGGCCTCCTCGCCGGCGGTCACGTAGTCGATGAACGCCGCCGCGCAGTCGGGGTACCTGGTCTTGGCCGAGATGCTGAAGGGCAGGCTGTAGCCGCCGACGGCCGCGTGCTTGCCGCTGTCGCCGGCCGGGAAGAGCATGAAGCCGGCGTCGTCGCCGAGGGCCTTGCCGACGTCGCCGAGGGCCCAGGAGCCGGTGACGAAGAAGGCGGACTGGCCCTTGCCGAAGCGGCTGGTGGCGTCGGTGAAGCTGGTCGCCAGCGCGTCGGAGTTGAAGTAGCCCTTCTCCATCCAGGTGCGGAAGTCGGTCGAGCCCTTCAGGTGGCCGTCGTCGTCGTAGGTGCTGCCGGGCTTGTTGTAGACCCAGTCGTTGATCGTGTCCGGGGCGACGTACCAGCCGTTGAACAGCGACAGGTTGTGCAGCGCCGGCCACTTCTCCGAGTCGCCGAGCAGGACGGGGGTGACTCCGGCCGCCTTGGCCTTGTCCAGCGACTGGAGGAAGGCGGCCTTGTCGTCGAGCGTGGCCGGGTCGATGCCCAGCTTGCCCAGGACGGCCTTGTTGTAGAACACGCCGACGTACTGGATGGCGGGCGGGACGGCGACGAGGCTGCCCTCGCCCAGCGCCTTGCCGTCGGCGGTGAACTTGTTGACCGTCAGCGCCGACTCGGGGAACTTCTCGGCCCACCCGAACGCCTTGGCGTACGCGTCCAGGTTCAGCAGCAGGCCCGCCTTCCACAGGGCGCCGTTGATGGCCCAGCCGGAGTTGCCCTGCATGACGTCGGGCGGGTTGTTGCCGGACATCACCAGCTTGATGGTGCTGGCGGAGGAGGCCCAGTCCTTGATCTGCAGGTCGACCGTGACGTTCTTGTTGGCCGCCTGGAAGGACTTCACCTGCTCCTTGAAGCCGTTGGCGATGGCCTCGCCGGCCTCCGACATGCCGACGGTGAGCTTGACGGTGCCGTACTTGGCGCACGACGTGCCCACGTCGGTCGGCGCGGCGGCCGGCTTCGTGGTGATCGAGGAGCCGGCGCAGCCCGTGGCGCCGATGGCGGCGGCGGTGGCGACAGCGGTCAGAGCTCGTGCGGAGCGATGGTGTCGGAGCATCCTGTCCTCCTTGAAATGAGCCATCAAGCCTCCGGGGCGGGGGTCTCGGAGGGGGTTCGATGGCGGTGACTCCTCGCGTCCTGAAGTCTCAATCCACAAGGTCGGCGACGAAGAGCACCTGCGGGCGGCCGTTGGGGGCTCGACCTCTCGCTGTGATCAGCAGCGAGGTGTTGCGTCAGACGAACTGTGTTGCACCAAGGGACGTTAGTGGTGCCCGACGCTATGGCGGACATTCGAGGCATGTCAACCCCCGTGAACCGCATGTTTCCTGGCAATTCACTGCTCAGTGGATTCGAACAATGTGTTGCGTGAGACGTCAAGGGGTTGCATGTGTCGCAACACTTGTGGATGCTGTTGTGCACACCGAACCTGCCCCCCCGGAAGAAGGCGACCAGTGGGAGCAACGTCAGCCACGGCCACCATGCAGGCCGCCGTGCAGGCCACCATGCAGGCCGCCGTGGCCACCTCGATCCCGAGCGAACGGCTCGACGTCACGCGCGTGCCGCGGCCGGTGCCCGAGACCGATGACGAGGTCGTCCTGCGGGTGCACGCCTGCGGCATCTGCGGCACCGACCTGCACGTCCTGGCCGGGCACTCCTACCGGCCCGAGACGCCCTTCGTGCTCGGCCACGAGCCGGTCGGGGTCGTCGTGGAGGCCGGCGCCGGAGCCCGGGAATGGCTCGGCCGCCGGGCCACCATCACCCTGTTCACCGGCGAGGGCTCGTGCGCGGCGTGCCGGGCCGGCGACGAGCGGCTCTGCCCGGAGCTGGTGTCGATCACCGGCGTGCTCGGCGCCTGGGGCGGCTACGCCGACCATCTGCGCGTACGGGCGGCCCAGCTCGTCGAGCTGCCGTCCGGGTTGTCGTGGGAGGACGCCGCCTCGCTGGTCGACGGCGGGGCGACCGCCGCCAACAGCGTCCGGGTGGCGCTGGAGCGCGATCCGCGCCGCGTGCTCGTGCTCGGCGCGGGGCCCATCGGTCACCTGTGCGCCGAGCTGCTGCGCGTGCGCGGCGTGCCCGTCCAGGTGGTCGAGCCCGCCCCGCTGCGCCGCCGGGCGCTCCAGGCCGCCGGCCACGACGTCGTCGCCTCGGTCGAGGAGGCCGGCGCGCCCGTCGACGCCGTCATCGACTGCACGGGCGTGCCCGCCGTCATGGCGCCGGGCCTGGACGCACTGAACCCGCACGGCACGTACCTGCTGGCCGGGTACGCTCGCGTCCCTGACGTGGACTTCGCCGTCGTCGCGCGCAAGGAGGCCCGTATCCGGGGCATCCGGTCGGGCCGCCGCGAGGACCTGGAGTCGATCGTCGCGCTGGCCGCCGCCGGGCGGATCCGGCTCTCACCGACCGCCCGGTGGCGGCTGTCCGAGGTGAACGACGCGCTCGACGCGCTTCGCGCCCGGCAGGTCCCCGGCAAGGCGGTCATCGTCCCTGACAGCGTCTGGAAGGAAGAAGTGGCATGAAGATCGCTCTTGACCCGGCGATGCTCCAGGGCAGACCGGTCGAGCTCGCCGCCCGCGCGGCCGCCGAGGCCGGTTACCGCCATCTGGAGATGGGCAACCGCGACGACTTCATCCCGGCGTTCGGCCCCATGCGCGCCTCGGCGGCCGAGCTGCGCGGCTTCCGCGACGCGGCGGACGCCTCCGGCGTCGAGATCGTCTCGGTCGCCGTGATCCAGGCGTGGTCCAGCCCCGACGAGGACGTCCGCAAGCAGGCCGTCGCCTGGTGGCGGGACGGCATCGCCGCCGCCGTGGAGCTTGGCTGCCGGCGGATCAACACCGAGCTGTCCGGCCACCCGGACCAGCCCGACGCCTGCCGGAAGGCGTTCCTGCGCTCGATCGAGGACCTGCTTCCGGTGCTCGACCGCGAGGACGTCGAGCTCGTCGTCGAGCCGCACCCGTGGGACTTCATCGAGACCACCGCCGGCGCGGTGGACCTGATCAAGGAGATCGGCAGCCCGCGGCTGCGCTACCTGCACTGCGTGCCGCACGCCTTCCACCTCCAGGGCAGCACCACCGAGCAGGTGGAGCTCGCCCGCGGCTGGTTCGACCACGTGCACGTCGCCGACACCTTCCGGCCCGGCCGCACCATCGTCAACCCGCCGGGCGTCTCCTGCCGGATCCACCAGCACTTCGACCTCGGCCGCGGCGAGATCGACTGGGCCGAGGTGCGCCGGGCGCTGGAGTCGGTCGCGTTCGACGGCATCCTCACCGTGCAGGTCTTCGGCTGGGAGGACCAGGCCGAGAGATCCTTCAGGGCCAACCGCGAAGCGGTTGATCACCTCTTCGGCCTGAACGGCGGACAATCCTTGTCATGACGACGAACCAGAGCCCCGGTGCGAACGACCCCTCCGACGGCCGTACCGCCTCTCCCATACAGCGCGCGCTGCGGGCGCTGGAGCTGCTCTCCGTGGAACCGCTCACCGCCGCCGAGCTCGCCCGCGAGCTCGACGTCAACCGCAGCACCGCCCTGCGCCTGCTCGCCGAGCTGGTCGCCACGGGGTACGTGGCCCGCAACGAGGCGACCAAGCGCTACACGATCGTCCCGGCCAAGTTCTACGGGCTCATCCAGGCGCCGGAGACCGACTGGAGCCAGATCATCGACCCGGTGCTGGCCTCGATCCGCGACGAGTGCGGCGACGCGACGATCCTGGCGGTGCCGGCCAAGGACACGATGGTCTACCTCGCCTTCTTCCCCACCCGGCACGTGGTGGCCGTCTCCGAGCAGTTAGGGACGATCCGGCCGATGCACTGCTCGGCGCTGGGGAAGGCCTACCTGTCGGCCCTCGATCCCGAGGCCCTCGACACCCACCTGGCCCGCCTGTCCTACGCGGGCGGCACGGAGAACGCCGCCAAGGGACCCATCGAGTTGCGGCGCCGGGTGGAGGAGTCACGCGAGGCCCGCTACGCGGTCGACCGGGACGAGACCTTCGACGGCGTCCGGTGCGTCGCGGTGCCGGTGCGGATCCGCGGCTCCCTGATCGGCGCGGCCGGCATCTCCGGCCCGTCCAGCCGCCTGTCCGACGCGCGGATCCCGCAGCTCGGGCAGTACCTGGCCGCGTCCATGTCGGGTCTGTGACCCCCAGCGGGCGCGGCCGGGCGCGCCGCGCGGCCGTCGCCCACTCTGGACGGTCGTAAGGCTGTAAACCGTACTTCTCACTACGATGTCCGGATGCTTCGTGCTCCCCTCGCGGTCGAAGGTCCGGCCTCGCCGAATGCCGGGCGGCTCGCCTGGCTGGACGCGTTACGCGGGCTCGCCGCGATGGTGGTGGTCTTCGAGCACGCGCTCGAACCGCTGTGGCCGGAGGCACGGGCGCAGATCAAGGCCGTCTTCGATCCCGGCTGGTTCGGCGTGCTGGTGTTCTTCCTGGTCAGCGGCTACATCGTGCCCGCGTCGCTGGAACGCCGGGGCAGTGTGCGGGCCTTCTGGATCTCGCGGTTCTTCCGGTTGTGGCCGCTGTTCGCCGTGTGCGTGGCCGGCATGCTGCTGCTCGCCGCGCTCGGCTGGGACGACCTGCACGTCTGGTGGGACACCCGGCCGCTGGCCATGGCCCTGGCCCACGCCGGCATGCTGCAGAACCTGCTGTACGCGCCGAACGTGGCCAACGTGCTGTGGACGCTGTCCTACGAGATGGCCTTCTACCTCCTGCTGACCGCGATGTTCACCCTCGGCGTGCACCGGCGCAGTACAGCCGCCGCGCTCGGGTTCGCGGCGGCCGCCGTGCTCGGCGCCGGGCTGCTGCCGGTGACGCTGCTGTCGGCGGGCGGCGCGGGCCGGATGCTCACGGTCGTGGTCGTGGTGACCGTCGTGCTGGCCGCCGGGCTGGCCGCCGTCCTGCGCGGCGGCCGGCGCGTCCGGCAGGCGGGCGCCGTGGCCGTCGCGGGCACGGTCCTGCTGCTGCTGGCGGTCAACCAGAGCTACCCCGGGCCGTGGCAGGGGCTGTTCATCCTGGCGACCATGTTCGCCGGCACCGTGCTCTACCGCGTCGAGGCCGGACTGCTCGGTCAGCGGCGTCTCGTCTGGGTGGCGCTGATCCCGCTGGCGGGGTTGTGGCCGGCGCGCGCCGAGCTCGGGACGCAGGTGGCGACCGTGGCGGCCTGGCTGACCTTCGCCGTCGCGATGACGCTGCGCCGCCGCGCGATGCCGTCGTGGCTGACCTGGCTGGGGCTGGTGTCGTACTCGATCTACCTGCTGCACCCGCTGCTGCTGGAGAGCGTCGAGTTCTTCCTGCCGGAGCCGTCGGGCGTGCCGCTCGCGGCGCGGCTGACGCTCCTGGCCGCGGTGTGCGCGGCGCTGCTCGGTCTGTGCGCGCTGACGTGGCGGTGGGTGGAGGCGCCGGCGCAGCGGCTGGGCAGACGCCTGATCGGCCGGGCCGAGCCCGCCCCTCAGAAGCGGTAGTGCTGGACGGCGGTGCCCTTGCGGGACAGGGACGTGCTCCATGAGGTGAGCCGGCTCGCCAGCCGGGTCGTCCACGGGTAGCCGGCGACCTCGGGCTCGCGGGTCAGGAAGATCTCGCGCACCAGCTTCAGCCGGGGCTCCAGGCGCTCGATGTCCTGCGGCGTGTCGAATCCGGGCGACTTCAGGAAGGGCGCGACGGATTGGGTGCCGGGGTACTTCCTGGCCGCCCACACGTGGAACCTCGTGTAGCCGTTGAAGCAGATCTCGCCCGCGGGGAAGTGGCGGATGAGCCGGTCGAGGAGGCCGGCCAGCTCCTCCCGCGACAGGAACCCGATCAGGCCGTCGGCGACGATCACGGCCGGACGGTCGGAGGGCACCTCGTCCAGCCAGCCGGGGTCGTTGAGGTCGCGGCCGATGACGTGGGCGTGCGGACGCTCCGGCAGCAGCAGGCGCCGGGCCTCGGCCACGCCGGGCAGGTCGACGTCGTACCAGTCGACGGTGGGGGGCGGGTCGACGCGGTGGACGCGGGTGTCGAGCCCGGCGCCCAGGTCGAGCCCGACCGCGTCGGGACGGCCGGCGACGAACCGCCGCACGATGTCGTCCATGACCAGGGACCGGTGGGCGATGCCCACGACGGGGCTGGCGGAGAGCTTGAACCGGGCGGGGTCGAGGTCGAGCTTCGCGGCCAGGTCGTAGGCCGTCCGGTCGCGCAGGATCGGGTGCTCGGCCCGGTGGTCGAGCGCCTTGCCGGCCAGGGTGAGCCAGAGCGTGTTCTCCAGCGGGGTGAGGTCGGGGAGGGGGATGGTCATCGCGTCAGTCCTCTTCCTGTGGTGAGTCGTCGAGGGCGGCCCGGGCCGCGTTGAGGGCGGCGTCGTCGGTGAACAGCCCGTGGGTGTAGAGCTCCAGCGTGGGCAGCGCGAGGCGGCGCAGCACGTCGGGCCCGAACTGCTCGTGGCCCAGCGCGCGCGCCAGCGACGGCGGCATGGTCAGCGTGGCCACGCTGTCGAGCACGGTCAGCACCGCCAGCGCCCGCACGTCGGAGGACGGCCGCATCGAGCCGTCGGCGATCCCGGCCCGCAGGACCTGCTCCGTCTCCGCCACCAGCGTCTCGACGAACGTGGCCGCGGCCGGTGTGTCCTCCTCGATCGCGCGCAGCATGTACCGCACCTGGAGGCGGTATCCCTCCGGGTTGGACAGGTACTCGCGGAAGAGGTCCTGCATGCCGCTCGGACGGGCGCCGCCGGCCCGCCGGACCAGGATGCCCAGGACGTGCTCGTCGCAGACGCTCCGGAGCTTCTCCTTGCTGCCGAAGTGGTGGATGACCAGGGCGGGGCTCACCCCGGCGGTCGCCGCCACGGCGCGCAGGTTGGTCTTGCCGAAGCCGTCACGGGCGAAGTGCGCGATGGCCGCGTTGCGGATCTTGGCCTGAGCGGTCAGGTCTGAACACATGTTCAGTAGACTAAACACATGTTCAGTGTCTGGCAAGCGGCACGGGAAAGCCCCGTGCCGGAGACGGCACGGGGCTCGGGGCGGGCGCCGGACCTAGTTCCGGCGGGTGAGCACCCACTGCCAGGTCTCCTCGCCGCCGCGGTCGCGGCTGCCGGTGAGCTGGATCATCCGCTCGCCGTCGGCGCTCGCCAGCGCCAGGCCGTTGTCGAACTCGTTCTTGCACGCGCCCGCGCAGCCCAGCACCACCACGTTCTCGTTGTCGGCCCAGGCCAGGTGCTGCAGCACCAGCTGCCGGCCGGGCACCGACGGCGGCAGGTCGCGGTCCAGCGTCAGCCTGCCGTCGGGCGAGACCTTCGACCAGCCCGAGTAGTCGATGTACCGGTCGCCGGCCGGGCCGTCCCGGCGGACGCCGTCGAGGCCGAGCCACAACCTGTCGGGCATGGTGTCGGTGGGCTCCCAGAGCATGGACCCGTCCAGGCTCCAGCCGAGGTCCTGGCGCGCGTTCATGTTCCCGGGTTTGCCGTCGCGGTCCAGCGACGGCAGCGGGTGGTAGGCGGCCTGGCCGGTGGCGACGTCGATGACGTAGAAGCCGATCCGGGGCTGGACGAACTCCTCGACGGTGTAGGAGTCCTTGCCCATCTGCTTGCGGCTCTGCTCCGGATACTGCGAGTACGCCGTGGCCAGCACCCTGGTGCCGTCCGGCGACCAGACCAGCGAGCCGACGTCGTGCTCCAGGTCGATCCAGGCCAGGGCCTGCCGGGTGTTCATGTCGACGATCCCCACCCGCCTGCCGATCCGCTCGCCCTGGAGCACCGCCGCGAGCTGGAGCCCCGGCGCCACGTCCAGCCAGGCCCACGGCGTCTTCTCGTAGCCGTCGGAGCGGGGGTCGTACAGGTGCCAGGTGCGCCGCACGCGCTCGCCGCCGCCGGGCGTCCTCTCCAGCCAGGTGGTGAAGTAGGCGGAGACGGCCACGTCCCCCGCCGCCACGAATTTCTTCGGCGGCGCGTTCTCGACGTCGGCCCGCACGTCCGTGGACGTCACCGACGGACGGATGGGCACGGTGACCCCGTTCGCCGGGCGCACGGTCGTGCTCCGGCCGTTCAGCCCGACGGCCAGCACCGCCACGACGACGGCCATCCCGGCGGCCAGCACCACCGCCATGACCGGCGGCCGGGCACGCCGCCGTAGCGCCCGGTCGGCCAGGTCGTGCGGCAGCCGCGCCTCGTCGGCCCACTCCTCCATGGTGTCGCGAAGCAGCCGGTTCATGTGGTGACCTCCAGTTCCGCAGCCAGTTCCGGGGCGATCTGCCGCAGCCGGGCGAGCGACCGGAACGTGGTGCTCCGCACCGTGCCGACCGAGCAGGACAGCATGGCGGCGATCCGGTCCTCCGGCAGGTCCTCGAAGTAGCGCAGCACCAGCACGGCGCGCTGCCTCGGGGTGAGCCGGGCCAGGGCGGCGCGCAGCACCATGCGCAGGTCGCTCTGGTGCGTGCCGTCGGCCCCCGGCCGGTCGGGCGGCTCGGCCTGGACCACCTCGCCGCGCCGCCCGATCGCCCGCCACCAGTTCACCTGCTGCCGGTACATGATCTGCCGGACGTACGCCTCGGGGGCGTCCACCTGCCGCCATCGGGCCGCCAGCTTGGCCAGCGCCGCCTGCACGAGATCCTCGGCCGCGTGCTGGTCGCCGCCGCTGAGCATGAACCCGAGCCGCATCAGGGCAGGAGAGCGCGCCGAGACGAACTCGCGGAAGCCTTGCTCGTCCGCAGGGTCCACGACCACCTCCAAACGTGTGAATGACACCCCTGAGACGCGCGCGGGGCACTCCCGCTATGCCTGTCCGGCCGGACGATTCTCGGGCGGCCCCCGGTCAGCGGCCGGCCGCCTTCAGGTCGATCACCACCTGGGTGCCCTGCGCCGTCCGGAACCAGACCACGCCCTCCTGGGTGTGCAGCGTGGGCGGGGCCTTGTCGCCCCTGCGCGTCGGCACGGGGAAGAGCCGGCCGGTGCGCTTCGTGGCGACGTCGTGCAGAGCCAGGGCGCGGCCGCCGGCGTCCCCCTGGTTGAGCAGGACGAAGCGGCCGGAGATCAGCGTTCCCGTGGCGTTCCCGGGCAGGTCCCGGCGGTCCGTCCCGTCGCGCCGCCAGGCCGTCGTCCTGTCGAGGCACCACACCGGGCCGCAGTCGGCCCACGACGAGCGCTTCTTGGCCGGGACCGCGTTCCTGGACCGGCCGGTGAGCACGTTCTTCAGGTGCTCCAAGGGCCGGGCGACGGGGTGGTCGACCGTCGGGTCGTGCGCCGGCCATCCGGCCCAGGGCCACTCGACCAGGTAGAAGCCCTTCGTCCCGCTGACCAGGGACACGTTCCCGCCCTTGAGCGGGGCCCGGTAGACGCCGCCGTCGGCGGGCGACCACACGGCCATGCCGCCGGCGATGGCCAGCTTCTTGAGCCCGGTGTAGGCGTTGTCGCTGGACAGCACGGCCCGCAGCGCCGCGATCCGCTGCGGGACGCCCCCGGTGACGGGCACCGCCCAGATCTCCGACCGGTCGTCCCGGAGCGCCGACCACGCCAGGTAGCCGTCGCCGAAGACCAGCGGCTCGTTGGTGACCTTGACGTCCCGCAACTGCGCGATCTGGGTGAACGCGCGCTTGTCGAGGTCGTACGACCAGATGCCGTCGAGCCGGTTCCCGGTGAGCCCCCGGCCGGCCACCACCCGGTCGGCGACGAACACGTCCGGCACGAAGACCCGGCCGCCGGGGCCGGTCGCCGGGATCTCGTGCACCGCGCCCGGCCACACCTGCTCGACCGGCGGCGACAGGCGGCCGGCGGCCGCCGCGGGCGGGGCCGCGGCGGACGGCGGCGCGGAGCCGATCGTCCGGGTGCCCAGGACGGTGACGCCCACCACGGCGGCGGTCGCGGTCGCCACCGCCACCGGCGCCCACCACCATCGGGCTGCCGTCGCCCGCCTGCGCGGCGACGGCGCGACCGGCGGCCGCCCGTCGTCCTGTACCGTCTCGGCCCTGGCCGCCATCGCGTCCCTGAGCCGGTCCTCGATCGTGGTCATGCCCGGCCTCCCAGCTCGCGCTCAAGCCGCTCCAGGGCTCTGGAGGCGGTGGACCGTACCGTGCTCTGCCGCAGGCGCGTCGCATCGGCGATGTCGGCATCGGACAGGTCGAGGTAGTAACGCAGGACGAGAACCTCGCGCTGCCGCCGGGGCAACCGGCCGAGCGCCGCGAGCATCTCCTGCCGCGACTCGCCCAGCAGCGCGATCGTCTCGGCCGAGTCCACCGGGTCGTCCCGCCGCCGCAGGATCGCCCTGGCGGCGACACTCCGCCTGCGCAGCAGCGAGCGCGAGGCGTTCAGCACGCAGACCCGCACGTACGCCAGGGTGAGGGTGGCCGGGCTCCTGCCGGGCAACCTGGAGAAGACGTCCTGGACGACGTCCTCCGCGCTCTCCCGGTCGCCCACGAGCAGCAGGGCCAGGCGGACGAGGGCGAGCCGGTGCTCCCGGTACAGGCCGGACACCACCGCGTCGGCGGCGTCGGCCGGCGGCGGCGGGGACGCGCGGGCGACGATCTCAAGATTCATGCACAGGGAACGCGCACCTGCCCCGATCCGCTGCGTGCCGGGCACGCCCTCGTTCAGGCCGGGGCGGAGCGGCCCGGCAGGTACGGCCCGACCAGTTCGGCGAGCCCGGCGGACTGGCGGCGTCCCTCCAGGTACACCCGTCCCCACCGGCTCCGGTCGCCGAGGTCCGGCCCGAACGCCTCCAGCGCCGCCTGGTCGGGCAGGATCCGCACGCCCCGCTCGACCGCCGGGCCCGGGAACAGGTGCCCGAGCGGCTCGACCAGGACGATCGCGCCCGCGCCCGCGGCGAGGTGCACGTTGGACCCGCCGCCGAGCGCGCCGTCCATGTACCGGCGTGCGCCGATGGTGATCGGGACGGCGTGGCCGGGGGCGGCGCTGCTGGCGGCGACGGCGGCGGGCAGCGGGACGCCGCTGTCGCCGCTCCAGACCACCGGCTCGCCGCTGACGGCGTCCACGGCGGTGATCAGCAGCGGGCGGCCGGGCCAGGAGTCGGCGCCGACGAGCCGGCGCATGGCGGTCAGATGGTCTTCCTCCGGCAGCGCGTCCGCCTCCAGGGCGAGCGCGCCCGCCTGGCGCAGCGCCTCCCGCGGGTCGGCGCCGGGCGCGTTGAGGATCTGCAGGACGCGCGGCATCACGGTCGGGTCCCCGACCAGCCGGTCCGGGGGCGCGGGCGGCAGGTCGGCGAGCTCGTCCAGGTCGCGTCCGGCGGCCAGGGCGGCGGCGGCGATCGCGCCCGCCGAGGTGCCGACGAGCAGATCGGCGTCCGCGAGCTCCACGCCCGCCGCGCGCAGGCCCGCCGCCAGGCCGAGCAGCCAGGCCGTGCCCACCGGACCGCCCGGCCCCAGGACGACGGCGACGTCGGCGGTGCTCGCTGTGAAGATCATGCCCCGATGCTACAAGGCGGCGTCCGGCGCGGGTCGTGCCGATTGTCCGGACCGGTGCGGGGGGCTGCCGGACAATCGGCCGGTCATCGAGACTGGGACCCCGCCGACGCTGTGACCTGTGTGTTCCCGCTCAGGCCGGAACAGGGTGACGGGCGGCGGCCCCGGGTTGTGCACTGGATCCCGTGCCCGGCCGGAGAACACGCATCGGACTGACGAGAGGTGACCGCATGACCAGGACCACACTCAGACTGACCTCGATCGGCCTGCTGGCCGCGACCGGACTCGCCCTGGCCGCCGGCCCGGCCGCCGCGAAGGACGACTACTACCCCGGCAACGGCGGGATCGCCCCCATGAGCGAGGACTTCCACCCCGCCACGGGCGGGTGAGTGCCGGGCCGGCTTTGAGCGACGCCAGGCCCGCGCCGCCACGGGGGCCGCGGGCCTGGTGGGCGGGGGCATGAGCGGCCCCGCCTAGCTCCGCGAGGCCGGCTTCCACTCCTGGACCAGGAGCCCGAGCAGCACCTGGTCCAGGAACTCGCCCATCACCCACGCGGAGGAGCGCAGCACGCCCTCGCGGACGAAGCCGTTGCGCTCGGCCGCGCGCAGCATCGCGACGTTGTCGGCCAGCGTCTCGATCTGCAACCGCTGCAGGCCGCGCAGGACGAAGCCGTAATGGCACAGCACCGCGACCACGTCGGTGCCGTAACCCCTGCCGCGGCAGGACGGCAGCAGCCCCAGCCCGATGTGCGCGGACCGGTGGTGGGTGTCGATGCCCCACAGCGTCGCCACGCCGACGAGCGCGCCGCCGTCGAGGTCCACCACGGAGAACGGGACGACCGCCTCCACTGTGTCGTCCACCACGAGCCGCGAGTCCTCCGTGCCGGGTGTGACCGGCCGCCACGGACGGTTTCCGGCCCGCGAGGAGTAGACCGGGTCGTCGTAGAGCTCGGCCCGCAGGATCGGGATGTCGTCCTCGTGGCGGGCCCGGAGCCCGACCTTGCCGCCCTTAAGCACCCCAGCTTCCTATCCGTCCGGATCGGGTGGCCGCAAACGATTTTGCGCGGGCGGTCAGGCGTCCGGGTCGCACCAGCCGCGGCGCGCCGCCAGCAGGCCGGCCTGGAAGCGGGTGCGGGCGCCGAGCCGGTCCATCAGCTCGCTGACCCTGCGGTGCACCGTGCGCAGGCTCACCCCGAGCTGGCGGGCGACCGCCTCGTCCTTGAGCCCGGCCGCGAGCAGCGTGAACAGCTCGGGGTCCGGCAGGTCCGCCGGGCGGGAGCGCGCGTCGTAGAGCGGGAGCGGCAGCGCCGCCCGCCACAGGACCTCGAACAGGGCGACCAGCGCGTCGAGCAGCGACGAGGAGTGCACGATGACCGCGCTGCCGGAGTGGGCCGAGGCGTCGGCGTTCAGCGGCAGGATGGCGGTCCTGCGGTCGGCGATGGCCAGCTTCATGGGCACCTCGGGGCTGACCCTGGCCTGCTCCCCGGCCGCCGCCGACTCCTGGGCGAGACGGAGCTTGCCGGGGATCTCCAGGGCCGAGGCGTCGTAGATGCCGCGCACCACTAGGCCGTGCGCGAGGCGTTCCATCTCGGGGGCGTTCTGCTGGGAGGGATCCTGGGCGTACGGGGGCCGGTCGAGGACCAGGAGCTCCTCGGTCGCGGTCTGCTGCAACTGGGTGAACCGCTGCACCACGGCCGCCTGCCCCTGGACGACCTCCACCAGCTCCTCGGGAGCCAGGTTCTCCGTCCGCGGCGTCTCGGCCAGCAGCGCGAGCGCGGCCAGCCTGGCCTGGGCCAGCCCCTCCTCGCGGCGGGAGATGAGGGCGGCCACCGCCACGTCGGGCCGGGTCGGCACGTACCGGACCGGACGGCCGGCCATGCGGCTGACCAGGCCGAGCGCCTCCAGCCGGGAGCACGCCCGGCGCAGAGCCACGGTGGTGCGGCCGGTGTGCGCGGCCAGCTCGGGCAGCGTGGTGCGCGGCCGGCGCAGCAGGGTGCGGTAGATCTGCTCGTCCTCGGCGTCCACGCCGACGGCGGCGAGGGCGTTGTCGTCCGCGTTCATGATCGAACAGTTTGACAGATACCTGCCATGGCGTGAACCAGCCGCGGGCAGACCTAGCCTGAGCATCGCATTCACCGATAGGAACGAACGCGTACCAGATTCCTGTCGGGGAGGCAGTGTTGAAGAAGGCGTTCACCATCGGACTCGCGACCGCGCTGACGGTCCTGTCCGCCGCCACGCCCGCCATGGCGAGGACCTCCAGTGAGGGTTTCGACGGCTCGGGCTGGAGCCGGCCGGTCTGCCAGACGGTCGCCGGTGACGGCTCTGTGACGTACGCGTGGAACGACGGCAAGAAGATCGCGTCCACCAGCGAGGTGCTCGGCCCGATCGTCTACACCACCGGGCTGGTCGCGCTCGACCGCCCGAACCAGTTGCTGGCCATGTCCAACAGGCGGTTGCTGGCCTCCAAGGACGCGGGCTGCACCTGGAGCGCGGCCGGCGAGGTCAAGGGCTCCTTCGTCGAGCTGGTCGCCGCCCAGGGCGGCCGGGCCTACGCCTGGGACCGCGACGGCAACCTGGCGCTCGCCACGCCCGAGGGCGTCACGCCGCTCACCGGGCCGGGCGGCGACCTGATCGGGATCGGCGTGGACCGGGGCGACGGCGACCGCCTGCGGGCGTCCGACCTGCTGGGCCAGCTGCACGAGTCGCGGGACGGCGGGCGCACCTGGCAGCCCGTCGGGGTGCCGGCCTGGTCCCCGAGCGACACCCGCATGTCCTACACGGCGGTGTTCGACCCGCACGACCTGGACCACGTGGTGCTCGGCGCCTCCGACACCGGCGCCCGCGTCACCTTCGACGGCGGCCGCACCTGGGCCTCGGCCGCGGGGCTGGCCGGGGACGGCGACCGGGTCAACGTGTTCAGTGCCGCGATCTCCCCGGCCGCCGGGAACGTCGTGTGGGCGATGGGGCTCAACCTGGCGGAGCTGGAGGCCGGCGTGCCGTCCGGCGGCCGGCACATCTACCGCTCGGACGACGGCGGCCGGAACTTCACCCCCGTCGTGGACCAGGACGCGGTGGTGACGATCCCCAACGGGCCGCTGCTCGCCCCGCACCCGAAGGACGCCGACGTCCTCTACTTCGACTTCGGGACCGGCTGGTCGGCGATCGGCACGGACATCTACAAGTACGAGTCCCGCAAGGATCGCGTCACCGTCAACCACAACGCCTACGACCGGGTCACCTCCATCGCCTTCAACCCCGCGCACCCGGGCGTGATGTACCTGGGGGTCTCCGAAGAGGCGTAGCGGCCGTCCCCGCCCCTCGCGTCCCATGGTGGTTCCGCGTCATGGGACGCGAGGGCGGCGTCACTCCGCCTGCCGGGCCGCCGGCTGGAGGGCGGGCGCCACGTTGCCGCCGGAGACGATCGCCACCACCGGCCCGTCGGGCAGAAGTGCCTGATGGGCCAGGTAGGCGGCGGTGGTCACGGCCCCGCTTGGCTCGGCGCGCTCGCCCAGCCGGTCCCACAGCAGCTCGGCGGCGGCGTCGATGTCGTCCTCGCGAACGGTCAGCATGTCGTCCACGTGCCGCCGGATGTGCTCCCAGGCCAGCTCGCCGAGGACGGGGCCGCGCAACCCGTCGGCCCGGGTGCGGTAGGTCAGCTCCACCGGCCAGGCCGTCCGGGCGCCGCTGCGGAAGCTGGCCGCGCCGTCGGCGGCGAGCTCGGGCTCGACGCCGATCACGGTGATCGCGGGGTCGGCGGCCTTGGCCGCCACCGCGACGCCGGCCAGCAGGCCGCCGTTGCAGACGGGCACCAGGATCGTGCCCGCCTCGGGAAGGTCGAGGACGATCTCCGCCCCGGCGCTGCCGTGCCCGGCGATCACGTCGAAGTCGTCGGAACGCACGACGGTCGCGCCGAGATGGTCGGCCAGCGCCAGGCAGGTGATCTCGCGCAGCGCCGGCGGCACGATGACCACCTCGGCGCCGAGCCCGCGGGCCGCCTCCACCTTGAGCTCCGGCGCGGTGTCGGGCAGGACGACGGTGGCCCGCAGGCCGTGCCGGGCGGCGGCGTAGGCGATGGCCTGGGCGTGGTTGCCCGAGGACTGGGCCACGACGTGCGTGATGCCCCGACCGGCCAGCCGGGCCACCGCGTTCGCGGCGCCGCGCACCTTGAAGGAGGCGGTGGGCTGCCGGTTCTCCGGCTTGAGCCAGAGGCGTTCGCCGGGCAGCCGCAGCAGCGGCGTGCGCCGGACGAACGGGGCGATGCGGGCCGCGGCGGCCCGCACGTCGGACGCGGATACCAAGATCATCCGTTCAGCACCTTCTCCTGGATCGCGTTCAGGTCGGCGGCGGCCTCCGAGGGCGGCGCCGCGTCGGGGATGAGGTCCTCGATGTGGTGCAGCGGCCGGTGACGCAGCCCGAGCAGGCCCCAGATCACCAGCAGGACGCCGCTGGCCAGCAGCACCGCCGCGGCGCCGCCGCCCGGCCGGGAGGTCAGCGGCTCCGCCCATTCGGCCAGCGGCCCGGCCGACAGGAAGCCCAGCGGCTGCATGGCCGTGGCCAGCATGACGTTCACCGCCAGCACCCGGCCCTGCAGGTCCGGCCCCACCTTGGTCTGGATGACCGACAGCCAGTGCGCGTTGCCGATGCTCATGCAGGCCAGCCGGACGAACAGGCCCACCGCGACCAGCCCCACGACCGGCCACGCGCCCATCAGGACGACACCGACCCCGGAGCCGATCACGAAGGCGATCATGCCGGTCGCCCGGCGGCGGCTGCCGCCCCACACCAGGATCACGCCCGTGCCCACCGCCACGCCGAGACCGCCGGCGGCCGTCACCACGCCCAGGTCGGCCGAGCTGCCGATGGACAACACGATCGGGGTGATGAGCACCCACATCAGCGCGGTGCAGAAGTTGACCACCGCGAAGAAGACCGCCATCACCAGCAGCGGCCGCCGCCGGCGGATGAAGCGCCATCCGCCGCTCAGCGCCGCCCGGAAGCTCTCCTCCCGCCGGTGGAAGAGCCGGTTCGGGAACCTGACCGCGAGCAGCGTCCCCACGCCGATCGCGAAGGTGGCCACGTCGATGGAGATCACCGCCGACAGCCCGAACAGGCCGATCAGCGCCCCGCCCGCCAGCGGGGCCACCACGTTGCCCGCGCCGAATCCCAGGTTGGCCATGGCGTTGGCCTGCGGCAGGTACGGCTTGGGCACCAGCTGCGCGATCGCGGCCAGGTAGGCGGGCTGATGGAACGCCGTGACCATCGAGGTGACGGCGACGATGAGACAGACGTTCCACAACTCCAGCCGGCCGGTCGCCATCAGCAGCACCAGCGCCCCCATCGCCAGCCCGGACAGGGCGTCGCAGGCGAGCATGATCCGCCGCCGGTCCACCCGGTCGGCCAGCGCGCCGCCCAGCGGGGTGAGCAGCACGGCCGGGATCTGCGCCAGCATCGTGACCAGCGCGAGGTCCAGGATCTCGCCGCTGCGCTGGTAGGCCCAGATGCCCAGCGCGAAGGCGCTGAGCGCGTTGCCCACCGCCGACGCGAACTGCCCGCCGGCGACGGTGTAGAAGGAGCGCAGGCCGGTCCGGTCAGGCGGGCGCACCGGATCCGGGAGCTCGCCGTCCGACCAGCGCCGTAGCTGGCCGAACACCAGGGCGGCCAGCGGCTCGGCCTGATGGCGCAGGAAGTAGTGACCGGCCCTGGGCAGCACGGCGTGCCCCACCCTCGACGCGAAGGCGCCCCATTCGGCGTAGCGCTCCTCGTGCAGCTGGGTGGCCCGGTCCCGCTCGCCCACCAGGCACAGGATCGGCGCCGCCAGCCGCGGGCCGTCGGCGGCCAGCTCCCGGGTGAACCACTCCTGCGCCTGCGTGGAGTCGTGGCGCATCGCGCGCACCGCGGTCGCCTTGGCGGCCTCGTCCATGTCGTCGAGCAGGCCGCCCGACGCCCGCAGCGCGTCGCGGAACAGCCGGTCGGAGACCAGGCGGTCGCCGCGGAACAGCTTCCTGGCCAGGCCAGGCAGCCGGGCGGACGGGAAACTGCCCGCCGCGATCACGCCCAGCACCGGCACGCCGTCAGCCTCCAGCCTGCGGGCCAGCGCCACGGCCGGCGCGGAGCCGACGCAGTGCCCGTACACCGCCACCGGACGGCTGATCGAGGACTTCGCCACTTCGGCGGACAACGCCTCGACGAGGTCCTCCAGGGGCAGCGGCAGCTCGTCGGGTCTGGCGGGGTCGTGGCCGGGCAGCTCGACCGAGAGCACCTCCACCCGGTCGCCCAGCGCCTGGGCCAGCGGCTGGTAGACCGCCGCCGACCCGCCGCCGTACGGCACGCACACCAGCGTGAATTCGCTGGCTCGGCCGCCGCCCAGGCGGTGCAGCAGGCCGCCGCCGCTCTCCTGGCCGAGGAAGGCGGCCAGCTGGGCGACGGTGGGCCGGGTGAACAGGTCGATCACGCGCAGCCCGCGGCCGATCTCCTTGACCGCGCGGACGGCGGCGAAGGAGTCGCCGCCGAGGGCGAAGAAGTCGTCGCCCGCGCCGACCCGCTCGACGCCGAGCACCCGGGCGAAGGCCCCGGCGACCAGCTCCTCGTTCGGCGTCGAGGGCGCCGCGTACGCGGCCTGCTCGGCCACCGGCTCGGGCAGGGCCGCCCGGTCGATCTTCCCGTTCGGGTTGAGCGGCAGCCGGTCCAGGGCGACGACGTGCGCCGGGACCATGTAGTCGGGCAGCCGCTCACGCAGCGCCGAGCGCACGGCCGCGGCCTCCACGGTCGCGGGCGTCACCCACGCGGCGAGCTGCCTGGCCTTGCCCTCGCCGACGGGCAGCACCACGGCCTCGGCGACCTGGGGCAGCGCCCGCAGCGCGGTGGTGACCTCGCCGAGTTCCACCCGGTAGCCGCGCACCTTGACCTGGTCGTCGACCCGGCCGCGGAACTCGATCTGTCCGTCGGTGGTGAGGCGCAGCAGGTCGCCGCTGCGGTAGCAGCGTCCCTGCCCGGTCAGCGGGTCGGGGACGAACCGCTCGGCGGTCAGCTCGGGCCGGCCGATGTAACCGCGGGTGACCCCGGGGCCGCCGACCACCAGCTCGCCGGGCACGCCGGGCGGCACCGGCCGCATTGCGGCGTCCACCAGGTGGCCGTACACGCCGGGCAGCGGACGGCCCAGCGGCACGATGCCGGTCCGCCGGTCGGCGGGGATCTCCTCGGTGTCACACACCAGGCAGATCATCGTGGACTCGGTGTGGCCGTAGTGGCTCTGGATCCTGAGCTCGGGCCGGGCGGCGCGGGCTCGTTCCACCAGGTCCCACGGGCACGCCTCGCCCGCCAGGATCAGCAGCCGGCGCGGCAGCACGGCGGCCAGGTCACCGCCCGAGGCCAGCAGCTCCAGGTGGCTCGGCACGCACTTGACGACGTCCACCCGGTGCTCGGCCAGGTAGTCGGCGAACGCGGCCGGGTCCATCGCGGTCTCGCGTGGCAGCAGGTGGACGGTTCCGCCGGTGGTCAGCGCGCCGAACACGCAGGTCAGGCCGAAGTCGGCGGCCGGCGTGGAGACCACCGCGAACGACCCGCCGGGGACGTCGATGCGGGGGAGCATCCCGTTGAGGTAGCTCAGGACGTTGCGATGTTCGGCGGCCACCGCCTTGGGGGTGCCGGTGGAGCCGGAGGTGAAGATGACGTGGTGCAGGTGTTCCGGTCGCACCGCGCTTTCCGGCCTGGTCTCCGGGAGGTCGGGCAGTCGGTCCAGTTCCAGGACCCGCACGTCCGGGCCGAGGCGGTCGGTGAACTCCGACATCGTGATCACGGCCCGGACCCCGGCGGCGTGGAGCATGGTCGCGATGCGTGCCGCCGGATAGGTCGGATCCATCGGCAGATATCCGCCGCCGGACTTCTGGATGCCGAACAGCGCGCTCGCCAAGGAGGCGCCGGGCTCCAGCAGCACGCCGACGGCCTCGTCCGCGCGTACTCCGGCTTGGAGCAGCCAGTGCGCGATGCGGTTGGCGGAGGACTCCAGTTCGGAGTAGGTGAGGCTGCGGTCGGCGCCGACCACGGCGGGCGCGTCGGGGGTGGTGTCCACCCACCGTTCGATCAGGTGGTGCACGGCCTGGCCGGGCGCGTCCGTGGGCGCGGGACCGGCCAGGACGGGCCCGGTCACCGGCTCCAGCGGCACCGCGCCGACCGGCGCGTCCAGGTCGGACAACATCCCGTCCAGCAGGGCGAGGTACCAGTCCACCAGCCTGCGGACGGTCGCCTCGTCGAACAGGTCCGTGCGGTAGCCGAAGCCGCCGCGCAGCGGCGATCCTGGACCGCTGTCGAGCACGTACAGGTCCAGGTCGAACTTCGCCGTCCGCTCGGGGAGCTCGATGGAGGTCGCCTCCAGGCCGGGCAGCTCGGGACGTCCCTGGTCGGGGATGTAGTTGAGCATCACCTGGAACAGCGGGGTGGCGGCCAGGTTGCGTTCGGGCCGCAGCCGGTCCACCACCCGGTCGAACGGCGCTCCCGCGTGGGCGAGCGCTCCCAGCGCGGCCTCCCTGACCCGGTCCAGCAGCTCCCGGCCGGTCGGGTCCCCGCCCAGGTCGGCGCGGACCACGACGGTGTTGATGAAGCAGCCCACCACGCCCTCGGTGTCGGGATGGTCCCGCCCGCTGACCGGCACGCCGACCGCGATGTCGTGGACCGCCGACAGCCGCGCGAGCAGCGCCTGCAACCCGGCCAGCAGCACCATGAACGGCGTCATGCCCGGCGCCGACCGCACCTTGGCCGCCAGCTCCGCCGGCAGCTCCACCTCCAGCGAGGCCCCCGCCGGGTCGGCCACCGCGGGCCGAGGACGATCCGTCGGCAGGTCGAGCACCGGCGGCAGCCCCCGCAGCCGTTCCGCCCACCAGTCCAGATCGGCCAGGGCCGGGACGGGCGCCACCTCCGCGTACTGGGCGGGCGGCGGGCCCGGGGGCGGGCGCAGTCCCAGCCGGGCGGCGTACAGCGCCGACAGCTCCGACTGCAGGAGGCCGCGCGTCCAGGCGTCCGTGGCGATGTGGTGGAAGGTGAGGGAGAGCACGTGCTCCGCGTCGTCCACCACGAACAGGACCGCCCGCATCGGCGGCTCCCGGTCCAGCGCGAACGGCGTGGCCAGCTGCTCGGCCACCGCCCGGTCGACCTGGGAACGGTCGATGGTCACGGTGGTCACCGGCACCTCCGCGGCCGGCCGTACCTCCAGGACCGGTTCGGCGCCGGTGGCGACGATCACGCTGCGCAGCACCTCGTGCCGCTCGGCCAGGTCCCGGACCGCGCCCAGCAGCGCGTCCGCCTGCAGCGGCCCGCGCAACCGCAGGGTCATCGGGACGTTGTAGGCCGTGCCGTCCGGCTCCAGCTGGGCCAGGAACCAGAGCCTGGCCTGGGCGCCGGACAGCGGCGCCGGGCCCTCCACGCGCTCGCGTCGCGCCACCGCCGCCGAGGCGGGGCGGGGGAGCGCGGCGGCCAGGTCGGCGAGCACGGAGTGCTCGAAGAGCAGCCGCACCGGTACGGCGACGCCGAGCTGCTCGCGCAGGCGGCCCGCCACCCGGGTGGCGGCGAAGGAGTGGCCGCCCAGCGTGAAGAAGTCGTCGTTCGCCCCCACCTGGTCCACGTCGAGCACTTCGGCCCACGCCTGGGCCACCAGTCGCTCGGCGGCCGTGCTCGGCGGCACGAAGGCCGCCGCCTCCTGCTGCGGTTCGGGGAGGGCGGCTCGGTCGATCTTGCCGTTGGGGTTGAGGGGCAGGTGGTCGAGGGTGACGATGTGGGCGGGGACCATGTAGTCGGGCAGCCGTTCGCGCAGCGCCGACCGGACCGCCGGGACGTTCGCCGACGCGGGGGTGACCCAGGCGGCGAGCTGCCTGGCCTTGCCCTCGCCGATCGGGAGGACGACGGCTTCGGAGACCTGGGGGAGGGCTCGCAGGGCGGTGACCACTTCGCCGAGCTCGACCCGGTAGCCGCGGACCTTGACCTGGTCGTCGACCCGGCCGCGGAACTCGATCTGCCCGTCGGCGGTGAGGCGGAGCAGGTCGCCGCTGCGGTAGCAACGCTCGTCGCCGGTCAGCGGGTCCGGGACGAAGCGTTCGGCGGTCAGGTCCGGCAGCCCGATGTAGCCGCGGGTCACCCCCGGGCCGCCGACGACCAGCTCACCTGGCACGCCGGGCGGGACCGGCCGCAGCCGCGAGTCCACCAGATGGCCGTAGACGCCCGGCAGGGGACGGCCCAGCGGGACGATCCCGGTCCGGCGTTCCGCGGGGATCTGGTCGGTGTCGCAGACCAGGCAGATCATGGTGGATTCGGTGTGGCCGTAGTGGCTCTGGATGCGCAGGCCGGGTCTGGCGTTCTGGGCTCGTTCGACGAGGTCCCAGGGGCAGGCTTCGCCGGCGAGGATGAGCAGTCTGCCTGGTAGGACGGCCGCCAGGTCGCCGCCGGAGGCCAGGAGTTCGAGGTGGCTGGGGACGCATTTGACGACGTCCACCTGGTGGTGGGTCAGGTAGTCGGCGAACGCGGCCGGGTCCATCGCGGTCTCGCGCGGCAGCAGGTGCACCGTCCCGCCGGTGGTCAGCGCGCCGAACACGCAGGTCAGGCCGAAGTCGGCGGCGGGTGTGGAGACCACGGCGAACGAGCCGCCGGGGACGTCGATGCGGGGGAGCATCCCGGTGAGGTAGCTGAGCACGTTGCGGTGCTCGGCGGCGACCGCCTTGGGTGTCCCCGTGGAGCCGGAGGTGAAGATGACGTGGTGCAGGTGCTCGGGCCGGACGTCCACGCGGGGTCGATCGGCGGGCAGGTCGGGCAGTCGGTCCAGTTCCAGGACCCGCACGTCCGGGCCGAGGCGGTCGGTGAACTCCGACATCGTGATCACGGCCCGGACTCCGGCGGCGTGGAGCATGGTCGCGATGCGTGCCGCCGGATAGGTCGGATCCATCGGCAGATATCCGCCGCCCGATTTCTGGATGCCGAACAGCGCGCACGCCAGGGAAGCCCCGGACTCCAGCAGCACGCCGACCGGCTCGTCCGCGCGCACCCCGGCCTCGATCAGCCAGTGCGCGATGCGGTTGGCGGAGGACTCCAGCTCGGCATAGGACAGGCTGCGATCCGCGCCGACCACGGCGGGCGCGTCCGGGGTGGTGTCCACCCACTGTTCGATCAGGTGGTGCACGGCCTGGCCGGGCGCGTCCGTGGGCGCGGGACCGGCCAGGACGGGCCCGGTCACGGGCTCCAGCGGCACCGCGCCGACCGGCGCGTCCAGGTCGGACAACATCCCTTCCAGCAGGGTGAGGTACCAGTCCACCAGCCTGCGGACGGTCGCCTCGTCGAACAGGTCGGTGCGGAATTCGAGCACGCCGTCGAACCCGTCCCCGCGATCCTCCAGCGTCAGGTTCAGATCGAACTTGGCCGTCGGCGACGTCAGCCGCTCGGCCACGACCTCGACCCCGGGCAGGCTCATCGGGGTGACGCTGTCGTACACGTTCAGCATCACCTGGAACAGCGGGGTGACCGACAGGTTCCGCTCCGGCTGCAACCGCTCCACGATCCGCTCGAACGGCGTGCGGCTGTGGGCGAAGGCGTCCAGAGCGGTCGTGCGGGCCCGGGCCAGCAGCTCGCGCCCGGTGGGGTCGCCGCCGACGTCGGTACGCAGCACCAGGGTGTTGAGGAAGCAGCCCACCACGCCCTCGGTGTCGGGATGGTGCCGCCCGGCGTGCGGGACGCCCACCGCGATGTCGTCGCTGCCGGCCAACCGGCCCAGCAGCGCCTGCAGCCCGGCCAGGAAGACCATGAAGGGCGTCGTCCCGGCGGTGGCCCGCACCTTGGCCGCCAGCCCCCCGTGCACCTCGAAGCCGACCGTGCGCCCGCTCCAGGCCGGCACGGCGGGACGGGGCCGGTCGGTGGGCAGGTCGAGCACCGGGGCCAGCCCGGTCAGCCGCCGCGTCCACCAGTCCAGGTCGCTCTCGCCGGCCGTCTCGTGCGCGTTCTGGCCGGCCTCCCAGGCGGCGACGTCGGCGTACTGCAGGGCCGGGGGCTCCGGCCGGGGGCCGGCGCCGAGCCGGGCCGCGTACAGCGCCGACAGGTCGCGCAGCAGCACCTGCTCCGACCAGGCGTCGGTGACGATGTGGTGCAGGACCAGCACGAGCACGTGATCGTCGGCGCCGAGCCGGAACACCGTGGCCCGCATGGGCGGCTCGGCGTCCAGCCGGAAGGGCCGCCAGGCCTCGGCCCGCAGCTCCCGCTCCAGCGACCCGGGGGTCACCTCCACCACGCTGACGGGCACGCCGGCGGCCGGCCGCACCCGCCGGCCCTCGACGACGCCGCGCAGCACCCAGTGCCGCTCACCGACGTCGGCCAGCGCGCCGGTGAGGGCGTCGAGGTCCACCGGCCCGCGCAGCCGCAGCGCCTGCGGCACGTTGTAGGCGGGGGAGTCCGGCTCCAGCTGGGCCAGGAACCACAGCCGCTCCTGGAGCGGGGACAGCGGCATGTCCGCGGCCGACAGCGCCGGGATGCCCGCCGGAGCGGCTTCCTCAAGGGTCTCGGCCGCGGCCCGCGCCGCCGCGAGCCGGGAACGGAGCAGGTCGGCGACCCGGTCCCGCTGCACCTCGGTCATGCCTCCACCCCGTCCGTCAGGTCGGCGAGCAGCAGCTCTTCCAGGCCGGCGGCGAAGTCGGCGAGCACCGGACGGTCGAAGAGCAGCCGCACCGGCACGGCGAGCCGCAGGACCTCGCGGAGTCGTCCGGCCACGCGGGTGGCGGCGAAGGAGCTGCCGCCCAGGGCGAAGAAGTCGTCGTCGGCCCAGACGGCCGGACGGCCGAGCACCGCCGCCCAGATCGAGGCGACCATGATCTCGGCGTCGGAGTCGGGCGCGACCCGTTCGGCCTGCGGGCCGTCACCGGGCTCGGGCAGGGCGTCCCGGTCCACCTTGCCGCTGGACAGGGTGGGCAGCGCGGCCAGCGCCACCCACCGCCGCGGCACCATGTGGTCGGGCAGCCGGGCGCGCAGATGTCGCTCCACCGCCGCCGGATCGGCCGTCTCGGGCGTGACGTAGCCGACCAGGTGGGCCTGGGCGCCCGCGCCGGACACGGTCACCGCGCCCTGGGCCACCTCGTGCAGCACGGCCTCGACCTCGCCCAGCTCGATGCGGTAGCCCCGGACCTTCACCTGATGGTCGCGGCGGCCGTGGAACTCCAGGGTCCCGTCGGGCCGCCGGCGCGCGAGGTCCCCCGTCCGGTAACACCTGCCGCCGGGGACGAAGGGATCCTCCACGAATCCGGACAGACCCGGACGGTTCCGGTATCCCCGGGCCACGCCCGCGCCGCCCAGCAGCAGTTCGCCCACCGCGCCCGGCGGCAGCAGCCGCAGCCGCGAGTCGACGACGTAGGCCCGCTCACCGGGCATCGGCGAGCCGATCGGCACCGGGCCGGGCTCGCCGGCGGACACGCGGTGCATGGTCGAGGTGACGGTGGCCTCGGTGGGGCCGTAGGCGTTCCACAACTCGCCGGCCCGCGCCAGGATCTCCGCGGCCAGGCCCGGGTCCAGCGCCTCGCCGCCGGTGACCGCGCGCAGCTCCGCGTCGCCCGTCCAGCCGGCCTCGATCAGCATCCGGTACGCCGTCGGCACCAGGTCGAGCACCGTGGCCTTGGCGGCCGCCTCGGCCAGCGCGTGACCGTCCCTGGCGGTGGCCCTGTCCACCACCACGCTGGTCCCGCCGCAGGTCAGGACCGTCCACAGCTCGGAGGCCGCGGCGTCGAACGTCAGCGGCGCCACGGCCGGCTGCACGTCGTCCGGGCCCAGGCGCAGCGCGGCCGCCGTGCCCGCCACCAGGGCGGCCAGGTTCGCGTGGGTGACCTCGACGCCCTTGGGCGTGCCGGTCGAGCCGGAGGTGTACATCACGTACGCCAGGTCGCCGGGCCGGACCTCGGGCAGCTCGGCGCGGCCGTCGAGCGCCAGCCGGTCGAGGTCCAGGACGTCGAGCCCCGGCACGCCGCCCCTGGCGAGCACGACGCCGGCCCCGGCGTCCTCGGCCAGCAGCCGCAGCCGCTCGGCCGGGTGCTCGGGATCCATCGGCAGGTAGGCCGCGCCCGCCCGCCACACCGCCAGCAGGACGGCGGGCATCAGCTGGTCGCGCGGCAGGCAGACGCCGACGACGTCCCCGGGCGCCACGCCGTGCTCCAGCAGCGTCGCCGCCGCCCGGTCGGCCCAGTCGTTCAGGTCGGCGAAGCTCAGCGACGTGCCGTCGGGGCCGACCACGGCCGTTCCCGTGGTGTGGGCCGCGATCGACCGCGGCACGGTCGGCAGCGGTCGCGGCAGGTCCGGCCCGGCGGCCAGCGCCAGCAGCGCGGCCCGCTCGTCCGGGGTGACGAGCTCCAGTTCGCGGCCGGGGTCCGTCATGGCGTGCCGGAGCAGCGCGATCAGGCGGTCCACGTACGCCTCGGCGCGGTCCCGGCCGAGCAGGGCGGTGGCGTACTCCAGGTGCAGCTCACCGCCGGACGCCGTGCGGTTGACCAGCACGCTGAGCTCGTGGCCGGCGGCTCCCGAACCGAGCTCGGTGAGCAGTTCCAGGCCGTCCACGCGCACGGGGACCTCACTGTGCTGCATGGCCAGCAGCACGGCGGCGCGGGGCAGCTCGGCGGGCGGGATCTCCTGGTGGATCAGCGCCCGCGTGGTGGCGTCCGCGGCCTGGCGCACCAGGTCGCGGAAGGTCGCGGCGTCACCGGTCCGCAGCCGTACCGGCACGGTGTCGACCAGCGGGCCGACGACCCCGGCGAGCTCGGCGCCCGCGCGGCGCGCCGCGACCGCGCCGATCAGCGTGTCCGGTTCGGCGCCGGCCAGGGCGAGCCCGGCCAGGTAGACCGCGAACGGGGTCGCGCCGCACCGCCTGGCCAGCGCGGACACGCCGGCCACGAACTCCTCCGGCAGCGGCCTGGTCACCCGCGCCGCCGTCAGGTCGGCGGGCGCCGGAGGCGTCACCGGCGCGCCCGACAGCTCCCGCTGCCAGAACTCGCGCAGCCGCGGCAGCTCGGGATGCCCTTCCTGCTCGCGCACGGCCACGTCGCCGACCTGGACGGCGGGCCCGGCCACCGGCCGTCCGGCCAGCCCGGCGGCCAGCTCGTCCATCAGGATGCCGACCGAGCCGCCGTCGAAGGCGAGGTGATCGGTCACGACCACGAGCTCGGCCGCCGCCTCGCCGGTCCAGCACAACTCGGCCCGGACCAGCGGCACCTCGTCCGCCACGTCGAACACGTACGCGCCCGCGCGCCTGGCCACCCGCTCCGGGTCGGCCCCTGGGCCGTGCTCGGCGAACGGCGCCGGAACCGGCGGATGCGTCACGGCGTACGGCACGCCGTCCTCGCCCACGGCGACGGTGCTGCGCAGCACCTCGTGCCGGGCCACGACGGCGTCCAGCGCCGCCCGCAGCGGCGCCGCGTCCCGCAGGCCGCTCACCCGCAGCCGGACCGACACGGTGGTGACCGGCTTGCCCGGATGGAGCTGCCGCAGGGTCCAGAACTCGCGCTGCATGCCGGTCAGCGGGTACGTGCTCCGGCCGCCGTCCCGCCGCACCGGCTCCTGGACGGTCTCGCGCAGCCGGGACGCCAGCCCGGCCGCCGTGGGCTCGGTCAGGAACGCCGCCGGCGGCACGGTGTGCCCCAGCCGGCGCGACAGCTCGTTCACCACCTTGACCGCGGCCAGGGAGTGCCCGCCCAGGTCGGCGAAGCGGTCCAGCACGCCGATCCCGTCGAGGCCGAGCACCTCGGCGATGACGTCGGCCACCAGGCGCTCGTCGTCGGTCCTCGGCGCGACCGGCGCGGCGGCGACCAGCCGCGTGGAGCCGAGCCTCGGCAGGGCGGCGCGGTCCACCTTGCCGGTGGGGGCCAGCGGCAGGGTCTCGCTGATCCCGATCCGGGCCGGGACCAGGTGGCCGGGCAGCCGGTCGCCCAGCCACTCGCGCAGCTCGGGCTCGCTCACCCCAGTCGCGGCGGCATGGCCGACCAGGTGGGCGGCCCCGTCGTCGCCGGTCTGCGTGAGCACCACGGCCCGCCGTACCGCGGGGTGGCCGCCCAGCACGGCCTCCACCTCGCCGAGCTCGACCCGGATGCCGCGGATCTTGACCTGGTCGTCGGCCCGGCCCGCGTAGCGCAGCTCGCCGTCCACCCGGCGGACCAGGTCGCCGCTGCGGTAGACGCGGCCGCCGTCCGGGCCGGAGCCGAACGCGGGGGAGTCCACCCCGAGGTATCCGCGGGCCACCACGGGGCCGCCGATCCACAACTCGCCCAGCTCGCCGTCCTGGACGGGCAGGCCGTGCGCGTCGCGCACCGACAGCACGGCGCCGGCCAGCGGCTCGCCGAGCGGCGGCGCGCCGTCGAAGTCGCGTCCCGCCTCGAAGAAGGTGCAGGCGGTGCTGCACTCCGTCGGGCCGTACATGTTGAGGACGCGCCGGACGTTCGGGTTGGCGTAGATCTGGCGGATCAGCGCGGCGGTCAGCGGCTCGCCGCCCGACACCACCGTCCGCACCCCGGCCGGCAGCGGGTCGCGCAGCAGCACCGACAGCGCGGACGGGACGCCGAACACGGTCGTCACCTCGTCGCGGGCGGGCAGGGACGGCAGCGCCAGCAGGTTCTCCGCCATGATCACCGTGCCGCCGGCGACGAGCGGGACGAACAGCAGCATGATCGAGGCGTCGAAGCAGATCGACGCGCTGGCCAGCATGCCGCCCAGCTCCTCGGCGGTGTACGCCGACGCGCCCCAGGCCAGGAAGTTCATGGTGTTGCGGTGCTCCACGACCACGCCCTTGGGCGTCCCGGTGGAGCCGGAGGTGTAGATCACGTACGCGGCGTCGGCGGCGTCTCCCGCGACGCCGGGCGCGTCCTCGCGCGGCGCGACGTCATCGACGTGGACGACCTCCGCCCCGGTGAGGGCGGCCGTCGGGGCCAGCGCCGTCGCGGAGAGCACGGCGGTGACCTCGGCGTTCGCGGCCATGAACCGTAAGCGCTCGGCGGGGTAGGCGGGGTCGAGCGGCACGTAGGCCGCGCCCGCCTTCCACACGCCGAGTAGCGCCGGGAGCAGCCATTCGCCCTGTTCCAGGCAGACGCCGACGTGGTGGCCGCGTCCGATGCCGCGGTCGAGCAGCGTGTGGGCGATGCCGTTGGCCCTGCGGTCCAGCTCGGCGTAGGTGAGGCGGGTGGTGCCGGCTATGACGGCGATGCTGTCGGGACTTTTCCTGGTTTGGATGGATATGGCCTCGTGAACGCGTGTGCCGGCCCCCGGGCCTTTCACGTCGTCGGTCATGGTGTCTCCCCGTAAAACCCACCGCGATTGGCGGCAAATACGTACAAATTGCGCGATGAAGCATAATCCGCATGATCGCTTTGTCGAGTGCTTTCCGGGGCGGAGTTGGCCGTCAGCGTGAATGACGTCCCGTAAGGTTTTCCGGTCAAACTCCAGGGGATTCTGTGACCCTGTGTAGTGGCTGATCGCCGGGTGGCGAATTCGTGATCCCGGCCGGCGGAAGAACACCCGTTCCGTGGGGGTGGCGTTCCTTGTTTGGGCCTGCCGATGGTCTCCGTCCTGTGCTGGTGCTGGTGCGGGGGTGCTGGCGTGGTGGAGGTGTGGCGCCGACGAGGGCCTCGGGTGCCGAGCCTCCTCAGGAAAGGGCAAGAGGGCCGGGGGCGTCCGAGGGTTCATGGCGGCTAGGGTCCGACCGGGCTGGTGGTCGGCGCGAACGAGGTCGGACATTTGGCGGAGGAAACCTGCGGCCGGGTGGCGGTGCGAGGGGGCGCCGGTAGAGAGCGGACGGGCGGCATGGCCGGGCGGCGCGACAAGGTGAGGCAGCGGGGTGCCCGGCCGGTGGCGCGGTGGCGCTGCGGTCACGCGGTACGGCGGGAACGTTGGGCGGCGCGGCAGAGGCCAGGCGGCGGGGCGTGCGGCCGGTTGGGCGGTGCGGCCCGGCGGCGCGATCGGGCGGAACGGCGGCCCTGGGACGTTGGGCGGCGCGGCACAGGTGAGGGGGCGTGGTCGGGTGGCAGGCAAGGGGGGGCAGTGCAGCAAGAGGGCGCGGCGGGGTGCGGCCCGACGGCGATCGAGCGGTACGGCGGGGCGGGGACGTTGGACGGCGTGGCGACCGTACGGCTGGACCGGGATGTCGGGGTGGGGCGGCTCGGCGGGGCAGTGCGATGGAGTGCGGTGAGGTGGGGGTGGGTGGCGTGGCCGGGTCGAGCGTCGCCGTGTTCGACAGCGACGTCGATGAGCCGTTGCTGGGGCGCGCCGGGCTTTGGCGTGCTGAGTCCTCTGGAGGAGGTGGCCATGCCTCCGAGCTGGCCTTTAGTGGGTCGCAGCACGGCGGGCACCTGGGCGGGCTTCTTGGGCGCTGGCGCGTGGTGGCCGCCAGGCCGGCCGACTTCGTGGGGTCGTCTGGCTGGCAGGCTGACGGCCGGTCTGGTGGGCAGCGCGGTGGATGGTCTGGGAGGGCGGCCCAGCGCGCTGTCCGGTGGTCGGTCTGGAGCTGCTTGGCGGGCGGGCGGCCACGGGTCTCGCTCGTCGCTGCCCGGGCTGGCAGGGCAGCCTTGTTCATCGTCGTCCGAGCTGGCAGTGCGGTCCTGCTCATCTCCGATAGGCGGGGGCCGGGGGCCTGGCCATTGTCGTCTGAGTCGGCTGGGGTGGCCGGGGTGTTGTCGTCCGAGTCGGCCCGGGCCGTCCTGGTGTTGTCGTCTGGGCGGCCGGGGCGGGCCTGTTCGTCGCCGTCCGAGCGTGTCGGATGGGGGCGGTCGCTCTGCCGGGAACTGGTGGAGGTGTGTCTGGTTGGCGTGCCTTCGCTGCGCCCACTCTCGCCGCGCCTGACGTGGGCGCGCCCGGTCTGGCTGCCCTGGCCGCGCACACCTTCGGCCCGCCGGGCGGCCTGGAGGCATGGAAAGGTCCCCGGCTCCGAGCTCTCCGGCCCCAGCTTCCCGACCCCAGTTCCCCGCTCCCGCTCCCTGCTCCCCGGCCCCGGCTCCCGGCCCGTTCGCTCCTGGCTGTCCGCTCTGGGGGCGTCCGCTCCCGGTCTGCCCGTACTCCCCGGCCCTCGCCACCGGACCACCGGGCCATTGGGCCTCCGGGCCGCTGGGCCGCCGTGGGTGGGGGCGAGACGCTCGGGTGGGGTGGTGGTCTTAAGTAATTGGGCGCCGTTGTCGTTCGGGAATTAGGACTCGTTGTTGAGGAATTCGCCGAAGGGGCTCTGGGGGTTCGGGGGGATTGCTCTGGTGCGAAATGGTGTTGGGAAAATCGGTTCAGGGTTTCGTGGATGGGGTGACAGAAGAATTGTTGGAATTCAGTAGGTTGGCCAGACGGTCCAGGCCGCCTCTGACGAGTCGGCCGTATCCGTCGTCGGCCAGGGCGTCGATCCCGGCTCGGGCCTGGTCGAGGTGGTCGCGGGCGCGGTCGGGATCGCCCAGCTTGCGATAGCACTCGCCCAGGTTCAGGTGCAGCGACGGGTACAGCGCCGCCACCGGGAGCGCCACCCCGGCCTGTGCCACCTGCTCGTCGGTGACCTGGTCGGCGGCGGCGAGCGCGCGCAGGTCCCATATCAGCTCCTGGCGCACGTCGTCCTGGACGTCGGCCATCGAGTGGGCGAGAACGCAGACGTGCAGCGGATCGCCCTGCTCGCCGCCGATGTCGTCCCAGATCTGCGCGAACAATTCGCGAGCGGCTTCGGGCCGGCCTTGGTGGTGGTGTAGGTCCACCCCTTGGCCGATCCTGGCCATCGTCGGATCGGCGGTCATCGGTGCTCCTTCACTCTCGCGCGAAACAGCGGTCAGCGTACTTGTCCGGACCGATCAGGAGGGCCGCCGAGCCGTGACCGCCGCCGTAATTCGGCGAGCTTCATCCGCGCTGGAGACGTTCGAGGTGCGGCAGTTCGGCCGCGCGTGGGCGGCCGGGCCGAGTGTCCAGGAGCCGCCATCGGGTGGTGACCCCGTCCGGGCCGTCGAGCGTCCCCCGCGCCAGCGCGGCGTCGATGCGGGCCCGTACGTCGGCCTCGGCCGACGCCTCGGCCGCGAACAGGACCCGCACCCGGACGACGTCGCCCCGCCGGTCGGCGGTCGTGTGGTGCGCCGCGATCGGGCAGGGCGGCTCGTGCTCCCAGTGCCCGCACAGCGCCACGGTGATCGCCGCGCCGGGGGCGCGCACATCGCCGTCCGCGTCCATGACGATCGTCGCCTCGTGGGCGAAACCCGTACGCACCCCTTCATGATTCACGTACGCGTACGACGGGTCCAGCGCCCGGCGCCGGTCTCACTCGGGCGCGTACTGGGACGCGTACTCCTGCGAGGGCGGGATCGGCGTGATCACGTCCACGAGGACGCCGTTGGGGTCGGCGACGATGAAGTGCCGCTGGCCGAAGTCCTCGTCGCGCAGCGCCAGCTCAGGGGTCAGCCCCTCGCGCCCGACCAGGCGCTCCCACTCGGCGTCGACGTCGGCGACCTCGAAGTTGATCAGCAGCCCCGCGACCGGACGGCGGTAGGCGGCGGGCAGTGTCGGGTGGCGGTGGTCGAGCAGGGCCAGCTCGTACGGTCCGCGGCGCAGGCTCACGTACCAGTCGGCCTCGAAGGTCACCTCATATCCGAACAACCGGACGTAGAAGTCCTTCGACGCGGCCAGGTCGGCCGTGCACACCACCGGATACACGCTGCTCAGCTCCATGCGTTCCTCCTCATCAGTTTCACGTACCAACGGTATGTGGGCGTACACTATTTGGGATACCGTCGGTATGTCAAAGGGGACGCAGTGACCAGGACGGAGCAGAAGGAACGCACCCGCCGCACGTTGCTCGCCACGGCGCGGCGCCTGTTCGCGACCAGGGGCTATGCCGGGGTGGGGCTGGCGGAGATCGTCGGCGAGTCCGGCGTCACCAAAGGCGCCCTCTACCACCACTTCGAGGGCAAGCCCGACCTCTTCCGGGCCGTGCTGGAACAGGTGCAGCGCGAGGTGGCCGACCGGGTGGCCGCGGCGGCCGACGCCGAGGACGACCCGTGGGCGCAGCTCAAGGCGGGCTGCGCGGCGTTCGTCGCGGCCGGGGCCGATCCCGACGTGCAGCGGATCATGCTGATCGACGGCCCCGCCGTGCTCGGCTGGAACGAGTGGCGGGCGATCGACGAGGCCACCAGCGTCCGGCACCTGACCGAGGCGCTGGCCGCGCTCGTCGCGGCCGGCGCCATCCCGGCCCAGCCGGTCGCGCCGCTGGCCCGCCTGCTGTCCGGGGCGATGAACGAGGCCGCGCTGTGGCTGGCGCAGTCCGCCCCGGACGAGCTGGCCGACACCCAGGCGGCGCTGTCCCGCCTCCTCGACGCCCTACGCGCCTGAAGCGGCTGGACGAACCGGGCCGGTTGGCTCGGCGGGGCAGGGCTGGTGGTCGCCGTGGTCGTCCCCGCCGAGCGGTTGCGAGCCGGAACGTCAGCCCGTCGCGCAGGTCTTGCCGTTGAGTGCGAAGCTCGCCGGCGAGGGCGGCGCGCCGCCGCCGTACGTGGCGGTGAACCCGACCTGGGTCTGCGAGCCGACCCCGATGACCTTGTTCCACTGCTTGTTCACGCCGGCCACCCCCGCACCGGCCTGGGTCCAGTTCGCGGACCAGCCCGAGACGAGACGCACGGCGGCCGCCGCCGGGTAGTCGACCGTCAGCGTCCACCCGTCGACCGGAGCCGTGCCGGTGTTGCGCACGACGAGCTCGGCGTCCAGCCGCGGCCCTCCCGTCGTGGCCCGGTACGTCACCGTGCACGGCGCGCCCGACGATGGGGTGGGCGACGGCAGCCCCTCCCTGGCCAGCGCGGACAGCGGGTCGGACGGCACGCTGACGTTGCCGCCCGCGTCCTTGGCGACCACGACGTACGTGTAACGCTGCCCGACGACCAGGCCGGGTTCGGCGAAGTTCAGGCTCGGCGGAAGGACCGTGCCGACCTTGCTGTACGCCGTCGCCGTCTCCCGGTACACGTCGTACGCCGTCACCGCCACGTTGTCGGTCGACGGCTGCCAGCAGAACGTGACGCCCGGGTAGTCCTGCAGGCAGGCGTCGCGCAGCCCGGTGGGCCTGGACGGGGGCACGTGGTCGCCCGGCAGCGGGGTCGGCGAGCTGGTCGGGGTCATCCCGAGCGTCGCCGGCACCGTGATCAGGGCGGACGGCGGGCTGAGGTGCCCCGCCAGGTCCCTGGCCACGACGTACATCGTGTAGAGGCGGTTCAGCTCGCCGGAGAAGCCGCCGATCGTGCCGGTCGTGCTGCTGGCGAGGACGAATCCATCCGGGTCCAGGCGGTACAGGTCGTACCCGGCGACGCCCGTGTCGTCGGAGGAGGCTGCCCAGCAGATGGACGCGTAGCCGGTCGGGTTGGCGGCGAACGGCACCGGGCACGGCCGCAGCCCGCCGGGACGGGTCGGCGGCGCGTCGTCGGCCGCCCCGGAGACAGCCGCGACAGCCGCCCCGGAGACAGCAGCCGCGGGGACGGCCGCGTGCGCGACGCCGTGCGCCGCCGGGACGGAGGCCAGAGCCGTCCTCCCGGTCGGGCCGATCGCCAGCGCGGCGAGGAACAACGCCAGAGTGAGGAATCCGAGGGTGAGGCCAACCGCTCCCAAGGATCGTCTGCCAGGCCGCATAGGGCCCCCTTCTGATCGAGCCTGCACCCCCTCGCAGTGATCGTGAACGAGTTTTCATGTTCCGTAAAGCTGGGAATCCGCCGGGCCGGACCGGCCGTGTTACCTTTTCCCGCCGCCACTCGTCATGGGTCTGACGACCGAGAACGAACGGTCGTCAGACCCACGAGTGAATCGAGAGCAGGATGCTGACCACCATCATGTACACCACGGTCTACGTCACCGACCAGGACCGCGCGCTGGAGTTCTACACCGCCGGGCTCGGCCTGGACAAGCGCATCGACGTCCGGGGGCCCGACGGCCGTTTCCTCACCGTCGGCGTGCCCGGGAGCCCGGTCCAGATCCTCCTGTGGTCGCATGCGAGTGCCGCCGGGCAGCCGGGCGACGCGGGCGGGAGCGGCGCGCCGGGCCCGCTGATCCTGGAATCCGACGACCTGCGCAAGGACTTCGAGGTCATGCGCGGGCGGGGCGTCACCTTCGAGGAGTCCGAGCCCGTGGACTACCCGTTCGGCGTCCGCGCCGAGGCGGTGGACCCGGACGGCAACCGGATCTCCATCCGTCAGCAGCGCAGGCCGTGACCGTGCACCCG
Organism: Nonomuraea sp. NPDC050227; assembly: GCF_044459705.1. Taxonomy (NCBI): domain Bacteria; kingdom Bacillati; phylum Actinomycetota; class Actinomycetes; order Streptosporangiales; family Streptosporangiaceae; genus Nonomuraea; species Nonomuraea sp. NPDC050227. Next base: position 177,544 of record NZ_JBITJF010000010.1, on the reverse strand, counting down.
TCCGGCCCGGTGGCCGAGGCGTTCGAGGCCCAGCGCGACCGGCTGCGCGCCGTCGCGTACCGCGTGCTGGGCTCGCACGCCGACGCCGAGGACGTGGTCCAGGAAGCCTGGATGCGGCTGGTCCGTCAGGACGTGTCGGCCATCGGCAACCTGGCGGGCTGGCTGACCACCGTGGTCGGCCGCATCAGCCTGGACCTGCTGCGATCCCGCCAGACCCATCCCGAGACGGCGTACGGGCAGGAGTTCACGGACCTCCTGGCGACGCCCGACGGCGAGCCCACGCCGGACGAGCAGGCGGCGCTGGCCGACTCGGTCGGCCTCGCCCTCCTCGTGGTGCTCGACTCGCTCACCCCGAGCGAGCGGCTGGCGTTCGTCCTGCACGACCTGTTCGCGGTCCCGTTCCAGGACATCGGCCACATCCTGGGCAGGTCCGCCGACGCCGCCAAGATGATCGCCAGCCGCGCCCGCCGCAAGGTCCGGTCCACGGACCGGGCGGCGGGCCCCGGCCGCGAGCACCGGGAGGCCGTGGACGCCTTCCGCGCCGCCGCACTCGGCGGCGACTTCGAGGCGCTGCTGCGGGTCCTCGCCCCGGACGTGAAGCTGACCGTGGACACCCCCGGCGGCGTGGTGGTCACCCTCGGCGCCACCGCCGTCGCCGCCGGAGCCCGCATGTTCTCCGGCGAGGTCGCCGGGCAGCGGCCCGTGCTGGTGGACGGGCTCCCCGGCCACCTGTCCTGGCGCGCCGACGGGACCCCGCTGTCCGCCATCGCCTTCACCGTCACCGGCGGCCGGATCACCGGCATCCACATCGTCGTCGACCCGGCCAAGCTCGCCGCGCTCGACCGGCCCGGCCCGGCCTGAGCCGGTGGCGCCAAGGCCGGCCCGGGCCCGGCGCAGCGTGCCGACTCGGGCGCGGTAGAAGCGTGCCGGCCCGGGCGCGGCAGCCGTTCCGGGTCGGCCGGCCGGCGTCGTGAATGTCGCGTCTGGACCGGTTGAAAGGCGGCCCCTACCATGGGCGCGTGCGGCTGAACGTCCTCGGGCCCATGGAACTCGTCGTGGCCGGGCAGGCCGTACCGGTCGGGCCGCCCAAGCAGCGGGCCCTGCTCGCCCTCCTCGCGATGCACGCCGGTCGCGTGCTCCCCGCCGACCTGCTGGCCGACCGGCTGTGGGCCGGCGACCCGCCGCCGAGCGTCCAGGGCAGCCTGCAGGTGTACGTCTCCAACCTGCGCCGCCGGCTGGAGCCCGACCGGCGGCCGGGCGCGACCCCGGCCGTCCTGGTCAGCGCCGCCGACGGCTACGGCCTGATGACCGGCGGGCTCGTCCTCGACACGGCGGACTTCGGCGCGCTCGTGTCGGCCGGCTCCGCCCACCTGGCCGCGGGACGGCACGAGCAGGCGGCGGCCGACCTCGCCGAGGCGCTCGGCCTGTGGCGCGGCGACCCGTACGCGGACGTGCGCGCCCAGGAGTGGGTGCAACCGGAGATCGGCCGCCTGGAGCAGGTACGGCTGGACGCGGTGGAGGCGCTGGCCGCGGCCCTGCTGGACCTGGGCCGCCACACGGACGTGGTCGCGCGGCTGGACCCGTTCGTCCGCGAGCACCCGCTGCGCGAGCGGGCCTGGGAACTGCTGGTGCTGGCCCACTACCGCGCCGGGCGGCAGGCGGCGGCCCTGGAATGCCTGCGCGGGGTGCGCGACGTGCTCGCCGGGGAACTGGGCATCGACCCGGGTCCGCGGCTGCGCGAGCTCGAAGCCGCGGTGCTGCGCCAGGACGCCGCGCTGTTACCGTCCGGCCGTCCCGCCACCCCGCTGCCGTCCCCGCCGCCGTCCCCGCCGCCGTCCCCGCTGCCCACCCCGCACCCCAGGCCGCCGCGGACGCCGGTGCGCGCGGCGGCGCCCGGCGCCGGCGAGCCCGCGCCGGACCAGCCGGTGTTCGTCGGCCGGGAGAGCGCGCTCGCGTTCCTGACCGAGGCGGCCGGGGCGGCGTCCGCCGCCGGGCAGGTCGTGCTGGTGGACGGCGAGCCGGGCGTCGGCAAGACGAGCCTGCTGAGGCGGTTCCGCGCGACCGTCGGCGTGCCGGTCGGCTGGGGGGCGAGCCCCGACCACGAGACCGCGCCCGCGCTGTGGCCCTGGGAACGCGTCCTGCGCGACCTCGCCGCCGCGGCCCCGCAGGCCGCCCTGCCCGGCGAGGTCGGCACGTTCCTGTCGGGCGGTCCGCAGGCGGTCCCGGCGTCCGACGCCCAGGGGGCGCGGCTGCGGTTCTTCGAGGCCGTCGGCACGTTCCTGGCCGCGGTCGGCCCGGCGGTGGTCGTGCTGGAGGACCTGCACGCGGCCGACGACGCCACGCTGCGGCTGCTGGTCCACGTGGCCGCCACCGCCCGGCCGGGCCTGCTGCTGGTGGCGACGTTCCGGCGGCACGAGGCGTCGGCGCTCACCGCCACGCTGTCGGCGCTGTCCCGGCTCGGCGCGCGCCGGCTCGGGCTGGACGGGCTGGCCACCGAGGAGGTCCGCGCGCTGGTCAAGGAGCTGTCCGGCCGCGATCCGGGCGGCCACGGGGCCGAGGAGCTGCGCCGGCGCACCGCCGGGAACCCGTTCTTCCTCGCCGAGCTGGCCCGCGCGGGCGACGGGCTGCCGCAGGGCGTCCTGGACGTCGTGCTGCACCGGGTGGCGGGCCTGGGGGAGGAGGCGTCCCGCGTGCTGGAGCTGGCCGCCGTGATGGGCGACGAGTTCGAGGCGGTCGTCCTGGCCCGGGTCGCCGGCGGCACGGTCGGCGACCTGCTGCCGTCGCTCGACGCGGCGCTCGGCGCGGGGCTGGTCCGGGAGTCGTCGTACCGGCTGGGCGGCTACGAGTTCGCGCACGCCCTGGTGACCGACGCGTTGTTGTCGCGCCGGTCACGGCTGTGGCGGGCGCGGGTGCACGAGCAGGTGGCGGCCGCCCTCACCGCCGTGCACGGCGACCGCGGCGACCACGGCGACCGCGACGACCGCGCGGCGGTGATCGCGCGGCACTGGCTGGCGGCGGCGGAGCTGGGCGCGGAGCCCGCCCGCATGGCGATGGACTACGCGGCCCGCGCGGCGCGGGCGGCCCAGCGCCGGCACGCGCCCGACGACGCGGCCGTGTCCTGGCAGGAGGCGCTGGCGGCGGCCGAGCCGGCCGGCGCGAGCGCGGCCGAGCGGTTCGAGCTGGCCGTCGGGCTGGCGGAGAGCCGCTACGCCGCCGGCCGGTTCGACGAGGGGTACGAGGCGGTCGAGCAGGCGCTCGCCATGGCCGGCGACGACCTGGACAAAGCCGTCAGAGCCGCCGACATCGCGATGGGCCACGGCATCTGGGTGCCCTTCCGGTACGGCGTCGACGTGGCCGCCGTACGCGACGCGGCGGACCGGGCCGCGCGCGAGCTGCCGCCGTCCGGCCCGGCCTGGGCGACGGCGCAGGCCGTCAGGGCCGTCGTGCTCGCCCAGACCGGCCGCGAGGACGAGGTCGGCGCGGTCTCCTCGCGGGCCGTGGCGGCGGCCGAGCGCCTGGAGGACCCCGCCCTGCTGCGGCGCGTCCTGCACCTGCGGCTCATCGCGCTGCAGGGACAGGACTTCGTCGAGCAGCGCGCCGGGACCGCCCGCCGCCTGCTGGCCGAGCCGGACCTGTCGCCCCAGCTCAGGGTGATCGCGCAGCTGCACCTCGTCGGCCATCACGTGGAGCACGGCAGGGTGCCGCAGGCCCGCGACCTGCTGGCGGAGATCGGCACGCTGCTGCGCGACCTGCACAATCCCACGCTGGCGCTGCAGGCCGCGGTGGCGCACGTGGGGCTCGACCTGTTCCAGGGTGTCCCCGACCCGGCCCGGCACTTCGAGCCCGTCAGGGCGATGTTGTCGTTCGCCGACCTGGCCTACTTCGAGCTCAGCATGCTCGGCGGACGGGCCGAGACGATCATCCAGGAGGACCGCCTGGGCGAGGAGGCGGCCTGGATCGAGGAGATGGCCCGGCACACCGGCCTGGCGGGGCCCGCCTACGCCCTGGCGTACGCGCTGGCGGAGCTGGGCGAGCCCGAGCGCGCCCGGCGGATCCTGCGCGAGACGCCCATGCCGCCGCGCGACTACCACTGGGCGATGGCCGCCATGTGCCGGCTGCACGCGGCGATCCGGCTCGGCGAGGCCGACGTCGTCCGGGAGGTCTACGACGCCTTCCGCCCGTTCGCCGGGCTGCTGCACGTGAACGGCGCGTGCACCACCGTCGACGGCGCGTACGACGGCCACCTGGGCGAGGCGCTGCTGGCGCTCGGTGACCGCGAGGGGGCCCGGGCCCACCTGCGCGAGGCGGTGCGCCAGCTGGAGCGGGCCGGTGCGGCCTACTGGCTGACAAGGGCCCGCCAAGCGCTCGCCAAGTGCACGTAGAGGCCCGGCGCGCACGCTGTTCCCGACACGTGAGGGAACAGACTGATGATCACACCAGAACACCTGACCGGCTTCCTGATGATGCACGCCGGTTTCCGCGCCGAGTTCGGCCGCCTGGCCGAGGCGTGCGGCGACCCGCGTGACGACGCGCACGAGGAGCTGCTGGCGGAGCAGCTCGCGCTCGTGCTGGACATGCTGCACGCCCACCACTCGCACGAGGACGCCACTCTGTGGCCCAAGCTCACCGGCCGCGCCCCGCAGGCGGCGGACGCGCTGGCCGAGCTCGAGTCCGAGCACTCCCTGCTCGACCCGCTGATCGAGGCCGCCGCCGACCGCGGGGCGCCCCTGGCCGGGCGCGCGCCCGTCCTGGGGCGGCTGCACGAGCTCGTCAACGAGCACCTCGACCACGAGGAGCGGGTCGCCGTGCCGCTCATGCTCGCCCACCTCACCCCCGCCGACGTCGAGGCCGACCGGCGCCAGGCGATGGACGACTTCGGCCGCCGCCGGGTCCCCGTCATCCTCGGCTGGCTCGCCTCCAGCGCCGACGCCCGCCTGCTCGCGGCGTCGTACGCGGACCTGCCGGTCGTGGCCCGGCTGATGTTCCGCCTGTTCTGGTGGCCGGCCTACCGGCGGCGTTTCACCCGCCTGTACGGCACCACCCCCGCCGACCTGATCCTGGAGCCGTGATGACCGCATCCGCACCCACCGTCTCGCCGCGCCGGGCGGCCGAGGTCTTCGGCAGCGCCCTGGTCTGCGCGTACGCCTCGCTCACCCGCGACGGCCGCCCCGTCACCTGGCCCGTCACGCCGTACGCCGGCGCGGGCGGCACGCTCGACGTCAGCACCGGGCTCACCTACCCCGACAAGGCCGAGCGCGCCCGCCGGGACCCGCGCGTCGCGCTGCTGTGCTCCGGCGCGGAGGGCGGGCCGGACCGGGCGCCCGTCGTCCTGGTGCAGGGCCGGGCGACCGTGCGCGACGCGGACCTGCAGGCCGGCACCGACCGGTACGTCCGCGAGTCGCTGGCCAAGACCGGCGCCGGGTTCGCCGGGATGCCGTGGTTCCTGGTGAGGCGGCTGGGCTGGTACTTCGCCCGCATCTGGGTGGAGGTCACCCCCGAGCGGATCGTCTGGTGGCCCGAGGGCGACCTGGCCAGGACGCCCGAGATCTGGACGGGCCCCGCGGACGTCGCCGCGCCCGCCTCCGATCCCGCCCCCACCGGCCCCCGGCTGCCGAGCCGGTCGGCCCCGCCGGCGGACTGGCGGCCGTTCGCCGGCCGCGCCGCCCGCCTGGGCGAGCCCGTCGTCACCATGGTGGCCGACGGCATGCCGCTGGCCGTGCCCACCCGCTCGGCCGTACGCACCGAGGCGGGCTTCGACCTGCGGCTGCCCGCGGGCGTCCAGGCGGCCGACGGGCCGGTGTGCCTGACCTTCCACCGGCACGGCCCGGCCATGGAGTGGCAGGAGAACGTCGTGCTGGTCGGGCGGGCCACCGGCGTGGGCGAGCGGCTGAGCGTGCGGGTCGAGCGGGCGCTCAACGACTGGAGCCTGGCGGGGAGCCGCCGGGAGCGCAGCCGTTCGTTCCTCGGCCAGGGCAGGCTGCTGCGCAAGCGGCTGGAGGCCGAGGCCGCCCGCCGCGGCCAGCCCGTTCCCCGCGTCCGCCGCCCGCGTGACTGACGCCGCCCGCCGGTCCGGGGCCTGCGGCGTCCCTACGGGGTGAGGATGCTGATGCCCAGCATGCGGGCGCCCGTCTCGGTGCGCGGGCGATGCGTGCTGCCCGGCGCGAACACGACGTAACTGCCCGGCCCGAGCCGGTGACCCCGGTCGATGAACTCGCCCGAGATCACGTAGTAGCGTTCCTCGCCGTCGTGCACGTCCACCTCGGGCCATTCGGCGCCCGGGGCGAAGTCGTACATCCAGCCGCGGGCCCGCTCCGTGGCGGGCAGCCGCCGCCGGACGATCCCGGGGACGACCTCGACGGCTTCCACCTCGTCGACGTGCAGGATCTGGACGTCGTTCGCGTCTTGCGTCATGACCCCATCGTCGCGGCGGACGCCGTCCCCCGCCCAGTGTCTGGATTGACGTGTGGCGGTACTTTCCTGCCATGACCGTTCAGCGAGTGGTGGCGCTGGTCCTGCCGCCGCAGTCCACCTTCGAGCTGGCGTGCGCGGCGGAGGTCTTCGGCGTGCGCCGGCCGGGTCTGCCCGCCCGCTACTCCTTCCAGGTGTGCGCCGAACGTCCGGGCGCCGTGCCGACCCTGGCCGGGTACGACATGGCGGTCGGCGCGGGCCTGTCCGCGCTGGAGGCCGCCGACACGGTGGTGATCCCCGGATGGCACCGCCGCGACGACCCGGCGCCGCCCGCCGTCATCGACGCGATCCGGCGGGCCCACCGGCGAGGCGCCCGGATCGTCGCGATCTGCTCGGGAACCTTCCTGCTCGCCGGGACCGGACTGCTCGATCACCGCAGGGCGACCACCCACTGGCGGCTCGCCGCCGAGCTCGCCGACCGCTTTCCCGACGTACAGGTGGAACCCGACACGCTGTACATCGACCTGGGCGACCTCGCCACCAGCGCCGGCACCGCCGCCGGCATCGACCTGTGCCTGCACCTGGCCCGCGCCGACCACGGCGCGGCCTACGCCGCGCACATCGCCCGCCACATGGTCATGCCGCCGCACCGCGAGGGCGGTCAGCTCCAGTACAGCACCGCGCCCGTCACGGACCGCCGGCCGGAGTCGCTCGCGCCGCTCCTCGACTGGGCCGCCGAACGCCTGGACGAGCCCCTCACCCTCGACGACCTCGCCGCACGGGCCGGGGTCTCCCCGCGCACCCTCGCCCGCAGGTTCGCCGGCCAGCTCGGCGTCAGCCCCGGCCGATGGCTGCTCCAGCAGCGCGTCACGGCGGCGCGGGCCCTGCTGGAGGAGACCGACCTCCCCGTGGAGACGATCGCGGCCAGGGTCGGCCTGTCCTCGGCCGCCAACCTGCGCAGACGTTTCCACTCCCTGGTGCGCACCACGCCCGCCGCCTACCGCCGCTCGTTCGGCGATCACGACGGCGGCGCCTCCTCGCGACCGTCCGCCGTGACCGTCAGGGGCGGGGCTCGTCCTCCCACGCCACCGGCGTGACCTCGCCGGTCTCCCAGTCCGAGCGCAGGATCGCGTAGGCGACCGAGTCGTACAGGCGTCCGTCGCGTCCCGGCCAGGCCCGGCGGTAGTGCGCCTCCTTCACGAAGCCCGCGCCGCGGAAGACGGCACGCATGGCCAGGTTGTCCTGCCGGGTGGTGCCCTCGATCCGGGTGATCCCCGGCAGTTCGGCGAACAGGTGGCCGGTCAGCCAGCGCACCGCCTGGCCGCCGAGCCCGCGCCCCCGGTGGGCGGCCCTGATGCGCAGGTCGAAGACGGGCCCTTCGTCGGCGAGGTCCTGCAACCTGATCAACCCGGCCCGCTCGCCCTCGGAGACCACCCAGAAGGTGCGTTCGTCCGCGTCGTCGTAGAGACCGTCGGCGGCCCGCCGCCGGACGGCCTCGGCCTCCGGTCGTCCGACGTGGAAGGGCCAGTCCTCGCCGGTCAGGAAGGCGACCAGGTCGTCGACATCGTCAGGGACGAACCTGATGAACGCTGCTGTCATGATCCAGCCTTCTATCAGATCCCCGCGACCGGCCGGATCACCGGCTCCGCGCCTGATCGGTGACGCGGTCGACGGCCTGGACGGCGACGCCGGGCTCGTCCACGTAGATGTAGTGCTCGCTGCCCGCGGCCGTGCTCAGTTTGCCGCGGCCGGACAGCGCCAGCCACTTGCGCTGGCCCGCCGCCCACGCCCGCTCCAGGCGTGGCCCGTACTCGGGCAGGGCCTCCAGGTACGGCTTGCCGTGCCGGACGACCTCGACCGGGATGTCACCGGCGGAGCGGACCGGGCCGTCGGGGATGACCAGCTTCTCCGGGTTCTGCCCCTGGAAGATCGCCAGGTTCTGCGCGCGCAGCTCGGCGGCCGGGCCCTCGGCCGACTTCGGGATCGCCTTCTCGATGTCGTTCATCATGGTGGGCGGGGTGGCGTCCAGCAGGACCAGGCCCTTGACCCTGTCCTGGTGGTCGGGGGCGTACCGGGCGGCGATCAGCCCGCCCAGCGAGTGACCGGCCAGGACGACCGGGGCCTTCCCGGCGACGCGGTCGAGCACGCCGGTCAGGATCCGGCCGCTGGCGGCGAGGTCCTGCGGTCCGTCCGGCTGGTCGCTCTTGCCCGCGCCGAGCCGGTCGTAGGAGCAGACCCGGTGCTTGCCGCTCAACGTCTTCTGCAGGGACGCCATCTTGTCCAGCCCGTCGCCGCCGCCGTGCATCAGGACGACGACCGGGCCGCCCTGGACCGGCTCGCCCGAGCAGGACACGTTCACCGACCGGCCCGCCACGGTGATCTTCTCGATGCCGGAGATCGGCGCGGAGGATGGGGAGGACGCGGAGGGCGTGGAGGCGGCGAAGGGGTCCCAGTTCTCCATCGCGTCGCCGTCGCAGCCGGCCACCCCCGCGCCGAGACCGACGCAGCACAGCACGGCCGCGACGGGTGTCCTGATCTTGGCGAGCATGAGGTCCTCCAGTGAGCCGGCCGCCGCGGAGGCGATGCGCACGGCGGGGGTACGAACGGGAAGGCCGGCGGAACGCCGTGGCCGCCCCGCAACGTTACGGACCGGGCGGCGCCGGGATCGTCACCGCACGGTGGACATTCCCCGGTAGCTCGCACGGGGGACAAAGCAGGCTTATCGGCGCCCGCACGCCCGTGGTGCCGCTACGCTCGCCCGGTGATCGATCTGCGGCGGGCCACGGAGGTGTGGCGACGGTGCGACGTCGTGGTCCGGGATCTGCCGTTCGGGCTGCTGGTGGCCGTCGCGTCGCTCCTGCCGGGCCTGCACGACAAGGGCACGCAGGTGGGCGACCTGCCCGCCCGTCCCTTCGACGGGGTGGCCCTGGTGGCGATCGCCCTGGAGTGCCTGCCGCTCGCCGTCCGGCGGCGGTGGCCGGCGGTGTGCCTCGTGCTGGTGTCGCTCGGCTTCGCCCTCGACCAGCTGCGCGCCTACCACCTGTTCGCGAGCAACGTGCTGCCCGTCGCGCTCATCAGCGCGGGCGCCCATCTGGAGCGTTTCCGGCGCGTCACCGTGATCCTCCTGTCGCTGGCGTACGTGCCGCTGGCCCTCGCGCTCGACCGGCTCGGCGCGGACGAGCGGGTCGAGGGGTACGTGGTGTTCTACCTGGCGCTGGCCCTCACCTGGGGCATCGGGGCCTGGCTGCGTTCGACCCGGGCCGCCGAGGAGGAACGCCGCCGCCACGTCGCCGAGGCCACCCGCGCCGCCGAACGCACCCGGATCGCCCGCGAGCTGCACGACGTCGTGACGCACCACGTGACGGCGATGGTGGTGCAGGCCGAGGCCGCCCGCTACCTGACCGCCGTCCCGGAACGGCTCGACGCGACGCTGAACGCCGTCACCGACACCGGCCGCCGGGCCATCGCCGACCTGCGGCACATGCTCGACCTGCTCAAGGCCGATCACGACCCCGACGGCCTGCCGTCCGCCGCCGACCTGCACACCCTCGTGGAGCGGACCCGCCGGGCGGGGCAGCCGGTGGAGTTCGCCGAGGAGGGCAGCCGGGCGGAACCGGCGGGCAGCGCCGAGTTCGTCGCCTACAGGGTCGTCCAGGAGGCCCTGACGAACGCACTGAAACACGCCCACGGCAGCCCGACCGCGGTCCGGGTGCGTCACGGCGAGAAGGAGATCAGCGTGGTGGTCAGCACCCACGGGCCCGGCTCCCGGGCTGCCGCTCGCGCCGCTCCCGGCGGGAGCGGGCGGGGCCTGGCCGGGCTCCGCGAGCGGGTGGACGCCCTCGGCGGCGAGTTCAGCGCCGGCCGGCAGGCGGGCGGCGCCTTCGTGGTGCGGGCCCGCGTCCCTGCGGGCGGCCCGTCGTGAGCGCGCCGATCCGGGTCCTGGTCTGCGACGACCAGGCGCTGATCCGCACCGGCTTCGCGACGATCATCGACGCCCAGCCGGACCTGGAGGTCGTGGGGGAGTGCGGCGACGGCCGCGCCGCGGTGGACCTCGCCCGCCGGCTGAGGCCCGACCTCGTCGTCATGGACGTGCGCATGCCGGTGCTCGGCGGCATCGAGGCCACCCGGCTGCTGGCCGGCGCGGGGGTCGACGACCCGGTCAAGGTGCTCGTGGTGACCACGTTCAACCTCGACGAGTACGTCTACGAGGCGCTGCGCGCGGGGGCCGGCGGCTTCCTGCTCAAGGACGCCCCGCCGGCGCAGCTCCTGCACGGCATCCGCACCGTCGCCTCGGGCGCCGCGCTGCTGGCCCCCGAGGTGACGCGCCAGTTGGTCGGCCGGTACGCGGCCCGCATCCGTCCGGCCGAGCCGCCGTCCGGGGAGACCGCGCTGACCCCGCGCGAGCTGGAGGTGCTGCGCCTGATCGCCGACGGCCGGTCCAACAGCGAGATCGCCGCCACGCTGGTGATCAGCCACGAGACCGTCAAGACGTACGTGTCACGCATCCTGGCCAAACTCGGCCTGCGGGACCGGGTGCAGGCGGTGGTCTACGCCTACCGCCGGGGCCTGGCGACCTGACGCCTCACAGCGGGGCGGAGTCGAGGGGGATCGGGCGGAACATCTCCGGCTCGTCCTCGGGGGTCAGGGCCGTCGGGCCGAAGATCCAGTCGACGAACGAGTAGTCATGGACGTCGCGCTCCCGCAGCAGGGCGTTGCGCTGCAGTCTCGGGACGCCCTCCAGGTGCCACAACGCGCCCCACGCCCGGGCCGTGCCGACCACCCGGCGGCAGTGCTCGGGCCGTACCGCCTCGTAGGCGGCCAGCGCCCGGTCCCAGTCCACGACCGGTCCGCCCGCGGCGCGCTGGGCGGCGACGTGCTCACCGAGCACCCAGCCGTCCTCGATCGCCATGATCGCGCCCTGCGCCATGTACTGCAGCGGCGGGTGCGCGGCGTCGCCGAGCAGCGCGATCCGCCCGGTGACCCAGGTCATGATCGGGTCGCGGTCGAACATCCGCCACCACCGGTCGCGCCACATCAGCGGCAGGCCCCGCTGGACCTGGTCGCAGGTCCCCGCGAACGCCGCGTCCAGCTCGTCGGGGGTGCCCCAGTCGTCCTGGCCGGCCAGCGCCTTCGGCGACTCGAACACGGCGACCTGGTTGAACGTCTCCGCGCCCCGCAGCGGGTACTGCACGAAGTGGCAGCGCGGCCCGACGTACACGACGACGTCCTTGTCCTGGACGTCGTTCCCGGCGACCTGCTCGAACGGCACCGCGCAGCGGTAGGCGACATATCCGGAGTTCACCGGCTCGTCCTGGACCAGCAGTTCGCGGGCGATCGAGTGCAGGCCGTCGGCGGCGATCACCACGTCCGCCTCGTCCACGACGCCGTCGGCGAACCGCACCCGGGCGCCGCCCTCGACGTTCTCGTACCACGTGCAGCGGGCGTCGGTGAGCAGCTCGACGCCGGCCCGCTCGCAGGCGCGCAGCAGGATGCCGTGCAGGTCGCTGCGGTGGATCACCAGGTAGGGGTAGCCGTAGCGGCGTTCGACGTCGCGCAGGTCGAGCCGGGTCAGCTCGGTGGCGTCCAGGGCGTCCTTCATGACCATGGTCTCGGGCAGCACGCCGAGCGCGGCCGCCTCGGCCAGCAGGCCGTAACGGTCCAGGATGCGGGTGCAGTTCGGGGCGAGCTGCAGGCCCGCGCCGACCTCGCCGAACGCCGAGGCCTGCTCGTACACCCGGACCCGCAGGCCCTGGCGGACCAGAGCGAGGGCGGCGGACAGACCGCCGATGCCGCCCCCGACGACGATCACGTCGGCACGGGTGGAGGGGAGGGTGCCCATAGGATCTTCCTTCTCGTCACAGCCATGGAGGCAGGGTCGGTGGGCGTCCGCCGCCGGCGGCGGTCACTCCGCCCGCCGGGCGTCCGGCCAGGTAGGCGGTCACGTCGGGCAGCGACCCCTCGACGTCGGGCACCGCGCCGGGGCCGCGCTTGGCGCGGATGTCCTCCCGCAGCTCCCGCAGGAAACCGTCGGGAAGGTCGGCGAAGGTGAGCCCGGTGGCCAGGTCCACGGCGTGCACCATGACCTCCCGGCTGCGCATCCAGGGGATCTCGCTCGCCGGCACGGTCCGTCCCTGCGCGGTCACCACCTCGGCCCGCCACGCCTCCTCGGGCAGTGCCGCCATGGCGGTCGCCAGGGTCGCGGCCGACTCGGTGAACCACCGGGCCAGCTCGCCGCCGTCCAGCAGGGAGCCGCGCTCGATCCCGGCGGCGCGCGCCTGCGGGGAGGCGTACATCGGGGTCGGCTCGCCGGTGCGCGCCCAGCGGACCAGGTTGCCGATCGCCTCGGCGTTCGCCGCCAGGTGCGCCACGACGTGCTTGCGCGTCCAGCCGGGCAGGGCCGACGCGGCGTCGTACTCCCGCTCGGACAGACCGGCGATGGCCGACGCGCACAGCCCGGTCCCCGTCTCGACCCACGCGAGCGTGGTGGCGAGGTCGCGCGCCATCACGCGCCCTCGCCGACGACGCGGTTCTCCAGCCTGCCCAGCCCCTCGATCTCGGTCACGACGAGCTCGCCGCCGCGCAGGAAGACCGGCGGCTTGCGCGCGTGGCCGACGCCGCCCGGCGTGCCGGTCGCGATCACGTCGCCCGGGTTGAGCCGGACCATCGTCGAGACGTAGCGGACCAGGTGGACCGGGTCGAAGAGCAGGTCGCCGGTGTTGTCCGACTGCATCACCCGGCCGTCGACCTCGCAGCGGACGTCGAGCGCCGGCCGCGGGCCGGTCTCGTCCGCGGTGACCAGGAACGGGCCGATCGGGGTGGTGGAGTCCCAGTTCTTGCCCTGCAGCCACTCCCGGGTCCGGAACTGCCAGTCCCGGCAGGTGACGTCGTTGAGCACGGTGAACCCCGCGATGGCGGCGACCGCCTGCTCCTCGTCCGCCCGCCGCACCGGCCGGCCGATGACCACGGCCAGCTCGGCCTCCCAGTCGAACTGGTCGGTCTCCGCCGGACGCCGGATGTCGTCCGCGGCGCCGATCAGGGTGTCGGCGAACTTGGCGAAGAGCGTCGGGTACTCGGGCAGGTCGCGGCCCATCTCCTTGATGTGGTTCTGGTAGTTCAGCCCCACGCAGACGACCTTGCTCGGCCGCGGCACGACCGGGGCGAGGTCGGCGCCGGCGAGCGGGTGGCGCGGGCCGTCGGCCGCCGCGGCGCCCTCCAGGCCGCCGGGCGCGGCCAGCAACGCGCCGACGTCGGCCCCGCCCACCTCGACGAGCTCGTCGCCCTCGACGCGGACGGCGGCGGTGCGGTGGTCGTCCAGACGGACGGTGGCGAGCTTCATCGGCTGTTCTCCTCGGTGTGGCTGCGGTACAGGCCGAGCCTGGTGAAGATCGGGGCGTCGCTGAACTGGAACAGGTCGAGCGCGCCGGAGTCGGAGTCGGAGGCCGACGCCTCCGAGCGGATCGACAGCGGCTGCCAGGACGGCACGACGAACAGGTCGCCGCGGCTCACCCGCCAGGACCGGTCGCCGACGGTGACCTGGCCGGACCCGTCGAAGACCTGGTAGACCGACGAGCCGGTCTCCCGGTACGGCGCGGTCTCCACCCCCGTCGTGATCCGGTGGAACTGCGCCCGGATCGTCGGCAGCACGTCGCCGGCGGTCGTCGGGTCGATGTAGCGGACCAGGGCGTGGCCGGGCTCGATCGGGCCCGCGTGCCCCTCCCGCTCCAGCGCGAGCTGGTCGGTCAGCGCGGCGTCGGTGTCGGTCCAGCGGTAGCAGAGCAACGGCGTGCCCTCGTGCCGGCGGAGCTGGGAGACCGGGGCCAGGCCGGGGTGCCCCCAGAGCCGTTCGGCGCGCGAACGGTCGGGGGTGGCGTGCTCCTCCTCGGTCAGGGTGTCCCGGCCGAAGTCGAAGAACTGCGCCTCGACGCCGTACTGGAACGGGATGTCGAGCCCGTCGATCCAGGCCATGGGCGTGTCGGCGGCGTTGTGGTGGGCGTGCCAGTGCAGGCCGGGCTGGGGGAGGAAGTCGCCGCGGCGCATCGGCACCGGGTCGCGCTCGACCACGGTCCACACGCCCTCGCCCTCGACGACGAAGCGGAAGGCGTTCTGGCTGTGCCGGTGCTCGGGGGCGTTCTCGCCCGGCATCAGGTACTGGATCGCGGCCCACAGGGTCGGCGTCGCGTACGGCTTGCCGCCCAGGCTGGGGTTGGCCAGCGCGATCGCCCGGCGCTCGCCGCCGCGCCCGACCGGGACCAGTTCGCCGGCGCGGCCGGCGAGGTCGAGCAGCGTGCCCCACTCCCACCGGTGCGGCTGCGCGCTGGAGCGCGGATGCGGCGGCATCAGGTCGCCGATCTCCGTCCACAACGGGACGAGCAGCGCCTTCTCGAAGCCTCGGTAGAGGTCCTCCAGCTCGGGGCTGAGCGAGGGCTGGTCCGGCCGGTCCACGGCGGCGATCTTGACCGGCGAGCCGCCGGCGTTCACGTGGGGCATGGCCCCGACTATCCGCGCAGGCGACCTGACTGGAAAAGAGGATTCTGCACAGCGGAATTCATGTGCCAGGATCGGTCCCATGGCCAAGCCCATGAAGACCCCGCCGGCCTACGCGCCCACGAGCGTCGACCATGCCCTGCGGCTCGCGCAGATCCTCCAGCTCGACGGGGTGATCACCGTCTCGGCCGCCGCCGAGCGGCTCGGCGTGGCCCGCTCCACGGCCCACCGGCTGCTGACCGCGCTGGTGTACCGCGATTTCGCGGTGCAGAACGACGACCGCAGCTACCGGGTGGGCCCGGTCCTCGCGCTGGCCGAGCGCGCGCAGTCCGACGTCGGCGCGCTGCGGGCGGCGGCGCTGGGCCAGATGCGGGCGCTGGTGGACCGGATCGACGAGACGGTGAACCTCAGCATCCGCACCGGGCGCAACGTGCGCTTCATCGCCTCGGTCGAGTGCGGGCAGGCCCTGCGGGTGGGCAGCCGTGAAGGCATGGTCTTCCCGGCCCACCAGGCCACCGGCGGCCTGGTGGCGCTGGCGGCCCTCTCCGACGAGGAACTGGCGCAGCTCTACGCCCCCGGCGACCGGGGCGACCCGGCCGAGGAACTGCCCGACCTGGCGCGGCTGCGGCGGGACCTGCGGTCCGTGCGGCACAGCGGGGTCGCGCTCAACCTGGAGCGCACCGAGCGGGGCGTGGTCGCGGTGGGCTGCCCGGTGAAGGGCCGCGACGGCGCGACCGGCGCGGCGCTGTCGATCTCGATGCCCAGCGTCCGCTACTCCCCGAAGGAGATCAAACCCCTCGTCGCCGCGCTCACGGCCGCGGCCGACGCGATCAGCCGCGCCCTCTGAGCCATCGGTACACCCTCGGCTGGGGCTCACCGGAGGAGGTCGCGGCGGGTGAGCGTGCTGCCGAGCGCGGCCGCCGCCGCGCGCACCGCGGCCACGTGCCCCTCGGGCCGGAACCGGCCGGTGGGGCCGGCCACGCTGATCGCGGCGAGCGGCTCGTCGCCGCGCCCCAGCACCGGCGCGGCGACGCACACCAGCCCGACGGCCGACTCCTCTGCCTCGAACGCGACCCCGGTCTCCGTGACGCGCCGCAACTGGCCGCGCAGGATGCTCGGCACGACGACGGTGTGCGGCGTACGCCGTTCCAGCGGCCCGGTCAGCACCTCGCGCCGCAGGTCGGGCCCCGCGTACGCGAGCAGCGCCTTGCCGATCGCGGTGCAGTGGAGCGGCATCCGGCCGCCGGTGCGCGAGGGCGCCCTGGCCTGGCGGTGGCCGCCGATCTTGGCGACGTAGACGACGTCGTGCCCCTCGCGCACGCCGAGGTGCACGGTCTCGTGGGTGCGTTCGTAGAGGTCCTGGAGGAACGGCATCGCCAGTTCGAGCAGGCTGCGTTCGAGCGAGGCGAGCATGCCGAGCTCGAACAGGCCGCGGCTGAGCCGGTAGCCGCCGTCGGCGCGGTCGAGCAGGCGGTTGGCGACCAGATCGCCCGACAGCCGGTGGACGGTCGCCTTGTGCAGGCCGGTGCGCCGCACCAGCTCGGCGAGGCTGACGACGCGGTCGTCGGGCCGGAAGGCGCGCAGGATCGTCACCGCCTTGCCCAGCACGGTGTCGAGGTCGGCCCGATCGGTCACCGGCACAGCGTATCGCTGAACGAGACGATGTGCTGGTTGGGGCGGCATCCTGCCTGCACAGTGGGGGGATGAACGAAACCAACGGGCCCGCCGCCGCGAGCCCGTCCGACATCGCCGCCGCTGCCGGGCGGCTGGCCGGCGCCGCCGCGTCCGGCGTGCCGTGCGCCCCCGTGCGGGATCTGATCGGCCGCGACGACCTGGCCGCCGCGTACGCCGTCCAGGCCGCGCTGACCGCCTCCCGGCTGGCCGCCGGCGCGCGGATCACCGGACGCAAGATCGGCCTGACGTCGGAGGCGGTGCAACGCCAGCTCGGCGTCGACCAGCCCGACCTGGGCGTGCTGTTCGAGGACATGGCCTACGCCGACGGCGACGCGATCCCGGTCGGCCGGATCCTCCAGCCGCGGGCCGAGGCGGAGATCGCGTTCGTGCTCGGCGCCGACCTGGACGACGGGCCGCTGGACGCCCCCCAGGTCCGCGCCGCGATCGAGTACGCCGTCGCCGCGCTGGAGATCTGCGGCAGCCGGATCGCCGGCTGGGACATCTCCTTCGGCGACACGGTCGCCGACAACGCCTCCGCGGGCGCCTACGTCCTCGGGACGGAACGCCGCACCCTCGGCGAGTTCGACCCGGTGGACGTCGCGATGTCGATGAGCATCGGCGGCCAGGAGGTCTCCACCGGCACCGGCGCGGCCTGCCTGGGCGACCCGATCGAGGCGGTCGTGTGGCTGGCCCGCATGGCCCGCGACCTCGGCGAGCCGCTGCGCGCGGGCCAGGTCGTCCTGTCCGGCGCGCTCGGCCCCATGCGGCCGGTCGCCGCCGGCGACACCGTCACCGCCACCCTGTCCGACCTCGGCACGGTGACGGTCCGCTTCACCGAAGGAGCAGCAGCATGAGCAGGACGAAGGTCGCGATCATCGGCTCGGGCAACATCGGCACCGACCTGATGATCAAGGTGTTGCGCGGTTCGCGTCACCTGGAGATGGGCGCCATGGTCGGCATCGACCCCGCGTCCGACGGTCTGGCCCGCGCCGCCCGGATGGGCGTCCCGACGACGTCCGAGGGCGTGGACGGCCTGATCGCGCTGCCGGGCTTCGACGAGATCGGGATCGTCTTCGACGCCACCTCGGCCAAGGCGCACGAGGTGAACGCCGCCAAGCTGCTCCCGCTCGGCAAGCGGCTGATCGACCTGACCCCGGCGGCGATCGGCCCCTACGTCGTCCCCGCCGTCAACCTCGACGAGCATCTCGACGCGCCCGACGTGAACATGGTCACCTGCGGCGGCCAGGCCACGATCCCGATCGTCGCCGCCGTCAGCCGGGTGGCGCCGGTCGAGTACGCCGAGATCGTCGCGTCCATCGCCTCGAAGTCGGCCGGGCCGGGCACCCGGGCCAACATCGACGAGTTCACCGAGACCACCTCGGCCGCCATCGAGCAGATCGGCGGGGCGCGCCGCGGCAAGGCGATCATCATCCTCAACCCCGCCGACCCGCCGCTGATCATGCGGGACACCGTCCTGTGCCTCGTCGCGGCGCCGGACCCGGCCGTCCACGACGAGATCCGCCGGTCGGTCGAGAAGATGGTCGCCGACGTCGCCGCCTACGTCCCCGGCTACCGGCTCAAGCAGCAGGTGCAGATCACCGAGGTGCCCGCCGACCAGCCGGTGGAGACGCTGCTGGCCGCCGGCGCGGCGCGGCCCACCCACCAGGTGTCGGTGTTCCTCGAGGTCGAGGGCGCCGCGCACTACCTCCCGGCCTACGCCGGCAACCTCGACATCATGACCTCCGCCGGCCTGCGGGTCGCGGAACGCGTCGCCGCACGGAAGGCGGGCCTTCGATGACCACCCCGATCTTCGTCCAGGACGTCACCCTGCGCGACGGCATGCACGCCGTGCGCCACCGCATCGGCCTGGAGGACGTCAAGCGCATCGTCACGGCGCTGGACCGGGCCGGCGTCGACGCGATCGAGGTCGCGCACGGCGACGGCCTGGCCGGCGGGTCGCTCAACTACGGTCCCGGCTCGCACACGGACTGGGCGTGGATCGAGGCGGCCGCGTCGGTCCTGGAGAACGCCCGCCTGACCACGCTGCTGCTGCCCGGCGTCGGCACCGTCCACGAGCTGAAGCGCGCCTACGACCTCGGCGTGCGGTCCGTCCGGGTCGCCACGCACTGCACCGAGGCCGACATCTCCGCCCAGCACATCGCCGCGGCCCGCGAGATCGGCATGGACGTGTCCGGGTTCCTGATGCTCTCCCACATGGCCCCGCCCGAGGAACTGGCCCGGCAGGCCAAGCTCATGGAGTCCTACGGCGCGCACTGCGTCTACGTCACCGACTCCGGCGGCCGGCTCACCATGAACGACGTGGCCGCGCGGGTCCGCGCGTACCGCGACGTGCTCGACGCCGGGACCGAGATCGGCATCCACGCCCACGAGAACCTCTCGCTGTCGGTCGCCAACTCCGTCGTCGCGGTCGAGAACGGCGTCTACCGGGTCGACGCGTCGCTGGCCGGTCACGGCGCGGGCGCGGGCAACTGCCCGCTGGAGGCGTTCGTCGCGGTCGCCGACCTGTCCGGCTTCGAGCACCGGTGCGACCTGTTCCAGCTCCAGGACGCCGCGGACGACATCGTCCGCCCGTTGCAGGACCGTCCGGTGCGGGTCGACCGGGAGACGCTCACCCTGGGGTACGCCGGCGTCTACTCGTCGTTCCTGCGGCACGCGGAGGCCGCCGCCGCGCGGTACGGCGTCGACGTGCGCGGCATCCTGATGGAGTGCGGCCGCCGCCGGCTGGTCGGCGGCCAGGAGGACATGATCGTCGACATCGCCCTCACGCTCGCCGCCGGGCGCGAGCAGCGGTCCGCCTGACCGTCAGCCGCCGGGCGCGCCCCGGCGGCCGGCGATCAGCGACTCGCCGATCGCCACCAGGGCGTCGGCGAGCTGCTCCATGAACTCCGCGATCGGCTTGCCGTCCCCGGACTGGAGCGAGACGAAGGCGCCGTCGAATCCGGCCATGCCGAAGTGGGCGAGGGCGTCCGCGACCGCGTCCGCGGCCTCCTCGCCCTCGCCGGCGAACGACGAGCGGATCATGTGCCGCATGAGGTCGCGGCCCTCGGCGCGGACGTCGATGACGGTCCGCATCGCCTCCGGGGCCTCGGCGGCCTCGTTGCTCATCACCAGCACCAGCAGCAGGCGGAGGAACTCCTCGCGGTGCACGAAGACCTCGCCGGTCCGGCGCAGGTACCAGCCCAGGCGTTCGCGGGGGGTGCCGCCGGCCGGCGGGTCGCGGTGGGCCTCGCGCATGGCCTCGAAGAAGCCCCGCGCCCCCTGGGCCATGACGGCCGACAGCAGCCCCGCCTTGGACTCGAAGTGGTGGTAGAAGGCGCTCTTGGGCAGGCCCGTCTCCTTCACGAGCGTCGAGATCGACGTCCCGGCGTAGCCGCGCACGGACATCACCCGGGCGGCCGCGTCGAGGATCTCCTGCCGGGACCGGCGGCCGCGGCTGTTTCCGGTGTGCGCCTCCCGCGCCGACTTCTCCACCAGCCGAATTCTAGGGACCCCGGCACAGCGGCTCGTCCGGCGGTCCGGCCGGGGGGCGGACGCGGTCTGGGTAACCGGTTCGTGAACAGGTCTTGACACGTCGCCGCAGGTCGTTGTTAGTCTCCTCACAATTGGACCGAACGTTTGGTCCAAAAGTGCCGCATCGGATCCCCGGCGGCCGAGAACGGAGTCAGCGCATGACCGACAGCTACGACGCGGACGTCGCGATCGTCGGGTACGGCCCGACCGGCGTGATCGCCGCGCTCACCCTCGCCAGGTACGGCGTGTCCGCCGTCGCCCTGGAACGGGACACGGACATCTACCCCCGGGCACGGGCCGTGACCGTCAACGACTGGACGATGCGGATCTTCCAGGACCTGGGCATCGACGAGCGGATCGAGAAGAAGATCGACCCCCAGCGGGCCCTGCGCTGGGTCACCTACGGTGGCCAGGAGATCATGCGGATCGAGCACCCGCCCTCGACGCTGGGCCGCAAGGCGCGCTTCTACAACATCTACCAGCCGACCATGGAGGCCGAGCTGCGCGCGGCCGCGCAGGACCACGGCGACCGCATCACCGTCCACTACGGCGCCGACGTCACGGGGATCGACCAGGACGCCGACGGCGTCACCGTCACCGCCACGGACACCGCGACCGGTCAGGCGCGCACGACCCGCGCCCGGTACGCCATCGCCGCCGACGGCGGCGCCAGCACGATCCGCGGCGAGGTGGGCTGCCGCCTGCTGGGCGACACCAACGACGTCACCTGGGTGGTCATCGACTGCCGCGTCCAGCGCTGGTGGCCCGACCGCGACTTCCTGACGTTCTGGTCGGACAAGGAGCGGCCGGTCGTCGACATCGCGCTCTCCGCCGGCAACCACCGGTGGGAGATCCCGCTCAAGCCGGAGGAGTCCCCCGCGGACTACCCGACCAGCGCCGAGGTCTGGCCGCTGCTGAGGGCGCTGGGCGTCACCGAGCAGGACGTCGAGATCCACCGGCACGCCTTCTACAAGCACCACGTCCGGATGTGCGACACCTGGCGCCAGGGCCGGGTGTTCCTGGCCGGGGACGCGGCCCACCTGATGCCGCCGTGGGCCGGCGCCGGGATGCAGTCCGGCATGCGCGACGCCCACAACCTGGGCTGGAAGCTCGCCCGCGTGATCAGGGGCGAGCTGCCCGAGAGCTGGCTGGACACCTACGAGGCCGAACGGCGTCCGAACACCGCCTTCTACACCGGCCTCGCGGTCCAGCTCGGACGGGTCATCAAGCAGGAGCTGTCCGAGGAGGAGCAGGCCGCGATGAACGCCGTCCCCCAGGGCACGGTCACGCCGTACGAGCCGCCGCTCACCGCGCCGCCCGTCCTCGAAGGCGGCTGGATCAGGGGGCCGCTGGGCGACGCCAGCATCGTCGGCCGGATGGTCCCGCAGCCGGTCGCCGGCGACGCCACCGGCCGGATGGCCCGCCTGGACGACCTGCTCGGCGACGGCTTCGTGCTGCTCGGCGACGACGTCGACCCGGCGACCCTGCTGACGGCGGAGGAGCGAGCCGGCTGGGACGCGCTCGGCGCCCGCTACCTCGCCGTGCGGCCGAAGACCGCCTACACGCAGGGACCGGAGGAGCTGGTCGACCTCGACGAGGTCCTGCTGCCCTGGCTGCGCAGGTACGGCGCCCGCGCCGTGGCCGTCCGTCCCGACAAGTTCGTCGCCGCGGCCGACGTCAGCGGCCTGGCCGTGCCCGCGTGAACCTGTCACCCGAGAGGAGAAGAGAGATGTCCGGAGTCAAGGAGCTCGGTTACGTCGTCTACGAGGTCAGCGACCTCGCCGACTGGGAGCACTTCGCCGTCGAGCTGCTGGGGATGCGCTTCGGCGAGAAGACCGACGGCGGCTTCACCCTGCGCACCGACGAGAAGGCCCACCGCTGGATCGTCACCGGGGGCCCCGCCGACGACCTGGTGGCCACCGGCTACGAGGTCTCCGACGCCGCCGCGCTGGACGCCCTGGTGGACAAGGTCCGCGCGGCCGGCGTCGAGGTCACCCAGGGCGACGACGCCCTCGCCGCCGCCCGCAAGGTCGAGCGCGTCTTCGTCACCGCCGACCCCATGGGCAACCGGGTCGAGCTGGTCACCGGCCTGGCCGACGCCGCCACGCCGTTCGAGTCGCCGAAGCTGCTCGGCGGGTTCGTGACGGGCGCCGGCGGCGCGGGCCACCAGGTGCTCCTGGCCCACGGCGTCTCCCGGGAGGAGTACCTGCACTTCTACATCGACCTGCTCGGCTTCAAGGTCAGCGACGTCATCGTCGAGGAGCTGGCCCCGGGCGTGGTCGCCGACCTGATCTTCCTGCACTGCAACGGCCGCCACCACACCGTGGCCTTCGGCGACCTGCCCTCGCCGAAGAGGACCCACCACTTCATGGTCGAGGTGACCGACATCCGCGACGTCGGCCTGGCCTACGACCGGTGCATGGACGCCAGGCAGCCGTTCGAGATGACGCTCGGCATGCATCCGAACGACCACATGTTCAGCTTCTACGTCCACACCCCCTCCGGCTTCAGCGTGGAGTACGGCTGGGGCGGACTGATCATCGACGACGCGACGTGGGAGGTGAAGACGCTCGACAAGCTGCACAGCTGGGGCCACCGCCCCCCGGGCGTCGTCGCCGGGCTGCTGGCCGCCGCGCCCGCGCCGAACGGGGAGGACCACTGATGGCACTCGACGCCAAGGACATCGCGCGCACCGTCCGGACCAAGGACTGGAAGCTGCGCTACTACGAGGCGGGCTCCGGCCATCCGGTCGTGCTGCTGCACGGCAGCGGGCCGGGCGCCACCGGATGGAGCAACTTCGCCGGCAACATCGAGGCGCTGGCCGAGCACTTCCACGTCTACGCCGTCGACATGCCCGGCTGGGGCGAGTCCGACCCGGCGACCGTCGACCGGCTCGACCACGTGGAGGCGGCGATCCAGTTCCTGGACGCCCTCGGCATCGAGCGGGCCGCGTTCGTCGGCAACTCGATGGGCGGGCAGACCTCGCTGCGGCTGGCCACCGAGCACCCCGGCCGGATCTCGCACCTGATCACCATGGGGCCGCCGGTCGGCCGGATCCCCACGCTGTTCGGCGCCGGCGACGGCCCGTCCGAGGGGCTGAAGGTGCTGATCGAGGCGTACCGGGACGCGAGCCCGGAGAACATGCGCCGGCTCGTCGAGATCATGGTCTACGACAAGGCGCGGTTCGCCACCCCCGAGCTGTGCCAGGCCCGTTCTGACGCCGCCCTCGCCCGCCCCGACCACCTGAGCAACTACGTGGACGGCCTGCCGAAGGGCGCCCCGCTGCCCAAGTGGGTCAAGCCGGAGCTGCTGCCGAGGATCCAGGTGCCGACCCTGCTCATCCACGGCCGCGACGATCGGGTGGTGTCGTTCGAGACCTCCCTGTACCTGCTGGCCAACATCCCGGACAGCCGGCTGGTGCTGCTCAACCGCTGCGGGCACTGGGCGATGATCGAGCACGCCGACGAGTTCAACCGGCTGGTCGCCGACTTCATCGCGAACAACTGACCCCCGGGGCGCGGGCGGCTGCCTGTCACCTGTCCAGCCCCAGGCGCGCACTCAGAGCATCCGTCACGCCACGCGTCCGGCCCTGCCCGAGAGCCCGAGACCTAGGACCATGGACGGACCGGAGGCCGCCTTCATGGGACCAGCGGCCGATGCCGTCCCCATGAGCGCCTGGCAACACTGATCACATGGCTTCCCCCTCCCTCACGAGTGTCGTCGGCGTACGCCCGTTCCTGGTCGGCATGTTCGTCGACGCGCTCGGCAACGGCCTGTACGTGCCCCTGACCCTGCTGTTCATCCACGAGGTGACCGGCCTGCCCATGACGACCGTCGGGCTCGGGGTCACCGTGGCGGCGGTCGTGGGGCTGGCGGCCAACCCGGTGGCCGGGACCCTCATCGACAGGTTCGACGCGCGCCGCGTGCTGATCGCCACGTACGTGCTGCGTGCGGCGGCCTTCGCCGCCTATCCCCTGGTGGACGGGTTCGTGGCCCTGCTCGTCGTCGCCGCCCTGATCGCGGCCGGCGACCGCGCCTACTATCCCGCCTCCGGCGGCCACGTCTCCGCACTGGCGGAGGGCGCGCTCAGGGACCGGCTGTACACCCTGATCGCCACGGCGAGGAACGTCGCCTTCGGCCTGGGCGGTCTGCTGTCGGCGGGCGTGGTCTCCCTCGCCGGCGCCACCGGCTTCGCGGTCGTCGCCCTGATGAACGCGGCCAGCTTCGCCCTGGCGGCCGCATGCCTGCTGCTCTCGGGACGGCGCGCGCCCGCACCGCCGCCCCGGAATCCGGGCGGTTACCGGCAGGTGTTCGCCGACCGGCCGTTCCTCACCCTGGTGGCGGCCGAGCAGGCGTACACCTTGATCCACCTCATCCTCCCCGTCGCCCTGCCGGTGTACGCGGTCACGGTGCTCGGCGTCCCGCCGGCTCTGCTGGGCGTCCTCTACGCGATCAACACGGTCCTGGTGGCGGCGGGTCAGCTCCCGGTCCGGAGGTGGCAGCGGCACGCCCGCCGTACGCACGCCATGGCCCTGAGCGGCCTGATCCTGATGGCGGCGTGCGCCGCCTACGCCGCGACCGCGCTGCTGCCCGCCGGACTCCCGCGCGTCGGCGGGCTGCTCGTCGCCACGCTCGTCCTCACCTTCGGCGAGCTCATGCACACCGTGCCCAGCTGGGCCCTCGCGGCGGCCACCGCACCACCGGCCCTGCGGGGCCGCTACCTGGCGATCTACCAGCAGACCTGGGCGCTCGCGGCGGTCCTCGCACCCGCCGGCTTCTCGGCCCTGCTCGACATGGCCCCGCTGCTGCTGTGGCTGACGCTGGCAGCCCTGGTGGGTCCGGCCGCACTCGCGCTGCTCCGCCTGGCCCGCCGCCTGCCCCCCGACGCCGTGGCCCCACCCCAAGCCTGAGTCGCCCCTGGGCAGGTCGGCGCTACGGCCCGGCCGATCCGGCCCCTGCGCCGATCGCCGTGAGTTCACCGGGACGCCGCGTGGTGGGCGGCGGCCAGTTCGGCGAAGGCGACGGCCGCCGGGAGCGGGTCCGCGGGCAAGGCGAGGAGGACGGTCCGCTCGGCGGCGGGCTCCAGCGGGATCGCGTGCACGCCGCCGAGGTGGGCGGGCAGCGACAGCTCGGGGACGATGCTCAGCCCGAGCCCTTCGGCGACCATGGCCAGGATGCTGTTGGTGTCACGCACCCGGTAATGACACTTCAGGCTCGCACCCGCCGCCCGCGCGATCGCCGTGATCAGCGGCTCGCACCCGCCCGTGGACATGATGAACGGGTGCCGCGCCAGCTCCGCCACCGGCAACGAAGGGCGGACGCTCAGCTCGTGGCCGCTGGGCAGGACGGCCAGCATGCGGTCGGCGGCGAGCGGCCGCGCCACCGACCCGGCGGGCAGCGAGACCTCGCCGGCCGCGGCCGACACAGTGGCGATGTCGGCGGCCCCGGTCTCCAGCCACTCCAGGACCTCGTGGTCCGAGCCCTCCATCACCGCGAGCCGCACCCGCGGATGCGCCTCGGCGAACCGGCGCAGCAGAGGCGGCAGCAGCCGGGCGTTGGCGCTGGGGATGACGCCGACGCGCAGGCTGCCCCGCTCCTGCCCGCGGATCGCGGCCACCTCCTGTTCCAGCGCCTCCGCCTGGGTGAGGATGAGCGTCGCGCGGCGGCACACGGCCCGCCCCGCCGCGGTCAGGCGCACTCCGTGGCTGCCCCGCACCAGCAGCGCCACCCCGAGCTCGCTCTCCAGCGCGCGCAACGCGTGACTGACGGCGGACTGGGTGGTGGCCAGTTCCTCGGCGGCCCTGGTCATGTTGCCGGTCCGCGCGACCGCCTGCAGGATTCTGAGCTGGGTGAACGTCATAGCGCCGCACGCAGCAGACCGGCCACCAAGGGGTGCGGCTCCTCGGGACGCGAGCGGGCCTGCGGCACGAACAGCGTGGCCACGTAGTACGGATGCCCGGGGATCTCCAGCACCCGGGCCTCGCCGTCGCCGTCCACGCCGGTGACCAGGAAGCCGCCGTCGTGCAGGATCGCCTGCCGGTCGGGGGCGAGGCCGAAATTGCAGTAGTACTCCTCCTCGACCTCGGTCCGCCCGTACAACGCGGCCACCCGGGAACCGGAAGCCAGCGTCACGGGCATGGTCTTGCCCGCCAGCGAGCAGGTCAGCTCCGACACGAACAAGGCCGAGGCGTACGGGTCGTACTCGGCGTGCTGGGCGTCCTCAAAGCCGAGCGCGTGGCGTGCGTACTCGATGACCATGTGCTGGCAGCCGCCGCACGTTCCCAGCGTGGGGACGCCGTGCTCGCGGCCGTGCCGGAGCGCGGCCAGAGCGCCGGACAGGCTGCGGTACGGGCTGCCGGGCGCACACCACAACACGTCGGCGGCCTCGACCTCGGCCAGGTCGGCCTGGAGCGGTTCGGTGGCGAGCCAGCGGACGTCCACCCCGATGCCGAGGTGCGCGGCGGCGTGGCGGAGGGCGTCGTCGGTGGCCAGGTGCGGAGGAAACGCCGGATCGCGGTCGCCGATGACCGCGACGCGCAGGGATCGGTCCATGGCCCTCACTATGCGACGGCCCCGTCATGAGCGCCAATGCCGAACCACGCCCCCGCCATGAGCGATCGCTCATGCCCGCAACGCGAGGGGCAGAGCACTGACGCGTGGATGGGGCACACTGGCTTCCAGCAGGCGTAGGAATAGCCGGAATTCTGGTCAGCCTGAATGATTCCGCCTCACGACGGCCGGCGGCGGCAGGCCGATTCGGGGTGCCATCTCGGCATTTGCCTCCTCTTCCCAAGTCGTCGCCCGGACGAGTTCGCAGGGCAACGCTGCCGGCCGACTCCCGAGCCGCGCCAAGCGCGAGTCCGGCGTGGTACCCCGCGGTACGCGTTGCGGGTTCTCGCCGAAGGGGACATGCTGCGCCGACCTCGTCATGTTCCATGGGTACGCCGCGTTCGAAGCGGGCCAGGTAGAGGTCAGCCGGCTTCGGCGGGGCCGAGATGGCGGGTGTCGCCGAGGCTGACGACCGTGCGGTTGTGGAAGAAGTCGTCTTCGCGCAGCGTGGTGATGCTGCCCGAGGGCACCCGGAAACTGGCATGACCCACCGCGTTGATCGGCATTTTGATCCAGGACGTCACGACGCAGGTCAAGGAACCACCATGAGTCACGATGATCTGGTGTTCGCAGGGACGCTGCAAGATCTCGTCCATGGCCGCGTAGATGCGCCGCGCCAACGCCGCCTTGGTCTCGGCGCCCGCCACGCCCTCGTCGTGCTCCAACCGTTCCCCGACCGCCGGCGGCGGGATGAATCGTTGGTCCAGCCACTCCTGTGGCCTTCCCCCCGCCTCTCCGTAGGACTTCTCCCGAAGTCTGCGGTCCAGGATGGGTTGCACGCCGAACAGCTCGGCGACCTTCTCGGCGGTTTGCCTGGTGCGCTGGAGATCCGAGGAGAACAGCTCCACGTCGGCGCCATGAGGGATCTGGGCTCGCAGCGCCTGGGCGATGGAGCCTGCCGCGCTGAGGCCGGCCGGCGTCAGCCGCGAATCATGCCAGCCGCCGACGACCCTCTCGACGTGGTGCGTCGCCTCCGGATGGGTGACGGCGTAGATGGTGCGCATGCGTGACGTCTTCCTGTCGGGGCTCTTGAGTGATCTTAAGAGTCCGAGGCCGCACCCTGACGGTTGCCGCCGCAGGACGTGGAACGGCTCATCCTGGTGCCCGGGCCGGCAGCGGGAGGCTGCGGCCGTGGCCGGGGGAGTGTGGTGCCGCCCGTCAGCCCGCGCCGCCTCCACCGTCGCCCGCGCCGCCGCCTCCTCCGTCCCAGCCGCCGCTCCAGCCGCCGCCGCCGTCCCAGGTGCCGGTTCCGCTGTCGTCCGGGGTCCAGCCGACGGAGCCGCACTGGTCGTTCGGGGTGCTGGGGGCGGCCGGGTAGAGGTGGCCGTCCGGGATCGAACGTTTGCTGAGCTCGGCGGACAGGTGCGGGTCGCCGAGGTGGCTCAGTCCGTACAGTGCGAGCGGCACGGCCACGGCGTCGGTCTCGGCCCCGTACGGGTGTGCCAGGCGGGCCTTCTCCAACAGGTGGCGGCCCGCGCGGCCGAGCCGGACCGGCCGGCTCCTGACGTACAGGGTCCGGATCTTCCTGGCCGCCAGCCAGCTCGCGCCGAACCCGAACAGGGCGGCCACGCTCAGCGGCGGCGACTGCGCGACGATCATGTAGATCACGTCGGCCCCGGCGGCGACGGCCGCGACCGTGGGGATCAGCTTCAGGACGTCGCGGCAGACGCGGAACCCGGGCACGCTCCGGGAGTCGACGAGCAGGCCCAGGTCGGCGAGCCGGCGGCTGATCCCGGCGACCTCCGCGCTGTCCGCCAGGCGGCGCTTGACCTGGACGACCGGCGAGGTCCTGCGCTCGGCGAGGATCGCGACCAGCCGCTCCTCCACGGGGTATCCCGCCGTCACGGCCGTGGAGACGCGATGGATCTTCCCGCCTCGGGATACGCGGATCTCCCCTTCCCTGGCCAGCAGCCCGATCGCGGTGTCCGCCACCCGTACGGGACCGCCCGCGAGACAGGCGAGCTCGTAGTGGCCGAGGTCGACCTCGCGCAGCCCGCCGAGCCGCAGACGAGCGCGGACGTGCGCCATCCCGGCGGCGAGGACCGTGCCGACGGTGACCGCCCCGAGGAGCACCGCCAACCCGGCGAGGACCACATCCATGCCCACCTCCCGTGTTGTTGATCAACGCGCGAGGCGGGCACGAAGGTTCCGACGAACGCCGCAGCCGGCCACCCCGGGCCCAGGAGCCGCCCGGGGACCCCTCATGGCGAGGCCGGCCGGGCCCGTCCGGGCTCCGGCCGGCCGTGCGAGCCGCGCGGGTCAGGGGTTGTCGTAACCGATCCACTGGATGTACCAGCCGAACTGCTGGGCGGTGCCCGGGGACAGCGCCGACGCGTCACGCCACTGCACGTAGACGCGGAACTTGGTGGCGGTGGCGTCGTAGACGGCGCTGGGGCCGACCAGGTTCCACTGGTTGCCGCCGGTGCCGCTGACGGAGGTGACGTAAGACGGGACGCCCGGAGAAGTGCGCGGAGCTGGTGTCGACGTCGATGTAGATGCCGTTGGAGCCGTAAGCCTGCCAGCCCTGTCCTGGGGCGGTCTGACCGGAGGCGATGCGGGCGGTGGGCATGGGGGGATCCTTCCGTCCGAGGAGTTGGTCACGCTCAGTATTCGATCCATCACAAAGGGTGTCGAGGTCGGGAATGCTTGCCTCACGGCCACAGGAATCGAGCCGGAAAAGGGTCTGGCCACGTGCCGGGTCCCGTCCGCGGGTCGGCGGCCCCGGTCGCCCACCCGTTCACCGTCGTGTGCGGCACCCCCGAGACCCGGGCGAGCTCCTTCTGCGTCACCCGGCCGGGGGTGTGGACGCGGGCCTGGTCCCACAGCCGCGCCAGCTCGGCCAGGACCCGGGAGCCCGACCCCTGCGGCCGGAACGGTGAATCCGCCACCACGTCCGCCTCTCCGCCCAGCGAGGACCGTCCTTCCGGATCAGGACCGTCCGTCTGGATCAGGACCGTCCTTCCGGATCCGGGACGGACCGGTTCGGATCACCGCCACCGGCAGCTTAATCCCGTGAATCCGGACCTGTCCGGCATACCTTCACCCTTGCCGCCGGCCCCGGTGTCATGGCCGGCATGACCGACAACCGAGCACCCCGCCGCGCCGCCTCCGCGTCGCGCCGCCGTTCCGCCCGCCTCCGCCGCACCCTCGCCGTCGCCCTGGCCCGCGGGGCCGCGGAAGCCGCCGGCGGCGGCCTCGTCGGCCTGCTGTTCTGGTGGATCACGCACCGTTGAGCCGGGCGTCCCGTCCCGGTTCGGGAGGCAGGAGGTCGAGCGCGCGGGCCCTGCGCAACGCCGTGACCCGGTCGTGCACGCCGAGCTTGCGGTACAGGTTCTCCTTGTGCTTGTTCACCGTCGCCTCCTTGATGGTGAGCCGGCGGCCGACGGCGTACGCGGTCAGCCCTTCGCTCAGCAACATCAGGACCGCCATCTCGCGCAGGGTGATCCCGTGCTCGGCCGGGTCCGCGAGCGCGGGCAGCCGCAAGACGGCCTTCTCGTGCGCTTCGACCGTGTCGAGGAGCGAACGCGCGAGAGCGGCGTACTCCAGGTCCCGGTCGCTGTAGCCGGTGCCGTCGCGGCTCATGATGACGCCGCGGATCTGGCCCGGACGGGCGTCCAGGGGCAGGGCGAGCTGGCGGTCGATGCCGATCGCCGCCCGGCCGGCGTGGTAGGCCTCGCTCTTCCACCAGTCGCCGTCGGCGACGTCGTCCATGGCCAGAGGGGTGCGGTCGCCGGTCCTGGCGTAGTGGCGGAGCAGCGGGTGCGCGCGCATGTGGGAGTGGATGAGGGCGTCCAGCGGCGCCTGGTGCAGCCAGTCGGGCGAGCCGGTCAGCGCGTGCCCGGTGCCCGCCGTCCAGTCCAGGTCGATGAGCACCGCCAGGTCTCCCGGCAGGTCCTTCGTCAGCCGCTCCATCAGCAGCGGCCAGACGCGTACGGGCTTTCTCGTCGTGAGGATGTCCATCGCCAGGTCGTGAATGCGTCGGCCATCGTCCCTGAACAATGACGTCATGGGCGCATTGTGCATGAACGGCTACCATCCGGCACAGCGATTCGGAAGTACGCACTTCTTCGTATTCATCGGCCCGGCCGGCCGGCGGGACAGTGGGGTGTCGGTCTCCATCGGCGGATGTGCGGGCGCGACTGGAGTACGGCAGTTTTTCGTCTTATCGTTACCAGGTGATGACGTTCCGTATCACTCTGGCTCCAGGCGGTGCGACCCAGAAGGAGTGACAGATGCCGTTCGACGACTACCAGCGGGAGAGCTCGCGGCGGATCGACCACCAGCGGGAGATGGTCCGGCGCTCCATGGACGAGTCGTCGCGCCGGCGCAACCGCGACGACTGGCGGGCCCGCCGCGACGGCGGCGGCGACGAGCTGAGCCTGGGGACGCAGATCATCATCGCCGTCATCGCCCTGGCCGTCTTCTTCCTCGTGGTGTACCCGGAACTGCCCCACCACTGAGACGTCCGGCTCGGACCCGAGAGCGGAGGGTGGACGCATGTCGGCACAGGACGACGAGGGCTTCGACCGCGCGCTGGCCCTGTACCGGGCGGGACGGACCGCCGAGGCCCGGGACGTGCTCCTGGAGATGGTCGCCGAGTTCCCCGGCGACCGGGTCTGCCGGTACTCGCTCGGCGTGTGCCTGAACGAGCTGGGCGAGTGGCGCGAGGCGGAGCGGCACCTGGGCGCGGTGGTGGCGGCCGAGCCCGCGCACCACCTGGCCGCCTACGAGCTGGGCGTGGCGCTCCAGGAGCAGGGCAGGCCCGCCGAGGCCGCAATCGCCTTCCGCCAGTCGCTGGCGGGGGACGTGGTGAAGGACGTGCACACCCGCCTGGCGGCCTGCCGGACGGCCGACGGCCCCGCCACGGGCCACCCCCCGCACCAGCCCACCACTCCGGTCGCGCCGCCGCCGGTCGCCGACGCGGACCCGTCGCGCCGGCCCACCACCTCGAAACCGCCGCCTGCGGGCGCCGCCGCCGGGACGCTGCTCTCGGTGGCCGCCGCGCCGCCGCAGGTGGTGGTCCCGGACGATGCCGAGCACGCCGCCGCCCTGGAGTACACCCACGCCGTCGCGGCGGGGGTCACGCCGTACCGCACCATGGCCGACGACCTGGACGAACGGGCCGTCTACGACATCGGCCAGGAAGTGTGGTCCACCAGGACGCAGACCCGGCACCTCGCGCTCACCCCGCTCGTGGCCACGGCGCTGGCGCTGTCCGTCTCGGTGCTGCGGGTGCCGCTGCTGGTCGTGGCGCTCGGGCTGTACGCCGTGGCGGCCTGGGTCGCCGCCGTCGTCTCCGCCAGGGTGACGTCGTACGTCTTCCACCAGCGTCGCGTCGACGTGGCCCAGGGCGTCAGGGACCGGAGCAAGCAGGTGATCCTGTACGCCTCGATCACCCAGGTCCGTTACGTCCGCACCCTGTCCTCCTACCTGACGAACACCGCCTCGCTGGAGCTGACCTACACGCTCGGGACGGAGAAGGAGTCGATCGTCCTGGCCGGGCTCGGCAGGCCGGGCCAGGTCGACAAGCTCTACCAGGAACTGCAGGGACCGGTCGTGCGCGAGCGCCGCGCCATGAAGAAGATCCTCTTCTAGGGCCGGCGGATGCGCTTCTTCGCCCGCGCCAACCTGGTGATCGCCGTGCTGATCGCGGCGGCGCTGGTCGTCCCCCGGGTCGGGCTCGACGGGCCGGCCGTTCCCGGGCTCAGCCTGCCCAGGCTGCCGTTCCTGGAGGCCGACGAGCCGATCAGGAAGAACGCGTCCGGGCCGCCGCCGTGGACGATCCACGGGTACGGCTGGCGGTTCACCGTGGAGCGGACCGCTCGGACGGTCAGCAGGTGGATGGGGAGGACCAGGCCGTCGATCGTCGTCACCGCGTACGTGACCCGGGAGGAGCGGCAGTTCGCCTCCCGGATGATCTACCGCATCAGCGACCGGGCGAGCGGCAGCGAGCTCGCGGCGGTGCCGTTCCAGGGCGGCGGGGACGGCGACCCGCCGCTCGGTCAGCGCAGCAAGCTCGTGTTCACGGTGTGGGACACCTCGCCGAGGGCGTCCCGCCTCACCGTCACCCTGCACGATTTCCATTGGCCGGACGGGCGTGACCTGGTCCTCGGCGAGGTCCGGGTCCCGGCGTCCTGAGCGGGCCGGGAGGCCGAGATGATCGTCGACGTGGTGCGTGCCGCGATCTCCGTGATGCAGGTCGTCCAGGCGGTCCCGCCCCGGCCGCCGGGGTCGGGCCTGCGCAGGAAGCTGATCGCCGCGCTCGTGGAGCAGGCCGGCGAACTGCGGCCGGAGCCCGCCGAGCAGCCGCTGGCCGAGGCGTTCGCGACCTGGATCGAGCTGGCGGCCAGGCGGGAGGCCGATCCCGCGGCGGTCGGGTCCCGGCCGTACGCGCACGCGGCGGCCATCCTGGCCGCCGAGCTGGACCTCGCGCTGACGGCCGGGACGCCGCAGCCCGGGCCGGGCGGCACCGTCGCGCGGGCCGGCCTGTTCACCCGGTCATGACGGACCTCCTGCCGCAGGCCCTGCGGGACGCCCTGCACCAGGCCGCGGACGTGCTGCGCGGCGTCGACGACGCGGCCCGCAGAGCCGACGACGCCCTCCAACACGTGGTCAACGTCTTCACGGTGCCCAGCTTCCTGATGAACACCGACTTCGACAGGCTCGGCGGCAGCGCCCACGGCCTGGGCTCCTCCGGCCCGTTCGCCTTCCCGCCGCTGAACCAGGCGATCAGCGGCTACGGCCTGTTCGCCGGCGCGCGCGACACCTGGAACGGCGGCGTGAAGCTCGGCACGGGGCTGGGCGGCGGCAACGGCGAGCAGGTGCTCGACGGCGCCGCCACCGCCGCGACCGGGCTCGCCGGCGTCTACTCCGCCACGCTGGGGCTGCTGGACGTCACCACCCCGGCCGGCGCGCTGGTCGGCGCCGCGCTGGCGGGCTACGGCGTGGGCACCACGGCGATCAAGGGCATCGAGGCGGCCACCGGCCACGACGTCGCCCACGACCTCGGCGACCTCCTCTTCCGGGCGGTCCACGGGAGCGCCGAGGAGGCCGCGTTCACCCTGCCCTCCGACGTCGCGCCGCCGCTGCACGCGCTACCGGACCTGGCCGGTCCCGCCACGGAACAACACCGTCATGAACCCTCGGCCCCGCTGACTCCCCACGGGATCGTCGAGTTCCAGGGCGGATGGTGGTACGAACCGGGCAGCGCCTGGCACGCGATCTCCTCCACCCCGGTCCCCGGCGCGATCACGCACACCGAGGGCGGCTACCGGGACGCCGCCGGCGCCTGGCACCAGGTGTCGGCGAGCGACCCGCCCGGCACCGCGGGGTCGGGCTGGCGCGGCCCGGAGGGCACCTGGCATCCCATCGGCCCGGACGGCCACACGATCGCGGGCGCCCAGAGCGTCGTCAACCTGGACTGGACGCAGGACGCCGCCGGTTCCTGGCACCCCGTCCCGCCCGCTGCGCCGCCCACCGGGCCGATCTCGCCCGACGCCGGTGGCGGCACGCCGGGGGGCGAGCTGAACGCGGCCTGGTTCCTGGGGCACGACGGCGCCTGGCACCCGCTCCCCGTGCACGACGGGACGGCCGGCGACGGCGGCCAGACCGGGACGACGGAGCTGGTCTCGGCCGCCTACCAGTCGCCCGACGGCGGCTGGCACCCGCTGCCCGGCTCCCAGCCCGAGACCGCGGCCGCGGCGTCCGGTGACACCGGCCATGCCCATGGCGGCCCGGACGCGGCGCAGCAGGCCCAGGCCGGAGCGAGCCGGCAGCACGACGAACCGGCGCAGGCCGCCGCCGTCCAGCCGGACGGAGGCGTCCCGGCGGCGGGCGGCGACGGCGGCTCCGAGTCGGCGGCCGGGCATGTGTCGGGCTTCTGACCGACACATGCCCGGCACGCCGCGCGCCGTGGTTCAGGCGGGCGGGGTGTAGCCGCGGGAGCGGACGAAGTCCCCGGTGAGCTCGGTGAAGGCGCGGGCGGCGGCGCTGCGGTAGGCGCCCTCGCGGTGCAGCAGGGTGACGGTGCGGCTGGGCAGCGGCGGGTCGAGGGGGACGGGCGTGAGGTGCGGGTGGCCGTGGGCGATGGCGTCGGGCAGGACGGTGGCCAGCGGGGTGCGGCGCACGATCTCGGTGAGTGCCTGGATGGAGTTGGCCTCGACCGCGATGCGGGGGGCGGCCCGGTGGCGGGCGAAGTAGGCGTCGATGTGGCTTCGAGTGGCGAAGTCGCCGCTGAGCAGGGCGAGCCGTTCGCCCTTGAGCGCGCGCACCGGTAGGGGGGCGGCCAGCGTCCGGGCGTGCGGGGTGCCGGTGACGAGGCTGAGGGTCTCGGTGAACAGCGCGGTGGGGGTGACGCCCGGCAGGTGGGGGCCGGCGAAGGCGATGCCGAGGTCGAGGTCGTCGCCGAGCAGGGCCGCTTCCATGCGGTCCTGGGTCATCTCGGTCAGGGTGAGGTCGACGGCCGGGTGGCGCACGTGCAGCTCGGCGGTGAGCGGGCCGACCAGGTAGGCGGTGAAGGTCGGGGTGACGCCCAGCCGCAGGTGGCCGCGGGAGAGGTCCTGGACGTCGTGCACGGCGCGTTCGGCGGCGGCCAGGTCGCGAAGCGCGCGCCGGGCGTGGTCGGTGTAGACGGCCCCGGCGTCGGTGAGCCGTACCGCGCGGCCGGTGCGGTCCAGCAGTTGCACGCCCAGGGTCCGCTCCAGCTGCCTGATCTGCTGGGAGAGCGTGGGCTGCGAGATGTGCAGCTCCTCGGCGGCGCGGGTGAAGTTGCCGTGTTCGGCCACGGCGAGCAGGTAGCGCACGTGACGCAGTTCGAGAGCGGCCATGGACCAACTATAGATGAGAGCAATGAGTATCAGGCGGAACGCCTCTTGGACACTATAGGACCAGGTCATGCATGCTGGATGTCAGCAGCCCGCAAGGGCCCGCCACCGCCGAAGGGAGTGACCATGCAGGACCTCGCCGAGGGCGTCGCCCGTTTCCAGCGGGACGTCTTCCCGGCCAAGGCGGAGCTCTTCGCCCGTCTGGCCACCCATCACACACCGCACACGCTGTTCATCGGCTGCTCCGACGCCCGCGTCGTCCCCGAGCTGATCACCGGCACCGAGCCGGGTGACCTGTTCGTCATCCGCACCGCCGGCAACCTGGTGCCCGCCTACCGCCCCGAAGCCGACGGGGTGGCCGCGAGCATCGAGTACGCGGTCGCCGCGCTGGACGTGCGGGACGTCGTCGTCTGCGGCCACTCGGCGTGCGGCGCGATGACCGCCCTCGCCGAGGGGCACGACCTCAGCGGCGCCCCGACCGTCGCCGCCTGGCTGCGGCACGCGGACGCCGCCCGGGCCCGCACCGCCACCCACGGTGACGTGCCGGCCCTGGTGCGGCAGAACGTGCTCGCCCAGCTGGCGAACCTGGCCACCCACCCGTCGGTCGCCCGCGCGCTGGCGGCGGGGAAGGTCACCCTGCACGGCTGGGTCTACGACATCCCGACCGGCCGCGTCGAGGACCTGACCGCCGCGGGCGCCGCGCTCACGGCCTGACCGGGCCCCCGCGGCTCTCCCGACACGACCTGACGAGCCCGACACCACCTGAAGAGAAGGACGTACCGACACATGGTGCACGCACAGTTCGACCCGACCGCCCGCCAGGCCCTGGCCGCCACCGCCGTCGAGGCCAAGATCCGGAAGGACCTGTCCTGGCAGCAGATCGCCGACGCCGCCGGCCTGTCGGTGGCCTTCACCACCGCCGCCGTCCTCGGCCAGCACCCGCTGCCGGAGAGCTCCGCCCGGGCCGTGGCCGAGCTGCTGGACCTCGGCGAGGACGCGGCGGCGCTGCTGCAGACCATCCCGATCCGCGGCTCGATGCCGGACCGGATCCCGACCGACCCGACCATGTACCGCTTCTACGAGATGCTCCAGGTCTACGGGACGACCCTCAAGGCCCTGATCCATGAGCAGTTCGGCGACGGCATCATCTCCGCGATCAACTTCCGGCTCGACGTGAAGAAGGTCGCCGACCCCGAGGGCGGCGAGCGCGCCGTCATCACCCTGGACGGCAAGTACCTGCCGACCAAGCCCTTCTGACCGAGCCCTGCTGACCGAGCCCGGGCCCGATCGCGGGCCCGGTTCCCGTCCCTCGCGGAGCCGCCCCGACGGCGGCCCGCCCGGCCACTTCCGGAGGACCTTCATGGACTTCGTCCAGCGCACCATCGACCTCGCCCGCCAGAACGTCGCCGAGGGCGGCCGCCCGTTCGCGACCGTCATCGTCAGGGACGGCGAGCTCCTGGCCGAGAGCGCCAACAAGGTCGCCCAGACCGGCGACCCGACCGCCCACGCGGAGATCCTCGCCATCCGCGAGGCCTGCACCAAGCTCGGCACCGAGCACCTGACCGACGCCACCATCCACGTGCTGGCCCACCCCTGCCCGATGTGCCTGGGCGCGCTGTACTACTGCTCCCCGGCCGAAGTCGTCTTCCTCACCACCCGCGAGGCCTACGAGCCCCACTACGTGGACGACCGCAAGTACTTCGAGCTGGGCACCTTCTACGACGAGTTCGCCAAGCCCTGGCAGCGGCGCCGGCTGCCGATGCGCCACGAGCCGCGCGCGGACGCCGTCGAGGTGTACCGGTTCTGGCAGGAGCGCAACGGCGGCGAGCGCCGCGTCGCGGGCGCACCCACCACCGCGTAGGGCGCCGGAGCAGACCTCAGCCCGGCTCGCCGTTCCCGCCGAGCGAGAGCGGGCCGAGGTCGGCGGCGGTCCTGGCCAGCGCGCGGACGGCGGGGCCGTCGGCGGTGGACGACCAGACCAGGGCGAACCGGAGAGCCGGGGCGTCGTGGAGCGGCACGAAGACGACGCCGGGCGGCCGGTTGTAGCGGGCGGCGATCTCGCCCAGCGGGTGGACGCACTGCCCGGCGGCGACCAGGGCCAGGATCTCGTGGAACGTCCGCGCGACGGGCCCGCGCGGGATGCGGCGGCCCAGCGGCGTGCGGGTGGGGACCATGGACGCCACCCAGTACTCAGGGGCGGCGGGGCCCAGGTCGACGACATGCTCGTCGGCCAGGTCCTCCAGCGACGCGCCGCCCCGCCCGGCGAGCGGATGCCCGGCCGACACCGCCAGCACCCGGCCGGTGACGAGCACGGTGGGGCCGACGGTGAGATCGGGTTCGGCCACCGGCAACCACAACACGTGCGCGTCGGCGTCCCCGGCGCGCAGGGCGGCGAACGGGTCGCCGCCGGTGACCTCGCTGAACCGGACCTCGGCGCCGGGATGACGGGCGCGGAAGGCGTCGACGAGCGGGCGCAGCTCGTAGCCGGCGTGGCCGAACACGCCCAGGCGCAGCGTGCGGCCCGCGCCCACCCCCGCGGCCTCGGCCCGGGCCAGCCCCTCCTGGAGCAGGTCGTAGGCCTGCCGCAGATCCTCGCGCAGGCGGCGGCCGACCGGCGTCAGGGCCACGCGCCGACTGGTGCGGTCGAACAGCGCCACGCCGAGGCGCCGTTCCTGCCTGCTGATGGCCTGGCTGACGCGCGCCTGCGAGACGCGCAGCCGTTCGGCGGTACGGCCGAAGTGCAGTTCCTCGGCGAGCGTCAGGAAGATCTCGATGTCCCTCAGCTCCACGGATAACCCCCATGTTATGGATCGCCCCACGAACCCTACCTTGTTCGCCCTGCGACCTGCCTCGATGCTGGACGCACCACCTGAGCGAGGGGGAGATCCACATGACCGACCTGCAAGCCGTGGCCGACCGCGTCGAGATCGAGGCGCTGCGCGGCGAGCTCACCGACGCGGTGATGACCCGCGACTACGACCGCGTCGAATCCCTGTTCACGCCCGGCGGCGTCATGCGATGGCCGCACATCGGCAAGGAGTTCGCCGGCCGGGAGGCGATCCGCGCCGGGATCGAGTGGGGGCAGGGCCTCTGGGAGTTCTTCGTGCAGAACGTCCATCCGGGCGTCATCCGGATCGACGGCGACACCGCGACCGGCCGGGCCTACATCCACGAGTTCGGGCGCATGCGCGACGGCGGCTCCCACGCCAACCACGCCCTCTACCACGACCGCTACGAGCGCACCGGCGACGGCTGGAAGTTCGCCGAACGCGTCTACGAGGTCAGGTACCTCGACGCCAGCCCGCTGCCGGGCTCGGCCCCCACCGGCGACCAGGAGCGCCCGGCATGACGACCAGCCTTCGCGCCCTGACCGGCGACTACGTCCTCGACCAGGCCCGCACCCGGATCGGCTTCGTCGCCCGGCACACCGTCGGCCCCGCCGTACGCGGGCGGTTCGACCGGTTCGCGGGCACCGGCCACCTGGACGGCGACGACCCGTCCAGGTCGCGCATCGAGCTCACCGTCCAGGCGGGCAGCGTCCAGACCCGCAACCCGCAGCGCGACCGGTACCTGCGCGGCAAGTACCTCAAGGACGCCGACCACCCGGTGATCGCCTTCACCTCGAACCGGGTGGAGCGGACCGGTGAGACGGCCTTCCGGGTCACCGGGGACCTGAGCATCCGCGGCGTGCGCAACCCGATCACCCTGGAGCTGGAGCTGACCGGCGACGGGGACGGCCTCCGGCTCAAGGGCGGCGTCACGATCGACCGCACCGACTGGGGCGTGAAATGGAACGCCGCCGCCGGACTCGTCGCCAGGAAGGTGGCGCTGGAGCTCGACCTCGCCGCGGTCCGGCGGCCCTAGCGGCACGGACGCACCGGCCGCCCGGTCACCCGCCGAGCTGCTGGGCCAGGCCGACGACGATGCCCTCCGGGCCGCGGACGTAGCACAGCAGGTAGCTGTCCTCGAACCGCTCCAGCGTGCCGACGAGCTCGGCGCCGTGCCGGCGCAGGCGGGCGATGACGTCCTCGACGTCGTCGACGGCGAACATGACCCGGCGGATGCCCAGCGTGTTCGCCGGCGGGTCCGCCGGCTCGGGACGGATCGGCTTCGGCGTGTGGAACATGGCCAGCTCGATCCCGCCGGCGCCGCCCGGGATGCGCAACATCGCGACCTCCTGCCGGACGCCGTCGAGTCCGATGACCCGCTCCGCCCAGCGCCCCTCGATCGGCCCCCTGCCCTCCAGTTCCATGCCGAGTTCGAGGAAGAACGCGATCACCGCGTCAAGGTCTTCCACGACGATGAGCACGTTGTCCATCCGCTGGATCGCCACGCCGGGCCTCCTTCGTCAAACGCGGCCGCTCGCCGGCCGCCGATGTTCCCAGGACGGAGCCGGCGCCGCGTTCTCGACACGCCGCCGGCGCAATGCCGGTCCCACCTTGCCCCCCGGGCGGGCCGCCCACCAGATGCGGATGTCATCAGGCGGGCCATGAATCCTTCAGGCCCGCCGGTCAGGCAGTCGCCAGAGGGCCGAAGAACGCCCGCACGTCCGCCACCAGCAGGTCCGGCACCTCCAGC
The DNA here is from genome assembly GCF_044459705.1 of Nonomuraea sp. NPDC050227. Classification (NCBI taxonomy): domain Bacteria; kingdom Bacillati; phylum Actinomycetota; class Actinomycetes; order Streptosporangiales; family Streptosporangiaceae; genus Nonomuraea; species Nonomuraea sp. NPDC050227. Next base: position 137,438 of record NZ_JBITJF010000010.1, on the reverse strand, counting down.
GCCAGGTACGCGCCGCCGCGGTCGAGCTCGGTCCAGCGCCGGACGTCGGCGTCCCGCTCGGCGAAGCGGCGGATCGTCACGTCGTCCTTGGCCAGCAGCACGGCCGTGGGGACGGTCACCCGCGGCTTGGGGGCGTAGGCGCCCGGGTCGTGGCCGAGCTCGTAGTAGAGGTTGGCGACCGACCCCGCGGTCGCGGTGAACCACATGAGGCTCACGTCGGTCAGCACCCGGTCGCGGGAGAAGGCGTCCTCGGGCAGCTCGGCGCGGGAGTCGGTCCACTCCTTGAACTTCTCCACGATCCAGGCGAGCTGGCCCACGGGCGAGTCGGTCAGCCCGTAGGCGAGGGTCTGCGGGCGGGTCGACATGATCTGGTTGAACCCCAGGCCCTCCTGCATGAAGGTCTGCATGATGCCCAGGCGGCGCTGCTCGTCGGCGGTGAACTCGCCCTCGTCCGGTGAGGGGAAGGCGACCCAGGCGTTGACGTGCACGCCGGCCACCCGCTCGGGCGCCTGGCGAGCCAGCTCCAGGGCGAGGTTGGCGCCTCCGCCGCCGCCCTGCGCGCCGTACCGGTCGTAGCCGAGCCGGGACATCAGCTCGGCGAAGGCCGCCGCCGTGCGCGGGACCGTCCAGCCGGGCTCGGTGACGTAGCCGGACAGGCCGACCCCTGGGCAGGACGGCACCACGAGGTGGAAGTCGCGCGACAACTCGTCGAGCACGTCGAGGAAGCCGATCGTGCCGCCCGGGTTGTCGGGCAGGAGCAGCAGCGGCAGGGCGGTGCCGGAGCTCGACCTGATGTGGAAGAAATGGATGTCCTGCCCGTCGATCTCGGTGACGAACTGCGGATGCTTGTTGTACTCGGCCTCCGCCGCGCGCCAGTCGAAGTCGTTGAGCCAGTAGTCGGCCAGGCCCTTGAGGTAGTCCAGGGGCACGCCGCGGCTCCAGCCCTGCCCGGCGATCTCCCGTGTCCACCGGGTGCGGCGCAGGCGTTCGTGCAGGTCATCGAGGTCGGCCTGAGGAATGTTCACGCTGTACGGCTTCATGTCGACAACGGTAGAGACCGCCCGAAAGATCAGCATGAGTCATCGCATAGGTAATGTCTGACCCATGTTGCGGGGGCGGGACCACGAGTTGACGATCATCGACGGACTGCTGGACGGCGCCCGGGAAGGGGCCAGCGGCGCCCTGGTCGTCCTGGGGGAGCCCGGCATCGGCAAGACCGCGCTGCTCGGCCACGCCGACGTGACCCACGCGCACGTCCTGCGGACGACGGGCATCGAGGCCGAGGCGGAGCTGCCGTTCAGCGCCCTGCACCTGCTGCTCAGGTCGGTGCTCGGCCGGCTGGAGCACATCCCGGACCGGCAGGCGGCCGCCCTGCGCGGCGCCTTCGGGCTGGGCGAGAACGGCGCGGGGGACCGGTTCCTCATCGGGCTGGCGGTCCTGTCGCTGCTGTCGGAGCTGGCCGAGAACGGGCCGGTGGTCTGCCTGATCGACGACGCCCAGTGGCTGGACCACGCCTCGGCCGAGGCGCTGCTGATCGCGGCGCGCAGGCTGGCGGCCGAGGGCGTGGTCATGGTGTTCGCCGCGCGGCCGGGGTTCGAGGCCAAGGGGCTGCCCGTGCTGGAGCTGTCCGGCCTGGACGAGCCGGCGTCCGCCGCGCTGCTCGACTCCGCCGGCCCGGCCCTGCCCGACGCGGCCCGCCGCCGGATCCTCACCGAGGCGGCCGGCAACCCGCTGGCGCTCATCGAGCTGCCCAAGTCGCACGGCCCCGCCGACGAGCCCTCACTCACCGTCCGCCTGGAGGAGGCCTTCGCCGCCCAGGCCGACGGCCTGCCGGTCAGCGCCAAGGTCCTGCTCCAGGTCGCCGCCGTCGACGGCACGGGCGAGCCGGGCGTCGTCCTGGCCGCCGCCGGGACGCTCGGCAGCACGCCGGAGGACCTGGAGCACGTGCTCGCCGCCGGGCTGGTCGTCTGGGGCGAGGGCAAGCGGCTGGAGTTCCGCCACCCTCTCGTGCGCGCGGCCGTCCGGCAGCGCACGCCGCTGGCCCGGCAGCTGACCGTGCACCACGCGCTCAGCCAGGCCCTGGACCGCACCGCGGACGCCGACCGCAGCGCCTGGCACCTGGCCGCCGCCACGCTGGCCGCCGACGAGCGGGTCGCGGCCCGGCTGGAGTCGGCCGCCGACCGCGCGCGCTCCCGCAGCGGGTACGCCGCCGCCGCGGCGGCCTACGAGCGCGCCGCCGCGCTGAGCCCGGAGCTCGGGGACCGGGCGCGCAGGCTCACGCTCGCCGCCGAGGCGACCGAGTTCAGCGGCCGCTTCGACCGGGCCAGGACCATGGCCGAGGACGCCGGCGATCCCGGCGCCGAGCTGACCTCCCGGCTGATCCGGGTGCGCGCCTGCTCCGACTACGGAGAAGGGCGTCTCGCCGGGGCGCACGCGATGTTGTCGGCGGGCGTCGACCACCTGGCGAGCACCGATCCGCGCTCGGCCGCCTGGCTGCTGCTCGACGCCGCGTCCATGATCTGGTTCGACGGCGACCGCGACATGGCCTGGCGCACCGCCGAGCAGCTCGACGCGCTCCAGGTGCCGCCGGACGACGAGGTCGTCCCGGTGCACCGGCTGTCGCGCTGGTTCATCGCCATGGCGCTCGGCCGGCCGGCCGACGGGCTGCCGCCCCTGGCCGAGGTGGTGGAGTCGGCCCGTGCCCTGGCGACGGCCGACCGCCGCGGGCTGCTGCTGATCGGCGGGCTGGGCCTGGCCGAGTACGACGCCCGCACCCACATGCTGGCCGCCGCGGCCACCGCCACGATCCGGGCCGAGGGCATGGTCGGCCTGCTGCCGCAGGCGCTGACGTTCCTCTCCCGCGTCGAGTACGCGCGCGGCCGGCACGCCGAGGCGCGCAGCCTGGCCACCGAGGCCGTGGCCATCTCCGCCGACACCGGCCAGCCCGCGTGGGCGCGCCAGGCCGCCGGGCTGCTGGACGGGTTCGCGGCCGTCCGCGGCGAGGCGCTCGACCCGGCCACCGCCCACCCGGGCGCGCTCGCCCTGCTGGACCTCGGCGCAGGACGGTCCGAGCAGGCCCTGCTCAGCCTGGAGTCGCTGGTCTACGGGCGCTCCCGCAACCGCATCGACGCCATGCACCACGTGCCCGACCTGGTCGAGGCCGCGCTGCGCAGCGGCAGGATCGCCCGGGCCGCGGAGCCGTTCGCCCGGCTGGAGTCGTGGGCGGCGACGCTGGGCCAGCGCTGGGCCGACGCCCTGGTGCTGCGCTGCCGGGCCCTGCTGGACACCACCGGCGACCCCGGCGCGCACTTCCGCGCCGCGCTGGCCGCGCACGAGCGGCCCTTCGACCGCGCGCGCACCGAACTGCTGTACGGGGAGTGGCTGCGCAGGGCCCGCCACACCGGCGAGGCCCAGGAGCGGTTGCGGGCCGCGCTGGAGGTGTTCGAACGGCTCGGCGCCGAACCCTGGGCCGAGCGGGCGTGTACCGAACTCGGCGCCACGGGCTGGAGCGCGCCCCGCCGCACCGGCGTGGACCGCTTCGCGCGGCTCACCCCGCAGGAACGGCAGATCGTGCAGCTGGCCGCCACCGGGCTGTCCAACAGGGACATCGCCGCGCACCTGTTCCTGAGCCCGCGCACGGTGGGCCAGCACCTGTACAAGGCCTTCCCCAAGCTGGGCGTCACCGCCCGCGGCCAGCTCGCCGGCCTCACGCTCGACGAATGAGCCCGTGGCGCCGCCGGCCCTCCGGCGGGCTTCGGGCGATCGACGGTCTTGACCGGCGTCCCCGCACGGGGAAAGATCCAGGACTCGTGACCGAACCCACGCTGCGCCCGGTCGGGCGCGTCGAGTCAACGCTGACCGATCGCACGGCGGCGCCCCGGCAGCCCGACGAGGGAGCCCCCGACGCCTGGCTGGTCTTCGACGACCGGTACGCCGCCGCCCTCGACGGCCTGTCCCCGGGCACCGACGTGCTGCTGCTCACCTGGCTCGACCGGGCCGACCGCGACACCCTCGCCGTCCACCCGCGTGGCGACGCCGCCCGGCCGCTCACCGGCGTCTTCGCCACCCGCGCACCCGACCGGCCCAACCCGATCGGCCTGCACACCGTGCACATCCTGGCCGTCGAGGGCCGGCGGGTGCACGTCCGCAACCTGGAGGCGCTCGACGCGACCCCGATCCTCGACGTCAAGCCCCTGCTCACGCCCGACCGCTGACCGCGGCCGCCGTCCTGCCGCTAGCCCTGGTCGTCGGCGGTCGTCGTCGGGTGGGACAGGGGGCGGCCAGGACGGACGAGGCCGGCGTCGTACGACACCACCACCACCTGCGCCCGGCTGCTCAGCCCCAGCTTGGCCATCAGCCGGTTGAGATGCGTCTTGACCGTGCCCTCGCTGACCGACAGCCGCTCGGCGATCTCCTTGTTCGACAGCGCGTGCCCGACCAGCCGCAGCACCTCCGTCTCGCGCCCGGTGAGCCGGTCGAGGGAGGGGGAGGGAAGCGGGGCCGGTGGCTCGGTGAACGCCTCGATCAGCCGCCTGGTCGCGGCCGGGGCCAGCAGGATGTCGCCCGCCGCGACCGTGTGGATGGCGGCGATCAGGCGTTCGGGCGGGGTGTCCTTGAGCAGGAACCCGCCGGCGCCCAGGCGCAGCGCGTTGTAGACGTACTCGTCGAGGTCGAAAGTGGTCAGGATGAGCACCTTGGGCGGCGGGTCGTGCGCGGCGGCCAGGATGCGCTCGGTCGCCGTCAGGCCGTTGATGCCGGGCATCCTGATGTCCATGAGGATCACGTCGGGCCGCAGCGTGGCGGCCAGGCGCACGGCCTCCTCACCGTCGGCGGCCTCGCCCACGACCTCCAGGCCCGCGGCGCGCAGGAGCGCGGCCAGACCCGCACGGATGAGCACCTGGTCGTCGACGACGAGGACTTTGATCTCGCACCTGCTTCACGGTCGTCACGGCGGCCGATCGTCGGCACCGGGCACGGGGAGCGGGAAGGTCGCCAGGACCTCGAACCCGCCTCCGGGCAGCGGCCCGGCGGTGATCGACCCCTGGTAGAGCCTGACACGTTCAGTCATGCCGATCAACCCGTGACCGCCGGACGGCCCGTCTCCCGCCTGGACGGCGGCGCCGTCGTTGCTGACGCGTAACGTCAGCGTGGCCGGACCGTAGCCGATGTGGATCTCGACCCGGCCGGGGTCGGCGTGCTTGAGCACGTTCGTCAGCGACTCCTGGACGATGCGGTAGGCGCACAGGTCGAGGCCGGACGGCAGCGGCCGGGCCCGGCCCTCGACGACGAGCTCGGTGGCGACGCCCGCCCCGCGCATGCGCTCGACCAGCGGATCGAGGGCCAGCAGGCCCGGCGCGGTGGCGTAGAGGCCCTCGTCGTCGTCGTGGGCCTCGATGCGCAGGATCGACAGCAGCCGGCGCATCTCGGTCAGCGCCTCGTGGCTGGTGTCGGCGATGACGCCCAGCGTGGCGTGGGCGGTGGCCGGGTCGCTCAGCGCCACGTAGCGCCCCAGCCCGGCCTGTACGGAGATGACCGACATGTGGTGGGCGACGACGTCGTGCAACTCGCGGGCGATGCGCACCCGTTCGCGGGTGACCGCCCGCCGGGCGGCGGCGCCCTGCTCCGCGCGCAGCTGCGCGGCCAGGTCGGCGAGCTGCCCGGTGCGCTCCGACAGCAGCCGCACGCTGGTGCCCGCGCCCACCCCGCAGGCCGCCACGATGCACGACTGCGCGGCGGCCGACCACAGCGCGACGCCGGGCTGCTGCGCCGAGGCGTAGGTCCACTCGAAGACGATCAGCACCGCACCGGCCGCGCACCACGCCCACGACCGGTGGGCGGCGACGGAGTAGAGCGCCACCAGCGGCCCGATGCTGTTGAGCCCGAGGTGGTAGCCCAGCACGTGGTAGACCAGCGAGGCGCCCACCGACACCAGCAGCACCGCCACCGGCGTCACCCTGCGCAGCGCCAGCGGCGCGTTGACCAGCACGGTCAAGGTCACCGACAGGGCGTCGCCCGGCCGCCCCCGGCCCGGCTCGAACATCTCCCACAGCCAGGTGCCGACGACGAGCGTCAGGGCCACGGCGCCGTCGAGCAGCAGCGGGTGGACCGCGAACACCCGCCGGACGATGGACGGGGCGGTGAAGGGCACCCGTCACGCTAACCCCGGCGCCACCCCCGGCGCATCAAACCGAGGGTGGACATCCACTGCCGCGAAAGTTGCAGACCCCCGCGTCCCGCCCGGGACTGATTTCCGCATCACCCTCCCGAGTGACGAGACCGGGCCGGGCAGCGGCCACGATGGAGCGATGTCGCGAACCTCTCGTCACGAGGAGACAGCCGATGGGGAACGGTGCGGAGGGCTCGGGCAGCAGGGCTCCGACGGCGGGACCGGTGCGGCGGGCGTGCGGTTCCGGGTGCTCGGGCCGTTCGAGGTCCTCGGCGCCCGCGGCCCGGTCAGCCCCGGAGGGCCGCGGCAGCGCGCCCTGCTCGCCCGGCTGGTGGCCGCCGCCGGGACGGTCGTCTCCACCGACACGCTGATCGAGGACCTGTACCAGGGCAGGCCGCCGGCGACCGCGGTGGGCTCCGTGCACGTCTACGTGTCGAACCTGCGCCGGGTGCTGGAGCCGGCACGCCCGCCGCGCACGCCGCCCCGGCTGCTGGTGGCCCGCCGGCCCGGCTATCTCCTGGCCACCACGGACGTCGACGCGCTGCGCTTCGCCAAGCTGGTCACCGACGCCGAGCTGCGCCCGCCCGCGCAGGCGCTGCCCCAGCTGGAGGAGGCCCTCGGGCTCTGGCGCGGCGTCCCCTACGGCGAGTTCGCCGACGAGCTGTGGGCCGCCGCGGAGGTGAACCGCCTGGGCGAGCTGCGCATGAACGCGATCGAGTCCCGCGCCCAGGCGCTGCTGGACGCCGGCCGCCCGCAACCGGTGATCCACGAGCTGGAGTCCGAGACGGCGGAGCACCCGCTGCGCGAACGGCTGTGGTGGTTGCGCGCCCTGGCTCTCTACCGGTCCGGGCGGCAGGCCGACGCGCTGGCCACGTTACGCAGGGCGCGGCAGGTCATCGCCGACCAGCTCGGCCTCGATCCCGGGCCCGAGCTGCGGGAACTGGAGAAGGACATCCTCCGGCAGGCGCGGTCGATCACCCCGCCGCCCGAGCCGGGGCCCGTGCGGCTGTCCCTCGTCCGCACCGAGGCCGTTCCGGCCACCGTGGCGCGTGGCGGTGAGGAGGCCACCGCGGCGGGCGGCGGTGAGGAGGCCGCCGCGCACGCCGGTGAGGACGCGTCCGCGCAGGCCGATCAGGCCCGGCGCGCGGCGCGGGGACGGATGATCGGCCGCGAGCGGGGGCTGGCTGAGCTGACGGCGCTGTCCGGCGCGGCGCACCACAACGGCGTCGTGGTCGCCGCGGTCAGCGGCGAGCCCGGCATCGGCAAGACCCGGCTGCTGCAGGCGTTCCGCGACGAATGCGTGGACCTCGGACATCTGGTGCTGTGGGGCCGCTGCCGCGGAGGGGAGGGCGTGCCGCCGCTGTGGCCGTGGCTCCAGGTGCTGCGCGCGCTGGCCGGGACCGTGCCGCCCGCCGAGCGCCAGGCGCTGAGCGGGCTGCTGGACGACGACTGGCCCACCGGCGCGCCGGCCTCGCCGCACCGCAACCGGGCCGTCGCCCGGTGGCTCGTCGAGGCCGCGCGCGCCCGCCCCCTGGTGATCGTCCTGGACGACCTGCACTGGGCGGACTCCGCCACGCTCGAACTGCTCAGGGACGTCGCCGTGCTGTCCGAGGCGTACCCGGGCGAGCGCCCGCTGCTGCTGGTCACCGCCTTCCGCGACGCGGCGCACGACGACCGGACGGTCACCCCCGCCGCCTCCTTCAACCTCTCGGTGGACGAGGTCCTCTACCAGCTCGCCCGCTACGACCTCGTGCGCATCCGGCTGGGCGGCCTCGACGCCGCCGACGTCGGGACGCTCGCCCGGGAGATGGGCGTCCCGGTGGACGGCTCGACGGCCCAGCTGCTGACCCGGCGCACCGGCGGCAACCCGTTCTTCGTCCGCGAGAGCGTCCGGCTGATGGCGCAGGGCCAGGGCCTGGAGGTCGTGCCCGACGCGGTGTCCGACCTGATCCGCCGGCGGCTGGCCATGCTCGGGCCGCGGGCGACGGAGATACTCCAGCCGGCCGCCCTGATCGGCCGCAGCTTCGATCCCGGGCTGGTCGTCGAGGTGTTCCGGGCCTGCGCGTCGTGGCCGGAGCAGACCTACGAGCTGCTCGACTGGGCCGCCCAGGCCGGGCTGGTCACCAGCGGCGACGGGGTCATGACGTTCGTCCACGACCTGGTCAGGGAGACGCTGATCGCCGGCGTCCCGCCGCTGCGCAGGGGCGTGCTCCACCGGGAGGTGATGCGGGCCCTGTCGGCCAGGCCGAGCACCGACGTGACCGTCATCGCCCACCACGCCGTGGAGGCCGGGCCGCTGGCGTACCGGGAGACGGCGCACTGGGCCCGCGCGGCGGCCGGGCAGGCGAGCCGGCGCATGGCGCACGAGGAGGCCGCCGCCTGGTGGGGACGGGCCGTCGCCGCGCACGGCGCCTGCGACGGCGACCCCGCCCAGCACGTGGAACTGCTTCTGCACCAGGTGCGCGCCCTGCTGGACGCCGGAGACGCGATGGGCGCGCGCGACCTGCGGGCCCAGGCCCTGCGCGTGGCCCAGCGCGCCGAAGCCGGCCCCGCCCTGACCGCCCGCGCGCTCACCGCACTGGACGCGCCGGCCATCTGGACGCTGCGCAACCCGTACGAACCGGTGGAACTGCGGCTGGTCGAGCAGTTCGAGGCCACGCTGAGCGCGCTGCCCGAGACCGACGGCGTCGAGCGGACGCTGCTGCTCGGCGGCCTGGCGCAGGAACTGTACAACGGCAGCGACGACGACCTGCGATGCCTGTCGCTGTCGTCCGAGGCCGTCGCGATGGCCCGCCGGATCGCGGACCCGCACCTGCTCATGCGGGCGCTGAACGCGCGCGCGCTGTCCGTGCCGCAGGCGACCCACATCGCCGAGCTCATGGAGATCGCCGACGAGCTGCACGGCCTGGCCGCGCGGACCCGGACGCCGGGCTTCGAGCTGCTCGCCCACATGATGGACACCCACTACCGGCTGGAGATGCACGACCTGGCCGGGGCCGACCTGGCGGCCGCCCGCTGCGAGGCGCTGCTCGACGACCTGCAACTGCCGTGGCCGCGGTTCCAGCACACCATGTGGCGGGCCAACCGGCTCACCCTGGCCGGCCGGTTCGCCGAGGCCGACGCGCTGTACGGCGAGGCCGAACGGCAGGCCAAGCGGATCGGCATGTGGTACGCGGGCGCCGTCGCGGTGAACGGCCGCCTCATGCTGCACTATCAGCGCGGCGCCATGGCCGAGGCGGGCCCGCTCATCGACCTGATCAGCGGCATCCACCCTACCGTGGAACACGACGCCCGGGTGCTGGAGCTGTGCGCCCAGGGAAGCCGGAGCCAGGCCGTGGCCCTGGCCGGGCAGGGGTGGCCCGCTCCGCCGATGGACTGGTCGTGGCTGACCATGACCTGCCTGCAGGGCGCGGCCCAGGCCGCCGCGGGCGACGTGGCGGCCTGCTGGACGACGTACGAGAAGCTGCTGCCCTACGCCGGGCGGATCTCCGGGGGGTCGGCGGTGGCCTGCATAGGGCCGGTCGACCACTTCCTGGCCGTGCTGGAGACCGCGCTGGACGCCGGCACCGACGCCGCCGGGGCCTGACGGGCCACCGGTCTACCGTGTCCCGTCGTCGTGCCAGCGGCCGACCAGGTCGGCGTACAGGGGGGACCGGTCGATCAGCTCCCGGTGGGTGCCGGTTAGCACGGTGGTCCCGTCCATCAGGAGGACCTGGCGTGCCCTGACGGCCGAGCTGATGCGGTGCGCGATCACGACCAGGGTGCCGGGCCGGGCCGCCAGCGCCGACTCCGCGCGCAGCTCGGCGGCCGGATCGAGGTGGCAGCCCGCCTCGTCCAGGATGAGGACGCCGGCGGGGGAGGCGTGCACGCGGGCCAGGGCGACGAGCTGCCGCTCCCCGGCCGACAGCGCGGACGGCTCGTCGATCTCCCCGTCGAGGCCGCCCAGCCGCTCGACGAGCGGCCCGGCGCCGACGGCGGCCACGGAGGCGCGCAGGCGCTCGTCGTCCGGGCTCTCGCCGAGCGGCCACAGGTAGGCCAGGTTCTCCCGGACCGTCCCGGCGAAGACGTACGCCTCCTGCGGCACCAGCGCGATCCGGCTGCGCACCGACGCGCCGGGGATCGAGTCCAGGGGCCGCCCGCCGAGCCGCACCCGGCCGCCGGTCGGCCGGAGCAGCCCGGTCATCAGCAGGGCCAGCGTGGACTTGCCGACGCCGCTGGGCCCGACCACCGCGAGATGCCCGCCTTCGCCGATCGTCAGGTCCAGGTCCCGCACGACCGGCGTGGCCCGCGCGGCATAGGCGAACGTCAGGCGCTCGGCCCGCAGTACGTGACCGGCCGGGACGGCGGTCGCCGGCGTGCCGGCGTCCACTGGGCCGGCGACGGCGGTCGCCGGCGTGCCCGCCTCCGCCGGGCCGGGGACGGCGATCGTCTCGGCGATCCTCCGGGTGGTCGCCGCGAGCCCGACCCCCCACCCGCCGAGGGTGTCGAGGATCGTGCGCAGCGCCGGCTCCAGACCGGTGAACAGGTACGTCACCGCCCCCACCACCTCTCCCGCGCTCAGCCGGCCCCCCTCGATCAGCGGACGCGACAGCAGGAGCAGGCCGACCAGCGGCGCGTGCGCGCCGAGCAGGACGGCGACCCGACGCCCCGTGCCCGCCCAGGCGAGCGCGCGGGCCGCCGCGGCCTGCGCGGACACCAGGGCCCGCAACGTGTCCGCGGCCTGGGCCCGCGCCCCGCAGGCGGCGACGTCGCGCAGCCCCGCCACGATGGGCGTGGCCTGCGCGGTCAGCCGCTCCTCGGCGAGCACGAGCGCACGCTGCCGGGCCGTCAGCGCCGGCATCAGCCTGGCGAACGCGGCCAGCGTCAGCACCAGCGGCCCGGCGGCGACGGCGGCGGCCACCGGCGACAGGACGAGCAGCCCCACCAGCGCGGCGATCACCGACATCCCCAGCTCACGGCTGGTGCGCAGCATCGTGGACACGAGCTTGCGCATGGTCTCGACCTGCCCGGTGAGGCGGCTGAGCGCGGCGGCGTCCGGCGCCTGGCCGCCGTCGGCCGCGCGGCGGACGGTCGCCCCGGCCACGGCGCGGACCAGCTCGTCGCGCATGGGCTCGACCACCGCGGCGAGATGCGGGAACATCAGCCGGGTCGCGACCGACCTGACGACCATCGTCGCGCCCAGCAGGCCCAGCCAGGCCATGCCGACGCCCGGACGTCCTGCCAGGAAGCCGCGGTCCACCGCGGTGGCGACGAGCAGCCCGGCCAGCAGCGCGGGCGCCGACTCGACGAGCGACCACGCCAGCGCCAGCAGCAGCGGGCGCCGCCGGGCGCGCAGCAGCCCCGCCAGGAACCGCCAGGGCCGGACGGCCTGCCGCCGGTCCGCGGCGGCCCCGGTCACCGTGCGGACGTCCATGTGTCCTCCTCGTCCCGTCGCGGGGTGTCGGCGTGCTCGGCGGCGAACAGGGCGCGGTAGGCCGGGTCCCGCCACAACTCCTGGTGGGTGCCGCGCCCGCGCACCCGGCCGGCGTCGAGCCAGACGACCAGGTCGGCCAGGGCGGCCGTGGCCGGGCGGTGCGCGATGACCAGACGGGTGCGCCCCCGCATGCCCTCGGCCAGGGCACGGCTCACCCGGGCCTCGGTCGCGGTGTCCAGGCTGGAGGTGGCGTCGTCGAGGACGGTGACCCGGGCCTGCCGCAGGAACGCCCGCGCCAGCCCCAGCCGCTGCACCTCACCGCCGGACAGCGGCGCGTCCGCCGCCGGGGTGGCGTAACCGAAGGGGAGGCGGCGGATCACGTCGTGCACGGCCGCGGCCTTCGCGGCGGCGCGCACCGCCTCGGGGGCGCACGCCGGAGCGCCGTAGGAGATCACGCCTGCGATGTCGCCGCCGAGCAGCATCGGGCGTTCGAACGCGTACGCCACGGCATCGCGCAGCAACTGGGGATCGACGTCGCGCAGGGGCACGCCGTCGAGGAGGACCTGGCCGTCGTCCGGGTCCGCCAACCGGCCGGCCAGCAGCGCGAGGGTGGTCTTGCCCGCGCCCGAGCCGCCGACGACGGCGGTCATCACCCCGGCCGGTATCTCCAGGTCGACGCCGTCGAGCAGCGGGGCCTGCCCGCGCCGCACCGTCACGCCGCGGAAGGAGAGCGTCCCCGGGCCGGGAGGCAGCGGCCGCGTGCCGGCGGCCGGGACGGGCAGGGCGAGCACGTCGTGCACGCGGACCGCCGCCGACCGGCCGAAGGCCATCCCGAGCAGCGGGTCGATCTGTTCGACGAACACCAGGCCCAGGGCGGTGTAGCCGGCCGTGGCCGGCAGCGCGCCCGCCGGCAGCCGTCCCTGCGCGACGCAGAACCCCGCCACGGCCAGCACGACGACCTCCACCAGCGGCAGGATCAGGGTGATCCGCCACACGCTCTGCGCCTGCGCCCGCCACAGGGCGTGCCCGGCGGCGCTCAGCTCGGGCAGCGGCCGCAGCACGCGGGCGATCTCCCGGTCGGCGGTGCCCGCGGCCCGGACCGTCCGGATGCCGGCCAGGGTCTCGGTGAGGCGCGCGGCCAGCCGGCCCTGGGCCCGCTGGTAGTCGCCGTACAGGCCGGAGACCCGGGCGACGAACACCCGCATGACGACGAGCGCGACCGGGACGCCGCTCAGGAAGGCGACGCCCACCCGCCAGTCGATCGTGAAGAGCGCGACGACGCCGCCCGCCGACAGGACGAGCCCGGACGCGATCTGCAGCAGCGTCGCGGGCACGTAACCGGTGGTCGCGGTGTTGCCCACGAGGCGGTTGACGAGCTCCCCGGCGGGAAAGGCGCCCGCGCCCGCCGCGTCGGTCCGCAGCACCCGGTCGATCGCGCGCAGGCGCAGCAGCCTGGTGGCGGCGGCGACGGACGTGATCCCCGCGACGCCCGAGACGACGTCGGCGAGCGCGGCGGCCAGGAGCAGCGCCGCGAGCTCGGTGTAGGCGGCGGTGGAGCCCGTTCCGGCGAGGACCGCGTTCACCGCCGCGCCCACCGCCGAGGGCAGGGCGAGGGAGACGGCGATCGAGGCCGCCGCGGCGACGGCCGTCCCCGCCAGCGGCGCCCAGGTCGCGCGGGCCGTCCAGGCGATGAGCCGGTCGCCGTGCCGGTGCCCGACGTTCATGAGAGGTCCCTTCACTCCATCGGCTCGATGGCGTGGGTCGTGGGTCGGCGCGGGGGGGGGGCCCCCCCGCGCCCCCCCCCCCCCCGCCCCGGGCCCCCCCGCCCCCCCCCCCCCGGGGGGCCCCCCGCCCCCCCCCCCCGGCGGGGCCGCGCGCCAGGGGGGGCCCCCGCCTTTCGGGGGCCCCCCCCCCCCGCCGGGGCGGGGGGGGGGGGGGGGGGGGGGGGGGGGGGCCCGGCCCGGGGGGCCCCCCCACCGCTGGGGGACGGGTCCTGACGCAGGGTCAGGACCGGGGGGTCACCTGGTGACGTAGCAGCTGTTGCCCTCGTTCTCGCAGGTGAAGCTGGAGACCTGGCAGGCGGCCAGGCCGGACTCCTCGCGGGCGGGGAGCATGTCGAGCGCGGTGATGTCGAGTTCCATCGGTTTCTCCTTCTTCTTCGGTGTGGAGCCCGCGGGTGCGGGCCTTGCCACCGGCCCGGCGCCGGGTGAGGACGCCGGCCGGCGGGATCATGGGCGCCGCGGGGAGCGGCGGCGGAGGAAGGCGACCAGGCGGTCGAGCACGAGGTGGCCGTCCGGTCCGGTCAGCGGGTCGTGCCCGGCGCCGGGCACCTCGACGTAGGTGAGCTCGGGCCCGCCGGGACCGGCCCGCGCCAGGCGGTCCCGCAGCCGCCGGGAGTGGCCGACGGGGATGGTCGCGTCCCGCTCGCCGTGGACGACCAGCAGCGGGCCGCGCAGCCGGTCGGCCAGCCGGATCAGGTCGCGCGGCCCGAGGTCGTCGTCGATCTCCGCGCAGCCGCCGAGCCGGTCGAGCATGTTGCGGACCAGCGGCGGCCCGTCGGCGTGGAGCTGCCGCCCGGACAGGAACGGCGCGACGACGGCGGCGCCGGACCACAGGCCCGGTTCCGCGGCGGAGGCGAGCAGGGCGAGGTGGGCGCCGTAGCTCACGCCGTACAAATGGGGCGGATCGGCGCCGGGTCCGCGGGCGGCCGTCAGGGCGCGGCCGAGGTGCAGGACGTCGGCCAGGTCCGGTCCGCCCCAGGCGCCGCGGATCGCGTCGCGGTGGGCGGGCCCGTACCCGGTGCTGCCGCGCTGGTTGGGCGCGACCACGGCGACGCCTTCGTCGGCCAGCCGCTGGAACAGCGGGTCGTGGCCGAGCCGCCAGGCCGACTCGGGGCCCCCGTGCAGCGCCAGCACCACCCGCCCGGCGGCGACGGGGTCGCCGTAGACGACGGCTTCGACGGGTCCGGCCGGGCCGTCGAACCGGCGCGCGGCGGCGTCCGCCCGGCCGGTCCCGCCGCCGTCCGGCCCGGGGACCGTCACCACGTGCGGCGGCAGGCCGGGAGCGGAACGCACCAGCCGCAGCCCGCCCGCGCTCCAGGCGGCCATCGGCAGGATCGTGCCGGTCGCCGGCCCCGCCTCCCGGAAACCGCCCTCGGCCAGGTCGTACAGCACGGCGCGGCAGCGCACCCCCGCGGTGACCGCCAGTGCCAGCCGCCGGCCGGCCGGGTCGAGGGCGAGCGGGGTGACGGCGCCCTCGACGGCGTTCAGCTCCTCGGGGAAGACGGTGGGCGCGTCCGAGTCGCGCGGGCGGAGGCCCAGGCGGTGGCCGTCCCGGGTCTCGCGGGCGGTCAGCAGGACGCCTGCTTCGGGGGCGGCGAGCAGCAGGCGCTCGCGCCGTTCCAGGCCGGGCAGCGGGGCCACGGCGCCGTCGGACAGGTCCAGCACCACCGTGCGCGTCCGGGGGCCGGCCGGCACGGCCACGGCCAGCAGGCTGCCGGACGTGTCGAGCCAGACGCCCCCGGCCAGCGGCCCCGGCACACCGGCCACGAGCTCGGGCGGCTCGGCCCGGCCGGACAGCCGCCACACGGCCGTGCCGCCCGCCGGGGTCGTGCGGAAGGCCAGCGCGGCGGTTCCCGCGCCCCGGCCCGCCACCAGCCTGAGCCCGCCCCCCGTGACGGCGGCCAGGTCGTGCGCCGACCAGCCGGTGCCGTCCCGGTCCGGGACGACGAGGAGCAGCCGGTGCGTCCCGCCGCTTCCGGCGCGGCTCAGCAGGACGGCGCCGTCGTCCGTCGGGACCGCGGTGCTCGCGGCGCTCTCGCCGTCCCACGACCGCAGGACGCGGGACCGGGGACGCGCGCCGGTCAGGTCCCACAACTCCGGGGCCAGGGGGCGGCGGCCCTCGGCGGTCAGGCACACGGCGTACCGCCCCAGGCCGGAGAACCGGAACCCCAGCCGGAGCATCGTCCCGCTCACGATCCCGCCGGTGCGGGTGCGGGTGCCGGTTCCAGTGCCGGTTCCGGTGCCGGGACGTCGGCCGTCCACGGACGCGGGCCGCCGTGACGCAGCCGCAGCAGGAAGTCCAGGACGCCCGCCAGACCGGTGTTCCAGCCGAAGCTCACCGTGTCGCCGTTCTCGTCCGGCACCACCAGCAGCCCGTCCCGCAGCACCGCCCGCGCCTCCAGGCAGGCGGCCAGCTCCGCGGCCTGGGCGCGGTAGTCCTCGTCGCCCAGCAGACCGGCCATGTCCAGCAGGAACTGCCCGTCACCGGCCAGCCCGTGGCAGGCGGCGGTCCCCGAGGACAGCCGGGAGCCGCGGACCGCGACGGCGGCGGCCTTCGCCGCGTCCAGGAAGTCCGGCTCGCCGGTGACGGAGTGGAGCCGGAGGAGGAAGCTGCCGACCCCGGAGGAGCCGCTGCACCAGTGCGTCATCCGGACGCCGCCGCCGGGGAACTCCGGCCACCAGGCCGCCGCGCCGGTGCGCTGGGCGGCGGCCAGCAGCGTCCGCCCGGCGAGCAGGGCCGTCTCCAGGTACTCGTCGCCACCCGGGGCGGCGGCGGAGAGCAGGAAGGTCCCGATCCCCGCGACGCCGTGCGCGAAGCCGTAGTGCACGGCGCCGGCCAGCGCCGACGGGAAACGTTCGGGGATGGGCCACAGCACGGCGCCGGGGGTGCGCTCGGCGCTCGCCAGCAGGGCGTCCGCGCAGTGTGCCGCCCGCTCCCGGAAGCGCTCGTCGCCGGTGGCCCGCCAGAGGTGCAGCAGGGCCAGGCCGGTGCCGGCCAGGCCGTGGCAGACGTCCGGGTTCGGCCACGACGTCGGCAGGGTCAGCGCGAGGTCGGTGCCCGTCGTGCGCAGCGCGTCGTCGCCGAGGGCGCGGCCGGCCTCGTACAGCCCCCAGGCGATGCCGGCCCGGCCGAAGTGGAGCCCGGGCGAGGGCCTGGCCTCACTGCCCAGCCGCCGGAGCGTCCAGGCCGCACCGTGACGCAACGCGGCGGCGACCTCGCCCCGCCCGACCTCGCCGGTGCCCAGAACCTGGGTGCCCAGATCCGCGGTGCCCAGGTTCGGGGTGACCAGGTTCGGGGTGTCCAGGTCTGAGGTGTTCAGGACCGACGCGAGCAGTGCGAGCACCCCGGCCGAGCCGTACTGCACGGCGCAGGGGTCGGCGGTCTCGCCGAATCCGGAGACGGGCCACAGACGCCGGGCGCCGGGATCGCGGTCCATCCGCCGGAGCGTGTGCGCGATCCCGTCGCGGAGCAGGCGCTCCTGACCGGCGACGGACAGACGGCGGCCGACTCCCGCGGCCGTCGCGCCCTGACCTGCGGCCGTGGTGCCCCGGCCCGCGGCCGTCGCGTCCCGGGGCGTGGTGTCCGGGGCGGCGGCCGGCAGTGGCCCCAGGTCGTCGAGGAAGGCGCCGACGCGCCGCAGGTCCCAGCGTCGGGCCGGGTTCTCGCGCATCAGGCCGAGGATCATCGGCCGCAGCGCCGAGGCCACGGCGTCGCCCTCGGTCGCCACCTCGACCAGCCCGCGCACCCGGGTGTCCCACGAGCGGCCCGCGGACGGGTCGTCGGAGCCGAGCAGCGGCCGGCACGCCGTGGCCAGGTGCAGCACCGTCGCGCCCAGGGCGTACAGGTCCGCCGCGGCCCCCGCGGCCGGCCCGTACATCGGCCCGCGCACCTGCTCGGGCGGCGCGTACCCGGCGGTGTAGGCCTTGGTGACGGGCGTGCCGGGGACGGCGGCCATCTCCAGGTCGACCAGCCGGCAGGAGCCGTCCGGGCCGGCGATGACGTTGTTCGGCGTCAGGTCCCGCAGCACGAAGCCCCGCTCGTGCACGGCGGCGACCAGGCCGGTCAGCGCGCGCACCGCGGTCAGCGCCACGTGCGGCCAGCCGTCCGGGTCGGCGGCCCTCGCCTGCTCCGCCCAGGCGGTCAGCACGGCGCCGTCGAGGTGTTCCTGCGCGAGGAACACGTTGTCCCCCTGCGTGAACAGGGCGACCTTGCGGCTGGTGACGCCGAGCGGTCCGAACAGGTCCAGCATGTCGGCCTCGTGGCGGAGGCGGTCGCGTTCGTCCTGGCCCTGGAGGGTGGCGCTGATGTGCGGGCGGGCCTGCTTGATCACGACCTGGGCGCCGGAGAGCCGGTCCTCCGCCAGGAACACCCCGCCCTTGGCGCCGTGGCGGATCGCCTGCCGCACCACGAACCGGCCGGCCAGCTCGACGGCCTCCGGCGCGGCGGTCCGCACCGGGGCCCGGCCGGACTCGAACGGGCAGGCGGCCCATTCCGGCGGCGAGTACCAGGCGTTGCGCCGGTCCACCAGGCAGGCGCCGTCGGGGGCGGTCAGCGGCGAGCTGTAGACGCCGTCGTTGTCGAGCACGCTGCGCGCGGAGAACACGCCGTAGCGGTAGTGGACCAGGCTGTCCGGCCGGTAGGCCCGGTCGGACAGGACGGGCGGGCCCGGCAGGCCGTACGTGGCCCGGTGCAGATCCTCGGCGATGGCCGCCGCCGCCTCGTCGTCCGGGGGATAGACGGTGATGAACTTGCCGGCCGATCCCCGGTGGACGTTCCTGGACAGCAGGCCCGTCAGGTCGGCGAACGTGGCCGCGAACTTGAACGGGCACCGATGCCGCACCAGCACCTCGGCCGCCCGCGCCAGCACGACGGGGGCCGACAGCGGCGTCGCCGACACGTGCAGCTTCCAGCCCTGGTCCCGCGTCCCGGCCTGCCGGAGAGCCACGTACGTCCACGGAGGGCGGTGGCGGACGTCCCACCCGTCCTCGGCGGACCGTCGCAGGGCGGCCCGCACGAGGTCCTCCAGCAGGTGGCGATCCGCGCTCACCCGCTCGTCCGTGCCTGTCGTGCTCATGCTCACGCCACAACCTCATGCCTGATCGGATTCGGACGTTCCCGGCAACGGCCGCACGGCGGCGGCCGAGCAGGCCGCCGCCGTCACGTTGATCAGTAGAAGAGGCTGAGCGCGAAGCGCGAGCCGGACACCTCGCACCGGAAATCCTGGACGATGCCCCCGCTGGTGACGGCGCTGAAACCGGCCCGCACACACTGGTCGCGGTACTGGTAGTACCCCGCGAGGTGCCACGACCCCGACACGGCCGACGCGGACACGGCGGACGCAGGCATGGCGGAGCCGGTCACGGCGCCGAAAGCGAGCCCACCCGCGACGAGGGCGGCCGCGGTCAGACGTCGAATGCTCATGTTTCCTCTTCTCCTCAGGGAACGGCGTTCTGCCGTCAAGATGTGCCAGGAGACTTGGGAAACACTTGTGGGCCGTCCTTAAGGCTGCGGCGGCCTCCTTAACGCTGCCTTCAGGGCGTGCCTCGTCCGGTGCCCAGGCCGTCGAGGATGAGCGTGAGGTAGCGGCGCCACGGTTGCGCGGCGCCGGAGGACGGCAGGTCCATCACCGAGTCGATCATCGAGACGATGGGCGCGATGTCGCCCACCGTGATGTCGGCGCGCAGCGTGCCCTGCTCCTTGGCGCGGGCGATGAGGCGGCCGCAGGACTCGGCGATGCCTTCCCTGGCGCGCTCGATCAGCTCGCTCTGGCCCGCGCCCCGCCGCATCAGCTCGCGCAGCCCGCGGTCGGTCGCGGCCTGTTCCAGGGCGTGTTCGATGAAGGCTCTGAGGGCTTGGTAGGCGTCCTGTGCCGCCTGCGCGGCCTGTGCCGCGGCGCGGATGTCGTCGAGCTTGCCGGCGTAGACGGCCTCGGCCAGGGCCTCCTTGTTGGGGAACCGGCGGTAGACGGTGCCGACGCCGAGCCCCGCGTGGTGGGCGACGTCGTTGAGTGTGGCCTGCAGCCCGCGCGCGGCGAACACCTCCCGCGCCGCCGCCAGGGTGCGCTGCCGGTTGTGCTCGGCGTCGCGGCGCAGCGCCGGTGTCTCTTCGCTCATGGCATCCGTCCGTCGGCTAACTGGATACAGCATATCCGCTTCGTGTTAGGCTCCATCGCGTAAGCGGATATGTCATATCCACTTCGGTGGATGTGCCGACGAGAGCAGGTGAACATGCAGACCGTGATCATCACTGGCGGCACCGACGGGCTCGGCAAGGGGCCGGCCCTTCACCACCTCCGGCAGGGCGCTCACGTGGTGGCCCTCGGCAGCACCGCCGGAAAGGGGGAGACCCTGCTCGCGGCGGCCGCGCCTTCGACCGGGACGACGCCCTGCGCCTCCATGAGCTCACGCAAGAACTGATCTCGCGCTGACACCAGCGTCCCGACCGAGAGGAGACAAGCGCAGATGACATTGAACGACATGACCGGCAGGACCGCCCTGATCACCGGCAGCACCGGGGGCATCGGCATGGAGACCGCGCGCGGCCTGGCCAAGCTCGGAGCCTCCGTCGTCCTGGTGGGGATCGACCGCGGCCGGGCGCAGCGCGCCGCGCAGGAGATCCGCGCCAGTGCCGGACACGATCGGGTGGACGCCCTCGCCGCCGACCTCACCGGCCTCCAGGGCCTGCGCCAGATCGCCTCCCAGGTCGCCGAGCGCCACGACACGCTGGACGTCCTGGTCAACAACGTCGGCCTGAACCGGCCGCGCCGCGAGCTGACCGACGACGGCGTGGAGAAGATGTTCGCCGCGCACGTCCTCGCCCCGTTCGCCCTCACCCACCTGCTGCTGCCGCAGCTGAGGCGCGCCGGCCGCGCCCGGGTCGTCAACCTGACGGGCGGCATCCCCGGCGGGCCCATCGAGCACGACAACCTGCTGGGGGAGCGGCGCTTCATCGGGTGGACGTTCAGCCACTACAACCACACCAAGACCATGACGATGGCGCTGACCGCCCGGCTCGCCCGGGAACTGCGCGGCACGGGGGTGACGGCCAACGTGGTCTACCCCGGGCACGGCTACACGCCGATGAACAGGGCGACCCCGATCGGCGCGTTCCCGAGGCTCTACCGGCCGATCGCGCCCCTGGTGCTGAAGGTCGTCGCGCCGCTCTTCCTGTCGGACCTGACCCGATCGGCCCGCTCCAGCATCCACCTGGCCGCGAGCACGGAGGTGGAGGGTCTGACCGGCGCCTACTTCGACGACCGGTGCCGCCGCAAGCCCCTGCCGGCCAGCGCCCTCGACGAACGCAACCAGAACGCGGTGTGGGACCTGTGCGCCCGGCTGAGCGCGAGCATCCTTACCGAATCTACAATGTAAAGGCGGTCTCCGGGATTCGCTCACACGAATCCCACCCGGCAAAAACCAAGCGTCGACAAACCTAGGCGTCGCCGGAGCCCGCTTCTATGCTCCGTTCGTGGCGGACATCAGCTACTTCGACGCGTGGGGGTTGTGGCTGCACGGCAGGTCCACGCTCGGCAACGATCTGCTCGGCCTGCCGATGATCTGGTGGGGCCGCTTCGGCAAGATCCTCTCGTTCGTGTCCGGCGCGGCGGTCGTCGTCGACCTGGTCGGGCCGGAGAGGCTGAGCCGCTATGGCGCGCGGCTGACCCGGTTCATGGCGAAAAGGCCCACCGGGGGGCCGTTCATCGTCGGTGTCGTCACAGGGGCGGCCGTCGCGTTGGTCGAGGAGCAGACCGACGTGCCCTGGTATCTGGGGCTGCTGCTCGGGTCGATGCTGGGCGGGGCCGCGGGCCTGCTCGCGGTCAGGGCCGGCCGGACGTTGCAGGATCCGGAGCTTCCGATGACGTTGAAGTGGGTGTCCTTGGGGCTGTTCTTCGTCGGCTTCCATTTCGATCTGCTCGCCTCGTAGCCCTGCCGGCTGGCCAGAAGGCCAACCAGACGTCCTTCCCAGGGCGGAGATCGTCGGTGGGGATTCAGGGTTTCCGTAGGGGATTACTCCGACGCCGTGCCGCCCTCTCGTGCCGGATCTTGATACGGCGGAGGCCGAGAGCCGGACTCCGCCGAATCGGAGGAGTGGCGTGAGGGGAAGACGTACCAGTGCGGCCGTCGTGGCGTGCTTGACCGTGTCGTTGACGGCGACGCCCGCCATGGCCGCCACGGCGGCGGCGGAGGGCCCGAGTTTGCGGGCGATGCTGGACAAGGTCGTCGCAGGGGGTGCGGTGGCCGCGATCGCCGAGGTTCGCGACGGGGACAGGACCTGGCGAGCCGCCAGTGGCAAGGCGACGATGAACAGTGCCCGGCCGGCCCCGGTGGACGGGCGCTTCCGGGCCGGGAGCGTGACCAAGTCGTTCACGGCGAGCGTGGTGCTTCAACTGGTGGGGGAGGGAAGGCTGCACCTGTCCGACAGTGTGGAGCGGTGGCTGCCCGGGCTCGTGGACGGGGGCGCCGACATCACGATCAGGCACCTTCTCCAGCACACCAGCGGCCTTCCCGAGTACTCGACGGGCATGATGGACGAGGCGGGCATCCCCAAGGAGCGTTACCGCACCTGGTCGGCACGTGAACTGGTGGAAAGAGCGGAGAAGCTCCCGCGCGATTTCCCGCCCGGGTCCGCGTACGGGTACTCCAACACCAACTACATCGTGCTCGGCCTGCTGATCGAGGGGGTGACCGGCAGGCCGTACGCGACGGAGATCAGGGAGCGGATCCTGCGGCCGCTCGGGCTGCGGCACACCCGCGTGCCGGGAGCCTCGCCGGAGGTGCACGGGCCGCATGCCCACGCATATGTGCCGGTCACCAGGGGTGGCGGGGTCGTCCCTGTTGACGTCACACGGTTCAATCCCACGATGGCCGGGGCGGCGGGGGAGATCGTCTCCACCACCGGGGACGTCAACCGGTTCTACCGCGCCCTGTTCCAGGGCAAGCTGCTGCGCCCTGATCTGCTGAAGGAGATGACGGATCCCGGCACGACCGAGGGGTATGGGCTGGGGTTGGAGCTGGCGCCTCTTCCCTGCGGCACGGCGTTCGGCCATGGCGGCGGCGCTCCGGGCTACCTCACGGTGGCGTTCAGCTCAGCCGACGGTTCGCGGCAGGTCACGTTGTCGATCACGCCGTTCTCCGGCGACCCTCATCAGGCGGCCATGACCTTGCTGACCTCTGCGCTGTGCCCTTAAGGGGCCTCGGTCGGGATGGCCGAGTGCGGCGTCGGCGACTTCGTGGTGTCGGGGGTGCGGCGTCGTGCGGCGAGCACGGAGTCGAGCAGGCCGGGGAAGAGGGTGTCGAGGTCCTCCCGGCGCAGCCGGACCAGCCGGGCGCGGCCCTGCACCGTCGTCCAGGTCACGCCGGCCTCGCGCAGCACCCGGTAGTGGTGCGACAGCGTGGTCTGGTGCACGTCGATGTCGGCGCCGATGGCGTTGCAGTGGTCCTCGCCCATCCGGTCGAGCCGCTGGACGAGGTCGAGGCGCACGGGGTCGGCCAGGGCGCGCAGCACCTCCACCAGCCGGATGGCCTCGGTGGCCGGTTGTGACACCTCACGCATGGTCGCCCCCTGTGTTCCGCACGCCTGTCACGCTACCAATTGATGGATATATGGACAAGTATCCATGTATTCCCTAGGGTTCCCCTCGATGCGTCCGAGGTCCCTATGAAAGGTGGCACCGTCCGGTGTTGCGACGACTTCTCCCTCTGGCCCTGGCGACCTTCGCCGTGGGCACCGACAGCTACGTGATCGCGGGCCTGCTCCCGGCCATCGCCGCCGACCTGCGGGTCTCCACTCCCGCCGCCGGGCAGTTGGTGACGGTGTTCGCCCTGGTGATGGCTCTGTCGGCGCCGGTCATGGGCGCGCTCACCGGTGGGCTGGACAGGCGGACCGCGCTGCTGGTCGCGTTGGGCGTCTTCGTGGCCGGCAACGCCGTCACCGCTCTGGGCACCGGTTACGAGGTGGTGATGATCGCCCGCGTCGTCACCGCGGTGGGCGCCGGGATGATCAACTCCGCTGCGTCCAGCACCGCGGGGGCGATCGCGCCTGCGGAACGCCGGGGCAGGGCTCTGGCCTTCGTGCTGGGCGGGCTGACGGCGGCGACGGCGTTGGGCCTTCCGCTCGGCACGCTGATCGGCCGTGCCGACTGGCACGTCACCCTGTGGGCGGTCGCCGGGGTCGGCCTGGTCGCGGCGCTGGGGATCGCCGCCGGGCTGCCCGAGGTGCGGCTGCCCGCCGCCTCGCTGGGGGAGCGGCTGCGTCCGCTGAAGGAGGGCCGGGTCGTGGCGCTGCTGGCCGTCACCACGCTGGTCTTCCTCGGCGCCTACACCCTCTACACCTACATCGGGCCGGCCCTGCGGGAGGCGACGGGCGGCTCTGAACCGCTGTTCGCCGCCGTCCTACTGGTCTGGGGGGTCGGGGTCCTGGCCGGGAACCTCGTCGCCGGACGGCTGGTCGACCGGTACGACCCCGCGCACGTGCTGACCGGGCCCCTCGCCGTCGCCGTCGTCGCGCTGGCCCTCACGCCGGTGGCGACCGGCACGTTCGTGTCGGCCCTGGCATGGGCCGCGGTCTGGGGTGTGGCCCTGGGCGTCGTCGTCGTGCCCCAGCAGCATCGGCTCATCGCGCTCGGCCCGGCCGCGGCGCCGGTCCTGCTCGGCCTCAACTCCTCAGCCATCTACATCGGGATGGCGCTCGGCGGGGGGCTGGGCGGGCTGGCCCAGGAGTGGTTCGCCGTCGTGCCCGCCGCGCTGGGGCTGCCGGCCGCGGGGGTCACGGCCGTGGCGCTGCTCCACCACCTGGCGACCGCCCGCCGCCGTACGCCCGCCGCGCCCCGGCCCTCCTGAGTGCGGGGGTCAGCCTGCCCCGGCGGCTGCGGGGAGGAACGCGGCGGCCTCCCGCAGCGCGGCGCGGGCCGGCACGTAGGCCAGGGCCGCCCTCCAGTGCCCCGGCCGACCGGCGATCGTGTCAGACGCGCCGGCCGGTGTCCATGCTCACCCCTCGATGCGACCGAGCCAGGCGTCCTGGGCGTCGGCCAGCTGGTCTGCCAGCGGCAACGGGACGAAGCGGCACGCGAACTCCATGCCGGCGTCCGTGCCGTCGCCGTGGACCCGGTGGTGCCAGGCGTCGGGGCTGTCGGGGGCGGCGGTGAGGTGGAAGAACGTCGTGTGCCGGGGCTGCCCGTTGTCCTCGCGAGGTTTGTGGTCGACCGCGATGGGCCCGACGACGGTGAGCTCGGTCAGGCCGGTCTCCTCCGCGACCTCCCGCAGGACGGCCTGTTCCAGGCTCTCGTCCGGCAGGACTCCGCCCGCCGGCACCTGGGTGCCGGCCTCGGGCGCGTCGACGTGGTCGAAGACGAGGAGTTCGGGGGTGGTCCGCTGTCGGATGACGTAGGCGGCGACGCGGATTCTCGGCTCGGGCATCCGTTCATGATCGCAGACGCCGAGCCGAGAGATCCGGGCGGTCTACGAGACGTACAGCAGCCAGTAGGGGGGCTTGGCGTAGATGCTGTTCAGGCGGCAGGAGGCGGTCTTCCCCGCGGCGGTGTACGGGGCGGCGGCCCGCGCGCAGGCGTCCGGCGTGGGGTAGACGCCGACCAGGACGGGGGTGGAGGTCTGCGCCGTGGCCGCCTGGGCAGCGGCGGGGAAGGCGAGGGTGGCCAGGACAAGTGCGACGCCGGCCGCGGCGCGGCGGAGTGTGTTCGTGTTGATAACCATGGGTGGAACGGTAGAAGTCGTCCCCTTTCGCGGTCGTCAAAGCGATCCTTGATTCCCCGTCCCCCTCGGGGATGATTTCCGCGGCCGGGACGTCGTCCTCCTGGAAGGGGGGAGTGTGGTCGAATCGCTCCCATGACGATCGAGTACCTCCCCGTCTCCGGTGACGGCCGCCTGTGGGCCGAGCAGGCCGGCGACGGTCCTCCCATGGTCCTGTTGCACGGCTCCGTGCACGACAGCCGCCTGTGGGACGGCGTCTTCCCCGAACTCGCGCGTCACCGCACCGTGATCCGGTACGACGCGCGGGGCCTGGGCCGTTCGACGCCGCCGACCGCGCCGTTCCGCTACGAGGACGACCTGCTCGCGGTCCTCGACCACTTCGGCGTCGAGCGTGCCGCGCTGGTGGGGCTGAGCATGGGCGGGGAGGTCGCGCTCGACTTCACCTTGGAGCACCCGGAACGGGTGCGGTCCTTGACCCTGGTCGCGGCGTCGGCAGGCGGCCATGACTGGCCGAGCTCTCCCGAGCTGGACGCCTACGCGGCGGCCGACCGCGGGGACGACCCCGGCCGCCTGGCCGAGATGGAGCTCACGCTCTGGGCCTCGCTGGGCGACCGGGCGCCGGGATACGCGGCGATCCGCGACATGGTCACCGAGAACGCCGGGCTGCGGGTGGCCGCGGAGAAGGGGCACGCCCTGTTCGCGGAGGTGGGCGCCGTCGAGCTCCTCGACCGGGTCGCGGTGCCCACGACCGTGGTGGTCGGCGACCACGACCACCCGGAGATCGGCGTGATCGCCCGCCGGCTCGCCGCGGGCATTCCCGGCGCGCGCCTGGAGATCGTGGCCGCCGCCGACCACTACCTGCCGTTGCGCGCGCCGGAACGGCTCCTGGACGTCCTGCTCGCCGATTGAAAGGCGTGCCGACGGCGGCGCGGTCGTCGGGCATAGGGTGATCGGCATGGCATTGCGGCTGGTTCAGGTGAACTTCAAGGCTCGGGACGACGCGGCGCTCGGCCGGTTCTGGGCGGACGCGCTGGGCTGGGGCGTCTCCAGCGAGGGCCCCGGCGTGACCAACGTCGAGCCCGTGGGCTTCGCCTGGCCCGATCCCAGCGCCGTCTGCGTCGACGTCGTCACCGTCCCCGACCCCGAGACGGTGAGGTACCGCGTGCACCTCGATCTCGCCACCGCCTCCGAGGCCCATCAGGCGGAGCTGGTGGCCCGGCTGGAGGAGCTCGGCGCGAAGCCCGCCGACGTGGGCCAGGGCGACGTGCCGTGGGTCGTGATGGCCGATCCGGAGGGCAACGTGTTCTGCGTGCTGGAGCCCCGGGAGATCTACCGGGACACCGGTCCGATCGCCGCGGTGGTGGTCGACTGTTCCGACCCGCGGGCCATGGCCCGGTTCTGGGGCGAGGCGGCGGGCTGGACCGTGCACGAGGTGAGCGACGAACACGCGCGGCTGCGTGCGCCCGAGGGGGTCGGGCCCTACCTGGAGTTCCTGCGCACGACGCCCGGCCCGAAGACCGTGTGGAACCGGGTGCACATCGACCTGCTGCCGCACCGCGGCGCCGACCAGGCGGCGGAGGTGGCCCGGCTGGCCGAGCTCGGCGCGACGTCCGCCGACGTGGGTCAGGGCGACGTGCCGTGGGTCGTGATGGCCGATCCGGAAGGCAACGAGTTCTGCGTCCTGGGCGCCCCGCGCTGACCCGGGACGCGCTCAGCGGGTCACGGTGGTCTCCCGTCCCAGCCGCGCCAGCTTGTCGGGATTGCGCACGTGGTAGGCGCCGGTGACGTAGCCGTTCTCCACGCGCACCGCCACGACTCCGTCGATCTCGCCGTCGATCCGCACGAGCAGCCCGGGCCCGCCGTTGACCTGCACCAGCTCGACCGATCTGTCCGCGTCCTGCTTCCACCAGCCGGCGGCCAGCAGGCGGGCCACGTTGTCGACGCCCACGACGGGCCGCAGCAGGGCGTGCCGGCGGCCGCCGCCGTCGCTCAGGGCGACGACGTCCGGCGCGAGGACGTCGAGCAGGCTCTGCAGCTCGCCGGTCTCGACCGCCCGCTGGAAGGCCTGGAGCGCGGCCCGGGTCTCGGCCGGGGAGGTGGTGCCGCGCGGCCGGCGGGCGGCGACGTGCGCCCGCGCCCGGTAGGCGATCTGGCGGACCGCTGACGGGCTCCTGCCGACGGCGTCGGCGATCTCGTCGTAGTCCAGCTCGAACACCTCGCGCAGCACGAACACCGCCCGCTCGGTCGGCTGCAACGTCTCCAGCACCAGCAGCATCGCCATGGAGACGCTCTCGGCGAGTTCGACGTCCTCGGCCACGTCGGGGGCGGTCAGCAGCGGCTCGGGCAGCCACGGCCCGACGTAGGACTCCTTGCGCCGGCCCAGTGCGCGCAGCCGGTCGAGCGCCTGCCGGGTGACGATCCGCACCAGGTAGGCGCGCTCCTCCCGGACGGCGGCGAGGTTGACGTCCGCCCATCGCAGCCAGGTCTCCTGCAGGACGTCCTCGGCGTCGGCGGCCGAGCCGAGCATCTCGTAGGCGACGGTGAACAGCAGGTTGCGGTGGGCGACGAACACCTGGGTGGCGGAGCCGGGCGGCCCGGCGTGTTCGTCGTGATCGGTCATGTCCCGCTCCTGCCTGTCCGTTCTGCGCACTGCCACACGCACAAGACGCCGTCGTGCGCCGCCGCGTAACACGTCCGGCCGGTGGCCTACGTCACAGCGCCGCCGGTGTTACGGGGGCCGGGGCGGCGGCGTCTCGTGGTCGTCAGGACGCCGCGCGGACGATCCGCGCGGCGCGACGACGAGTCGAGAACGCGAAGGGAAGTCTTCCTCATGTCCATGTCCACGACGACCGGCCGGCGGTCGCGTATGCCCAATCCCCTCCCCTTCCTCCCCGAGCTGGCGGTGGTCGGCGAGGGGCTGCACAAGGCCCTGCGGAACGGGGTGATCCCCCCGGTGACCATCGCGCTGCTGCAGCTGCGCGCCGGGCAGCTGCTGGGCAGCACGTACTTCACGGTCAGGGAGACCGCCAACCTGCGCGGGCTGGGGGAGCCGGAGGAGCGCATCACCGCCGTGGCCACCTGGCGGGACGCCACCTGTTTCACCGAGGCGGAACGCGTCGCGCTGGAGCTGGTGGAGGCGGTCCTCACCCCGAACCCGTCGGGGGAGCGCGTCGGCGACGAGCTGTACGCCAGGGCGTCGGCGCTGTACGACGACAGGGCGATGTGGTCGCTGGTCATGGCGATCGCCCACATCGGCTTCTTCACCCCGGCGGCCCTCATCGCCAAGCCGATCCCCGGCATGCCGCCCGGCCGGAACTACAGCGAGTGAGAAAGGCGCCTGACATGAGCATCACCACGTTCGCGGTGGCCGGGGCGACCGGCCGGCTGGGCCGCCACGTCGTCGACGTCCTGACCGAGAGGGGTCACCGGGTCGTGCCGATGTCCCGCGCCACCGGCGTGGACGTCGTCACCGGTCAGGGCCTCGCCGAGGCGCTGACGGGGGCGCAGGTCGTCATCGACGTCGCCTCCTGGCACTCCTCCGACCAGGAGGCGGCGACGGAGTTCTTCCGCGCCTCGGCCCGCAACCTGCACGAGTACGGCCGCCGGGCCGGGGTCGCGCGGATCGCCGTGGCGTCCATCATCGGGGCCGACAGGGCCACCGCCGGTTTCCTGGCCGCCAAGAGGGTGCACGAGGAGCTGCTGCTTGCCGGGCCGCTTCCCGTCCGCGTGCTGCGGGCGGCGCAGTTCCACGAGTTCGTGGGGCAGCTGCTGGACTGGCGGCCCGGTGATGTGGCCTATGTCCCGGAGCTGCCCACCCAGCTCGTGGCCTGCCGCGTCGTGGCCGAGGAGCTGGCCGACCTGGCCGTCGCCGCGACCGTGCCCGGCACGCCGATCCCCGAGATCGCCGGTCCGCGCAGGGAGACGCTGGCGGAGGCGGCCCGGCTCCTGGGCGCCCGCCGGGGTGTCAAGGTCGTGGGCGTCGACGGCGCGGGCATGCCCGATGCCGATCTGGCCGCCGCCGGCGCGTTCCTGCCCGGCCCGCACGCCAGGCTCGCCGGCCCGACCTTCCGGGAATGGCTGGACGCCCAGCCCTGATCCGGCCCCGCCCTTGTCCTCGGTGGGACGCCGAGGACAAGGGGTTCCCTGTGCGGGCGTCCCGGAGGGTCGCCGTCTGGATGATCTTCGAAAATTGTCCGTGCCCTGCGCCATGATGACACCGCTCGTCTCCGCATAACGGACGTTCCCGCCCGGCCACGCCCGGCTCACCGAGGCCGAGACGGCGGCCGTGGCGGAGGCCGCGCGCCTGGTCGGCGTCCTGGAGGGCCTCGACGGCGACGGCTTCAGCCTGACGTGCGTGCGCGGTGTCAGCGCGGCCGGGGCGGCGCGCCTGCTGGCCGCCGAACCCGCCACGGAGGAGGAGCTCGAAGAGGTCGAGGAGGATCCGTTCGAGGACGACGCGCTGCGGTTCGTCGGCGTCACCGACGTGCCGGGCGGCTGCGTCGTCTTCCAGGAGTGGGGGTACATGGCCGCCACGCCCGGCGTCATGAAGGCGCTGTCGGCGGGCACGGTCGCCTACGGCATGTACGCCAATCCCAAGAGCGGCAACCAGGGCAGGGTCTACCGCGACGGCGAGGTCGAGGAATGGGACACCCATCCGGGCGGCGGCGACGCCTCCCCGGAGGACTCGCCGGAGGAGATCCTGCGCACGTACCTGTACGAGGGGTGCGCCGAGGCGTACTGCTTCGCCGGCGCGGGGCTGCGCCCGGCCGACGCCCGCTCGCTCACGGAACCGGACACGTACCTGCGGCTGCCCGACGGCGACTACTGGGCCTGAGCGTTCTCCTCCCGGGCGCCGGTGCCAGCGTTCTGCCAGCCGGGTGACAGCCCCAGCGGCCAGGCTGCTGTCTCCACCGACGTGAAGGCAGGGCGTGATGGGCGGCAAGAAGTCGATGCGGTGGCGCGGCGCGGACGTGACCTCGAAGGACGGCACGACGATCGCCGTGCT
The DNA here is from genome assembly GCF_044459705.1 of Nonomuraea sp. NPDC050227. NCBI lineage: Bacteria > Bacillati > Actinomycetota > Actinomycetes > Streptosporangiales > Streptosporangiaceae > Nonomuraea > Nonomuraea sp. NPDC050227. Next base: position 107,367 of record NZ_JBITJF010000010.1, on the reverse strand, counting down.
CAGCGCGGGGCGGGGGCCGGGGCTGCTGGTGATCCCCGGGAACAACCGGCGCGCCCACCACTACGGGGCGCTGGCGCGAGCACTGTCCGGCACGCACAGCGTGCACGTGATCGAACGGCGCGGACGCGGCGGCAGCGGCCCGCAGGGCCCGGCGTACGGCGTGGACACCGAGGTCGACGACGCGCTGGTCGTCATGGACCGCACGGGCGCGCGCCTGGTCTTCGGCCACAGCTACGGCGGTCTCGTCGCCCTGCACCTCGGGTTGCGGCGCAGGGTGGCCGCGCTCATGGTCTACGAACCGGGCGTGAGCATCGACGGCTCCTTCCCCGCCGGCTGGCTGCCGGCGTTCGAGCGGCTGCTGGCGCAGGGCAGGCACACCGCGGCGATGGCGGCCTTCCTCAAGGCCACCCGCCTGGTTCCGGTCGGCGACGCGCCGGCGCCGGTGTTCAGCGCGCTGGCGTTCCTGATGCTGCGCGGGGCGGAGGGGCGCGACACGCGGGCGATGATGGCGACCACCCCCGCAGAGCTCGGCGAGATCGTCCGCCTGGACTCCGACGGCGCCAGGTACGCCGGCGTCGGCTCCCCGGCGCTGCTGCTCGGCGGCGACAGGTCCCCCGGCTACCTCACCGATGTGCCCGCTCGCCTGGCCCGCCTCATGCCCGACGCCCGGCACGAGATCATCGCCGGGCTCGACCACAACGCCCCCGACCTGAACGCCCCCGAGGTCATCGCCGAACGGATCCGGGCCTTCACGCGGTCGCGCGTCCCGGGGTCGGAGGGAACGATTTCGCTGAGCGATGCCCCTGAGCCATGGCATTCCGACAACTGAATCTTGCCGGTCACCGGGAATGCGGTTTCGGTGTGGCGTCGATGAGTGATTCGTGGCAAGTGTAAACATCGTACCGGTCTAGATGCCCTGATCGGCGTGCGGAAGGGCCGCATTCCGGTCTATGGGTTCGGATGGCGACTACGGGCTGCATTCCGAAAGGAACGGTACATGTTCTCACCCAAAATACGAGCAAATGCCCTCAGCAACCCCACCCGGCCGGCGGCGCCTCGTCTTGGGCGGAGCATGACACGAGTGGCCGTGCGCGGCTCGCTCTCGACGGCCCTCGTCCTGGCCATGACCCCCGCCGTGACCCTGGCCGCGCACGCGGACGGCGACGGGCGGTGCGACCCGCACACCTTCTTCAAAATCCGTTCGCTCTCGCCGAGAAACTTCTTCATTCCCCGTACCCGCTACATTGACGGCCCTGGCGGCACCATCACGGTGACGGTGACCCGGGAATACGAGGTGAGGGCGTTCCGGGAGACGGAGAACGAGCAGCAGTTCTCGATCACGACCGGAGATCTGGTGCGTAACCTGCGCAAGATGGGCGTGCCACACCTCGAAGAGCGGCATATGGTCTTCACCGGCCATGAATACAGCCGGACTATCACTAAAGGGATGTACGGCAATATGTGGTACCGCGTTTTCGGCTACCGCATCGGCTGGTCGGCTTGGTCGGTCCTCGGCACCTGCAAGCAGGTCGAGATCGCCTCCGGGATCGCCAGCGTGCCGGCCAGGGTGGAGGGGTGGCGGTACTGGGAGACCAGGCACCCCAAGTTCAGGGGCCGCATCCTGTCCATCGACGGCGGGAATCCTGACGGCGACAAGCGGTCGGGGCCGGCCAGGCAGCAGTGGCAGGGGCCGGCGCTGGCGCCCCTGGCCAGACCGCCGTTGCCGCAGGAGGCGCCCTCGACCGAGGAGACCAGGCAGCGCAGACGCTGAGCCCCGGTCACCGGCCCCGGCTCACCGGCCCGCCCCGAGCTCATGCCTCCGGCGTGGCCTCGGAGGCCGGTCGGCGGCGCGGGGCGGCGAGGTCGTGGGCGGAGCGGGCCAGCCAGATCATCATCAGGACGCTCGACACCACGCCGAGAGCCTCGGCCGCGCCTTCCTCGCCGGCGAACGGCAACGCCGCCAGCACCAGGACCAGCGGCGTCACCAGGGCGGCGACGCCGTACGCGACGGTCGCCGTCCCCCAGCGGTCGTCGGAGCCCTGGGCCCGCAGGACCAGCACCGTCCAGACCAGACCGGCCAGGCCACAGACCAGCTCCACCCCCTCCGGGACGGGCCGGCCGAGGAGGCCGAGCACGCCGATGACGGTGAACCCGCCGTACCCCAGCAGCCCGGCGCCCCGCATGTACGGCCGGCCGCGGCCCAGCACCCGCATGAACAGCACCACGAGCACGCACATCACCGCGGAGTCGAGCACCGTCGTGTCGGCCCACATCGACGCGGTGAGGTGGAGCAGGAACGTCGTGGCCGCCGAGGCGTACAGCGCCAGGCGCAACCGCAGGGCGTCGGGGTCCCGCGGGGGCGGCGGCCCCGCCGACGGCCCGCGCAGAATCTGCCAGATCCCCCAGGACCAGGACAGCCCGGCCAGGACCAGGAGGAACAGGTTCGGCCCGGTGGCCGTGACGCCTTCGGCCGTGGCCGAGAACAGCGTCAGCCCCCACAACGGGCCGAGCTCACCGGAGACCAGGGCGACGACGGCGGCGACCGTCAGCGCGGCACCGTACAGAACGGTGAGAAGCAGGGCGGGCACGGCCGAACGGTGACGACGTAACACAGGACGCTTCCCGAAGGGGGAGGGGGACGAATGCCTCACTCTACAATTGATCATGAGAAGTGACGCCAGACGGCGGGCGTGCCGCGCGTCACGATCCCCCCACTGACGAAAGGCGCGACCGTGACGTCCGCCCCCACCACCGGCGACGACTGGGAGTCGTCGCTGAGGCAGGCCTTCGGCGTCCTGCTGGGCCACCCGCTCTCCGGCTTCGACCCCGAGGCGGAGTACGCGGCCTGCTACAGCGGCAACTGGCTCGACGAGACGGGGTTCAACAGGGATCCGGCGTGGCTGGAGCCGACCGCCCTCGCCGGCCGCGCGACGATCTCCAGCGAGAACCTGCTGCTGCTCGACGAGGTCGGCTACCCCGAGCTGCGGTTCGACCCGAGCCGGTCGTTGTTCGAGATCGACGCCGCGGCGGGGTTCCCGGCCGGCTTCGGGGACGAGCTGGTGGCCGTCAGGCTCGCCGGTTCCGACCGCTGGCCGCAGGTCGGCGGCGCCGAGCTGGCGCGCCTGACGGCACGCCACGCGGTCGGCCTGCCGGCCACGGCCTGGTCCGTGACCAGCGCCACCATCGCCTCGGACGGCACGCTCCTCGACGCCCTCCGGGTCGCCACCGGCATCGGCGACGGCTTCGACAGCCTGGTGCCGTACGAAGGAGGCGACCCGGAGACGGCGGCGGCCCTCGCGGCCGTGGAGCACGCCGGGCTCCGGGCGCACCTGCGCGCGTTCTGCGACCCCCGCTCCGACGAGCTGGCCCTGTGCCGTCAGGACATGCGCACGGCCAGGGACGAGGGCGGCGCGCTGGTGGCCCGGTGGGAGGGCGCCGTGGACCAGTACGAGATCACCGTCCGGCGGGTCGGCCCCTGACCGGTCACCCGCCGCCCGGCCCACCGGCCCAGGCGGCGGGGTCTTCAGGAGCGGGCCAGGGTGCCGCGACGGCGGGCGACGTTCTCCAGCCGGTGGAACAGGACCACCCCGGCCGCCGTGATCAGCAGCGGCTGGGCCAGCAGCCAGCCGAGGCCCCAGCCGGTCGGGAGGGCGGCCAGGGAATACCCGCCGAGCAGGATGTCGCGCATCGCCTCGATGCCGGGCGTGATGGGCACCACCAGCCGGCTGAGGAAGGCGACCGGTTCGGGCATGGCCGCCAGCGGGACCAGGGTGCCGCCCGCGACGGCATAGAGGGCCACGGACAGCTGGGTGACGATCTCGATGCGCCGCAACACCAGGCACAGGCCGCACAGGATGAGCGCGAGCCCGCAGGTGCCCAGCACGATGGCGGCCAGCGGCACGATCACCTGCGCGTCGAGGGGCAGCCGCCCGCCCTGGAGGGCGACGGCGGCGACCCCGGTGGCCAGGACGGCCAGCGCGGCGGGCACGGCCGCGATCACGGCGGCCACCTGGCGGCCGAGGATGCTCGCGGCCGAGGGCAGCGGGGTCAGGTAGGTCTGCTCCAGCACGCCGGACCGGATGTCGCCCAGGTAGCTCCAGAACACCCGGTTGACCTGCTCGTGGACGAACGTCAGCGCCACCATGCCGAGCAACACCGGCGGCAGCAGGTCGGCGCGCAGCTGCCCGCGTCCCATGAACAGCACGACGAGCAGGTAGAACAGCGGGAAGGTGATCATCTCCAGGAGGACCTCGCGCCATCCGGCGAGCAGGCCGATCATCCCCTTGCGGACTTCGGCGGCGAATCCGCGGACGAAGGTCATGACGCCTCCAGGGCTCGCCGGTGGTTGCGGACGAACAGCAGGCCGGCCACGGCGGCGAGGACGAGGGTGTGGGCCAGCAGCCAGGGCAGCGTGCCGCCGGTCCACAGCCCGGCCAGGGTGCCGCCCTCGAACAGCGTCCGGTTGAGCGCCTCGACGCCCAGCGTGGTGGGCAGCAGCCGGGCCGCCGCGGCCAGCCAGTCCGGATACAGGTGCAGCGGCAGGAACGAACCGTTGAGCAGCAGCACCAGCGAGGTGAACAACGACTGCAGGGCGCCGACCGCCGGGGAGACCAGGGCGAGGGCGGCCAGCAGGAAGGTGAAGGCCAGCGCGTCGACCCCGAGCAGCGCGGCGGGCAGCAGCGCGGCCCAGCGCAACGGGACGGCGATCTGCGCCAGGAGCACCGGCACGAGAGCGGCGACGGCGGCCACGACCAGCCCGAACACCGACGCGGTGAGCAGCCGGCCGAGCATCGGCAGCCACGGCGGCGCCGGGCTCATCTGGGACTGGGCGAAGGTGCCGGCGCGGATCTCCTCGACGAGGTCGGCCACCATCACCAGGCCGGCGTACTGCAGGAACCAGTAGCCGCCGATCGCGACCAGGGTGGGCGGCAGCAGATCCTGGCGCAGCTCACCCTGGCCCAGCACGAACTGCAGACCGAGATACATCATGGTGCTGATCAGCAGCGTGACGACGTGCCCGGCCGGGTGGGCGAGCTGCACGCGCAGGCCCTTGCCGATCTCGGCGCGCAGGACGTCAGGCAGCATGGGACGGCTCGTTCACCAGGGCCAGGAACACGTCCTCCAGGCCGGGCTGGACCTGCGTCAGCGACTCCAGGACGGCTCCGTGCGCGCGCAGCCGCCCGACCACGTCGTACACCTCGGCCGGATCGCTCACCCGCACGCGGATGGTGGTGACGCCGTCACGGGTGTCGGCGTCGAAGCCGGGAGGCGCGGCTCCCTCGACGCGGATCTCGTACCGGTCGCGTTCGCGGAAGCGGGCCAGCAGCTCGCGGGTGGGCAGGTCGGCCACGAGCCGCCCCTGGCGCATGACGGCCACCCGGTCGCACAGCTCCTGGGCGATGTCGAGCTGGTGGGTGGTGAGCAGGACGGTGGTGCCCAGCTCGCGGGCCTGCTCGGCGATCCAGTTCCGGACGGTGCGGGTGGCCTCGACGTCCAGGCCGAGCGTCGGTTCGTCCAGCAGCACGACGGGCGGGTCGGCGATCAGGGCGACGGCGATCGCGACCTTCTGCTGCATGCCCCGGGAGAAGCCGCCCACCTTCTCGTGGCGGCGCTCCCACAGGCCGAGATCGGTCAGCAGATCCTCGGCCCGCTCGGCGACCCGGGCCTTGCGCAGGCCCTTCAGCCGGCCGAAGTACATGAGGTTCTGCCAGGCCGACAGGGTCCAGTAGACGTTGCGGGAGCCCTCCAGCACCGCGCCGAAGCACGCCATCGCGGACCGGCGCTGCCGGGTCACGTCGAACCCGGCCAGCCGGACCCGGCCGGAGGTGGGGGACAGCAGCCCGGCCAGCATCTTGATGGTCGTGGTCTTGCCCGCGCCGTTGGGGCCCAGGAACCCGACGACCGACCCGGCGGGGACGTGCAGGGACACCTCGTCGACCGCCCGGACCTGCGCCGATCCGTACACCTTGGTCAACGCGTCGATTTCGATCATGTCATCTCCTCGATTCGGGAAAGCCCCGGCCCGCGGCCTCGGGGCCGGGAGCCGGGGCGGGCCGTCACAGCTCGGCCAGGACCTCGATGTCCTGCGCCGTGACGTCGCGGACGACCTCGAACGCCGCGACGGCGGCGGGGGTGCCGGGCGCGGCCTGGCGGGCCGCCTGCAGGGCGGCGGCCGAGTTCCAGCGCCAGACGCCGACCCACGTGTCGTCGTCCAGGCGGCCGAGGCGGGCCTCGGTGAGGCCGGGCTCGGTGGCTCTGATGGCGGTGACCAGGGCGGCGTGCCGGGCCTGGACCTCCTCGGCGTCCGCGGGATCGGCCTGGAAGCGGGTGACGCTGATGACCGGCATGGCTAGACCTTCTCTCTAGAGTTGACTTCTAGTGACTGAATCTAGAGATAGACTCTAGCCATGAGCGATGTCAAGCGGCCGAACAAGCGGGCCCAGAAGGCGAAGGAGACGCGCCGGCGCATCCTGGAGGCGGCGTCGGAGCTGTTCGTCCGCGACGGATACGGCGCCACGAACCTCCAGGACGTGGCCGAGAAGGCCGGGGTCGCGGTGCAGACGATCTACTTCGTCTTCGGCAACAAGCGCGCCCTGCTCAAGGAGCTGGTCGACGTCACGATCGCGGGCGACGACGAGCCGGTGGCCACCATGGACCGGCCCTGGTACGTCGCGGCGCTGGCCGCCGGCACCGCCCAGGACCTGCTGCGCGCCTACGTCGCCGGCACCAGCTCCGTCCTGGAGCGCGTCGCGCCGATCGGCAAGGTCCTGGAGGCGGCGGTCGCCGGCGACCCGGAGGTGGCCGCGCTGTGGCCGGACGACGTCGATCCCCGCTACGTCGTCCAGCAGGAGGCGGCCAAGGCCCTGGTGGGCAAGCCCGGGGCGCGGGCCGGGGTGTCCGCGCAGGAGGCCGCCGACCTGCTGTACGGCCTGCTCAGCCCCGAGCTGTACCTGCTGTTCGTGCACGGCCGCGGCTGGCCGCGGGAGCGCTGGGAGCAATGGGCCTTCCGCACCCTGCGCGCCCAGCTCTGCTCCGGCTAGAGCCGCCGGGCGCCGCGGCGGGAGGCGACCAGGGCCGCCGCCGTGGCCATGAACACGCAGACAGGCGTGTAGAGGAACAGGTTGAGCCAGTAGAACGGGGTCCCGGTGTCCGCGCCGACGCCGGCGATCCACACCAGCCCGGCCGCCGCCCGCACCAGGGTCCCGGCGGCGACGGCGGCCGTGACCAGGCGGGCGGGCAGGCAGCCGCGACCGCGTGAGCACACCAGCACCGCCGCCGCCCCGGCGCCGAGCACGACGACGAGCGGCACCAGCACGCGCGAGGTGAACGGCACCTCGAAGTTCAGCACCGCCAGGGAGAGGGAGCTGACGTCGCCGGCGGGCCACGTGCGGCCGGTCAGCCAGTACAGGTGCGCGGCGGCGTCGGTGAGCAGGGCGGAGGCGGTCAGGGCGCCGAGGCGTGGAATGTTCATGCCCGGCAGGAGTCGGCGAAATCCGTGATGGTTCCATGGAACCTTTCGCGCCCCTCCCGCCTCTGGATGGACATGAGCTGGCCTGTTGCCGATCTGGACCCCGTACGCCGCCTGCGCGCGCTGGCCGCGGCCATTCCCGGGGCGTCCGTCGCCGAGCGCGTCATTCCCGCACCCTTCGCGGCGGTCTGGGCCGTGGTGAGCGATCTGGAGAAGGAGTTCGGCACGTTCGAACCCGACATGCGGCATCTCACCGTCGAGTCCGCGGGCCCGGACGGCGGCCGCCTCGTGGCCAGGGCCCGCAGCCGGTACGGCATGCGCGCCCGGTTCGACGTCGACCTGCGGCCGGGCTGGTGCTGGATGCAGAGCCGGTTCCTGCTCGTCGGCCTGGCCGCGACCGCCGTGCCGGAGGGGACGCTGGTCGCGCAGACGGGCGGGGTGCGCGTCCCGGGCCGCCCGGCGCTGGTGCCGTGGGGCGTGCGGGCGGCGGGGGAGAAGGCGCTGGCCAGGCTCGCGTCCCGGGTCACGGCCAGGGGCGCGGGTGGGGACGCGGCCCGGGACGCGGCCCGGGACGCCGGGGGCGCGTCGTGACGGCGGCCCGGGTGCTCGCCGCCCAGCGGGGCGACACGATGGCGATGAACGACCTGCTCGCCGAGCTGACGCCGTACCTGGGCCGGATCTGCGGGCCCATCGCGTTGGACAGCGGGCCGGACGCCGTGCAGGAGGCGCTGATCGCGATCTTCCGGCATCTGCGTGACCTGCGCGAACCCGAGGCCCTGCTCGGGTGGGCGCGGGCGATAGCCGTGCGCGAGGCCGTCCGGATCGCCCGGCGCGACGGGCGGTCCAGCCCGGCGGAACTGGCCGGCGTGCCCTCGCCGCACGACGTCGAGCGTGCCGTGGACGTCCGGGACGTGCTGGAGCGCCTGTCGCCGGAGCATCGGGCGGTGCTGGTGCTGCGCGACCTGGAAGGGGTGCCGGAGGACGTCGCGGCGCGGATGTTGCGGGTGCCGTCGGGCACGGTCAAGTCCCGGCTGCACCGGGCCCGGGCGAGCTTCCGCCGGGCCTGGCAGGGCTGAGCCCGTCCGGCGGGGACGCCGGTACGAATGGTGGCAAAACAACCTCTAAGGTCTCAACCGTGAGAAAGATCTACCATGCGGCGCACATCTACATGATCGTCGGCGTCATCACCGGCCTCTACTATCGCGAGATCACCAAGCTCAACGACTTCACCGGCGACACCCAGCTCGGTGTGGTGCACACCCACCTGCTCGCTCTCGGCATGCTGTTCTTCCTGATCGTGCTGGTGCTGGAGAAGGTGTTCACGCTGAGCGCCGGCGGCAGGCTGTTCACCTGGTTCTTCTGGGTCTACAACGGCGGGCTGGCGCTGACGGTGGCGATGATGCTGGTGCACGGCACCCAGACGGTGCTGGGCGCCGAGACCAGCCCGGCGATCACCGGGATGGCGGGGCTGGGGCACATCGTGCTGACGGTCGGGCTGGTCCTGTTCTTCATCAACCTCGGCAAGCGCATCCCCGCCAAGACCTGACCGCGGCCAGGTCCGCGGGGGAGGCCGCTGGGCTGCTCCGCGCTCCCTCCGGCGGTCAGGCCGGGCAGTCGCGGGGGTCGACGCTCGTGCGTGCCCCCGCGACGGCGATGCGGGCAGGGCTGTCCGGCAACGCGGCGGCCGTGCACACGATCTGCTGCACGGCCAGGGGGGACAGGTCACCGCCGGGCGCGGACGGGGTCAGCACCATGCGGTCGCGCGCCTTGACGGTCACCAGGAAGGGATCGGCTTCCGGCGGCACCTCGGTGCTGAGCCCGAGCGCCCGCTCCTTCTCGATGGGCCCGGCCGCCAGCAGCGCGAGCCTCTCGGTCCGGAACAGCGGGCGGGCGCTCGGCCGCGTCACGGCGCTGAGCCGCCCGTCCTTCACCAGGTAGAGGATGATCGTCGTGGTCAGCGCGACGGCTCCCTTCGGCGGCTCGCCGACGGCGATGACGTCGCTGGGACGCACGCCGCAGCCCGCGACCAGCGCCAGGAGACCCGCGGCGAGCGCGCGGCGGGGGAGTGCGGCCCTCATCCGGCTGCTCCGTCCTGCTCGGGGGCCCTGCGTGGCAGGCGCAGCGTGAACAGGGCGCCGCCGTCGGGGGCGTTGGCGACGGTGAGGTCGCCCCGGTGCAGGCGCGCGTTCTCCAGCGCGATGGCCAGGCCCAGGCCGCTGCCCTCGGACCTGGCACGGGCCGCGCTGGCCTTGTAGAACCGGTCGAACGCGTGCGGCAGCACCGCCTCCTCCAGCCCCGGACCGTGGTCGCGGACCTCGACAGTGATCCACTGCGGGTCGGCGGACAACCGCACCGACACCGGCGGCTCGCCGTGCCGCAGGGCGTTGCCGACCAGGTTGGCGAGGATGACGTCCACGCGGCGCGGGTCCAGCCTCGCCGTCACCGAGGAGGGAAGCTCGGTGCGCACCGCGTCCGACCAGCCCCGTACGCGCAGGGTCGCGGGCACCAGCTCGGCCACGTCCACCTCGTTCAGCGACAGGGCCGCGACGCCGGAGTCGAACCTGCTGATCTCGATGAGGTCGTTCACCAGCGCGGTCAGGTTGAGCGTCTCCTGGCTGACCAGCTTGGCCGCCCGGCCGGCGGGCTCGGGCAGCTCGGCCGCCTCGTCGTCGAGGACCTCGGCGACGGCGGCGAGCGCGGCCAGGGGGGTGCGCAGCTCGTGCGAGACGTCGGCCACGAACCGGCGGGCGTCGGCCTCCATCGCGCGCAGCTGCATGACGTGCCGTTCCAGCTCCGCGGCGGTGTCGTTGAAGGTACGCGCCACGTCGGCCAGCTCGTCGGAACCGCGGACCGCGACCCTGGTCCGCAGCTCGCCCTCGCCCAGCAGGCGGGCCGCCCGGCCGAGCTCGCGCACCGGGCGCAGCACGCTGCGGGTGGCCAGCAACGCCACGACCACCGCGAACGCCATGGCCGCCCCGCCGCTGAGCCAGGCGCGGCTGGCGAGCAAGTCGATGCTGCGCTGCTCGGGAAGCAGGCTGCGCGTGGTGTAGACCTCGATGCCGGACACCCGCCACCGGTCACCCTCGGTGATCAGCAACGGCGCGCCGATGATCAGGAAGGGCCTGCCCTCCCGCACCACCCGTTGCCACGCCATCTCGCCTTCGGCCACCTTCCGCCGCAGGCTCACGGAAAGGGCCTGGGGCCTCAGGTCCTCGGCCTCCAGGGCCGGCGCGTTCCCGTCGCGTCCCCCGCTTCCCGGCGGCGGGTTCCGCATCAGGCCCGGCGCCCGGTCGGACGGCGGGCCGGCCTGCGCGTACAGCCCGCGGTAGACGGCCAGCGCGTAGCTGTCCCGCTCGGCCATGGTGGCGGCGATCCTGCCGAGCTCGGTCCGGTCCGGAGCCGGGGTGCGCAACGGGAAGAGCGTCTCCAGGCGCGCTCTCGTCGCCTGCAGCGCGGCGTCCTGGGCCCGCTGCAGGATGTCGGTGCGGGCCTGGACGTAGAGCCCGCCGGTCACCGCCGCCGTGGTGACCACGCACAGCAGCGCGAACGCGAACAACAGCCGGGCACGCAGCCCCGGGCTCGGCACGGGCGTCACCGCCGGTTCACACCGGCCCGAACCGGTAACCGAACCCCCGCACCGTCTGCACGTAGACGGGGGAGGCCGAGTCGTCCTCGATCTTCGCGCGCAGCCGCTGCACGCACGCGTCCACCAGCCGCGAGTCGCCGAAGTACCCGTGCTCCCACACCGAGTCCAGCAGTTGCTGGCGGCTGTGCACCCGGCCCGGCGTGCCGGAGAGCTCCAGCAGCAGGCGCAGCTCGGCCGGGGTGAGCCCGACCGGGGCGCCGCGCTTGGTGACCACCAGCCCGGCCCGATCGATGGTCAGCTCACCGTGCCGCTCCAGTTCCGCCTGGTCGCGGCCGATCCGCCGGAGCACGGCGCGGATACGCGCTTCGAGCACCCTGGGCTGCACCGGTTTGACCACGTAGTCGTCGGCGCCCGCCTCCAGCCCCGCCACCACGTCGATGTCGTCGCCGCGCGCGGTCAGCATGATGATCGGCACCTCGCCGATGGCCCGGATGCGGCGGCAGACCTCGAACCCGTTCATGCCGGGCAACATCAGATCGAGCACGACGACGTCGGGACGGTCGGCGCGCAGTCGCTCCAGCCCCTCCTCGCCGGACTCCACGGCGCCCACCCGATGCCCGTGCCGGGTCAGGGCCAGCTCAAGGCCCTCCCGCACGGCCGGGTCGTCCTCGATCAACAACACTCGCGACACGCCGCCGAGTACCACAGCACGCTCCGTAACCTCGCTCGCCGGTCAACTCCGTCCACTGTCGGCCGGTGATGTCCCCGTCTTGTCAGCGCCATGTCATCGTTGTGTCACGGTGATGCCGGGGTGACGGCCGTCGACAAACGGTGACATTCGGCAGACGACCCACTCACATTCGGCGCCAATCGTAGTTCGTCATGAACGAACCACGCACCATCCCAGCTCGGCCCCGAGATCGGCTGTTCGCCGTGGTGACGCTGGTGCTCGCCGTGCTCCTGCTGCCCGCGGCGCTCGTCCGCCGCCCCGGCCGGGCCCGCGAGCTGGCCTGCCAGTGGGCGTTACGGATGCGCTTCCCCGCCGAGGACCTGGCCGGGCTCACCGACGGCGCCCTGGCGGCGTTCACCGCGGCGCGCACCGAGGCGCTCTGGCGTCACGGCCAGCTCCTCGGCCTCACCTCGGGATACCGTGATCCGCTCGTTCAGCTCCGGATGTTCGAGGAGGAGGTGCGCCGCACCGGCTCCCCGGCGCTGGCGCGCATGCTCGTGCTGCCGCCGACGGAGTCCAACCACGTCAAGGGCATCGCCCTGGACGTGCGTCCGCACGAAGGCGCGCGCTGGCTGGAGGAGCACGGCGCCCGCTACGACCTCTACCGCATGTTCGACAACGAGTGGTGGCACTTCGAGCACCACCCGGAGTACGGCGGCACGCCCCCGCGCCGACGGCCCCACCCCGGGGTCGGTCACGCGGAGGAGAACAGGCGCCGGAGCTGACCCGCGCGCGCCCGCGGACCTCGGCCGTCCCGCGCCCGGGAGACCGGGCCGGTGGTCTCACCAGCAAGCCGGTGGTCTCACCAGCAGGTCAGGTCGGGGTTGGGGGTGGGGCCACAGGGGCCCTGGTTGCCGCCTCCGTCGGCGACCGTGCCCGGGGGCGCCCAGATGAGGTGGCCGGCGGCGTGAGAGCCGCGCGGGAGCTCAGGTGGATGCCGCCCTGGACCGTGTGCCCCTGGCCGTCGACCAGGCCGCTGGGGTGCAGGCCGTTGCCGGTGAACTCGTTGTCCTCGATGGTGTTCGCGTCCTGCGGCAGGAAGGTCTCCGCGGCGCCGAGGCCCGCTGTGGCCGAATTCTTGAAGACGTTGGCCCGCACGAGGTTGCGGCGGCTGTCGTTCGACAGGCCCATGGGGAAGGCGTCGAAGACGTTACGGGTGAAGGTGCCCTGGTCGGTCGCGCTGACCGTGAGGCTTCCGCCGGTGAGCGTGCTGCTGCGGATCGCCGAGCCGGTGCCGCGCACCATGACGGTCTGCCTGGTCACCGTGCACCGCTCGATCGTGATCAGCCCGTCGACCAGCCGCAGACCGGACAGCAGGCAGGCGTCCTGACGCGTGCCGGTGAAGGTGATCGTGCCGGGCCAGGCGTCGATGGGCGCCGCGAGGAGCCGCACGTCCGTGGCGGTGACGTCGGTGCGCGGCAGGCCGGAGGAGGACGAGAGGTAGATTCCGTACTTGAAGCCACTGATCGTGCCGTTGCGGACGGTGAAGCCGACCCGGCTGACGGCCGCCAGCCCCTTGCCCGTGCCCGAGCCGGTGCGGCTTCGGGTTCGGCATGGTGCTGCTGTTCGCCGGCGCGGCGAACTCCACCATGGCCGGCTATCGGCAGCTACAGACCCCTGACCATCTCATGGCTCGCGTGGCCACATTGTGGTCGTCCGCCACGACGGTCACCCAGCCCCTGTTCATCCTCCTCGGTGGCCTCGTAGCGACCTGGACCGACACGCGCACGTCGCTCTTCACGGCTGCGGGCGTGATGTGCGCCGCCTCGATACTGCTGCCTCGCCGGTGAAGTGGGAAGCCATCTTCAGCCGGCCAAGGGACCGTTCGTTGGACAGTACGCCCGCGATCAGGAGGCAACCCACCAAGTCAGTTGCTTGATTAACTGTTGTCATCCAAGAACTGAATCCGATGCTCTCTCCTGGCCCAAGCTGCTGCGCCAGTGGCCGGATAAGGCCACGAGGGTGGTGACGATTACGGCGGTCCACTCGGAGGCTGATGGGACCGGAGTGGCAGAGCCGAAGCGATCTCCCCCATGCGACCAGGCCGAGGCTTGGGTGCTTTCGACCCGGACCTCGCGGTTTGGCGCCGAGGATACAAGTCCGTGCGGGGCGCTGCTGGTCGTGGCTGAGCGGAAGGCCAAGACGTACCGGACAGCCGCAACTGAAAACGTGAGCCCCACTCTGTGTGTTTCGGTCCAACCTGACAAATCGTGATCATTGCGAGCGCAGTTGCGCTCTCTTAACGTCAGCGCGTGGGCCCTTCCGGGCCGGCCAGGAGGCGCAAGACGGTGACGACGTAACCCCCGCGTAGCGAAGGGATGGCATCGCATGTCACAACCAGACGAGAGCGTAATGATCAAGAGCCTCGGCTCCACATACTGGAGCTGGCGTCAATACCAGGAAAAGACATACTGGTGTTGGAACGCGACAACGATCAGCATCGCGAACTTCTACGCCAACGCGCGAGCATGGACCCAGTGCGGGTTCGCCACCGCGGTCCTCAACAGGAAAGACTCCCGGCTCGCCGCCCAGCAGCCGTTCCAGTGCTGCCCGGACGGCGCGTTACGCGGGGACTGCAACCAGGGCTGGTGGCCCGATGCCGGGCCGCTGCAGCAAGCCGGGGTTTACGTCCCGGCCCCCGACGATGCCAGGAATTACCTCGACTGGGTCGAGGCGCCCGGGTGGGTGCAGATCAGAAGGTTCCCGGCGTTGACGAAGAACGAGGTCAAGGCAGAGATAGACGCCGGACGCCCGATCATGATGAACATCGGCTGGGGTGGCGGCCTCTCCGGCCACATCGTCAACATCTGGGGGTACAGCTACCGCCCGGAGACCGGTGAACTGGTGCACGTCTGGGTGCATGACCCGTGGCAGGGTACGCACGGGACATACGCGGGCCAGGAGAACGATCCCATCATGTGGGTCGCGTGGGAGACGCTCTTCGGCGGCTATCCGGGCGGCCCGAACGGCACCTGGAACAGGACCTTCAAGACTCGGCGAAACTAGCCTCAGGGAGCATGCGATGCCGTTGAACATGCCTGAACCGCCGGGACGGATCCGGGAGGAAACTCGCTCCCATCTCGGCCTGATCGCCAGAGCCGGCGGAGAGGGCCCGAAACTGCTGGGCGAGATCTCCCCGGATGACGTGGAGGTGTCCACCCCCCACCGGGTGTTCGCCCTGCTCGTCAAAGACATCGAGGCCGGCGGCCGCCTGGAGGTGGCGCAGCCGGTGGGCTGGCGATTCCTGCTGGAGTCCGGCGGCAAGGTGCTCGCCGGCGCCGAAGTCGCCGAAACGCCGGACCGCACCTTCCCGCCAACGTTCTACAGAAGCTCATCCGTCGGAGCCACCGCGACCGCGGTCAAAGCCGCACGAGCCCTGCCGCAGCTCGAAATGGCAGGGTTCGATCTCCGGCTCCTGCAAATCCCCGAGCTCTACCAGACCGCCCTGTGGTTGCACTCACCCAATACCGACCTGCTCATACCGCTGGCGCCCTCCCCGATCGGGCACGAAGGCCAGGTCACACCACCCCCGGTGTTCTTCCGGGAACTCGCCGTCCGTGCCCAGGAGTACAGAGCCCACCAGCCCCGCGACCGGGAGCCGACCTGACGCCATCCGCTCGCCCTCCCCGGAGGTGATCGCAAAGAACCGCCGGTCGGCGTGAGCTGCTCGGGAAGCGGGGGCTACTTCATCGCCCCCGCTTCCAAGGCCGTGGTGCCCGCCACCGTCCGGCCGGGGCTCGACCCGGCCGGCCGAACCGGGCCCTTGGCCTGAGGATCTCGGCCCCGGCCGTTACGTAAGGCTGGGCGAGGAGACGTTCGCCCGCATCACCGCCGAACACGACCCCGCAGCCCGCCAACGCAAGCGCTCAGGCCAGGCAGCTACGCCACGCGGTGTGTTTCTGGCGTCCTCCGGCCGAACCCGCTGTGCAGCAGGTGGTATGTCTGCGTCCCGGCCCGGTAGATCAGCCCCACGTGCTCAAGGTCGTCCATCTGCCGGTCGCGGACGAAATGTGAGGGCGTCCACGCCCAGACAACCATCCGGATCCAACCAGTCCGCAAGTCACGGCCTCGATCATGCTGGCATGCACGTGAACAAGATCGCCTGGTCGGTGGCGCTGCTCGCACTGACCACGACGCTCACCTCCGTCACCACCCCGGCCCCCGCCTCGGCCGCTCCGATCGCCTACAACAGCGACTTCAACGGCGACGGCTACAACGACCTGGCCGTCGGCATGCCCTCCTACCCGGCCGCCTCAGGCACCAGCAACACGGGCCAGATCACCGTCCTGTACGGCGGCCCGGACGGCTTCACCGGACGCTCCCACCTGCGGCCCGAGCCCGGCTGCATGCTCTACTCGATCAACACCCCCTGTTCCGGATGGGGCACGAGCATGGCCGCGGCCGACACCGACGGCAACGGCAAGACCGACCTGATCTCCAGCGGCTACCGATCGCGCCAGATCCACTCCTGGACCAGCGGCAACGACACCACCCGCCAGATCGAGACCGGCGCCAGCGACATGGAGTCGCTGGTCTTCGGCCTGGCCGACCAGGGCGACCCGCGTCCCGACATCGTGGGGGTGTATCGGTCGGGCTACGGGCAGGCGCTGGGCGGCTGGTACAACGGCGGCGCCTTCGAGAGCAACCGATTCAGCCCCACGCGGCGCCTGACCTCCTGGTCCACGGTGATCGGCGACATCCACCGCGACGGGCGGCTGGAGGCCATGTGGGTGGGCACGGATCTCGCCATCGGTGGCGGCGAGTACTTGTGGTACAGCGGTGACCTGCGCAACCCGTCTCCCGACCCGCACATGATGGGCAGCCCGCAGGCGTGCGAGGCCGCCCCGGGAACCACCAAGCTGGCCTGCCCGAAGGCCGACTCCAAGCTGGTGCTCGGCGACGTGAACGGCGACGGCTACCACGACCTGGTCATGGTCACTCCCAGCACCGGCACCATCAATGTCTGGTACGGCGACAAGTACGGCGGCGGCATGTACGGGGTCGGTTTCACCGCTCGCGGCCTGAGCTGGCTGACCTCGTTCTCGCCGAGCCATTACAGCCGCTCCCCGAGCCTGGCCACCGGCGACTTCAATGGCGACGGCACGGCCGACATCGCCATCGGCCTGCCCACCGCCCAGGTGTCCGGCGCGGACCGGGCGGGCGCGGTCGCCCTCATCCCCGGCTCACCCACCGGGCCGGTCGTTTCGGGCACGCAGATCATCACCCAGGACGGCGTCGCACCCCCTGGCGCCGAGCCCACCGCCGACCCGGTCAGCGAGCAGTCGGTCGCCGGCGACGCCTTCGGCGCGTCGGTCTCGATCATCGACGTCACCGGGGACGGCAAGGGCGAGCTCGTGGCGGGCGCGCCGGGCAAGAACACCGGCCGCGGCATGCTGGCTGTCCTGCCCGGCACCGCCAGCGGCATCCCCGCCAGCGGCCAGGTCGTCCACGCAGCCTCGGTCGGGCTCACCGAGGCCGGCCGGTTCGGTTACACCCTGCTGCACTGACCCAGCCGACACGGCCGCCTGCGGCCCGGTCAACGCGCCGCGAGACCGCAGGCGGCCAAATGCGCCGGATCCAGGCCGAGCTGCTCGGCGACGAACGCCACCGTCTCCGGCGGAACGGCCAGCGGATCGCCGGTCAGGAACACCCCCAGCATGCGCACCGAGCCCCACCGCGGCCCAGCCGAGCTTCGCGGCCGGACGCCGTTTGGACGCCAGCACATCCCATCACTGCGATCCAGCCGGAAGAACTGCTCCAGCTCTGCGGCGGAGGGCTCCTCAGGGAAGCAGCCATAGCGGGCGATTTGTTCGTCGGAGAGAAATTCGAACGGCATGGCCCAGGAACGTAAGCCCCGCGACCTGTCAAAACGGTGCCTGTCATCGAACCGGTACGAAGATCAACTCTGTACCGCTAATTTCTGCACTCAGCCTCCAACTAGTCGCTATTGCAGCTGGTGGAATCTCCGATCACCTGACACGTCGCCTGCCGCCCGACTGGGAATGCCGTGGTGTTGTGGAATTCGAAGTATCTGTCGGCGATCGTGGACCAGTTGCGTGCCCAGGGCGTGCACGAGGACGTGGCCCGGCTCAGCCCGCTGGGCCACGCCCACCTCAAGTGCCTGGGCCGCCACGCGATCGCTTCCTCGGCCCCGGACAAGGGCCTGCGACCGCTCGGAGTGGCGGCGCTGCCCCAGGACGCTTCTTCTGCCGTCGTGGACGAGGACGGCGTGTAACCCTGCAGTCCTTCCTGGACCTCGGCTTCCACTTCAAGCCCGCCGACCTGGAAGGCGGCCACCTGTACGGGGTGCACCAGAAACTGCCGTTCTACCAGGAGATCGAGTTCTACCCGCCCGCCCAGCAGCGCGGACTCGTCGGGGAGGTCGAACTGACCTTCGTTGCCGGCCCGGCCGGGCTGGAGGTCATCCTGGAGGCTGACAAGCGCGCCGGCCGCTGCTCCGGCGACGCCATCGGCCGCTTCTCCATCAGCCACGACGACGCGATGCGCACCGACTGGCCCAGCGAGATCGACCGCTGGCTGTCCGGCCTGACCGCCTACGGGCATGGCGGCTACGGGCATGGCGGTGGCTTCGGCGGCCACCACGACGGCCACCACGACCCCCATCATGGCGACCCCTACGGCCACGCCCCGCTGCACGGCCACCACGACCCGCACTACGGGCATCAGGACCCGCACCACGGTCACCACGCTCACCAGGAGCACCGCAGCGGCCCCGGCTGGGGAGCCGTGGCCGCGGCCGGTGCTGCCGGTGTGGTCGGTGGCCTGGTCGCCGGCGAGATCGTCGAAGAGATCTTCGAGGACGACGATGAAGGCGGCGAAGAGAGCGACTGGTAGCACGCCGGTGCCCGCCATCCGCCGATGGCGGGCACCCGCCTGAGCGGCCCGCTGACCAGGCCGCAGCGTCTCGGTCAGCGGGCCGTCCAGTGATCGTCGGCGATATCGCCTCTTCCAGGTGAGAAGGGTCTTTGGAGCAATCCGAAGGCCCTTTACTCATGGCCGCAAGTCGATACTGATCGGGGAGCCATCTCACTCGGACTCTCAACCCGTGGGCTTCTCGCCGAAGATCGAGTTAATGGCCGGGGGCCCCTTGGTGATCACCGGACTGATTTGGTGCCGGTAGACCGCTTCTGTGACGCTGGTGCCCGCGTGTCCGACGAGAGCAGCGATGGACTCGATGGGTACGCCCTGCTCGCTCATGATGGAAACGAACGAGTGACGCAGTTCTCGCGGGCTCCATGCGGGTCCGATCTCCGCCGCCTTGGTGATCTTGCGGAATGCCCGCCGCGCGTTCGATGCGTCCAGTCGGGTGCCGACGCTCGTGCGGAACACCAAATTGTGATCTTGCCATGCCTCGCCCGCCTTTAGCCTCTGAGCGGCTTGGCGGGGGTGGTGCTCCTGCCCTCCGCAAGGCCGCTGCCCAGCCGTCCTTGAAGCCCTCCGCGAACTCACGACAGCGGGCGCTTGAGCGCGGCCCTCCGGGCCGGCCGCCCAATCTGGTAGAAAGCCGCCCATGACCACCATCCCGCGGCCCCGCTTCATCTCCCTGCTGAGCGCCCTGGCCGTCGGTGCGATATTCGGCGCCGCCACCTCGCTGGCCAACGCCGCGGCCACTACGACCGTGGATGTGGAAAGCACCGAGGCCACCACCCGAGGGTGGTCGATCACAGAGATCGTCAGCATCCTGCTGGACGCCGGCTGGGCGTGGGCCGGACTGGGGGTGCTGGCGGGATGGTGGGCCACCCGTGGCCTAGGAGGTGTCCTCACGGGCCGCCGGCTGGCGCTGGGCGCCGTCGTCGGCGTGGTGGCCTTGGTCGCCGCCACCGCTGCCTACTACATCGCCGACACGATCGTCCACGACGTCTCATCCGGCTCCTACGTCGATGACACGGTCTACTGGTGGGTGGCGAGCGCCTTGTTCGGTCCGGTACTCGGTGCCATCGGAGCCTGCGCTGGGCATCCGGGACTGATCGGTGTGCTCGCCCGGCTGACCGTGCCGGTGGGCGCGGCCGTCCAGATGGCCGTGCTGCCACCGGGCAGGAACGACGTGCTCAGGAACATCGGGCAGTGGGTCGTGTGGACGGCGGCCGCCGTGACTGTGGGCCTCGTGTTTGCCTGCTTCCTGCGCGTACGGTGGCGAGCCTCAAGAGCCGAGGCGGCGCGAAACGATCTCAGGTGAGGCGGAAGCGATCTTCAGTTGGCCCGTATCGGTCTAGCTCACGGGTACCCGTGAACACCCCCAGCAGGCGGCGATCCGTTCGATGGTGAACACGTCGGCCGGTGTCTTGCCCATCATGAACCGCTTGCCGGAGCGCACCAGTTCTCGGTGCGGCACCCGATCCCACAGCAGGTGCTCCAGGCCGGACAGGTCGCGCCCGAGCGCCGCCATCGCTTGTTCGGCCAGGCCGGTGCCGAACTCCACCCGCAGCCGGCGAACGTGCAGTGCAGGGTGGGCGTTCATCAGTGCCCGCAGCAACGTCGAGCCGGACCGTACCGGAGACAGGAGGAACACCGGCGCCTTCAGCAGACGATCGGCTTGCGGATCGGCGGGGGCCGGAACGGCATTGCGGTGGACCTGCCAGCAGGTTCCACCGTATGCCCGGCTTTCCCTGCGCGCTCGATGCGAAGTCCTGCGTACCTGGCCGGCGCGCCGTCGATTTTGCGCTTCCACATCATGGCCGGCGAGGCCAGCCATCATTGCTGGGAACTGACTGGGAAGCGGCAACGGCCACGGGCGCCTGCCCATGGCCGTTGTACCGTTGTACCGTCGTGATCCGCTCGCGGCCGGCTACTCGCGGCGCCGGCCGTACATGCCCGCTGTCAGCGACACCCCCAGAGCCGCCAGCGCGACCTGAATGCCGAGCTCGATCCAGTCGATTCCGCGCGTATCAGCCACGCCGAGTGCCGCCGCGAGAGCCGTACCGATCAAGGCCGCTACCACGCCGATCACCAGCGTCAGCCAGATCGGGATGCGCTGCCGCCCAGGAATGACCAGCCGCCCCAGAGCGCCGATCACCAGGCCGATGATGATGCCGGAAATGATCCCGGTGACTTCCACGCCACACACCTTCCTGCCACGGCGATCCCTTGCGCTGACTCAACGAACCGGTGCACGCGCCTGGTTCCCGCCGCCGCGTTGCCGCGGCGGCGCAAGGAGCCGCAGGTGCACGCGCCTCCCGCCGCGGCGACTGGGCAGAAGCGAACCCTTCCCCCTCCACGAAGGAAACCCGCCCCAGAGCCGAGACTAGCGCTGTAAGCCCATGACCATGATGTGTAACGGCAAGGCGGGCGGTGGAGAGCAGCGATCATCTTGGGTCACATCCGCCACCAGGCGCAACGGCCGCATCCCCGGGTCGATGAACGCGACATCGGCGGGTGTCAGGAGCACCGGATCAGATCGCCGCGGCCTGGCGAGGTAGACGCGGACCTGTTCGTACGCCTGCGCGGCGACCTGCGCCGGCAGGCCACCGCGGATTCGGCCGAGACCGGCATCATCGCCTGGGCGGCGGCCCATGTCAGGCTGGACGGCGCCGCACGGCTCCTCCCGGCCGGGATCGACGGGGAAACGGTGGAACTCCACCGGCCCGCGACATGCGACATCCGGCCCGGCGCCCTGCGACTCTTGCTGCCGCGCCGACGACCCGGCCTGCCCCCGGCGTGAGCATCTTTTCCCTGGCAGTGGTTGTGCGGTGGTTGTGGTGATGAAAACCGGCGGCGGAGAATCGTCTTGTGGCCTGCTGGTCAGACGCCTGACCGCTCCGGCGGCCGGGCAGGCGAGGACGGAGGGGGTCTGTCCATGCGCATCGTCGTGGACCTGAACCGGTGCCAGGGATACGCGCAGTGTGTGTATCTGGCCCACGAGGTCTTCAAGCTGAACGGTACGGAGGCGCTCACCTACGAGCCGAACCCCGACGACGCGCGGCGCCTGCAGGTCGAGCGAGCCGCCGCGGCCTGCCCGGTGCGGGCGATCATGATCGACCGCCTGGACGGCGCGGAGCGGGGTGCGCGATCATGACCCTGTCGGCGACGCTCGCCGAGTTGGTGCGCGACTTCAGGGCCAACGGCCGGATCGTCATCGTCGGCGCCTCCCTGGCGGGGCTACGGGCCGCCGAAGCCTTGCGCGAGGAGGGCTTCAACGGATCCTTGACCATCATCGGGGACGAGCCGTACGAGCCCTACGACCGTCCTCCCCTGTCCAAGCAGGTGCTCAAGGGCTGGGTGCCGGCCGATCACACCCTGCTGCCCCGCTTCCGGGACGTCGACGCACAGTGGCGGCTCGGCGTCGCCGCCACCGGGCTGGACCGGGGCACCAAACAGATACGCCTGGCCGACGGCGAGACGGTCCCGTACGACCGGTTGCTGATCGCCACGGGGACGCGCGCGCGGCAGTGGCCCAACCCGGCCGAGGCCGCCCTTGAGGGCGTGTTCTCGCTGCGCTCGCGCGACGACGCCGCGGGCATGCAGCAGGCGCTGGCCGCGCGGCCGTCGCGGGTGCTGGTCGTCGGCGGCGGGTTCATCGGCTCGGAGGTGGCCTCCGTCTGCCGGGAGCTCGACATCCCCGTGACCCTCACTGAGCGGGGCTCGGCCCCCCTGGTCGGGGCGCTGGGCGGGGTGATCGGCGAGATCGCCGCGCAGATGCAGCGCGACCACGGCGTTGACCTGCGCTGTGGGGTGAGCGTGTCGTCGCTGGAGGGCGACGCGGGCGGACACGTGCGGCGCGCCCAGCTCTCGGACGGGACCACCGTCGAGGCCGACGTGGTGCTCGCCGCCCTGGGGTCGATCCGTAACGTGGAATGGCTGCAGGGCTCCGGGCTGGCGGCCGGCTTCTGGGGGGTCGGCTGCGACGCCGGGGGCCGGGCCTTCGACATCAACGGCGTGGTGACCGACAGCGTCTACGTGGCGGGGGACGTGGCGCGCGCGCCACATGTGCTGTACGAGTACCAGTTCCTCGCGATGGAGCACTGGGACAACGCCGTCCTCGGCGCCGAGGTGGCGGCTCACAACATGGTCAACCTCGAACCGCACTACCGCCCGCATCTGTTGCTGCCGGGCTTCTGGTCCGGCCAGTTCGGCGTCAACATCAAGTCCGTCGGCGTGCCGTCGTTCGGTGACGAGATCGTCTTCACGCAGGGCTCCGTCAAGGACCGCTCCTTCGCCGCCGCCTACGGCCGCCGGGGCCGCGTCGTCGCCGCCGTCACCTTCGACCACGGCAAGTGGCTGGAGTACTACGCGCGGCTGATCGAGGAGTCGGCTGCCTTCCCGCCCCCGCCGCCGGGCTGGGACCGGCCGGACGTCATGAAACCGGTCCCCGCGGAGTTCCCGGCGCCGGGTGTCCCGACGGCGATCCCCGACGTCGTCCTCACCGGCCACGACCCGAACGAGCGCAGGGCCGAGTTCCGGCCCCGAGGCCACTGAGAGCGGCAGGAAGGAGCGGAAGATCATGCCCGAGGAGACGCCCTGGCAGCAGGCGCTGCGCTACGCCAACCGCGCCAAGCCGTACCCCTTCTACGCCGAGCTCCGCAAGACCCCGGTGGCGCGGCAGCCGGACGGCACCTACGTCGTCAGCACCTACCGGGAGATCGTCCAGCTGCTCCACGATCCTCGCGTCAGCTCCGATGTCCGGAGGCTGCCGGCCCGCGCCCCGGCCGCGGCCGAGCCGGGGGCCGAGCCGATCACCGAGGCTGTCATCGAGCTGGAGCCGAACATCATCACCTGCGACCCGCCCGAACATGACCGCGACCGCCGCATGATGACGCGGCACTTCTTCGGCCCGGCCCACGCTCCGCACCAGATCTCCGACCTGGAGCCCGACATCCGCCGCATCGTCACCGGCCTGCTGGACGGCATGCGGGGCAAGACCCGGATCGACGTCGTGGACGAGTTCGCCTACCCGCTGCCGGTGACCCTCATCTGCAAGGTCCTGGGTGTGCCGCTGGAGGACGAACCCCGCTTCCACGCCTGGATCGAGACCGCCCTGGACGCCCTCGACTTCGGCCCGGAGGCGGCCTCCGAGGAGATGCGGAACCGGCTGGCGGGCGCGCGCCGCAGCGTGGAGGAGCTCGCGCAGTTCATGTCCGGGCTGCTCGAGCAGTACGCCGAGCGGCCCGGCCCCGGCATGCTCTCGGCGATGGTCCACGACGGCGGCCCGGACGGGCACATGTCCGAGGGCGTGCTCGCCAGCAACGCCGTGCTCCTTCTCTTCGCCGGGCACGAGACGACCGTCAATCTGATCGCCCACAGCGTGCTCACCCTGCTGCGGCACCCCGAGGCGCTGGAGGAGTTGCGCCGCCGCCCCGATCTGATCGTGCCCGCGGTGGAGGAGCTGCTGCGGTTCGAGTCGTCGGTCCAGTTCTGGCACACCCGCTCCGCCGTCGAGGACATCGATATCGCCGGCACCACCATCCCGGCGGGCGCGCCGATCTTCCTGGTGTACGGCTCGGCGAACCGCGATCCGGAGCGGTTCACCGACCCCGACCAGCTCAACCTGCACCGCCCCGACAACCAGCATCTGGGCTTCAGCCAGGGCATCCACTTCTGCTTCGGCGCTCCGCTCGCCCGGCTGGAGGTCCAGGTGGCGGTCGGCGAGTTCGTCCGCCGTGTGGAGAACCCACGGCTCGTCGCCGACCCGCCGCCGTACCGCCACAACCAGATCTTCCGTGGCCCGCGCCACGTCCTGGTCGACATCGACGGGATCCGCGACTGACCACGTATGCGCACAAGGATTGCTATGCGGGCTTTTCAACTCGTCGAATGGCAAGAACCTCCCGAGCTGCGCGAGGTGCCGGTGCCCGAGCCCGGCCCGGGGCAGGTCCTGGTGAAGATCGGGAGCGCCGGGGCCTGCCACTCCGATCTGCACATCATGCAGGCACCCGCGCCACCGGTCGCCACCAGGCTGCCCTTCACGCTCGGCCATGAGAATGCCGGCTGGGTGGAGACGCCGGGACCAGGCGTCACCGGGTTCGCGCCCGGAGACCCTGTGATCGTCTACGGCCCCTGGGGCTGCGGCCTGTGCCCCAACTGCCGGGAGGGCAGGGAGAACTACTGCGAGAAGACCGCCGGCATGGGCGGGGGCCTGGGCGGTCACGACGGCGGGATGGCGGAGTACCTGCTGGTCCCGGCATCACGATTCCTGATCCCGCTCGAAACCCTCGATCCCCGCGAGGCCGCGCCGCTCAGCGACGCCGGGCTGACCAGCTACCACGCCGTCAAGCGGTCGCTGCACCTGCTGGGGCCGGGCTCGACCGCGGTCGTGATCGGGGCGGGCGCCCTGGGCCAGATGGCCATCCAGATTCTGCGAGCGCTCAGCGCGGCGACCACCGTCATCGCCGTGGACACCGCCGCCGACAAGCTGGAGCTCCTTGCGGACCAGGCTGGAGACCGGGTTCGCGGGCCGGCTGCTGGAGCTGGCGCCGCACATCCGTAGGACGTTGCTGGTGGCCGCGCTCGACGGCGACCGGTTGCAGCACCGGGCCGAGCTGTCGCCGTACGAGCTGCTGGAGGCCGAGCGAGCGGGTCTGGTCACGCCCGCGCCCCGGCGGCCGATGCTCGTGCCGTGACAACGCCTCACCGGCACGAACCCGAGGAGAGACCGTCATGACCATCCGCTCCCAGCGCCGCGGCCTGAGCCTGCTGCTCGCCGCGCTCACCCTGACGCTCGGCCTGACCGGAACCGTCGCACCCGCCTCGGCGGAGCAATCGGCGACGGCAGCCACCGAGGGTACGCGGGCCAAACCCACTGTGGTGCTGGTGCACGGGGTGTTCGCCGATTCCTCCGGCTGGAACGCCACCATCGCCGCCCTGCAGAAGGCGGGTTTCCCGGTGATCGCCGCCGCCAACCCGCTACGCGACCTGGCAGGCGACGCGGCCTACGTTTCCAGCATCATCGACACCATCCCCGGCCCGGTCATCATGGTCGGCCACTCCTACGGCGGCGCGGCCATCACCAACGCCGCCCGCGGCCACGACAACGTCAAGGCCCTGGTCTACGTCGCCGCCTTCGCGCCCGACGAGGGTGAGACTGCGCTGGAGCTGGCCGGGAAGTTCCCCGGCAGCAAGCTGCCCCCCCGCGCTCGTGGCGCGCCCCTACCCGGGCGGGACGGACGGCTACATCGATCCCGCCAAGTTCCGGGAGGTGTTCGCCGCCGATCTACCCGCCTCGCAGACCCGGCTGATGGCCGCCACCCAGCGTCCCGGCAGCGTGGGCGGACTGTCCGGGGCACAGCGGCATCCCAGCCTGGAAGAGCGTGCCGTCCTGGTTCGTCATCCCCACTCAGGACAACGTGATTCCGCCGGCCGTGCAGCGCTTCATGGCCAAGCGGGCAGGCGGCAAGGTCAAAGAGGTCTCCGGCGCCTCGCACGTGGTGATGATGTCCCGCCCCGACACGGTCGTCCGGCAGATCCTCTCCGCCTACGACGCCACCCGCTGACGTTGCGCTCGAAGGCCCAGCCCTGCGCCGGGCTGGGCCTTCCCGATCGGCTACCGTCCCTGTCGGCAGCTTCTGGCTCGTCCGTCTTCCTCGGTCTGCGGGGCGCCGGCGTTTCACAAGCGAGGACCTGATGAACACCACTCCCGGCTGGACACGACCAGGGCGAACAGCGAGCTGTCCACGGCCGGGTGCATCGATTCCCAGACGGTCAAGGCGGCCGAGACCGTCGGCGCGACAGCCTGCGGGTACGGCGCAGGCAAGAAGATCAAGGGGGCGGAAGCGGTATATCGCGGTCGACACGCTCGGGCTGCTGTTGTGCGCGGCGAGCGTGCTGCCGGAGAAGGGGTTTGGCCGTGGAGGCGGTCGGTGACGTGCCGGAGTGTCCTGGGGGGCGTTGGGCTGGTCCCGTCCTTGGCTGGTTGGGAGGTGTTCAGCCTGCTCCTGGGTGTTTGCAGGTCATTCGGGACGTCCGCATACGATGTGCAGATCATGGTCTTCATTCGGGTTCTGGGCGCTCTGGCGGCTGAGGTCGGCGGCGAGCCGGTTCCCTTGGGCGGGCCGCGGCAGCGGGGTGTGCTGGCGTTGCTGGTGGCGGCGCGCGGGCAGGTGGTGCCGGTCGATCGGATGATCGAGGATCTGTGGGGTGGGGAGCCGCCCGCTCGGGCGTTGTTGTCGTTGCAGGCGTACGTGTCGAACCTGCGGCGGTTGCTGGAGCCTGGGCGTCCGCCGCGCTCGCCGGCTCGGTTGCTGGTGAGTGCGGCGCCGGGTTATGCGTTGCGGTTGCCGTCGGAGGCGGTGGACGCCTGGCGGTTCGAGGGGTTGCTGGGGCGGGCGCGTGCGGACAGTGACGCGGGTGTCGCGCGGGCTCGGCTGGGTGAGGCGCTGGGGTTGTGGCAGGGGCCGGCGTTCGCCGAGGTGGCGGACGAGCCGTGGGCGGCCGCCGAGACGGCGCGGTTGAACGAACTGCGTTCGGTGGCTGCCGAGCTGCATGTGGCGGCGGGTCTGCGTGTCGGTGATCCTGCTGTGGTGGTTGCCGAGGCCGAGCGGCTCACCCGTGAGGAGCCTCTTCGTGAGGAGGGGTGGCGGTTGCACGCCTTGGCGTTGTGGAGCAGTGGCCGTCAGGCGGACGCGCTGGCGACGCTGCGCCGTGCTCGTGGCATTCTCGCTGAGGAGCTCGGGCTTGATCCGGGTCCTGAGCTGGTGGCGTTGGAGGAGGCGATTCTCACTCGGCGCATGGAGGTGCTGCGTGCGACCGTGCCTGCGCCGGTTTCGCCGGTCGCGCCGCTGCCGCAGGTGGCCGCCGCCGAGGGGCCGGTTCCGGTGATCGGTGCGTCGTTCGTCGGACGTGAGGCGCAGCTGTCGGCGTTGGTCGCGGCCGCTGCCGAGGCGGTGACCGATGGAGTTCGGGTCGCCTGTGTCACCGGGGAGGCGGGGCTCGGGAAGTCGACGTTGCTGGATCATTTCGGCAGGCGGCTGGAGCGTGAGGGGTGGTTGGTGGCCGTCGGTCGCTGCCCGGAGGTCGATGGTGCGCCGCCTGCGTGGGCGTGGAGCGAGGTGCTGGGCGCCGTTGCCGCGTCTGCGTCTCCTGGTGAGTTCGCGCGCGATCTGGCGCCGCTGCTGGCCGATGGCGGGCCGGTGGACGGCGATGCCACCGCTGGGCGGTTCCGTCTGCGTCGGGCCGTGTGGCGGTGGCTTGCGGCGGTCGCCTCGGAGCGTCCGGTGGCCGTGGTGCTGGATGATCTTCATGGGGCGGATGCGGCCACGTTGGAGCTGCTGGGCGGTTGTGTGGGGCTGCGGGCGCCGGTTCTGGTGGTGGTGGCGTACCGTGCGGAGGAGGGCGGGCGTCTCGGCGAGACGCTGGCCTCTCTGGCGCGGGTGGCGCCTGTCCGTGTGGCGTTGCCGGGGTTGGACGAGGAGGCCGTGGCGCGGCTCGTGCGGGCTGAGTGCGAGGCCGATGACGAGACGGTGGCGGGGATCGCGGAGCGTACGGGGGGCAATCCGTTCTATGTGCGGGAGAGCGCCCGGTTGCTGAGCGGTGAGGGTGCGCTGGTGGCGTTGTCGGAGGTTCCCGAGGGGGTTCGGGATGTGCTGCGGCGCCGGCTGGCGCGTTTGCCGGCGGGTGGGGTGTCGGTTCTGCGGCTGGCTGCGGTGGCGGGCCGGGAGAGTTCGGTGGACGTCCTGGTCAAGGCTGCTGACGTGGACGAGGACGGGGTGTTGGACGCGTTGGAGGCGGGGGTCGTCGCGGGGCTTCTGGATGAGCCTGGTCCCGGTCTGGTCCGTTTTGTGCATGCTCTTGTGAGGGACACACTTCTCGCTGATCTGAGCGGGTTGCGTGCCACTCGGATGCATGCCCGGATCGGCGCCGCTCTTGAGGGGGGCGACGATGTCGCGGCGCTGGCTCATCATTTCGCGCGGGCGGGCTCGCCGAAGGCTGTCGGCTATTGTGTGCGGGCCGCGGAGCTTGCCGAGGCGCGTTACGCCCATGATGTGGCGGCCGATCTTCTGGCTGATGCGGTGGCTCTTTCGGCCGGGCCGGAGGAGCGTGTGGAGCTGCTCGGCAGGCTGTTGCGGGCGCAGATCCGGGCGGGGGCCGTCGCTGCGGCCCGTGAGACGCGGCGTGTGGCTGTGGAGTACGCGGAGTCGTTGGGGCGTGTGGATCTGATGATCGCGGCGTTCACGGCGTGGACGGAGCCGACCCCGTGGCAGGCTCGTGCGTACGGCACGGTGGATCGGCCTGTGGTCGATCGTCTGAGTGGGCTGTTGAAGGGGGAGTTGGCTCCTTCGGTGCGGTCGCGGTTGCTGTCGGCGTATGCGCACGAGCTGGTCGGCGAGGATGATCCGTCAGTGGTGGAGGCGGCGCGGGAGGCGCTCGCTCTCGCCTCCGATCCCCGGTTGCGGGCGGCGGCTTTGGAGATCTTGGCCGAGGTTCTGGGTGATGCGGGGTTGTGCCGGGAGCTGGTGGAGATCGGGGTCGAGCACGACCTGCCGGTTTACCGTGTCTCCGGGCTGCTCAATCATGCCGGTGTCGCGGCTGCGGCCAATGATCCTGTGACGATGCGTCGGGTGATCGGGGAGGCTCTGGAGCTTGCGCGCGCGTATCGGATGCGTGAGGCGATCGCGGTGGCGGAGATCACGTTGGCGGGTCTGGCGCTCGTCGAGGGCCGGTTCGCCGATGCCGAGACTCTTTATGTGGACGCCGGCGAGGGCATGCGGCGGATCGGGTCGGTGCACGCTGTGGGTTTTGTTCAGCTGGCGTTGGCCACGATCTGGCTGAACGAGGGCACGCTGGGTGGGCATCTGGAGGAGGTGCGTGCTCTGCACGCCGTGCTGGGTTCGATGACGTCGGATCTGCTGGCGCTGGCCCTGCACGCCAACGGGCTGGATGTCGAGGCCCGGGAGGTTCGCACACCCCCCGGTCCGATTCGTCGGGATTTCTTCTTCACGTTCCTCACCTCGTTGCGCGCGATGGCCGTGGTGGCCTTGGACGATCGGGACGCCGCCGAGGAGATCTACGAGGTGTTGCTTGCGTATCGTGACGGTCCTCCGGCGGGTGCGGAGAGTCTGTCGATGGCGCTGCGCCCGGTGGCTCACACTCTCGGTGAGCTGGCCGTTTTCCTGGGCCGTCCTGAGGCCGCGGCGCACTTCGCTCGGGCCGCCGTCGTCGCGGACCGGTGGAACGCTCCTCATTGGGCCGCCGAGGCCCGGTCGCGGGCGACCGCGTTGGGTGCGTCCTTCTAGCGGGTGATGCGGCAGACGTTGGCCAGGTGATCGCCGTCGTAGGGGGCGAAGCGGCTGTTCCCGCGTTGTCAGCTGTTTTTGACGGCCTGGCTCACCTGGGCCGGTGAGGTGCGCCAGGGGGCGCCGTGGGTGAAGGGGGGCTTGCCGGGCAGGTTCAGGATGTCGCCGTCGGCGATCTCGGGGACTTCGCTGACGTAGCGGGTGCGCAGGCCGTTCTTGCGGAGGGAGTAGGCGAAGAAGCCGAGGGTCGGGCCGAGGCGCATGGGGCCGAGTGCGGTTTTGGGCTTTTCTCCGGTGCGGGTGCGGGTGCGGACGGCGTCGCCGGCGTGCACGAAGACGGGGACGCCGTGTTCGCTGCGCAGGCGTTCGGCGAAGCCGATGTGGCCGGAGGCGGGGTTCCCGGCCGGACACCCTCGGGTCTGGGCCCTTTGCGGCGTATGGGTAGATTTTTCGCATGTTACGGGGGCGGGACAAGGAACTCGGCGAGGCCGCGCGGCTGCTCGAACGGGCGCGGGCGGGGCAGAGCGGCGTCCTGGTCCTGCGCGGCGAGGCGGGCATCGGCAAGTCGGCCCTGCTGGAGGAGCTCGTCCGCCGGGCCCGCGGGGTTCGCGTGTTGCGGGCGACCGCGGTGGAGGCCGAGACGTCGCTGCCGTTCGCGGGTCTGCAGATGGTGCTGCGTCCCGTGCTCGACCGCCTCGACACCCTGCCCGGCGTGCAGGCGGCGGCGCTACGGGGTGCGCTGGGCCTGGCCGACGCCGCCGGCACGAGCCGGTTCCTGGTCGGTCTCGCCGTCCTGAGCCTGCTGTCGGAGCTGGCCGCGCAACGGCCGGTCCTGTGCCTGATCGACGACGCGCACTGGCTGGACGCCGCCTCCGCCGACGCGCTGCTGTTCGCGGCGCGCCGCCTGGCGGCCGACGGCGTCGCGATGGTGTTCGCGGCCCGGGACGCCTTCGACGCTCCGGGCCTGCCCGAGCTGCGGCTGGGCGGGCTGGACGAGGCCGCGGCGGCCGAGGTGCTCGCGCAGCGCTTCTCCACGATGGCCTCCTCGGTACGCGATCGGGTCGTCCGGGAAGCGGGCGGGAACCCGCTGGCGCTGATCGAGCTGCCCGCCGGGCTCAGTCCGGAGCAGCGCGCCGGGCGCGAGGCGATGCCGGGCGCGCTGCCGGCCACCGATCGCGTCGTCGCCGGGTTCGGCGCCCAGATCGACGAGTTGCCCGCGCGTGCCCGGCTGGCCGTGCTGGTGGCCGCCGCCGAGGGGAGCGGCGATCTCGGGACGGTCCTGCGGGCGGCCCGGGCCCTCGGCGGCGGCGTCGCGGACCTGGAGGCCGCCGAGAAGGCGGGGCTGCTGCGGATCACAGGGGCTTCGATCGCCTTCCGCCACCCGCTGGTCCGGTCCGCCGCCTACCAGCGTGCCCCGCTCGGCCTGCGCGTGGCCGCGCACGAGGCGCTGGCCGCCGTCGTGGACGCCGAGCGGCGGGTCTGGCACCTGGCCGCCGCCGCGACCGGGCCGCAGGAGGGGATCGCCGCCCTTCTGGAGGAGACGGCCGTGGCGGCGCGCGGCCGTGGCGCCATGGCCACGGCCGCGTCGATTCTGGAGCAGGCCGCGCTGCTCAGCCCGGACCGGGCCGAGCGGGCGCGGCGGACGACCCTGGCCGCGCGGGCCGCGGTCGCCGGCGGACGCACCGAGCAGGCCGCGGCCCTGGCGGAACGCGCCGCCGAGCTGGGCGGGCACAGCGCGGGGCTGGCGCTGGTCCGGGCGAGCGTCGCGTTCGAGCGCGGCACGCCGCGGGGCGCCGCGCAGGTGCTCGCCGACGGTGCGCAGACGATCCTGCGCGACGATCCCGGCCTGGCCCTGACGATGCTGACCATGGCGGCGAGCAACGCCTGGCCGGCGGGCGAGATCGACGCCGTCCGGCGGGTGGCCCGGCTCGCGGGCTCCTTCGCCGGCCCTACGGCGCGCGCCATCGAGGCCCTGGCAGGGCTGGCCGACGACGATCACGCGAACGCGCTGCCCGCCCTGACGGCGCTGGTGGCCCAGGCCCGGACGAACCCGCTGGACGACGCCCTGGCCCGGATCTTCGTCGTCGGCGTCGCGCTGTTCCTCGGCGACGACGAGGCCGTGGCCGAGCTGGCCGCCGCGGACGTGATCCGCTGCAGGAACGAGGGGCTGGCCGGCGCGCTGCCGGTCACCCTGCACGCGCTCGCGCACGCGCAGCTGATGGCGGGCCGGCACCGTGACGCCGCCGCGACCGTGGCCGAGGCCGTCGACCTGGCCAGGGACACCGGGCAGAGCCACCGGATCGGGCAGCTCACCGCGATCACCGCCCGGATCGCGGCCATCGAGGGCGGCCCGGAACACGGCTCCGATCCCGTCCATCGGGGACTGTTTCATCTCACTTTCGGGCGGTATGAGCAGGCATTTCGTGAGATCGAAGGGGTGAGTGCCGTCTCGGCCGCGCCCGATCTGGTGGAGGCGGCCGTCCGGGTCGAGGCGGCGGACCGGGCGGCGGGGGCCCATGCCCGGTTCGCGGCGTGGGCCGAGGCGGGCCGGCAGCCGTGGGCGCAGGCGGTCGCGCTGCGCTGCCGTGCCCTGCTGGGCCCGGCCGGGGAGGCGGGCGAGCACTACGCGCAGGCCGTAAGGCTGCACCGGCGCGGCGGCCGGCCGTTCGAACGCGCCCGCACCGAGCTGCTGTACGGCGAGTGGCTGCGCCGCGCGCGGCGCAGGGCCGAGGCGCGCTCGCCGCTGCGCTCGGCTCTGGAGATCTTCGATCGGCTCGGCGCCGCGCCGTGGGCCGGGCGTGCCCGGGCCGAGCTGCGCGCCACCGGGGAGAGCGCGCCCGACGGGCCGCCCGCCGACGCGCTGGCGGCGCTCACCCCGCAGGAGCTCCAGGTGGTACGGCTGGCCGCGGCGGGGGTGAGCAACCGCGACATAGCCGCGCAGCTGTTCCTCAGTCACCGGACCGTGGAGTACCACCTCTACAAGGCCTATCCGAAGCTCGGCGTCGCCTCCCGGCAGGAGCTCGCGCGCCTGGTGTGACCGCGACCCCGTGGCGACCCCGTGGCGACTACCGGGGGCGACTACCGTGGCGTCACGGATTCGGGCCTGCGGGGCCGCGGCCTAGCGTTGCGGCCATGGACAACGTGAACGTGGCGATCATCTACTACAGCGCCACCGGCACCCTGCACGCGCTGGCCCAGGCCGCGGCCAAGGGCGCGCAGGAGGCGGGCGCGCACGTACGGCTGCGCCGGGTCGCCGAAACCGCCCCACCGCCGGCGGTCAACTCCAACGCGACCTGGGCCCAGCACCTGCGCGACACCGCGGACGTCGCCGAAGCCGGCCACGACGACCTGCTCTGGGCCGATGCGGTGCTGTTCGGCACGCCGACCCGGTTCGGCAACCCGGCCAGCCAGCTGCGGGCCTTCATCGACGCCACCGGCCCGCTGTGGGCGCAGGGCCGGCTGGCCGACAAGGTGTACTCGGCCTTCACCGCCTCCAACACCGCGCACGGCGGGCAGGAGTCCACCATCCTGGCGCTGAGCAACACCTTCTACCACTGGGGCGGCGTCATCGTCCCGCCGGGCTACACCGACCCCGTCCAGTTCCGGTCCGGCAACCCCTACGGTGCCTCCCACGTGGCCGGCGACGGGCCGCCCGCCGAGGTGACCCTGCAGGCTGCCGCTCACCAGGCCCGCCGTGTCGCCGAGACGGCGGCCGTGCTCAAGGCCGGGCGGCGCTGATGTCGGGCGAGTCGCAGATCAGGGCGCTGCTGGCGGTCCGGGTCGAAGCCTGCCAGGTCAAGGACGTCGACCGGTTGCTGGCGCTCTACGCTCCTGACGTCGTCTACTTCGACGTCGTGCCGCCGATGAGATTCGCCGGGCTGGATGAGCTTCGCGGCAACTTCGTCCGCTGGTTCGCGGAGTACGACGGGCCCATCGCGCTGGAGACGCGCGAGCCGGTGGTCGCGGCGGGCGGGGAGGTCGCGTTCGCGCACATGCTCCACCGCGACAGCGGGCGGCGCAGGAACGGCCTGCAGACCTCGATCTGGGTGAGGTCGTCCCTCGGCTTCCGGCGGACGGGACAGGGCTGGCTGATCACGCACGAGCACGTCTCGGTGCCGATCGACCCGGCGACCCTGCAGGCGTGGTTCCCGCCGGGCGACGAGCCGATCTGACGTCCACGCGCCCGTCGGGGGAGACGGTCTCCTTGGCCGGAGGGAGCCGGCTCGGTGAGAATCCTTCGTCATGATCCGTGTGCACTTCTCCGACGCCGACCTGCGCAAGATCACGTTCGCCCCGGCCCCCAACGCCTTGTGGGAGACGGTGCTGAGTGTGCGCCTGCTGCTCGGCGCGCCGACGAGCAGGAGCTGGACGCGGCCCGCAGCGCGCCGGCTGTTGCGGCAGGTGGGAGGAAGCCTGGCCGAGCGGGCGGGGGTGCTGGCGCCCCTGGTCCCGCCGCGGAGTTCGGTGCCGGCGTTCCTGCTCCAGCCGGACGCCGGTGACTTCGCCGCCGGCGTCGAGCTGGCCAGTCGGACGCCGAGCTCCTACCTGGCGGCCGATCTGGGCGCGTTGTCGCCCGCCCAGCGGGCGG
This sequence comes from Nonomuraea sp. NPDC050227, assembly GCF_044459705.1. Classification (NCBI taxonomy): domain Bacteria; kingdom Bacillati; phylum Actinomycetota; class Actinomycetes; order Streptosporangiales; family Streptosporangiaceae; genus Nonomuraea; species Nonomuraea sp. NPDC050227. The sequence goes on along the minus strand of NZ_JBITJF010000010.1, from coordinate 72,813 downwards.
GGCGCTGGGCGCGGGAACTGGCCGGCGGCAGCCGCGGAGCGCGCCAGACCCTCGCCGACGACCTGCGCGGCTTCTTCGGCTCGTCGGTGGAGCCCTTGTGGTCGCAGATCCAGGCGGAGGCCGGCGCCGACCGGGCCCTGCGCTCGGAGACCCTGCTGCGCGGCGGGGTGGACGCCCTGCTGGCCACGTTGCATCCCGGGTGCCGCTGGCGGCCGCCGACCCTGCACATCCCGGTCGACGGCGATCACGACGTCGCGCTGCGCGGGCGGGGGCTGCTGCTGATCCCGTCCTACTTCGCGCCCCGTCCGATGGTGATGTACCGGCCGGACGCGGCCACGGTGCTGGTGTACCCGATGTGCGTCCCGGGCGGGCCGGCCGGCGCGGACGACGTGCTGACGCCCCTGCTGGGCCGTACCCGTGCGGCGGTGCTGGCCACGTTGCGCAGCCCGGCCACCACGACGTTCGTGGCCGAACGCGTCGGTGTCTCCCTCGGCTCGGCCAGCCAGCACACCACGGTCCTGCGCAACGCCGGGCTCGTCTCGACCGTCCGGACGGGCAGCTCGGTCCTGCACACTTTGACGCCGCTCGGCCAGGCCCTCCTGAACGGCTCCCCGGACGCCGGCTGACGGCGACGCCGCCTGGCCGGATCGTCGCGGGCCGGTTCAACGTGCGCTCAACGCTTTCTCAACACCTGCGGTCATACCTTCGCGTTCGAGCAGAACACCTGATTCGACCTCGGAAGGCAGGCGCCGATGCGTCCCACGAGAACCGCCCTCGCCCTCGCGGCCACCGTCTCCGGCCTGGCCGTGCTGACGGCCGCTCCCGCCGTCGCCGCGCCGGCCGCGCGCGGCCAGGTCACGTCCCAGGCGAGCACCGCCAAGGCCGGTAGCGCCCTGGCGAGCTGGCACACCCAGCGGCACGAGGAGTTGGGCCCGTACAAGGGATATTTCTCGACCTCGGAGTGGAAGCGGCCCTCGGGCGTGCGCGTGATGCAGGTCAAGGCCCGCTGCTGGGGCAACGACACGGGGATCAAGGTCGACCTGTGGTTCCTGCGCCGTTTCGGTGGCGAGAGGGTCGCCAAGTCCGGCAGGTGGCGCTGCAACGGCAAGTACGGCATCGTCCGCATCAGCAACGCTGGCCACTCGCAGTACTGGGCGACCTTCTCCCTCGACAAGAAGCACACGGTCGAGTACTGGGTGCAGTACTACAAGTGATCTCCGCCGCCCCGAAGGGACCGCGCCGCGGGACCCTATCCTCATGGGATGGCTCTGCACGATCGACTCGCCGTCGTGGACGCCCTCCTGGCCCGTCCCTTCCCGGAGACGGAGGAACGGGAGGGCAGGTCGCGGGAGGTGTGGGAGGGATACCGTTCCAGCGGCCCGGACCACCATGTGTGCTACCTGATGGCCAGCCGTGACTTCTGGGACGACCGTGGCGAGGAGGTCGTCGAGGCGGCCCAGGCGGAGATCGACGCCGCCCTCCAGGAGCTGGCGGCCGCCCTGACGGAGCGCTGGGGTGCCCCTCGGGTGGTCGATCTGTGGCCGTACGCGGAAGGCGAGGCCGCGGCGCCCGCGCCGCTGGACGAGCTCGGCCAGCTCACCGGCACGATGCTCGCCTGGCGCCGGCCGGACGCGGGCCGCTGGGTCGCGCTCGCCGTCGGTCAGGCCGATCCGGAGTTCCCCGTCCTGCTGCTCGCGGCCGTGGGCGGGACACCGCTGGACTGACTCGCCGTGCGGCCGACGCGGCGAGGGAAGCGCGCGAGGCTGATCATGGTCAGGTGTCGTGTGGTGCTCAGTGCGTCATCGACGCGGACGTCGGTGATGGCGCACTGAGCCGTCAGAGCCCATGGCGCACGCCAGTGCCCTCGACCCTGGGGTGCGGGCTCTTCTCGACAACCCCCTGCTGGGGGCACGCCCTCGCCGTCCTTCCAAACGGGACGGCGGCGTGCTCAGCGGGAGGAGGCCGGCCGGTCAGGCTGGTCTCAGCCGCAGTGCACGTTGTCGAGCTTGACGCTCGTCCACGACGGCGAGATGCCCTCGACGTCGATGCACTGCCCGGCCGCCGAGACGTACACGGGGCCGGCGTAGTACTGGTAGTTTCCGGCGTCGCTGTCCTTCCCGCTGCCGTCGCCCCTGGAGATCACGACGCCCTTCCAGCTCGTGGTGTTGGCGTAGGGGCCGTCGCCGTAGGTGAGTGCGCAGTTCTTGCCGGTGCCGGAGCTGTAGTACACCTCCAGGATGCCGGTGCGGTACCCGTACTTCTCGATGCCGATGTTGTAGACGCCGACCCGGGTGTAGCCGCTGCCGCAGGGTCCGGCCGCGCCGGCCGGGGCGGCGGTCGCCGCCAGGGTGGTGGTGGAGGTCAGGGCCGCGGCGGCCAGGAGGATCGTCAGCTTGCGTGCTCGCACGAAGATCCCTTCGATTGCCCAGTGTTGCGATCTTGAGTACCACCGGCTCACTTCTGCTACACGCAACTCGTGATCAATGTGATAGTTCGCACAAATCACCCCCGACGGGTTGCCGTCAGGCGGCAGCGCAGACGGCGACAGGCGAGTCCTGCGGCCCCTCCTTCGGCGCGATCACCGGCCCGGCAGGACGCGAGCCCGGTGTCGCTCAAGCTCCGGGCCGAGAATCCGGCCCGGCGTTCACCCGCCGGGGCCCGAAGCGGCGCCTTTGATCTGACGGTGACATTGACGGCCGAGGATGTGATCATGATCAAGGGGACCTTGCGGATCATCTTCACCGGCGAGGACCTGGCCCGCGTGCGCATCGCCGGCCGGGCGGACATGATGTGGGAAATGGCGCTGAGCCTGCACATACTCCAGCGGCCGGGCGGGGTGCGCGCGCTGTCCGGCTGGCGGCGGCAGGCCCGCGCCGACCTCGCCGAGGCCGGGTTGCTCAAACCGGTACGGGAGCAGCTGGTGCGGCTGGTGCCGCTCGGGGCGTACTTCCCCGACTTCCTGACCCCGTACGAGTCGATGAACGGGTTCCGGCAGGGGCTGGACGTCCTGACAGACACACCGTCGGCACGGGTGCGGCACGAGGTCGACCAGTTGCGCCGGCACGCGCCCGTTCCCGCGACGCTGGACGACCTTGCCCGCGGCAACCGGCGCTCCATCCGCGGCCTGGCCCGGCTCGGCGAGCGGTACTGCCAGGTCGCCTTCGGCTCCCGCCGTACCGACATGGAGGACGCCCTGGGACGTGAGCGCGCCAGGCTGACCCGCCTGCTCACCGGCCAGGGCGTGGAGGCGATGCTCGCCGGCCTCGGGCCGTCGATGCGGTGGCGGCCCCCGGTGCTGGAGGCCGACTACGCCCCCGGCCGGTACGAGATCCACCTGCAAGGACGCGGCCTGACGCTCATCCCCTCCTACTTCGGGCGCTTCACCCCGGTCGCGATGGCCGACGCCAGCCTGCCGCCCGTCCTGGTCTTCCCGATCCAGCACGAGATGCCCGACGCCGTCCCCGACGACGCGCTGCCCGACCTGCTCGGCGCCACCCGGGCCCGCGTCCTGCGCTGCATCGCCGCCACCGACGGCTGCACCACCAGCGAGCTCGCCCGCCGGACCGGCGCCTCGCTGTCGTCGGCCAGCGCGCACGCCCAGGTGCTGCAACGGGCCGGGCTCATCACCAGCACCCGGCACGCCAACATGGTCATCCACCAGCTCACCCGGCTGGGCGGCGACCTGACCCACCGCCAGCGGTGACCTCAACCCCCCCGGCGGGATCCTGGATGGAACCTTTCTCCCGCATGCGGATAAGTACCGTCGTGACATCCCTTCCACACGACGAACCCGTCCTGGCAGGTCCTCCGGCGGGCGCGCGGGCGCCGCTTCGGGCGGACGGCCCGGCACCGGTCCAGCCGAAGGTCCCCACAGCCTGCGAAACAGTCCTCGAATCAGCCTTCGAAGCAGCCCTCGATGTGCCCGCGCAGGACTCGGCGGTCATCGAGGCGTCGCTGGCCGAGCCGGAGCGTTTCGCCGAGCTGTTCGAGCGGCATGCCGCCGTCCTGCATCGTTACGTCGTCCGGCGGCTCGGGCCCGATCAGGCCGAGGACGTGGTGGCCGAGACGTTCACCAGGGCGTTCGAGAAGCGCCACAAGTACGCCCTGGATCGCCAGGACGCCCTGCCCTGGCTGTACGGCATCGCCACGAACATCATCGGCACCCATCGAAGGGCCGAGACCCGCGGATACCGCGCGCTCGCCCGAACCGGGGAGGACCCCGTGGCGGTGGCCTTCGACGAGCGGGTGGTCGCCCGCGTCTCCGCCTCGGAGACCCGCAGACCGCTCGCGGCCGCCCTGGCCGCGCTGGGCAAGGGCGAGCGCGACGTCCTGCTGCTGGTCTCCTGGGGCGACCTCAGCTACGAGGAGACGGCGCAGGCGCTGAACGTGCCCATCGGCACCGTGCGGTCCCGGCTGTCGCGGGCCCGCCGCAAGATCGCCCACGCCCTGGGCGGCAGCAACCCCACCGACGTGATCGAGGAGGTCTGATGAACGATCTGGACATGGTCCGCGACCTGCGCTCGGAGGTGCGGCAGAGCGAGGCGGGCGATCTGCGTCACGCCCGGCGGCGGATGCTGGCCGCGCTGGCCCCGGAGCCACCGGCCCGCCGGGTCCGGCGTGTGGTGCTGCGGGTGGCCGCGGTGGGCGCGTTCGGCGCCACGATCGCGGCGGGCGTCACGGTGGTGCAGAGCCTCGCCCCGGACGGCCGGGGGACGCAGACCACCGGCGCCCCGGCATGGCTGCCGGTGGCCAACGCGCAGACCCTGGCCGAGCACGCGACGGCGGCGGCGGCCGGCCAGCCGGACGTCTACCCGCGAGCCGACCAGTGGGTCTACGTCAAATGGGACAGCTACACCTCGCCCAGGCTGACGGCCAGAGCCACCGCGCCACCGGCCGGCGCGGGCCGGGCGGACTCGCGGGAGACCGTCGAGAGATGGACGCGGGGCGACGGCCAGGAAAGGGCCATGCGCAAGGAAGGCGGCAAGACGATCGAACGCCGCCGGGGCGGGGCGGACCCCCGTCTGCGGTTCGACCCCGCCTACCTGCGCTCGCTGCCGCTGGAGCCCTCCGCCCTGGCCGAACGCCTGAAGAAGGACACCAGCCAGATCGCTCTGCCGCAGGCGCGGGCGGTGTCCCACCAGATCCTGAGCATCCTGGAAGAAGGCGCTCCGGCGGCTCGCCTGCGCGCCGCCCTCTACACCGTCCTGTCCCGGCTGGACGACGTCGGCGTGGAACCGGTGCGCGATCTGCTGGGCCGGCAGGGCGTGGCGATCTACACCCGCGACGACGACGGGGTCCGCCAGGAGGTCATCATCGACCCGACCACCTTCGACCTGCTCGGGGCGCGCCGCGTCTACGTCGGCGGGGCCAAGTCGCCCGACCCGTACTACAGCGGGTTGCCCGAGGGCGAGGTGATCACCTCCAGGGCCCGGGTGTCCGTCGGCATCGTCGACGAGGCGGGCGACCTTCCGTAGCCGAGCCCCTGGCCGGTGCCCGTGACGAGGGCCGGGCACCGGCCGCCGGGCTCAAGGGGAGCCCGGCCCGCAGTGGTCGGGATCGACCCCCGGGCCGGACCCGGAGTCGCCCGAGCCCCCTTCCCCACTTAGTAATCGGTACCGTATCGTTTACTAAGTGACTGACACCGTGCTCATCGCGGGCGCCGGCCCCACCGGGCTGGCCCTGGCCGTCCACCTGGCCCTGCACGACATCCCCGTCCGCGTCATCGACGCCGCCCCCGCCCCCGCCACCGCCTCCCGCGCCCTCGGCCTGCAACCACGCGGCAGGGAGGTCCTGGAACGCATCGGCGCGCTCGGCGACCTGCCCCAGCGCTCCCGGTCCTCGCTCACCATGTCCTACAACGAGGGCACCCGCACCGTGCTGCGCCTCCACGTCGGCCAGGCCGTCGCCGACCAGCCGAAACAGACCCTGCTGATCTCGCAGGCCGAGATCGAGGGCACGCTGCGGCGACGTCTGGCCGAACTGGGCGGCCAGGTGGAGTGGGACACCCGCCTGGCCGCGGCCCGGCAAGACGACGCCGGCGTCACCGCCACCGTCCGCACGGCCGACGGCGCCGAGCGCCCGATCCGGACCCACTGGCTGATCGGCTGTGACGGCGCGCACAGCACCGTGCGCAAGCTCGCCGGCATCGGCTTCCCCGGCCGCAAACTCCTCGAACGCCTGCTGATGGTCGACGTGCAGGCCCGGTGGCCGCTGGACAGGAACGGCAGCACGACCTGGATGGAGGCCGGCCACATGCTGTCGGTCACCGCGCTGCCCGACGACACCTGGCGGGTGTTCACCGAACCGCCGTCGCAGCTGCCGGACCGGCTGTCCGAACGCGAGATCGGCGACCGGGTGCTGAGCGAGTTCTCCCGCCGCAGCGGGATCGGCCTCGACACGGTCACCGACCTCCGCTGGGCCTCGGAGTTCCGCATCCACCGCCGGCTGGCCGACGCCTACCGGCGCGGCCGGATCCTCCTGGCCGGCGACGCGGCGCACATCCAGAGCCCCACCGGCGGCCAGGGACAGAACACCGGCCTCGGCGACGCCGAGAACCTGGCCTGGAAGCTGGTGCTGGTCGCCCGCGGCCGCGCCGACCGGCGGCTGCTCGACACCTACGAAGGCGAACGCCGGCCGCTGGCCCGCAAGGTCCTGCGCGCCACCAGCACCGCCGTGGACATCATGCTGCCGAACGCCCCCTGGAAACGCCTGCTGCGCGACCACGTCGTCCTGCCGGTCGTGCGGCTGCCCGCCGTGCAGCGCCGGCTGTGGCTGGCCGCCTCCCAGCTCGGCATCAGCTACCGAGGAGGACCGCTGGCCCCGGCCGAGCACCGGTGGATGCCCGGACTGCGTCCCGGCGACCGGATGCCCGACCTCGCCTGCCGGCGCCCGGACGGCGGCGCCACCACCCTGCACGCCGCCATCGGCGGACGCTGGGTCGTGCTCGCCGATGATCGGCACGTCGCCGCCCGCCACGCCGCGGCCGCCGCGGCGGAGTTGGGCGCCGACCTGGTCCTCGCGCTCACGCCGGTGGAGCCCGGCTCACCCGACGTGGCGCTGATCCGCCCCGACGGGCACATCGGTTGGCGTCACCATCCGGCACCCGACAGACTGACCACATGGCTGAACAAGGTGCTGTGGCCGGCGTAGAACGCCACGGCCGTCCCCGCGATCCGGGAAACGACGCCGCCATCCTGGAGGCGGCGCTGGACCTGCTGATCGAACGCGGCGCGGCGGGCACCAGCGTGGAAGCGGTCGCCCAGCGCGCCGGCGTGGCGAAACTGACCGTCTACCGGCGCTGGCGGACCAAGGAGGACCTCCTGATGGCCGCCTTGGAGCACGCCCGTGCCCCCGACATCGACGCCGCCCCGGCCGGGCGGTCGATCGAGGAACTGGTCGGCTCCGTCGCCGAGCTGCTCAGCCGTCCCCGCTTCCGCGCGCTGATGGCCCGCGTCATCGGCGCCTCGGTCGACTACCCCAAGCTGGTGGCCGCCTACACCGAGCGCTACCTGCGGCCCCGGCTGGACGCCGTGGCCCAGGTCGCGCGGCAGGCCGTCGAGACCGGTCACCTTCCGGCGGGCACCGACCCCGGCGTCGTCCAGGACATCCTGGCCGGCTCGATCGGATCCGTCCTGCTCCAGCACGCCGACGACGTGACCGCCGAACAGATCGAGCGCCGGTTGCGGACCCTGCTGGGGCACATCGGGTACCGGCCCTGACACCGCGCGGCCGCCGTCCCGTCCCTGCACGCTCAGCCGGGCAGATCGTCGCGGGCCACGAGCCCGTTCTCGTAGGCGTGGATCACCGCGTGCACGCGGTCGCGCAGGCCCAGCTTCTGCAGGACGGCCCGGACGTGCGACTTCACCGTGTTCTCGCTCAGCACCAGCTCCGCGCGGATCTCGGCGTTGGACCTGCCGCGCGCCAGCAGGCCGAAGATCTCGACCTCGCGCGGGGTGAGGCCGTCCAGGGCCGCCGTCCTGCGCATCGGCGTCTGCCGCAGGAGGCCCAGGATCGTCGCGGCGACCCCCGGGGCCAGCGCCGCCGTGCCGGCCGCGACGTCGCACACCGCCTGGGCCAGCGCGGCGGGCCGGACGTCCTTGGTCAGGTAGCCGCTGGCGCCGGCCCGGACTGCCGCCACGACCAGTTCGTCGTCGTCGAACGTCGTCAGCATGAGCACCCGGGTCGCCGGAGCGAGCCGCACGATCTCCGCCGTGGCGGCGACGCCGTCCAGGCGCGGCATGCGGATGTCCATCAGCACCACGTCGAGGCGGTGCCGCCGGACGACCTCGATCGCCTGGCCGCCGTCGGCGACGTCGTGGGTGACCTCGATGCGCTCGTCGGCCGACAGGACCGTGCGCAGCGAGGCCCGCAGCAGCTCCTGATCGTCGACGAGCATGACCCGGATCGCGCTCATGCCCCCTCCTTCGTGGGGAGCCGCGCCCGCAGCACCCATCCGTCGTCCCCGTCGTCGATCGACAGCGTGCCGCCCGCGGTGCGCACCCGTTCCTCGATCCCCATCAAGCCGGTCCCCTGGCCGCGGGCGCCGCGAGGCGCGCTGCCGCCGTCGTCACGGACCTCCACCACCATCTCGGCCGGCCCCCAGCGCAGGCTGACGCTCACCGCGACCGGCGGTTCCAGGTGGCGCAGCGCGTTGGTGACGCCCTCCTGCACGGTCCGCACCGCCGCGACCTCGGCGCTGAGGCTCAGCGGCCGCCGCTCACCCGCCTCCGCCAGCGTCACCGCGTGCAGCGGGCTCGCCGCCGAGGCCACCAGGTCGGGCAGCACGTCGAGCGAGATCGGCGCCTGGCCGGGCCGGGATCCGGCGCGCGACGCCGCGGTGGCCGCGCCCCCGGCGGACGGGCCCCCGGCGGACGGGCCCAAGGTGGCCAGCATCGCGCGCAGACCCTGGTGGGCGTCCCGGCCGGTCTCGGCGATGTCGCCGAGTTCGCGCCGGGTCGCCGCATCCGCCGTCGTCACCGCCGCGGCCTCGATCCGCGCGACCATGACGGTGACCGTGTGGGCGATCACGTCGTGCAGGTCGCGGCGGATGCCGGCCCGTTCGCCGGCGAGCGCCGCGGCCAGCCGTTCGTCCTCGGCCCGTCGGGCGGCCTCGCGCCTGCGCCGGACCAGCAGGGCCGCGAGCCACACCCCGCCGACCACGAGCGTCAGCAGCCCGCCCTCCAGCAGGCGGGTCCACAGCGGGTCGGCGGGCAGCCGCGCCCACCCCACCGCCTCGTTCAGGACGATCCCGAGCGCCGCGACCGCCAACGCCGGCGCCGAGGACCTGACCGGGACCAGGCCGGTCAGCCGCCACAACGCGAAGGGGAAGCACACCGCCGAGGGCAGCAGGTTCAGCGACCATCCCGGGGAGGGCGTCAGCACCAGGACGAGCATGGCCAGCGCGCCGATCGCGTACCCCGCCCACGGCCGCCGGGCGGCCGCCACCGCCCCCGCATGGAGCAGGACGGCGGCGCCCGCCGCGGGCAGGACCTGCCACCAGGCCGCGCCCAGGTACCAGGCGCCCACCAGGATGATCACCGTCAGGAACGCCAGGAGCGCGTGCGCCGCCACCGTCGTGGCCGGCCAGGCGCTCCGGCGCGGAGGGGCTGTCACGGTCGGTCGTCGCCTTCCGGTGGGCTCGTGGTGGGGGAGCCGTGCCCGGCTCGACCTGCCACAGGATAGCCAGCGGCCGAGGGGGACAGGTGACGCGCCGCGTCGGCCTCTGCGGCAGCGCGCGAATGGGTCACGAGTCTGGACATTCGGCAGATACGCGCGAGCACGCCTGGATAGGCTGCCACAACTTGATCACCGACGAGGGAGCATGGTGGCCGCGCAGACACAACCAGGACGTGTGATCAGCGGACGGTACCGGCTGGAGTCCGTTCTGGGCGGCGGAGGCTTCGGACGGGTCTGGAAGGCGCACGACGAGTCTCTCGACGTGTCCGTGGCGGTGAAGGAGGTCTGGCTCCCGTCGGCCACCTCCGACGAGGAGCACGCGCAACGGCTGCGCCGCGCCGAGCGGGAGGCGCGCAACGCCGCCCGGCTGCGGTCGCATCCGCACATCGTCACCGTCCACGACGTGGTGATCGAGGACGAGGCGCCGTGGATCGTCATGGAACTGGTCGACGGCGGCACCCTCGCCGAGCTGATCGCCCGGGACGGCCCCCTGCCGCCCGGCGCCGTCACGTCGGCCGCCAGGGGCCTGCTGGACGCCCTGCGCACGGCACACGCCTCCGGCATCGTGCACCGGGACGTGAAACCGGCCAACGTGCTGATCGCCCGGGACGGCCGCGTGCTGCTCACCGACTTCGGGATCGCCGTGCAACAGGGCGACACCGCCCTCACCAAGAGCGGCGGGCTGATGGGCTCGCTGGAGTACATCGCGCCGGAACGGTTCAACGGCGTGGACAGCGGCGGCGCCGGCGACCTGTACTCGCTCGGGGTGACGCTGTACCAGGCGCTGGAGGGGGTGTCCCCGTTCCACCGCGACACCCCGACGGAGACGCTCACCGCGGTGCTGCTGGGGGAGCCGCCCGTGCCCCGCGACGCCGGCGGCCTCGGGACGCTGATCGCCCGCCTGCTGGACAAGACCCCGGCCAACCGCCCCACCGCCGCCGAGGCCCTGGCCATGATCGACGCCCTCGGGCAGCCTCGCCTGCCGAACACCCCGCCACCCCCGGCCGGCCCTCACTCCGTGCCGCCGCGGCAGCCCTTCCCGGACGCCGGTTCCGCTCCGGCCGGCCCGTCGGCGCGCACCGAGAACGTCCCGCCTCCGCCGCCGCCCACGTTGCAGGAGCAGGCGCCCGCCTTCCACGACCCGTCACGGCCCGGCCCGGGCGGGCCGCGGAACCGCAAGCTGCTCATCGCGGGCGGCGCAGGGCTCGCTGTGGCGATCGCCGCCGTCGCCGTCGTCGTGGCCATCTCGGGAGACGGCGACCAGACCCCGCAGGCGGGCTCGTCCGGCACGACGGCAGAGCAGACGGCGGCCGCCGACGACCAGCCCGGCACGAAAGGCCACGGGATACCGCCGGGCTGCGAGAACCAGACCGGCGTCATGGAGAAGTGGACCCAGGTCCCGGTCAGCGGAACGGTGCCGCTGCCGCCGACCGAGAACCTGCTCAACGAGATCATCGACCTTCAGCAGGCCAATCTGTCCAAGGCGGTCCGCCCGGCGCTCAAGACCGCGCTCCGGAACGACATCGACACCGCCAAGAAGGCGCTCAAGGCGCTTCGCGCCGACGACGTGGACACGTACCGGCAGGCGGTGACGAAGGACAAGCTCGGGCACCTGACCGAGATCTCCGACGCGTGCTTCTTCAACGATCTCGGCCCGTCGCAGTCATCGGGGTGACCCGGCTGTCAGAGGAACCGCCTGTCTCGTCCGTCGCCGGCCGGGGGAGGGGCACGTGATGCAGGCCCACGTCGCCGAGGCGGCCCGGGCGGCCGCCCCGCCCGCCGCCGGCGAACGTCGTCATCAGGCCGGCAGGCGCCCGGTCACCGACCCGCGGGGCGACGATCAGGAGCGCTTGCGGTAGACGGCCAAGGCCCAGCGGACCGGGCGGTTGGCGTCCTCGCCCCAGATGCCCGCCCGCACGGTGACGGTGACCCGCCTGCCCTCCGGCACGGTCAGCTCGGCCATCGCCATCGGGTACGGGCCGCTCGTCCACTGGCTGCAGGTGACCACCTCCTCGTCGCCGCCCCCGATCCGGTACGTGAACCACATCCGCCTGGCCAGGTCACCGGCGCAGAGCGCCTCGATGCCCATCCTGCCGCCGTCGCCCCGGACCGTGACCGTGGCCGTCCCGTCCTGCGGCCAGATCCGGTCCTGCGTCGCGCCGGCCAGCTCCCAGCTCGGCAGCCGCTTGGGGAAGGCTCTGAGCGGTTCGGGATCGACCGGCCGCGCGGGAGGCGTCCATTCGTAGACGGCCAGGCTCCAGACCGCCTTGACGGGCTCGGGGGTGACGCACGGCGCCCCCTTCTCCTGCCGCGTACACCCCCCGCCCCTGGTGGTCGTGTCGAACGTCACCGTGACCTGGCCGGCCCCGGCGGGCACCGGCAACGGGACCAGCTCCATGCCCTTCAGGCAGGGGGAGAGGGGCGGGGAGGCGCCGGCGGCGCGGCCCGCCACGGAGATCCTGGGCGCCGTGGCGCCGAACGAGCCGTCGCACAGCGCGGCCACGTCCAGCGGCCTGCCGGTGACCGGGATCGTGACCGACGTCTTGCGCGCGCCGTCCGTCCTGACCGTCGCCGTCGCCAGCCGCCGGTAGCCGGTGCCGTCGTGGGCGGTGAACCGTTCCGGCAGCGGCTCCGGGGCGGGGGCCACGGCGGAGGCCGAGGTCGCGGGCTCGTGCCGCGTCACGGCGTCACCGGGCAGCAGGGAGAGCACGGCCGCGCCCGCGGCCACCGTCGCCGCCACCGTCGCGGCGGCGGAGGCCAGGACCCTGCGCCGCCAGGTACGCCGCACACGGCGGCGGACGAGCTCGTGACGGTCCGGGATCGCGGGCGCGGGGCCCTCGGCTCGCTCCCGCAGCATCTCACGCAGGTCCTGCACGCTCATCGGCACTCCTTCACGATCGACTCGTCCACGCGCAGCTTGGCCAGCGCCTTGGCGGTCTGGCTCTTGACCGTGCCGTCATGGCAGCCCAGGATCCTGGCCACCTCCTGCACCGACAGGTCCTCGTAGAACCGCAGCACGATCACCGCGCGCTGCTTGGCGGGCAGCCTTCCCACCGCCTCCCACAGTTCCTCCCGCCCGGACCGCTCGGCATCGGGCACCCCCTCCTCGGGCAGCGTGCCGCTCGGCACCTCACCGCGCCATCGCCGCCGCCACCACGAGGTGTAGGTCGTCACGAGCACCCGCCGCACGTACGCCTCGGGCTCCTCGATGCGCGACCAGGCGAACCACGCCTTGGCCAGGCACTCCTGGAGCAGGTCCTCGGCCGTTCCCCAGTCGCGGGTCAGCAGGTACGCCGTCCGCAGTAACCGGTCGGATCGCGAGGCCACGAAGTTGTCAAAGAGCTTCCTGTCTGGCACACCCGTACTGACGCGGTGCCGGCGCGATCAGGTTGCCTCGCCACGCCGATCCCGCCTTCTTCGCGGACAGCGAGAGCTGGCCGCACCACAGCAGCCCCGAACGCGGGACGGCGGCGCGGCTCGCCGGGGCACTCGACGCGCGGGCGGTCCTGTCACCCGAGGTGCTGGAGAGGCTCGCGGCGCCTGCGCCCTCCTCCGGCGCGCGGCCAACCCCTCGGCCGAGGAGGGCGTGCCCAGGAGCAGCGTGACCGAGATCGACTTCACCGACTGGGGCAACGACGTGTCCGTCGAGCCGCCGCCGCAGGACCAGGTTCATGAGCGGAATCTGTCTCGCCCCGGAACCGCACTGAACACCCGGGCCGTGCCGGATGCATCCGGGGCGTGACGTTTCCGTCCGGTGCCGGTTAGACGGGGGTCACGGGGACGCGGGCGGATGCGCCGGTGCAGGTTCCGGTCCCGCCGAATAGCGGTGACGCCGCCGCCCCTATCGGGCGTCGGCGAGCCGGTCGCCGCCGGCCGATTCGCCCTTCAGCGGGCCCGGAATGCCGGACTTTCCCTGCCCGATTGTCCGGCATGACGGCCGATTCTGGCACGTGGATGGGTGTGACCAGCGGTAACAGAAATGTCGGTATGCCTACCGATGAACATACGTATTTTCGAGCAGTCAACCAGCGCTTAGCGTCTGGCGGCAACAAGGCGAAACGGTTCGCTTGCTGTATCCGTCACCCTTTATCACCCCCCATGCCCCCTTTCACCTCCCGCGATCCAGGAGACCCCTGACCGCGTGGTGACCCGCGCACGCCCAAAGGCGGCAACGGCCCGAAGGGAGCCTGCCGAAAGGAGCACCACAGCGTGAAACGCAAAGCCTTACTCGCGGCGGTCGCCGGCCTGGCCACGGCCGCGACCTTGACGCTTCCCGCGTCTCCCGCCAGCGCCGCCCCGCCCGGAGCCACCCCCGCACAAGACCCCGGCACCACCGCACCGGCCGCGGCAGACCCCGCCTCGCTCGCCGCGGCGGTCGCCGACAGGGCGGTCTCCAGCCAGCTCGACAACCTCAGCAGAGGCCCCGACGAGGCCTACAGCCGCGTCCGGGTCACCCCCGGCGCCGGTGACATGTTCTACGTCGCCTACGAGCGCACCTACAAGGGCCTGCCCGTGATCGGCGGCGACGCCGTCGTGGTCACCGACGCCGCCGGCAACGTCCGCGACACCGTCTCGGCCGCCGGCCCCACCACGCGCGAGGTCGCCACCAAGGCCACCATCTCGGCGGCCAAGGCCACCGCCACCGCCAAGGCCCGCCTGTCCCGCGTGGACGACAGCACCGCCCCCCGCCTGGTCGTGCTCGCCAAGGACGCGACACCCAGGCCGGCCTGGGAGGTCAAGGTCTCCGGCCTGGCCGACGGCAAGCCCAGCGTGCAGAACGTCTACGTCGACGCCCGCACCGGCGCCGTCGCCGACGCCGTCGACCTGGTCCGCGAAGGCAGCGGCAACGGCTTCTACTACGGCCAGGTCACCATCAACACCAGCGGCTCAGGCAGCTCCTACTCCATGACCGACACCACCCGGCCCGGCATCGCCTGCGGCGGCCAGGGCGGCTCGGCCTACACCGGCACCGACGACGCCTGGGGCAACGGCTCGGGCACCAACCTGGAGACCGCCTGCGTCGACGCCCTGTTCAGCGTCCAGCGCGAGTGGGACATGCTGCGCGACTGGCTGGGCCGCAGCGGCATCGACGGCAGCGGCCGGGGCTTCCCCGCCCGCGTCGGCCTGGCCGACGTCAACGCCTACTGGAACGGCAGCTACACCAACTTCGGCCACAACCAGGCCAACACCCAGCAGGCCACCCCGATCGACGTCGTGGCCCACGAGTTCGGCCACGCCGTCTTCCAGACCACCCCCGGCGGCGCCGGCTCGGGCAACGAGAACGGCGGCATCAACGAGGGCACCGGCGACATCTTCGGCGCGCTGACCGAGGCGTATGCCAACAACCCCAACGACCCGCCGGACTACCTCGTGGGCGAGGAGGTGGACCTGGTCGGCCAGGGCCCGATCCGCAACATGTACAACCCCAGCGCCCTGGGCGACCCCAACTGCTACTCCTCCTCCATCCCCAACACCGAGGTGCACTCGGCGGCCGGGCCGCTCAACCACTGGTTCTACCTGCTGGCCGAGGGCAACAACCCCGGTGGCGGCAAGCCCTCCAGCCCGATCTGCTCCGGCGGCCCGTCCTCGGTGACCGGCGTCAGCATCCAGAAGGCCGGCAAGATCTACATGGGGGCCCTGAACCGCAAGACCTCCTCCTGGCGTTACGCCAACATCCGCTCGGCCTCGGTGGCCGCGGCCATCGAGCTGTACGGCGCCAACAGCGCCGAGTGCAACAGCACCAAGGCCGCCTGGAGCGCCGTCAGCGTCGCCGCCGCCTCCGGCGAGCCCGCCTGCGGCACCGCCGGCCCCGACTTCTCGCTGTCGCTCAACCCGTCCTCCGGCAGCGCCCAGCCCGGCGCCACCACCACGGCCACGGTCAACACCCAGACGACCTCGGGCAGCGCCCAGACCGTCAACCTGACCGCCTCCGGGCTGCCCAGCGGCACCACCGCCAGCTTCAACCCGGCCTCGGTGACCTCGGGCAACTCCTCCACGCTGACCCTGTCGGTCGGCGCCTCCACCGCCCAGGGCACCTACCCGATCACCATCACGGGCACCGGCTCCACCACGCACACCGCGACGTACACCCTGACGGTCGGCACCGGCGGCCCCGGCCGGACGTTCACCAACAACACCGACTACCAGATCAGGGACTACTCCACCACCCAGAGCTCGATCACGTCCAACGCGACGGGCACCGCGGTCTCCCCGGTGAAGTTGTCCATCACGATCAGCCACACCTGCGCCGAGGACCTGAACATCCGGCTCCGCGGCCCGAACGGCACCTTCTACCTGGTCGACGCCTACGGTGGCACCAGCTGCACGCAGTACGGCACCAGGACCTTCTCGGTCCCGGTCAGCCAGCAGGCCGCCGGCACCTGGACGCTCGACATCAGGGACGTCTACGCCGGTGACACCGGATTCCTGGACACCTGGAGCATCACGCTCTGAGCGTCGTCAATCAGAGGTGGCGAGCCCCGGCCGGTCCTCCGGCCGGGGCTCGTTCACGTCGCCGGCGGATGCGCACGCCGAGCTCCGGGTTCGTCCGGGCGGGCCGCCGTTCAGATGTCCACGCCCATGGCGGCCGCGGCTGCTGAGAGGTTGACGTAGTCGCGCAGACGGGTGATCCGCCCCTCGCGAACGGTGAGGACGATCAGGTTGGGCAGCGCGAACTCGCCGGTGGCCGCGCTGGTCCCGAGGGCCTCCTGCTCGACGACGATCGTTCCCGGATCGCCGGTGTCATGGACGGCGAGGGTGCGGTAGCGCTCGTACGTCAGCGGGTGGTCCCGCCAGCCCGCGGTGATCCAGTTCACGATCTCGTCCCGGCCCGCGAGCCGGGACGGCAGACCCGGGCCGGTGAACGGGAACTCGTGGACCGCATCGAGGGCGTAGAGGCGCCGCAGCTCGTCGGCGGACTGCGTGACGGTGGCCCGGCGCCAACGCTCCAGCACCGCACGCGGACCGGCTTCCTGCCCGGCGAGCGCCGCCCGCCGGGCGGTCACCCTGCGGCGGCTGATCCGCCAGCCGTCGGATCGGCGGGTGAGGACGTCGTCGTAGACGACGCTGCCGGCCCTTCCGTCGGCCTTGATGCCGATCCCCTTGGACCGGACCCGGGCCGAACGATCGTCGATCGGCGTGATCAGGATGTTGGTGACGTGATGGCCGACCGGGTTGGCGTCGCCCGCCGCGAGCGCGGCCGCGCGGACGGCGGCGATCCCGTGCAGGCAGCCGAGGCCGAAGTCGTCCAGGTCGTAGACGACGTCCGGGGTGAACAGCTCGTCGGCTCGGTCCAGCTCGCCGGCGTCGGTGAGGTGGCCGTGAAGATGGATCAGATCGGTGATGTCGGTTCTGTCTTGTTCCGTCAGCGCCATGGGGGCGGCCCTCCATGCTCCGGGTGAGCCACGCCAGTAAGGTGAGGCATAGTCCGGTTATGTGGGGCACGGTAGCGGACTGTGTCCCCGGTAAGCAAGGATGGGCGACCGTGACGGCAGGCCACGATCCACGATCCCGCGAGGGGCGTCCGATGCGCGCGGACGCCCGGCGCAACTACGAGCAGTTGGTCGAGCAGGCGAGAATCGCGTTCGCCGAGTCCGGCGTCGACGCCTCCCTGGATGAGATCGCCCGGCGGGCAGGGGTGGCCAGCGGGACGCTCTATCGGCATTTCCCCACCCGGCTGGATCTCATCGAGGCGGTGCTCGCCGGGCAGATGGCCGACCTGGTCGACCTCGGCCACCGGCTGCTGGCGGCCGAGGACGCGTTCGACGCGGTGTCCGCGTGGTTGCGTGCCGCGCTCGCGCACGGCCTGACCTATCGAGGTCTGTCGGCGGCCGTGATGAACGCGGCGCTTGATCGCGAGACCGACCCGGTGGCGAACTGGCACGCGCAGATGTTCGAGGTGGGAGCCGCGTTGCTGGCCAGGGCGCGGCGGTCAGGCGTGGTCGTCGCCGAGGCGGACGACGCGGACGTGCTGAGGATGGTCGGCGCGATCGCCTGGGCCGCCCAGGACACCCCCGACAGCCCGGCGCGCGCCGACCGCCTGCTCACCCTCCTGCTGAACGGACTCCGCCACGGCGACGTCCGGCCATGACCGTTGCCGGCGATCGGGTCAGGCGTTCTCGCGGGCGTCGTTGCGGAGGCTGAGGAAGACCAGCACGATCCCGATGTAGGTGCACAGCCGCACCGCGTCGGGGATGCCGTTCCAGGTGCCGTTCATCCACATGCCGAACCACTCGCCGCCGATGGCCTGGAAGCCGAAGAACCACAGCAGCAGGGCGACCGTGCAGCCGACGACGCCCCACCGCTTGGAGCGCTGGAAGGCGGCGTCGTCGCGGCCGACGGCCCTGACCTGCTGCCAGGCCGACACGAGACAGGTCACCATGATGACCGCCTCGGTGAGGATGACGCCGACGTAGGCGACGTGATGCGCCCACGTCCACGGGATGGCGCGGTAGTTGATCTGGCTGACCGCGGCGAGCTCGGGCTTCTGCGCGTCCATGGCCAGCACGTGCCGGACGAACTCGAAGTTCGTGCCGTAGTCGGTGAGGTTGCCGAACACGACGAGCAGCGCGAAGCCGCCGACGGTGAAGGTGAGCAGCGCCTTCGCCAGGCGAAGAGCGACGATGGTGTCGAAGCGGGCCAAGGTTCTTTCCTTTGACATCTCTGAAATCGAATGAGCACACGAGCCCAGAGGAGGTGTCCTGCACAGGGGAAAGATCCACGGGGCCCGCTCGCCCGGCGTGGAGGAACTCGCCGGGCCGCTCCACTGGCTCCGTCACTGGCGGTGACGTCGCGGGCCCCTCAGCCTGAGGTGGAACAACGTGACTTATAGTAGCCGACTCCGCAAAGCACGCATAAAGGCGCAGGCTCGCGCCGAGCGGCGCGACGGGTCCCGGACGCGGCTCACCGGCCGCCGATGTCGTCGCTCCACAGCTGGGGCGAGCGCCGTTGGAACTCCGACATCAGCGCGATGCACCGCTCATCGGCCCGGACCTCGACGTCGACGCCGTGTCCGCGCAGGAAGCCGACGTCCCCCGCGTAGGTCACCCGTTCGGCGATGACCACCCGCGGGATCTGGAACAGGATGATCGCCCCGCTGCACATCGGGCACGGCGACAACGTCGTGTACAGCGTCGTGCCGGCGTAGGAGGATCGCGATCCCGCGTCGCGCAGGCAGGCCATCTCGCTGTGCGCCGTCGGATCACCTCGCTGGACGCGCTCGTTGTGACCCGCCCCGAGCAGGGCGGTGGGAGTGGCGAGCACCGCGCCGACGGGGATCCCGCCCTGCCCGAACCCCGTCCGCGCCTGCTCGAACGCGATCTGCATCATGGCGTCGTCGTCCGGCCACGGCGGCCCGTCCTTCATGACTGCCCTCCCGGCGAAGGTGATGGTCCGGTCTGCTGGAAGTTGTCATCCCCGTTTACGGCCTTGGAGAAGGCTGATCGCAGGAAAACAACGGTAGCGACCGGCGGCGGGGCGCCAGGAGCTCGGCCGCGGCCTCGGCACAGTCACGGACGAAGATCGGGGCGACGCGGACCCGGTCGGTCCGGACGGGCCCGAGCGACGCGCAGGCGCCGTAACGCCTCGTCGAAGCGGCCGAGCAGGTGGCAGACCTCGCCGAGATTGCGGGCGACCATGCCGTCGGTGTCGCCGGGACGGAGCGGCTGCCCGCACGCTGATCACTTCTTTGGCCGACCCCTGCCCCTGGGACCGGTCACGGACTCTGCGAGATCCGTAGTCCGGCACCTCTCACCGCGCTGCACCCCACGCACTGAGCCGTGCCGGCGCGGTGGCGTCCTTGGGTTCCTGCCGCAGCGCCGGCAGGAGAGCGGCCGCGTGCATGAGTGACAGCGTGATCTTCGTCCCGGCGAGGGCTCACAAGCGTCTCCGCCGTCATCACTCGTGAGCGGGCCATTCCTCGGCCAAGAGCGCGTATGAGAGACCGTCGAGCCATCCCTTGGTGCGGTGGAGTGAGTCTCTCACCGTGTGCTGTTCGCGGCGCATCCCGACCCGCTCCATCAGCCGCCAGGAGGATTCGTTGTCGTAGAAGCAGTCCGCGTGCAGGCGGCGCAGGCCAAGACTCCTGAAGGAGATGTCGATGAGGGCGCGCACCGCTTCGGTGGCGTAGCCCTTGCCGCCGTAGGCGGGATCGAGCGTCCACCCGAGCTCTCCTTGGACGCCTTTCGCCTGGTCGGCGACCTCTTCCTGGGCCCAACCGTCCTGGACCCTCAGTGTCAGGTCGCCGATCACCCGGCCGTCCAGTTCGATGATGAGCAGATCTGCGAGCCGCTCCTCGCTGAGGAAACGCTCACGGTAGTCGTCGTAGGTCTTTGTGGCGGCCGCGATCCATTCGTGGGTCTCCGGCAGCTGCCGGAAGGCCCAGGTCGCGTCCAGGTCGTCGGGGGCAGCTCGGCGCAACAGCAGCCGCTCGGTGGAAATCGGCCAGTCCAGCGTGTCAAGAGGGTGGCGCATGGGCCCTCATGGTGACAGCGGGCTGTGGTGACACACAAACGGATTATTGCGGACGACATCTCCGAGAACGACGCGACGATCGCCCTCCAGGAACCGACAGGACACCGAAGCGACCAGCGTGGCCGCCGTCGGTCGGCAGACAGGCTGCCCTCACACTGGGTCGCCAAGCGCACCACGGAGACAGCCAGGCATATCCGGCTTCGGCGCCTCCGGCTGTCAAGGACATCCCGCACTATCGTTGCGGCATGAACACCCCGGCGGCGGAAGCCGACATCGACGTCGACCTTGTCGACCGCCTGATCCGCGTGCAGCACCCGGATCTGGCAGGCCCGCTCACCCCCGTCGCCAACGGCTGGGACAACGTCATCTACCGCCTGGGGACAGACCTGTCCGTACGGCTGCCGCGCCGCCAGGTCGCCGTCGACCTCATCGTCAACGAGCAACGCTGGCTGCCGGTCCTGGCCGAGTACGTCGAGGTCGCACTGCCCATACCCGTCAGGGTCGGCGTGCCCGGCGAGGGCTACCCGTGGCCGTGGACGATCGCGCCCTGGTTCGAAGGCAGCACGGTCGCCGACGTGCCGCCGCCCGACCGCTCCGGCATCGCCGTTCCGCTGGCCGACTTCATGACAGGCCTCCACCGGCCCGCACCGCCTGAGGCACCGCGTAACCCCGTCCGCGGCGTCCCGCTCACCGCCCGCGACGAAGTGGTACGGCAACGCCTACAGTCCATTTCCCGATCAGCTGACCTTCTCCCGCTCTGGGAGAAGCTGGCCGCCCTCCCGCCCTGGCAGGGCCCCGCGCTCTGGCTCCACGGCGATCCGCACCCGGGAAACCTCCTGCTCAACGGGGAAGAGCTGGCGGCTGTCCTGGACTTCGGCGACCTCACCAGCGGCGATCCCGCCACCGACCTTGCCGCCGCGTGGCTGGTGTTCGACGAGAACGCGCGCGAGGTCTTCCGATCACACGTGGACGCCGACGAGGTGACCTGGGAACGCGCACGGGGCTGGGCCCTCGTCATGGGCACTGCTCTGGCCGCTCACTCGGCCGACAACCCCAGCATGGCGGCCATCGGCGAGCACGTCCTCGACCAGGTGCTTCTCACCTAGAGGTGTGACGCAGCACCTGACAGAGCAGCGTGGCTCGGTTGTCGGCGGCGAGTTCGGCGCGCGCAACGGGGGCTGCGACGGCTTGTCGGTCGCCACTGGCCGTTCCCTTGTCGATCAAGCCCCGACCTGGCAGCCGATGAGGCGAAGACGGCCGGCACCGTCCTCGACGTTCAGCGCCAGGATCTCCGCGGCCCGGGCGGTCGCTGGCGCCGCGGATCAGCAAGCGTGCTACCAGGTGACAGAGCTCCGGCGGCGCAGCCGGAAGGCGACGGCGGACACCCACAACATCGCGCCGGTCACGCCGACGGCCAGGGGCACCGAACCCCCTTGGCCGCCGCTCATCGTCCAGCCGTTCCCGGCGATGACGGCCACGCCCGCCAGGAAGGACGCGACGGCCGAGCCCGGGGCTCCGGCCCGGGAGAAGTGGCGGCCGAGCACGAAGCAGGCGGCCGCCAGGGCGATGAAGGCGATCGAGCCGGAGGCCATGTGCAGCCCGGCGTGCCAGCTCATCGTCGCGGGCGGGCCCGCGGGGGTGCCGACGGGGAAGCCGTCGCCGGCGTCCATCCGGAAGATCCCCGCGAGGATCATCCCGATGCCGTTGACCAGCAGGAGGCGGGGCAGCCACCGGCTGGGGACGGCCCGGCGCAGCCCGTACGAGCCGGCGATCACCAGCGCGCCGACGACCAGGAAGTCGGCCACCTGGACCCAGCCGAGCGACCCGGTCGACAGCTGGCTGAGCGGGTGGCGGACGATGTCGAAGCCCTCACGGGTGAGCACCTGGGCCAGGTTGACCGCCGTCCACAGGGGAGCGGCGACGGCGCCCGCGGCCAGCAGGGTGCGGGTCGAGGAGGCGATGGGGGAGGTGGGGGAGGTGGGGGCGATGGCGGTCATGTCCCGTGTCCTTTCGTGTTCTACTGCATACGCGACGAACGAGCGATGTGACAGGGAACGCACATGAGATTTCTGCTGACGAACGTGAGCGAGCGGCGCGACGACGAGACGCTGCACGTCGAGATGGGCAGGTTCATCCAGGAGCTCACCGAGGCGGGCGTGCTGCTCGCCACCGGAGGCATGGAGCTGGGCGGCACCGTGCTCAGGTCCGCGGGCGGCGAGCTGACCGTGACCGACGGGCCCTTCGCCGAGGCCAAGGAGATGGCGGGCGGCTTCGCGCTGGTCGAGGTCGGGTCGCGGGAGGAGGCACTGGAGGTCTCGCGGCGCTTCTTCACGGTCGTCGGCGACGGCGAGTGCCACATGCGCCAGATCTACTGATGGACGCCGTCACGACGGTCTGGCGGGAGGAGTCCGCGCGGATCGTCGCCGGGCTGGCCCGGATGCTCGGCGACGTGGGCCTGGCCGAGGAGTTCGCCCAGGACGCGCTGGTCGCCGCGCTGGAGACCTGGCCGCGTGACGGCATACCGGACAGGCCGGGCGCGTGGCTGACGACCACCGCCAAGCGGCGCGCCCTCGACCACCTGCGCCGCACCAGGCGGCACGACCACGCGCGCCGCGACCTTGAGCCCGAGCAGCCCGGAGACCGCGAACGGCCGGAACAGGCCGAGGCCGGCGACGACGTGTTGCGGCTGATGTTCGTCTCCAGCCATCCCGTGCTGCCCGCCGAGGAGCGGACCGCGCTGACGCTGCGGCTGCTCGGCGGCCTGACCACCGCGGAGATCGCCCGCGCCTTCCTGGTGCGGGAGGCGGTCGTGGCCGGACGCGTCGCGCGCGCCAAGCGCACGCTCGCCGACGAGGGGGTGCCGTTCGAGCTGCCGCAGGGGCCCGAGCTGGCCGTACGGCTGGCGTCCGTGCTGGAGGTCATCTATCTGATCTTCAACGAGGGTTACTCGGCCACGGCGGGCGAGGACCTGACGCGGCCCGCCCTGGCGCTGGAGGCGCTGCGGCTCGGACGGCTGCTGGCCGGGCTGGCGCCGGGCGAGTCCGAGGTGCACGGGCTGGTGGCGCTGATGGAGATCCAGCAGTCGCGCGCGGACGCCCGTACCGGGCCGTCGGGGGAGCTGGTGCAACTGCACGAGCAGGACCGGGGACGGTGGGACCGGGAGCTGATCGCGCGCGGGTTCGCCTCCATGCTGAGGGCGCGGGAGGCGGGCGGAGGGCTCGGGCCGTACGTCCTTCAGGCGGCGATCGCGGTGTGTCACGCGCAGGCGGCCGGGGCGGCCGACACGGACTGGGACCGGATCGCGGCCCTCTACGGCCCGCTGGTACGGCTGCTGCCCTCGCCGGTGGTCCGGCTCAACCAGGCGGTCGCCGTCGGCATGGCGACCGGGCCGGAGGCGGGGCTGGCGCTGATGGACCCGCTGCTGTCGGACCCGGCTCTGCGGGACTACCCGCCGCTGTCCGCCGTCCACGGCGACCTGCTGGCGCGGGCGGGACGTGACTCCGAGGCCGCGACGGCGTTCGAGCGGTCCGCCGCCCTCACCCGCAACGCCGCCGAGCGCGCCTTCCTCCTCGCCCGCGCCGCCCGCCACCGCACCGCCTCCTCCCTCGCCCGTACGGCGGGCGCTCCGGACACGGCCCTGCTCGGCGACGCGGCGGACCGGTTCCTGGCACGTACGGACCTGGACGCCGGGACGATCCGGTCGTACGGGCAGACGTTGCGGCGGTTGAGCCTGGACCTGGGGGCCGCCACGCCGCTGGCCGACATCACCCCCGCCCTGGTGGCCAGGGTGTTCGCCGCCGCCTGGAGCACGGCCGCGCCCAGGACCTGGAACCGCCACCGCGCGGCCGTACGGTCGTTCGGCGCGTGGGCGGGCCTCGGCGACCTGACGGCCGAGCTGCCCAGGAAGCACGACGACCGCAGGAGACGCCCCGCCGTCGACGACCGGGCACTGGCCGCGCTCTGGCGGCACCCGTCGACGCGGGAGAGGGCACTGTGGCGGCTGATGCACGAGTCGGGCGCCTCGGCCGCCGCCGTCCTCGCGCTCAACGTCGAGGACCTCGACCTGCCCGCCCGCCGCGCGGCCACGATCACGTGGGGCGACGGCGCCGCGCCCCTGCTGGAGGAGCTGGTCGCGGGCCGGACCCGCGGCCCCCTCTTCCTGGCCGACCGCAGGCCCGCCCCCGCCCGGACGCCGGACCCGGCCGACCTGTGCCCCGAGACCGGCAGACGCCGCCTGTCCTACGAACGCGCCGAGTACCTGTTCAAGAAGGTCTCGGGCGGCTTCACCCTGCACCAGCTCGCAGCGTCCGTACGCCGCTCGGCACCAGCACCACGCACAGCAACGCGGTGACCGCCACCGCGCCGGTGAGGTCGAGAACGCACAGCCGTCCTGCTGTCCCGCGGTGGGCGCGAAGCATTCGGGGACGCTGCGATGGCGGCCGGCCCGACGACCAGGTCCGCTCCTCACGATGAGTAATCGGCGGACGTGGCCGGCGCCCGGATCGCGGCAGATCCGCCTGGGTCGGATGTGTAGCCTGCACGAGAACGATCCTGAGCCGATGGCCCGCCGGTGAGGGCTCAGCCGTTTCGTCCGGCGAGCGGCGTGCGTCGCGGATCAATGGCTCCAGCTCCAGGCCGGTACCGAAATGGCGCTCCACCCCCGCAAGCCCTATTCTCACCCATCGTGAAGCCCCTCAAGATCGCGGCACTCGCCTGCGCCCTCCTCATCCCCTTGACCGTCACGGCGGCCGCGCACGCCTCGGCGTATCCCGTGAAGGACCCCGTGCTCGTCAAGAACGCGTTGTACCAGGCCGGGCCGCTGCCCACCACGACCTGTGACAACCTGCCGGACGAGCCCACGACGCCCGCCGAGGCCCGTACCTACATCAACGAGGCCCTGCGCTGCCTGGAGAACACGTGGGGACCGCACCTGCAGAAGGCCGGCCTGCCCTACGAGCCGGTCAAGGTGCGGTACGTGACCCGCCTGCCCAAGAACTACTGCGGGTCCGAGGACGGCGAGACAATCCAGTCGTCCGAGGTGTGGTATTGCGACTGGGACCACACGCTGTCCTTCAAGATCGGCAAGTACTGGCTCCTCGGGCCAATCACCGGCCTCGATCTCTTCGACACGATCGCCGGCACGTACAGCTACCACGTGCAGAAGCTCGCCGGTCTCTACGACGCCGGCGAGAACCTCAGAGCCGCCAGCAAGGCCGAGCACCTGGAGCAGGGGCGGCGCCTGTACCAGCAGGCCGACTGCCTGGGCGCGGCCTTCACCAAGAGCGTCTGGCCGCTGCCTGGCAAGACCGAGCAGGACTGGGAGAAGGCCGCGTCGTCCTTCTACCGCGACTCCGCCGAGTACGGCAAGGCCGCCAACCGCAAGCGGTGGGTCAAGGCCGGTTTCCGCACCGCCGACCCGGCCTCCTGCAACACCTGGGCGGCAGCCTCGTCCAAGGTCTCCTGACGCGATCGACCCCGGGCCGGCCGCCGCAGGGGCGGGTGACGTCGGCACGATGATCAGCCGGGTGCTCACCCCCCATGGCATCCGCGTGGCGATCCGCTACCCCGAGCGGGACGCCACCACCGCCGACCTGCCCATGACCGGCCGTTCCCCGCGCGGCCTCGACCAGGGCCGGCTCGTCCTCCAGCAGTTGCGCCGGTCAGGCGAACCGCAGGACGAACCGCCCGCGAACGCCGCGCCGTTCGAGCGAGCGATGCGTCTCGGCGGCTCGGGAGGCCGGCAGTTCGCCGGCCACGCGGACGGTGAGCCGTCCCTCACCGGCGAGTTCGGCGAGCCGGTCGAGCTCGGCCGCGGCCTCGGCGTAATCGCGGACGAAGATCGGGGCGACGCGGACCCGGTCGGTCCCGTCGCCCCGATAACCGCGGACGGTGACGACGGTGCCGCCGTCCTTGACGGCAGGCAGCACGGCGGCCTCCAGCACGGCGGCGTCGACGAGCCCGTCCACGCCGCCCGGGTGGTGACGGCGGACCATCGCGGCGAAGTCGTCCCCCCGCGGCACGACTTCGTCGGCTCCGCACTCGCGGACGAACGTCTCGTCCCGCCGGGCGGCGTCGGCGACGACGACCAGCCCGGCCTGCTTGGCGAGCTGGACGACGTACCCGCCGACGGTGCCGGCCGCGCCGGTGACGGCGACCGTCGCGCCGGCCGGGAGCGCCAGCGTGTCGAGTGCGAGCCGGGCGGTGAGCCCGTTCATCGGGAGGGTGGCGGCCTGAACGTCCGAGAGCCCGGCCGGGATCTTCGCCACCGAGCGCGCCGACACGACGAGGTCTGCCCGGTAGCCGCCGTGCGCCCCTGAGGGCACCACGATGGCCATGACGGCGTCCCCGATCGTGAACGGGCGCTCGACGGCGGGGCCGATCTCGGTGATCACGCCGGCAACCTCCATGCCCGGCACCCGCACCGCGTCCGCCTCGTCCTGCCGCGGACGAGAACGGATCATCGCGTCGGCCGGGTTCACCGTGGCACTGCTCACCCCGATCCTGACCTGGCCGGGACCGATCGGTTCGGCCACCAGGTCGAACTCGCCGAGAGCGTCCGGTCCGCCTGGCCGCGTCACTCCGATTGCTTGAACCATGGTCGTTCGTCCTCCTTGTTCGTTGCCGCCGGGGTGGCGACGGGCAGCGCCGACCGCGCCGCCGACGAGTCGCGGCGTATGGTCGACCCGATTCGGCTACGGCGATGTGGGGGCGTGCAGACCCTCCAGCAGCAGGCTGCACACCTCGTCGAGTTCGGCGCCGATGCCGGGGTTCTGCCATTCGGCCGCGTGGGCGAGGTGGTGGAACTTGGCAGTGGCGTTGAAGACCACGTGGGCGGTGGCCTCCGCGTCGTCGGTGCGGAGGCTGCCGTCGGCGGCGCCGTCGGCGATGATGGCCGTCAGCTGGCCCAGGAGGTCGGCGACGTGGTCGGTGGCGACGCTGCTGTGCGCGGCCGCGAGGATTCCATAGGCGGCGAACAGCTCCGGGTCCTCGCGAATCTTGGCCTGCTTCCCGGCCAGGACGGCGTGCAGCCAGGCACGCAGCCGCCGGGCCGGCGGGACCGCAGGGTCGGCGGCGATGACGGCGAGGGCGTCGCGGTTGCGGTCGAGCCAGCGCCGGGTCACGGCCTCGCGCAGCGCCTGCTTGGAGGGGAAGTGCTTGTAGACGGCGGCGTGGCTGACCCCGAGTGTCCGGGCGACGTCGACGACCGTTGCCTTGTCCGGCCCGTGGCGGCGCAGGATCTCCTCGGTGGCGGCCAGGATGGCGTTCGCGTCCAGCGGGGTTCGGGCGGGCATCAGCGCCTGCCGCCGGTTCGCTCGCTGTCCAGCAGCGCGAGCAGGGCGGGGGCGTAGCGTTCTCCCGCGACCGCCCCTCGGGGGACTGCCTGCTCGATCGCGTCCAGGTCGTCCTCGGTCAGCCGCAGGCCGGCGGCGTCCACCGCCTCGGTGACGCTGCGCGGTCGGCCGGCCCCGACCAGCGCGACGATGTCCCGGTGCACGCGGCCCTGCGCCAGCACCCACGCGATCGCGAGTTGCGCGACCGTGGCGCGGCGGGAGGTGGCGATCTCCCGCAGCCGTTCGACCAACGCGAGGTTGGTCTCGATGTTGCCGGCGGCGAAGCGGGGCAGGTGCCCGCGATGCCGTGCGTCGCCGGCCGACGGTCGCCACGTACCGGTCAGCATTCCTTGGGCGAGCACCCCGTAGGCGGTGACGCCGATGCCCAGCTCCCGGCAGGTGGGCAGGATCTCGTCCTCGACGCCGCGGCTGAACAGTGAGTACTCGATCTGGACGTCGGTGATCGGGTGCACGGCGTGGGCGCGGCGGATCGTCTCGGCGCCGACCTCGGACAGCCCGATGCCGCGCACGTAGCCCTTCCGCACCATCTCGGCGACGGCGCCGACGGTCTCCTCGATCGGGACGGCGGGGTCCAGCCTGGCCGGGCGATAGATGTCCACGTAGTCGGTGCCCAGCCGCTGCAGCGAGTAGGCCAGGAAGTTCGGGATCGCGTCCGGTCGGCCGTTGATGCCGCGCATGCTGCCGTCCACGCCGAACAACGCGCCGAACTTCACGCTGACCACGGCGCGGTCGCGATCGGCGGGTCGCAGCGCCTGCCCGATGAGCGTCTCGTTGTGCCCCATCCCGTAGTGGTCGGCCGTGTCGATGAACGTGATCCCGGCGTCGAGCGCGTGGCGAAGCGTCGCGATGCTCTGCTCGTCGGCGCTGGGTCCGTACGCGCCGGACATGCCCGCACAACCGAGCCCGACCGCCCCCACGCAGACGTCGGCGCCGAAGGTTCTCTGCTCCATACGAGAAACGCTAGGCCGGACCGGTAACAGATGTCAAAATTTGTAACTTGCCACCGCGGTAAATCGGACAGCCCTCGACGTCCACTCGTTTCCTGGCGGTGGTCGCCGCAGGAGCCGCCGCCGCCGGCGCTCTTGGTCTGGGCACGGCTCCCGCCAGCGCCGCGACGCCGAGCGCTTCCGGCGACGCCGTACAGACAAGCTTGGACAAGCTGGTTCGCCCCGGCGACTTCCCCGGCGTCGTGGCCGCGGTGCGGGGACGCGACGGCCGGGTGCGCGACTACACCGCCGGCGTGGCGGACCTGGAGACGCGGGCCAAGGTTCCCGCCAACGGGACGGTGCGCATCGGCAGCCACACCAAGACGTTCGCCGCCACCGTCGTCCTGCAACTGGCCGGCGAGGGCAAGCTCGACCTGGACGCGCCGATCGAGAAGTACCTGCCCGGCATGGTCCGCGGCAACGGCAACGACGGCCGCAAGATCACGATCCGCCAGCTGCTGCAGCACACCTCCGGCCTGCCGGAGTACACGAACTTCCCGACGTTGTTCGGCATCCGGCACACCTATTTCGAGCCGCGGGACCTGATCGACAAAGCCCTCACGCAGAAGCCGCAGTTCGCCCCGGGCAAGAGCTGGAAATACACCAACACCGGATATGTACTGCTCGGCCTGATCGTGCAGAAGGTCACGGGCCGGCCCATGGGAGAGGAGGTCACCAACCGGATCATCAAGCCGCTCGGCCTGCGGGACACCTACTGGCCCGGCGTCGGCGAGCAGACCATCCGCGGCAACCACCCGAACGGCTACCACGCCGACAAGAGCGGAAAGCTGGTGAAGTTCACCGAGATGGACCCCTCCTGGGGCTGGACGTCCGGCAACCTCGTCAGCACCCCGCGCGACGTCACCCGCTTCCTGGGCGCGCTGCTGGGCGGCGACCTGCTCAAGCCGGCCCAGCTGAAGGAGATGAAGCAGACCATCGACTCTCCGGCACTCCCGCGCGGCTGGGGGTACGGGCTCGGCCTGATGAAGATCAAGCTGAGCTGCGGCGGCCACGCGTGGGGCCACGGCGGCGACATCCCCGGTTACGAGACCCGCAACGGCGTCACCGAGGACGGCCGGAGCGCCACCCTCACCGTGACCGCACTGCCGACCTCAGACGACCGCGCCGACCGCGCCGACAGCACCCTCGACGCCATGCTCTGCGCCCAGAAGTAGGGTCGCGCCCGGCTTCGGGCTCGTCCATGTGGACGAGCCCGACGCCGGGCGGCTCGCCTCCGGGGCGTCGCACCTCACCGGCGGCCATCCGGCCGGCCGGTCGTCGAACAACGTGTCGGCTATGTCAATCGGTCGTGCCGGCGTGTACGGCGATGATTCGCCAGCCGTGCGTCTCGTCATGCAGCCACGTACGGGTGTAGCGCATCCTGGCCGCGAACGGCGCACCGGAGACGGTCCCTTCGACGGTGCCGAGGAACCACGTCACCCCGGTGCGCCCGTCGGCGAGCACGGTCAACTCCTCCTCGGCCACCTTCGTCAGCACCTGCGTCCGAGTGCGGTGCAGCTCCAGGTCGTCGGCCTTGGTCGCAACGTTCCCGCCGAAGGTGAAGATCAGCCGATCGTCCAGCAGCCGATCCAGCGCCTCGACATCTCCGGCGAGCTGCGCGGCCTGGAGCCGGCGCTCGGCGTCCCGCAAGTCTTCCATCATGAGGTCCACCCTCCCAGCCGGCGCCGCATGAGCGCCAGAACGTTCACGCTCGGCTGATCTTCGCAGCTCGATCCAGGGGGCACGGGGCATCGCGTCGCGAGCGGACCGGGGGCGTCCTTCTGATGCGTCGCTCACGAGGAGGTCGACTGCTTCGGGGGTGGGTCGTCGGTCCAGCCCAGTCGTTCCACCACGTACGCCGAGGAGCCGCCGGCCTCCTGGACGGCGAGCAGCTGCCCGCTGTCCCGGTCGATGATGATCTGCTGACGGTTGGACGCCTGGCCGTAGGTCAGCGCGACCCCGGTACGGCCGTCGACGTCGGTGACGTCGTTCTCCACCCGCACCCCCGGCAGTCCGGCGAGCACGCGGTAGAGCGCGGCCCTGGTGGCCGGGGTGCTCTCGACGTCGAGGAGCAGCCATTTGCTCGCGCCCCACAACCACGCCTCCGGGGCCTCCTCGTCGCTGGCCGCCAGCATCTCGGCCTTGAGCGCCTGGGGTTCGGCGGGCAGTTCCGTCACCGGCTTCCTCGTCAACTTCAGCGGGGTGAAGTAGGTCTTTCCCGACAGGCAGCCGTCGCACAGGTCGGGCGAGCCCGCGGCCTTCCACGCCTGTGCGTCGGCGGGCGTGAGCGGCTTGGCGGAGACGGACCCGCGCCGCGTCCGGTATCCGAGGTCCCGGTTCGCCCACAGCACGTCTCTGACCCGCTGCTCGACGGTGTAGGTCGCGGTCTTCGTCCGCAGCACCTGCGTCATCTCCCGCCGCCACCACGCCCCGGTTCCCGGCCGCTGGGCGGCCAGCCGGTCGGCCGCCGCGTCGAGCACCGCGTCCGCCCGCGGGATCGTCGCGGTCTGGACGCCCGTCCCGCCCAGGAGGGGCACCGCCACGAAACCGCCGGCCAGCACCGCGCCCACCGCCGCCGCCGCGAGCGTCACCTTGGGCCAGACCGGGCGGCGCCGCCGCCGGGCGGCGCCCGTCATCCGGGCGCGGGCGGCCGTCATGGCGGCGTAGCCGGCGGGCGGCACCTGCGGCATCACCTCGTCGATGAGCTGGAATTCCTTCATCACACCTCAACTCCCAACGCGTCACGAAGTTTGGTCCTGGCCCGGCTCAGCCGGGAGGCGACGGTGCCGTAGGCGATGCCGAGCGCCGCCGCCACCTCGTCGTAGGTCAGCTCGCCGTAGGCGACGAGCAGCACCACGTCGCGCTCACCGCGCGACAGCCCGGCAAGTGCGGCCGACAGTTGCCGGACGGTCACCCGCGCCGCGACCCGATCGACCACCCGCTGGTCGTGGTTGTCCTCGTCGGCGGGCGGCCCCGACCTGGCCAGCGCCCGGTATCGCCGGAGCTCGCCACGCCGGTGCCGGCCGATGAGCTTGGTGGCGATGCCGTACAGCCAAGGTCTGATGCCGCCTTTGGAGGCGTCGAATCCGGCACGCCGGCGGAAGGCGATCAGGAAGGTCTCGGCGGCGAGGTCCTCGGCGACGTCGAGGTCGAGGCGGCGGCCGATGTAGCTGCGGATCTCCTCGTAGTGGGCATCGAAGAGGGCGGAGAATCGCTCGGGATCGGCGACCGCTCCGTCGAGGAACGTGGTCATGCACGGGGTCTCTCTCGCCGGGGATGTCGGACACTACTGATTGCCCGGTCGCCGCCCACCCTTCCATGTGAGTTCGACCCCTCGGCTGCCGACCGATCGATCGGTAGGATCCGGCTCATGGACATCATCGCGGCCACCCGGCACGGCAAGGTGCGCGGCCGACTCCACGACGGGATCCAGGTCTTCCGGGGCATCCCCTATGCGGCGCCGCCGTTCGGCGCCCACCGCTTCCGCGCCCCGGCGCCCGTCGAGCGCTGGGACGGCGTCCGTGACGCGGCGGAGTTCGGCCCGACCGCCCCCAAGCGGCCCTACCGGCCGCCGCTCGACCGGCTCATCCCCGAGCAGCAGATCCCCGGCGACGAGTGCCTCAACCTGAACGTCTGGACCCCCGGCGCGGACGGCGGCGCGCGTCCCGTGATGGTGTGGATCCACGGCGGCTCTCTGCGCAACGGCTCCTCCAGCCTGCCCCTGTACGACGGCCACGCCTTCGCCAGGGACGGCGTCGTCCTGGTCTCGATCAACTACCGGCTCGGCGTCGAGGGCTTCGGCGTCTTCCCCGACGCGCCGGACAACCGCGGCCTGCTCGACCAGATCGCCGCGCTGGAATGGGTGCGCGACAACATCGCGGCCTTCGGCGGCGACCCCGGCAACGTCACCGTCTTCGGCGAGTCGGCGGGCGCCGTCAGCATCGGCGCGCTGCTCACCAGCCCGCGCGCCAGGGGCCTGTTCCGCCGGGCGATCATGCAGAGCGGTCCGCCGCACACCGTGACGCGGGCCGAGGCCGCGCGGACGGTGCGGCTGATGGCGGACCGGCTCAAGGCGCCGGCCACGGCCGAGGCGTTCGCCGCGATCGACCGGGAGCGGCTGCTCGACGTCCAGGCCGAGGTGGTCGGCAAGGCGGACCCGATCACCGGCGGCCCCGGCTTCCACATCGTGACCGAGCCGGACGCCGGTCCGGTCGAGGCCGCCCTGCTCATCGGCGCCAACCGGGAGGAGTACCGGCTCTGGTTCGTCCCGAGCGGAGCCGTGGACCGGGTCGGCCGGCTCATGCTCCGCCTGGCCCTGCTCAAGCTGCGCGTCCCGGGACGGGCCCTGCGGCTCTACCGGTCCGCCCGCCCCGGCGCCACGCCCGGTGAGCTGCTCGGCGAGATGGCCACCGACCTGCTCCTGCGCGCCCCGGTCAACCGCCTGGCCGACAGCGTGCAGCGGGCCCACGTCTACGAGTTCGCGTGGCGGACGAAGGTCATGGACCTGCGCGCCTGTCACGCCCTGGAGATCGGCTTCGTCTTCGACACCCTGCGGCACTCGCGCGAGCTGGCCGGCGACGAGCCCCCGCAGGAACTGGCCGACGCGATGCACCGGGCCTGGGTCGCCTTCGCCGCGACCGGCGATCCGGGCTGGCAGCCGTGGGACTCCTCCCGTCCCGTCATGGTGTTCGACTCGCCGGGCTCGGGCGTCGTGCACGCGCCGCGCGACGAGGAGCTCAGGGTCTGGTCAGCTCGCGCGCGGTGATCGCCGCCGCCAGCAGCCGCGCCTGCGCGGGTTCGGCGAGGTCGAGCCCGGTCAGCAGGCTCACCCGGCGCAGCCGGTAGTCCAGCGTGTTGCGGTGGATGTGCAGGTCGAGCGCGGTCCGGCGGCGGTTGTGGCCGCGCTCGACGAAGGCCCGCAGCGTCTCCAGCAGGTGGGGGTGGCCGTCGAGCGGCGCGAGCTTGGCGGCCAGCCGGGCCAGCCCCGCGCCCGGACGGGCCAGCTGGTGTTCGAGCAGCACGTCGTCCAGGCGGTAGAGGCCGGGCGGCCGGTCGAGCCTGCGCACCAGGTCCAGCACCTCGCGGGCCTCCCGCGCCGCGTCGGGGATCGCCGCGGGCGTCGCGGCGCGGGCGGCGGCGGCCGGCACGGGGCGGCCCACGGCCGTGGCCAGCCTGCCCGGGAGCGCGTCCAGGGCGTGCCCGCCGGGCAGCAGCGCGACTCCTTCGACGTGGTCCATCAGCACCAGCGTCCCGGTGTGCGCGTCCAGGGCCGACTGCACGAGCCGGGCCGGCGGCGCGGGCTGTCCCAGGTCGAGGAGCAGCACCTCGTGCTCCTGGCCCACCTCGACCCCCGCCGCCGCGGCCAGGCTCTCGTACGGGTGGCCGCTCAGCAACGCGCCGATCAGCGCGCGGCGCACCCGTTTGTCCTCGCTCCTGATGTCCTCCTGGGCCTGCTGGTGCGCCAGGGCGACGGCGGGCATCGCCGCGCGCAGGCAGCCGAGCATCCGTCGGCCGGCCGCGGCCAGCTCCTCCGGCGCGGCCACCTCGGTCAGCGCCTGCCACCAGACCTCGGCGCCGATGAGGTAGGCGGTCACCGCCGCGTCCAGCGGCAGGTGGTCCTCGGCGCGGCGCGCGGACCACTCGATGACGCGGGTCAGGTCGGCCGGGCCCATGGCGTCGGGGCGGCTGAGCGCGCGCAGCAGGATCGTCAGGACGGCCGAGACCGAGCCGGCCACCTCGCCGTGCAGGGTCTTGGGCGGCAACTCCCGGTAGAACGGCACTTCGGCGGCGCACCGGGCGATCACCGCGGCGGTGAGCCCGCGCACCCTCGGCTGCATCCGGCTCTGCAGGTCGGACATCCCGTGATCGTCACATTGCCCAAACCGGCCCGTCAATTCTTGGCCCGAATGCGGAGAGACGGCGGCCTCCCTCGTGTACAGGATTCGTGCAAACCCCCCAGTCAGGAGGCCGCCTTGTTCCGACGCCTGCTCACCGCCCTGCTCACCGCCCTGCTCGTCGTGCACGCACTCGGCACGGCTCCCGCCCACGCCGCGACCACGGACTATGGCGCGCCCGGCCCCTACGCGACCGCCGTGGAGGTCGGCGTGGTCAACACCCTCTACTACCCGCGCGACATCGCGAGCAGCGACCGCCGCCACCCGGTGATCGTGTGGGGCAACGGCACGGGCGGCGCCCCGCTCGTCTACCGCGACCTGCTGCTGCAGTGGGCCAGCCACGGCTTCATCGTCTCGGCCGCCAACACCCCGATGTCGAACCTCGGCGTCTCCATGCGGGCCGGGATCGACGCGCTCGCCCGCCGCGACGCCGACCCGTCGAGCCCCTTCCACGGCAAGGTCGACCTGACCCGCGTCGGCGCCTCCGGGCACTCCCAGGGCGGCGCGGCGGCCATCGTCGTCGGCGCCGACGCCCGGGTGGACACCGTCCTGCCCATCCAGCCCGGTCCGCTGGCCGACATCGACGGCGTCCACGGGCCCGCCTTCCTGATGGCCGGTCAGAACGACTCCATCGTCCGGCCCTGGCTGGTCAGGGCTTTCTTCGACGACGCGGACCACATCCCGGCGATCTACGGCGAGGTGCGCGGCGCCGACCACTTCACCGTCGTCGGCGACCCCGGGCCGTTCGCCGCGCCCACCACGGCCTGGTGGCGCTTCCAGCTCATGGACGACCCCGAGGCGCGGTCCCTGTTCCACGGCCCGGGCTGCGGCATCTGCCTGGACCACGGCACCTGGTCGGACGTGCGCCGCAACGCTCTCGTGCCGCAGTGACCGAAGGGCCCTCCGGCCGTGGCCCCGTCGGCGTCCTGACGTGCGAGGAGACCGGCCGGAGCGGCGTCTTGGCAGAATGAGCGCGTGACTGACGACCGATCGGCCGCTTTGGCGACCCAGCGCCGGATCGCCGCCTCCGACATCCGGCTGCCCGAGCACATCCTGCTCCAGGGCACCTCCGGCCGGATCCTGCGCGAGGCGCTGCAGCTCTTCGCCGAGCGGGGCTTCTACGGCACCTCCATCCGCGACCTGGCGGTGGCCTGCGAGATCCGCTCGGCGACGCTCTACTCCCACTACCCGACCAAGGAGAACGTCCTGGCGGAGCTGGTGCGCATCGGTCACGAGGAGCACCACCGGCGGCTGACCGAGGCGGCCGCGGCGGGCCCGGCGGATCCCGCCTCGCGCCTGCGCCGGGTGGTGCGCGCCCACGTCCTGGCGCACGCGGAGTTCCCCATGCTGGCCGTCGTGGCCGACAACGAGCTGCACGCCCTGTCTCCCGAGCTGGCCGGCCCCGCGCTCATGCTGCGCGCGGCCGGCCGGCAACTGCTCATCGACATCATCGACGAGGGCATCGCCGCGGGCGTCTTCGCCGTGCCCGACGCCTTTCTCGCGGTGACCGCGATCAGCGGGATGGGGATGCGCGTGGCGAACTGGTACGACTCCGCTCTGCCGTACGAACCGCACGAAGTCGCGGACACTTATGCGGACTTCGCCTTGCGCATCACCGGGGAGAGCCCCTGACGACGAACGGCCCCGGGGCTATTTGAGGCTGCCCGCCGTGATGCCGCTCACCACCTGACGGTTGAACACCACGTAGACCGCGATCATCGGCAGCGTGATGATCGACAGGGCCGAGAACAGCAGGCCGTAGTCGGTCACGTAGCGGCTGGAGAAGGCCAGCAGGCCGGTCGGGATCGTCTTGAGCGAGTCG
This sequence comes from Nonomuraea sp. NPDC050227, assembly GCF_044459705.1. Lineage (NCBI taxonomy): Bacteria > Bacillati > Actinomycetota > Actinomycetes > Streptosporangiales > Streptosporangiaceae > Nonomuraea > Nonomuraea sp. NPDC050227. The sequence goes on along the minus strand of NZ_JBITJF010000010.1, from coordinate 36,614 downwards.
TCCTGGATGTAGAGCAGGGCCAGCAGGAACTCGTTCCAGCAGGACAGCGCCGAGAACACCGCCACGGTCGCCAGCCCCGGCCGCAGCAGCGGCAGCGCGATCAGCAGGTAGACCCGCAGGTCGGAGGCGCCGTCGATGTGCGCGGCCTCGAACAGCTCCCGTGGCAGCGCGTCCAGGTAGACCTTGATCAGGTACGTGGCCAGCGGCAGCCCCATGGCCGTGTACGGGATGATCAGCGCCCACCGGGTGTCGCTCAGCGCCAGCTCGGTGAACATCGTGCTCTGGGCGATGAAGTACGACTGCAGCGGCAGCAGCAGCCCGAGCGCCAGCAGGCCCATGAACAGGCCGCGCCCGCGGAAGTCGAAGCGGCTGAACGCGAACGCCGCCGCCGACGACAGCGCCAGGATCAGCAGCACCGACACCGAGGTCACGATCACGCTGTTGAGCGCGTACCCGCCGATGCCGCCGACCTCCCACGCCTCGGCCCAGCGGCCGAAGTCCAGCGACCCGGGCAGGGCGAACGGGTCGGCGAAGATCTGCGCGTTGGACTTGAAGCTGGAGGCCACCATCCACAGCAGCGGCAGGAAGAACGCCGCCGACACCACGGCCAGCAGCACGGTCGAGAGCCGTCTCATCGGGTCGGCCTCCTGCGCAGTCGCATGAACGCCAGGCCGATGAGCACGACGGCCGCGGTCATCAGCACCGCCATGGCCGAGCCGTAGCCGACCTCGCCGTCGCGGAAGACCACCCGGGTCAGGTACGTGGTGGGGATCTCCGTCGCGTTGTACGGCCCGCCGCCCGTCATGACGTAGAACAGGTCGAACGTCTGGAAGCCGCCCGTGACGCAGAGCAGCAGGCAGACCTCGACCGCGTCCCTGATCATCGGCACCTTGATCCGGCGGAAGATGGCCGGCTCGCCGGCGCCGTCGAGGCGGGCGGCCTCGACCACGTCCGACGGGATCTGGGCGAAGGCGGCGTAGAAGATCGCCATGTAGAACCCGGCGTACACCCACCCGGAGACGACGCAGACGGCCAGGAGCGCCGTGCTCTCGTCACCCAGCCAGACCTCGCCCGGCACGCCGACCAGCCCCAGCAAGGCGTTGACCAGGCCGAAGTCGGCGTTGTAGACGAACGCCCAGAGCACGGCCACGACCACCATCGGCAACATGACCGGGGTGAACAGGGCGACCCGGAACCAGGGCGCCCCGCCGCGCCGGGTGACCAGCAGCCCGGCCAGGACGAGGCCCACGGCGACCTCCAGCACGATGGTCACCACGATGTAGATGCCGACATGGACGAATGAATCCAGAAAAATCGTGTCCTGGGCTGCTCTGAGGAAATTGTCGAGGCCGACGAACTCCATCGGCCCGAAACCGGTCCACTCTGTCAGGCTGAACGCCCCGGTCGCCAGCGCGGGCACGAGCACCGCGAAGCCGAACACCAGCAGCGCCGGGGCGGCGAACAGGTACGGCGTGAGCTTGCGTCTCATCCCGCGACGGCCAGCGCTTCCTTGGGAGACTTCACCCCGCCGAGCACCGCGGCCAGCGCGCGGTAGAGCGCGTCGGCGCGCTTGAGGTCATAGCCGGTGTCCGGCGGGGAGACCACGGTCCTGGCCTCGGCCAGCAGGTCGTTGAGCCGGGTGGTGCGCGCGTCGATCTGCCCGGCGCCCGCCGCCCTGGCCTGGGGCACCGTGCCCGCCTTGACGAACGCGGCGGCGTTGGCCGGGGAGTTCAGCAGCGCCAGGAACTCGGCCGACTCCTTGACCTTCCTGCTCCTGGCGTTGATCACGTAGCCGGTGACGACGCCGATCACGCTGTCCTGGTCGCCGGCGCCGCCGGTCATCGCCGGCAGGTTGACGTAGTCGAAGTCCAGCTTCGGGGCCTCGTCCAGGGCCCAGCTGACCAGCCACGCCCCGATCGGGTGCATGGCCGCCTTGCCCTGGAAGAACAGCTGCGCGCCCTCGTTGTCGTTGGCGGCGTTGGCGCTGCTGTTGACGCACTTGTGGTCGTGCAGCTGGGCCACGTAGCCGAGCGCGCGTTCCCAGGCGGGGTCGGTCATGGGGGCCTTGCCCGACAGCACGTCCTGGTAGGACCGCTCGCCGACGACCCGGGAGACCAGGTGGGACAGCCAGTTGCCGGCGGCCCACAGATCCTTGTTGCCCGAGGCGATCGGGGTGACGCCCTTGGCGTTGAGCGTGTCGCAGGCCGTGAGCAGCTCCTCGAACGTCTTGGGCGGCTGCACGCCGGCGTCGGCCAGGATCTTGGTGTTGTACCAGAGGACGTTGGTGACATCGGCCGCGAACGGCACCATGACCGTCTTGCCGTCGACCGTGGTGCGCTTGTACGCCTCGTCCGGGATGAGGCCCTTGAGGGGGCCTGTGGTGACTTGGGAGGAGATGTCGGCGGCGAAGCCGTCCTTGACCCGGGTGCGCAGGCGGTCGCCGGCCCACTCGAAGTAGACGTCGGGCGCCTGCCGGCCGTTGAGCAGGTTCTGCAGGCCGATGGTCTGGTAGAGGTCGTCCTCCTGGAAGTTGAGCTCGACCTTGGCGCCCGGGTGTGCCTTCTCGTACTGGGCCGCGACGTCCTTCCACACCTTGATCTGCTCCTCGCCGGGGGAGCTCATCGCGATCCGTAACACTTTGTCGGTGGCCGCGCTCTGCCCGCCGCCACCGCAGGCCGACACCAGCAGCATCAGGGCGAGCGCCCCGGCCGTCCTGTTCACCATGAGAACTCCTCAAGACAGTCGCCGAACACCCGCTTGGGTGCGGGGCGACGGGGGTGCGGTCGTACGTTTCGACGAGCGGTGGCCAGCAGCGCCAGCGCGCCCCGCTCGAACTCCTCCAGCCAGGGCCGGGCCTCGGCCACCAGCGCGCAGCCGGTAGGCGGCCGGATCCGCGCCGTCCCCGACGACGTCGGCCAGGGCCCGCTCCCAGCTCTCCTCCGGGTCGTAGCCCTCCGGGTCGCGCAGGTAGTCGGCGACCGTGGCGAAGGCGATCTTCGATGACTCGTAGAGCTCCATGCCGTTGGCCACGACACCGGTGGCGAACCGGTACAGGTGCCGGCCCCTGCCCCGGTACGGGCCGATGTGCAGCTCGTGACCCATCGCGACGTCGTTGACCGGGTAGTTGTCCCAGTAGAGCGGGGCCCGGTTCAGCGCGCGGGCGACGGCCGCGGCGTCGGCCAGGTCGATGGTGGCCGAGCAGATGCTCCGGCCGGTCCAGAACAGGTCGATCCGGGCGTCGATCAGGCCGAGGGCCCGGACGTACGGGTCGTCGCCGGCGGCCCCGGCCTCCATGGCCCGCTCGAACGCCACGCACAACGCCTGGACGTCGCCGGCCTCCCGCCACGACGGCCGGTCGGCCTTGGGGGCGTGGACGTAGGTGTTCATGCCCCGGGCGCCGAGGAAGCCGAGCAGGTCGAGCCGCTGCTCGTGACTCCATGGACGGCCGTAGAACCCTTCGATGACCCCGCGGACCGCAAAGCCTGCTGACTTCATGAAGACAGTAAAGAGTCTTTATCTCATCTAGGCAAGAGTCTTTACCAGACTTCTCGAACGGGAGGACACGGTCGTGTTCATGGGCATGACGGCCGCCGAGTGGCGAATCCGGCTCGCAGCCGCCGCTCCACCGCCTCGGACGTCGCGCCGAGGCGGTCCAGCCCGTGCAGGGCCGACCCCACGATCGGCGGCGCGTCCAGCACCCGGACGTCCACCCCGGGCAGCCCCTTGCCGATCCGGGCCAGCAGCCGGGCGTCCCGGCCGGCCAGCACCCCGCCCCCGAGCACGACGGGCACGCTCACCCCGCCCCAGTCCAGCCGCTCGATCGCCGCGCCCGCCCAGGCCGCGACCTCGTCGCCCAGACGCTCCACCAGCGACACGGCGACGGCGTCCCCTGCCGCCGCCACCTCGAACAGCACCGGCACCAGCTCGTGCAGCCGCTCCTCGGGCAGGTGCCCGAGGTGGAACCCCACGCACACCGAGGTGACGTCCGGCAGGCCGAAGCGGGCGGCCACGGCCTGGCGCAGCAGGGTGCGCGGGCCGCGGCCGTCCTCGTCGCGCACGGCCCACCACAGCACCTCCTCGCCCAGCCATTCCCCGCCGCCCCAGTCGCCCGAGCGCCGGCCCAGCGCCGGCCACCGGGCGACCTGGCCGCCGGGGCCGCGCGCCACGCAGTTCATTCCGCCGCCGCACACCACCGCCACGCCGTACGGCACGTCCGCCCCCGCCCGCAGGATCGCGAAGGTGTCGTTGTCCACGACGACCTGGGGCGCCCACTCCCGCGCCTCGACGGCCCGCTGCAGGATCTCCTGCTCGACCGGCAGGTCACAGTGCGCCAGGAACGCCGACACCCGAGAGGCCACGAACCCGCGGCGGCCGCCGTCCGGAGGCGGGTCCGCCCGCCGTACGGCCGCCGCCACGAGGTCGGCGAGCAGGCCGATCGCGGCGGGAAGCCGCGGCCCGTGCGGCTGGAACCCGCCGCCGCGCACCCAGGCGAGCAACTCGCCGTCGGCGCCGACCAGCGCCACGTCGGTCTTGCTGTTGCCCGCGTCGATCGCCAGGACCGCGGGCCCGGTCACGAGGCCCAGACCTGGTGGGCCGCCAGCAGCCGGTCGGCCAGCCCCTGCGCCAGGTCGTACTGCCCCACCAGCGGATGGGCCAGCAGCGCCGCCTCCACGTGCGCCCGATCAGGGCGGGACGCCGCCCGCACCGCCAGCTCCTCGTACGCGCTGACGTGCGCGATCAGCCCCGCCTGCAAGGGCTCCACCGCCGGCACGGCCAGCGGGACGGCCCCGGCGGCGGTGATCCGCGCCGGCGTCTCGATCACCGCCGAGGCGGGCAGGAAGGGCAGGGTCCCCTCGTTGCGGACGTTGACCACCTGCACATCCCCCCGGTCATGGAGCAGCGAGGCGAGCAGGTCGACCGCGGCCGTCGAGTAGAACGCGCCGCCCCGCTGCTCCAGGAGCTCCGGCTTGTCGTCCAGCGCCGGGTACATCTCCAGCAGCCGCCGCTCCAGCTCCAGCACCTCCTGCGCCCGCGTCGGACGCCCGAGCTGCTCGGCCACCACCTGGTCGTGGGCGTAGTAGAAGCGCAGGTAGTAGGAGGGCACGACGCCCAGAGCGGTGATCAGCCCGGCGGGCAGCTCGCACTCGGCGGCCAGCTCGGCGACGTGCCGCTCGATCAGCCCCGGCAGCACGTCGACCCCGTCCACCCACGCCGAACGCTCCCACGACAAGTGATTGAGCCCGGCATGTCCCAGCGTGAGCTCCGCGGGCGCGCAGCCGTGCAGCCGGGCGAACAGCCGCTGGAACCCGATGGCCACGTTGCACAGGCCGACGGCGCGATGACCGGCGTCGAGCAGGGCGCGGGTGACCAGCCCGACGGGGTTCGTGAAGTCGATCAGCCAGGCGCCGGGGGCGAGGGCGCGGACCCGGTCGGCGATGCGCAGCACTTCGGGGATCGTCCGCAGGGCCTTGGCCAGGCCGCCCGCGCCGGTGGTCTCCTGGCCGACGCAGCCGCACTCCAGCGGCCAGGTCTCGTCGCCGTGCCGCGCTCGCTGGCCGCCGACGCGTAACTGCAGCAGCACGGCGTCCGCGCCTTCGACCGCCTCGTCCAGGCCGGTGGTGAGCCGGACGCGTCCGGCCCTGCCGCGCAGCATGCGGGTGGCCAGGCCGCCGACGACGGCGAGGCGTTCCTCGTCGGGGTCCATGAGGACGAGTTCGTCCAGCTCCAGGGCGGCCAGGCCGCCGGCCAGCTCGGGGGTGTAGGTGGAGCCGCCGCCGACGACGGTGACCTTCATCGGGCCTCCGCCCCGGAACCGGCGGCCTTGGCCGCCGCGGAGACCTTGGCCGCGGCCGAGATGCGGCGGGTGGCGACCGACTCCCTGAGCAGACGCGTGCCGTGGGCCAGGCCGCCGGTCAGCACGGGCGCGTTGCCCAGCGCCGAGACCTCGACGGCGGGCGGGTGGCGCAGCATGCCCGCCAGCGCGGCGCCGATCTCCGGCAGGATGCTCGCGCAGGCCAGCCCGATGCCCCCGCCGAGCACGACCAGCTCGACGTCGGCGACCCGGGAGATGGTGGCGATCCGCGACGCGATCCGCCGGGCCTCCTCGGCGACGATGGCCGAGGCCAGCCCGTCCCCCCGGGACGCGGCGGCGAAGATGGCCTCCGGCGTGGCGTCGAGCCGCAGCGTGGTGTCGCCGTCGCGCAGACCTGCCGCGATCCAGGCGCGGGCCCATTTCATCAGCGCGTCCCCCGAGGGGCTGTCGGGCAGCTCGTCCTCGCCGGGGGCGGGGTCGTCGACCTCGCCGGCGGCCCCCCGATGCCCTCGATGGGCCCGGTCGCCCAGGATCAGCCCGGCCCCGACGCCGGCGCCGATGGACAGGAACGCGAAGTCGGCGACCCCACGCCCGGCGCCCAGGGCGTGCTCGCCGATCACCGCCAGGTTGACGTCGGTCTCGACCTCGGCCGGCACGCCGAGCGCGGCCTCCAGCCCGGACCGGATCGCCATGCCCTCCAGCGCGGGCCGGTTGCTCTGCCGGATGACCCCCTCCTCGGGATCCACCACGCCCGGCACCCCGGCCGCGACCAGCTCGATCCCCCCGCCGCCCGCCGCCGGGCCGCCGGGGGACAGGGTGTCGCGGACGGCCACGGCGGCGCGCAGGATCGTCGCCGGGTCGGAGTCGTCGATGCGTTCGTCGTGCCTGGCCAGCATCGTGCCGCGCAGGTCGCACAGCGCGCCGCGGACGAAGCGGGTGCCGATGTCCAGGGCCAGGACGTGGGCCAGCGTGTGGACCGGCTCGAAGTAGACGGCGCCGTAATGCATCTCGCCGGGCGGTTCGGCCTGGCGGACCAGGCCGGCGGAGGCGAGCAGGTCGAGGGCGTTGGCCACCGTCGGCTTGGTCATGCCGGTGCGGCGGCTCACCTCGGCCCGTGAGATCGGCGGGTCGGCTCGAATGGCCTCCAGGACCACGGACGCGTTGATCTCGCGCAGGGTGGTGAGCGTCGCATGCTGGGACATGGCCCGAATTCTAGTAAAGACTCTTGCCCGGATGCAATAAAGACTCTTTACTGTATCTCGCAGCCCCCTCATCCGGAGGAACCCCATGGCACGACTCCAGAACCTCCTGCTCGCCGCGACCGTCGCGCTCGGCGCGGGACCGGCCGTCACCGCCGCACCCGCCTCGGCCGCCACGGTCGTCGACCCCTTCGTCCTCCAGGTCGGCGCCACGCTGCCGGCTCCGCAAGGCAGGATCGCCGCACTCGCGGCCGGCCCCGGCGGCGTCGTCGCCGCCGCCCACGACAAGGGCCTGGCCCGGTACGCCGCCGGCGCCTGGACCTCCCTGTCGGCCACCGCCGCCCACAAGGTCGTCTGGCGCGGCGACGACCTCGTCGCCCTCACCGCCGGCGGCCTGCTGACGATCAGGAACGCGGCGAAGGCCGGCCAGAAGGCGGGGGAGGGCGACGAGGTCGCCAAGGGCGCCGATCGGCTGCCGCCGGGCGTCGATCCGGCCACGGCCCTGCTGCTCGGCGGCGACGACGTGATCCTCGTCCAAGGCGACCGCCTCTACCGCAAGGGGCCCGGCGGCTCGTGGCGTCCCGACCGGCTGCCCGGACAGGCCACCGCCGCCGCCCGCGCCGCATCCGGGGCCGTCGCCGTCGCCACCGCCACCGGCGTCTTCGAGCACACCGGCCGGTCGTGGGCCCAGATCTCACCCGCCCCCGGCACCACCCACCTGGCCTACGACTCCAAGGGCCGCCTCTGGCTGGCCGGCCCCACCGGCCTCACGCTGCGGGACGGCGCCACGCTCAAGCAGTACGGCCCCGCCGAAGGGCTGCCCATGCTCGGCTTCACCGCGATCGCCCCCGGCGCCGGCGGCGACGTCTGGCTCGGCACGGCCAAGGGCGCCGTGCACTTCGACGGCGTCACCTGGGAGTACCGGCAGGGCCGCCGCTGGCTGCCCGACGACGCGGTCGCCGCGATCACCGTGGACGGGAACGCCAACGCCTACTTCGGCACCGCCACGGCCGCCGGCGTCATCGAGGCCCGCCGGACCACGCTGGCGGAGAAGGCGGCCGTCTACGAGCAGGCCATCGACGCCCGGCACAAGCGCACCCCGTACGGCTTCGTCGAGGGCATCGGGCTGGCCAGGCCGGGCGACCTGACCCAGTACGGCCAGGGCGCGAGCGACAACGACGGCCTCTGGACGGGCATGTACGGCGCGGCCGAGGCGTTCAGGTACGCCGCCACCAAGGACGGCACGGCCAAGGCCAACGCGCGCAAGGCGTTCGAGGCGCTGAAGTTCCTCGGCGACGTCACCCAGGCGGGCACCGACCCGGCGCCCAAGGGCTTCATCGCCCGCACGATCCTGGAGACCACCGCCACCGACCCCAACATCAAGGACAACGAGCAGCACGACCGCGACAAGCAGAAGGGCGACGCGTACTGGAAGATCCTGGTCCCGCGCTGGCCCAGGAGCGCCGACGGCAAGTGGTTCTGGAAGACCGACGCCAGCTCCGACGAGCTGGTCGGCCACTACTTCCTCTACGCGCTCTACCACGACCTGGTCGCGACCGGCGCGGAGAAGGACGAGGTGGCGGGTGTGATCACCAGGCTCACCGACCACCTGATCGACCACGACTTCTCGCTGGTCGACCATGACGGCAAGCCCACCCGCTGGGGTTTCTTCAACCCGAAGGAGCTCAACGGCAACCCGTGGCGGAGGGAGGAACGCGGCCTCAACAGCCAGACGATCATCACTTTCCTCACCATCGCCGAGCATGTCGCGAAAAATCCAGAAAAGTACGCGCAGGCCAAGGCCAAGCTCATCGACGAGCACGGCTACGACCTGAACACCCAGCAGCCCAAGGTCACCCCGGGCGTCGGCGGCGGCAACCAGTCCGACGACGAGATGGCGTTCATGAACTACTACCACCTGCTCCGCTACGAACAGGACGCCGACCTGAAGGCCACCTGGGCCCGCTCCCTCTACGACTACTGGCAGCAGGAGCAGTACGAGCTCAACCCGTTCTTCAACTTCATCGCCGGCGTCACGCTGAAGGACCAGGTCTGGACCGACGCCTACGGCCCCTTCCCGCTGGAGATGACCGGGCCCTGGCTGGAGCAGTCGATCGACACGCTGAAGCGCTTCCCGATCAACATGATCGACTGGAAGCAGAGCAACAGCCAGCGCCTCGACATCGTCAACCTCGGCCGGCACATCCGGCCCGACGCCGACCCGAAGAAGCTCGGCATGCTCCGCAGCGGCACCGTGCTCCCGATCGACGAGCGGGTGATCAGCCACTGGAACCACGACCCGTACAAGCTGGACCAGGGCGGCGACGGCCACGGCGAGAACGACGGCACCTCGTACCTGCTGCCGTACTGGATGGGCCGGTACCACGGGTTCATCGCCGAGAAGTGAGCCGTCCGCGAGTTCTCACCCCCGGCCACATGTGAGCCACAAGGCCGGTGCTGAACAGTCGTCCGCATGGAACTCGACATCTTCGCATTGGACATGCTTCCCGCCCACGAGGAGGCCCAGCTCTCCGGTTGCATGATGAGCTGCGGATTCACCGGCTGCGGAAGGACCGTGGTGGAGGGGCTGGTGATGTTCGACGTGTACTGACGGCAGCGGCGCCGGAGGAGGCGCCTTCGTACGACGGTGACGGTTCGCCGTCCCCGTCCTGGCAGAACCTTGGAATCACTTGTGGCGACCGGCCGCTCCGGGCGATCCCGGCGGTCCGGTACGCCGGGCTCGGCCACAAGCCGGCCACAACTCCTCGCCGTACCTTCGTCCCCGTTCCGCGCGACGCCGCGCGGAACGGGAACGGCACAGACGCGAGGACGGAAGTGAGCCCATGGACAACGGTGAGCGCCCCGAGGGGGATCGTCTCCTGCTCCAGGACGTCGCCAGGGCGGCACTGGCGCGGGTGACCGGGCAACAGGCGACCGGGCAGCAGGAGATCGCGGGTTGGGAGATCCACCCCGGCACTCCGTGGACCTACGTGACCCCGGTGGACTCCGTCCAGCGGGCGCAGGGCTGGAAGCTGCACGTGTCGGCCACCCCGCTGTCGGCGCCCCTGGTGCTGACCCGGGTCGTCGAGGTGCTGGGCCGCCACCGGTGCGCGTTCAAGTTCGCCTCCGGCCTTCATGAGGTGACCGGACTCCTGTCCCGGGAGACGCCGCGCGGCTCGGTCGGCAAGTTCGTCACCGTGTACCCGCCGGACGACCGCACCGCCGTGCTGATCGCCGAGGACCTGCACGCGGCCACCTACGCCCTGAGCGGGCCGCCGATCCTGTCCGATCGCGCCTACCGGCCGGGCAGTCTCGTGCACTACCGCTACGGGGTGTTCGCCGCCCCGAGCGAACTCGGTCACGACGGCGCCTACGTCTCCCGGCTGACCGCGCCCGACGGCACCAAGGAGATCGACCGGCGCGAGGCGTGGTACTCCCCGCCGGCATGGGCGGCGTGCCCGTTCGAGCCGGAACAGCCGGTGCAGGGTTCCGCCCGCCCGGAGCAGGTGCTGCTCGCCGGCCGGTTCGTGGTGCGCAAGGCGATCCGGCACAGCGCCAAGGGCGGCGTGTTCCTGGCCGAGGACCGGCACGAGGGGGGAGAGGTGGTCGTCAAGCAGGCCCGCCCCCACCTCGGCGCGACGATCGACGGGCGCGACATGCGTGATCTGCTCCGTCACGAGGCGCACATGCTCGACCTGTTCGGCCCGCCGGGCGTCACGGCGCGCAAGGTGGCGCTCTTCGAGCAGGACGGCAACCTGTTCCTGGCCCAGGAACTCCTGCCCGGGACCGCGCTGGGCAGCTGGGCCGGCGAGCACCGCCGCGCCGGTTCGGACGCGGCCTGGCAGGAGATCGTCCTGCGCCTGTCCAGGAGTCTGGTGGCCCTGGTCTCCACCGTGCACGACCAGGGGTACGTGCTGCGCGACCTGACGCCGAACAACGTCATGGTCACGCCCGAGCGCGAATGCCGGCTGATCGACCTGGAACTGGCCGCCGTGCCCGGCACGGTCGTCCAGCGGAGCCACACGCCGGGCTACGCGGCTCCCGAGCAGCGCGCCGCCGCCGTGCACGCGCCCGCGCCCGGCCGCGCCGCCGACCTGTACGCGCTGGGCGCGACGCTGTACCACCTGTGCACCGCGTCCACGCCGATGCTGCTGGACGACGACCCCCTCGGCGGGCGGTCACGCGACGCGCGGCTGGCCACGCTGGTGGGCGTCGCCACCGCCGGTGATCCCGTGGCGACCGCGATGGCGCCCCTGCTGCTCGGCCTGATGGCGGAGGACCCCGAGGAGCGGTGGGACCTGCGCCGGGCGGAGGAGTTCCTGGGCGAGCTGTCCGGACGCGACGTGCCGTCCGTGGCGGCCGACGTCCGCCGCCTGGACGGGCCCGGCCAGGATCGCCTCCTCCACGACGGCATCGCCCACCTCCGGCGCGCGATGTCACCGGAGGCGCTCGCCGCCTCCCGGCCCGCGGGCGCCCTGTGGCCCGCCTCCGGGTTCGGCGCGACGGCCGATCCGTGTGCCGTCCAGTACGGCTCGGCGGGGGTGCTGCACCTGCTGGCGTCCGTCCTCGCGGGTGACCGGGCGCTCACCCCGCAGGCGCGCGACGATGCCGGCACGGTCCTGCGGGAGGCCGCGGCCTGGACGATCCGCCGTCTGGAGGGGGAGCACCGGCCGTCCCCCGGTCTGTACTTCGGCCGGGCCGGCATCGCCTGGGGCCTGTTCGAGGCGGGACGCCGGCTCGGCGACGAGGCCGTCCGCGCCGCGGGCGTCGAGATGGCGCTCACCCTGCCGGTGACCTGGCCGAACCCGGACGTGTGCCATGGCCTGGCCGGCGCGGGGCTGGCCCTGCTGCACTTCCGGCGGGAGACCGGCGAGGCCCGCTTCGGCGACCGCGCCGGTGAGTGCGCCGACGCCCTGATCAAGGCGGCCCGGCACACCGACGGTGCGGTGTTGTGGCCCGTCCCCGCCGACTTCGACTCCACGCTGGCCGGCCTCGTGCACTACGGCTTCGCCCACGGGGTCGCGGGGATCGCGACGTTCCTGCTGGCCGCCGGCACCGCGCTGGATCGCGCGGACTGCCTGGAGACCGCCGTGGAGGCAGGGGAGACGCTGCTGGCCGCGGCGGAGGATCGCGACGGCACGACCTGGTGGCCGGACTCTCCCGGCGGCGGCGGCAGGATCCCGCACTGGTGCAGCGGATCGTCGGGGATCGGGACGTTCCTCGTCCGCCTGCACGCGGCCACCGGCGACCCGCGCTTCCGGCAGGCCGCCGAGGGCGCCGCGGCCACCGTGTACGCCCGCCGCCTGGCCTCGGGCACCTCGGCCTGCCACGGCCTGGCCGGTGACGGGCAGTTCCTGCTCGACCTGGCCGCCTTCCTGGACGAGCCCGGCTACCGGGCGCAGGCCGAGGAGCTGGCCGCGGTCCTGTGGAGCCGCGCCGTCGTGCGCGGCGGGTCGCTGGTCACGCCGGACGAGGGAGGGACGGCGACGGGCGTCGGCTGGAACACCGGGCTGGCGGGCGTCCTGAGCTTCCTGGACAGGCTCCGGCACGGCGGGCCCCGCCCCTGGACGGCGGACGACGACTCCGGCTGGCTCGCCCGATGAGCGGCCACGTCACCACAGCGGAGAAGGGCCACCTGCCCGACGTCACCCGCATCAACTTCCGGTTCTCCGGGAACGGCCGGTACGTCGCCTGCCTCGCCCGGCGCGGCCACCTCGTCCCCGAGGTGTGGGACGTCGCCGGCGCACGCCCGCGGACCCTCCCCACCCGCGCCGGCGAGACCTCGGCGAGCGTGCCGACGCCCACCGACGGCGGCGACGTGCTGCTGTGCCGCGCCGGAGCGGACGGGCACCGCCTGACGCTGGTCACCGCGTCGTCGCACGACGACGCGCACGCCGAGGAGCACGAGCTGGCGGTCTTCCGCGGCGGCGTGGTCAGGGTCGTGGCGGGCGCGGCCCCGGGGATCGCCGCCCTGGCGCTGGCCACCGGCGCCGACGGTCGCACCTCGGTGTGGCGCCTGTCCGGCCGGCCGGAACGCCCGGAGCGCATCGCCACGGCGCCGTACCCGGTCAGGGGCGGGATCTGGCTCGACGCGGCCGGCCACCGGCTCGCCCTGACCAGGGCCGGGGCCGGACCGGCCACCGTGGTCCTGGACACCTCGAACGGCCTCCTCACCCCGCTGGCCGGGCCGGCGGGCGACGAGTACGTCCTGCTGGCGGCCCCCGGCGCGGGCGTGCTGCTGACGGCCGTGCGCCGCGAGGGCGCGTACCGCCTGGGCGTCCGCGACCGCGACGACGACGGGCCCACCCGCCACCCCGAACGGCTGAACGCCTTCGACGGCGAGGTGACGCCGCTGGCGCTGAACCCCTCGGGACGGCGGCTGGCCCTCGCGGTGAACCGCCGCACCCGCTCCCACCTCGTCCTGTACGATCTGATCGAGGACACCGGCGCCGAGGCCGGCCTGCCCGCCGGGGTGATCCATCCGGCCGCCCGCTGGAGCACGGGCGGGCTGCACCTGGTCCACAGTGCGCCCGGCCGCCCCGCCGGCCTGGTCGGCATCGCCGGCTGCTCCGTGTCGCGGCCGCCGGCCGCGGACGGCGAGACGTCCCCGGCCCGGGTGCGGTCCTACCCGGGGGCGGCGGGGCCGATCGAGGCGATCGTGTACGGCGATCCCGCGGCCGGCCGCCGGGTGGTGGTCGCGCTGCACGGCGGCCCCGAGGCCGCCTGGCGGTTCGCCCACGAACCGCTCTTCCAGCGCCTGTCCAGGGCGGGCGTCGCCGTCGTCGCGCCCAACCAGCGCGGCAGCACCGGCTACGGAGCCGCCCACCGTGACGCCATCCGCGACGCCTGGGGCGGCCCGGACCTCGCCGACGTCCTCGCCCTGGGCCACGCGCTGGCCGCCGCCCGCGACCCCGGCGAACCCCGGCCGATGTTGTACGGGGCCAGCTACGGCGCGTACCTCGCGCTGCTGGCCTGCGCCGCCCGGTCGGACCTGTGGTCGCGCGCCGCGGTCGTCGCGCCCTTCCTGTCCGGACGGGAGCTGTACGCGGACGGCCCGCCCTCGGTACGCGCCCTGCTGGACCGGCTCGGCGGACGCACCGACCTCGACGACGAACTCGGCCCCCGCGACCTGCTGCGGCTCGCCGACCGCATGCGGCTGCCGCTGCTCATCGTGCACGGCGACGCCGACCCGATCATCCCCGTCGAGCACTCCCGCCGTCTGTACGCGCGTCTGCGCGCGGCCCAGTGGCCCGAGGGCGCCGCACCGACCTATCTGGAGGTCCCCGGCGGGGGCCACGACCTGCAGCACGACGTCCGCGACACAACGGTCCTGGACCGCGTCGTCGACTTCCTCCGCGCCGGACCAGGCGCGTAGCTCACCGGCTCGGCCGGTACGGACGCGCTCCGGGACCGGCCGTGAAAAGGGGCGCCGCACGAGGCGGCCGCCCGCTCACCACCATAGGGAAGGGAATTGCCATGGAGCTGAACGTCTCCGCCCTGGACATGCTGCCGACCGCCGACGAGGCCGGCCTCATGTACTGCGACATGACCTGCTTCGACGTGAGCGTCAACTGCAGCGGGTCCACCATGAACACCCAGACGATCACCACCACCGGCGGCTGGTACTGAGCCGTCCGGGACGCCTGCGGCGTACCGGGTGATGACCGGACGGACAGCTGAATGAGGTGAGGCCCGGGGCGCCTGTCCCGGGCCTCACCGCACATCGGCGGCCTCCCAGGTGAGCGCTGAGGGCCGCGAACGAACCGACCACGACACGAAAGACGTCCGAGAAGGAGACGATGTCGGATCAGGTACCGGGCGTGCCGCAGCATCAGGCGACGTACAGGCACGCCGACCGGCTTCTGAGGTCCACGGCGCGCGGGGCGTGGGGGCCGCTGGCGGTGACGGCGTCGGCCGCCCTCGTGTGCTCGGCCACCGCGCTGGCCACGCCCGCCGTGCTCGCCGCCGCCGTGGACGGTGTTCTCGCCGGTGAGGGCGGCCGGGCCGCCTGGCTGACGGCGTTCGTCCTGGCGGCCACGGTGTGCGCCGATCTCGTGGTGGCGCTGGCGGGGGCGGCCTGCGCCGCGTCCGCCACGTCAGCCCTGCGCGTGCGGCTCGTCGCCCACGTCCTGACGCTCGGAGTCGCGGGGACCCGGGCCCATCCCGTCGGCGAACTGGCCAACCGCCTGGTGAACAACACCGCCACCGTGGCCTCCGTCCCGCTGACGCTGCTGTCCATGGCGACGGGGGTGCTCACCTCGGCCGGCGGGATCGTCGCGCTGCTGGTGACCGACTGGCGGACGGGCGCCGCCTTCGTGGCCGCCGTGCCGGTCGCGGCGATCATCATGCGACTGTTCGTGGCCCGCGTCTCCGGGCTGCACGGCCGCTACCAGGAGGCTCAGGGCCGGCTCGCCGCGCGGCTCACCGACGCGCTGGCCGGCATCCGTACGATCCGGGCGTCGGGGACCGCCGACCGCGAGATCACCCGGGTGCTCGCGCCGATGGCGGACCTGTCGGAGGCCGGGCACGGGCTGTGGCGGGCCCAGGCGCGCAGCGTGTTGCAGCTCACACTGCTGCTGCCGCTGGTGGAGGTGCTGGTCCTGGCGGTGGCCGGGCTGGGTCTCCTGGACGGCCGGCTGGAGCCGGGACAGCTGCTGTCCGTGGCCGGTTACACCGCACTCGGCCTGGGACTCCTCGGCCAGGTCGACGGGCTGATGGGGCTGGCCAACGCCCGGTCCGCGGCGCGGCGGGTGGCGGAGGTGCTGGCGTTGTCGTCCCCGGCCCCCGGAACCCGTCCGTTGCCCGCCGGTCCCGGGGCGGTGTCGTTCCGCGGCGTCACCGTCACCCGCGCGGACGCCGTCCTCCTCGACGGCGTCGACCTGGAGATCCCCGCCGGAGCGCTGACCGCCGTCGTCGGGCGGTCCGGGGCCGGCAAGACCACGCTGGCGCTGCTGGCCGGGCGGCTGATGGACCCCGACCGGGGAACGGTGCTGCTCGACGGGCACGACCTCGCCGCCGTCCACGCGGACGCGTTGCGGGAGGCGGTCGCCTACGCCTTCGAGCGTCCCGTGCTCCTCGGCGGCGACCTCGCCTCCGCGATCGGCTACGGCGTCCCGGGGATCGACCGGGAGGCCGTCCGGCGGGCCGCGCGGGCCGCGCACATCGACGACGTCGTCCTCCGCCTCCCGGACGGCTACCGGACGCCCGCCGACGCCGCGCCGCTGTCCGGCGGCGAGCTCCAACGCCTGGGCCTGGCACGCGCACTCGTACGGCGCCCCCGCCTGACCATCCTGGACGACGCCACCTCCAGTCTCGACACCGTGACCGAGGCGCAGGTGACCCGCACGCTGGTGACGGGCATGCACGGGTCCACCCGGCTCGTCGTCGCCCATCGCGCCACCACCGCGGGCCGGGCTGACCGGGTCGTCTGGCTCGACGGCGGCCGGATCCGCGCCCAGGGCACCCACCAGACCCTCTGGCACGACCCCGCCTACCGCGCCCTCTTCGCATCGGACACCGAACCATCGGACACCGAACCATCGGACACCCCATCGGACCGCACCGAACCAGCCGGCGCCCGGGCGATCAGCGGTGGGGCGGCCGGGAAGGAGAACCAGTGGCAGGCCCGTCCTTGACCCGCCCCCCGCAGGCGGGCCCCCGCCGGCCCGCCCCGGCGCAGGACGCGTCCACCACGAGCGGACGCGAACTCCTGCTCACCCTGCTGCGCCGCCGCAGGCGGCCGCTCGCCATGGCGATGGCCTGGGCCCTGGTCGAAGCCGGCCCGGCCTGGCTGTCCGGGCTGCTCATCGCCCTCGCCATCGACCAGGGCTTCCTGATCGGCGACCCGGCCAGGGGCCTGACCTGGCTCGCCCTTCTCGGCATCGCCATGCTGGGCAGGGCCGTGGCCACCCGGCTGATGTTCCCGCACCTGGCCGCCGTCGTGGAGCCGCTGCGCGACGACCTCGTGCGCGCCGTGGTCACCGCCGCCGTCACCCGCGCCGCCCGTACGGCCGAACGCCCCGACCCGGCCGCCGCCACCCGGCTCACCGAGCAGGTGGACATGCTGCGGAACCTGGTGTCCGCGCTGCTGCGCAGCAGCCGCTCGCTGGGCATCGCCCTGGTCGCCGCGCTGGGCGGGCTGCTGGCGCTCTCGCCGCTGGTCGCGGCCATCGCCGCCGGGCCCGTGCTCGTGGCGCTGGCCGTGTTCGCGAGGCTGCTCCGGGTGCTCATGGCCCGCCAGCGCGAGCTGATCCTCGCCGACGAGGCGCTCACCGCCCAGGCCACCCCGATCCTCACCGGCCTGCGCGACGTCGCCGCCTGCGGGGCCGGGAGCCAGGCGTACGCGACCTTGGAACCGGCGGTCACCGCCCAGGCGACGGCCACCAGGGCGCTCGCGCGGGCGGTGTTCGGCCGGCGTCTCGTCGTCGCCGTCGGCGCGCACCTCCCGCTGCTCGGCCTGCTGGCCGTCGCCCGGCCGCTGATCCAGGACGGCCGGCTCAGCGCCGGGGAGGTCGTCGGAGCCGTCACCTACCTGGCCACCGGGCTGGATCCCGCCCTGCGCGCGCTGGTCAGCACGGTGGGGGGCTGGGGCGTGGCGCTCGCCGTCGCGGCACGCCGGATCGCCGAGACCATCGACGTCCCGGCCGTCCCGGTCCCGCCCGGCGGGCATCTCTCCCCGAGCGGTCACGAGTTACGGGCGGAGCGGCTGAGCTTCGCCTACGCGCCGCAGGCGACCCCCGTCGTACGCGACCTCGACCTTACGATCCGTGAAGGCGAGCACCTGACCGTCGTGGGCCCCAGCGGCATCGGCAAGTCCACGCTGTCCATGCTGCTCACCGGGCTCCGGCAGCCCACCGGAGGCGGGATCCGGCTCGGCGGCGTGCCTCTGCCGTCGATCGCCGAGCACGAGGCGCGGGCCATGACGGCGCTCGTGCCGCAGGAGGCGTACGTGTTCGCCGGGACGGTCCGGGAGAACCTCGCCTACCTCTGCCGCACCCGTGCCGAGGACGAGAGCCTGCGCGAGGCGGCCGACCAGGTGGGGGCCGGGCCGCTCGTCGAACGCCTCGGCGGCCTGGACGCCGTGATCGACGAGCCGTCCACGCTGTCGGCCGGTGAGCGGCAGCTAGTCGCCCTGGCCCGGACGTACGCCTCCCCGGCCCGCCTGGTCGTCCTCGACGAGGCGACGTGCCACCTGGACCCGGCCGCCGAGGCGAGGGCCGAGCTGGCGTTCGCCGCCAGGCCCGGCACCCTCGTCGTGATCGCGCATCGGATCAGCTCCGCGCGAAGGGCGCGGCGGATCGTGCTGATGGACGGCACCGCCGTGCTCACCGGCTCCCACGAGGAGCTGATGACCCGGTCGCCCCTGTACGCCGAGATGGTCGGCCTGTGGCAGCGACCGGGTACCGCGTGAGCAGCCACGGGTAGACCAGGGTCACCACGGCCACGGTCGCGCCGGTGACGTAGTGGACGGGGGTTCTGAAGGCGTCCGACAGCTGGGGCAGGAACAGCAGGAAGTAGCCGTTCAGCAGCACCAGGCCGCTCGCGAGCAGGAGCGACTGCCCCTCGCGGCCGCCGCGCCTGAGCAGCAGCGGGATGTACCAGGCGACGGCGACCACGATCGTGGTGGAGAAGGTCACCAGGAACAGCGGGTCGCCGAGGTTGCTGTAGAGGAACCAGAACAGGACGACGACCGCCGCCTGCACGGCCACGTAGCCCGCGACGTACTGCCGTGGGCTGAGACCCGGCGACAGCTCGCGACGCCCGAACCTGATCGTCTGGTAGTGGACGACGCACTCCAGCACGGCGAACACCAGCAGAGCGCCCCAGAACAGCTTGAACAGCCAATGGTCGATCTCGGAGAACCAGTGCGCGAAGAGCCCGACGAACACCACGTCGTGGGCGAAGAAGTACATGTTGGCGAACACCGGGATCGCGTACGTGCGCTGCCTGAACCCCAGCCGGATGCCTTCGAGGTACATGATGTACGCGCCGGTGTTGGCGACCGCCCCCGCGAGGAGCACCGGCACGGGATGCGCGTCGATGGAGCGCAGGACGTCCTGGACGTCGTAGAGGTCCATGCCGGTCACACCCCTGACCTGCGCAGGCCGGCCCGGCGGCCGGGCGGGACCCGTTCGGGGGAGGTTCTCATGGCTTCGTCTCCTCGGGTGGGGTTCATGGAGCGAGCAGGGGCTCGCCGCCCGGCCAGGCTCCCCGGCGTCCCTGCGGCCCGGTTGTGAACACCTGCGGATGACCAGTGGCCTCCCGCGCCCGGGGGATCGGTGAGCGGCGCGTCCTCGCCAGCCGATCTCAAGGAGCGCGGATGAGGCTTGGCCGCGTCCCGGCGGGCCCCCTTGAGGAGACCGAGATGTCGCCTGAGTTTGGAAAGACACTGTCGTCGGAACGACCGGACGGCCGCGCGCCGATCCCCCCGCGAAGGCACGACGCCGCGCCCGGCCCGGCCTTCAGCCTGACGTCGCCCGGCCTGACCCTGGCCCGCGACGTCGAGGAGCTGGTGCGGCCGGCCCTGCGCCAGGCGGTCGAAACCCTGCCCGACCCCGTACGGCAGGTGGCGGAGTACCACTTCGGCTGGTCGCGGGGCTCCGCCGCCGCGGGCGGCAAGTCGCTGCGGCCGTCGCTCGCGCTGGCCGGAGCCCGTGCGGCGGGCGGCGACGCGCGGCAGGCGGTCGCCGGCGCGGTGGCGGTGGAGCTGGTGCACAACTTCTCGCTGCTGCACGACGACGTGATCGACGACGATCGCACGCGCCGGCACCGTCCGGCGGCGTGGGTGCGCTTCGGCGTGGGCCGGGCCGTGCTGGCCGGAGACGCGCTGTGGGCGCTGGCGCTCGAAGTGCTGGCCGAGACCGGCGAGCCGGCCGCGATCGAGGTGATGATCCGCACGCTGGCCGACCTGATGCGCGGCCAGAGCCAGGACGTGGCCTTCGAGAGCCGCGACTCGATCACCGTCGAGGAGTACCGGGCGATGGCCGAGGGCAAGACCGGGGCGCTGCTGGGGGCGGCCTGTGCCGTCGGAGCCCTGCTCGGCGGCGCGTCCGCACGCCAGGCGGAGGAGCTGGATCGGTTCGGCCGCCATCTGGGCGTCGCCTTCCAATGCGCCGACGACCTGCTCGGGATCTGGGGCAGGGCCGACCGCACCGGGAAGCCGGTGGGCAACGACCTGGCCGCGCGGAAGAAGACGCTGCCGGTGCTCGCGGCGCTGGCCCGGCCGGGCGAGCCGGGCGACTGGCTGGCCGAGGTGTACCGCCGCGACGATCCGCCCACCGCTGAGGAGATCGTGCTGATGGGCGACGTGATCGAGCGCGCCGGCGGCAGGCAGGCGGCCGAGCGCGAGGCCGAGTCACAGATCGACGCCGCCCTGGCCTGCGTGCAACGGGCCGGGCCGATGTCGGCCGCCGCTCGTGCCGAGTTCGCCCTGCTCGCTTCCTGGGCCGCCCGCCGTGACCGCTGACACCCCTGACACCCCTGACACCCTTGACGCCGCTGGCGCCGCTGGCGCGCACGTGCCGGACCCGCGCCTGTTCGGCCTGGCGGACCTGGAAGCGGGGCCGTTCGAGGCGCAGCGGTCGCTGAACGTCGTGGCCGCCGCCGACGCCGCGACCGCCGCCCTCGACACGATGGGCGTGTTGACCGGATGGGCCGAGCGGCACGGCCCGCCCTTCGACCCGGCCGTGATTCCCCTCTGCTGCCTGACGGCGGCCACCTGCACGCCCTGGCTCGACGCCGACGCCTGCCTGCTCCTGGCCGGGACGGCGGCCTGGCTGCTGGCCGTCGACGCCTGGTCGGACGCCCCCCGAGCCGTCCCGCACAGCGCCGACGACAGCGCCGACGACAGCGCCGACGACAGCGTCGAGGCCGGGGTCGCGCGCTGCCTGGCGGTCGTCGAGGGAGGCGACCCCGAGCCCGGCGACGCCCTGGCCGCTTCCCTCGCCGACCTGCGCGACCGCGTCACCGGGCCCGTCGCGGCCTGGTGGCGGCGCGCGGCCGTCGAGCACCTGCGCGGAACCCTCTTCGAACGGCGGGCCGCCGACGCGGTCGCCGCGGGCGGGCGGGCTCCCGGCGTCGAGGAGTACCTGCGGCACGCCCGCGGCAGCATCGGCCTGGCCATGCAGGCGACGGCGGCCTGGTCGGCGATGGACCCCGAGGACGTGCGCGCCTGGCTCCCGGCCCTGCGGCAACCGCTCCGCGACGCCTCGACGGCCGTACGGCTGGCCAACGACCTGCGCGGACATGACCGTGAACGGGCCGAGGGGACCGTGGACGCGCTCACCCTGGGCCTGTCGCAGGCGGAGGTCGCCGAGCGGCTGGCCCGCCATGTGGCCCGGTGCCGCGCGGGACTGCGTCCCCTCGCCGGGACCCCGGCCGCCGTCGCCCTGGACCGGATCATGACCTGGGGCATCCGCATGTACCAGCTGGCCGACGCGGGCCACACCTGGAAGGAAGAACATGCTTGAGCCGATCGCCGCCGACGACGTGCTGGCCAGCCTGACGGTCCGCCCGCTGGGGGAGAGCTCGCCGTCCTTCTACGACACCGGCCGGGTGACGACCCTGGCGCCCTGGCTGGCCGGCCGCGCGGACCGGCTCGCCTTCCTGCTGGACCACCAGCGGCCCGACGGGACCTGGGGCGGGACCGGCGGATACGCGCTCGTCCCGACGTTGAGCGCCACCGAGGCGCTGCTGACCCTCTCCCGCGAGGGCGGCGCGGGGGCGGGCCGGATCGCCGCCTCCGCCGCCCGGGGCCTGGCCGCGCTGCGAGCGCTGCTCGACGGCGGCGTCGCGCTCCCCGACCTGGTGGCCGCCGAGCTGATCGCCCCCGCGCTCGTCGCCGATCTGAACGCGCACCTCGACCGGCTCACCGCGGAGCCGATCACGGGCCTGGACGCGTGGGCCTCCGGCACGTTGCCCCTGCCCCGCGGCTCGGACCCCGGGACACTGGCACTCGCCCGCGAACGCCTGCGCGCGACCGGCGAGGTCACCGCCAAGTTGTGGCACTCGCTGGAGATCATGGGGCCGCTCGCCCGGCAGGCGCGCACGGTCAGGCCCGCCGGGGGCGCGGTCGGCTGCTCCCCGGCCGCCACGGC
The DNA here is from genome assembly GCF_044459705.1 of Nonomuraea sp. NPDC050227. Taxonomy (NCBI): domain Bacteria; kingdom Bacillati; phylum Actinomycetota; class Actinomycetes; order Streptosporangiales; family Streptosporangiaceae; genus Nonomuraea; species Nonomuraea sp. NPDC050227. The sequence continues at coordinate 14,508 of NZ_JBITJF010000010.1, read as the reverse complement.
CGCCTGGCTCGGCACCCCGCCGATCGCCGAACCCGCCTCGATCTCCTTCCTGGAGTCGGCGGTCGCCGCGTACGGGGGAGCGCTGCCCGGCACCTACCCGCTCTACCGGTTCGAGCGGATCTGGGTGATCGGGGCGCTGATCGGCGCGGGTCTCGACGTACGCGTGCCGGAGCCGGTCATGGCCGATCTGGAGCAGAGCCTCGCGGCCGGCGCGATCGGCGGCGCCCCCGGGCTCCCGCCGGACGCCGACACGACCGGTGCGGGTCTGGCGACCCTGGCCAGGCGCGGCAGGCCGCTCGCCCCGGACCGCCTCTGGGAGTTCGAGCTCGAGGACCACTTCTGCTGCTGGCACGGTGAACGCACCGCGTCGCCGACGGCCAACGCGCACGTCCTGGAGGCGTTCGCCGAGTCTCCCGGTCGCGGCCCGCGGCACGAGGCGGCCGTTCGCAAGATCGCGCGATGGCTGGCGGGCGTCCAGCACGCCGACGGGTCGTGGACGGACAAATGGCACGCCTCGCCGTACTACGCGACCTCTCACTGCGCGCTGGCCCTCGACCTCGCCGCCGACGGCCGCGACGCGGTACGGCGGGCCGTGGACTGGACGCTGGACACCCAGAACGCCGACGGCTCGTGGGGCATCTGGGGCGGCACCAGCGAGGAGACCGCGTACGCCGTCAACGTGCTGCTGCGCACACGGCCGGGACGCGCCGACCCGCGCGGCCCCTCCGCCGCCGCGCGCGCCCGCCTGTTCCTCCGGCGGCAGGACCCCGACCGGCACCCGCCGCTGTGGCAGGCCAAGGAGCTCTACGCGCCCCTGGCCATCTGCCGTGCGGTACGGCTGGCGGCCCTGCGGCTGCTCGACACTGCCTGCGACGGCGACCGTCCGTCCTGAACGCCGGCCGGTCCCGCCGTCCTTGTGAGCCGTTCGAGGCGATCAGCGAACGGTTGGCGAGACTCGCCGCCCCGCAGGACCCCTTCCACATGTCACCGCAAGCGGACCACATGTCCGCTGGGGGATTCTCCCGGTCCGGGAGCTCTCGTGGCTCCCGGCAGACACGTCCTGTGCCGCATTTCGCGGCCGCATCCCCGGAGTTCTCTTTGACCTGGTTATCCAGCACTGCCCTGGTGCGGCGGGCGACGCTCGCCACGCTCGCCGCAGTGGTCTCCTCGCTCGTCGTCCCCGTCCCCGATCCGGCGACGGCCGCCACCGGCCGGACGGCCGGTGAGTACGTGTTCCCGGTCGTCGATCTCGGCGCCGTCGGGACCGGCGCCGTGATCCGTTCCGCCAACAACAAGAGCCAGCTCGTGGGCGCGCGCTGGGTGAAGGACGGTGAGACCAGCCAGCCGAGAGCCACCGTCTGGTCGGAGAAAGACGGCGTCCGCGACCTGCACGCCGCCCTCGGCGTGGACGCGAACGCCAGCACCGCCTACGACGTCAACGACCAGGGCGCGGTGCTCGGCACCTACCACCTGACCGGCGACGGCGAGCAGTCCTACGCCTACATCTACAAGGACGGCACGGTCACCCACCTGGGTCAGCTCAAGGATCCGCAGGCCGTCAACAACAACGGCGAGGCGGTGGGGCTCACCTGGAAGCGGCTGTCCAACGGCCGCGTGGAGAGGTTCGCGAAGTTCAAGGACTACCGCGACGGCGCCTTCAAGATCAACGACCGCGGCTGGGTGGTCGGCAACACCTCCCTGGACCCGAGCGGCTGGGGTCGTCACGCGACGGCCTGGAAGCTGCCGCCCGGCAAGAACCTGGATCTCGGCAAGCACGCCCTGAAGTACCTGGACGGCTCCGACACCTGGGCCTACGACATCAACGAGCGCGGCGAGGCGGCCGGCTTCGGCAAGGACGGCGGCTACGTCCCGCTCATCTGGGACAAGGACGGGCTCGCCCGCAAGCAGAAGACCGCCGCGGGCGGCCAGGTGCTGGCGATCAACAACGCGGCCGTGGGCGCGGGCTGGATGTACTACCAGAAGACCCCCGGCGATCCCGTTCCCGACGAGCACGCGGCGCTGTACGTGGCCGACATGGGAGTCGACCTCAACAACCACGTGCCGGCGGACTTTCCCTTCGTCCTCGATCGGGCCACCGGCGTCAACGAGCTCGGCGAGATCTTCGGTGTGATGCACAGGAAGGGCGCGGCCTCCGACGTCCGCGCGTTCGTGATGAAGACGCCGTTCCTGGAGATCTCCATCGACTCGATGTCGTTCGAGACGAAGCTGTTCTCCTCCGACGACTGGGTCCCGCTACCGGATGACGGGGCGGTCGAGGGCAACTACGTCCGCGTCACGATGAAGCTGACCAACCCCGACGACGAAGCCTGGTTCCGGAAGCTGAAGGTCGTCGAGGACGTGTCCGGCAAGGTGCTGTGGGAGGACGAGTTCGTCCTCGCGGCGGGCGCGACGGTGACCAAACGCGTGGTCTGGAACACCGCCGGCTACGCGTGGCATGCAGGAAAGGCGAACTCCGCGCGCTCGGTGACCGCCGAGTTGTACGTCGACGGCGGTGTCACCCGTTCCACGGAGACGGAGAAGATCAAGGTCAGGCCGTCGCCGGTCGTGCTGGTGCACGGTTTCGCCAGCGACGCGCAGAAGGCGTTCGGCAACGTCGCCGCCATCCTCAAGGACGTGAACCCGGAGCTGGAGCCGTACGTGCTCGGCAGCGCCAGGCTGCGGCCGGATCTGAAGCTCGAGACCGGAGACCCCGGCGACAAGGAGAAGCGCACCAAGACCATCGCCGCCAACGCGGCCGTCCTGGCGGAGTACGTCCAGGAGGTGCGCGAGCGCGAACAGGCGAACACCGTCAACATCATCGCCCATTCCATGGGCGGGAACATCAGCCGTTATTACCTGCATTATCTTGTGCCGTCAGGTAACGGGATAACGCCCGTCCGGAACCTGATCGAGATGGGCACGCCCAACCGCGGAACCCCCTGCGCCGACATGGTCGTGGAGGCGATGGAGGCTGTCAAGGGCAAGATTCCCATGTTCCCCGCGCTCAAGGAGAACTCCGTGGCCTTCATGGACGGGAAGTTCAACCCGAGGGTCACGAGGACGAATCTCGCGCTGATCTCGAACCTCGTGGGCCGGGGAATGCCGTTGCCGTGCGAGAGCGCGAATTTCAAGGGGCCGTACGACAGTGACGGCGTCGTTCCCGACTGGAGCGCGGCGGCGGAGTTCGTCCCCGATCCCGAGGAAATGAAGATCATCCACACCTCCATGACCTCGGCCCCCCGCGTCTACCTCGACTACGTCAGGCCCCGGTTGGCGTCGGTGCTCTCCGGCGCGCCCCTCGACGGCGGATCGGCGCCGGAGAACAAGGGCACGCTCCAGCAGTCCGCATCGGAGACGGCGGCGGCCGGGAACGACGCGGCCCCGGTGTTCGCCGCGCTGTCGGCCACGGTGGAGCCGGGACAGACATCGAGCCTGCCGGTGGACGTTCCGCAGGGGACGGCGTTCGGCGTGGTCGGGCTGCTGCCGGAGACGGTGGGGCTGTCGCTCCGCGATCCCGCGGGGACGGTCAGGGGCTCGTACACGGCGGGAAGTGAGGCGGCCCAGCAGCTCTTCGGCGGGCTGCGGGTGGCCATGCCGCAGACCGGCGTGTGGAAGCTGGAGGTGACCAACACGGCCGCCGAGGCGGTGAAGGTAGACCTGGCCGCCTGGATCGCGGGCAACCCGGTGCAGATCACGCCCGGGGCCGAGACGTCCGAGGACGGCCGCGCGGCCGTGACGGTCACGCTCACCGACGGCGGACAGCCGGTGCCCGGAGCGACGGTGCAGGCGTCGCTGATCGCCGACGACGCCTCCCGGGTCCCGCTGCAACTGGCCTACGACGGCGAGCACGGCGACGGCTCCGCCGGTGACGGCGTGTACGGCGGGCGCAGCGACGTGCTCGCCGACGGCGACTACCACGTCGTCGTCCAGGCCCAGACCCCGAAGGGGTCGCGCAGTGCCAGCGCGGCGATCGAGGTGGCCAAGGAGGACACGCGCGAGTTCGCGTTGACGATGTCGGCCGATCCGGGCGGTTCGGTGTCGGCGTCACCGGCGCAGGACACCTACCGGGCCGGGACGAAGGTGACGCTGACCGCGAAGGCGGAGGCAGGACGCATTCCGCTCGGATGGAACGTGGACGGCCAGGAGCGGCCGGGTGGCGCGCTGACGCTGACGATGGACGTTCCGCACACGGTGGTCGCCCGGTTCGGGTCGTACACGGTGACCGAGATCGGGGACGACGCGCACCCGGCCGTGGCGGTGGCGCTCAACGATCGAGGACAGGTCGCGACCACGGTCACGACGAAGACGGGGCCGGAGCCCACGACCCGCGCCATGCGCTGGCAGGACGGCGCCTTCACCGAGCCGTCCGGCCCGGCGTGCACGGACGACGGCCATGGCAGTTGTGACTCGACGGCGCGCGGCATCAACGAGGCCGGCGACGTGGCCGGGTCGGCGATGGTGGGGACCGGCGGCGGGTACACCGAGCACGCCGTGGTCTACCGAGCCGGCGGCCAGGCGGAGGACCTGCATCCCAAGAACGCTCCCGCCGGGGAGCTGAGCAGGGCCTACGATCTGAACGACCGCAACCAGGTGGTCGGGTTCTCCGGCGGCAAGCCGGCGATCTGGGACCAGGGACCGCCCGTCGCACTGCCCGACGACTTCGAGGCCGACCGCGGCAACGGCGACGTGGGGCCGCGGATCAACCCCCGGGGCGTCGTGAGCGCCACACAGGTGCTCAAACGGGACGTCTTCGGTAATCCGCTGCACTACGTACCGGCGGTGTACCGGGACGGGACGGTCGAGAAGCTGGTCACGACCGATTGCGCGTCACCCGGCGGGTACGCGCTGGACGTCAACGCCTCGGGACAGGCGGCCGGGTGGCTGGACTGCAACGGCAGCTCGAACACCCGACAGCACGCGATGACCTGGAAGGACGGTCAGGGCAGCGACCTGGGCCTGGGCGTGGCCACCGCGGTCAACGACAACGGACTGGTCGTGGGCTACTCCCAGCCGTCGGAGAACGAGCCGGCGGAGCCGGCGTTGTGGCGGGACGGCAAGCGGTACCTGCTGGCCGCCCTGCTGCCGCGGCCGCTGTGTCCCTACGACGACGATGAGACGACGGTCCCGTGCATGGGGCTGGTCGGCAACACCGCCACGGGCGCCACGGCGTGGCTCAACGACGTGAACTCCTCGGGCCAGATCGTGGCACGGGGATACGTCCGCGACCGCTCGACGACCTCGGCCGGGTTCACCCAGTCGCCCCGGTCGTTCCTGCTCACGCCGACCACCGCGCAGGCGGACCTGAAGATCGAGCACACCGTGTCGCCCGCCGAGCCCGGACCGGGCGGGACGGTGACCTGGACGACCACGGTGACCAACGAGGGCCCGGACAACGCGACCGAGGTGCGGGCGGACGTGCTGATCCCGCACGCCGTGGCCGCCGGGGCGACCTGCGACGCCTGGCGGGGCGCCTGCACCGCGATCAAGGACGGGCTCCGCGACACGATCGAGCTGCTCCAGCCCGGCTGGCAGGCGACCTTCGAGGTGACCGCCAGGATCCCGGCCGACCTGCCGGTGGACACCGAGCTGAAGACGCAAGCCTCGGCCTCCAGCCTCACGGTCTCCGATCCCGTCCCGGCCAACGGTGTGGCCTCGACCAGGGCGAAGGTGCTGCCGTTCCTGAGCGGTTCCGGCATCACCTGGACGGAGCCGGTCTCCGTGGGATCGACGAGCAACGCGAGCACGGTGACGCTGACCAACCGGTCGGACACGCCGATGCCGTTGAAGGCGATCGCGGTCGAAGGCGCGTTCGCGCAGACCAACGCCTGCCCGCCGGAGCTGGAGGCGGGAGCCGCCTGCCCGGTCAAGGTGACCTTCACCCCCACCCGGGCGGGCGAGGCGACCGGGAAGCTGACCTTCACCACCGCCGAGAACGCGCCGCCCGCCTTCACGGTGACGCTGAAGGGGACCGGCACGGAGAACACCCCGCCGAAGATCGTGGTGCCGCCGGCCCCGCTGAAGGGCACGGTGGGCAAACCGTTCGCGCTGAAGGTGCGGTTCACCGACCCCGACGCCGGTGACTCCCACACCGCCAGGGTCTCCTGGGGCGGGGAGCCGGTGGACGCGCAGGTGACCGAGGAACCCGGCGGCGGGACGATCACCTCGAGCCGCACCTTCACGGCCGCCACCTCGGGGATGGCCCTGGTGCTGCTGACGGACGACAAGCACCCCACCTCGGTCACCGCGGTGGTCCCGTACGTGATCGAGGAGGCTGGGCCGAACACCGCTCCGCAGGTGGCGGCGGGCCAGGACGCCACGGCGGGCGTGGGCGAGGTGCTGCGTCGCACGGTGACGTTCACCGACCCGGACTCCACGTCCTGGACCGCGACCGCGGACTACGGCGACGGCGCCGGCGCCCAGCCGGTCACGACGACCGGGCAGACGATCACGCTGGAGCACCAGTGGGCCGCCGCCGGCGTCTACCCGGTCACGGTGAAGGTGCACGACGGCGAGCTGGAGGGCAGTGGGACGTTCCGCGTCACGGTCGCCCCCGGCCAGCCGTCGAACAAGGCGCCGGTGGCGACGCTGACCGGCCCCGCCACTGTGGTCCAGGGCGCCACCTGGATCGGGCGGGGCTCGTTCACCGACCCCGACTCCACGAGCTGGACCTTCACCGCCGACTACGGCGACGGGACGGGCCCGCAGCCGCTCACCCTCTCCGCCGGCCAGTTGAAGCTGGAGCACGCCTTCACCGGCAGCGGCGGGTTCACCGTCACCCTGGCGGTGACGGACGACCAGGGCGCCACCGGTACGGCGACGGTGAAGGTGCAGGTCGGCAACGCCGCCCCGGTGGTGACGCTGACCGAGCCCGCGACGGTGGCCAAGGCCGGCGAACCGGTGCTGCTGACCGCCTCGTTCACCGATCAGGGCAAGGGCGACACCCACACCGCGACCTGGAACGTCGGTGACGACCAGGTGGCCGGCGCGCTCGCCGAGAGCTCCGGCAAGGGGACGGTCAGCCTGCCGTACGTGTTCACCGAGCCGGGCGTCTACCCGATCTCGGTGACGGTGACCGACGGCGGCAAGGCCGCGGCCACGGCCGACACCGCCGCAGGACGGAAGGTGTACGTACGGGTCTACGACCGGACCGCCGCCCTGGTCGGCACGGGCACCGTTGCCTCACCGGCCGGGTCCTGCCGGCTGGAGCCCGGCTGCGACCTGGCGGGGCAGGCGTCGTTCGACGTCCTGGCCCGCTACGACGGCAGGAAGGGCGGCCCGAAGGGTGAGCTGCGCTACGCCGCCCCCCGGTTCGAGCTCACCGGCACCTCCTACCAGGTGCTGGTGGCGGCCGACGGCACCGCCACGCTGCGTGGCACGGGCAGGGCCGGGAGGACGAAGGCCGTCTTCGAGCTCACCGCGGTCGACGCCGGGACGGTCCCGGGCCGTGCGGACCAGGTGCGTCTGCGCGCCTGGGACGCCACCGGTGGGCTGCTGTACGACAACCAGCCCACCGGTTCGCCGTCCCCCGCGATGAGCGGGACCCTGCGCGTCAGCGGCTGACACCTTGAAAGAGCCGCCGGGCCCGGGACACGTCCCGGATCCGGCGGCTCAGGTGAACGGTCAGGCCCCTTCGGGGGCGCCGGCCTGCTCACGCAGGTGGGTGAGGGCCAGGGCGGCGAGCTCCTCGATCGTCCTGCGCTGCAGGAAGACCGCCACCGGCAGCGTGACGCCGAGGTCGGCGGCGATGCGGTTGCGGAGCTGGACCGCCATCAGCGAGTCCAGGCCCATCCGGTGCGGGCGCAGCCCGGCGCCGACCTCCTCCAGGGGAAGCTGGACGACGGCGGCGACCTGCGCGCACAGATACGCGGTGACGATCCGCAGGGCCTGCTCGTCGTCCTCGGCGGCGAGCAGGCCGGGCACCGGCCCGGCTCCCTGCTCCTCGGTCACCTGCTCACCCTCGACCAGCTCCCGCAGCGCGGACGCCCCACGCAGGGCGGGGAAGTGGCGGGTCCACGCCACCGGGTCGAACGACATGACCGACGCCTGGACCGGCGGATCGGCGAGCAGGCGGTCGAGGACGGCCAGCCCTTCGGCGGGAGCGAACCCGGCGAATCCCCGCTCGTCCAGCCGGAGATCGTTGGCTGCCTTGGCGACCTGCCCCGTGGCGGCCCACTGCCCCCAGTTGACGCTCAGCGCGGGCAGGCCCGCCGCGTGCCGGTGCCAGGCGAGGCCGTCCTGGTAGCCGTTGGCGGCCGAGTAGTTCCCCTGCCCCGGCGAGCCGATCACCGAGGCCGCGGAGGAGTACAGGAGGAAGAAGTCGAGGGGCAGGTGGCGGGTCAGCTCGTGCAGCTGCCACGACCCCTCGACCTTGGGCGGCATCGGGGCGAAGAACCGCTTCCTGTCCAGCTGGGCCAGGGTGCCGTCGTCCAGGACGACGGCGGAGTTGACGACACCGCGCAGCGGCGGCAGCCGCCGGGCGAGGTCGTCGAGCAGCTCGGCGAGATCCTGCCGGGAGGCGATGTCGGCCACGACGGGATGGACGCGTGCCCCGGCCGCGCGCATGGCCGCCATCCGCTCCTCCGCGTCCGCCGGCGCGCCTGAGCGTCCCACCAGGACGACGTCACGCGCGCCACGCCCGACGAGCCATTCCGCCGTGAGCAGCCCGACCCCGCCGAAACCGCCCGCGATCAGGTACGTCCCGTCCGGCCGCACCGGGACCGGACCGGCCGCGGGCAGCGGACGGCGGCGCAGCCGGCTGGTGTGTCTGCGGCCGGGCCGCAGGGCGATCTCGGTCTCCGGGCCGTCGTTCACCATCTCGGCGACGAGGGCTGCGACCGTGGAGGCGTCGGGAGCGGCGGGCAGATCGACGAGCGAGCAGCGCAGCTCCGGGTGCTCGTAGGGGACCACCCGGCCGAGCCCCCACACGGCGGTCTGCGCCGGGACGACGTCCGTGTCGCCGTCCAGGGCGTGGGCGGCGGTGGTGACCAGCCACAGGCGAGGCGAAGCGCCGGAGTCCGCACCGCCCAGCGCCTGGACGACGGACAGGACGTCGTGGCAGCCCTCCAGGGCAGCCGACCCCCGCACCCGCTCCGAAGGCGGGGCGGGCACGACGACCACGCCGCGGGGAGGCCAGGCCCCCTCCGCCGTCCGCTCCTCGGCCAGCAGCCGCCAGTCCTCCGCCGAGGCGAGGTCGAGCGTGCGGCGGCCGGAGGCGGGCCTGCGGTAACCGGTGCCAGGACGGATCAGGAGCGGCCGGCCGCCCGCCGCCGCCACCCGGGCGCACAGCTCGGCGCCGAGCGGCGAACCGCTCACGACCAGCCAGTGATCGCCTTCGGCCGCGGGCTCGGTCAGGGGCGGCAGCTCCGCCCACTCCATGGCGTGCAGCAGGCGCGCGGCCCGGTGCTCGACGACCTCGGGAAGCTCGCTGACCAGCCGCCTGATCCGGAAACCGTCGACGGAGGCGAGCAGCCGGCCCTCGTCATCGCTGACGCGCACGTCGAACTCCAGCACGTCCGGCTCCGGCCGTTCCACGCGCACGGCGGTGGACCAGAGCCGCGTGCCGGGCTCCGGCCTGGCGTGGACCCGGTAGCGTCGCGTGGCCACCGGCAGGTACGTGTCCTCCGCCGTGTCGTCGCCGAGCAGGGTCATCACCGGCTGCAGGGCGGAGTCCAGGAGCGCCGGGTGGAACAGGTGGGCCCGTTGATCGGCGGCGGTGCCGTCGTCCGCGCGCACCTCGGCGGCCGCGGCCCCCTCCGCCCGACGGAGTGCGGTCACCGACCGGAAGGGCCCGCTCTGCTGGATGCCCCGGCGGCGCAGCGCCGCGTAGTGTTCCGGGACCTCCACCGCCTCCGGATAGCGGGTGAGATCGGGCGGGTCGATCCGGCCGGCCCGATCGCCGGGCGGGCAGGCGCGCAGCGTCGCCGTGCACAAGAGCGCCCATTCGCCGGCGGCCTCCGCGACGTGACAGGTCCAGCGGCGGCGCCCGTCGTCCCCCGCCGGCTCCAGGCGGGACTGAAGCCGTTGCGGCGTCCCCGGGGGCAGGAACAGCGCGCGTTCGAGCCGGAGGTCGGCCACCTCGTACGCGCCGGTGTACGCCTCCTGCCCGGCGGCCAGGGCGAGTTCGTGGTAGGTCGTGCCCGACAACATCGGCAGGTCGTGGACCCGGTGGTGGCCGAGGTACGGCAGTCGTTCGAGGTCCATGGCGAAGTCCCAGACCAGGGTGTCGCCGGGCGCCAGGACGAGGGCCCGGCCCGTGATCGGGTGGCCTTCCACGGCTGCCTTCGTACGTGCCGCCGCCCGGTCGGCCGTCTTCCAGTACCGCCTGTGCTGCCAGGGATAGGGGGAAGGGCGACCTCGGCCGACCCGCCGGGTTGCAGCCGGGAGAAGTCGACGGCGCGGCCGTGGACGTACAGTTCGGCCGCGGCCTCCAGCAGGGCGCTTCGACCGGGCACGTCGCGGGCGAGCACCGTGACCACGATCCCGTCCGTGCCCGCGTGGCGCAGGTTCTGCCGGACCGCCCGCGCGAGCAGGGGATTGGGGCTGAATTCCACGAAGGTGTCGAATCCGGCCTCGGCCAGCCGCCGGACGGCGTCCGCGAACAAGACGGGCTCGCGCAGGTTGTCCGCCCAGTACGCCGCGCCCATGTCCGGCCCCTCGACGAAGCCGCCTGTGACGGTGGAACACAGCGGAACGTCGCCCGTCCCGGGGCACAGAGGGGCGAGGAGCCGGAGCAGCGGCTCGCGCAGCGGGTCCATCTGAGGGCTGTGCGAGGCGAAGTCCACCTGGACGCGGCGTCCGTAGACGCCCTCGCCCTCCAGGTGACGCAGGATCGCGTCGATCTCCTCCGGCTCGCCCGCCAGGACGCAGGACGTGGGGGAGTTGCTCACCGCGAGGACCGCCGTGCCGCCACGTCCGGCGACGAGCGTACGGGCGCGCTCGGCCGGCAGCTCGACGGCCGCCATCGCCCCCTGACCGGCGATGCCGGCCCGGACGAGACCGCTGCGGCCGCAGATGATCCGCGCGGCGTCGTCCAGGTCGAGGACCCCGGCCACGTGAGCCGCCGCCACCTCGCCCATCGAGTGCCCGACGACGGCGTCGGGCTCGAAGCCCCACGACCGCCACAGGCGGGCGAGCGCCACCTGGACCGCGAAGATCGTCGGCTGGGCGACGTCGATCTCGGCGAGCCGGGAGCTCTCCGGCCCCGCGCGCAGCTCGGCGGTCAGCGACCAGTCGGCGTACGGGCGCATCGCCGTCTCGCAGTCGGCGATCGCCTCGGCGAAGACGGGCTCCTCGCCGAGCAGGTCGCGGCCCATTCCGAGCCACTGCGCCCCCTGCCCGGGGAAGACCCAGGCCGTCCGGTGGGTGGCCTGGAGATCCTCCAGTTCGCCGGCGCAGACGCCCTCCGCGTGGCCGTCCCGGGCGAAGGCGGCGAGCCTGGCCGCCGCCTCCTCGCTCGTGCTCGCGACGAGGGCCAGCCGCCGGTCGTGGTGGCTGCGCCGGACGCCCGCGGCCCGGGCGACCCGGTCCAGCGGCACGCCGCCGAGCAGCTCCGCGTACCGCCCGGCGAGCGCGCCGAGCGCCTTCGCGGTGCGCGCTGAGACGGGCAGCAACATCGCACGGACGCCATCCGGGCCGTCCGGCTCCGGCCCGGCCGTGGCGGGCGGCTCCTCGACGACGATGTGGGCGTTCGTGCCGGTGACGCCGAAGCTGCTCACGCCCGCCCGGCGTGGCCCGTCCTGGGCCGGCCAGGACTGTGCCTCCGCGCACACGCGCACGCGGATGTCGTCCCAGGGGATGGCGGGGTTGGGGGTGGTGAAGTTGAGGCTGGCCGGGAGCCATGCCCGCTTGACGCACAGCACGGCCTTGATCAGGCCGGTGACGCCGGCGGCGCCCTCGGTGTGGCCGAGGTTGGTCTTGACCGAGCCCACCAGGAGCGGGCGATCCTCCGGCCGGCCCGGCCCGAGCACCCCGTTCAGGGCGGCGATCTCCACCGGGTCGCCGACGCTGGTGCCGGTGCCGTGGGCCTCCACGTACGCGACGCTCGCCGGGTCCACTCCGGCGTCGCGGTAGGCCGCTCGCAGCGTCGCCTGCTGCCCGCCTACCTGCGGGGCCATGAAACCGTCGGAGTGCCCGTCGTTGCCGGCCGCCGCCCCGCGGATCAGGGCGTGGACGCGGTCCCCGTCGGCCAGCGCCCGGGAGAGCGTCTTGAGCACGACGACGCCGACGCCCTCGCTGCGGACGTAGCCGTCGGCGCGGGCGTCGAAGGTCTTGCACTGGCCGTCCGGGGCCATCATCGCGCCCTGCGAGAAGCCGACGGCGTGGTCGGGGGTCAGGACGGCGTTCACACCCCCGGCGAACGCCACGTCGCACGAGCCCGCCCGCAACGACTGCACGGCCAGTTGCACGGCGACCAGGGAGGAGGAGCAGGCCGCGTCGAGCGCCACGCTCAGCCCGGTGAGGTTGAGCGCGAAGGAGACCCGCCCCGCGTTGCCTCCCCGGGTGCTGCCCGCGACCGTGTGGACGTCGAGGCCGTCCAGCGCTCCCGACTGCTGATCCCAGTAGTCGCTGGTGATGACGCCCATGAAGACCGCGCCGGTCAGCTCCGGCATGCGTTCCAGTACCAGGCCGGCGTCCTCGAACGCCTCCCAGGCCACCTCCATGACCATGCGGTGCTGAGGGTCGGTCGCGGCGGCCTCACGCGGGGAGATGCCGAAGAACTCCGCGTCGAACCGGTCGATGCCGGAGAGGAAACCGCCGTACCTGGAGGCGAGCCTGCCCGGGGTGCCGGAGGCGGGCGCGTAGACCTCGTCGACGGGGAACCGGTCGGCGGGGATCTCGGAGATCGTGTTCTCGCCGCGGCACAGTAACCCCCACAACTCCTCGGGAGATCGGGCGCCGGGCAGGCGGCAGGCCATGCCCACCACGGCGATCGGTTCTGGGGCGGACCGAATGTCGTCGGTCGTGCTCATGTCGAAGTCCTCTGTACTGGTTGTGCGAAGGCTGGGACCCACGTCGCGTAGGCCGGGTCACGAGCTCGGCGTGACGCCGTGACGCCGTGACGCCGTGGCGGCGAGCGGAACCGGCTGCCCACCGCCGGGCCGGCGGTTCCCACGATGCGTCCGGGGCTTGCCGTTCGTCAGAAGACCTTGCGGCCGGACAGCTCTGATCATCCGCAAACCGGAGCTGGCATGGTGCTCCCCGGCCGGGACGCGGCGGCGCTCGTCGGCGCGCCGGCTCCAGCGATCGGACACTGACCGGCGGGAAGGCGTGATCATGGGAAAGACGCTTGAGGGCAAGGTGGCACTGGTGACCGGTGGTTCGCGCGGCATCGGCGCCGCGACGGCGCGGGCGCTCGCCCAGCAGGGCGCCGACGTCGCCATCAGCTTCGTCGCCTCCGCGGGCAAGGCCGAGGCCCTCGTGGACGAACTCAGGGCGACGGGCGTGCGCGCCCGTGCCTACAAGGCCGACCAGGGGGACCCCGAGCAGGTCACCGGCCTGGTCGAGGCGGTGGCCGGCGACTTCGGGCGGCTCGACGTCCTGGTCAACAACGCCGCTGTCTGGGTGGTGGGGGCGGTCGACGCGTCCGTTCCTGACGCCGAGGCGTTCGCCCGCCAGCACGCGGTGAACTTCGGCGGCGTCGTGGCGGCGATCCGGGCGGCCGCCGCCGTGATGGAGGAGGGCGGCCGCATCATCTCGGTCGGCTCGGGGACGGGCACCCGGGTCGGCTGGCCGGGGCTGGCCGACTACGTCGCCAGCAAGACCGCGGTCGTCGGCTACTCCAAGGGGGCGGCGCGCGACCTCGCGCCGCGCGGCATCACGGTCAACGTCGTCCAGGCCGGGTGCGTCGACACCGACATGAATCCGGCCGACAGCCAGGCGGCGGCCACGTTCCTCGCCTCGGTGCCGCTCGGCCGGTACGCGCGGCCCGAGGAGATCGCCGCGCCTGTCGTCTTCCTCGCCGGCCCCGGCGGCTCCTACATCACCGGCGCCGTCCTGAACGTGGACGGAGGCTACAACGCCTGACGGCTGCCTGCGCCGGCCCGACGCTCCCCGCGGCCGGCGCAGGCGTGGAAATCACCCGCGAGGCGGACGACTCGGGCGGTGGTTCCGGCATACATTCCCCGGCTGTTGGGGGCCGTGAGGCCGAGAGCAGTCCGGCGACGAGGGTCGCGGGTGTGACGTCGCGCAGGCGTCGCACCCCTGACCACGTCGCGGCCTGGGCGCTGTCCGGGCCGGCCGACAAGGGAGTACGCGGTGGAGTTCCGGGTTCTGGGTCCGGTGGAGGTCTACGACGACGGCGGCCGGCGGGTCGAGGTGGGCGGGCCGCGTCAGCGGGCGGTGCTGGCCCGGCTGCTCGCCGCCCGGGGGCAGCTCGTCCCGATCGACACCCTGGTCGACGATCTTTACAAGGACTCACCGCCGGTGACGGCGTTGCCGACGGTGCAGTCGTATGTGTCGCATTTGCGGCGGGCGATTGAGCGTGATCGGCCTGCGCGGTCGCGGCCGAGG
>NZ_JBITJF010000009.1:0-468273 GCF_044459705.1 Nonomuraea sp. NPDC050227 | reverse complement strand
TTTCAGCCGTTCAAGTCTCTGTCAAATTGACCGGACTTGCTCGACCTGCTGGAATTAAGTCGCGCCCCGCTTCCGGGACAACCCCTCTAACTTACTCCCAAGCCCGACTCTTGTCGAATCGACCTTCCGTTGGACGCGAACGTCCGCCGGAGTGGCAGTGTCTGGAGGTGGCCCCCGAGTGAGGTCGGCGATCAACGCCTTCCTCGTGGGACTGGTGAACTCTATGTACGGTCCCCAGAACCGTCAAATCGGCGACCCGCCACGCGTCGGGAAGACATGGTGGGTAGGTATTCCGGCGTGCGAGATCAATCCGTGCCGAGAGCACTCATCCTCCTGGTGGGCATCGCCGGCGCGGTGATCGCTCTGTTCGGGCTGCGCGAGATCAATTCCATCGTCGGGCCCGTCGTGCTGGCGCTCGTGCTGGTCATCGCCGTGGCGCCGGTGCGCAGCTGGCTGACGGCGCGGCGGGCGCCCATATGGGTGCAGGTGGCGGTGCCGTTCCTGATCGTGGTGCTGGTGCTGCTCGGCATGGTGGGGATCCTGACGATCTCCGTCACCCAGCTCGCCTCGCTGCTGCCGACGTACGCCAAACAGTTCGAGGAGCTGCTGGCGGCGTCGCAACACTGGGCCGGCACCCACGGTCTGGGCAACGACGTGCTGGCCAAGGCGGTGCAGGCGTTCGATCCCGGCCGGATGCTGGGGCTGGCGCAGAGCCTGCTCGGGAGCCTGATCGGCGTGTTGTCGAGCCTGTTCCTGATCGTGGTGCTGTTGCTGGCGATGTGCCTCGACGCGCCGGTGACGGCGCGGATCCTCACCACCGGCGAGGGGAACCGGCCGCAGCTGGTGACGGCGCTGGCGACGTTCGCGCACAAGACGCGGCGGTATCTCATCGTCTCGACCGTCTTCGGGCTGATCGACGCGGTTCTCGACGTCATCGTGCTGTCGTTGCTGGACGTGCCGTTGCCGCTGTTGTGGGGGGTGCTGGCGTTGATCGCCAACTACATCCCGAACATCGGGTTCGTCATCGGGCTGCTGCCGCCCGCCCTGCTGGCGCTCCTGCACGGCGGCGTCAAGACGATGGTGCTGGTCGTCGTGGCCTACATCGTCATCAACGTGGTCACGCAGTCGTTCATCATGCCGAAGTTCCTGGGGGACGCGGTGGGGCTCTCGACCACGATGACGTTCCTGTCGCTGATCGTGTGGACGTTCATGCTGGGGCCGCTCGGCGCGATCCTGGCGATCCCGCTCAGCCTGCTGGCGCGGGCGGTGCTGATCGACAGCGACCCGAGCGCGAAGTGGGTGCAGGCGCTGGTGTCAGGGAAGATGCCGGACGGGTGAGAGCAGGCGGCCCAGCGGGACGCCGCTCAGCCGTTTCACGTCGTGGGACAGGTGGGCCTGGTCGGCGTAGCCGGCGCGGACCGCCGCCTCCGCCGCCGGCACGCCCGCGCGGGCCAGGGTGAGCGCGCGCTGGAAGCGGACGACGCGCTGGAGGGTCTTGGGCGAGTAGCCGAAGGAGGCGACGCTGCGGCGGTGGAGCTGGCGTTCGCTGAGGCCGATGGCCCAGGCGACGTCGCGCACGCTGCGGCCCATGCGCAGCGCCCCGGCGATGGCGGGCGCGGCCGGGTCGGGGGCGGGGGTCTCGCGCAGGCGGGTCAGGACGGCGGCGCGCATGGCCGCGAGCCGCGCCGCCGGGTCGGGCGCGAGGGCCGCGTCGGACAGCAGCGGGGACGCGACGGCGAGGGCGGGCAGGGCGGCGAGCGGGACGCGGCGGTCGCGCAGCTCGTGGACCGGGACGCCGAAGACGGCGCCCGCCGCGCCGGGCTTGAAGCGGATGCCGACGTAGGCGTCGCCCGCCGCCATCGGGGTGGGCACCGGGCCGGTGTCGGGGCCGGCCACGAAGAGGCCGCCGGGCCCCCAGACGAGGTCGAGGCAGGCGTCGGGCACCACGAGCTGCGTGGTGTCGCCCTCGCTGACCTGCTGCCACACGCAGGCGACACGGCCGGAGAGAGCGTCGCCCGGGTGCCGTTCCGCGTACATGCCTCCAACGTACGCGACCCCGCCGACAGAATCCGTTCAGGCGGGCAGGCGGCCGTACGCGCGCAGGGTCTGCAGGCGTGCCACGGTCAGGTAGCCCGCCCATTCGTGGGCGACCAGCGGGGTCCAGGTGTTCCAGTTCGGGTGCCAGCCGCCTTCCGGGGACTGGGCGGCGGCCATGGCGTCCAGGTGGGGGTCGAGGGTGGCGGCGTCGAAGAGGGGCAGGGCCGACGGCGCGGGCGCGAAGTCGAGGGGGTGGTGGACCGCGCCTTCGGCGTGCGGGTCGAAGGTGACCGTGGCCAGGACGGACTCGCGCAGCCGGTCGAACTCGGCGACCGCGCGCTCCCTGTCGGGGACGTGTTCGAGGAACACGAGCAGGGCGCGGGCCTCGTACGGAGTGGTCCGCGTGAGCTGGGCGACGCGCGACCAGCAGAAGTCGGTGGCGGGCCCGAGCCAGGGGTGGGTGACGCCGTGCTTGTGCAGCAGCCCGGCGAGCGCGGCGGTGGGGTTGAGGTCGCCGGGCGGGTCGTCGGGGGCCTGCCACCAGGGCGCGCGCGGCGTGTCGCGGACGGACGGCAGCACGAACGGCACCCCGCCCCCGGCGGCCGTGATGCCCGCCAGGTAGTCGCAGGCGGCGGCGACCATCGGCGAGTCGAAGGCGTCGAGCTCGTCGAGGATCCAGAAGGCGACCTCGACCGGCTGCGGCTGGCTGCCGGCGCCGCGCAGGTCGGGCTCCAGGGCGTTGCCGAAGCCGCCGTCGGCGTTCTGGTAGCAGCGCAGGGCGTCGAGGACGCGGGCGCGGGAGCCGCCCGCGAACAGGGCCTCGAATCTCAGTCTGTCGATGAGCCTGCCGTGGAGTCGCAGGAACTGTGCCGCTCGGTCGAGTGTGTCCATGTCCGCTTCCGTGTCCGCTTCCGTGGAGAGAGCCGTGTCCTGCGACGCTACCGCCGGGGGCGCGGGCGGCTCTTGTCGGAATCGGACGCGTCGGCGGGTCACTTCATGAAGAAGACCGGGCCGCGCGGCCGGAAGGGCAGCGGCGCGCCCTGGGGCACCAGGAAGGCGTGCTCGCGGCGGATGCGCAGCACGTCGCACTGCCCGTCGGTGATCAGCAGGATGGGGCCGTCGGGCGGGAAGTCGTCGGCGCGTTCGAGCAGCTTGACGCCGGGCTGGAGGATCGTGCCGCCGCGGCCGCGCACCCTGACCCGGCCGGCGATCTCCTCGACCGGCAGGTAGCCGGCGTCGTAGGCGGTGGCGTCGCAGAAGACGACCCTGGCCCGGGGCACGTCGCGGGCGGCGGCGTAGGAGGCGATGGCGCCGAGTGCCTTGCCGAGCAGCTTGACGTCCATGGAACCGGAGGTGTCGAGGACGACGCCGAACGTCTTCCTGCGGACGACCTCCTCGGGCCGTACCCGGCCGGGGCGCGGGATGCCGGGGCTGGCGGCCTGGCGGCGGGAGGCGCGGGCGTACGAGCGACGCGACTCCTCGGGCCGGAAGTGCTCGTCGAACCAGCGGGCGAGCTGGGCGTCCCAGGGCAGGGGCGGCTGTTCGAGCGCGCGGATCTCCTGTTCGAGCCCGGCGGGCAGCAGGCCGCGTCCGCTGGAGTGGTGGTAGGCCAGGCCGGTGCACAGGGCGTTGCGGTAGTAGTCGTCGAGGTCGACGTAGCCGCGTGCCTGGCGTGCCGGGCGGTCGAGCACGTCGCCCATGCCGCGGCCGCGCAGGGTGGCCAGCTTGCGCATGCGCCGCAGGTCGCCGGCGATCTGGTCGTAGACGGCCTCGGCGGACAGCGTGCCGAGCGACTGGTCGAACAGCAGCCCTTCGGGCATCTCGCCGACGCCCATCTCGACCAGCCAGCCGTTGATCACGTAGTCGCAGGCGACGTTCCACAGGTACGGGTCGCGCATGCCGGCTCGTTCGCCGTGCCGCAGGGCGGCGTGCAGCATCTCGTGGGCGAGCACGAAACGCCATTCGTGCTCGGTGTGCGTGGCCAGCGGGTTGACGTAGATCTCGGCCGCCTCGGCGCTGACGGCGGCGATCGAGATGTCCCAGGCCCTGGCCAGCTCGGCGTCCGCGACGATCTTCATGCCCGCGGCCAGCGCGCCGAGCAGCGGGTACGACGACATGAACCAGCGCAGGGCGCCGTCCCAGGGGCCCTTGACGTGGCCTTCGGCGGGGGTGCGCGGCGCGCCGGCCCGGTCGAGCGCGGACGTGGCGGACCAGGCGACGCCGATCGCGAAGCCGCGCTGGAAGTCGAAGTGCTCGGCGTCCTGCTCGGTGCCGATGTGGAAGTCGGCCGGGCCGAGCGGCTGGAACGGGGGCGGGACGCCGGTCCTGCGCCACCGTTCGGAGAGCGTCACCTCGTCCTCCTCGGGCAGCTCGGCGGGCAGCGGCGCGGGGCAGCGTCCGATCTTGACGGTGCGCAGGAAACGGTCGACCGCCAGGCAGCAGGCCGCGTGGTAGGCCGGGTCGGGCAGGTCGCCGTCGACGTCCTTGGGGGCGCAGGCGCGCGGGTCGGCGTGGCCGAAGCCCAGGTGGAGCAGCAGGTGGGCGAAGACCCATGCCCACTCCTCGGCGGGGGCGCGGCGCTTGGGGTGGAAGGTGACGTCGCCGTCCTCGCTGACGACGGCCCACGTCTCGGGCGGCAGCCGGCCGTCGGCCGCCTCCAGCAGGGTGCCGTGCAGGCCGGCGAACAGCGGGTGGCGGTTGACGGCGGCCCAGCCGTTCATGACCTCGGCCCGCCAGGGGTCGGCCTTGGGCTTGCGGCGGCTCACGAGCGGGCCGCCATGAGCCGGGGCACGTCCCTGCCGATCTCGACGAGGAACCAGGTGGGCAGCGCGGGCGCGCCGTCGGCGTCGTTGGCGATGACGAGCTGGGCGCATTCGAGGGAGATCTCGGCCAGCTCGACGAGCAGTGTCTTGGCGCGGAAGCCGAGGTCGCGGCCGCGGGCCGAGGCGCCGCGCTTGTCGGCGGGCAGCTCCTTGATCAGGCGGGCGCGGAAGGTCTCGGCCAGGAAGTAGAGCAGGTCGCGCTCCTCGGGACGGCGCGGCCAGGGCGCCTCGCCCTTGAGCACGGCGTCGAGGTCGTAGGCGTGCCGGACGGTCCTGACGTAGGCGCGGAAGGCGGAGGCGTGGGCGGTGGTGAGGGTGCCGAAGGCGAGCATCGCGAGGGTCTCGTCGCCGACGTCGTCGCCGTAGGAGGTGAGCACGTCGGAGAGCATGTGCCAGGCGCGCGGCGAGGAGAACGGCTCCTCGGTCTTGGGCGGCGGGCTCCACAGGTGGTCGGGGCGCTGGACGAGGTAGTCGACGATCCAGGGGTGGATCCCGCTGGACGCCGCCCACTTCAGCCAGTCGTCGGCCGAGGCGCGCAGGTGCACGTGGACCAGGCGGTTGATCAGGGCCGAGGCCATCGGGCGGGCCAGCGCGTTGTCGGTGGCCCGGTTGCCGGCGCCGATCACGACCGAGCCGGCGGGCAGCTCGTACGTGCCGATGCGGCGGTCGAGGATCAGCGAGTAGAACGCCTTCTGCACCTCGGGCGCGGAGGCGTTGAGCTCGTCGAGGAACAGGCAGTAGGGCTCGTCGCGGGCGATGGACTCCGGCGGCGCGAACCGGCTGCGCCCGCCGACCAGCTCGGGCACGCCGATCAGGTCTTCGGGGGCGAGCTGGGTGCCGAGCAGGGTCACGCAGTCGAGGCCGAGGGAGCCGGCGAACTCGCGTACCAGCGAGCTCTTGCCGATGCCGGGCGCGCCCCACAGGAAGACCGGGCGGACCACGGCGACGTGCAGCAGCACCTCCGGAAGCTGCGCCGGGGTGACGGTGACCGTTGCCTGCATGCGTCCAAGGGTGACGAACCGGGCGTGCCCGCGCATCACATTTAATCGTTTGCCCTGGTGGCGCCGCCCGGCCTACTGTCGGCGCCATGTGTTCCATGTTCTGCACCGTGTTCATCCGCATCCGCCACGGCCGGGCTCTGGCCCGCTAGCGGACGGCTGACACCGCGCGTCCGCCGGCGCGCCCAGGGCCCTTCGAGACCTGTTCATCTCGAGGACCCGAAAGGGCAGTGCTGTGGCGCAGAACTTCGCGCACGGAAACTATTCACACACCCAGAAGAACGTCAGGAACGGCGGCGGCGGTCGCACGCCCGCCGACCGGCTCAGGCGTGAGCTCTCGCAGAACTTCCTGGCCGACCGGCATGCCGTGGAGCTGATGATCAAGGCGGCGGCGCCGGAGGGGCTGGTGCTCGAACCCGGCTCCGGGCCGGGGGCGCTCACGCTGGCGCTGGCCGAGGCCGGTGCGCGGGTGATCGGCTACGAGCTCGATCCCCGGCTCGCCGGGCGGCTGGCCTCGCGTACGCGCGACGACCCGCGGATCGAGGTGGTCAGGGGTGACTTCACGGCCGCGCGGGCGCCGCGTGAGCCGTTCGCGGTCGTGGGCAACATCCCGTACTCGATCACGTCGAGGATCGTCGACTGGTGCCTGCGGGCGCGCGAGCTGACCTCGGCGACGCTGCTCACCCAGCGGGAGTACGCGCGCAAGCGCACCGGCGACTACGGCCGGTGGAGCCTGGTCACGGTGTCGTCGTGGCCGTGGTTCGACTGGCGGCTCGGCGACACGATCGGCAGGGAGAGCTTCCGTCCCGTGCCGTCGGTGGACTCGGCGATCCTGCGCGTGCGACGGCGGCCCGAACCGCTGGTGAGCGACCGCGGGAGCTACCTGGAGCTGGTCGAGCTGGGCTTCGGCGGGGTCGGCGGCTCGGTGCGCGCGTCCCTGCGCACGCGCTACCAGGGGGTGGACGCGGCGCTCGGCGAGGCGGGCGTGCCCCGCGACGCCGTCGTGGGGCACGTGCACCCGGACCAGTGGGTGAGCCTGTGGCGACGGCTAGAGCGCCGTTGAGGCGACCTTCGGCGGGACGGCGGCGACTCTGTCCTGGGCCGTCGACACGCGACGGGCCCAGGGCATCGCCAGCAGCAGCACCGGCAGCAGCACGATGGAGGCCCGTGACCAGTCGCGGTGGAGGTACCACCAGTCGTTGACGCTGAACTGCGTCATGTACAGGTAGCCGAAGGCGGCCCAGAAGGAGGTGCCGATGATGGCCGGCCAGGCCCACCTGGTCGGCCTGGCCACCAGGAACGGCATGAACCACAGCAGGTACTGGGCGCCGAGGCGGGGCGTCATGACCATGAAGATCAGCAGGATGGCCGTGGTCAGGTCGATCGGGTCGGCCCGCCGCCACAGCAGCAGGACGCCGACGACGCTGATGTAGATGAGCTTCGTGCCGAACGAGGCCAGCCCCGGCATCAGGGCCCAGTCGCCGCCGGTGAACCACGGGGTGTAGCCCCATTCGCCGACGATCGGGCGGATGTCCTGGATGGTACGGATGACGGCCGGGATCTCGTCGAGCGTGGTGCCCGCGAAGATCGGCGAGGTGACCAGGAAGAACACCGGGACGATGCCGGTCATGACGAGCGCGGCGATCCTGGCCCGCAGGTGGGGCAGGAGCAGCAGCATGCCGGGGATCAGCCAGATCGGCCAGCTCTTGGCGCACAGCGCGAGGCCCATGAGCAGCCCGGCCAGCATGGCGCGCCGCAGGTCGGCGCGGTCGTCGGAGCCGGGCATGAGGGCGCGGCGCAGCATGGCGACGGGGCGGCGCGCCACGGCGCCGAGGACGGCGGCGTCGATGGCCACGCCGGGACGGTCGGGTGCGCCGGGCCCGCGGGCCACCACGAACGCGGCCACGCCGAACACGAGCGCGACCGGCTCGACCTGGCCGTGGACGCTGGCGATGAGCACGGCCAGCGGGTTGAACGCGTACTGGAGGGCGCGCAGGGACGCCTTGGGGCCGCCGGCCAGCTTGCCGACCAGCGGGATCAGCACGATGTCGGCGACGACGGTGACCAGGCGGCCGGCGTACTCCCACGGGATGCCGAGCCACAGCAGGATGCCGTAGACGTAGGGGATGGTCGGCAGGAAGTGCCAGCCGCCCTCGCTGGCCAGCACCGGGTCCTTGCCCTGCAGCACCGCCTCGCCGGCGGGCTTGAAGCTCTCCATGAAGTCGACGGGTTGCCATGAGTCGATCGCGGAGGTGTACATGATCAGCACGCGGACGGCGATGCCGACGAGCACGGCGACGTAGAGGGGCGGACGCCAGTCGCGCCACTGCGCGACGAGGGCGAGGACGACACCGGTGACGAGGACGACCCCCGTGAGAACTGCGTAATCCATGGCGGCCCCTAGCCTGCCGTAACAAACTGAGTGCCGCCACCTGGGCTTCCAATTCTTATCCCCGACATGCGGACACGTAACGCGATAGAACATGACTGTCTGTGTTGAACTTTTTCCATGGGGGGATCGCAGGTCAACCAGGCACTGGTCAGGCTCTATTTCGAGGTGAGGGACGGGGTCCGTGACCCGGTCGCGGCCTGGGCGAAACTCACAGGCAACTCTCAGGTCTACCAGGCGCGGCGCGGGGAGCGGCGGGTCCCGCTGGACGACGCCACGGCGGCCGAGCTGGCGGCGGCGGCGATCGTGCACACGGCGTCGGAGCACGGCGCGGACCGGGTGGCGGCGCTGGCGACGTCGCCGCTGGCGGGCGTGGTGGACGGGCTGGGCGGCGCGCTGCTGACCGAGCATCCGTGCGCGTCGGAGCAGGTGCTCGGGCCGCGGTTCACGGGGCCGGGGGCCGAGGACTGGGCGCGGGCGGCGTACGTGCTGCTGTGGGGGGAGAACAACCGGCTGGCCCGGACGGCGGACACGCCCTGGGTGATCGCCGGGCGGTACAAGGGCCAGAAGGTGGTGGCGATCGGCACCCATCCGACCCGGTTGTCGGACGAGACGCTGGTCGTGCGGCCGGGCACGGACGGCGCGCTGGCGATGGCGATGGGGCACGTGCTGCTGAAGGAGTTCTTCCTGGACCGGCCGCCGTTCGCCGCGCACGCGATGGAGCGGACGGACCTGCCGTTCCTGGTGCGGCTGCGCGAGCGCGAGGACGCGTACGTGCCGGGCGGGCTGCTCGGCCGGGCCTGCGACCGGCTCAGCGTGTACGGCGGCGAGGCGGTGCAGGTGCTGCTGCCGCGCTTCGACTTCGGGCCGGGCGTGCTGCGGCGCGGCGTGCCGGTCGTCAGGGACGGCGGCGAGCTGGTGACCACGGTGTTCGACCTGCTGCTGGCCGCCTACGGCGTGGCCCGGGACGGGCTGCCGGGGGTGTGGCCGCAGGGGTACGGGGACCGGGAGCCGTACACGCCGGGCTGGCAGGAGATCTACACCGGGGTGGCCGCCTCGCGGACCGTGAAGACGGCGCGGGAGCTGGGCGTGACGGCGGAGAAGACCGGCGGGCGGTGCATGATCGTGCCGGGCCGGCTGGAGACGCCGCACGCCGACACCGCCTACCGGGCGATGCTGGCGCTGCTGGTGCTGACCGGGTGCGGCAGCGGGTGGGCGCAGCCGGCGGGCGGCGCGGGGATCCCGCTGGTGCCGTACCTGTGCCTGCACGCCTGCGGCGAGGACCGCGCCGACGTGGGCGCGCTGAGCTGGGCCCTGTGCGAGGGCCTGTTCGCGCGCCGCACGTCGCGGTCGGTGCTGCTGGAGGCGGTGCGCGACGGGTGGCCGATGGCTCCCTCGCCGCGCGTGCTGGCCATCCCCCGGCCGATCTACCCGCTGCCGCCGGAGGTCGACCTGCTCATCGGCCCCGACGAGCAGTGCGACCTCGCGCCGCCGGACGCGGGCCTGGTGGCCGAGGCGGTGGCCCGGCTGGCCGGGCGGACGTCCCGGGCGGACCCGGACGGCACGCCGGCGGACGGGCGCATGCGCCTGATGGTCGACCACGCCTGGATGCACGAGTACGGCGAGGCGCTGCCGACCTACCGTCCGCCGGGGTTGGGGGTGCCGCTCAAGCCCACCCAGCTCGTCCGGCCGTTCACAGGCCGTTGAGGTAGGCCCGGTGGCTCCTTGAGAACTCGAAGGCGTTGTACCTGTCCCAGTTGATCGACCAGGTCATCAGGCCGCGCAGGTTCGGGTAGACGCCGCGGGGCCGGTAGCTGCCGCAGTTGCTGCCCTTGGCCAGGCAGTCGAACGCCTTCTGGACCTCGGCGACGGTGGTGAACCCGTTGCCCGCGTTGGGCGAGGCGGGCAGGCCGATGGCCACCTGGTCCTGGCGCAGCGGCGGGAACACGTTGTTCGGGTTGCCCATGATCGGGAAGCCGGCCAGCAGCATGTCCGTCATGGCGACGTGGAAGTCGTGGCCGCCCATCGTGTGGTACTGGTTGTCCAGGCCGGTGATCGGGCCGGAGTTGTAGTCCTGCACGTGCAGCAGGGTCAGGTCGTCGCGCAGGGCGTGGATGACGGGCAGGTAGGAGGCGGCCCTGCTGTCGGCCGAGCCGTTCGGGCCGGGGCCGTAGAACTGGTAGCCGAGCTGCACGAAGAACGTCTCGGGCGCCATGGTGAGCACGAACTTGGCGCCGTAGCGGCTCTTGAGGGCGCGCAGCGCGGAGATCAGGTTGACGACGACGGGCGTGGTGGGGTTGGCCAGGTTCGTGTCGCCCTGGTTGAGGTAGAGGGAATGGCCCTCGAAGTCCACGTCGAGGCCGTCCAGGCCGTACCTGTCGATGATGGCCGCGACCGACTCGACGAACTTGTCCCTGGCGGCCGTGGTGGTGAGCTGCACCTGGCCGTTCTGGCCGCCGATGGAGATGAGCACCTTCTTGCCCTGGGCCTGCTTGGCCTTGATGGCGGCGACGAAGTCCGCCTCGGGTTCGACGTTCGGGCACTCGGCGGCCGGGCACTGGCGGAAGCGGATGTCGCCGGAGGTGACCGAGGTGGGCTCGCCGAAGGCGAGGTTGATGACGTCCCATTCGGCGGGCACGTCGGCCATGCGGATGTAGCCGGAGCCGTTGGCGAAGGAGGCGTGCAGGTAGCCGACCAGGACGCGTTTGGGCAGTCCGCCTCCCCCGCCGCCGCCCGCGGTCGTGGTGCCGGTGGCCTCGGCGGTGTAGGGCGAGCAGTTGCCTGCGGCGTCGCAGGCGCGGACCTTGAAGCGGTAGGAGGTGGAGGCGGCCAGGCCGGTGGCGGTGTGGCTGGTGGCGGTCACGGCGACCGGGGTGCCGCCGTCGCGGGAGACCTCGTACCGGTCCACGCCGACGTTGTCGGTGGCGGCCGACCAGGTGGCGGTGAGCGAGCTGCTCGTCGCGCCGCCCACGGTCAGGTTGCCCGGGACGGTGGGAGCCTGGGTGTCGCCGCCGCCTCCGCCGCCGGGCGCGCCGTCCAGGACGACGTCGTCGGCGAGGTAGGCGCTCTGGCCGTACCAGGAGTTGAGGTAGACGGTCACGGACGTGGTGGCGGCGCCGGTGGTGAACGTGGTGCGCAGCTGCGTCCAGGCCGAGCCGGGCGAGCCCCACGTCTGGGGGTCGGTGCCGCCGGTGCCGGTCGCGCCGAGGAAGACGTAGCCGCCCTGCACCCAGGCCGACAGCGTGTACGACGACGACGGCTGCACCTTGATCTGCTGCTGGCAGCGGGCGAGGTCGGTCCCCGCCGGGGTGGCCTTGAGCGCCTTCGTCCCGCCGTGGACGGGCGAGGTGACGGCCGCGGCCCCGGCGGAGGAGCTGCAGGTCCAGCCGGTCAGCCCGTCCTCGAAGCCGGGGTTGACGGCGATGTTGGCCGCCAGGGCGGGGGTGGCGGTCAGGCCCGCCGTGCCGAGGGCGAGCACGACCGCCGCGACGGCGGTGCGCCACCTGAAGATGCCGCTCATCCGGTGAACCCCTTGAAGATGTTCGTGAACTCGTAGCTGGACTGGGAGATCCCGCTGCAGGTCGGGGAGACCTGGCCGTTGGGGCAGCCGCCGTTGTCGCGGGCGGCCGACCAGAAGCCGACGAATCCGATGTGGTTGCTGTTGGCCCAGGTCAGGAGCTTGCGGGCGTCGGCCTGGGTGGTGGTCATGCCGGTGTCGTTCTTGCCGATCATGGGGGTGACGCCGAGCGCGCGCCTGAGCTGGGCGTCGCTCCTGGCCGGCCAGACGCCCTTCATCTGGCCGAGCGTGGCCTGGGCGGCGGCGGTCATCGCGTCGCCCCAGTTGCCGGTGTAGCCGAAGTTCATCAGCATGGGGTTGACGATCACGTCGAGGCCCTTGGCGGCGGCGTCCTGGAGGATCTGCAACGAGAACGGGTCCACGCCGTAGTCCTGGCCCTGCACGCGCAGCGTGTAGCTGATCACCGTGCCGCGCTCGGTCTGGAGCTGCTTGAGCGCGGTGTTGACCTTGTTCGCGTCGATGCTCGCCTCGACGTCGACGTCCAGGTGGTTGGTGCCGACGGTGTCGAGCACCTTCTTGTAGGCGGCCAGCAGCGCCGCCGAGGTGCCGCAGGCGTGCTCCAGGTACGGTCCGACCGCGCCGCCGCTGGCCACGACCACCTGGCCGCCCTGGGCCTGGAGGGCCTTGACGTCGTTGACGATGCGGGTGTCGGCGAGCGGGATCGTGCCGCCCCAGGCCGGGTTGCAGCCGCTGCTGTCGCCGAGGACGAACGCCAGCGTGTAGTTCTTCACGCCGGTCGCGTTGGCCGCGCCCACCAGGGACGGGCTGGTCATCGTGATGTCGATGTAGGGGGCGTACCGGATGTCGCCGGCGGGCGGGACGGTGTCCTTGGTGGTGCGGCCGCTGACCGGGGGCGAGTAGGCCGAGCAGTTGCCGGCGGCGTCGCAGGCCCGCACGCGGAAGGCGTAGGAGGTGTCGGGGGTGAGGCCGGTCGCGGTGTGGCTGGTCGTGGGAACGGCGACGGGGGCGGCGTCGTCCCTGGAGACTTCGTAGCGGGCCACCGAGCCGGAGTCGTCGGTGGAGGGCGACCAGGTCACCGTCAGGGAGGTGCCGGTGGGGCCGCCGACGGCCACGCTGCCGGGGACGGTCGGCGCCTGCGTGTCGGGCGGGCCGCCGGGGCCGTCGAGGACGACGTCGTCGGCGGTGTAGGCGCTCTGGCCGTACCAGCCGCTGACGTACACGGTCACGGAGGTGGTGCCGGCGCCGGTGGTGAAGGAGGTCCTGAGCTGGCCCCACTGGTTGCCGGGGGCGCCCCACGTGCTGGCGTTGACGCCGGCGCCGGTCGCGCCGAGGAAGACGTAGGAGCCCTGGGCCCAGGCCGAGAGCTGGTAGGCGGTGCCGGGCTTGACGGTGACGGTCTGCTGGCAGCGGGCGAGGTCGGAGCCCTGCGGGGTGGCCTGGAGCGCCTGCGTGCCGCCGTGCGCGGGGGTGGTGACGGCCTGCGCGCCGGCCGGGCAGGTCCAGCCGCTCAGGCCGGACTCGAAGCCGGGGTTGGACAGGATGTTCGCGGCGGCGGCCGGGGTGGCGTGCAGGACGGTGAGTCCCAGTGCGGCCAGGGCCGTGGCCGCCAGTCCGCGCAGTCTCGTGCGGGGTCTCATGCGGGTCCTTTCGGGGGGTGCGGACCGCGCGCCGGTGCGGCCCGCCACCGGAGGGTGGCGGGCCGCCTCAGCGGGTCAGAAGCCAGCGGTGATCTTGGTGAACTCCCAGTTGTCCTGGGCGATGCCGCTGCAGTTCTCCGCGACACCGCCGCCGGGGCAGGGGCGGTCGCGGTTGACCGACCAGAACGCGAGCCTGGTCAGGCCGTGGGAGTTGGCGTAGTCGCGGATCTGGGTCCAGGTGCTCTGGTTGGTGAGCTCCTGCTGGTCGGACAGGCCGTTCATGCCGGAGATGCCCATGTGGGCGTACGCCTGGGCGTCGGTCCAGCTCTGGGCGGTCTTCAGGGCGTTCTTGAGCCCTTCGGCCGCGTTGACGGTGTTCTGGTACATGTTGGCGCCGCCGCCGAAGTCGAACGGCATGATCGTGTAGTTGTCGATCGGCACCGCCAGTTCCTTGGCGCGGTTGATCAGGCGGGTGCCGTAGTAGGTCGGGCCGGTGGTCGCGGTGCCGAAGGTGACGGCGATCTTGACGTTCGGGTTGGCCGCCTTGACGATCTTGAGGGCGTTCAGGATGCGGTCCTGGACGGTCAGGTTCTCGAACTCGTCGGTGTTCTCGATGTCGAAGTCCACCACGGCCGGGCCGACGGCGTTGATGACCTTCTGCACCGCGCCGGCGAACAGTTCGGGCGTGGAGCAGTTCGGGCCGAGCTTGTTGCCCTGCCAGCCGCCGAAGGACACCTGCACGCTGCCGCCGGCCGCCTTGATGGCCGAGATGGCCTGCGCGTCCTGGCCGCCGGTCAGCGGGCGCTGCCCGTCCCAGGCCGGGTTGCAGCCGTTGCTGGCCAGGATGAAGGCCATCGTGAACGACTTGATGCCGGTCGCGCTCATCACCGTGGTGGGAGAGGGCGGGTCGCCCCAGCCGGTGTAGAGGTAGGGCGCGCCGGGCATCTTGCCGCCGGTCGGACAGCCGGTCGTGGTCGCCGAGACGTCACGCCCGGCCGACTCGCCCACCGAGTTGTACGCCTTGACGGTGTAGGTGTGGCTCTGGCAGGCGCTCAGCCCGGAGATCGTCGTGCTGGTCCCGGTGACCTCGGCCTTCTGGGTCGCGCCCTCGTAGACGCGGTACCCGGTCACCGTGCCGGAGGAGGCTCCCCACGACAGCGCGATGCTGGTGTCGGTCACGGTCGTGGTGACCGTGCCGGGCTGGCCGGGCGCGCCGGTGCCGCCGGGGGTGGTGACGCTGAGCGCGTTGCTGACGCCGGACAGGTTCCCCGCGGCGTCGCGGGCCCGGACGGTGTAGCTGTAGGTGGTCGACGCCGTCAGCCCGTTGTCGGTGTACGTCGTGCCGGTCGCGGTGCCGACCTGGGTGCCGCCGCGGTAGACGTTGTAGCCGGTCACGCCGACGTTGTCGGTGGAGGCGTCCCAGGCCAGGCCGGCGCTGGTGGCGGTGACGGTGGTCGAGCGCAGGTTGCCGGGCACCGACGGCGGGGTGGGGTCGCCTCCGCCGCTGCCCTGCTTCCACAGCGCGGGCACGTTCGGCGGCTCCCAGCCGGGCTGGGAGGTGTGACCCTGGAGGGCCACGTAGTCCACGCCGTTGTAGGTGACGGCGGCGCCGGTGGCGTAGGCGGTCCACGGCGCCCAGGCGGCGGCCAGCTGCTGCTGGGCGGCGGCGCCGTAGGCGGTGGGTACGCCCGTGGCCAGGCCGGCCCCGGTGAGGGCGATGGCCAGGCCGGCCACCGAGCTGATCAGTCTGCTACGTAATCTCATGGCATTCCCTGAAGGTGCGGCTTGACGGTCTTGGAGAAGGACCAGTTGTTGCTGGCGTCCCAGTTGATGGACCAGGTCATCGCGCCCCGGATGTCCGGGTAGGCGCGCGGCGGTACGAAGGATCCGCAACTGGTGCGCTTGGCCAGGCAGTCGAGCGCCTGGTTGACGAGGGAGGGCGAGACGACGCCGCCGCCCGCGGCCCCGGGCCCGGCCGGCAGGCCCAGTGCCACCTGGTCGGGGCGCAGGCCGTTCTCCAGCTGGATGCAGGCCAGGGCGGTCATGAAGTTGACCGTCCCCTGCGAGTACGCCGCGGACTGGTCGCAGCCGAGCATGGATCCCGAGTTGTAGTACTGCATGTTGACGACCGTGAGGATGTCCTTGATGTTCAGGGCGAGCTTGAAGTACTCCATCCCGGTCGACTGCATGTCGATGGTCTGCGGGGCCATCATGATGATCAGTCCGCTGCCGGCCTTCGCGCGCAGCGACCGCAGGGCCTGGCCCATGTAGGTGGCGTTGAGGCCGTTCTCCAGGTCGATGTCCACGCCGTCGAAGCCGTAGCTCTGCATCAGCGCGTACACCGTGTCGGCGAACTTCGTGGCGGCCGCGCCGCTGGAGACCTGCACGCGACCGGCCTCGCCGCCGACCGACAGGATGACCTTCTTGCCGCGCTGGTGCAGGGCCTGCACGTCGGCCTTGAACTGGGCGTCGGTGTAGCCGCCGAGCGCGGTGGAAAGGCCCGGGTCGACCGAGAAGACGACCTCGCCGGCGGTGGAGGTGGCCTCGCCGAAGGCGACGGCGACGACGTCGTACTCGTTGGGCACGGCCGACAGCTTGAGCTCGGTCGCGGCGTTGACGAAGTTGTGCCAGTAGCCGGTCAGGAAGTGCTTGGGCAGCGGGTCGGTGGTGCAGCCCGGGGTGGTGAAGGTCGCGGCGTCGCTGGGCGGGCCGTCGCCGGTGGCGTTCGACGCGGTGACCGTCAGCGAGTACGAGGTGCAGGCGGTCAGGCCGGTGAGGGTGTAGGAGGTGCCGGTGACGGTGGCCACCTGGGAGCCGTTGAGCCGGACCTGGTAGCCGGTGGCTCCGGCGACCGCCGGCCAGGTGGCCGTGGCGCCGGTCTGGGAGGTGCCGGTCACGGTGATCGGGCCGGCCTTGCCGGGCACGCCGGTGCCGCAGCCCGTGGTGGTCGCGGTCACGGCGTCGCCGGCGGCCGACTCGCCCGCCGAGTTGTACGCCTTGACGGTGTAGGTGTGGCTCTGACACGTCCCGAGGCCGGAGATCGTCGCCGTGGTGCCGGTGACGGTGGCCTTGACGGCGCTGCCTTCGTAGACGCGGTAGCCGGTCACCGTGCCCGTGGAGGCGCCCCAGGACAGGGCGATGCTGGTGTCGGTGCTGGTCGCGGTGGCCGTGCCGGGCTTGCCGGGGACCTCGACGGTCGTGCCGCCGCAGGAGGAGCCGTTCAGCGTGCAGCCGGTGATGCCGGGGAAGTTGCCGGGGGCGCCGTTGAAGCCGAAGCTCGTGCTCGCCCCGGCCGCCAGCGGTCCCGCCCAGCTCGGCGCGGTGAACGTGTAGTGCTGGCCGCTCCTGGTCAGGACCGCGTCCCAGGCGGACGGGATGGAGAACCCGGCCGGCACGTCGAACTGCACGTTCCAGGCCAGGGGGGCGGTGGTGCCGTTGACGACGGTGACCTTGCCCTCGAAGCCGGACCCCCAGTCGGCGACCTTGACGAAGGTCGCGGTGGCGGCGGCGGCGTGGGCGGGCAGGGCCAGGAGACTCAGTGCGAGGGTCGCGAGCGCTAAGAAGATCGCGCGAAATCTCACTGTCGATTTCCGTTCTTCTGGC
Source organism: Nonomuraea sp. NPDC050227 (assembly GCF_044459705.1). Lineage (NCBI taxonomy): Bacteria > Bacillati > Actinomycetota > Actinomycetes > Streptosporangiales > Streptosporangiaceae > Nonomuraea > Nonomuraea sp. NPDC050227. The sequence goes on along the minus strand of NZ_JBITJF010000009.1, from coordinate 451,249 downwards.
GTGCCGTACGGCTTGCACCGGGGGGTGAGAGCGCAAGCCGTACGGCACGGGCCCGTGGAGGTGAGACACGGGCCTTTTCGGGGGGTGTCGGCGCAGGCCGGTGGAAAAGCAGGCGCGCGCGGAGCTTGCAGCGGCAGTCAGGGCCGGTGCGTCCGGCCGGGCCGCGTGACCGCTCCAGCGGCTGGGAAGAGGTGGGGGGTGTGCACGCCCGCAGCGCCGGGGGCGTGGCAGAAGGGGTCGTTCGGGTGGATGTCTCCGCAGCTCAGCAGCGAGTCATGCGGGCGGCGAGCGAGTCATGGGCCATCCGATCCATGATTTCTTTTAGGAAAGTTTCCTAAGAGTTGTCGCGATCGTAGCCTTGACACCCTGTGCTTACAAGACCCAATCACGTGACGGCCCGTGACGTGCCGAAACGCGGGGTGCCGGCGGCAACGGCAGCGCCCCCTCGCCCGGACCGGGGTCCGGGCGAGGGGGCGCGGTGGTCGGGTCAGGGCTGCTGGGTGATCTTGACGTCGTCCACGCCCGCCTCCACCAGGGAGGCCCCGGAGGCGTCGGCCGCGTCGATGAGGATGCGGACCGTCTGGCCCGCGTAGGCGGTCAGGTCGGCCGTCGCCACGGCCCAGGCGCCGTTGCGGTTCGTGGCCGCGCCGGCCTGCTGGAAAACGGTGGTCGTGGTGCCGCCGACCACGCGGACCCGGAAGTAGTCCGCGCTGGAGGCGTTGGAGCCGTGCGCCAGGTACCACGACAGCGACAGGCTCAGCGTGCCCGTCGAGGGCAGCGTGATCGGCGGCGACTGGATCGAGCTGACGCCGCCGTCGAGGTCGTAGTCACCGGCCGCGGCGCCCGCCAGGCGGCCGGTCACCAGGTCGTTCGTGCCGCTGACCGTGGTGCCGAGCTGCTTGGCGCCCGAGGAGGTGGTCGCCTCCGGGTCGCCGCGCTCCCACGCGCCCGTGGTGGCGGTGTCGGTGCCGGACGGGTTCGCCGTCCAGCCGGTCGCCGTCTCGAACGTGTCGGACCAGACCGTCACCGGCGGCGTGCCGGTGCCGCAGTACTGCGACTCCTTGCCGATGATCCGGTAGACGCAGTCGGAGTACTCCAGGAAGCGCAGCACGGCCTCCTTGTTGCGGGTGGTCTGCGGGACGATCTGCTCGTCCGGCGGGTAGAAGCCGGGGCTCGCGCCGACCGGGTACATCTCGAACGTGAAGCTGAAGATCTTGTACTGGCCCCACATCCAGTCGTCGATCGTGCCGTCGGTGATGTAGAGGTCGCTGGACTGCTCGGGCGTGTAGCCGTTGGTGCCGGCCATGTTCTGGCCGAGGGTGGCGTGCGCGTCCCGGTCGTCCTGGGTCAGGCCGGGGGCGGTGTCGTTGTAGGTGTAGCCGTAGGGCCACAGGACCAGCTCGCTGTAGGTGTGCCAGTCGAGGTTCGTCCTGATCTGTTGCACGCCGCCGACGACCCGGCTGCGCACCCAGTCGGCCGCCGCCTTGACCTCGGGGGCCGACTCGGCGCTCGCGCCGCGGTAGGTCTCGCTGGAGGTCGAGCCCGAGGAGCCGCCGCAGCAGCCCCACTGGTAGGCCCAGTTGCGGTTGAGGTCGGTGCCGACCGCCGAGGAGCCGGAGTTCGGCTGCCGGTTCTTGCGCCAGGAACGGTAGGTGCCGCTGGCGATGTCGTACTCGCCGCCGTCCGGGTTGAGGTCCGGCATGATCCAGATCTCACGGGTGTTGACCAGGTTCGTGATCCTGGCGTCGGTGCCGTAGTTGTCGGTCAGCAGGTGCATGATGTAGAGCGCCATCTCGACCGTGAGGTGCTCGCGGGCGTGCTGGTGGGCGGTGAACAGCACCTCGGGCTCGGCCTCGTCCGTGCCCACGTTGTCGCTGATCTTGACCAGGCGCATCGGCCGGCCCTCGTACGAGGTGCCGAACGTGCTCTGGCTCATGATCCCCGGATGGGCCGCGACCAGGGTGTTGATCTCGGCCGTCATCTCCGCGTAGTTGTGGTAGCCGGAGTCCGACGGCGGGAAGTCGAACGTCCCGACGGCGTCCGGCGGCGCCGGGCGCGGGGCCTCCGTCACCCGGTAGCCGAGCCGCCTGATGGCCGCGATCTCCGCTCCCGTGGCGGTGACCAGCACCGAGTCCGCCTGCACGTCCTCGATGGCGGCGCCCGTCGCCGCCACGGCGCTGCGCTGCCGCGCGTCGGCCGGGCCGGAGACCCGGTACTGCTTGTTCGCCGGTGGTTCCGCGCCGGCCCCGGCGCCGGTCATGCCGGTCAGGCTGACCATGCCCAGGACCGCCAGCAGGATGAGTAATCGGCGTTTCACCTCGTCCTCCTCGCCCGCGCGGGACTGGGGGGTTTGACCCGCGCCTGAACTGAGAGTGAAGACGATGGGTGCCCTAGGAAAGGCCCAATTTTCCGTCGAACCGGATCAGGGCCTCTTCCAGCGGTTTCCTGGCGAGGTCAGGCACCTCGGCGTCGGGGGCGGCGTACCCGACGGGGAACAGGATGTAGGGCCGCTCGTTGGCCGGGCGTTCGCAGATCTCGCTGAGGAAGGCCATCGGGTTGGGGGTGTGGGTGAGCGTGGACAGGCCCATGGCGTGCAGGGCGGTGATGAACAGGCCGCAGGCGATGCCCACGCTCTCGTTGACGTAGTAGTGCTTGACCTTGCGGCCGCCGGGGCGCACGCCGTACTTCTCGGCGAAGCACACCACCAGCCACGGCACGACCTCCAGGTAGCCCTTGTCGGAGGTCGTCTCCAGCGGGGCCAGCGCCTCGCGCCACTCCTGCGGCAGCCTGCCGCCCTCGTAGTTGCGGCGTTCCTCTTCCTCGGCGGCCTCGCGGATGCGCCGCTTGACCTCCGGGTCGCCGATCACCACGAACTTCCACGGCTGCTGGTGCGCGCCCGACGGCGCGGTGTTGGCCGCCCGCACGGCCAGCTCGACGCACCGGTACGGCACCGGCTCGTCGCTGAAGAAGCGCACGCTGCGCCGCCGGTCGGCCAGCGCGTGGAACTCCTCCCCGCGTTTGATCATCTCGTCGGCGTCGTAACGTTCGGGCCGGTAGGGGACGAACGGAAACTGGTGCTCCATAAGATCCGCAGTCTCGGCACGACCGGCGGGTCTGACAACACCGCGCGCCGTATGCTGCCGATCTGACAGCCGAATCGGCTTTTGGGAGGCGAATATGCCGGCACGTCGCCGCGGGCTCGACGATCTGGACCTGCGCGTCCTGCGCCTGGTCGCCGACCGGCCGCGCAGCGGGCTGCTGGAGATCGCCCGGCTGCTCGGGGTGGCGCGGGGGACCGTACAGGCCCGGCTGGACCGGATGGCCGCGGACGGCGTGATCATCGACTACGGCCCGAACCTGTCCCCCGCCGCGCTCGGCTACCCGGTGCAGGCGTTCACCACCCTGGAGGTCGAGCAGGCCGCCCGCGAGCACATCTCCAGAACCCTGGAGTCCATCCCCGAGCTGCTCGAAGCCTGCATCGTGACCGGTCCTGGCGACGTCTGGTGCCGCGTCGCGGGCCGCGACAACGAGCACGTCCAGCGGGTGATCGACCGGATGCTGACGATCCCCGGCGTGCGCCGGAGCAGCACCGTCATCGCGCTGTCGACCGTCGTGCCGCACCGGGTGCTGCCGCTGGCGGCGGCTGACAGGTAGGTGCCAGGCCGCTGCCAGCGCCCTCCGCGACCGTAGGGGCATGACATACGCGATCGAAGCGGAAGGGCTCGTCAAGCGGTACGGCGACAAGACCGCGCTGGACGGCGTCGGCCTGCGGGTCAGGACCGGCACCGTGCTCGGCGTGCTCGGCCCCAACGGCGCGGGCAAGACCACCGCCGTCCGCATCCTGGCCACCCTCGCCGCCCCCGACGCCGGCCACGCCACGGTCGGCGGGCACGACGTCGTCACCCAGGCCCGCCGGGTCCGCGAGCTGATCGGCCTGACCGGCCAGTACGCCTCGGTCGACGAGAAGCTGACCGGCACCCAGAACCTCGTGCTCGTCGGCCGCCTGCTCGGCCTGTCCAGGGCGGCCGCCAGGGCCAGGGCCGCCGAGCTGCTGGCCAGGTTCGGCCTGGAGGAGGCGGCGGGCCGGCCGGCGGCCGGCTACTCGGGCGGCATGCGCCGCCGGCTGGACCTGGCGGTCAGCCTGGTCAGCCGGCCCCGGATCCTGTTCCTCGACGAGCCGACGACCGGCCTCGACCCGCGAGCCCGCGGCGACCTGTGGGACGTGGTCAGGGAGCTGGTCGCGGACGGGGTGACGGTCCTGCTGACCACCCAGTACCTGGAGGAGGCCGACCAGCTCGCCGACGACCTGCTCGTCATCGACCGCGGCCGGGTGGCGGCGAGCGGCACGCCGGCCGAGCTCAAGTCGCTGGCCGGCGGCCACCGGCTGGACGTCCGGCCGCTGCACGCCGCCGACCTGGAGAAGGCCGGCTCGATCCTCGGCGCCACGGCCGTGGACGGGCTGCTCAGCGTGCCCGTGCACGACCTGGCCGCGCCGCCCGACCTGCTCAGGCGGCTGGACGACGCCGGGATCGTGCTGGCCGAGCACGCCCTGCGCCTGCCCTCCCTCGACGACGTCTTCCGCACACTCACCGGAGCAAGCTCATGACCACCGCGCTCTCCCAAGGGCTGACGCTCGCCTGGCGCAGCCTGATCCCGTTGAAGAACAACCCCGGCCAGCTCGCCGGGCTGCTGCTCCAGCCCGTCTTCATGATCGTCATCTTCGTCTACCTGTTCGGCGGGGCGGCCGGCGGCGACCGGGCGGGCGCGGTGTCGTACATGCTGCCCGGCGTGCTCGTCCAGGTCGCGCTGATGGCGACGATCACGACGGGCATGAACCTGGCCACCGACATCGGCAACGGCGTGTTCGACCGGTTCAGGACCATGCCGATCGCCAGGTCGGCGCCGCTGGCCGGGCGCATCATGGCCGACCTGCTGACCCTGCTGATCACCATCGCCATGTCGCTGGCCGTGGGGTACGCCGTCGGCTTTCGCGTGCGGACCGATCCGCTGAGCGCGCTGGCCGGGATCGGCCTGGTGCTGCTCATGGTGACGGCGCTGAGCTGGGGGTCGGCCTGGATCGGGCTGGTGGCCAAGTCGGTCGCCTCGATGCAGGGCATCGCGACCGCCGTGCTGCTGCCGCTCACGTTCGGCAGCAGCGCGTTCATCCCCGCCACCGACCTGCCGGGCTGGCTGACCTGGTGGATGGGCGTCAACCCGGTCTCGCACCTGGCCGGCGCGCTGCGCGGGCTGCTGGTGGGCGGCCTGGCGGCGTCCGACGTGTGGATCACGCTCGGCTGGGCCGCCGCGCTGCTCGCCCTCTTCGCCCCCTTCGCCCTTCGTGCCTACAACCGGAAAGTGCGGTGACCGCGCTCTCCTACGTGGTGCTGCGGGCCATCGCGTAGAGCTCGTCCGGCGGCAGGGTGGCGCCCTCGGCGAAACGGCGGGCGAAGAGCTCATCGCCGAGCGCCTTCCTGGCCGCCGCGTGTCCCTCCGCGGTGTCGGGCGAGGTGTCCTGCGGGACGACCGCCGACGCCCCGCCGAACAGCACCGCCGCCCGTTCCTGGTCGCCCGCGGCCTGCGCCGCCAGCGCGAACCCGGCCAGCGTCATCGACAGCAGCGGCCGGTCCGGGCTGACGTCGCCGAGGACGTCGAGCGCCTGGCGGTGCCGGGCCAGCGCGGCGTCCAGGTCGCCGGCTCGGGCCAGGGCCCGGCCGTAGGAGATCAGGTACACCGCCGTGATCTGCGGCACCCGGGGAGCCGCGGCCACGACGCCGTCCATGTCCCGGTAGATCGCCAGGCTGCCGGCCAGGTCGCCGCGCCGCTCCTGGTACGCGGCCTCGCCCAGGCCGAGCAGCACCAGCGTCCACGGCGACGTCTCCTCGCCCACCCGGGACCTGGCCATGGCGAGGTCGGCGCCCGCGCCGTCCAGGTCGTCCACCCGCAGGCGGAGCTGGGCGAGCCGGATCAAGGTGGAGATCGACTCGTCGTCGCTGATCCATTCGCTGGTCAGCGACCTGGTCTCGGCGATCAGGTCGTCGGTGCCTGCGCCGCGCTCGGCCCGCAGGTCGGCCAGGCCCAGCAGCGCCTCGCTCAGTCCCCAGCGGTCGCCGAGCCGCCGGAACCCCTCGACCGCCCGTTCCAGCTCCCGCTCCCGCTCTCCCCCCGACCGCATCCGGCCGCCGATCATCAGGGCGGCGGACGACAACCACAGGTCGTCGCTGCCGGCGTAGTCGCCGATCAGCGCGGCCGCCCGCTCGTCCTGCCCGGCCGCCGCGGCCATGACGACCCTGCTGATCAGCAGCAGCGGGTGCACCGGACCCTCCCGAGCCGCCCGCTCCACCAGCTCCTCCATCCGGGCCGACAGCTCCAGCATGGCCGCGCGGTCGTTGCTGATCGTCCCGAACACGTCGACGCCGTAGGCGAACATGCAGGACGTGTACGCCTCCGCGAGCCCCGGCGGCGGCGTGTCCCCGGCCAGGTCGAGCGCCTGCCTGGCCCAGGCCGCGCTCTCGCGGCGGTAGCCGCACATCCACCAGTACCAGTTGAGCGCCCCGCACAGCCGCAGCGCGGGCCCGGCGTCCCGCCGGTCGATCAGCCAGCGCAGCGCCGCCGCGAAGTCGTCGCGTTCCGCCGCCAGCCGTTCGATCCACTCCACCTGGGTGGCGGTGCGCAGCTCGGGCACCGCGCGTTCGGCCAGGTCGAGCAGGTGGCGGGCGTGCCGGTCGCGGTACTCGTCGGTCTCGTCCGCCTCGGCCAGGCGTTCCAGGGCGTAGGCGCGGATGGTCTCCAGCATCGAGTAGCGGCCTTCGGGCGACAGGCGCACCAGGGACTTGTCGGCCAGCGCGCCGAGGACGTCGGCCGTGCCGCCGCACACCTCCTCGACGGCCTCCAGGGACGCGCCGCCGGCGAACACGCCGAACCGCCTGGCCAGCACGCGTTCCCGCGCGTCGAGCAGGTCCCAGCTCCACTCCACGACCGCCCGCAGCGTCTGCTGGCGCGGCAGCGCGGTACGGCTGCCGCCGTCGAGCAGCCTGAACCTGTCGTCCAGCCGGTCGGCGAGCTGGCGCGGCGTCATCGTGCGCAGCCGGGCGGCGGCCAGCTCGATGGCCAGCGGCATGCCGTCGAGCCTGCGGCAGAGCGCGACCACGGCCGCCGCGTTGCCCTCGTCCACGGCGAACGACGGCCGGGCCGCCGCCGCCCGGTCGACCAGCAGCCGCACCGACGGGTAGGCCGACGCCTCGGCGGGCCCCGCGCCCGCCGGCGGCGGTTCGAGCGGCGGGAGGGGCAGCAGCCGCTCGCCCGGCACGTTGAGCGGCTCCCTGCTGGTGGCCAGCACGCGCAGCTCGGGGCACTCGTCGAGCAGCCGCTCGACCAGCACGGCCGCGGCCGTCACCACGTGCTCGCAGTTGTCCAGCACGACCAGCGCGGGCCGCTCGCCCAGCGCCTCGGCGACCTGCTCGACCACGTCCTTGGCCGCCTCGGGCGGGCGGTAGCCGGGGCGGTCGTCGCGCAGGCCGAGCGCGTCGAGCACGGCTCCGGGCACGCCGGCCGGGTCGCTGACCGAGCCCAGCTCCACCATCCACGCCACGACCCCCCGCCGACCGCCGGGCTCGCCTGCCGTCCGAGGTGTGGAGGGTTCGGTGGCCGGCCGGAGGGCCGCCTCGGTGCGCGGTTCGGTGGCGGGCTGGAGGGCCGCCTCGGTGCGCGGTTCGGTGGACAGCTGGAGGGCGGCCTCGGTCGCCAGTCTGGTCTTGCCGGCGCCGCCGGGGCCCACGAGCGTGATGAGCCGGTCGTGGCGGAGCAGGCCGGTGAGCCGTCCGAGCTCGGCCTCCCGGCCGATGAAGCTGGTGCGCGGCTTGCGTACGTTGCCCTTCGGCCGGCTTCTGGGCCACGCGACCGGAGGCGGCTCCGCCGACAACACGGCCAGGTGCGCGGCCCGCAGCTCGGCGCCGGGATCGACGCCCAGCTCGTCGGCCAGCCGGTGACGGGTGCGGTCGAACAGCTCCAGCGCCTCGGCCTGCCGTCCGGACGCGGCCAGCCCGCGCATGGCCAGCCCGACCAGCCGCTCGCGCAACGGGTGCGCCGTCACCTCGGCGGCGAGCTCGACCGGCCGCCCGGCCGCCAGCAGGCGCTCGGCCCTGGCCTCGACCGCCGCCAGCCGCTCCTGCTCCAGCGCGGTCGCCGCGTCCGCCAGGTACGGGACCGACATGAGATCCGCCAGCGCCGCCCCACGCCACAACGCCAGCGCCCGGTCGGCGTCCTCGCCGGCCAGCCGCCGGAACGCCAGCGCGTCCACCTGCTCGGCGGGGAGCGCGAGGGCGTACCCGCCGGGGCGGCTGTCGATCACCTCGGCCGGCCTGAGCGCCGCCCGCAGCCGTCTGACCAGCGTCTGCAGCGCGTTGGCCGCGTTGGCGGGCGGCTCCTGCGGCCAGAGCACGTCGATCAGCCGCTCCGCCGTGACCGTACGGCCCGCTTCGAGCGCCAGCACGGCCAGCAGCGCCCGCAGCCGGAGACCGCCGACCACGACCGCTCCCCCGTCGCCCTCGACCTCCAACGGCCCCAGGATGGATATCCGCATCCATCACATCCTGCCCTGCCTGCGCACATGCTCCGGTAGAGACCTTTCCCCCGCCCGTTTCCTCCCGGGGATGAACTCTTTCCACCTCCACGCGCCTGCCATCCTTTTTCGCGGACACAGAACGTCATCGGCCGCTGACGTTCCGCCCGTGATCTCCTCCCAGCACGAGGCGCTGCACCGCGTCTTCCGTGACAATCCAGAGCTCTGCACGAGCGTCTTCAAGGTGCTCGACATCCCCTTCCCGTCACCGACCGAGGTCGCGGTGGTGGACACCGACCTGACCGAGATCAAGCCGATCGAGCGGCGCGCCGACACGATCATGATGTTCACGTCCCTGGAGGGACAGCACGCGGTCATCACCGAGTCGCAGTCCAAGCCCGACGACCGCAAGACCGCCGCCTGGGCGCACTACATCAGCCACGTGCACGTCAAGTTCGGCTGCCCCGTGACGCTGCTGGTGATCTGCCAGGACGAGGCGACCGCCACCTGGGCCGCCCTTCCGAAGACGATCGGCCTGCCGGACTGGCCGACGCTGTCCGTCCGCGCGGTCGTCGTGGGCCCGCACAACATCCCCGTGATCGACGACCTCGCCGAGGCGGTGAACGACGTGGTGCTCACCATGTTCTCGGCGCTGACCCACGCCCGTTCCAAGGAGGTCGCTGCCATACTGGAAGTCCTGGCAGACGCCTTGGACACCACCGACACCACCAGCGCGGGACACATCGCCGAACAAACCGAAATAGGCCTCGGAAACACCGACGCCCGACGAATCTGGAGAGACCTGATGGCGACCAAGACCTACCGCTACCAGTCCGAGTACGCCCAGATGCTGCGCGCCGAAGGCGAAGCCAAAGGCGAAGCCAAAGGCGAAGCCAAGGTGCTGCTGATGATCCTCGACGGCCGTGGAGTGGTGATCCCCGACGAGGTGCGCCGGCGCATCACCACCTGCGCGGACACCACCGTCCTCGAAACCTGGTGCAAGCGGGCCATCCACGCCACCAGCCTCACCGACATCTTCGGCACGGACGACGAGCAACCGGAACAGGGCTGACGGGCGGCCATGACCTACCGCTACCGGTCCGAGTACGCCGAGATGCTGCGCGCCGAAGGCATGGCCAGGGGGCTCTTGCGGCTGCTGGACGGGCGAGGCGTGGAGGTGCCCGATGACGTGCGGGAGAGGGTCACCGCCTGCACGGACATCGCCCTCCTCGAAACCTGGATCGACAGGGCCGTTCACGCCGATCGGCTCTGCGAGGTGTTCGGGTCAGGCCTGGAGGACGGTGAGGAGGCCGGCGGCGATCAGGGCGGCGGCCCACATGCGGTCCACGTTGAACCAGGCGCGGCGCAGGATCGTCAGGCCGAGCACCTCGTAGACCACCAGGGCCACGACGCCGGCCACCACGAACATGGCCAGCGTGTGCAGGGCCGCCACCGCCAGCCCTCCTGAGACGGCGTGCCCCGGGTGGCCCTCCGCGCGCAGCCCGGTGAGTACGGGCAGCAGCATGAGCCCGGCGCCGTGGGCCGACGACATCAGGAACGACCAGCCGGCGAGCTGGGCGAGCGACAGGCGCATGCCCACCCACCGGAAGTGGCGGGTGGACAGCAGCCGCCACAGCCCGAACGCCACCAGCACCAGCCCGCCGACCACCGGCAGCGCCGCGCCCGTCACCAGGGAGCCGGTGGCGGCCACGACCAGGGCGACCAGGGCCACCGACGCCAGGTGGCCCAGGGCGATCACGGGGATCGACTGGAGCAGCAGGTCGCGGCTGCGCTCCTGCAGGCCGCGGGCCACCGCGAAGAGCCAGCCCATGGCCGGGTTCAGGCCGTGGAAGGCTCCGAGCAGCAGGACCGTCGCGGTGCTCATGGCGGGCATCGTGGCGGGCATCGTGGCGGGCATGGTCACGGGTAGCAGTAGGAGTCGGAGGAGGCGTCGCCGCCCTGGAGGCGTACCTGGTGGGGGCGCAGGCCGCGGAAGGCGTCGCCGTGGGGGAAGAAGGCGGTGTCGAAGGTGAAGGAGTCGGCGTCGACCTTGGCGAGCCAGGCTCCGACGCCCTCGGGGTAGAACTGGTCGTCCCAGGAGCCGTACAGGGAGTTGGTGAGGTAGACGCGGCGGCCGTCGCGGCTCACTTCGACCATCTGGGGGCCGCCGCGCAGCGGGAGTCCGGGCTCGGCGGGGTGCGGGGTGCGCCGGGTGATGCCGCCGATCCGCAGGGATCCCAGTTCGACCGGCTTGTACGGGTCCGACACGTCGTACTGCTTCAGCTCCCCGGTGCCCCAGCAGGAGACGTACAGGCGCTGGTCGTCCACGGAGAGGGCGATGTCGGTGACCAGCGGCGGCACGGCGGCGAACGGCTGCAGCACGGGCGGCAGCAGGGCGGGGTCGGCCGGTTCCGCGGGGATGGTGATGACCTTCCGCGCCTGCCAGCGGCCGTCCTCGTGGAACCACAGCCAGACGGAGGCCGACAGGTCCTCCACGCTGGTGACCACGCCGACGAAGCCGTACAGGCGGGTGGGGTCGTGGGCGGGGCGCAGCTCCAGCGGCATCTGGTGCTGGTCGCCCAGGTCCACCTCCTGGACGTGCCGGCGCTTGCGCAGGTCCCAGAAGTGCAGCTTGTGGCCGTACTTGCGGCCGAGCAGCAGCTCGCCGACCACGCCGTCCTCGATCATGGACGGCGTGCCCCACTCCGAGGTGATCAGCACGTCGTGGTTGATGTGCCACCAGAAGTCGTAGGCGAGGTACTGCGGCCCGCGGTCCAGCTCCCATCGGCCGAGCACCTCGAAGGAGGTGTGGTCGAGCACGGCGATGCCGCCGGGGCCCTCGGCGCCGTCCGCGCCGCCGAGCGCCGAGACGTACAGGCCCTCGGGACCGCAGTGGACGGTGTGCGGGCGGGAGTAGCCCGCCCGCCTGGCCAGCGACTCGGCGTCGATCACCTTGACCAGCTCGGGGCTGATCCGGTCCTTGGTGTCGTAGATGTGGATGCGCGAGGAGCGCAGGCCGGGCACGACCAGGTAGCGCCGCTCGACGTGCGGGTGCGGCGCGTTGGGGCACAAAGCGCTGCTGCAGGCGTTCCAGCCGAAGTGGTGCAGCTCGTCGCCGGTGCCGGGCAGGTCGGTCCAGCCGATCACGGTGCCGTAGGCCGGGGAGGCGGGGTCGGTGTCGAGCACGGCCAGCGCGTCCGGACGGTTCGCCGACCGGTCGAAGGCGGCGACGTAGGCCAGCTTCTCCACGGGGGCCTCGACGGCGTCGCGCGGGGAGGGGTAGAACGTGGGGTCGGGGGTCCAGAGAGCCATGACACCAGATATTCACGAGTATCCCTACTGGGTCAATAGGCATCAGCGCCGCAATGTGCAGCCACCGACCGACTGAATCGGCACATATCACGCGATACCGTTAAGCGTGTTCTTCGGTATCACGGACATCTGGACCTACGTCGTCGGCGCCTTCTTCATCGTGCTGCTGCCCGGCCCGAACTCCCTGTACGTCCTCAGCTTCGCCGCCCAGCACGGCGTCCGGCAGGGCTACCGGGCCGCGGCGGGCGTGTTCCTCGGCGACACCGTCCTGATGGTGCTCGCCGCCGCCGGGGCCGCGTCCTTGCTGCGCGCGACGCCCGTGCTGTTCACCGTCGTCAAGTACGCCGGCGCCGCCTACCTGGCCTGGATGGGCTTCCAGATGATCCGCGGCGCGGTACGGGCCTGGCGGGCCCGTCCGGCGGCGGCGGACGAGTCCGGGGCGGCCCCCGTGCGGCAGGCCAGGCCGTTCCGCAAGGCCCTGACGATCAGCCTGCTGAACCCGAAGGCGATCCTGTTCTTCCTGTCGTTCTTCATCCCGTTCGTGGACCCCGGGTACAGCGCCCCCTGGCTGTCGTTCCTCATCCTGGGCGCGGTGATCCAGATCTTCAGCGTGCTCTACCTCACCACGCTGATCTTCTCCGGCACGTTCCTGGCCGGTCAGTTCCGCCGGCACAGGAAGCTGAGCGCGGGCCTGACCTCGGGCGTCGGCGCGCTGTTCCTCGGGTTCGGCGCCAAGCTCGCCACGGCGTCACTCGGCTGAAAGCCGGGTTCAAGGGTGAGCTGGTTTCGTATGGAACAGATGGAACGCGGCAAAAGCGGCAGTCCTACTCGCCGGGCTCCGGTACGGTAGGCCACCGGCCTTCGGGGTCGCACCGGGCGGAGTCGCATCCGGCGGTGACGACGACCGGTCCATCCGGCAAGCCTGGACCCCCGAAGCCCGGGTAGACGCTGATCGTCGGCCTATCTGCGGAGCAGCCTTGAACCACCATCCGGTCGCACTCCCCCGTCTGACCGCGCTCGCCCGTCAGGCGGCCCCCCGCCTGCTCGAAGGCGTGGTCGCCCCCCTGCTGGTGTTCTACCTCGCCATGGTCGTGCTGGGCTTCAAGTGGGCCCTGGTGGCCACGGTCTCCTGGGTGTACCTCGGCGTGGCCTGGCGGCTGGTCAGAGGGATCAAGGTGCCCGCCACCATGTTCCTGGCGGCGTTCGCGGTCACGGTGCGGGCCCTGGTGTCGTTCTGGACGGGCACCTGGATGTGGTTCTTCATCCAGCCGGAGCTGGGCACGATCTGCATCAGCATGGTCTTCCTGGCCTCCGTCCGGCTCAACCGGCCGCTGGTGCAGAAGCTCACCCTCGACTACATCCACCTGCCGTCGGCCGTGCTCAAGCACGAGCGGGTGCGCAGGTTCTTCGCCAGGATCACGCTGCTGTGGGCGTTCGTGCTGCTGGCCAACTCGACGCTGAGCATCTTCCTGGCCGTCTACGAGAAGCTGGAGGGCTCGCTCGGCGCGTTCATGGTGCTGCGGACCTCAGCGGTGGCCGTGATCAGCGGGCTGGCGATCACCTTCTCGATCCTGGCGTTCAAGCGCGTCCTGGCCAGGCTGCACGTGGCCCACGCCTGACCGTTCGGCCAGCAGGAACGCTCCACACATCCCCATCACCAGCCCGGTCAGCATGCCGAACAGCTCGGCGAAGTCCGCGACGCCCGTGCCGCCGTAGGCCAGGGGGCCGCCCGTGGACCTGACGATCATCGAGAACAGCCCCCAGCCGAACAGCGAGCCCGACCCGAGCCAGGCCAGCGCCAGCGGCCGCCAGAACGGGCCGTTCCCGCGCCGCCTGACCAGGGCCACCAGCGCGGCCGCCCCGCCCACCGCGAGCAGCGCCTTCAGCCCGTTCTGCACGGCCTGGACGGTCCCGTCGAACGCCATGACGACCCGCAGCGCCCCGACGGCGGTCGCCACCAGGAGCGCGCCCCACGCCACCACCTCCTGGAACGATCTGGTCGCGCTCGGGAACGGCAGCCTGACCGGGGTGGCGAAGACGGCCGGCCAGCGGTCGCGGGCGTAGAGGGCGAAGGCCGTCATGAGGGCGACGCCGAGGGTGATGAAACCGCCGTAGACGACCAGATAGACCCAGGTCTGGATCGGGCCGCCGCTGAAGATCGTCAGGCCGCCGATCAGCAGGATCAGCGGGGTCGTGACGGCCAGCACCGACAACAGGCCGGTGCCCACCCACAGCGGCAGCAGCACCAGCCAGGCGGGCAGCCGCATGCCCCAGCGCATGGTGAAGGCCAGCGCCAGCAGCAGCCCGGCGGCCTCCATGGCGAAGGTCAGCGCGTTCATCCCCAGCATCTGCCCGTTGTCCATGAGCGCCGGGTCGGAGACGCCGACGGCGTCGCCGGTCAGCCAGAGCGTCTTGATCGTGAGGTAGGGCAGCGTGGCGGCGACCGCCACGATCGCGGCGGTGAGCCGGCCGATGCCCGCTCGCTGTTCTGTCATGCCACGATCGTGCGCCTCAGGCGGGCCGGCCCCCTCCCGACCGGCGGGGATCCGCCTCCCCCTCGCGGGGGAGCTCGACGGCCAGGCGGAAGCCGTCGCCGTCGGGGCCCGCGGTCAGCGTGGCGCCGGCCAGCCGTACGCGCTCGCGCAGCCCCGCCAGGCCCAGCCCGCCGCGCCGGGCGCTGGGACGCGAGCTCGGCGGGCCGTTGCGCACGACCACCCGGTGCGGCGCGACCGACACGGCGACCGCCGCCCCCGGCGCGTGCTTGGCCGCGTTCGTCAGCCCTTCCTGGACGACGGCGTGCGCCAGCTCCGACGACGACGCCCCCGGCGCCAGCTCCAGGGTGATCGACATGCCGGAGTCCCTGGCCCGGCCGACCAGCTCGGCGACGTCCTCGCCCACCGGGGACAGCGGGGCCTCCTCGGCGTCCTCGCGCAGCAGGCCGATGATCTGGCGCAGCCGCTCGGTCGCGTCGGCCGCCGCCATGCGCAGCTCGCCGGCCGCCTTGACCTGGGCCGGGCCGAGCCCGGGGGCGACTTCGAGCCCGCCGGCGCGCATCGCGATCAGCGCCAGGTCGTGGCCGAGCGAGTCGTGCATCTCGCGGGCGATCCTGGCCCGCTCGCGCAGCCGCGCCTGCGCCTCGACCGACAGCCGCGCCTGCCGCCGCTGCTGGAGCACGCCCCGCCGGAGCAGCCCCAGCAGGTACGGGACCAGGTACGTGCCGACGAGCCCGGTGCCCATCGACACCCACAGCGCCAGGTCACCGCCCTGGAGCAGCACGACCCCGCAGCCGATGGCCGTGATCAGGCAGAACACGGCGCCCGCGGGCCACAGCCGGGTCATGCGCCGGCCGGTGAGGTAGGCGTACCAGATGATGAACGGCGAGGTCGCAAGCAGCGGCAGGATCTTCACGTCGCGCCGGGGCAGCAGCCACGTCAGGTCCACCGTCGCGAAGCCCTCGGTGAAGGTCCACGGGCCGAGCGGCAGCAGCAGCACCAGCGCCGCCAGCGGCCAGGGCCGGCCCACGAGCACGGCCAGCCCGGCCAGCCCGACCCTGGGCAGCGTCACCAGCGCGAACCCGGCCGGATCGGCGAACGGGTCGGGGCCCATGGCGGTCACGAAGATGCCCAGCACGGCCCACAGCAGCAGGTCGAGGACGACCTGACGGCGACTCTCACGACGCAGACGGTTCACGCCCCGACGGTATCCGCCGCCCGGCGGGCCCGGTCCCGCCCGAAGGTCATGCGGCGCCCCTGACGAAAGTCAGGGTGGGGCCCGGTGCAGTGATCACGGTGGGGCTAACCCCACCTGAAAGGCGGATACCTCCTCTCCTGTTTCCGGGGCGCGCAACCGGTTTGATCGTGGGTGTCACACGGAAGTCGCACGTCCGCCCCTGACGAAAGTAGGGGGTGGCGCGTGCCGATGGGCCGATGTGCCACGACCTGCGGAATTTCTACCTTCATGGGGTAGGCGGCCCTGACCCTCCTAGGGGACGGGCCCGCGTTCGACCGGGGGCATCCCCGATGTCCCCGGTCCGCTCACGCCGACAGGCTTGGTGAGTGCCCTGACGATCGGAGTCCACGCATATGTCGCACGCCATTCTCGACCTCGTCCAGCAGGTGATGTCATCGCCATGGCTGTACGTGGCGCTGTTCGCCCTCGCGCTGCTCGACGGGTTCTTCCCCGTCGTGCCCGCCGAGACGTCGGTCATCACCGCGGCGGTGTTCGCCGCCTCCGGCCAGACCAACCTGGCCCTGGTGATCGTGGTCGCGGCGCTCGGCGCGTTCGTGGGCGACCACGTGTCGTACCTGATCGGCAACAAGTCGGCCAGGCGGCTGCGGGACAAGAAGGCGTTCGTCTGGGCGCGCGGCGCGCTGGCCGAGCGGGGCGGAATGGTGCTGATCGTGGCCAGGTACATCCCCGGCGGGCGGACCGCGACGACGCTGACCATGGGCGCCGTCGGTCATCCGCTGCGCTCGTTCACCTTCTTCGACGCCATCGCGGCGAGCTCGTGGGCGGTGTACTCCGGGCTGATCGGCTTCTTCGGCGGCATGGCCTTCGAGAACGACCCGATCAAGGGCCTGCTGCTGGGCCTCGGGATCGCGCTGTCGATCACCGGGCTCGTCGAGCTGGTGCGGTGGGCCAGGAAGCGGCGCGCCACCCAGCCTTCCCCGGAACGCCTTCCGGTGGACACGTCCGTTTGACCCAGTCCGGCAACCATCCGTCTGAAGGGAGTGCGCATGAGTGTGCTGGCCGCGGCGATCGCGCTGGTCGGTTCGCTGTTCTTCGCGCTCGGGGCCGCGCTGCAGCAGTTCGAGGCGGCGGGCTCGGCGAAGCCCGCGCTGCTGGCCCTGCTGCGCAGGCCGCGCTGGCTGCTCGGCGGCGTCTCCATCGTGACGGGCGGCGGCCTGCACATCGTCGCCCTCGGGCTCGGCCCGCTGACCGTGGTGCAGCCGATGGGGGTGGCCAGCCTGCTGTTCGCGCTGCCCATCGCCGCCGCGCTGCACGGCCGCCGGCCCTCCCGCAAGGAGCTGGCCGCGGCGGGCGTGGTCGCGGCCGGGCTGATCGGCCTGGTGCTGCTGGTGCCCGAGTCCGACGGGCCGACGTACCTGGCGCCCACGGGCGTGCTCACCCTGCTCGCCGTGGCCGGGGTCGCGGCGGTGCTGCTGTGGGCGGGCTCGAAGGCGGCCTCCCCCGCCGGCCGGGCCGCGCTGCTCGCCACCGGCTCCGGCGTCCTGTACGGCGCCACCGCCACGCTCATGCGCGTGCTCGTGGACGGCGGCTGGAACTGGTGGTACCTGCTGGCCCTGCCGGTGCCGCTGCTGCTGGCGCTGGTGATGCTGCAACGCGCCTACGCCGTCGGGCACTTCGGCGTCTCCTTCGCCTCACTGCAGATCGCCGACCCGCTCACGGCGGTGGCCTTCGGGGCGCTGCTGCTCGGCGAGCCGCTGCCGTCCGGCCTCGCGCCGATCGCGGCCGCCGCCCTGACCGCGGCGGGCACGTTCGCCCTGGCCCGGACGTCCCCGCTGGAGGCGCGCAACGACCTCGCCTGATCCCCTCCCCTGACCGAAACCCCCTGTTCGCCCATCGGCCCTCCCCCAGCCGTCCCCCCTTGTGAAAGCGGAGTCACCGTCATGGCCATGCCCCTGCGCAACGTCACCGACCACGCCCAGCTCGCCCCCGCCCCCGAACGTCCCCGCCGCGTCCTGATCTCGACCGACACCTATCCCCCCGACGTGAACGGCGCCGCCTACTTCACCCACCGCCTGGCCACCGGCCTGGCCGCGCGCGGCAACGAGGTGCACGTGGTGTGCCAGTCGGAGGCCGGCCCGGCCAGCGCCGACGTGGTGGACGGCGTGATCGTCCACCGGCTGCGCTCGGCCCCGCTGCTGGTCCACCCGACCATGCGGGTCACCGTGCCGACCAGGCTCGACCGGCTGGTGGCCGACATCGACCCGGACGTGCTGCACACCCAGGGCCACTTCGTGGTCGGCCGGGCCGCCATCGCCGCCGCCCGGCGCCGCGGCGTGCCGGTCGTGGCCACCAACCACTTCATGCCCGACAACCTCTTCCAGTTCGGGCACGTCCCCGAGGCGCTGCGGGCCAGGGCGGGCCGGCTGGCCTGGCGCGACTTCAGCCGCGTCTTCAAGCGCGCCGACCACATCACCACGCCGACCCCGCTGGCCGCCAAGCTCCTGTCCGACCAGGGCTTCTCCCGCGACGTCGAGGCCGTCTCGTGCGGCATCGACCTGGCCAGGTTCCACCCGCACGCCGAGCCCAAGTCGTGGGCGCGCCGGCGGTTCGCGCTGCCCGACCGGCCGACCGCCCTGTTCGTGGGCCGCCTGGACGAGGAGAAGCACCTCGACGAGCTGATCCGCGCGCTGCCCCTCGTGCTCAACGAGACCGACGCGCAGGTGGCGTTCGTGGGCCGCGGCAACCAGCGGATGGAGCTGGAGAAGCTGGCCAAGCGCATCGGGGTGGGCGACCGGGTGTTCTTCGTCGGGTTCGTGCCCGACGAGAGCATGCCGCAGGCGTTCGCCGCCGCAGACGTGTTCGCCATGCCGGGCGTCGCCGAGCTGCAGAGCATCGCCACGCTGGAGGCCATGGCGTCCGGCCTGCCCGTCGTGGCCGCCGACGCGATGGCCCTGCCGCACCTGGTGAACGGCAACGGCTACCTCTACCAGCCGGGCGACGTGGTCGCGCTGGCCAGGCACCTGACCGCCGTCCTCACCGACGACGACCTGCGCGCCCGCCTGGGCAACGCCAGCCGGACGCTGGCGCTGACCCACGACGACCAGGTGTCGCTGGCCCGCTTCGAGCAGATCTACGACGAGGTGACACGATGACCTGGCGTGCCGTGCTCGCTCCCGTGGCCGGAGCCGTGGCGGCGGTGGCCGCCCTCGGCTACGCGCAGGTGACCCTGCCCGAGCAGCCGCTGATCAGCGACTACGCGCTCGTCCCCGGCGGCATGCTGCCGGTGCTGGCCGGGACGCTGGCGCTGGCCGCCGCCTGCCTGGCGCTGGCGTACGGGCTGGCCGCCCGGGAGCCAGGGCGGACCGCCGCGACCCGCGTGCTGCTGCTGGCGGGGGCGGCCGGGCTGATGCTCAGCGCCATCTTCCCCACCGATCCCGGCATGTCGGACGTCAGCACGCTCGGCGGGGAGATCCACCGCTGGTCGGCGGCCGTGGTCTTCACCGCGCTGCCGGTCGCCGGCTGGACCCTGGCCAGGGGACGGGCGGCGGCCGCGCGCTGGAGCGCGGTCAAGGCCCTGAGCGTGACCTCCGGGCTCACGCTGGTCGCCTACCTGGCGGCCCACCCGGCCGCCGTCACCTCCTCGCTGATCGGCGGCGAGGCGTACTACGGGCTGCTCGAACGGGGACTGGTGCTGGCCGAGATCGTCCTCGTCGTCGCCATGGCGCTGGCCTGCGCACCGGGCCGCGCCGCCGCACGGGAGCAGGGCACGCGGGCCACCGGGGCGCCCGCGCAGCCCGAGAGCCCGCAGCGGCTGGCGGCGTGACGGGGATGCGCAGCCACACTTCGTCCGCCGTCGAACGGTCGGCGGCCTAGCGTGGACCCATGCTCATCACCCACCACGCCGAAGCCCGGGCGGTGCTCTCCGACGGCCGGTACGTGCCGCCGCCCGTCCCGCAGGACGGCGAGCCGGGGACGCTCGCCTGGCTGCGGGCCCACGTGTCGCGCTTCAGCACCGGCGAGACGCACGCCGAACGCCGCCGCCTGGTCGTCGAACGCCTGTCCGCCCTGGACCCGGCCGAGCTGCGGACGGCCGCCAAGGCCGCGACGCTCGACCGTTGCGGCGACAGTGACGGCGACCGTGACGGCGACTGGCGCGGTGTGCCGACGGCCGTGCTGGGGGCCGCGCTCGGCGTGCCGGACACCTCGGCTGTGCCCGCGGCCGCGAGCGGCTACCTGTCGGGCGAGGGGAGCCCGCAGGCCGACGCCGCCGTCGCCGAACTGCTCGGCCTGACCGACCTGCCGGCCGTCACCCTGCTGCTCCAGGGCCACGCCGCCACCGAGGCGCTCATCGAGAACGCGCTCACCCACGCCGTGCCGGGCGACGACCCCGAGGCGGTGCTGCGCGAGACGCTCAGGCAGGACCCGCCGCTGAAGGCCAGCCGCAGGCTCGACACCCGCACCGGCGAGGAGGTCACGATCGACCTGGTCGCGGCCAACCGCGATCCCGAGGTGTTCGCCGACCCCGACCGCTTCGACGCCTCCCGGGGCCCCGCCCCCCACCTGACGTTCGGGGACGGCCTGCGCCCGTGCCCCGCTCCCGCCCACGCCCTAGCGCTGGCCGCCGGCGTGCTCGACGCGCTCCTCGAAGGGACCCGCCGATGAACTTCCACGACCTGCACAAGCCGGGCGACCCGCTGCTGCTGCCCAACGCGTGGGACTACGGCTCGGCCGCGATCCTGGCCGCGCACGGCTTCCCCGCGATCGGCACGACCAGCCTCGGCGTGTCCGCCGTGCACGGCAAGCCGGACGCCGCCGGCGCGACCAGGGCCGAGACGATCGAGCTCGCCGAGACGGTCAAGGACCTGGGCGTGCTGGTCACGGTGGACATCGAGGGCGGGTTCAGCGACGACCCGCAGGAGGTGTCGGACCTGGTCGCGAGCCTGGCCGCGCTCGGGGTGGCGGGCGTGAACCTGGAGGACGGCCGTCCCGACGGCACGCTGCGCCCGGTCGAGCTGCACCGGCGGATCATCGAGGCCGCCAAGGGCCACGGCGTGTTCGTCAACGCCCGCACCGACACCCACTGGCTGGGCACCGGCGACTGGCGCGAACGGGTGGACGCCTACGAGCACGCCGACGGCATCTTCGTCCCCGGGCTCTCGGATCCGGCGGAGATCGCCGAGGTCGTCGCGCGTACGCGGCTGCCGCTCAACGTGCTCTACCAGCCGGGCGGGCCGACGCTGGACCGGCTGGCCGAGGCGGGGGTGGCCCGGGTGAGCACCGGCTCGCTGCTCTACCGGGCCGCGCTCCAGGGCGCTCTGGCCGCCGTGCTGGGCGCGCAGGGCAAGGACGCCCCGGCGCTGCCGACGTACGGAGAAATCGCCGCGCTCCTCCCGCAGACCCGATAATCGGGGCATGCGCTTCGAGATCCTCGGACCCACCAGCGTGCTGGACGAGGACGGCGCGCCGGTGGCGCTCGGCGGGCCGCGGGTGCGCGCCCTGCTCACCCTGCTGGCCCTGAACGCCGGCCGCGTCGTCGGCGCCGGACAGCTCGTGGACGACCTCTACGGCCCCCACCCGCCGGACGGCGTGGCCAACGCGCTGCAGTCCCAGGTGTCCAGGCTGCGCCGGGCGCTCGGCCGGGACCTGGTCGAGTTCCACCCGGCGGGCTACCGCCTTGTCGCCGACCCGCACGACGTGGACGCGCGCCGCTTCGAGCTCTTGGCCCTGGACGGGCGGCGGGCGCTGGCCGCCGGGGACGCCGGGCGGGCAGCGGCGCTGCTGTCCGAGGCGCTGGAGTTGTGGCGGGGCGCGCCGCTCGCCGACGCGCCGCACGCGGTGTCCGCCGCGGCCGGGCTGGAGGAGCTGCGGCTGGCGGCCGTCGAGGACCGCCTCCAGGCCGACCTGGCGCTCGGGCGGCACCGCGACCTGGTCGCTGAGCTGCGCCGGCTCACCGCCGCCCATCCGCTGCGCGAGCGCCTGCGCGCCCAGCTCATGCGCGCCCTGTACGGCAGCGGGCGACAGGCCGAGGCGCTGGCCGTCTACGACGAGGCGCGGCGGCTGCTCGACCGGGAGCTGGGCATCGAGCCGGGCGCCGAGCTGGCCGCCGCGCACCTCGCCGTCCTGCGCGCCGACCCGTCCCTGACCCCGCAGATCACCGCGCCGAACCCCCCGCAGATCACCGCGCCGAACCCCCCGCTGAGCACCGCGCCGAACGCCGCGCCGGCCTCCGCACCGGCTGCCGCGCCGATCCAGCCGCCGGTTCCCTCGTCCCCTCCCGCGCCCGGAGGGCCCGCCGGGTCGTCGCGCGGGGGGTTCAAGCAGGGGTTGCGGGCGCAGCTGACCAGTTTCGTGGGCCGGGCGGAGGAGCTGGCGCAGGTGGGCGCGCGGCTGCGGGACAGCAGGCTCGTCACGCTGATCGGCCCCGGCGGCGCGGGCAAGACCAGGCTGGCGCAGGAGGCGGCCGCCCAGGAGCCGGGCGACGTGTGCTTCGTGCCCCTCGCCCACGTGGCCGGCGCGGCCGGGGTGCCCGGCGCGGTGCTGGTCGCCCTCGACATCCGCGACGCCCTGCTGCCCGCGCCCCAGCGCGCCGCGGTCGGCCCCGTCACCCGGCTGCTCACCGCGCTGGCCGAGCGCGACCTGCTGCTCGTCCTGGACAACTGCGAGCATCTGGTCGCCGCCGTGGCCGAGCTCGCCGACGCGCTGCTGGCCTCCTGCCCCGGGCTGCGGGTGCTGACCACCAGCCGCGAGGCGCTGGGCATCACCGGGGAGTCGATCCTGCCGGTGTCCCCGCTGCGCCTGCCGCCGCCGGAGCCGGACGACCCGCTGGAGTACGCCGCCGTCCGGCTGTTCGCCGACCGGGCCGCCGCCGTGCGTCCGGGGTTCGCCGTGGACGCCGGCAACGCCGCCGACGTGGTGCGCATCTGCCGGGCGCTCGACGGGCTGCCGCTGGCCATCGAGCTGGCCGCGGCCCGCCTCCGCACGCTGTCGGTCGCCGACGTGGCGGCCCGCCTGGACGACCGGTTCCGGCTGCTGACCCGCGGCAGCCGTACGGCGCTGCCCCGGCACCAGACGCTGCGCGCGGTCGTCGCGTGGAGCTGGGACCTGCTGGACGACGCCGAGCAGCGCCTGGCCGCCCGCCTGAGCGTGTTCGTCGGCGGCGCCACGCCCGAGGCGGCCGAGCGGGTGTGCGGGCTGCCGGAGGAGGTGCTGTTCTCGCTGGCGGAGAAGTCGCTGGTGGAGTACGTCGGCGGCCGGTACCGCATGCTCGACACGATCCGGGCGTTCTGCGCGGAACGCCTGGCCGAGTCCGGCGAGACCGCCGCGATCGGGGACGCGCACACCGCCTACTACCTCGACCTCGTCCTGACCGCCGACCCCCTGCTGCGGACCGCCGACCAGCTCACCTGGCTGGCCCGCCTCGACCAGGAGAGCGACGACCTCGAAGCCGCCGTGCGCTGGACGACCGCGTCCGGGCAGCCGGAGACCGGCCTGCGGCTGCTGGCGCACAGCGCCTGCTACTGGTGGATGCGCGGCCACCGCGGCGTCATCGCCGGGCTGGCCGCCGCGCTGCTGGCCAGGATCGGCGACGCCCGCCCCGCAGGCATGGAGGAGGAGTACGTCATGTGCCTGCTCGTCACCGCCTGGACGGGCGTGGCCGACGACGTCGTGCGCGAGCGGCTGGCCGAGGTGCGCGAGCTGCTGCCGATCACCCACCTGCCGGAGCGGGTGGAGTTCCTGATGATGATGCGGTCGATGTTCACCGGGCCGCCGGGCGACGTCGAGCAGATCTACCACGAGCTGCAGGCCCACACCGAGGGGCTGCCGCCCTGGCAGCGGGCGTTGTCGTACAGCGGCGCGGGGTTCGTGCTGCAGATCCTGGGGCGGGTCGAGGAGTCGCTGGCCTCCTTCCGGCGCGCCCTGGCCGCCTTCCGGGCCATCGGCGAGCGCTGGGGGGCGGTGCTGGTGCTGTCGGGCCTCGGCGAGCTGGCCTCCCGCGAGGGCGACTACGCGGCCTCGTACGCGCTGTCGGACGAGGCGCTGACGCTGGCCCGCGAGCTCGACGCGCGGGCGGAGATGGCCGAGGCCCTGTGCCGGCGCGGCGACGCGCTGCTCGGCATGGGCGAGCCGCTGGGCGGGCGGGCCGACTACGAGGAGGCCGCCGAGCTGGCCCGTCGCGTGGGTTCCATGGACATGCTGGCGTGGGCGCACCTCGGGATGGCCGAGGTGGCGCTGATCGGCGGCGAGCGCGACGCCGCGCTGTCCCTGCTGGCCCAGGCCCGCGCGGAGTGCCCCGACGACTGGTACAGCACCGAGGACATCCGCAACCGCATCGACGAGGCCCTCGGCCGGGCGGTCAGCGAACGGTAGGCGGCCCGTCAGCCGTCCTCGCCACCGTGGACGGCATGACGCGAAAATGGGCCTGTCTGGCCATCGCCTGCCTGGCGACGCTGCTGCTCTCGGTCGATCTCACCGTGCTGCACCTGGCGCTCCCCCGGCTGGTCGCCGACCTCGGTGCGAGCTCGACGCAACTGCTCTGGATCGGCGACATGTACGGGTTCGCCCTGGCCGGACTCCTCGTCACCATGGGCAACCTCGGGGACCGCGTGGGCCGCAAGCGGCTGCTGCTGATCGGCGCGGCCGGCTTCGGCGCCGCCTCGGTGGTGACCGCCTACGCCCCGAACCCCGAGCTGCTGATCGCCGCCAGGACGCTGCTGGGCGTGGCGGGCGCGATGATCATGCCGTCCACGCTCTCGATCGTCAGGAACGTCTTCGCCGACCCGCGTGAGCGGACCGCGGCCATCGGGATCTGGAGCGGGATGAGCGCGGCCGGGTTCGCGCTGGGGCCGGTCGTCGGCGGCGTGCTGCTGGACCATTTCTGGTGGGGGTCGGTGTTCCTGATCAACGTGCCGATCATGGCGCTGGTGCTGGTCTGCGGGTTCCTGGTGCTGCCGGAGTCGCGCGGCCCCGCCGGGCGGGTGGACGGGCCCAGCGTGGTGCTGTCCTTCGCCGGTGTCGTGACGGCCGTCTACGCGGTCAAGGAGGCCGCCCACCAGGGCCTGGCGCACGCCGACGTGCTGGGGGCGGCCGTGGTGGGGGCGGTGTGCCTGATGCTGTTCGTCCGGCGGCAGGGCCGGCTGGCCACGCCGCTGATCGACGTACGGCTGTTCCGGCGGCGGGCCTTCAGCGCGTCCGTGGGCACGAACCTGCTGGCGATCTTCGCGTTGTCGGCCATGAACCTGCTGTTCGCCTGGTACCTGCAGCTCGTCCTGGGGTGGACCCCGCTCCAGGCCGGGCTGGCGCAACTGCCCGGCGGCCTCAGCGGCGCGGTGGGCGGGGTGCTCGCGGCCCGGCTCATCGGCCGGCTCGGCAGGAACGGCGTGGTCGCGCTCGGCCTGGCGCTGAACGCCGGCGCGTTCGTCCGGTACGCCATGCTCGGCACCGAGCTGGACTATCTCACCCTGCTGCCGGTGATGATGATCGGCGGGCTGGGGGTCGGGCTCACCTTCACCGTGAACAACGACAACATCCTGGCCACCGCGCCCAAGGAGCGGGCGGGGGCGGCGGCCGCGGTGTCGGAGACGGCGTTCGAGCTGGGCGGGGCGCTGGGCATCGCGGTCCTGGGGACGGTGCTCAACAGCGTCTACCGCGCGAACCTGCTGGTGCCCGCGGGGGTGCCCGGCGAGGCGGCGCGGGAGTCGATCGCCGGGGCCACCGCCACGGCGGCGGAGCTGCCCCCGCAGGCGGCCGGTGAGCTGATGCGCGCGGCGCGCACGGCGTTCGTGTCGGGGATGCAGGTGACGACGCTGGTCACGGCGGTCCTGCTGGCCGTGGTCGCGGTGTTCGCGCTGGCCTGGCTGCGCGGCGTGCCGAAGGTCATCCAGGAAGAGCAGCCGGTCCCTCGGTGAGCGACGGGGTCTGCGCCGCGGGCCCGGCGGGCAGCGGGCGCAGGCTGCGCACCCTGGCCAGCACGAGCAGCGCGGCCACGCCCGTCGCCGCCGGCGCGACGACGAACGCCAGGGACGCGCCGAAGTGGTCCACGAGCTGCCCGGCGACCGACGACCCGGCCGCGATGCCGAGGGCGATGCCGCCGTTCAGCCAGGTGAACGCCTCGGTGCGGACCTCCGCCGCGACCAGGCCCTCGACCAGGGTGTAGCCGGTGATCACCACGGGGGCGATCACCAGGCCGGCCAGGGCGGCGGCGACGTACATGTGGGGGACGGCTCCGGCCAGCGTGAACGCGCTGGTCGCGACCGCGAGCAGGGCCAGCCCGGCGACCAGCCGGGCGCGGGCGGACGACCGCCAGCGGACCGCGCCGTACAGCAGGCCGCCGAGCATGCTGGCGCCGGAGAAGACGCCGTAGACGGGTCCGGCGGCGGCGGGCGCGTGCAGGGCGGTGGTGAGCGAGGTGACGCCGACCTGGAGGCTGCCGAAGACCGACCCCATGGCCAGGAAGGCTGCGGCCAGCAGCGCCACGCCGCGCCGTCGCAGCACGCCCTTGGAGGCGGCGATCCTGACCGGCACCGGCTCGGGCGCGCCCGTCCGGACGGCGGCGAAGACGACCGTGCCCACCAGGATCAGCACCAGCCCGCCGAGCAGCGCGACCACCGGCGAGTACGCCGTGGACAGCCCCACCAGCAGCACCGGGGCCAGCGTGAACGTCAGCTCGTCGGTGATCGACTCGACCGCGAACGCCGTGTTCAGCCTGCCGGTGCCGCCGAGCCGGTGCGCCCAGCGGGCCCGGACCATCGAGCCGACCTGCGGTCCTGACGCGCCGACGAGGGCGGCCATGGCGACCAGCGGCGCGAGGTGGGCGTGCGCGGCGGCCAGGGCCAGCAGGCCGCCCATGGCCAGGGCGTGCAGGGCCACCTGCGGGAGCAGCACGCGGGCCTGGCCGTACCGGTCGGCCAGGCGGCCCGTCTGGGGGCCGATGAGGGCCTGGCAGACGGCGGCGGCGGCGGCGGTGATCCCGGCCGCGCCATAGGAGCCGGTGGACCACTGGACCAGCAGCAGGATGCCCATCTGGGTCATCGCGAACGGCACCCGGGCCAGCAGCGCGGGCACGAGGAACCGCCAGGCGCCGGGGGTGGCCAGCACGTCGAGGTAGGACTTCAAGGGTCTCCGTCCAGATCATGACGGAGTCCTCCCCCGGGGGAGCGCACCGTCGGAGGTGGGCTTCGACCGGGGTAGATACCGGCGGGTGCCGGCCGCCGAGCGGTCAATCAGTCACTTCAGTCAAACGCGACGAGAGCCGATCCTATTGCAGGAAACGGGCGACTTATTTCATTTGTCGTTGACTTCAACGCCGGGATGCCGGAGAGGTCTTGGGGGTCGGGAGGGGCGGCGTCAGGGGCCCGGGTTCCTCGGGCAGGACCGGATCATCGTCGGCGACAGCTCGTCGAGGCGGGAGCCGATCATCCTGGCCACCCCCTCGATGGTCTCGATGCCCGCCCCCTCCCCCGGCTGCTCGTCGGTCTGCACCGCAAGCAGCAGGTCGCGCCCCGGCCCGACGACGCGGCCGTAGCTGGTCACCGCCCAGGTGTTGCGGATGAACGGGCGTGGCGTCCAGCCGTTCTTCAACGCCACCCGGTCCACCGGGCGGGCGGCCGCGCTGACGCCCCACGACTGGTCCTTGACCACGCGTCCCATCAGGCCGAGCACGAGGTCGCGGTCGCGGCCGGACAGGCCCTCGCCGCCCTCCACCAGTACCTGGAGCAGGCGGATGCGGTCGGCGGGGCTGGTGTTGGTGCCGCCCCAGAAGACGCCGGGCCCGGGGATGGTCTCGGTCAGGCCCATGCGCCGGTAGAACTCGCCCATCGCGCCGCCGACCCGGCCCCACAACGCGTCCGCGGCGCCGTTGTCGCTCTCGATGATCATGCGCTCGGCCAGGTCGCGTTCCTCCTCGCCCAGGCCGCCGCGGCCGAGCACGAGCGCCGTCAGGATGTCCACCTTGACGCCGCTGGCGGTGATCATGTCGTGCTGGTGCTCGCCGCGGCCCAGGGTGATACCGCTGTCGCGCTCCAGCATGCTGTAGGCGATCCGCCCAGGGCGTCTGGACAGGTACTGCTCGATGTCGTGCTCAAGCCGGTCGCGGGCCGCCCTCCCAGCCCTCTTGTCCGGAAATTTCAGGACGCATCGGCCGACCGTCACCGGCGCCTTCCGCACGCCGGGCACCCCGGGCAGCCGTCCGGCCGCACATCCGGCCGCGAGCCCCCAGACCACCACGACGACCAGCCATCTCCACCACACCCGCAAACCCCCGCGATCGTCCCGTCTCGGGGGTTTTGATCACCTTCTGCCCAGTGGCGTCAATGGTCACACTCTGCACGTCAGGGCAGGAGCACCACCTTTCCGACAGTTCGCCGTCCGGCCAGGTCGGCCACGGCCCGGCCGGCCTCCGCCAGCGGGTACTCGCCGCCCACCAGCGGCCTCAGCCGCCCGGCCGCGGTCAGCGCGAGCAGCTCGCCCAGCGGGGGCCCGACCATCTCCCGCCGCCCCCGCAGCGGACGCAGCCAGAACCCGAGGACGGCGAGGTTGCCCGCGGTGAGCCGCGCGACCTCGACCGGCGCGGCCTGCTCCCCCGACGACGACCCGTAGCTCACCAGCCGCCCGAAGGGGGCCAGCACGGTCAGCGCCGCGTCGAAGACCGCGCCGCCCACCGCGTCGAGCACGACGTCCACCGGACGGTCGCCGTTGGCCTCGATGACGCGCTCGGCGTACCCGTCGGCCGCGCCGTCCACGGCGGCGTCCGCGCCGAGGTCGAGGGCGAGCGAACGTTTGTCCTCGCTGGAGGCGGTGGCGATCACGCGTCCGGCCCCGAACACCTTGGCGAGCTGCACGGCCAGGCTGCCGACGCCGCCCGCGCCGGAGTGGACGACCACGCTCTCGCCCTCCCTGAGCCGCGCCGACGAGCGCAGCAGGTGCCAGGCGGTGAGCCCCTGGACGAGCAGCGCCAGCGCCTCCCCGGCCCGCAGCGAGCCGGGCACGACCACGACGTCGCCCTCGTCCAGGACGGCCCTGGAGGCGTAGCCGTTGGCGGTGAAGCCCATCACCCGCCGCCCCCGGGGATCGAGCCCGACGACCTCGCTGCCGGGGATGTGCGGCAGGCGGTCGGGGGCGGAGTAGTGGCCGGAGATCTGCCGCACGTCGGCGAAGTTCAGCCCCGCGGCCTCGACGTCGACCAGCACCTGGCCCGGCCCCACGACCGGGTCGGGCACCTCGGCCTCTTCGAGCACCTCCGGACCGCCGAAGCGGGTGAACTGGATGGCACGCATGAATCCCCCCATTCCGCGCGATACCCCCCAGCGTAGACGTCAGGCTCCGGAGCCTCCCGGCCGGAGGTGCTCGGCGAGGAAGTCCGCGGTGGCGTCCACGGCCTGCGACACGTACGGCTCGCGGTCGTAGAGGTCGATGTGCTGCTTGGCGTCCACCCAGACGAGCCTCTTGGGCTGGTCGAGCCGCCTGAACGCCTCCTCGGCCCCTTCGGGCGGGCAGAACCTGTCGATCACGCCGTGCACGATCAGGGCGGCCTTCGGCGACAGGAAGTCGGCGCCCATCATGTTGTCCATGGTGATCAGCTCGCGCAGCCCGGCCCGGGTCACCGCGTTCCGCCAGGAGGCGGAGGCCCCGCGCTCGGTGCCGTAGTAGGCGAACGGCTCGTCGCCCGGCATCGCGGCCTCGCCCTCCTCGGCCACGGCGGGCAGGTACTCGACCGGGCCGCCCCGGTCCTGCCGCTCCAGCACGCCGGCGAACCCGGCCAGCGCCGCCTGGTAGTCCATGCCGGACCGCATCGCGTACGGGTTGTTGTAGGCCCCGGCGATGCCCGCGAACGCCCGTACGCGCGGGTCGAAGGCGGCGAACCTCAGCGCGTACCCGGCGCCCAGGCAGATGCCGACCGCGCCGATCAGGTCGCCGTCCACCTCGGGGCGCGACCTCAGCAGAGACACCGCCGCCCGCAGGTCGGCCAGCTTGCCCTGCGGATCCTCGTGCCCGCGCGGCTCGCCGCCGGACTCGCCCCAGTTGCGGTGGTCGAAGGACAGCGTCACGTAGCCGCGCCGGGCCAGCCGTTCGGCGTACAGGCCGGTGACCTGGTCGCGCACCCCGGTGAACGGCCCGGTGAGCACCAGCCCCGGCCAGGGGCCCGTACCCTCGGGCGTCCGCAGGTCACCGGTCAGGCGCACGCCGTCGGCGGCGAACTCGACTTTCATGGTGACAAGTGTGCGCCAGGCCCGCCGCGGGCGGGCCCGGCGCCCCCTCGGAACACCGGATCAGGAGTCGAACCCGAGGCCCATCCTGTCGAGCGTGCGCAGCCACAGGTTGCGCTTGCCCTGATGCTGGTCGGCCTGCGCGATCGACCACCGGGTGAACTGGATCACCCCCGACCGGACCGGCTCGGGCGGGAACGGCACCGGCTTCTCCTTGACCATCCGCAGCTCGGTCCGCTCGGTGGCCTCCCCCGACAGCAGGTCCAGCATCACGTTCGCGCCGAACCTGGTGGCCCCGACGCCCATGCCGGTGTAGCCCACGGCGTAGGCCAGCCGGCCGCCGTGCGCCGTGCCGTAGAAGGCGCTGAAGCGGCTGCAGGTGTCGATCACGCCGCCCCAGCGGTGCGTGAAGCGCACCTGGGAGAGCTGCGGGAACGTGGTGGCGAAGTGCTCGGCCAGCTTGACGAACGTCTCGTCGCGCTGCTCGTACTCCGGCTTGACCAGGCCGCCGTTGTAGTAGACCGCGTCGTAGCCGCCCCACAGGATGCGGTTGTCGTCGGTGAGCCGGTAGTAGTGGAACTGGTTGCCCGAGTCGCCGACGCCCTGCCGGTTGTGCCAGCCCACCTCGGCGAGCTGGGCCGCGCTCAGCGGCTCGGTCATCAGGGCGTAGTCGTACACCGGGACGACGAAGTGCTTGAGCCTGCGCAGCAGGGGCGGGAAGACCCCCGTGCCCAGCGCCACCCGGCGGCCCACGACCGACCCGTACGGGGTGCGGAGGGTGATCGTCGTGCCGTCGTCGCGCAGCGAACGCACCGGGCTGCGCTCAAAGACCCGTACGCCGAGCCGCAGGCACGCCTCGCGCAACCCCCAGGCCAGCCGCGCCGGGTCCAGCATGGCGCAGCCGCTGCGTTCCCACAGGCCGCCCAGGTAGGTCGGCGAGTTGACCTCGGCCCGCACCTGCCGCTCGTCCATCGGCACGTAGTCGAGGCCGAGCTCGGAGATCAGGTCCAGGTGTTCGCCCAGCGAGTCGAGCTGCCACGGCTCGGTGGCCACGTGCAGCTCTCCGGTGCGCTCGAAGGAGCAGTCGATGCCGTGCCGCTCCAGCGTGCGCTCGATCTCGTCGAGGTTGTCCACGCCCATGCGTTCCAGGCGGCCGATGTCCTCCGGCCACCGTTCCAGGCCGTTGGCCAGGCCATGGGTGAGGGTCGCCATGCAGAACCCGCCGTTGCGGCCGGTCGCCGCCCAGCCGATCCTGCGCCCTTCGAGCAGGACCACGTCCAGCGAAGGGTCACGTTCCTTGGCCATCAGGGCCGTCCAGAGCCCCGAGAAGCCTCCGCCGACGACGACCAGGTCGGCGTCGGTGTTTCCGATGAGCCGCGCGCGCGGCTCGGGTCTGGCCGGGCTGTCCAGCCAGTACGGCTTGCGCTCCGCGTCAGCCAGCGCCTTCAGCGGATCCACAAATCCCACTTCCCTACGAAAGTCTTAGTTGTTCTTTGTTGATTGCGGGATCCAAAAGCATGATGTGATCACGCGCGGGTTCCCCCCGCCGAAATCCGATCTCGCCTCCCTGTTCTTGGTCGGAATACACCAATCCCCCCGCCGGATCGCGGGGGGAAAGCCTGTTGGAGCAGATCCTAGGCGCGGCGTCTGGCGGCCACGGCGTTCGCCACGGCGATCAGCACACCGATCCCGAAGATGAGCGTACCCATCACATTGACCTGCGGCGGAATGCCGGTCTTCACCGCACCCACGATCCACAGGGGGAAGGTGACGGTCGAGCCGTTGACGAAGCTCGTCACCACGTAGTCGTCGATCGACAGCGCGAAGGAGAGCATCGCGCCCGCGAGCACGCCCGGCATGATCGAGGGCAGCGTCACCTGCCGGAACGTGCCCCAGGCGGTCGCGCCGAGGTCCTTGGCCGCCTCCTCCAGCGACGGGTCGAGCGTGATGACCCGCGCCCTGACCGTCACCACGACGAAGGAGAGCGAGAACAGCACGTGCGCGACGATGATCGTGTTGCCGTCGCGCGGCACGTTGCCCGAGACGAACAGCGACAGCAGCGAGGCCCCCATCACCAGCTCCGGCGTGGAGATGGCGGCGAAGACCAGGAAGTTCGTGGCGCTGAGGCCGCGGAAGCGGTGCCGGCCGACGGCCAGTCCCAGCATCGTCCCGATGACGACCGTGATGACGGTGCTGACCAGGGCGATCACGATGGAGTTGCGCAGCGCCGTGGTCAGGTCGGAGATCTCGAAGAGCTCGCCGTACCACTTGAGGGTGAAGCCCTGCCAGCTCGTGTTCGACTTGCTCTTCTTGTCGTTGAAGCCGAACAGGATCATGACGGCGATCGGCGACGACAGCCACAGGATGATCAGCCAGGTGTAGACGTGCAGCAGGCGGTCGCCGAACCTGCCCCGCGTGCCCCTGCTCATTGCTCGCTCACCGCTCATCGCGCCGCCGCCTCCAGGACGTTCTCGGTGCCGAGCGCGCGGGCGTAGACGAAGATGCCCACCAGCAGGATCGCCATCAGCGTGAACGACAGCGCCGAGGCGGTCGGGTAGTCGAGGTTGGTCAGGTACTCGGTCTGGATGATGTTGCCGATCATGGTGTTGGCCGTGCCGCCGAGGATCTGCGCGTTGACCGGGTCGGCCGTCGCGGGCACGAACGTCATCAGCACGCCGGCGAAGACGCCGGGCAGCGACAGCGGCAGCACCACCCGGCGGAAGGCCCCGGCGCGGGTGGCGTACAGGTCCTGGGCCGCCTCCACCACCCGCGGGTCCACCCGCTCCAGGGCCACGTAGATCGGCAGGATCATGAACGGCAGGAAGTTGTAGGTGAGCCCGCCCACCACGGCCACGGTCGTGGCCAGCACGTGGAAGCCCTCCGGCAGCAGCCCCCAGCCCTTCAGCGTCCCGAACAGGATGCCGTTGTCGGCCAGCAGGAAGTTCCACGAGATCGTCCGCAGCACGAACGACACGAAGAACGGCAGCAGCAGCAGGAACAGGTACACCGACTTGCGGCTGCCGCCCTTGAAGGCGATCCAGTACGCCACCGGGTACCCGATCACCAGCATGGCCACCGTGGCCAGGCCGCCATACAGGAGCGAGCGCAGCAGCTGGTCGCTGTACCTGCCGAGCGCGTCGGCGTAGTTGGAGAAGCTGAACGTCATCGCGTAGCCGTCGATGGCGTTGCCCGTCTGGAGCGAGACCGACGCCATCGCCACCATGGGCACGACCAGGAAGATCGCCAGCCACAGCCAGCTCGGCAGGGCGAGCAGGTAGGGGGTGAGCCGTTTCATGGCTATGCCTGGGTGATCGACTGGAAGATGGAGTTGAACACCTGCTCCTGCTGGGTGGTCAGCGTGGTGTAGGTGCGCAGCTTGGCGTAGTCGGCCTCCGAGGGGAACATGAGCGGGCTGTCCACCATGTCCTCCAGGGCCTTCTTGTCCTCGCCCTTGGCCGTCTTGGCCTTCTCGCGCAGGAGGTCCTGCACGGCCGGGACCGGGGTGACGAACTGGATGAACTCATCCAGGTCGGCGGCCACCGCGGGCTGGTACAGGTAGTCCATGAGGGTGAGCGCGTCCACGGGGTTGGCCGCGCCCTTGGGGATGAGCATGTTGTCGGTCCAGATCGTGCCGCCCTCCGCCGGCACCACGAACTTGACCGGCTCGCCGGCGAGCTGCCGCTGGAAGACGTCGCCCGACCAGGCCATGCTCAGCCAGACGTCGCCCTTGGAGACCGCGTCGATGTAGCTCTGGTCGTAGTATTTCCGGACGATTCCCGCGTCGCGCTGCTGCTTGAGCTTCTCCCCGGCCTTCTTCCAGTCGGCCTCGGTCGACTTCTCCGGATCGACGCCCAGCGCGAACATCGCGAAGTTGCCGATCTCCTGCGCGTCGGCCATCATCCCGACCCGGCCCTTGTACTTGGGGTCGAACAGGGCCTCGATGCTGGTGATGTCGTCCTTGACGTACTTGGTGTTGTACGCGATGCCGGTCACGCCCGAGGTGTAGGGCATCGTGTACTGGTTGCCCGGGTCGTAGGCGCGTTCCTTGTACTTGTCACCGGCGTTGGCCAGGAAGTTCGGCATCCGGCTGTGGTCGAGCGGCACGATGTAGCCGAGCTCGACCATGTGCTGGAGCTGCACGCCGTTGGTCATCACGATGATGTCGTAGCCGAGCGACTGGCCGGCGCGGAGCACGGGGTCGGCCTTGCCGAAGAACTCCGCGTTCTCCTGGATGACCTCCTTGTACTCCACGGAGATCCCGGTGGTCTGGGTGAACTTCTTCAGCGGGGCCTGGTCCTCGGGCATGTACTCGGGCCAGTTGGCGAAGACGAGCTTGCCGTGCTTGCTCTGCTTGGCCCAGTAGTCCTGGACGGCGTCGGCCTTCGGAGGGGCGGCCTTCTGGCCCTGCACGCCACAGGCGGCGAGCGCGAGGCCGGCGGCGGACAGGCCGGTGACACGGAAGAAGTCGCGGCGGGTGCGGGGCTGGGTCATGCCCCTCAGGAGGGCGGGGGTGATCTGGCGGGGGTTCATGGGGTGCTATCAACTTCCAATCACATAAGAGTGCTGCGCCTCCCACGACAGCCACACGGAGTCGCCCCGCTCCGCGGTCGCCGTCGCGTCATGCGCGTTCTGCTCGAACACGGTCATCTCGGCTCCGTCGGCGAGCTGCACCGCGTAGCTGTTGGAGGTGCCCAGGTAGACCATCTCCGTGACGGTCCCGGGGACGGCGCTCAGCCCGGGCCCCGGCTCGTCCGCGCAGATCGTGATCTTCTCGGGGCGGACGGTCACCGTCACGTCGCCCTCGTGGCCCGGCACCAGCACCCGGCCGCCGCCGATCGCCAGCACCCCGCCGGTCACCGTCCCGGTGATCAGGTTGGAGGTGCCGATGAACCCCGCCACGAACGCGGTGGCCGGCCGTTCGTAGATCTCCCGCGGGCTCGCCAGTTGCTCGACCAGCCCGTCGTTCATCACGGCGATCCTGTCGCTCATGGTCAGAGCCTCGTTCTGGTCGTGCGTCACGTACACGAACGTGATGCCGACCTCGCGCTGGATGCGCTTGAGCTCGATCTGCATGGCCTGGCGCAGCTTGAGGTCGAGCGCGCCGAGGGGCTCGTCGAGCAGCAGCGCCCGCGGCCGGTTGACCAGCGCGCGGGCCAGCGCCACGCGCTGCTGCTGGCCGCCGGACATCTCGCGCGGCCGGCGCTTCTCCCGGCCGGTCAGGTCGACGATCTCCAGCATCTCGCCGACCCGCCGCCGGATCTCCTCCGGCGGCGTCTTGCGCTGCTTCAGGCCGAACGCCACGTTGTCCCACACGCTCATGTGCGGGAACAGGGCGTAGGACTGGAAGACCATGTTGACGTCGCGCTTGTTCGGCGGAACGTCGGTGACGTCCTTGCCGTGCAGCCTCACGAGCCCTTTGGTGGGCTCCTCGAAGCCGGCGATCATCCTCATGGTCGTGGTCTTGCCGCATCCGGACGGGCCGAGGAGGGAGAAGAACTCCCCCTCGGCGATGTCCAGCGACACACCCTTGACCGCCTGGACGACCTCGCCGTGCGAGAGGTACTCCTTGACGACGTCCTCAAGCTGAATCGCGGATAGCTCGGTCATGTCCAGGGCTCGTCCTTATTCGCCGATGTAGTGCATGACGTGCTTGACCCTGGTGTAGTCGTGCAGACCGAACACCGACAGGTCCTTGCCGTACCCGGAGTGCTTGAAGCCGCCGTGCGGCATCTCCGAGACGAACGGGATGTGCGTGTTGACCCAGACCACGCCGAAGTCGAGGCGGTTCGACATGCGCATGGCGCGGCCGTGGTCGGAGGTCCACACCGAGCTGGACAGGCCGTACTTGACGTCGTTGGCCTTGGCCAGCGCGTCGGCCTCGTCGGTGAACGTCTGGACGGTGATGACGGGGCCGAAGACCTCGTTCTGCACCATCTCGTCGTCCTGGCGCAGGCCGTCCACGACGGTCGGGGCGAAGAAATAGCCCTTGTCGCCGACGCGGTTGCCGCCGGTGAGCACCTTGGCGTGGCCGGGGACCCGGTCGATGAAGCCCTGGACCCTGGCGAGCTGGTTCTCGTTGTTGAGCGGGCCGTAGAGCGCTTCCTCGTTGCCCAGGTCGCCGGTCACGGTCGCGGCGGCGGCCTCGGTCAGCGCGGCCACGAACTCGTCGTGCACGCTCTCCTGGACGAGCACGCGGCAGGCCGCGGTGCAGTCCTGGCCGGCGTTGTAGAGACCGGCGGTGGCGATGTCGGCGGCGGCCTTGGCGAGGTCCTTGACGTCCTCGAAGACCACGACCGGCGCCTTGCCGCCGAGCTCCAGGTGCACCCGCTTGAGGTCGTCGGCGGCGCTCTTGGCGACCGCCATGCCCGCGCCGACGGACCCGGTGATCGCCACCATGGCGGCGGTCGGGTGGCCCACGACGAGCGCGCCGGTCTCGCGGTCGCCGGTGACGACGTTGAAGACGCCGGGCGGCAGCACCGAGCCGACGATCTCGGCCAGCTTGAGCGTGGAGGCCGGGGTGGTGTCCGACGGCTTGAGGACGATCGTGTTCCCGGCGGCCAGCGCCGGGGCGATCTTCCACACGGCCATCATCATCGGGTAGTTCCAGGGGGTGACCTGGCCGACGACGCCGATGGGCTCGTGCCTGATGACGCTGGTGTGCTCGGCGAGGAACTCCCCGGCCGTGGGCCCCTCCAGGGTGCGCGCGGCGCCGGCGAAGAAGCGGAAGTGGTCGGCCGCTACCGGTGTCTCGTCCTCGGCCATGCGGGCGCGCGGCTTGCCGGTGTTGAGGCACTCGGCCTCGTTGATCTCGTCGGCCCGGGCGTCGATCGCGTCGGCGACCTTGAGCAGCAGGTTCGCCCGCTCACCGGGGGTGGTCCGACCCCACGACTCGAACGCGACGGCCGCCGCGGCGTAGGCCGCGTCGACGTCCTCGGCGCCGGAGATCGGGGCCTGAAGGTAGGCCTCTCCCGTGCAAGGGTCGATGATGTCGGAGAACCGGCCGCTCTGGGCGTCCACGAACTCACCGTTGATGAAGTTCTGCAGACGGGTGGTCAATGCACGACCTCCTCGTTGAGGTGGCTGAGATGCCGCGACTCTTACAGAGCAGATGCATCTGGACAAGGGATTTCGTGGTGAAGATATCAAATTGCTACGAATTCGCTTGACACACCGCCAAGAACTGACAACATGTCGCACCAGGACGGCAATCGAGCGGGAACGCCCCCGTAACGCCGGACCGCTAGGAGGATTCCTCTGACATGACGACGCCGCCCCGCGTACGACGAAACAACGCCAGTTCCGGGCCCGTCGTGCTCGACGATCTCTCCAAGCAGATCATCGAGCAGCTCCAGTCAGACGGGCGCATGCCCTACGCGGCGATCGGCAAGGCCGTCGGGCTCTCCGAGGCCGCGGTCCGCCAGCGCGTCCAGCGGTTGCAGGACGCCGGGGTGATGCAGATCGTCGCGGTCACCGACCCCCTCACCCTCGGCTTCCCCCGCCAGGCGATGATCGGGGTCAACTGCGAGGGCGACCTGGAGTCGGTGGCCGACGAGCTGTCGGCCATCGAGGAGATCGACTACGTGGTGCTCACGGCGGGCTCCTTCGATGTGATCGTCGAGGTGGTCTGCGAGGGCGACGGGCACCTGCTGGAGATCCTCAGCAAGATCCGCGCCATCCCCGCCGTCCGGGCCACGGAGTCGTTCGTGTACCTGAAGCTGCGCAAGCAGTCGTACTCCTGGGGCACGCGCTAACCGATCCGCGCCACGGCCCGCACGGGCGCGCCGTCGGCGCCGTCCAGCCGCAGCGGCATCATCCAGACCTCGATCGGCCGCCCCCTGGCCTGGGCGTCCAGCAGCCGGTCGAGGCCGGTGAGGTTCTCGGCGATCACGGCGTGCGCCCCGCACAGGACGCGGTGGGCGGGGAAGTCGTCGGCCGGCGTCGGATCGACGCTCAGCGCGTCGATGCCGACCGTGCGCACGCCCCGCTCGACCAGCAGCGTGGCGGCCTCCTCGGTGAGGAAGGGGTGGGCCTGGTAGGACTCGCCGCCCCAGTGGGCCGACCAGCCGGTCGCGACCAGCACGATCGGCGCGTCGCCGCCGGACGGCCAGGCCGGGCCGTCGAGCAGCCCGGCCCCGATCGGCGACCGGGGCGCGAGCCCCCGGGCGTCGGCCACCACGGCCGGCCCGGCGAAGCGGGACAGCGGCAGGTCGCCGAGCGCCGGCAGCGCGTCGTCGATGTGGAAGGGGGCGTCGACGTGGGTGCCCGACTGCGAGCCGAGGTGCAGGCCCAGCACGTTGACGCCGTCGCGGGGGCCGGTGAGCGCGGGGACGACCGAGACCTCGGGATCGCCCGGGTAGACCGGCATCCCGGTCTCGACGGGCACCGACAGGTCGACGAGTTCCATCACGCCATCGATTCTGCCGCGTCCACGATGGGCAGGATCGGCGTGTCGGCCGAGCGCACCAGGAGCGGGCCCTGCGGGCCGTACACCTCGCGCGGTTCGGGGAAGAGCGCGAGCAGCGTCAGGTAGAGCACGGCCGCGACCGCGAGGCCCAGCGGCAGCGAGACGTCCACGCCGCCGGCCAGGTCGCCCAGCGGCCCGACGAACTGGCCCGGCAGGTTCACGAACATCAGCGCCACGGCGGCCGCGAGCAGCCACGCGGTGAGGCCGCGCCAGTTCCAGCCGTGGGTGAACCAGTACCGCCCGCCGCGCTGCCGCCGGTTGAAGACCTGCAGGGCGTCGGGGTCGTACCAGCCCCTGCGGGTCACGTAGCCGAGCATCATGATCACCATCCAGGGCGCGGTGCAGGTGATGATCAGCGTGGCGAACGTGGAGATGCTGGCCGTCAGGTTCGCCGCGAAGCGCCCGACGAAGATGAACACGATCGACAGGGTGCCGATGAAGACGGTCGCCTGCACCCGGGAGAAGCGCGGGAACACGCTGGAGAAGTCGAGCCCGGTCCCGTACAGGGAGGTGGTGCCGGTGGACATGCCGCCGATCAGCGCGATCAGGCAGACCGGGACGAAGTACCAGGCCGGCGAGATCGCCAGCAGCCCGCCCACGTAGTTGGGCGCGGCCGGGTCGACGTACTCGGCGGCCTTGGCGGCGATGATCGAGGCGGTGGCCAGCCCGAAGAAGAACGGCAGGATGGTGGCGAGCTGCGACAGGAAGGCCGCCGCCATCACGCGGGAGCGCGGGGTCGAGGCCGGGATGTAGCGGGACCAGTCGCCCAGGAAGGCGCCGAAGGACACGGGGTTCGACAACACGATCAGCGCCGCGCCGATGAACGACGGCCAGAACAGCGGGTCGCCGGCCGCCAGCGTCCCGGGGTAGGACGGGTCGAAGTCCCCGGCGAAGGCGAACAGCCCGAGCACGAACAGCAGCGACGCCGCCGCGACCGCGATCTTGTTGACGAACAGCATGAAGCGGAAGCCGTACACGCAGACCACGAGGACGAGCAGGGCGAAGACGGCGTAGGCCACACCGTAGGACAGGTCGGTGTCGGGCAGGCCGACGAGCCGGTGCGCGCCGCCCACCAGCGCGTCGCCCGACGACCACACCGAGATCGAGAAGAACGCGATGGCGGTCAGCAGCGACAGGAACGAGCCGACCACCCGGCCGTGCACGCCCAGGTGGGCCGAGGAGGAGACGGCGTTGTTGGTGCCGTTGAGCGGCCCGAACAGCGACAGCGGGGCCAGGATCAGCGCCCCGACCACCAGGCCGAGCACGGTGGCCGCGAGCCCCTGCCAGAACGACAGGCCGAACAGGATGGGGAAGGCGCCCAGCACGCAGGTGGCGAACGTGTTCGCGCCCCCGAAGGCGACCCGGAACAGGTCGAACGGCCCGGCGGTGCGGTCGGCGTCGGGGATGCGCTCGACGCCGTAGGTCTCGATCTCGGTGATGCTCATGTCTTCTCCTGCATCGCCAGCAGGCTGACGAGGTCGTAGGCCACGTGGGAGGCGGCGACCGAGGTGATCTCGGCGTGGTCGTAGGCCGGGGCCACCTCGACCACGTCGGCCCCGATCAGGCGGCAGCCGGCCAGACCGCGGAGAATCTCCAGCAGCTCCCGGCTGGTGAGCCCGCCGGCCTCCGGCGTGCCGGTGCCGGGGGCGTGGGCGGGGTCGAGCACGTCGATGTCGACGGAGACGTAGAGCGGGCGGTCGCCGACGCGCTGCCGCAGCACGTCGATGACCTCGTCCAGGCCGCGGCGGAGCACGTCGGCGGCGGTCAGGATGCCGAAGCCGAGCCGCCGGTCGTCCTCCAGGTCCTTCTTGCCGTACAGCGGGCCCCGGATGCCGACGTGGCTGAGCGCCTCGGTGTCGAGGATGCCCTCCTCGACCGCCCGGCGGAAGGGGGTGCCGTGGGTGTACTCGGCGCCGAAGTAGGTGTCCCAGGTGTCGAGGTGCGCGT
The DNA here is from genome assembly GCF_044459705.1 of Nonomuraea sp. NPDC050227. Taxonomy (NCBI): domain Bacteria; kingdom Bacillati; phylum Actinomycetota; class Actinomycetes; order Streptosporangiales; family Streptosporangiaceae; genus Nonomuraea; species Nonomuraea sp. NPDC050227. The sequence goes on along the minus strand of NZ_JBITJF010000009.1, from coordinate 411,078 downwards.
CGAAGTGCAGCAGCGCCACGGGGCCGTGCTTCCTGGCCGCCGAGCGCAGCAGCGGCAGCGCGATCGTGTGGTCGCCGCCGATGGTGACCAGCCGGGCGTCCAGCTCGTCGGCCGCGGCCTCGATGGTCTCGACGGCCTCGCCGATGTCGAACGGGTTCGCCGCGATGTCACCGGCGTCGGCGACCTGGACGCGCTCGAACGGCGAGACGTCCAGCCCCGGATGGTAGGGCCGCAGCAACCGGCTGGCCTCCCGTACGGCGGCGGGGCCGAACCGGGCGCCCGGACGGTAGGACACGCCCGCGTCGAAGGGCACGCCCACGACGGCCACGTCCGCCCGCTCGACCTGGTCGAGCCGGGGCAGCCGGGCGAAGGTGGCGGGCCCGGCGAAACGCGGGACCCGAGAGGAGTCGACGGGACCGATGTGCATGTTCGTCAGTGTTCGTCACGCTTCTGACCTGCGGCAATTGTTACTCCCACAAAGTAATACGGTGTGTGTTGTGGCTGACCACAAGCTGACGGTCGAAGACCTTCTCCGCTCCCCCGCCCTCCAGCTCCGCGTGCTCGCCGGCGAGGCCGGGCTGTCCCGCTCGGTCTCGTGGGCGCACGTCAGCGAGCTGGCCGACCCGACGCCCTGGCTGCTCGGCGCCGAGGTCATCATGACGACCGGTCTCGGCCTGCCGCGCTCGGCCGCCCGGCAGCGCGCCTACCTCGAACGCCTCGACGACGCGGGGGTCTCGGCGCTCGCCCTGTCGGCCCAGTTGCACGTCCCGCCGCTGCACCGGGCGTTCTTCGAGGCCGCCGAGGAGCGCGGCATGCCGGTGCTGGAGGTGCCGCTCGCGGTGCCGTTCATCGCCGTCTCGCAGGAGGTGGCGGCGGCGCTCCAGGAGGACGCCAGCCACCGGCTGGGCGCCCAGCTCCAGGTGTTCGGCGCGCTGCGCTGGCTGGCCGCCGAGGACCTCGACACCGTCACCCTGTTCAAGCGCCTGGAACGGCTGTCCGGCTACGACGTCTACCTGTGCACCCCGCAGGGCCGGCCGTTGCTGCCCGGCGTGCCGGTGCCGGCGCTCGACGTCCTGCCCGCCGAGCCCGACGCGCCGCCCACGATCCCGGGCGGCTTCGCGCTGCCGGTGCCGGCGCCCGGCGGCCCCGCCGGGTTCCTGGTGGCCTTCGAGCGGGAGGGCGCGCGGCCCGCCGGGCTGGCGGTGGTCCAGCACATCGCCACCGTGGCCGCCCTCCAGGTCGCCATGGCCAGGCACGAGCGCGAGACCCTGCGCAGAGAAGGTGCCGAGACGCTGGCCGAGCTGCTCCAGGACGTGCTCGACCCGCCCGCGGCCCGGCGCCGGCTGGCCAGGATGGGCCTGCCCCTGGAGACCGGGTCGGTGCTGCTCGTCGTGCGGCACGCGCCCGACGACGCGCTGCGCCGGGCGGTGGGCGAGCTGCCGCACCTGCTGCTGCGCCGCGGCGACGACCACTACCTGCTGGGGCCGCCCGAGCTGGGGCCGACGGTGGCCGCCGTGCCCGGGGTCAGCGCGGGCGTGAGCCGGCCGTTCCCGCCGGGCGAGTCGTTGCGGGTCGCCCAGCGCGAGGCCGTGTGGGCGGCCGCGCACGCCGCCGAGTCGGGCAAGGCGCTGGTCCACTACGGCGACGACACCACCGGCCGCTGGCTGCCCGACGACCCCTCCACGCTGTCGGCCCTGGTCGACCACGTGCTGGGCGAGGTGCTGGCCTACGACGAGGCCCACGACTCGCGGCTGCTGCTGTCGGTGCGGACGTGGATGGAGCGCAACCGCCACGTCGAGGACGCGGCGGCGGCGTTGCACGTCCACCCCAACACGCTGGCCTACCGGCTGCGCCGGTTCGCCGCGCTGAGCGGGCGGGACCTGTCGTCCAGCGCGGCGTTCGCGGAGGTCTGGCTGGCCGTGCGCGCGGCCCGCCAGCTCGGACTCTGCTAGGGCTGCGGGGTCAGCGGAGCTGGACGGTGGCGATCTCCCACGGCCTCAGCGGCAGCCTGAGCGTGCCGTCCGCCGTCTCCAGCGTCTCGCCGGGGCCGCCGGTCAGGCCGGCCCGCCGGGCCCGGGTGAAGTCGCCCCGCACCACGGCCTCGGTGCCGGACGCGGTGAGCGCCACCAGGCGCAGTTCCTGCCAGTCGTCGCGGCGGCGCAGCGAGCTCATCGTCACGCCCTGACCGGACACCGACAACCCGTGCGCCGCCGGCGGCGGGGTCAGCTCGCGATCGCCGCCGCCCGGCACCACCAGCAGGTCGTGCCGGTACAGCTCCGCCTGCGGCGGCACGTCCCGCCAGTCCAGGTACGGCATCAGCGCCAGCGACACGGTGTGCGGCCCGCGTGACTGCGCGGCGGGGGTGGGCAGTTGCGGACCGGCGGGCTCGGGGCGCAGCCTGTTGTGGTTGCGCGACAGGTAGCCGACCGAGCGCAGCAGCGTGAGCGCCAGCTCGTAGCCGTCGTCCAGCAGCTCGTACTCGGTGACGTGCTCCAGCAGCGCGGCGACGCCGCCGGCGGCCACCCAGCCGGAGGCGGGGAAGGTGGGCAGCGGGGTCTCGCCGCAGCCGCCCTCGGCTTCGAGCTCCCGCCGCACGATCGCGAACTGCCCCTCGGCCAGCGAATGGTCGGCCCGCCTCGGCAGCGGCACGTGGAAGCGCACCCGGTGGTCCGCGCACCGGTTGTCGAACGACACCCGCAGCCGGACGAACGGCTCGCCCGCCCGCAGCTCGACCCGCATGGTGACCACGACGTCCTCGGTCGCGCCGGTACGCGCGGGCGGCGGCAGCTCCGGCGTGTTCGGGACGGGCTCGCCCGCCGCCGGCCACAGGTAGACCCGGGTGATCTCCACGGCGGCGACGAGCGGGCCGCCTTCGATGATCTCCGTGTCGATCGAGATCGGCTCGGACACGACCAGGTCGTCGGCGGGGGGCGCGTGGTTGTAGGTGTCGCCGGAGTCGCCGCCGTCCTCGATGCGGCCCACGCCGGTGATCGTCCGGCCGTCCTCGCCGAACAGGCCGAGGGTGCCGTCGGGCTCGATCTCGACCCGCAGCAGCCCGTTGTCCAGCACCGTGGAGCTGGCCTTGATGGGCAGGACCCCGGTGTCGGAGGAGAGCCAGCAGTCCTGGTGGTGGCCGTTGTTGCGGATCTCCGCCCGCGGAGCGGGGTGCGTGGGCTCGGGCGGGCCGGGGCGCAGGCTCGTGTGGCCGAGCGCGGGCACCTCGACGAAGGCGGCGACCGTGGACCGGGGCTCGGCCTCGACCCGGACCCAGGTCACGCCGTCGAGCGCGCGGCGCAGCTCGGCCTGGTCGAACGGCCCGCGCGGCTCCCTGCCCACGGTGATGAGGAGGATGTCGTCGAACACCTGCCAGTCGATGATGTGCTGGCCGTACAGCTCGGTGCCGTGCACGAAGCCCAGCACGGTGAGGGGGTCGATGCGCTCGTCCAGCAGCAGCACGGGCGCGGAGTCCAGGGGCTGGGTGGGCACCGGCGCGCCGGAGGGATCCACCAGGGGCCCGCTGCCGCCGGCCACGTCGGCGATCACCACGCCGCTGCGCACGGCCGGCGTCGGGTTGACGACGAGCACGCCGTCGGCCGGCACCGCCGCCGCCAGCCGCGTGGTCACCATGTCGCGGACGGCCTGCCCGAGCTGCTCGGCCTCGGCGATGCGGGCGGCGACCTGCTGGGCGGTCTCGTCCACGCCGCAGCCGGTGACCGAGTCGTGGCCGCTGGCCTCCACCAGCCGCCGCCAGGCCATGTCGAGGAACCGGCCGGGCCACGGGCCGCCCCAGAGCGTGGCCAGGGGCTCGGCGTAGCGCTCGACCATGCGCTCGGCCCGGCCCATGGCCTGCTTGACGGCGACGCGGGCGGAGATGACGCCGGGCAGGATGTTGGCGCGGGCGTGCGAGCGCAGCTCGCCGACGACCTGCGGCAGCCCCGCGGTATCACCCGAAAATTTCTCGATATATCCAGACAAGGTGTCCATGCGGGCGCCGACGGCCGCCACCATCTCCGGCAACCCGCGCACCGGAGCCGAGTGGTCGGCGCCGTACATGGCCAGCAGCTCGCCCTGCGGGCCGTGCCAGGCGCGCATGGTGGCGACGAACTCCGCCGCCCGCTCCTCCAGCCCCTTGACGTCGGAGAACAGGTGGGCGCCGTTGCCGTAGCCGCCCTCGGGCAGGTACTGGGTGCGGATCGCGGTGCCGTCGGGGGCCACCCAGGCGAAGGCGTCGGTCGTCACCGACGACGGCACTCCGCGGTAGACGCAGGCGTGCTCAAGCCCGGCCTGCCGCAGGATCTGCGGCATCTGGGCGGTGTGACCGAACATGTCCGGCAGGTAGCCCACCCGCATCGCGCCGCCGAGCGCGTCCGCACCGGCCAGCCCGAGTTCGAGGTTGCGCACGATGTTCTCGCCCGAGCACAGGAACTCGTCGAGCAGGATCTGCCACGGCCCCACCGCCAGCCGCCCGGACTCGACGAGCGCCGCGACGCGGTCCCGGTTCTCCGGGCGCACCTCCAGGTAGTCGTCCACGCAGGCGAGCTGGCCGTCGAGGGTGAAGTGGTAGGCGGGCTCGCGTTCCATGGTGTCGAGCACCTCGTCGAGGAGGTCCACCAGCCGCAGCCTGAAGCGCTGGAAGGGCTCGTACCACTCCCTGTCCCAATGCGTGTGCGGTACGACCACTATGTCCATGCCGCCGCCTCCCCTCCGATGGGCAGCCGATGCTGGACGGCGTAGCGGGCGGCGATCCGCTGAGCCGTCACGATGTCCTCCAGTGCGCCGGCCGCGTCGGTGAGCGGCGGGCTGCCATCGTTCACATAAGCATGGAAGGCCGTCAGTTGTACCTCGAACGCCTCGGTCACCTGGCGGTGTTCGGCGCGGGTCTCGGCCCCGGAGACCACGGTGAGGGTGGTGGGCGCGTTCATCAGGTAGGGCGTGGGGAAGACCAGCTCCAGCGTGCCCCCGTCGTGGTGGATCGCGACGGTCTCGCGGTAGGCGGGGTAGCCGTCCAGGTAGTGCCAGCGGATGTGGAACCGGCCCGCCACGGGCAGCGGCCCGGAGATCTCCACGGAACCGGGCGCCGGCCCCCAGCTGTCCACGTACGTGATCTCCCGCGGCGCTCCGGTGAAGCGCCGCAGCAGCGACAGGTCGTGGCAGATCGAGCCCAGGGAGACCGCGTACACGTTGCGCAGCGACTCCGGGGCGGCCTGGCCCAGCGCCCGGGAGACGAGCGCGTCCTCGGCCTCGCGCAACGAGCCGAGCACGCCGGGATCGACGTCGCCGGCCCGCGCCAGGTTCGCGAACGCGAGCTGCGACTCCCCGCTGGGATGCAGCACGGTCACCTCGACCGACCGGACGGCCGCCGGGCCGCCCAGCTCCTCCAGCAGCGCGACGGCCCGGCGCACGGCCGGGTCGTACTGCTTCATGTAGCCGACCATCAGCCGCCCCGCGGGCAGCGCGGCCACCTCCGCCCTGGTCAGCGCGAGCGGCTTCTCGCACAGCACGGCGTACCCGGCGGCCAGCGCCCGGCGCACGGTCTCGCCGTGGGAGCCCGAGGCCAGCACCACCACGGCCTCGAAACCGCCGTCGGCCAGCATCTTCGCCAGGGAGGTGTAGCGCCGGGGCGCGCCCAGCCGGTCGCCGACGACGTCGGCCAGCGTGCGCGACAGGTCGCAGACGGCGCTCACCTCGAACAGGTCCCGCCGCCTGGACAGCAGCGGCACGTAGACCGCCTGGGTGACGGCCCCGCACCCGACCAGCGCGATCCTCACAGGCCCAGCTCCCTCAGCCGCTCGCGGTTGGCGGCCTGGTCGGCGATGTTCCGCCCGACCGGGCGGCGGCCCGGCATCGTGTCCTGCTCGACCACGATCCAGCCCTCGTAGCCGATGGCGTCGAGCGCCGCCACGACCGCGGGCAGGTCGAGCTCGCCGTCGCCCAGGCGGGTGAAGCCGCCCCTGGCCATCAGCTCGCGCAGGTCGGCGCCGTCGTCCAGGGCGGCGGCCAGGATCCTGGTGTCGCCGTCCTTGACGTGCACGTGCCCGACGCGGCCGGCCCACGCGCGCAGCGCCGCGACCGGGTCCCCGCCGGCCAGCAGCAGGTGACCGGTGTCCAGGCAGAGCTGGACGTCGGTCAGCTCCAGAAGGCGCTCGACGTCGTCGGGGGTCTCGACGTAGGTGCCGAGGTGGTGGTGGAAGGCGGGTTCCAGGCCGCGTTCGCGGCAGCGGTCGGCGGCCTCCTGGACGCGGGCGGCGTACCCGGGCCAGTCGGCGGCGGGCAGCCCGGGGACGCTGCCGCCGGGCCTGGCGAACCTCTCGGGCGAGCCCGAGCAGGCCAGCGTGGGCCGGGGCGCGAAGAGGGCGGGCGCCTGCGGCGCGGCGGCGAACACGTCGAGCGCGGCCTCCAGCGCGGGCAGCCCCCGCCGGTACGCCTCGGCGTCGCCGTACCGCAGGTCGACCCAGCCGCCGGCGAGCAGCAGGCCGTGCGCCGACAGCCGGGCGGCCAGGTCGGCGCCGGTGCCGAGGTAGCCGATGGGCCCGGAGTCGATGCCCGCGTAACCGGCCTCGGCCAGCGCGCGGACCATCTCGTCGGGGCCCAGGGGCGGCGGCGCGTCGCTGAGCTCGAACACGCCGAAGCTCACCGGCGCGTTCGCGACTCTCCTCACTCGCATAGGGCGATCACCTCGTTCTCGTAGGTCTCCAGGCGGTGGCGTCCCTCGGCCGCGGGAAGCAGCGCCCGCTCGCCGCGTACGACCTGGCGGGCGCCTCCGGGGCGGACCAGCACCAGGCCGTCGGCGTCGAGCGCGAGCAGCTCGTCGCCCAGCCGGAGCAGCAGCGGCGCGTCCGGCCCCGCCGAGACCGCGGTGCGCCCGGCGCGCACGCCGTCGAGCACCGCGCCCGGCTCCTCGGCCAGCACCCACGTGGTCGGCGCGCCCGGCAGGCCGTCGCTGCCGTGCCGGTGGAAGTCGCTGCCGCCGATCGCCACCACGTCGTCGCGCCAGGCGTCGGCCCAGGCCAGTGGCGCGCCCCAGCGGCGGTCCCACCACCCGGAGCTCCACACCTCGGCCACCCTCGGGCGTTCGCCGACCGGCAGCAGCCAGGCGCAGTCGCCGCCCAGCGGGTGGTTGATCGAGATCAGGCCGCCGGCGCGCCCGGCGTGCTCGGTCCAGGAGCCCGCGGGCCGCCGGAAGTCCACCCAGCCGACCTCGCCGAACACGTTGGCGTGGCCGCGGTCGGTGGTGACCTCCTGGCCGGGGATGAGCGTGACGCCGCGGTCGGTCGCGCGCAGCCAGGGGTGGTGGCTGACGGTGTTGTGGTCGGTGACCGCCAGGAAGTCCAGGCCCCGGCCGCGGGCCAGCTCGGCCAGCTCGGCAATGGTGAGCGCGCCGTCGCTGTGGACGGTGTGCGCGTGGAAGTCGCCGGCGAACCAGCGCAGCCCGCCGACGTCGGGCACGTCCCGGCGCGGCGGCCGTTCGCCGGGCGGCGGCTCGGCGGCGACCGGCTCCGGCGGGGCCGTGCGCGCGGCCGAGATCTCCAGGGTGAAGTCGAGGCCCTGCGGCGGCACGCGGTGCAGCCCGAGCCACACGTGCCAGGCGCCGGGCTCGGGAACGCCGGGCAGGTAGCCGGGGGTGGCCCAGTCGCGGGCGATCGTGAACTCCGAGCGCGCCCCTCCCGACCAGCCGCGGAAGCCGCCGGGCGAGCCGCAGCCGAGGTCGAGCACGCCCTGCGACCGGTCGTAGTCGAGCCGCACGGTGACGGACTCCGACCCGGCGGGCACCTCGAAGGGGACCTCGCGCAACGACCGCTCCAGCCGGTCGTCGAGGCTCCAGTGGCCTTTCACGCCGGTCCGCCCTTGCCTGAGGCGGGGCGGAAGGAGAGCTTGGTGGTGTGCTGTTCGTGATGGACGCCGTTGGGGACGAACATGAGCGAACCTCCTCACCGCCCGACACTACAGAAGTGAGGTGACGGGGGCCCGTCCTGAAGGATCATCAACAACATAGCGGACATCCTTATGTCATGACAATATGCCATAGTGTCGAGGTAGGGTGCGTCCTCTGGAGGTGCGTTGTACGACCTGATCACGATCGGCCGCTGCGGCGTCGACGTCTATCCGCTGCAGACCGGCGTCGGGCTGGCCGACGTCGAGACCTTCGGCAAGTTCCTCGGCGGCAGCCCGACCAACGTCGCCGTCGCGGCGGCACGTCACGGGCTGCGCTCGGCGGTGATCACCGCGGTGGGCGCCGACCCCTTCGGCGCGTACGTCCGACGGGCCATCCGCGACTTCGGCGTGGACGACGCCTACGTGAGCGTCATCGAGGGCCCGGCCACCCCGGTCACGTTCTGCGAGATCTTCCCGCCCGACCACTTCCCCATCTGGTTCTACCGCGGCGAGCACCCGCCCGACCTGCGCCTCACCCCCGGCCACCTCGACCTCGACGCCATCCGCGCGACCGGCCTGTTCTGGTTCTCCCTCACCGGCCTGAGCAAGGAGCCGAGCCGCGCGGCGCACGCCGCCGCCCTGTCGGCCCGCACCTCCGGCTGGACCGTGTTCGACCTCGACCACCGTCCGGCGCTGTGGGAGTCGCGTGCGGCCGCCCGCGCGGCGGCGCGCGAGGCGCTGCCGCACGCGAACGTGGCCGTCGGCAACCTGGACGAGGTGGAGACCGCCGTGGGCGTGCGCGAGCCGGAGGCGGCGGCGCAGGCGCTGCTCGACGCCGGGGTCGAGGTGGCGATCGTCAAGATGGGCCCGGCCGGGGTGCTGGCCCGCACCGCCACCGAGACCGTCGTGGCCGAGCCGGTCGAGGTGAAGGTGGTCAACGGCATCGGGGCCGGCGACGCGTTCGGCGGCGCCGTCTGCCTCGGGCTGCTGCGCGGCTGGCCGCTGGAGCGCACGATCCGCTTCGCGGGCGCCGCCGGCGCGTTCGTGGCCGCCCGGCTGGCCTGCGCCGACGCCATGCCCACCACCGACGAGGTGCACGAGCTGCTGAACGAGGTGCCCACGTGAGCGACCTCACGCTGCCCAGGACCGCCCGCTACGAGTGGCTCACGCGGATCCGCGCGACCCGCCCCGAGGAGATCGCCGCGGCCGCCGCGCGCCGGCAGCGCCGCCGGATGCCGGGGCCGGACGAGCGGCTGCTGATCATCGCCGCCGACCATCCGGCCAGGGGAGCCTTGTCCGTACGCGACCGCCCGCTGGCCATGGGCAGCCGCCACGACCTGCTCGACCGCCTCCAGGCGGCCCTGGCCCGGCCCGGCGTGGACGGCATCCTCGCCTCCCCCGACGTCCTGGAGGACCTGCTGCTGCTGGGCGCGCTGGAGGGCAAGCTGGCCTTCGGCTCGATGAACCGGGGCGGCCTGCAGGGCTCGGTGTTCGAGCTGGACGACCGTTTCACCGGCTTCGACCCCGAGGCCATCGACACGATGCGCCTCGACGGCGGCAAGATGTTGTGCCGCATCGACCCCGGCGACCACGCGACGGCCGCCACCCTGGAGTCGTGCGCGCACGCGGTGACCGGCCTGGCCCGCAGGCGGCTGGTGGCCATGGTGGAGCCGTTCTGGGCGGCGCGCTCGGAGTCCGGCGTGCTGCGCAACGACCTGTCCCCCGACGCCGTGATCCGCTCGATCAGCGTCGCCCAGGCGCTCGGCGCCACCTCGGCCCACACCTGGCTGAAGATCCCCGTGGTGGCCGAGATGGACCGGGTGATGGCCGCGACCACGCTGCCCACCCTGCTCCTCGGCGGCGACCCGCCCGACATCGGCACGGCCTACGCCGACTGGCACCGCGCGCTGGCCCTGCCCGGCGTGCTCGGCCTGGTCGTCGGCCGCGCCCTGCTCTACCCATCCGACGACGACGTGGCGACGGCGGTGGACGGCGCCGCCGCCCTGGTACGAGAGGCACACGCATGACCTACCTGCCCTACGGCAAGGCCGCCGACGGCCCCTGGTCGGTGGAGATCACCCCCTCGCTGGCCGGCTGGACCTACTCCGGGCTGCGCGTGGCGGACCTGACCGGCACGCCGCTGTCGTTCGGCACCGGAGAGGAGGAGATGATCGTCCTTCCGCTGTCGGGGTCGTGCACGGTCGAGGTCGGCGGTGAGACGTTCGTGCTGGCCGGGCGCGGGTCGGTGTTCGACGGGCCGAGCGACTTCGCGTACCTGCCGATCGGCGTCCAGGTCACGTTGAGCGGCGGCGGGCGCGTCGCGCTGCCGTCGGCCCGCGCGACCCGGTCGCTGCCGCCGCGGCACGTGCCCGCCTCCCGGGTGCCGGTGGAGATCAGGGGCGCGGGGCAGGCCAGCCGGCAGGTGAACAACTTCTGCGCCCCCGGCGTCTTCGACTGCGACAAGCTCATGGCCGTCGAGGTGCTGACCCCGGGCGGCAACTGGTCGTCCTACCCGCCGCACAAGCACGACACCCCCAACCCGGGCGAGGCCGTGCTGGAGGAGGTCTACTACTTCGAGGTCGCCGGCGACGGGCCCGGCTACCAGCGCGTCTACTCCTCCGAGCGGGGGCAGGTCGACACGCTGGCCGAGGTCTCCTCCGGCGACGTCGTCCTGGTGCCCTACGGCTACCACGGGCCGTCCATGGCCGCCCCGGGCTACGACCTGTACTACCTCAACGTGCTGGCGGGGCCGGCGGAGGAGCGTTCGATGGCGTTCTGCGACGATCCCCGTCACGCCTGGATCCGCTCGTCCTGGTCGGGCCAGGACGTCGACCCGAGACTGCCGTTCGGAGGGCACGCATGACCCGGTTGACCGTCGCGCAGGCCGTCGTGCGCTTCCTGGCCGCCCAGTGGAGCGAGCGCGACGGCGAGGAGCGCCGCTTCTTCGGCGGCTGCTTCGGCATCTTCGGCCACGGCAACGTCGCCGGGCTCGGCCAGGCCCTGGCCACCTCGGGCGACGACCTGCCCTACTACCTGGCCCGCAACGAGCAGGCCATGGTGCACACGGCCGCCGCCTACGCCCGGGCCGCCGACCGGCTGGCCACGCTGGCCTGCACGACGTCGATCGGCCCCGGCGCGACCAACATGATCACCGGCGCGGCCGGCGCGACGATCAACCGGCTGCCCGTGCTGCTGCTGCCCGGCGACGTCTTCTCCACCCGTGCCGCCAACCCGGTGCTCCAGGAGCTGGAGGACCCGCGTTCGTACGACATCTCGGTCAACGACTGCTTCAAGCCGGTCTCGCGGTACTGGGACCGGATCAACCGGCCGGAACAGCTCCCGTCCGCGCTGACGGCGGCCATGCGGGTGCTCACCGACCCGGTCGAGACCGGCGCGGTGACGTTGGCCCTGCCGCAGGACGTGCAGGCCGAGGCGTACGACTGGCCCGAGGAGCTGTTCGCCCGCCGGGTGTGGCACGTGCCGCGCCCGCGCCCCGAACGCGCCGCGCTGGCCAGGGCGGCCGCGGTGATCAGGTCGGCGGCCCGCCCGCTGATCGTCTCGGGCGGCGGGACGATCTACAGCCGGGCCACCGCCGAACTGGCCGCCTTCGCCGAGGCGCACGGCATCCCGGTCGCCGAGACCCAGGCCGGCAAGGGGTCGCTGCCGCACGGCCATCCGCTGGCGGTGGGCGCGGTGGGCGCGACCGGCACCACCGCCGCCAACACGCTGGCCCGCGAGGCCGACGTGATCATCGGGGTCGGCACCCGCTACAGCGACTTCACCACGGCTTCGAGGTCGCTCTTCGCCGCGGACGCCAGGTTCGTCAACGTCAACGTCGCCGCCTTCGACGCCGCCAAGCTGTCGGGGCTGCACCTGGTCGCCGACGCCCGCGAATGCCTGACCGACCTGGTCTCGGCCGTCGCCGGCCGGCGCTCCGACGACGCCTGGACGGCCAGGGCCGCCGCGCTCTCCCGGGACTGGGACGCGCAGGTGGACCGGGCGTACGCGCTCGACGGCTCCCCTCTGTCGCAGGCGGCGATCATCGGCGCCGTGAACGCGGCCGCGGGCCCGGACGGCGTCGTGGTGTGCGCGGCCGGTTCCATGCCGGGCGACCTGCACAAGCTGTGGCGGCCGAGCGGCCCCGGCGGTTACCACGTCGAGTACGGCAACTCCTGCATGGGCTACGAGATCGCGGGCGGCGTCGGCGTCAAGCTGGCCGCGCCGGAGCGCGAGGTGTTCGTCCTGGTGGGCGACGGGTCGTACCTGATGATGGCGCAGGAGCTGGTCACCGCGGTCGCCGAGGGCGTCAAGCTGGTCGTCGTCCTGGTGGACAACTCGGGCTTCGCCTCCATCGGGCGGCTGTCGGAGAGCGTGGGCGCGCGCCGCCTGGGCACGTCCTACCGCTCCCGCACGGGCGGCCCGCTGCCGGTGGACCTGGCCGCCAACGCCGCCAGCCTGGGCGCGGCCGTGCTGCGTCCGGAGTCGCTCGCCGACCTGCGCAAGGCCCTGGAGGAGGCGCGCTCGTCCGGCGAGACGACCGTCGTGCACGTGCGCACCGACCCCATGGCCGACGACGTCCCCTCCTCGCAGGCGTGGTGGGACGTGCCCGTGGCCGAGGTGGGCGCGCCGGCCGAGCGGGCGGCGTACGAGGAGGCCAAGCGGTCGCAGCGCGCGCACCTGAGCCCGCCGTCCTGACCAGGGTCGCCCTCGATCGCCTGAGCCCGCCGTCCTGACCAGGGTTGCCCTCGATCACCGCCGGGAAGGCCACTGACCAGGCACGATCGGGGGTTGGGCATGAGGCCGTGGCGGGTGCTGGGGTGGATCGCGATCATCGCGGTCGCCTTCTTCTGCCTCTATCACCTGCGCACGGTCGTCATGTCCGTGATCATCGGCGTCTTCCTCACGGCGCTGCTGCACCCGCCGGCCCGCTGGCTCACCGCCCGCGGGCTCGGCCCGGCGCTGGCCACCACGATCGTCTTCGTCGGCGGCCTGCTGCTGGCCGGCGCGCTGATCGCGCTGCTGGTGCCGCCCACGGTGGACAGCCTGAGCGAGATGCGCACCAGCCTGGGCAAGGCGTTCGGCGACCTGCACGGCCTGGCCGCCCGGTTCGGGCTCGACGACCAGCGGCTGCTCGCCCAGGCCAGGGACTACGTCTCCAAGCAGGGCAGGCAGATCACCAGCGGCGCCATCGCCGGGGTCAGGACGGCCGGCGAGATCGTCGTCGGCGCGGTGCTCGCGGTCATCCTGTCGGTGTACTTCGTGCACGGCGGCGAGCGGCTGTTCGCCTGGATCGTCGATCTGATGCCCGACGCGGCGAGAACGCGCTGCCACGACACCGGCGTGCTGATCTTCGGGGTGATCGGGCGCTACATCCGCGGCGTGGCGATCGTGGGCGTGGTCGACGGCTTCTTCATCGGGCTCGCCCTGTGGATCCTCGGCGTGCCGATCGCGCTGCCGCTGGCCGTGCTGACGTTCGTGGGGGCGTTCCTGCCGGTGGTGGGGGCGTTCATGGCCGGGCTGCTGGCGGCGGTGGTGGCGCTCGTGGCCAAGGGGTGGCTGGTGGCGCTGATCGTGGTCGCGGTGACGGTGGCGGTGCAGCAGCTCGAAGGGCACGTGCTGGCGCCGCAGGTCTACGGCAAGGCGCTCGACCTGCCGGGAGCGGTCATCCTGATCGCGATCACGGTGGGCAGTGTGATCGCGGGCATCACCGGGGCGTTCCTGGCCGCGCCGGTGACCTCGGTGCTCGTCGCGCTGCTGCGGCGGCCGCGCCCGCACCTGATCACTCCCGGGCCGAGCTGACCGCCTCCAGCTCCTCGCGCGACCACTGGATGCGGCCTTCCCGCAGGTCGGCGATGACGGCGCGGAGCCAGCGGGCCTCGGCCGCCGTCACCTCGCGCAGGTACTCGGACTCCAGCATCGTGATGCGCGGCAGGTCCTGCTCGGCCGACAGGCTCGACTCCAGCTCGGCCAGCGTCTGCTCCACGGCCGCCGCCCGCCGCTCCAGCGCGTCGGCCAGCACGCCGGGCGGGAGCAGCATCGCGTTGGACAGCGCGGCAGGGAACTGCGGGAACTCCTGTTTGGGACGGCTGAGCATGTCGTCGAGCCACACGTCGAGCCGCTCGCGCCCGGCGTCGGTGAGCTCGTAGACCGTGCGCTCCGGGTACTGCTGGTCGCGGCCGGTCTCCCTGATCCTGAGCAGCCCGGCCTCTCCCAGCCGCTCGATCGTGCGGTAGAGCCCGGCCCGCTGGCCGACGTTGACGACCTGGTCCTTGCCCCACTGCTTGAGCAGGCGCTGCATGCCGTACGCGTGCAGAGGCCGGGACCGCAGCAGGGCCAGCACGGTGAGGGCGAGCGGCGAGCCGCGGTCGAGAGCCATGGCCCTCATCATAGCCGCACAGCAACTAGTTGACTTGAGACTAGTTGCAGTGCAACTATCTCCCCATGACCACAGCAGACCGCCCTGAGGGCGTCATGACCGAGATTCCCGTGCTGATCGTCGGCGGCGGCTACGCCGGGCTCACCTCCGCCCTGTTCCTGTCCCACCACGGGGTGCCCTGCGTGCTCGTCGACCGCCACCCCGGCGTGTCGCTCCTGGGCAGGGCGCGCGGCATCACCCCGCGCACGATGGAGATCTACCGGCCGCTCGGCCTGGAGCAGGCCGTCAAGGAGGCCGGGCGGCCCTTCGACGAGGAAGGGGGCGTGGCCCGCTGCGAGACGCTGGCCGGCGAATGGCAGTGGCTCTTCGAGGGCGGCTCCTCCCGGGCGATGCCCGAGCTCACCTCGGGCGAGTACGGCATGGCCGACCAGAGCACGGTCGAGCCGATCCTCGCCGAGGCCGCCCGTGCCCGGGGCGCCGACCTGCGCTTCGACACCATATGCAGGTCGATCGAGCCCGACGCGGACGGCGTCACGGTGGTGACCGAGGACGCCCGCACCGGCGAGCGCCGGACCCTGCGCGCCCGCTACCTGATCGCCGCCGACGGCTACCGCGGCACGATCAGGGAGCGGCTGGGCATCGCCCGCGAAGGGCTCGGCGTCCTGCGCGCCTACCAGTCCTTCGTCTTCAGGGCCGACCTGTCGGAGCTGGTCACCAAGCGGGCGCTGTTCTGGATCCTCGGGGCGCCCGGCGGGACGGCCTCGGGCGCGATGGTCTCCCACGCGCTGCCGGGCCATTGGGGCATGGCCCTGACGTACGACCCCGCCGCCGAGTCGCCGGCCGACTTCACCGACGAGCGGCTGGTCGCCTCGGCCAAGGAGCTGATCGGCCGCGACCTGCCCGTGGAGATCGTCAGCAGGGCCGCGTGGGAGGAGGCGGTGGGCGTCGCCACGCGCTACCGCGAGGGACGGGTCTTCCTGGTCGGCGACGCGGCGCACGTCTGGCCGCCGGCCGGCGGGCTGGGCGCCAACTCGGCCGTCCAGGACACCCACAACCTGGCCTGGAAGCTGGCCGCCGTGCTGGCCGGCCGGGCCTCCGACGCGCTGCTCGACACCTACGAGGCCGAGCGCCGCCCGGTGGCCCTGGAGCTGGCCGACCTGACCGTGCGCAGCCAGGCGGCCAGGTTCGGCCCCAACCCCGAGGACGACCCGCTGGACCACGTCGCGGCGATCCTGGGACAGCGGTACCGCTCGTCGGCCATGGTCGGCGCCACCCACGAGACGGTGCTCGGCGACCCGGCGGCCCAGGGCGCCCGTCCCGGCACCCGCGCCCCGCACCTCTGGCTCGACCGGGACGGCGAGCGCATCGGCGTCCACGACCTGTTCCACGACGCCTTCGTCCTGCTGTGCGGCCCCGGCGGCGCGGACTGGGCGCGGGCCGCCGGGCCCGGCGTGCGGGTGCACCAGGTGGGCGGTGACGTGCTCGACGTCGAGGACGTCTGGGCCGAACGCTACGGCGACGCCACCGCCGTCCTGGTCCGCCCCGACGGCTACGTGGCCTGGCGGGCCGAAGGACCGGCGGTCGAGGGCGAGGTCGGCCGGGCGCTCGACCAGGTGCTCGGAAGGGTCATCATGTGACCTATGCGATGGATCACGTTCGACTGTTTCGGCACCCTCGTCGACTGGCGGCACGGCATCGGCACCAGCCTTGAGCTGATCGCGCCCGGCAGGGGGGATGAGCTGCTGACGGCGTACCTGCGGCACGAGAGCGCGGTCGAGGCCGAGACGCCACGGGCCCGCTACCGGGACGTCATGGCCGAGGCGCTGCGCCGCGCCTGCGCCGAGACCGGAGTCCCGCTGAACGACGACGACGCCTCGGTGCTGGCCGCCACGCTGCCCTACTGGCCGGTGTACGCCGAGGTCGGGGCGGAGCTGTCGGCCCTGCGCGCGGCGGGCCGGCGGCTGGCGCTGCTGACCAACTGCGACCGCGACCTGATCGCCCAGACGCTGCGGCGGCTGCCCGTGCCGTTCGACGCGGTGGTGACCGCCGAGGACGCCGGGGCCTACAAGCCGGACGAGGCGCACTTCGAGCACTTCAGCAGGACCTACGAGCCGGCCGAGTGGGTGCACGTGGCGCAGAGCCACTTCCACGACATGATCCCGGCCGAGCGGCTGGGCGTGCGCCGGGTGTGGATCAACCGGCACGGCGAGCGGCCCGCCGGGCCCGAAGTCGTCCGGGTGGTCCTGCCCGACCTCCGCGGCCTGCTCGCGGCCGTCGAACGGGCCTGACGGCGGCGCCGGGGCCGCACCGCGGCGGCCTAGCGGGGTTTCTCCAGGATCTCGGCGACGCCTTCGAGGAAGGAGTCGACGTCGGCGATCAGGTAGCCGGCGCGCAGCAGCACGGTCGAGAAGCGGGCCTCGCGCACCTCCTGGGCGGTCACCGCGAACTCGGTCGTGCCGCGCAGGGTGGCCACGATGCGGTCGAGGAAGGCGTCGACCTCGTCCTCGTTGTAGCCGGTGCCCATGCGGCCGGGGCGGAAGGCCACCCGTTCGACGCGGGCCGCCTGGGTCTCGAACCACTCCTCGCGCAGCAGCTCCCCGGTGGGCTCGGCCATGGCCAGCCGTACCGGGCGCTTGGCCTGGGTCTCCAGGGCCACGACGAACGCCTCCAGCGCGAAGTCCACCGCGGTCTCGTGGTAGCCGCCGCGTTTGGCGCGGAAGGTCGCGGTGCGGACCTCGTCGGCGGTGACGGGCTCGACCGTGTGCGGGCCTCTGCCCAGGGTCGACTCGATGCGCGCGATCAGGGCGTCGACTTCCACGGGGTCATAGCCTGAACGCATACCCATGACGCGCGGAAAGCGGTTCAAGCCCACTCCTCCTGAGATGTGCCGGGGCTTCTCCATTGTGAGGCCCTTCATCACGGTCAGGCCCTTTATAGCGGTGAGGCCCTTTATCACGGCCCTGCGCCCTGACATATACCGTTACAGCACCATGCGACTGTTACAGGTCTCTTTTCGCTACCGAAGACGTCAGCCCTTCGTCCTCGAAGAGGCCGAAGCGCAGCTCGCGCCGGGCGACGCGATCGAGCTGACCGGGGCCAACGGGGCGGGGAAGTCCACGCTGCTGCGGCTCCTCGCGGGGCTCGCGCGGCCGACGCGGGGCCACATCACCGACCGTCCCGGCGTCGTGGGCTTCGCCCCCGACCGCTTCCCGACGGCCCAACCGTTCACGGTGACGTCCTACCTGACGCACATGGCGTCCGTACGGGGCGGCGCCCGGTGGCGGCCCTGGGCCGAACGCCTGAACATGGGCCACCTTCTCCGCCTGCCGCTCGGCGAGCTGTCCAAGGGCAGCGCGCACAAGGTCGGCCTGGTCCAGGCCCTGATGGCCGACCCCGGCCTGCTGATCCTGGACGAGCCCTTCGCCGGCCTGGACGCCGACGCCCGCGAGATGCTGCCCGCCATCGTCACCGAGGTCGCCGGGCGCGGGGGCATCGTCGTCGCCAGCGACCACCAGGGCGGCCTGCGCGGCCTCCCCGGGCTGCGCTCATGGTCGCTCGTGGACGGCCACCTCAAGGAGGCCACCCCTGCGGCCCCTGGGCCTTCCGCGGCCCCGATCTCCGCCACCCCCGTCGCCCCTGAGCCCCCCGCGGCCCGGATCTCCGCCGCCGCTGTGGCCCAGGTGGCCCCGGCGGCCTCTGCGTCCCCTCCGACTCACGCTCCGGAACGCCCGCTGACCACCGTGGCGGTCACCCTGCCCGCCGACGAGCTCCCGCTCTTCCTGACCAGGATGCGCGACCAGGGCTACCGAACCTCCACCCTCGACCACCCCCACACCCCCGAGGAGCCCGGATGACCGCCCTGGCCGCCGTCCGCCTGACCGAGGAGTGCCGGTGACCGCCCTGGCCGTCTTCCGCTCGCCTGAGGAGTGCCGGTGATCGCTCTGGCCGTCTTCCGGTTGGCCGCCTATGTGCGGTCGCACCGGGTCCATCAGGCGCTCCTGCTCACCCTCGCCATGCTCGCGATCGTCTACGGCAGCCGCGCGCCCAAGGGCACGGAGGCCGCCGTGCTGGCCGACGGCGCCGTCCTGATCATCCCCATCCTCGCCTGGGCCACGCGGAGCCTCCTGGACACCGAGCCCGACCGGCAGCGCGAGCTGTCGGCGGTCACCGCGGGCGGGCGCGGCAAGGAGGTGGCCGCGGGGCTCGTGGCGAGCCTGGTTGCCTGCGCCGCGCTGGCCGCCGTCGGCCTCGCGTGGGCCGTCCTGCTCGGCCTGAGCGAGCGCCCCGGCCGGGACGTGCTCGGCGCGGCCCTCGTCCTGCACGCCCTGGCCGTGCTCGCCGGGACGGCGCTCGGCGCGCTCACCAGCCGGGCCGTGCTGCGCTCCCCCGCGGTCTCGATCATGTCGCTGGTGCTCGGCTACCTGGTGATGCTGCTGCTCAGCGCGTCCCCCGCGTACTGGCTGACGGTTCCGCTGGTGGTCTGGATGCGTACGGCCGGCGCCGGCGAGCTGCTCGACCAGCTGCCCCAACTGTCCGCGATCTCCCTGGTGTGGTGCCTGGCGGGACTCGCCCTGTATGCCTGGAGGCGCCGTAGGGTAGGTTAGTAAGCGTTCACTCACCCCTGAGGAGGCAACGGTGAAGGTGATCTGCCTGGGTGACAGCATCACCCGCGGACAAGTGAGCGTCGACTATGTGGCCATGCTGCGCGACCGGCTGCCCGGCGAGACGGTGATCAACGCGGGCGTCAACTACGAGCCGTCGTCCGAGCTGCTCAAGCGTCTCGACGACGTCGTACGGCAGGATCCGGATGTGGTGACCGTGCTCATCGGCACCAACGACGCCAACGCCACGTTGAGCGAGAAGCGGGCCAGGGCCCTGCGCAAGCGCTGGAAGCTCGCCGAGACCCCCACGCCCGCCGCGTACGCCGCCAACCTGACGGCCATCGCCGCCCGCCTGCAGAACGAGACCATGGCCCGCGTGGCGCTGCTGTCCCCGCCGGTCATCGGCGAGGACCTGGACTCGGTCCCGGTGCGCCGCACCCAGGAGTTCGCCGAGATCGTCAGGACGGTCGCCGCCGAGCAGGGCGTGACCTACCTGCCGCTCAACGAGCGCATGACCGCCGACCTGGAGGGCACCTCGCCCCGCACCCACTACCGTCCCGAGAGCAACCAGGCGCAGACCGCCGCGATGCAGCACTTCCTGCTCGGCCGCAGCCTGGACGCCATCTCCAGCAGCCGCGGCCTGCGGCTCACCACCGACACCGTGCACCTCAACAGCCGGGGCGCGGCCATGATCGCGGACCTGATCGAGACCTTCGCCGCCCGCTCGCCCGCCACAAGATAGGCCGGCCGCCCTGTTCGGCGGCCGCCGGTCGGGGCCGGTCACTTGCTCGAAGAGGGCCGGCTACCACCCGCTCGGGCCGGGGCCGGTTACTCGGCCGCGGCGAGCTGGCCGCAGGCGCCGTCGATCTCGCGGCCCCTGGTGTCGCGCACGGTCACCGGCACCCCGTGGAACTCCAGCCGGCGCACGAACGCCCGCTCGTCCTCCGGCCGGGAGGCCGTCCACTTGGAGCCGGGCGTGGGGTTGAGCGGGATCAGGTTGACGTGCACGAGCTTGTTCCTGACCAGCTTGCCGAGCAGGTCGGCCCGCCACTCCTGGTCGTTGACGTCCTTGATCAGGGCGTACTCGATGGAGATGCGGCGCTTGGTCTTGGCCGCGTACGACCAGGCCGCGTCGAGGACCTCGGCCACCTTCCAGCGCGTGTTGATCGGGACGAGCGTGTCGCGCAGCTCGTCGTCGGGCGCGTGCAGCGACAGCGCGAGCGTGACCGGCAGCCCCTCGTCGGCGAGCTTGCCGATGGCGGGCACCAGCCCCACGGTGGAGACCGTGACCCCGCGCGCGGAGATGCCGAGACCGTGCGGCGCGGGCTCGACCATGCGGCGCACGGCGCCGATCACCTGCTTGTAGTTGGCCAGCGGCTCGCCCATGCCCATGAAGACGATGTTGCTCACCCGGCCGGGACCGCCCGGCACCTCGCCCGCCGCCAGCGCACGGGCGCCGGAGACCACCTGCTCGACGATCTCGGCGGTGGACATGTTCCGGGTCAGGCCCGCCTGTCCGGTGGCGCAGAACGGGCAGTTCATGCCACAACCGGCCTGCGACGACACGCACATCGTGACCCGCTCGGGATAGCGCATGAGCACCGACTCGACCAGCGCGCCGTCGAACAGGCGCCACAGGGTCTTGCGGGTCGTGCCGCCGTCGGTGGTCAGCTCCTTGACCGGCGTGAGCAGCGTCGGCAGCAGCGCCGACAGCTTGTCGCGGGCCGCCGCGGACAGATCGGTCATCTCGGCGACGTCGGCGGTGTGGCGCTCGAAGTAGTGGCGCGAGAGCTGGTCGGCGCGGAACGCCTTCTCCCCCAGCTCGGTGACCGCGGCCCGGCGCTCGGCCATGGACAGGTCCGCCAGGTGCCGCGCGGGCTTGGCCCGTCGCGGTGCGACGAAGGTGAGCTGGCCTGGCTGCTGGGACACGTTCCTGCCTTTGCTTGGGGGACTTCCGGGACTCTGCTTGGGACTTCCGGGATTTCTCACCGGCCAGGTTAGTGAACGCCGGCCGCGGAGGA
Source organism: Nonomuraea sp. NPDC050227 (assembly GCF_044459705.1). NCBI lineage: Bacteria > Bacillati > Actinomycetota > Actinomycetes > Streptosporangiales > Streptosporangiaceae > Nonomuraea > Nonomuraea sp. NPDC050227. The sequence goes on along the minus strand of NZ_JBITJF010000009.1, from coordinate 390,208 downwards.
GGCATTCCTGATCACGGTACGGCTCGCGTCAGGGTCACCGCCCGATCTACAGTCATCTCGTATGGCGATTTTCCGGTCGGCATCTGGCGAGGGTGGCACCGAGGTCGTCCTCGCCGCCGGTAACCCCTACGGCAGCCGCACGCTCGTGGTCGAGCGGGACGAGGACTCCTCGGTAGCTTACCTGTGCTCGCCCGAGGGCGCCGTCCACGGAGCGGTCTGGCTGGCCAACCACCGGCCGGCCCCGGCCGTGGTCGACCTGGCCCGGATCAACTCCGGCCTGCCCCCGCTGATGCCGAGGGGCAACACGACGCACCCCGAGGGGCGCAGGCCGCTCGGCCAGTTGTCCGCCCTGTGGTTCGAGGAGGGCGACGGCGTCGCCCTCTACGAGGACGACGACCTGCTCGCGGTCATCCCCGGCTGGGCCGACATGAGCAGGGGCATGCCCGGCTACGCCCGTGACGCCGTGGGCGAGTCTCCGTTCGCGTGGGCGCTGTCGGAGGCGCTGGAGGGGCTGCGGCCGCGTATCTCCAATGCCACGTCCTACTGGCGCTGGCGGCACGGCGAGGGGTCGTGGCCGTCGTTCCAGCAGTTCGTCATGGGCCATCTGGACCGGGTGCTCGGCCCGGCCGGCCGGTACTGGGACGCCAGCGGCGAGCGCCTGCCGACCGTCGGCATCACCGAACGGCCGCCGTACGCGGGCCGCGAGCCGACCGTGCTGTCCACGGTGGGGATGAGCTGCCAGCGCATGCCGACGGTCGAGCAGTGGATCGACCGCCCCGACGCCTACGCCCGGATCGAGCTGGCCGTGGCCACCCACGACGACCCCAGGGACGCGGCGCTGCTGCTGGTGTGGCTGGCCCAGTATCCGTGGCACTCGGTGACCTGGCTCGGCCACGGGCACACGGCCAAGTGGTACCACGAGCCCTCGACGTTCCCGCTGGGGCCGCAGTACTCGGGGGTGCTCATGCGGGCCGACCCACCCGACATGCCTGACATGTCGGGGTTCGCGTTCGGCGGGGAGGCCGTACGGTGGTTGTGGCTCACGCCCGTCACGACGGAGGCGTTAGAGGAACAGCGTCAGTAGCAGCCAGACCGGCACCAGCGTGGTCACCAGCGAGTCGAGGCGGTCCATCAGGCCGCCGTGCCCCGGCAGGATCGTGCCGAGGTCCTTGATGCCGAGGTCCCGCTTGATCATCGACTCGATGAGGTCGCCCACGGTCGCCAGCAGCGCCGCCAGCGCCCCGATCAGCGCGCCCAGCCAGAGCGGGCCGTCCAGCAGCCAGGTCACCAGCCAGCCGCCGACCAGCGTGCAGGCGATCACCGACCCGGCGAAACCCTCCCAGGTCTTCTTCGGGCTGATGACCGTCATCTTGTGCCTGCCGAACAGCACACCCGCGACGTATCCGCCGATGTCGCTGGCCACGGTCACCGCGATGAAGATCAGCACCCGGTCGCGGCCGTCGTGCGGCGCCAGCAGCAACGCCGCGAACGCCGCCAGCATCGCCGGGTAGAACAACGTGAACACCGAGGCGGTGCCGTCGCGCACGTAGCCGTCGGTGCCGTCGCTGAACATCCGCCAGACCAGCAGCACGAACGCGAACACCGCGAACGTCCCCAGCAGCCAGAACGGCCCGCCCCAGTACGCCCCGGCCTGCATCGCCACCAGCCCCGCGAGCACGGGCACGGCCGGGACCTTGATCCCGCGCGTGGCGAACGCCTTGGTCAGCTCCAGCACGCCCACGCCGACGCACACCACGATCACCAGGAGGAAGAGCTCCTTGATCGTGTAGAGGGTACCGAGGACCAGCGCACCCAGCCCCACACCCACCGCGATCGCGGCCGGCAGGTTCCTTCCGGTACGGCTGCCGCCGTCCGGGCCGGTGCCGGCCGTACGTTCTTCCACAGACACTCTCCATAGCCACGGCCCCCGCCTTCCGGCGAGGGCCGCGAGGCGTGCCGCTCAGACTTCGAGCAGCTCGGCTTCCTTGTGCTTGAGCAGCTCGTCGATCTTGGCGACGTGCTTCTGGGTGAGGTCGTCGAGTTCCTTCTCCGCGCGACGGACCTCGTCCTCGCCCGCCTCGCCGTCCTTGATCATCTTGTCGAGGGCCTCCTTGGCCGTACGACGGATGTTCCGGATCGACACCTTGGCGTGCTCGCCCTTGTTCTTGGCGACCTTGATGTACTCCTTGCGGCGCTCCTCGGACAGCTCCGGGAAGGTCACGCGGATCACGTCGCCGGTGTTGGTCGGGTTGACGCCGAGGTCGGAGTCGCGGATGGCCTTCTCGATCGCGCCCATCGCGCTCTTGTCGAAGGGCTGGATGATGACCATGCGCGCCTCGGGCAGGTGGAACGAGGCCAACTGCTGCACCGGAGTCGGAGTGCCGTAGTACTCCGCATTGATCTTGTTGAACATCGCGGGGGTGACCCGGCCGGTCCGGATGGTCGCGAAGTCTTCCTTCGCGACCGAGACGGCCTTGTCCATCTTTTCCTCGGCTTCGAGGAGGGTTTCGTCGATCACAGCGGCTCCCTGTCTACTAGCTGGCGGTGTCGGGCTAGCTCCCTCATTTGCCTGCGGGACTCACCAGCGTGCCGATTTTCTCACCGCGTACCGCTCGCAGGATGTTGCCCTCGCCCATCAGGTCGAAGACCACGATCGGCAGATCGTTGTCCTTGCACAGGCTGATCGCGGTCGCGTCCATGACCGCGAGGTCGCGCAGCAGCACCTCGCCGTAGTCAAGATGGTCGAACCGGACCGCGTCGGGGTTCTTGCGCGGGTCGGAGTCGTAGATCCCGTCGACCTGCGTGCCCTTGAGCAGCGCCTCGGCGCCGATCTCCAGGGCTCGCTGCGACGCCGCGGTGTCGGTGGAGAAGTACGGCGAGCCGAGACCCGCCCCGAAGATGACCACGCGGCCCTTCTCCAGGTGCCTGATCGCGCGGCGCGGCAGGAAGGGCTCGGCGACCTGCTGCATGGTGATGGCGGTCTGGACGCGGGTCTCGACGCCGCGCCGCTCCAGGAAGTCCTGGAGCGCCAGACAGTTGATCACCGTGCCGAGCATGCCCATGTAGTCGGCCCTGGCGCGGTCGATGCCGCCCTGGGACAGGGTGGCGCCGCGGAACATGTTCCCCCCGCCGACCACGACCGCGACCTGCACGCCCTCGCGCACGGCCTCGGTGATCGAGTCGGCCAGGTGGTCGACGACGGCCGGGTCGATGCCCAGCGGGTCGTCTCCGGCGAACGCCTCGCCTGACAGCTTCAACATCACCCGCTTCCACCTCAGTGGACCCTGCGGGCTGGGTGATGAGGAAGCCGCCGTCCGTGTGGATTCGTGGGCTGACTCCCGGTGGTCCTGCACGGCGGCGGCCTCCTTCATTGGGTGGAACTCTGGGCTGGCAGTTCGCTCAAGCCTATGCCTGGCCGACCTTGAATCGGACGAAGGCGAGCACCTCGACGCCGTTCTCCTCGGCGTACTTGCCCACGCTCTTCTTGTTGTCCTTCACGAAGGCCTGCTGGACCAGGGTGAAGTCCTTGTACCAGCCGTTGACGCGACCCTCGACGATCTTGCCGATGGCGGCCTCGGGCTTGCCCTCCTCGCGGGTCATCTCCTCGAAGAGCTTGCGCTCCTTCTCGACGACCTCGGCGGGGACGGACTCGGCCTTGAGGTACTGCGGGGCCATCGCCGCGGCGTGCTGGGCGATGTCCTTGGCGACCTCGGCGTTCGGCTTGTCGAGCTGCACGAGCACGCCGACCGCCGGCGGCAGCGCCGGGTCCGTCTTGTGCATGTACGAGCCGATGTAGCCGCCCTCAAGCACGGCGAAGCGGCGGATCTCGATCTTCTCTCCGAGCGCGGCGTTGGCCTCGTCCAGGTGCTCCTTGACGGTCTTGCCGTCGAAGGAGGAGTCGAGCAGCGTCGCCACGTCGGCGGGCTTGCTCGCCAGGATGTGCGCGACCACACCGGCGGCCAGCTCCTGGAAGCGCTCGCCCTTGGCCACGAAGTCGGTCTCGCAGTTGAGCTCGAGAAGAGCGGCGGAGGAGTCGCTGTCCTGCTGGAGCGCGACGAGGCCGTTGGAGGCCGTACGGGCCTCGCGCTTGCCCACGTCCTTGGCGCCCTTGAGGCGCAGGAGCTCGATGGCGCGGTCGAAGTCGCCTTCGGACTCCTCAAGCGCCTTCTTGCAGTCCATCATGCCGGCAGCGGTGATCTCGCGAAGCCGCTTGACGTCGGCCATGTTCACGGAAGCCATTGCTCTTATTCCTTGTGGGATTTCGTCGTCGTCGTGGATCGGAGTGGACGCCCTGGGCGCCCGCCCCTGGTCGGTGCGGCAGGCGCGCGCCGCACCAGGGCCTTGTCGTGCGCGGGTCGTGCGCGGGTCGTGCGTTCTGCCTCGGTCGTGCGCGGTCTCGAACGGTGGTGCCGGTTGTGTCGGGTTGTGCTCGGACGGTGGTGCCAGGCGTTGTCCGGAGGGCGCCCTCACGCCGGGTTCCCTCCCGACCAGCCGAACATCCGTCCGGCCGACCCGGCCCTCGCCCAACCGGCTGAGCTCCGAGCCATCGAACCTCCGCCCAACTGGCCGAGCTCCGAGCCATCGAACCTCCGCCCGACCGGCTGGGCTTCCGCCCGGCCCTTTGGCTTTCACCTGACTGGCCCGGCTTTCGCCTGGCCCGTCCGGCTGCCTCCGGAACCTTCGCTCGTACCTGGGCTTGGTCTGGGCTCGGGCTTCGTCCGGCCTGGGCGCGGACTCCGCTCGGGCCCGGGTTTTCGCCCAGGTCTCCGCTCAGCAGGACGGGCTCCGCCGGTGGAGCTCCGCTCCGCCTCGCTCGGCATACTGCCCAGCCAGGCTCGGCTTATCGCTCCGGCCCGATGGTCATCCACCTCGGCTCACCGCCTCGGCTTCCGACGCCCGGCCCTGACCTACCGCCCGAACCTGATCGCCACCCTGCCTTGACTTATCGCCTCGGCGGGGTGCCGTCCTGTCCGGCTTGCCGTCCCGGCTCGGCCGTTTGCCCAGTCGAGACGCGTACCTTGCCCTACCAAGCCTCAGCCCGCGCAGGACCTCGGCCTTGCCCTTCACAACCTCGGCCCGCGCAGGACCTCGGTTCCGCTCACCCTCTGTCGGCCGGCTGCCCGCCCCGCACCGCGGTCGAGGACGACCTGCGGCGCGGAGCCGGCGCCTGTACCGTGCCCGGCCTCACGGACCGGGCGCGGCGGCCGTGTCTCAGGCCTGCGGCTCGGACTCGGGGGTCGCGTCGGCAGCCGGAGCGGCCTCGGCGGCGGGCGCCTCCTCGGCCGGAGCCTCGGCAGCGGGCGCCTCGGCGGCGGGGGCCTCCTCGGCGGCGGCCTCGGGAGCAGCCTCAGGGGCGGCCTCGGCGGCCTGACCCTGGCCCTGCTCGATGAGCTCGCGCTCCCACTCGGCCAGCGGCTCGGCGGCGGCCGGCTTCTCGTCACCGCGGGCGGCGCCGGAGCGAGCCATCAGACCGGCGGCGACACCGTCGGCGACGACCCTGGTGAGCAGGCCGACGGCGCGGATGGCGTCGTCGTTGCCCGGGATCGGGTAGTCGACCTCGTCGGGGTCGCAGTTGGTGTCGAGGATCGCGACGACCGGGATGCCAAGCTTCTTGGCCTCGCTGATCGCGATGTGCTCCTTCTTCGTGTCCACGACCCACACCGCGCTGGGCACGCGGCCCATGTCACGGATGCCGCCGAGCGTGCGCTCGAGCTTGTCCTTCTCGCGACGGCGCATGAGGAGCTCCTTCTTGGTGAGCCCCGAGCCGGCGACGTTGTCGAAGTCGAGCTCCTCGAGCTCCTTCAGACGCTGAAGCCTCTTGTGCACGGTGGAGAAGTTGGTGAGCATGCCGCCCAGCCAGCGCTGGTTGACGTACGGCATGCCGACCCGCGCGGCCTGCTCGGAGATGGCCTCCTGAGCCTGCTTCTTGGTGCCGATGAACAGGATCGTGCCGCCGTGGGCGACGGTCTCCTTGACGAAGTCGTAGGCACGGTCGATGTACGACAGCGACTTCTGCAGGTCGATGATGTAGATGCCGTTGCGCTCGGTGAAGATGAAGCGCTTCATCTTCGGGTTCCACCGGCGGGTCTGGTGGCCGAAGTGAACGCCGCTCTCGAGCAGCTGTCGCATGGTGACGACGGGGGCCATGTGATGGTCCTCCAGGTCTGGGCGCCCTGCGGATGGGCGCAGTTCTCGGTTGTGCCGCGGCAGCGCGTTGTCTACCGCCCTGATGCCCCAAAACCGCTCCAGCCGGGCCGGGGCCCGGACCGAGGGTGCGGTCCGCAACGGGGCATGCGAAGTCGGCCTGTTGCCACAGGCCATCGAAAAGTCTACCTCCCACACCGCCCCAGGCTGACCGTCGGAGGTCAAACCGACATGCCGGGTACGGCTCACCCCACATCGTGGTCCTCCGTGGGCAACCCGGGCGACGTCCTGGGGGCGACCGGGAAGAGGTTGATCTGCGCCTCCGCGATCCTGGCACCGCTCGGCGCGTCCTCCTGGCTGCGCTGGTGGGCGATGTACGGCTCCAGGAGCTTCTCGATCTCCGCGCTCAGCCGTCCCAGCTCGCTCGCGTCGACTCTGATCCGGGTGCGGCTGAAGCGCGTCGCGTCGCGCCATTCGTCCGTGTCGTGCTCGGTCCTGGCCAGGGCCCGGTCGGCCTCGTCGCCGGCCTCCTTGCGGAACGCCTTGATCAACAGGGTCTTGGCGTCACGGACCTCCGGCTGGTCGTCCGGCAGCACTCCCACGCTGAACGGCTTGTGCGTCGACCTCCACAGCCGTTCGCGTCCGTCCCCTCTGGGCGGGGCGTCCTCGACGAAGCCGTATTTGGCCAGCATGCGCAGGTGATAGCTGGCGGCGCTGGGCGTGATCCCCGCGATCTCGGCCACCTCGGTCGCGGTGGCGCTGTCCTGCACGCCGAGCCGGTTGAGGATCAACAGCCTCGCCGGGTGAGCCAGCGCCCGCATCATCTTGGGATCGCTGAGCCCCTCCATGTCCTGCGTCATGTGCCAAAGGTACCCGGCGGGAGATGTGAAGCATTCCCTTTACAACTCTGAAGGGATCCCTTCATACTTATGAAGTCTTCCTTTCACATCTCTCCCCACCCGTCCGACCGGCCCCCCTTCAGCTCCCTCGAACTCGCCACCGGAGACCCCAGCATGGACACGACGCCCCCACTCCCCCTCCGCAAACAGCGCGACTACCGCCTGCTGTGGAGCGCCCGCACGATCTCGATCACCGGCTCGGAGGTCTCCAAGCTGGCCGTCCCGCTGACCGCCATCACGCTGCTGACCGCCTCACCCGCCGAGATGGGACTGCTCACCGCCGCCGCGCCGCTGCCCGCCCTGCTGTTCGGCCTCCAGTCGGGCGCCATCGCCGACCGTCTCACCCGGCACCGCCCGCTGATGATCGCCTGCGAACTCGTCTCCTGCGCCGCCGCCCTCACCGTCCCGCTGGCCTGGCTGCTCGGCGTCCTCACCGTGCCCTGGCTGATCATCGTGGCCCTGGTCATCGGTACGGCCGGCGTCATCTTCAAATCCGCCAACTTCCCCTACATAGCCGCGGTCGTGGATCCGTCGCAGCGCACCGAGGCCATGGCCGGCTTCCAAGCCTCGTACTCGGTAGCCTCCGTGAGCGGCCCCGGCCTGGCCGGCATCCTGGTCCAGACGCTCACCGCGCCGTTCGCCGTACTGGCCGAGGCGCTGTCATTCCTCGCCTCCGCCATCCTGCTCCGCTCGATCCGCACCCCGGAGCACAACGAGCCCACCCGCTCGTCCAGCATGTGGCACGACATCGTCGAGGGCCTGCGAACCAGCCTCACCCACCCCACGCTCCGAGCCGTCCTGGGCGCCGGCGTGACGATCAACTTCTTCGCCATGGCGTACATCGCCGTCTACATGCTCTACATGGTCAACACGCTCGACATCCCCAAGGGAATGATCGGCTTCCTCACGGCGCTGAGCGGCGCGGGCGGCCTCCTGGGCGCCTGGCTCACCTCCCGCCTGTCCAAGCGCTACGGCGAGAACCGCATCCTGCTCGTCTCGGTCCTGTTCTTCCCGCTGGACATCCTCGCCGTCGGCCTCCTGACCGGCCCCCTCTGGGTGAAGCTCACCGTCCTCGGCCTGACGGGCGTCATGACCGGCGTCATCGTGGTCGCCTTCGCCACCTGCATGGGCGTGATCACCCTCCGCTACACCCCCGCCGCCCTCCGAGGCCGCGTGAACGCCACCATGACCTTCGCCGTACAGGGCGTCCTGGCCGTCGGCGGCCTGGTGGGCGGCGTACTGGCCGAGTTCATGGGCCTGCGCCCGGTCATCCTGCTGAGCGCGGCGGGCATCGCCTTGAGCAGCCTCTGGATCTGGCTCTCCCCCCTACGTCCCAACCGCCCTCAGACCTCCCACACCCCACCCGCGCCCCCTCACAACCCCAGCCCCCAGACACTGAAGAACCTGATCGAATCCAAGCGCCACTCAGTCATCTAGCCACCTCCACTCCCCAGATTCCGCACTTCGCCCGTACGGACCCCACTACGTCTCGCTCCCACCGCTCTCCGCCTCTTGCCATCTCGCCAACCACACGTACACCCACGGCGCCTGCACCGGTCGTACGGCACACAGCCAGAGCCCTCGCCCTCCCGGCGTCGGCGGTTACCGTCACTGGGGACGGCCCGTTCCTTGGGCACAGCCTTTCTCCAGCTCTCGGCGCAGCTCTGGATCGATCGCCACACCAGCCGCATGGTGGTGACGCAATGGTGTGACCGTGCTGTCCAGGCAGAGATCGACCTGCCTGCACCAGCGCACTTCATCAACGTCCTGAAGCCACTTTGAGTCGTCACCGCCGGAAGCGGCCATCAATGGCCGCCCAGGAGCCGCAGCACTCGGCCCTCAAGCTCCGCCGAACAGCGACCTGAAGCCGGGACGGGCCTAATACGGCAGGTAGTAGCTGAGCAGATCCGCGGTGAGCGGCGGGAAGAGCGCCTGGGACAGCTCTTCCTCTCCGGTGTAGACGTCGGGCCGGATGCGGGTCAGCCCCTCGATCCCGTGCGGGCCGAACAACAGGGCGGGCAGGTGGTCGGGTGCCACTCCGATGCCCTTCACGGATCCAGGTCTCTGCATCGGGCCGCCTGTGACGACCTCGCCGAGGCCATCGGCGCCGACCGGGATCCGGTAATGGGCGCCGAAGGTGGAGATGACGATGTCATCGCCGGTGCGGTCCGTCCCCTCTGCGGTGAGGCGCTGCCAGAGCAGCGGCCGGAACCGGTCGAGCAACACCGCGACGTCCGGAATGCGCACGTAGTACTGCTCCGCCCGCTTCCGCGGTTCGTGGTCGAGGAACTCCTGCCAGGCGGTGGCGGTCACGGATCCGGCCCGATGGACGACCTTCAGCTCACTCCCGGGGAACTGGGCGACGACGGCACTGAGCAGGTCGCGGGCCGCGGCCTCGTCGGCGGCGGCAGCCTCGGCCAGCAGCACCTCGTCGTCGTCGGGAGGCGTGGTGCGTCCGGTGGCGATGACGGTGCCAGCGCGCTCCAGGACCCAGGAGGTGCTCGCCTGGTGGTCCAGCAACCATCGCCAGCATGCCGCCGAATGCGGCATGGCCACGTCGAACCGGTCCTGAGCCATGTCCTGCAGAGCTGCCATGGCGGGAATGTCGGCGGGCCGGGCGACGCGGAGTGCGGGCGTGCCGTCACCGGCCGGGGGCGTGTGCACGGTCAGCGCCGACGGTATGTCGATGGCGTACTCGTAGCCGAACAGCCGGTAGAAGTACGGGATCCCGATCATCACCTGAACGACGTGACCACGGGCGGCGGAGCGGTCGTGAGCCCATCGCATGAGCGCCCGTACGAGTCCGCGTCCTTCGTATTCGCGGTCGGTGGCGACCAGTTCGACCTGGCCGGCTGGTAGGCGGATGCCGCCGACGCGCACTTCCTCGTCGAGGAGCGTCGCGGTGGACACGACCCGCTCTCCATCCACGACCACGGCGCAGGCGGACCAGCCGACCTCCGGGTCCGAGACGACCAGCCGGTGGTCGAGGGCGTCGGCCGAGTCGCCACGTTCGGTGAGCAGCGCGCTGATCTGGTCGAGGTCCGCCGGCCGTGCCTGCCGCAGAACGAGACCGTCGGCCAGCGGGACGGATGTGGGGGACGCTGCAGTCGGGCTCACGGTGGGACTTTTGCATCGCCCGGATGACCTCGTCCATTGAATTTCCACTCGGGCGGGCGGGCGGCGGGCTCGGCACAGGGCGGGTTGTCCACAGGAGGCTCCCCACCGCTTCCTGTATCCACAGAATCCCGCTCGCCTCGACCTCCGCAGGCCGCTCCCGGCAAGACTCCCCGCCATGCCCCCTCGCCCACGCCTCCCCGCCCTGTCCCCCCGCTCAGCACCGCCACCGCCGAGACCACGCACGCAGGACGTGGCCCGCCGTGCCGTGATCTCCCTGGTCGTGCTCACAACAGCGATCATGCTCACGACCCTCGCCACCCCGGCTCCGCTGGCGAAGGCCGCCCCACCCGCCTGGCGCTGGCCACTCGATGGCAGCCCCCGCGTCCTGCGCCGCTTCGCCCCGCCCTTGGCTCCTTGGCTGGCCGGACACCGCGGCATCGACCTGGCCGCCTCCGCCGACACCCCCGTCCTGGCCGCGGGCTCAGGCACCGTCCGCTACGCAGGCCCAGTAGGCGGAAGGGGAGTCGTCACCATCGACCACCCAGGCGGCCTCCGAACGACGTACCTGCCGATCAGCGCATCGGTGAAGCAGGGTGAGCCGATCACGATGGGCAGCCGACTGGGGGTCGTACAAGCCGTACACGGCCATTGCCAGGAGTCATGCCTGCACTGGGGCCTGATCCAGAGCGCCCGCTACCTGGACCCTCTTCTCCTCCTGGGCCACGCCCCCATCCGCCTCCTCCCCATCTGGCCCAAGACCGCCCCACCGCAGACCACCCCACCCCTGCTCCCTCCGGCCCCCAAAACACCCTCCGAAGCACCGCTTGCCTATCCCTCCGAGCCTTCCGAAGCGCCCGATGCCGTCCCCGTCGAGCCCTCCGAAGTACCCCTCGCCGTCCCCCTTGAGCCCTCCGAAGCTCCGCTTGACGTCTCGTCCAACCTCTCGGAGGCCATTGCAGGCAGCACCTCAACCTCACCCACCCTTCCCCTGCTCACCAAGCTGTCCGCCGCTTTCTACCGCCCGAACCCGCCCCTGCTTCCGCACCTGAACCCGCCTGCTCCGCTCGCACGGAACCTGCTCCCCAACGCCCCCGTGCCTCCTCCGCCCCCGCTCCTCGTCCCTCTCCCCCCGTCCCTGCTCACAGTTCTCGCGCACCGCGACTCATCCGCGAACCAGCACAACGCGCTCCCATCCCCCTACTCCACGGTCCTGCAGGCACTTGGCCTCACCGCAGAGCCGCCCCCCGAGACCCCGCTCATCACCCCTGCGGTCACCTCCTCACGCCCGGAGATGCGTTCCAGCGACCTTCCCCTCCGCAACCAATCAGCCATAACTCCCGAGCAGCGGCATGAACCAACTCACGCCCCCTCCAGATCCCTTGCAACCGTCCTCCGACTCCTGACACACGCGGCTTCGCTGCCAGCAGCCCCAGCGCTCGGGCTGGGCACCCTCCTCGCCTCCGCCCTCCTGATCACGGCCCTACGCCGCCGCCGACGCCCCCACAAGAAGCACCACGGCTCAAGAAGCGGCCAACACCGCAAACCCCCAACAGAAGGGCTCCACAGACGCCCCAACCCACCCTCACGACGCTCCTCCTGACCCCCTCAAAACCACCCTCAGAGGCTCACTCTTCAAGCCCTAAAACCCGACACCTGCCGAGACCTCCAAGCTCACAACGAGACCTCCACAACGGCCACCCGCATCAATCCAGAAAGGCCTTCAAGGCAACCAAGATGCCCATCCATTCACCGCCGCTGGATGAACACGACCGTCAAACCTCATCGGGAAACGCGCGCGCCCTTGATCCGGACCAAGCCCCAACTAATAAGAGCGCCTTGTTCCGCCCTCCGGCCCCATGGCCCAGCCGCCGTCCGCCGCCTCCATAGCCATCGGCCGTCGCCATTCGCCGTCGCCGTCCGCCCACCGCTGTCGGTCCACCACCGTCCGCCCACCACCCACCACCCACCACCCACCACCCACCGCCGACGCCCGACACCGACACCGACACCGACACCGACACCGACACCGACACCGACACCGACCAACCGTCTCTGAACTCTCCGCCCTTCGCGCTTCTTGCTCTTCGCGCCCTCTGCTCCTCTGTGCCCCTCACCGCCAAGCCAGGCAACCGAAGTACGGTGCACCAGGACCGCACTGCCAAGTTGCGGCCTACGTAGAGCGCACGGCACCTGCGCCGCGCGTGGTTGTGGTTGCCTGTAGCGGCACAGGCCACCCGCGCCATGTGAATGGCGACCACTCATTTCTTGGCCGCCGTAGGTCAGCCCAGTCGCTACATGGCACCGCTCCCCTGTAAGCGAGACGCTTTTATGCGCCGTAAGGGGGAGCTCGTCAGCAGGGGACCGAACCAACCCGGGACTCACTTGGGCGAGGGCTGGCCCCACGCCGGAGCCCGTACCCCCAGGGGGGCGGCGTTCACCCGGACAGTGGCTAGACCCGCGCCGGAGCCCACACCCCAGTGGGCGGCGTTCACCCGGACGGTGGCTAGACCCGCGCCGGAGCCTGCCCTCCAGTGGGACGGGGACTCACCCAAGCTGTGGCTAGACCCGAGCTGAAGCCCCCGCCCCCCTTCTGGGTGAGAGACTCCCAGGCTGTGGCTGGCCCCTGATGGGAGACCATGCCCGCGAATACTCCAACGCCGGAGTGGTTTCGTCCTCTACCGTCCGCGCCGCGTTCGTACGAGTCCTTCGTTCCCCGTTCCTCCTCGGAGGGGGCCAGGTACAGACGCGTCCTGCTGTGGGATGACGGCGCGTGATCTGGAACGTCCAGCAAGCCGGCGCCAGCCAGGAGCATCAGGTCCTCGATCAAGGCGCTGCACGTGACCCACTCCTCCGCGCGCTCGACTCCCGCGCGCCTATCCGGTAGAGCAACCGTCGGTTAGATGGTCGCCACCGGTCTCTCGCTCCACCCCGTGAATCCAGCACTGCCTGCGCGGCAGGAACATGCTCCTCGCGTCATTGCCTCTCGCCCCTTCGCATCCCTCGCGCATTGACGGCACTGTCGTGTCGTCGCGCCGTCGGGTTCTCTGGCCGACGTGGCTACAGGTCTTGGGTCGTTGGCGTAGATGCGGGAACTGCGCAGCACGCCCGAACGTGTCGTGCTGCGTCGCCTGGCGGCGGGCTCGGCCGGGCCCAATGCCTGCGTGGACGCTTGGTTCGACGTCTTATGGCCCTTGCGCTCAGCCGGAGAGCGAGGGGTGGGCGAGAGAGGCAATGGCGTGCTGGTGTTTGTGGTCAGGCGCGGGGGTGGGCTTGGCGGTATGCGGTGCGGAGGCGGTCGATCGAGACGTGGGTGTAGATCTGGGTTGTGTTGAGGGAGGCATGACCGAGTAGTTCTTGGACGCTACGCAGGTCTGCGCCCCCTTCGAGCAGGTGGGTTGCCGCGGTGTGCCGCAGTCCGTGTGGGCCCATGTCGGGGGCGCCCTCGGTCTGGGCCAGCCGCGCGTGCACCACCCGTCGTACGGTGCCGGCGTCGATCCGGCCGCCACGGACTCCGAGGAAGAGGGCCGGCCCGGAGCGTTCCCGAACCCAGATGGGACGCCCGTTGATGCACCATCGGTCCAGAGCTCGAAGCGCTGGCAGCCCGAACGGCACGGAACGCTCCTTTCGTCCCTTGCCCAGGACCCTGATGACATGCCGGTCCCGGTCCACGTCATCGACGTCGAGCGCGCAGAGCTCACCCACCCGCACACCTGTGGCGTAGAGGAGTTCCAGGAGCGCCTGGTCTCGAAGGTCTTTGGGATCGCCGGTGGACTGGGGCGCGCTCAGGACGGTCTGCGCCTGTTCCTGGTCGAGCACGGCAGGCAAGGGACGGGGCGCCTTTGCGCTGCCCAACAACAGGCCGGGGTCGGCGGCCAGCCAACCCCGGCGGTGGCAGTACGCGGTGAAGGTACGGACGCACGCCGTTCTGCGGGCCAGCGTGGCTCTTGCCTTGCCTGCACTGTGCTGGTCGGCCAGCCAGCCTCTCAGCTCGCTGATGTCCAGGCCGTCAAGCCGTCCATGGAGGTGGTCGAGGAGGGCGGTGATGTCGGAGAGATAGGCGCGCACTGTATGTGGGGAAAGGTCTCGCTCGAACCGCAAATACCTCTCGAACTCGGCAAGCACTTCGTCGGCGTTCACGTCACGGTTCAAACCGGAGTTCAGGCCACGATCCGGGTACGCGTTCACGTGGGGGTTCGGGTCCGCGTTCACATCGGGGTTCAGGCCAGCGTTCGCCTCGGGATTCAGGTCGGCGTTCACGTCAGGGTTCAGGTCGGGATTTGGGTCGCGGTTCAGGCTGTCGTTCAGGTCGTTGTTCAAGGCTTCACCTATTGTCCGCACGAACATTCGCCACTTATGTCACTGCTGTGCCGCCCGATGCCTCGGGCTCGCCATGGGAGCGGTGTGCAGCTCAACCGCCCGAGCGTCCGTCCGAGCGGCCGAGCAAGGCACGACGCGGCACGGCACGGCACGGCACGGCACGACGCAGCACGACGCGGCACGACGCGGCACGACGCGGACGTCGGCTGCGGCTTGGTTGCGCGTCGCATTGCCCACATGTCAGTCATTTTCGATCGCCCTCATGCCTTCTTCCTTCACCATCTCACCCGATGCACTCGCCCCTTGGTTCATGGTGGCTGTCACATCGGCGGTGCTGCATGCCCCTACGTCGCAAAGGTTGGTCAGGTAAGGGGTGCGAGTTCTTCGGGGTGGGGCGGGGGCGGGGTGTCGTCTTCCGCAGGTGGCGGAGGGTCGGTGGCTGGGGCTTCGTTGGCCGGGGGCGGGGTCAGGGCCATGGTTTCGGGGGCTTTCGGGTAGCTGGATGTGGTTTTGCGGAGGCGCCAGCCGCCGCCCGCTCGTTCTATGTATCCGGCTGCGGCCAAACCGCCCAGGGCGCTCAGTGTGATGTCCATGCTGACGCCTGCTGAGACCGCTATCGAGGCCGGACCGGCGCCGCCGCGGGTGGGGATGGCGTCCAGGACTCTCTTGGTGGATTCGCTGAGACCGTCGCGGGGGACGATGGGCGTTCGGGTCTGCGGGGCCAGGTCGTCGCCCATGACGCCGACTAGTTCGATCATTTCCTCCGGAGTGGTGACACAGACCGCCTTGCGTTCGCGCAGGAGTTTGTGGCAGCCGGCCGACAACGCGGACGTGGTGGGCCCGGGCACCGCCCCCAGGTGACGGTTGAGAGTGAGCGCGTGGCCGGCGGTGTTCAGGGCACCGCTGCGGAGGGCTGCCTCCACGACGGCCGTGCCTCTGGTCAGGGCGGCGATGAGGCGGTTCCTGATCAGGAACCGGGCGCGGGTGGGATGGACGCCGGGCGGGCATTCGCTCATCACGACGCCCTGCTCGCGGGCCTGGGCGAAGAGCTCCTGATGGCCGCTCGGGTAGCAGATGTCCACTCCGCAGGCGAGAACGACCACCGTGGGTGAGCCGGCCAGCAGGGCGCCCTTGTGGGCCGCGCCGTCCACCCCGTAGGCGCCGCCGGAGACGACGGACCAACCCGCTTCGCTGAGGCCGATGCCGAAGTCGGCCGCGATGTGCAGACCGTACTGGGTGGCGGCTCGGGCTCCTACGACGGCCACGGACTGCAGGCAGGCGAAGCGGAGATCGGCCGTGCCGTGCAACCAGAGGCCCAGGGGGCGACTCGGGCCGAGATGATCCAGTTGCGTGGGCCATTCGGGGTCGCCTGGGACGATCAGCCTGGCTCCGTGCTTCTCGCCGGCCTCCAGATCGGCGGCGGGCTTCGACGCAGCCAGGCGGAGGAACCAGGCGTTCAGCCGACCCGACAGGTCACACGGACGTTCCTGCCGGGACTCCTGGGCGGTGAAGGCCGGTGGAAGTGCGCGCTCGCGGATCGCCTCCACCGCTTCGGAGGCACCGAGGTGGGCCACCAGGCGGCCCATGGCCGTGTCGCCCACGTCGGCGGCTCGCATGAGGGCCGCACGTGCCTCATGCTCTGGACTAATCACAGGGACCTCCTGGTGATCTTCATGGGCGGGTTCGTGTGCAGGCGGACGGCCGGGGTCACGGTTGTACTCCGAGCCAGAAGCCGAGGGCTGCGGTGGTCTCGTCTTCTTCTGGGCGGTCTTTGCCGGCGAGGTCGGCGAGGGTCCAGGCGACGCGCAGCGTGCGGTCGAGGCCGCGGGCGGTGAGGGAGCCCGAGTCGAGGCAGGAGGTCATGGGCTTCATCGCCGCATCGGACGGACGGAGGTCGGAGTGGAGGACGGACGAGGGGATCTCGGCGTTTGTCCGCCAGGGGGTGTGGGCCAGGCGTTTGACGGCGCGCTCGCGGGCCAGCAGGACGCGTTCGGCCACTGTTTCGCTGGATTCGACGAAGTGGCGGTCGGCCAGGAGCTCGCGTCTGGACGAACGGGCGACCGTGACCTTCATGTCGATGCGGTCGAGGAGGGGACCGGACAGCCGGCCCAGATATCGACGTCTTGTGGTGGGCGAGCAGCGGCAGGCCGCGCCGGCCTGGTCGTCGGCCTGGGCGCAGGGGCACGGGTTGGCGGCCAGCACCAGCATGAACCGGGCGGGGAACGTGACCGACGCCGCGGATCTGGACACCGTGACGCGCCCCGACTCCAGCGGTTGCCGCAACGAGTCGAGGACGTGACGAGGGAACTCGGGGGCCTCGTCCATGAACAGCAGGCCCCTGTGCGCGAGGGAGACCGCTCCCGGACGGACGACCGTGCTGCCACCACCGATGATGGCGGCCGCCGTCGCCGTGTGGTGGGGGCTGACGAACGGCGGACGGTTGATCATGGGACTGTCGGGCGGCAGCAACCCCGCGACGGAGTGGATGGCCGTGACCTCCAGGGCGTGGTCGAGCTCCAGGTCCGGCAGGAGGGTGGGAAGGCGTTCGGCCAGCAGGGTCTTGCCGGTGCCGGGCGGGCCCACCATCCACAGGTTGTGGCCGCCTGCGGCGCACACCTCCAACGCTCGGCGGGCCACGGGCTGGCCGACGACGTCCGCCAGGTCGACGGCGGGCTGGGTCACGGGCTTGGGCGTGTCGACGCGGCCAGCGACTTCGGGTTCGGGTGGCTTGTCGCCTTTGCGTAGCCACTCGACCAGCTGGCGCAGGTGAGCCACCGGAACCACGTTCACGTCGGGGACCAGGCCCGCTTCCCCCGAATTCTCCGACGGGACGATGATCGTGGCGTCTTCGTGCGCCGCCGCGGCACCGAGGATGGACGGGAGCACTCCGCGCACGGGCCTGATGCGGCCGTCGAGACCGAGCTCGCCCAAGAAGAAGGGCTCGGCGATGCGCTCCGCCGGGACGACTCCTGCGGCTCCCAGGATGGCCATGGCGATGGCGAGGTCGAACTGGGATCCGCGCTTGGGGAGGCTGGCGGGGAAGAGGCTGACGGTGATGCGGGCGTCCGGCCATGGGTAACTGCTGTTGACCACGGCGGATCGCACCCGGTCGCGGGCCTCGCTGAGCGCCGTGTCGGGCAGACCGATGAGGTGGATGCCGGCCAGGCCGTTGCCCACGTCGGCCTCGACCTCGACGCTGCGGCCGCTCACACCGACCAGCGCGACGCTGCGGGTGCGGGCCACGGCCATCTAGATCGCCCCCCGTATGTGGCGCAGGGCGAAGTTGCCCGCGAAGCGCTCAAGGGCGATCACGTCTATGCGTACGGCTTCGAAGGACCGGGACTGCGCCGACAGCCATTTGGCGGCCAGCATGCGGAGCCGCGCCAGTTTGGTGTGGTTCACGGATTCCAGGGCTGTGCCGTGGGATCTGCTCGATCTGGTCTTGACCTCGACGACCACCAGGACCTGACCGTCCAGGGCGATGATGTCGATCTCGCCGCGACGGCAGCGCCAGTTGCGTTCGAGGATCGTCATTCCCTTGGCTTCGAGGTAGATCGCGGCCAGGTGCTCGCCTTCTTTGCCGAGCTCGTCTTTCGGGGCCATGGGGGGCGTCCCTTCGTCCGTCGTCGGTGCTGTGTTCGGTCACCGACCTTGGCGGATGGCGGGGAGATCAGACGGAGGCGAACGGGATTCTGGGGATAGCGGAGAGAGCTGGGCGGCGGCTTGTGGATAGCTCCACGCGACCGAGGCTCGTTGCCGGGCCATCGAGGGGCGTCATCTGTGCATCCATGCCGGGATGACGGAACAGGTCAGAGCGTTGTGTGATCAGGAGCGGTGTGACCGTCCCGCCCGAGATGGCTCGCCGTGGCACGACAGTCGGCCACTGCACAGCGCAGGGGCGGCGGAGGCGCACCATGAGCCTTATGGCCCTACGGCCCTACGGCCCTACGGCCCTCCGCGGCCCCTGAAGCGACGCGGACGGCTGGCGGCGACGGTGCAGGTAGGACGCGGTACCCATCCCACGAGGCGGCACATGACGGGCAGCACGTGGGAGGAGGCGGGTGAGCGCTGGCAGGGGGCGGGCACCGCGTGGCGGGAGGCGGGCAGACGCCTGCATCGTGGGCCAGATGGCGCTCATCTTGAGCCGGCTGCCAATGCTCATCGCGGGCGAGGCGTCGCTACCCTGAGCTGGCTAATGCTTCCGCCTGCCCGGCAACCCTCACCTTGCGCTCGGCGACGACCATCGCAAGCCGAATGACGTCCCAGCACGCGCTGATGGCACCCAGCGTGTGCAGCAGCGCTCAGCGTGTGCCCGCAGCGCTCAGCGTGTCCCGGAGGGAGCCCAACGTGGTCCCTGCAGGGCTCAACATGTGCCGACACTGCCCAGCAAGCACCCGGCGGGCGCCACAGCGCGGAAGCAGGTCATCAGCGTGCAGGAGGCGGTACTCAGCATGCTTGCAGGTATGCGTCGTGCAAGGCATCGGGCCGATGAGGTCAGCGTTGGTCAACCAGCAACGAGACTTCCTGAGGACCAATAGCCGCCCAGAGCGATGAGTCCCCCCGATGCGGCGTGACAGCAGCGGCGTCACGCGCAACACCAGAACCCCGGACCTCCAGGAGCGAGCACAAGCTCAACCGAGCCGACACGCCGCCGGACGCACCAGCAACACCCGCCGCCCCACCGGCCCCGCCTCGACGGCGCCCCTTCGACCTACCCCGAGAACCCTTCCTTGGGCATCTCCAGGTCGGCCTTGGCCAGTTCCTCGACGTTCACATCCTTGAACGTGACCACCCGCACGTTCTTCACGAACCGCGCCGGCCGGTACATGTCCCACACCCAGGCGTCCTGCATCTTCACATCGAAGAAGACGTCGCCGTTCTCCGCCGTACGGACGTCGAGGTCGACCGAGTTGGTCAGGTAGAACCGACGCTCAGTCTCCACGACGTATGTGAACAAACCGACGACATCACGGTATTCGCGGTAAAGCTGCAGCTCCATCTCGGTTTCGTATTTTTCGAGATCCTCTGCGCTCATCGCGGTCCTCCTGTCGTACCGGTCCCCCGGTTCGCCTGCTCAGGCAACCCCGGCCCCCATCTCATTTTCACCCATCCCCCTGGCCACCGTGACGAAGGAGTAACGGTGTTCGGGGCACGGGCCGTGTCTCTCCAGTGCCAAACGGTGTCCTGGCGTGACATACCCCTTGTGCTCGGCAAAACCGTACTGAGGGAACCTTCGATCCAGCTCGACCATGAGGCGGTCCCTCGTCACCTTGGCCACGATCGACGCGGCCGCCACGCAGGCGGCCACCTGATCCCCCTTCCACACCGCCAGGGACGGCGCGGGCATGCCGGGCACCGGGAAGCCGTCCGTGAGGATGTACTCCGGATCACATGGCAACTGCGCCACAGCCCGCCGCATTCCGGAGATGTTGCTCCTGTGCAGCCCCCGGGCGTCGATCTCGGCGGCCGGGATCACCACGACGCCCACGTGGGCGGTGGCGACGACGCGGTCGTACAGGCGCTCGCGCACCGGCGGGGACAGCACCTTGGAGTCACCGAGACCGTCGATCTCCCTGCGCAGGACGACGGCCGCGACGACCAGCGGCCCGGCGCAGGCGCCACGGCCCGCCTCGTCGACGCCCGCGATCGGGGTCAGCCCACGGCGGGCCAGCGCCCGCTCGTAGGCGTAGAGTCCGGAATCGCGCCGGACGACGCTCGGTCGAGGGCGGAACGCAACTGTCATGACACTCGAAGCGTACGCCCCATTCGCCGCAAACCGCGACCGAAAGCCCCTTACTTGACCTTGTCGAAAGTCTCGGGCGTGGAGAACAGGTAGCCGCGCGACAGCGGCCAGTAGCGGACGACCGCCTTGCCGATCACGTCGTCGACGGAGATGAAGCCGCCGCCGGGCTCGTCCATGTGGGCCCGCGAGTCCGCCGAGGCGGTGCGGTGGTCGCCCATCAGCCACAGTTTGCCGGCCGGGACGGTGACGCTGAACTTGTCGCCGCCGCCGAAGTCGCCGGGGTAGAGGTAGGACTCCTCGTCGAGCGGCGTGCCGTTGACGCTGATGCGGTGCTTGGAGTCGCAGCACACCACCTTGTCGCCGCCGACGCCGATGACCCGCTTGATGGTGTCCTCGCCGGTGCGCCAGCCCTTGAAGACCACGATGTCGCCGCGCTCGGGATCGCCCGCCAGCTTGTTGACGAAGACCCGGTCGTTGATGAGCAGGGTGTTCTCCATCGACTCCGACGGGATGTAGAACGACCCGATCACGAACGCCTGGAGCAACAACGCGATGCCCACGCCGAGCACCAGCAGCAGGACGGTCTCCCGGAAGCCGCCCTTTTTCTTCTCTTTGGCCACGCCCTCCGCCTTCTTGGTGACGGCCATCAGCGCTTCCTCCCCAACCGGCGCCGACGAACCAGGACCAAGGGTACGGCCAGCCCGAACCCGGCCACCAGCGGTACGGCCCCTCCGAGTGCCTGGAGCGCGGGCTGCGCGAAGGTGTCGGGTATGGACAACACGCCCGCCCGGTTGAACGGCCAGACGATCACGAAGGCCCGGCCGATGACCTGACCTTCGGGGATCGAGCCGCCGCCCTGGTCGCCGGTGTGCGAGCGGGAGTCGAGCGAGACGGAACGGTGGTCGCCCATCACCCACAGCCGCCCGGGCGGCACGGTGATGTCGAAGAACCGGTCAGACGGCACATTGCCCGGATAGAGGTAGGACTCCTCGTCGATGGCCGTGCCGTTGACCGTGATGCGCCCCTTGGAGTCGCAGCACTTGACGTGGTCGCCGCCCACGCCGATGACCCGCTTGATGTAGTCCTTCTCGCCGGGGACGACGCCGAAGGCCGTGCCGACCCAGCGGAAGAAGCCCGCGATCGGGTTGGACGGCTCCTCGACCTCGAACTCGCCGTCCCAGGAGTCGACGCCGGAGAAGACGACCACGTCGCCGCGCTCGATGTCACGGGTGTGGTAGACGAGCTTGTTGACCAGGACCCTGTCGTTCTTGAGCAGGGTGTTCTCCATGGACTCCGACGGAATGTAGAAGGCCTGGATCACGAACGTCTTGATGATCAGGGCCAGCACGAGGGCCACAACGACAAGTACGGGGAGTTCTTTCCAGAACGACCCCTTCTTCTCCTTGTCGCCCTTTGCCGGCTTCTGAGTCTCTTCGGCGACCACGTCCACCTCGTCCTCGACAGGGCGGCGCGAAGCGCCGTGCTCCTGGTCTTCGCTTGTCATCGCTGACGAGCCTAGATGATGGAACGGCTCGACAAGCCTCGACCGACGTTACACCCACGCACGAGTCGCTCCACATAAAGGAAATGGCCCCGCAAAGCCGAAAGGCCCGTGCGGTGCACGGGCCTTTCGGAAAAGATTGGGGTTACTTCGCGGGCGTGGACTCACGCTTCTCGCGGATGCGGGCGGCCTTGCCGCGCAGGTCGCGCATGTAGTAGAGCTTGGCGCGACGCACGTCACCGCGGGTCACGAGCACGATCTTCTCGATGACCGGGCTGTGCACCGGGAAGGTGCGCTCGACGCCGACGCCGTAGCTGACCTTGCGGACCGTGAAGGTCTCGCGGGCGCCGCTGCCCTGCCGGCGCAGCACGAAACCCTTGAAGACCTGGATACGGGAGCGGTTGCCTTCGACGACTCGTACGTGGACCTCGAGCGTGTCACCGGGGCGGAACGCCGGGACGTCGCTCCGAAGGGTCGCCTTCTCGAGCTCCTGGATCTTCGTGTGCATGAGAGCTGTCCTCAAGTCCTCGCGAGCACGCGGAGGTCCACCCGGCCGGAGCTCGCGGCGGACACGCTTGCTGATTTGATGAACCCGGGACCGTTACCCGGGCATGACGGACCAACCGTGTGATGGTCGGCAGCGATTCAGTTTGCCACATCTTCCGGCCGGACGCGAAACGAGAGCTCGTCGAGCAGCTTTCTGTCGTGCTTGTCGAGCGTCTCCGGATCGAGCGCCGCGGCCAGTTCCGGCCGGTTCCGCACCGTACGCCGGAGCGCCTCGTCCCGTCGCCATCGGGCGACTTTTCCGTGATGTCCGGACAGCAGCACCGCGGGAACCTCGTGCCCGCGCCAGACCGGCGGCTTGGTGTAGACCGGGCCTTCCACCAGGTTCTGCATCGAACCCGGCGCGAAGGAGTCGTCCACGGCCGACTGGGCGTTGCCCAGCACGCCGGGCAGCAGCCTGCCGACGGCCTCGACCATCACCAGCACCGCGACCTCGCCACCGGCCAGCACGTAGTCGCCGATGCTGACCTCGTCGACCCGCAGCCGGGCGCCGTACTCGGCCATGACGCGCGAGTCGATGCCCTCGTAACGCCCGCAGGCGAACAGCAGCCACGGCTCGGCGGCCAGCTCCTGGGCCATCTCCTGGGTGAACGGCCGCCCGCTCGGCGTCGGCACGATGACCCGCGGAGCGCCGTCGCCGATCACCGAGTCGATGGCCTCGCCCCAGACCTCGGGCTTCATCACCATGCCGGGACCGCCGCCGTACGGCGTGTCGTCGACCGTCCTGTGCACGTCGTGCGCCCAGTCGCGGAGCTGGTGGACGCGTACGTCGAGGGTGCCGCGCTCGCGCGCTTTGCCGATCAGCGAGACGTCGAGCGGGGCGAAGTACTCGGGGAAGATGGAGATGATGTCGAGGCGCATCACAGCAGGCCCTCTGGCGGGTCGACGACCAGGCGCCCGCCCGTCAGATCGACCTCGGGCACCAGGGCCTTCACGAACGGGATGAGCGCGTCGTCCTGCCCGCGCCGGCGTACGACCAGCAGGTCCTGGCCGTGGTGCAGCACGTCGGTGACCTCGCCGACGGGCTCGCCCGACACGGTCTCCACCGCCAGCCCGACGAGCTGGTGGTCGTGGAACTCGTCCGGGTCGTCCGACGACTCCACGTCGGCGGAGTCGATGACCAGCATGGTGCCCCGGAGCTCCTCGGCGGCGTCGCGGCCGTGAACCCCCTCGAACGCGATCAGCAGCACGCCCTTGTGCCAGCGGCGGCTCTCGACCACGAGCGGCCCCGCGCTCGCCGGGTCGGTCGCGACAGCCACGCCCTCGGCGAAGCGCAGCTCGGGATCGTCGGTGCGCACCTCCACGGTGACCTCGCCGCGTACACCGTGCGGACGGCCTATCCGGCCGACGACCAGCTGCACGTAAACCCACCTTCTCCTAACGCAAGCGCCCCCATCAGCCCCTTCGGGACCGATGAGGGCGCGAATTCCTGACGCTAACGGACTGCTTCGTCCAGGTCGAGCAGATCGACCCGTACGTACTTCCCGTCGGCCAGGGCGTTCACAACGGTGCGCAGCGCCTTGGCGGTGCGCCCGCCGCGTCCGATGACCTTGCCCAGGTCCTCGGGGTGCACCCGGACCTCCAGGACGCGCCCGCTGCGAATGCGGCGAGCGCGGACCCGGACATCGTCGGGATGTTCGACGATGCCCTTAACGAGGTGCTCGAGAGCCTCCTCGAGCACGTCAGCCCTCGCCCTCGGTCGGGGTCTCGGCGGCGGGGGCGGCCTCAGCCTCTTCCTTCTTCTTGGCACGCTTGGGCGCCGTGGTGGCGGCCGTGCCGGTGTCGCCACCGGACAGCGCCTCCTTGGCCGCGGCCTCGTAGAGGGCGTGGCGGTCGGGCGCGGGCTCGGCGACCAGCAGCGGCGCCGGGGCGGCCTCGCCCTTGAACTTCTGCCAGTCACCGGTGAGCTTGAGCAGCTTGAGCACCGGCTCGGTCGGCTGCGCGCCGACACCCAGCCAGTAGGCCGCACGCTCGGCGTTGACCTCGATGCGCGAAGGGTTTTCCTTCGGGTGGTACAGGCCGATCTCCTCGATCGCCCGGCCGTCACGCTTGGTGCGGCTGTCGGCGACGACGATTCGGTACTGAGCGTTGCGGATCATGCCGAGCCGCTTGAGCTTGATCTTGACTGCCACTGGTGTGGTCTCTCCTGCATTCGAGCGTGGGTGAACGGCACCTCATCGAGTGGGGCACGATGAGAGGACGTTCCAGGGACAGGCGTGGCCGGCAGGAGATGAGAGGGCACCCACCTGGTCACGATGTTCCAACATGTCATTCTGCCAGACCGCGGACAGTGCCTTCGACCTGTCCCGGCAGGCCGCGGCAAAGGCTCGGCAAGGGCCGCGTGTCACCTCGCCCGACTTGATCAACTTCCCTGCGGAATGGGTGGGTGACCACCACGACCAATCCGCTGTTCACGCGCGCGCGGCTGCTCACCGCCGGCGCGTCCGTCCTGCTCACCGGCGCCTTGTTCGGGCTTACGGCCACCGCCGCGGCGGGCGAGTTCGCCAACGCCAACGGTATCGGCCTGACCATCACCGAGATCCCGGAACTGGGCCAGCCGGGCTTCTCCGGCACCTGGGGCACGGCGTCCGTCGGGCCCGACCCCGGCACCGACACCGGCGACTGGAGCGACCCCGACGGGGTCACCGACTTCGTCAGCCTGGCCAACGAGCAGATCCAGGCCGACGGCCTCGACGCGCCGGACGTCTGGGAGGCCAGCGCCCAACTGGTCGTCAACACCCTTCAGCTCAACCCGGACGCGTCCGAGCCGCTGCTGGTCACGGGCAACGTGGAGACGCACGCGCGGTGCACGCCGCCGGCTCCGGCGATGGCGTCCGTACAGGCGGCGCCGGGGACCATCACGGTGCTCGGCGTGCCCGTGGACCAGGGGACCACGGAGGTGCCTGCGACGGGCGCGCAGCTCGGGTACCCCGGCGTGTACGACGGGATCCTGACGGTGGTCAGGATCGACAACGCCACGACGAACGACGCGACCTCCGCCGAGGCGGACATGACGATCTCGATCTCGGCCAGCCTGCGGGACGCCGACGGGAACGTCGTCTACGAGGGGCCGCTCACGGAGGTCACCATCGGCCGGGTGGAGGTCAACTGCGTCCCCAACCAGCCCACCCCGACGCCCACGATCACCCCCACGGTGACCCCGACACCCACGCCCACCGTCACTCCCACGCCCACCGTGACCCCCACCCCCACGGTCACACCCACCGTGACGCCCACTGTGACACCGACGCCTACGGTCACGCCGACGCCGAACCCGACGCCCACCGTGACTCCGACGCCGACCGTCACTCCTACGCCCACCGTGACGCCCACCGTGACACCGACGCCCACGGTGACGCCCACGCCGACCGTGACGCCGACACCCACCGTGACGCCGACGCCGAACCCGACGCCCACCGTGACGCCGACGCCCACGCCGAGCCCAACGCCCACGCATGACTGCACTCACAAGCCGCACGAGACTCACAAGCCGTACGAGAAGAGCCACTGGCCCCCTTGCGAGTGGCCGTACAGCCCGCATGAGCCGCACCACCACGGCGGCCCCAGCGGTCATCAATGGCCCGGCGACCACGACGGCGAGTTCGGCACAGCGCACGAAGACGCCTGGGTGACCCAGAGGTCGCCGCTCACCGGCCTGCCGATGTGGATGCCCGTAACGGCCGCCTCAGGGTGGCTCCTCATGGATCCCGCTCTGCAGTGGATGCTCCTCTGCCGTTAGAGCAGGCCGAACGGCCTCACATCCGCGCGCCCGGTGACCGACCACGGTCCCGGGCGCGCACCCGTTCGGGCGAGCGCGAACACACCGGCGAACAGCGACACAGCCCCGACGCGCAATCCACCGTCATGAAGGCGGCGCGAGTAGGGGTAGTACGAGAAGGACCGGCGCGAAAGGGGGGCCGGGGCGAGAAAGACCGGCGCCAAAACCCGCCAGCACAGCACCGACGGCGCAAGGGCCGCCAGCACAGGGACCGCCAGCGCAGAAGCCGCCAGCACAGGGGCCGCCACCGCAAGGGGCGCCGACGTAAGGGGCACCGGCGTAAGGGGCACCGGCGCAAAGGGCCGCCGCAAGGGACGCAGGTGTAAGGGCGCGCCTGGATGCCCAGAGCTTCCGATGCGGGGCGAGGCCCGCCATGGCACGCGTAAGAGACACGGCTCCGAGTCGGGCGCCAGACAGGCGCGGCGGACAGACAGACGCGCCGGTCGGCCAGCCCAGGGTCGCGGTCAGGGCCAGGCGCGCGCCCGGCAAAGAGGCGCGCGACAGATGGCCACGCAATAGACAGCTACACGCCAGACAACACGTGAAAGGACCTGCCCGACAAGCAGGCGCAGGAGGCGGACGCGGCAGGCCCCAGCAGGCGCGCAGGCCGGGCAGACGTGCAGGCCGGGCAGACGTGCGGGCCGGGCAGACGTGCGGGCCGGGCAGGCAGTCAGGGCAGGGGCGGGCGGGACGGGTGCCCGCCCCTGTCGGCGCGGCTACTGCCCGGGCAGCTTCAGCTTCGACGGGTCGAAGCCCGGCGGCAGTTCGAGCCCCGGCGGCAGCTTGCCGCCCAGGTTCCCCAGCACTCCCCCGGCCTTGGGCGCGCCGCCCTCGCCGTCGGGCGACGGGGACGCCGACTTCTCCAGGCCCGCCTTGCGCGGGTCGCCGCTGACGCGCCGCCCCTTCTTGGCCTTCTTCTGAGCCTTGGACGCCTTCCCGCGCCCCCCGGGCATGCCCGGCAGCCCCATGCCCCCGGCCACCCGCTTCATCATCTTCTGCGCCTCGAAGAAGCGCGTGACGAGGTTGCTCACGGCGCTGACCGTGACGCCGGAGCCGGCGGCGATGCGGGCGCGGCGGGAGCCGTTGATGATCTTCGGGTCCTGGCGCTCGCCGGGCGTCATCGAGCGGATGATGGCGGCGATGCGGTCGAGGTCGCGGTCGTCGATGGAGTTGAGCTGGTCGCGCATCTGCCCCATGCCGGGCATCATGCCGAGCAGGTTCTTGATGGGGCCCATCTTCTGGACCATCATCATCTGCTCGAGGAAGTCGTCGAGCGTGAAGTTCTCGCCCGAGGTGAGCTTGCCCGCCATCTTGGCGGCCTGCTCCTCGTCGAACGTCTTCTGCGCCTGCTCGATCAGGGTGAGGATGTCACCCATGTCGAGGATGCGGGAGGCCATCCGGTCGGGGTGGAAGGCGTCGAAGTCTTCCAGCTTCTCGCCGGTGGAGGCGAACATGATCGGGCGGCCGGTGATGTGCCGCACCGACAGCGCGGCGCCGCCGCGGGCGTCGCCGTCGAGCTTGGTCAGCACGACGCCGTCGAAGCCGACGCCGTCCATGAACGCCTGGGCCGTGGTGACGGCGTCCTGGCCGATCATGGCGTCGACCACGAACAGGACCTCGTCGGGGCGGACCGCGTCGCGGATGTCGGCGGCCTGCTTCATCATCTCCTGGTCGATGCCCAGGCGGCCGGCGGTGTCGATGATGACGATGTCGTGGTTGAGCCGCCGGGCCTCGTCGATCGAGCGGCGGGCGACGTCGACCGGGTCGCCGACGCCGCTGCCCGGCTCGGGCGCGAAGACGGCGACCTGGGCGCGCTCGCCCACGACCTGGAGCTGCTGCACGGCGTTGGGCCGCTGGAGGTCGGCGGCGACCAGCAGGGGCGCGTGGCCCTGATCGCGCAGCCACCGGGCCAGCTTGCCGGCCAGGGTGGTCTTGCCGGCGCCCTGGAGACCCGCGAGCATGACGACGGTCGGCGCGGTCTTGGCGAAGCGGAGCCTGCGGGTCTCGCCGCCGAGGATCTCGATCAGCTCGTCATTGACGATCTTGACGACCTGCTGCGCCGGGTTGAGCGCCTGGGAGACCTCGGCGCCGCGGGCGCGCTCCTTGACCTGGGCGACGAACGCCTTGACCACCGGGAGCGCGACATCGGCCTCGAGCAGGGCGATGCGGATCTCGCGGGTGGTGGCGTCGATGTCGGCGTCGGACAGCCGACCCTTGGATCGGAGGGAGGAGAAGACCGATGTCAGCCGGTCGGAAAGCGTCTCGAACACGTGGTTGGCCAGTCCTCGAAGCGAATGTACGTCTAAGACTTCAGCCTATCCGCTCTCCTAGCCGCTCCAGCCTGGCACGGCCATCCGGACGGTCAACGCGTGCTCGACGAGGTTGATCAGAGCGCTTTTGACCGAGTCCTTCTGGCGGGCGTCGAGACGCACCAGCGGGATGTGGGGGGCCAGCGTGAGGGCGTCGCGGACCTCGGCGTCGCTGTGGGCGTACGTGCCGTCCCAGCCGTTGATCCCCACGATGAAGGGGAGTTGCGCCTCCTCGAAATAGTCGATCGCGGGGAAGCTGTCGGCCAGGCGGCGGGTGTCCACCAGCACGACCGCGCCGATCGCGCCGCGCACCAGGTCGTCCCACATGAACCAGAACCGGTGCTGTCCGGGCGTGCCGAACAGGTAAAGGATCAGGTCGCGGTCGAGCGAGACGCGGCCGAAGTCCATCGCGACGGTCGTGGTCGACTTCAGCGGCGTCATGCCCAGGTCGTCGATGCCCGCGGAGGCGTCCGTCATGACGGCCTCCGTCGTGAGCGGCATGATCTCCGAGACCGCGCCGACGAACGTCGTCTTGCCCACGCCGAAGCCGCCGGCCACCACGATCTTCGTCGAGGTCAGACCGGGGCTAGAGCCTGCGAAGTCCACTGAGCACCCTTTCCAGCAGGTTGACGTCCGGCCTACCCGCATCCAGCTGCGGCTGATGCACCCGTACCAGGCCCTCGGCCGCCATGTCCGCGATCAGAACACGCACCACGCCGAGCGGGATCCGCAGCAGCGCCGACACCTCGGCGACCGACCGAACCTGACGGCAGAGCTGGCTGATCGCCTTGTACTCGGGGGTGATGTGGGAGAACTCCCGGTGTTCGGCCGTAGCCGACGAGACCAGGGCCTCCATGGCCAGCTTGACCTTGGGCGCGGTACGCCCGCCCGTCACCGCGTACGGGCGCACCGGCGAGGCCGGGTCCGAGCTGACCGGCGGCTGGGGCTCCCAACCACCGCTGTTCCAGGAATCC
The DNA here is from genome assembly GCF_044459705.1 of Nonomuraea sp. NPDC050227. Taxonomy (NCBI): domain Bacteria; kingdom Bacillati; phylum Actinomycetota; class Actinomycetes; order Streptosporangiales; family Streptosporangiaceae; genus Nonomuraea; species Nonomuraea sp. NPDC050227. The sequence goes on along the minus strand of NZ_JBITJF010000009.1, from coordinate 360,862 downwards.
GTCACCTACATCACCTGGTCTGGCTGGCGCGCAGCTCCGCGCGCACCGCCGGGGTCAGCACCTGACCGGCGCGATCCACCATCAAGGTCATCTGGTACGCCACCAGTCCCATGTCGCAGTCGGGAGCCGCCAGGACCGCCAGGCACGAGCCGTCGCTGATCGACATGATCAGCATCAGGCCGCGCTGCATCTCCACGATCGTCTGGTTGACCGCACCACCCTCGAACACCCTGGCCGCGCCCTGCGTGAGACTCACCAGTCCCGACGCGATGGCGGCCAGCTGGTCGGCCCGGTCAGCCGGAAAACCCGACGAAGCCGCGAGCGGCAAGCCGTCGGATGACACGACCACCGCGTGCGCGACCCCCGGGACGGTACTGACGAAGTCGGTGATCAACCAGTCGACTCCGCGCGCCGAGTGGCTCAGGTCATTCACGCGCCCTCCTCCCTACTGTCGTTCCTCGGGCCGGATTGGTATGTCCTGCCCTCGCTGATGTCGTCACGCGCTGCTCGGAAGCCCTGCTGGAAGCTCGACAACCTGCTGCGCACCCGGTCGGGCGAGACCGACGGCATGGGAGCCACGCCCTTGGGCGCGGACGCCGTGTCCGCCGATCCGGGCACCAGGTTGGCCTTGGGCACCCGCTTGGGCAGCCCGGCCGCCGTCGAGCCGTCGCGTACGGGCTCCACCACGGACGCCGCCGCGTTCCAGCCGGCGTCGGCCTTGGCCGAGCCCCAGGTGGCGCTCGGCTCGCCCTGGTCGAACCAGGCCGACTCCACCGCGGCGAATATCGGCAGGTATTCGTCCCCGCCGGAGGCGGGCTTGACGACGGGGATCGGGCCGGTCGCCGCCGACTCGGTCTCGGGGTAGTCGTACTTGGACGCGGGCGACGTCTCCTGCGGCGGAGCCGACCAGGCGCGGGGCTCCTCGGGGGGCAGGCCGCGCTGCGGCGGCGCGTGCTCCCCGGTGACCGGCCCGCGCGAGGACACCCAGACGTCGGACGACGAGTCCGGCAGCCAGTCGGAGCCGGTGTTCGTCGACTCAGTCGAGGGCCATTGCGGCATCGCGGACGGCATGGACGACGACATCGAGGACGGCAGCGAGTTCGGCAGCGACGGCCACGACCCGCCGGCCGGCTCGGACGGGTACGACGGGTAGGACGGGTGCCCGGGGGCGAGCCCGAAGCCCGCGGCGCCGGGCCACTGCTGGGCCCCGGCGACGGGCTGGGAGGCGGCGAAGGCGTCCTCGCGGGCGGTCGTGGCGGCGGTGTTGCCGCCCGCCCCGGCGGCCGCGGCGGGCTGCGCGCCGAGCAGCGTCTCGGGGATGAGAACCATGGCGGTCAGGCCGCCGGAGCCGTGCGGGCGCAGCTGCACCCTGATGCCGTGCCGGTGGGCCAGCCTGGCGACCACGAACAGGCCCATGCGGCGGGAGACCGACACGTCCACGGTGGGGGCGTCGGTCAGGCGCTCGTTGGCCTGGACCAGTTCCTCGCCGGTCATGCCGATGCCGGAGTCGCTGATGGAGAGCATGATCCCGCCGCCGTCGATCCTGCTGCCGGAGACGGGGACGCGGGTCTCGCGCGGGGAGAACGACAGCGCGTTCTCGATGAGCTCGGCCAGCAGGTGGATGACGTCGTTGACGGCCTGGCCGGCGATGGAGACGCCCTCGGGCACCTCCAGGACGACGCGCTCGTAGTTCTCGACCTCCGACAGGGAGGCGCGGGCGACGTCGACCAGCTTGACCGGCTGGCTCCAGCGCCGCGGCGGGTCCTGACCGGCCAGCACCAGCAGGTTCTCGCTGTTGCGCCGCATACGCGTGGCCAGGTGGTCCAGCTTGAACAGGTTGCCGAGCCGCTGCTCGTCCTGCTCGCCCTGCTCCAGACCGTCGATCAGGGTGATCTGCCGCTCCACCAGCGTCTGACTGCGGCGCGACAGGTTCACGAACATCGCGTTGACGTTCGAGCGCAGCCGCGCCTCCTCGCCGGCCAGCCGGACCGCCTCGCGGTGGACCTCATCGAAGGCGCGCGCCACCTCGCCGATCTCGTCCTTGGAGTTGACCTCGATCGGCGGGACCTGGAGCTGTTCCGGGCTGACGTCGGTGTTGCGCAGCTGCCGGACCAGGTCGGGAAGGGTCTGGCCGGCGATCTTCAGGGCGTCCGAGCGCAGGCGGCGCAGCGGGCGCACCAGCGAGCCGGCCATCAGGGCGGTGATCGCGAGGACCAGGACGAGCAGGCCCACCACGATGCCGATGTTGATCGCGGCGACCTGCCGGTCGCTGCTGGCGATGTCGGCGCTTCGGGTGGCGATCTGCTCCGACAGCGACTTCTGCACGCTGTGCAGGCGCTCGACGGTCTCGGTGATGGACTGGAACCACTGGTCGGTGTCGTCCCTGGTCGAGGTGTCGAGCCGGCGCAGTGACTGGTTGGCGTTGTGCAGCAGCACCGCGCGGCTGGCGTAGAACTCGGCGCGGCCGATCTTCAGGCTGGCGACGGTGTTGTCGTAGAACTGGCGCTGCGCGGGCGTGGCGACGGCGCGGAAGGAGTCCCGCTCGCTGTTGCGGCGGGAGCGGGCGTCGAGGAAGGCGTTGTACTCCGGCTCCTCGAACGAGCCCCTGATCAGGGCGCTGGTCAGCAGGCCGCGCTGCTTGGAGGCCTCCTCCTCGGCGCGGGCGACGGCGCGCAGGGCCGCGCTGGTGGCGATGATCTCCTCGTCCGTGGAGCCCTGGCCGAGCTCGTCGTAGAGCTGCAGCAGCTCGGCGATGACCTCGGAGTACTTCTCGCTGGTGGGCAGCGGGCCGAGCTTGGTCTCGGCGACGGCCTTGCGCATCGTGGGGATCTGGCCGAGCCGGATCCGGATGTGGTCGAGGGACTTCCTGCCAAGGTCGGACAGCGCCGTCTCGGACTTCTTCCCCGCCTCAAGGGTGCCGGCGATGCGCTTGTCGACGATCTCGTGCTGGCTCTGCAACCGCTGCTCGTCGGAGGCTCCGCGGTTGGTGGCGACGTGGCGGGTGGCCAGGTCGCGTTCGAGCCCGAGGTCGCGGGAGAGCTCGCCGAGCTGTGCGACCAGGGTCCCCACGCTGCTGATGTCCTGGTACTGCTGGGCGCTGCTGATCGAGGTCGTGACCCGCAGGGCGCCGAGGACGACGGCCACGAGGGTGGGAATGGCGATGAGGGCGATGAGGCGGGTACGCACGCGCCAGTTGCGCAGGGCGAACGGGCTGCCCGCCTTGGGCGTGTGGGCTTGCCGCACCTCGCCGTCCGCGGCCTTTTCCGGGGCGTCCGGAGCCCGGCCACGACCGGATCCGGTCGTTGTTGTCCTCACTGGTGGCAACCTCTCGCCATGGCCTGCTTCAGGGGGAATCAGCGGCTTCGTCACGCGGACGAGTGATCGCAGGCAAGTTCGAGGCCCAATTTGAGCACAAACCTCATACTTAGGCCAACGTTTCGGTGGTTTTCAACCGTTCCACATCGCACTCCCTTCACGTCGCATACCAGCGCACACGGAGCGCAACCACCGCCCCAATACGGACATATCGCCACTAAACATACTTAATCTTCTGATTTACATCTATAGCGCCGATTTGTCATATTTTCGCGATAAACCAACATATACGCGGCATAGCGCTGTAGATCCGAAGTCGGCTCCGGTACGCTTCACGCCCGGCATCCCGTGCCGATCTCCGGAACTTCCCCCTGGTAGGAGAACCCCCCCATGACACGCACTATGCGCGGTCACGCCATTGTCGTCGGCGTGGCTCTGGCGCTCACCCTTGCCGGCTGCGGCGGAGGCAGCGGCGAGACCGCGAAGAGCTCGGCCAACAGCAAGGGCCTGGAGAAGACCACCATCAAGGTCGGCGCCCTCCCCGTGCCCGACGTTGTGTCGGTCTATCTCGCCAACGAAAAGGGCTTCTTCAAGGAAGAGGGACTGACCGTCGAGCCGGTCACCATCACCGGTGGCGCGGCGGCGCTGCCGCAGATCGAGAGCGGTGCGCTCGACATCTCGCAGACCAACTACGTCTCGACCTTCCTCGCGGTGAGCAAGGGCAAGAAGATCAAGCTGGTCGCGGACATGTACCAGGCCGCGCCGAACACGTTCAACATCATGGTGCCGAAGGACTCCCCCATCAAGACGGTGGCGGACCTCAAGGGCAAGACGGTCTACGTCAACAACCTCAGGAACATCGCCACCCTGGCCGTGGAGACGCAGCTCAAGGTGGCCGGTCTGGCCGACACCGACGTGAAGTTCGTGGAGAAGCCGTTCCCGGAGCAGGGCAACGCGATCAACACCGGGCAGGCGGACGCGGGCTGGATGACCGAGCCCTTCATCACCGCCAACCAGAGCGCCTTCGGCTTCCGCAAGCTCGCCGACACCATGACCGGCCAGACGGAGGACTTCCCCATCGCCGGCTGGATGGCCACCGAGGACTGGGTGCAGAAGTACCCGAAGACGCTGGCCGCCTTCCAGCGGGCCATCGCCAAGGCGCAGCAGCTCGCCTCCAGTGACCGCAAGGTCATCGAGGAGACGCTGCCGAAGTACACCAAGATCGACGCCAAGACGGCCTCGGTGATCACGCTCGGCACGTACCCGAGCGAGCTGAACGAGAACCGGCTGCAGAAGGTCGCCGACCTGATGCTGGAGTACAAGTACCTCACCAGCCCGGTCGACGTGAAGTCGGTCATCGCCGCCCCTGCAAGCTGATGAACACCGCGCGTCTGCTCCGCGGCGCCGCCGGCGCCGCGGGGTTCCTCATCGCCGGTGAGCTGGTCATCCGCTTCGCGCTGAGCGACGGCGTGATCTTCCCGGCGCCCTCCGTCATCCTGTACGAAGCCGTGCGCCTGCTCGCCGACCCGGTGTTCACGGAGGGCCTGGCCACCACCCTCACCAACTGGGCGCTCGGCCTGCTCGCCGCCATCGTCGTGGCCGTGCCGCTGGGCGTGCTGCTGGGGGCGGTGCCGCCGGTGGAGCGGGCGATCCGGCCGCTGCTGGAGTTCATGCGCCCGATCCCCTCGGTGGCGATCATCCCGCTGGCGATCCTGCTGATCCCGGTGGACGGCCTGATGAAGGTCTCGGTCATCGTGTACGCGTCCATGTGGCCGATCCTGATCAACACCCTGTACGGCATGCAGGACGTGGACCCGCTGGCCAAGGAGTCGCTGCGCAGCTTCGGCTTCGGCCGCCTGGCCGTGCTGGCCCGGGTCAGCCTGCCGAGCGCCGCCCCCTTCGTCGCGACCGGCATCAGGATCGCGGCCGGCATCGCGCTCGTGCTCGCGGTCAGCGCCGAGCTGCTGGCCGGCGGCACGGCCGGGATCGGCGTCTACACGATCCAGGCGGGCAGCGGCAACCGGATGGACCTCATCATGGCGGCGACGTTCTGGGCCGGGGCGTTCGGGGTGTTCGCGAACCTCGTCCTGCTGGCCGGCGAGCGGCGGCTGTTCCGCTGGCACCGCGTCCGGATGGGAGCGTCGGAGTCGTGAGGCGGCTGTCCAGGCTGTGGGTGGTGCCGGTCGTGCTGGTCGTCTGGGAGCTGCTCGGGCGGCTCATCGACGACAGCGACTTCCCGCCGCCGCTCACCATCGTCACCAGCATGTACCAGATGTGGTTCTCCGGGCCCGTCTCCCACCTGTTCCTCACCGAAGACGCGATCGGCAACATCCTGCCCAGCCTCGGCCGCATGTTCAGCGGCTGGATCCTGGCCTCGCTGCTCGGGGTGCTGCTCGGCGTGGCGCTCGGCCGTTCCAAGGCGGCCACCGACTACGTGGACGCGCTGTTCGAGTTCGGCCGGGCGATCCCGCCGCCGCTGCTGCTGCCGCTGTTCGTCGCGCTGTTCGCGCGCACCGAGTACGCGCAGCTCGGCATGCAGCTCGCCACGATCGTCTTCGGCGTGATCTGGCCGGTGCTGCTCAACACGATCGAGGGCGTCCGGGCCGTGGACCGCACCTACACCGAGACCGCCACCGTGTTCGGCCTGTCCAAGGCACAGCGCCTGCGCGTCGTCGTGCTCCCCGCCGCCTCGCCGAAGATCTTCGCCGGGCTGCGGCTGAGCCTGTCCCTGGCGCTGATCCTCATGGTGATCTCCGAGCTGTTCGGCAGCACGGACGGCATCGGCTACCAGCTCCTGCAGGCCCAGCGCAGCTTCGACGGGCCCGGCGTGTGGGCCGCGATCGCCCTGCTCGGCATCCTCGGCTACCTGGTGAACTCGCTGTTCGTGCTGGCCGAGCGCCGCCTGCTGGTGTGGCACCGGCAGGCCAACCGCAACGTCTGACTTCTGGAAGGACCCCATGCCCCACTCGGATGACCTCCTTTGGGGGGCCGTGGCCGACATCTCGCGCTTCGCCGCTCTGCTGACCATGGCGGAGCTCGGCCTGGCCGACCATCTCGCCCACGGTCCGCTCACCACCGCCGACCTGGCCGCCCGCTGCGAGGCCGACGCCCCCCGGCTGCGCCGCGTGCTGCGCGAGCTGGCCGGGATGGGCGTGGTCCGCGGCGCCGGGCCGGACACGTTCGACCTGACCGAGCGCGGCACGGCGCTGCGTTCGGACGTGCCCGACTCGGTGCGCTCGTCGATCAGGATGCTCGGCGAGGAGGGCTTCTGGCACGCCATGGGCAACCTGCCCGCGACCGTCCGCGACGGCGGCTCGGCCTTCGCCGCCCGCTACGGCCACCTGTACGACTACCTGGCGGCCAACCCCGGAGCGGGCAAGCTGTTCGACGACTACATGACCGCCCGCGCGATCCCCTTCACCGAGGGCCTGGCCAAGCGGTACGACTTCCCGGCCACCGCGACCATGGTGGACGTGGCCGGCGGCAAGGGCCACATCCTGGCCACGGTGCTGCACGCCAACCCGGACATGCGCGGCATCCTGTTCGACCTGGAGCACGTGGCCGACCGGGCCAGGGAGCTGCTGGCCGCCGAGGGGCTGGGCGAGCGGAGCGAGGTCGTCACCGGCGACTTCTTCACCGAGGTCCCGGCGGGCGGCGACGTCTACCTGCTGGCCAGCGTCCTGCACAACTGGGACGACGAGGACGCGGTCACGATCCTGCGCAACGTCCGCCGGGCGATGAACCCCGGCGGCCGCGTCCTGGTGCTGGAGGTGGTGCTGCCCGACGACGAGGCGCCGCACCTGGGCAAGGACATCGACATGCGGATGCTGGCGATCTTCGACGGCGGCGCCGAGCGCAGCCGGGAGCAGTACACGGCACTGCTCGACCGGGCGGACCTGCGCCTGGCCGAGGTCGTCGAGCTGGGCTCGGGAGCCAGCCTCATCGAGGCCCGGCCCCGCTGAGCGCGAGGGGCGGCGGCGGGCCGGATCAGCTGCCGCCGCTCCAGCCCGGCACCGCCATCCTGATCGACAGGGCGTGCTCGACCAGCTGGATCAGCGCGCTCTTGACGGCGTCCTTGGAGCGCGCGTCCAGCCGGACGAGCGGGATGTGGGGGGCCAGCGTGAGGGCGTCGCGGACCTCGGCGTCGCTGTGCGGGTACTGGCCGTCCCAGCCGTTGACGCCCACCACGAACGGCAGCTGCGCCTCCTCGAAGTAGTCGATCGCGGGAAAGCTGTCGGCCAGCCGGCGGGTGTCCACCAGCACGACCGCGCCGATCGCGCCGCGCACCAGGTCGTCCCACATGAACCAGAACCGATGCTGGCCCGGCGTGCCGAACAGATAGAGGATCAGGTCACGGTCGAGCGAGACGCGGCCGAAGTCCATCGCGACGGTCGTGGTCGACTTCAGGGGCGTCATGCCCAGGTCGTCGATCCCCGCGGAGGCGTCGGTCATCACCGCCTCGGTGGTCAACGGCATGATCTCGGAGACCGCGCCGACGAACGTCGTCTTGCCCACCCCGAAACCGCCGGCTACCACGATCTTCGTTGAAGTCAAGCCGGGGCTAGAGCCTGCGAAGTCCACTGAGCACCCTTTCGAGCAGATTAACGTCCGGCCTGCCGGCGTCCAGCTGTGGCTGATGCACGCGGACCAGGCCCTCGGCCGCCATGTCGGCGATCAGAACACGCACCACGCCCAGCGGGATCCGCAGCAGCGCCGACACCTCGGCCACGGACCTGACCTGCCTGCACAGCTGGCTGATCGCCTGGTACTCCGGCGTGATGTGCGAGAACTCCCGGTGCTCGGCCGTCGCCGACGACACCAGGGCCTCCATCGCCAGTTTGACCCTGGGCGCCGTCCGCCCACCCGTCACCGCGTACGGGCGGACGGGCGAGGCGGGGTCGGGGTGCAGCTGCGACTGGGGCTGTGGCTTGGGCGGAGGCGCCCAGCCGCCGCTGTTCCATCTCTGGTCCGTCACCTACATCACCTGGTCTGGCTGGCGCGCAGCTCGGCCCGCACAGCCGGGGTCAGCACCTGACCGGCGCGATCCACCATCAGAGTCATCTGGTACGCCACCAGCCCCATGTCGCAGTCGGGAGCCGCCAGCACCGCCAGGCACGAACCGTCGCTGATCGACATGATCAGCATCAGCCCGCGCTGCATCTCCACGATCGTCTGGTTGACCGCACCACCCTCGAACACCCTGGCCGCACCCTGCGTCAGGCTCACCAGCCCCGACGCGATGGCGGCCAGCTGGTCGGCCCGGTCAGCCGGAAAACCCGACGAGGCCGCAAGCGGCAACCCGTCGGACGAGACGACCACCGCATGTGCCACACCGGGGACCGTGCTGACGAAGTCGGTGATCAACCAGTCGACTCCGCGCGCCGCGTGGCTCAGGTCGTTCATGCGCCCTCCTCTCTTTCACTGTTGTGGGCTTCACCGTTGTAGGAGCCGCGAGGGCCCGGCTGGAACGCCTTGCCCCCGGTGATGTCGTCGCGGGCCGCCCGGAAACCCTGCTGGAAGCTGGACAACCTGTTCCGCACCCGGTCCGGCGAGACCGAGGGCATCGGGGACACGCCCTTGGGCGAGGCGGAGGTGTCGGCCGAGCCGGGCACCAGGTTCGCCTTGGGCACCCGTTTGGGCAGGCCGGCCGCGGTCGTGCCGTCGCGGGCCGGCTCGGCCGCCGCCTCGGCGGCGCTCCAGCCGGCGTCGGCCTTCGTCGAGCCCCAGCCGCCCTCGTCGCGTCCGAACCAGGCCGACTCGACGGCGGCGAAGATCGGCAGGTAGTCGTCCCCGGCGGAGGCGGGCGGCACGGGCGGGATCGGGCCGGTGGCCGCCGACTCGGTCTCGGGGAAGTCGGGCCGCGGGCGCTGGAAGCCGTCCTGCTTCCAGGGGGGCGGCGGCTCGGCCGCGGGACGCTTGGGCAGCCCGCGATCGCCGTTGTTGCGCGGCGGCGACCAGATGTCGTGGCTGTCGAAGCCGCCGCCGTGCGGGTCGGAGGGCCAGCCGTCGGACGAGGGCCACTGCGGCCAGTTGCCCCCCGCCTCCGGGTTCGACGGGTACGACGGGTGCGCGGGGCCCATCTGGTAGGTGGGCCGCGGCCAGTCCTGTCCGGCGGCCGGGGGCGCCTGCGGCCAGTCGGCCGCCGGCGTGAGCGGCGCCTGCGGCCAGTCGGCTCCCGGCGCGGGCGGCGCGGGCGGCCAGTCGGCCCCGGCGGCGGAGGCGGCCGCGGGCCAGTCGGCCTCGGGCGGAGCCGAGATCGGTGGCCAGTCGGTGGCCGGGGGCGCCGCGTGCGGCCCCACGTACGGCTCGCTCCCGGACGTGCTCTCGGCCGCCGCCGGCTGCATGCCCGCGAACCCGGGCGGCTGCGTGCCGAGCATGTTCTCCGGGACGAGCACCATGGCGGTCAGCCCGCCCGAGCTGTGCGGACGGAGCTGCACCCTGATGCCGTGCCGGTGGGCCAGCCTGGCGACCACGAACAGGCCCATCCGCCGCGAGACCGACACGTCGACGCTGGGCGAGTCGGTGAGGCGGTCGTTGGCCTGGGCCAGCTCCTCGGGGGTCATGCCGATGCCGGAGTCGGTGATCGACAACATCACGCCGCCGCCGTCGATCCTGCTGCCCGACACCGCCACCCGGGTCTCGCGCGGCGAGAACGACAGCGCGTTCTCCACCAGCTCGGCCAGCAGATGGATGACGTCGTTGACGGCCTGACCGGCCACCGACACGCCGTCGGGCACCTGGAGCACGACGCGCTCGTAGCTCTCGACCTCCGACAGAGAGGCGCGGGCCACGTCGACCAGCTTGACCGGCTGGCTCCAGCGCCGCGGCGGGTCCTGACCGGCCAGCACCAGCAGGTTCTCGCTGTTGCGCCGCATACGCGTGGCCAGGTGGTCCAGTTTGAACAGGTTGCCGAGCCGCTGCTCGTCCTGCTCGCCCTGCTCCAGACCGTCGATCAGGGTGATCTGCCGCTCCACCAGCGTCTGACTGCGCCGCGACAGGTTCACGAACATCGCGTTGACGTTCGAGCGCAGCCGCGCCTCCTCGCCGGCCAGCCGGACCGCCTCGCGGTGGACCTCGTCGAAGGCGCGCGCCACCTCGCCGATCTCGTCGTGGGTGTCCACCCCGATCGGCGGGACGGGCCCGACCTTGCCGTCACCCGCCTCGCGGAGCGCCCGCACGGTCTCCGGCAGGCGTTTGCCGGCGATGTCCAGGGCCTCGCCGCGCAGCCTGCGCAGCGGCCTGATGAGCGAGCGGGCGATGAAGGTGATGATGATCAGCACCACGATCAGCAGGATCATGATGAGCACGCCGGAGATCAGCGCCGACCGGTTGGCCGCCTCCTCCAGGGCGCGGGCCCGCAGGATGACCGAGGAGGCCAGCGACTTCTCCACGCTGCGCAGGGCGTCGATCTTGCCCGTGCTGACGTCGAACCAGGTGCCGACGTCCTTGTCCGGCCGTACGCCGATGCTCAGGGGCTTGGCCTCGACGGACTGGGCCATGGCCCGCAGCCGGAACAGGTCGGTCTGGTCGACGTCCCTGCCCACCACGGTGTCGCGGTAGAGCTCCAGCTGGTCGATGCTGGCGAGGGTGGCGAACAGGGTCTCCTCGCTCTCCTCCCGCGCTTTGGCGTCGGAGAGCGCGTCGAGCTCGCCGCTGTCGAAGCTCTTCTTGTCCAGGGCGCTGGCCAGGATGCCGCGCTGCTTGGACGCCTGCTCCTTCGCGCGCGCGATGGCCGCCATGGAGCTGGCGCTGTGGGAGATGTCGTCGTCCACCGCGACCTGTCCCACCTGGTCGTGGAACTGCAGGAGGGTGGCGATGATCTGGGAGTACTTCTGGATCATCGGCAGCGGCTGGATCTTGCCCTTGACGGCGGTGTCGCGCAGGGTCTGGATCTCCTCCAGGCGGCGCAGCACCGGGCGTACGGAGTCGGCGTGGGTGTCGGTGAGGGCGCCGGCCCGCACCTTGGCCTCGTCGATGAGGTTGTCGACCCCGCTGTAGGTGGTGCGGAGCTGGGCCGCGCGGCTCTCCGGACGGCCTTGGGCGATGTAGAGAGCGGTCTCGTCCCGTTCGAAGGCCAGTTCGTGCGTGACGGCGCCGAGCTGCTCGCTGAGCTCGGCCACCTCTCTGAGTGTCTGGTAGGTGTCGGCGTCCCTGAGGGAGGTGATCACGTTCAGCCCGCCCAGGCCCACCGCGACAGCCGTGGGTACGACGATCAACGCCACGAGGCGCGATCGTACGTGCCAATTGCCCAATCCGAACCTGTTAGAAGCAGGTTTGGGCGGCCGTCGCTTCTGGTGCCCGTGCGGCTCGCGGTCAGCGGAAGCTTCAGCGCTCTGCGTTCTCACTTGCCTCGCAACCTCTCGCCCCGGAGGGGAATTCTCGAAGACCATGCAGGTAAATGCACGTGGGGCAATATGTACAATCGAGATGAGGGCCATTTGAGCACAGGTACCGGTCAGGACCAACCACCTATAGTGCCCCTCTGAGGCTTATATCCCGGATTGTCCAAAAATTGTGACAAAATTGGTAGACCGCCGTTTACCTGCAAAAACGGGCAGCCGAAACGTGTTCCGCAAGCCCCCTTCCGCCCGCGGAACGATCCAGGTCAGCTAGTCCCACCAGTAACAGACGCCCCGGTCGCCACCCTCTTTCCCAAAACGGACAAAGACATCTCACGCCTCTATTTACGATAGAGCGGCAAACGGACATTGCAACCACAAGAGTCATTTTCTTGATAATGACTGCCAATGTGGTGCTACGGTCGATTCCTGCTTGTTCGTCAGGCACTCAGCCCCGGGGGCAGTTCAGCCACCCGGTCCCCCCGGCTCCACGTCTTGAAGGGAGTCCCTGACATGAGGCTTGGCCGCTCCGCCAAGGCCGCCATCATCGGGTTCGCTGTGACTTTAGGCGCCGTAGCGTGCAGCACCGGCGGCTCAACCACCGCCAGCGCACCACCCTCCGCCTCCGCGAACGGCGGCGGCGGCGCCTTGGAGAAGACGAAGCTCAAGATCGCCACCCTGCCCGCCATCGACAGTGCCGCCATCTACGTCGCCATCGACCAGAAGCTCTTCGAGCAGGAGGGTCTCGACGTCACCCCGCAGGTCGTCCAGGCCGCCCCCGAGGCGATCCCCATGCTGGTCAACGGCGAGATCGACGCCATGTTCGGCAACTACGTGTCGATGTTCCAGGCGCACGACAAGGGGGCGATCAAGATCCACGTGCTCGCCGAGGGCTCGCGGGCCGCCCCCGACTCGCTCAGCATCATGGCGCTGCCCAACTCCCCCATCAAGACGCCGAAGGACCTCGCGGGCAAGACGATCAACGTCAACGTCCTGCACAACTTCCAGGAGCTCGCGCTCACCCAGGTGCTCAAGGCCAACAACATCGACCCCGGCACGATCAAGTACGTCCCCGTGACGTTCCAGAACATCATGGCCTCGTGGAAGAGCGGCCAGATCGACGCCGCCTACCTGGGCGAGCCGCAGGTCACCGCGGCGACCTCGTCGATGGGCGCGCGCAAGATCCTCGACCCGGCCTCCGGGCCGGCGGCGGAGTTCCCGATCTCGGGATACATCAGCACCCAGGACTGGTACGACAAGAACCCGAGGACGGCGGCGGCCTTCCAGCGGGCCATCCACAACGCGGCCAAGCTGATGGAGAACAACCGTGAGGTGGTGGCCAAGGTGCTGCCGAACTTCACGCAGATCGACGCGTCCACGGCGGCGACGGTCACCTTCCCCTACTTCTCCAGCTCCGACAACCCGGTGCGGCTGCAGCGGGTGGCCGACTGGATGTGGGAGGCCAAGTGGCTGGGCAAGGAGATCGACGTCAAGACGTTGATGTCGCCGACGACGTCGGGGTGAGCAGCACCGCGACGGCCGTCGTCCGCCGTCCGGCCGGCGCCGCCACGCGGTGGTCGCGCCGGGCGGCGGGGGCGGCCGGCTTCGCCGTCCTCGTCGAGCTGCTGAGCCGGTCGGGGCTGGTGGACGCCGAGGTGCTGCCGCCGGCCACGCGGATCGTCGGGCGTGGCCTGGCGCTGCTCGCCGATCCGGCCTTCCTGACCCACGCCCGCACCAGCCTGCTGGCCTGGGCCTTCGGGCTCGGGCTCGCGGTGCTGGTGGCGGTGCCGCTCGGCCTGCTGCTCGGCAGCGTGCCGGTGATCGACGCCGCCACCCGCTCGGTGGTGGAGTTCCTGCGGCCGATCCCGTCGGTGGCGCTGATCCCGCTGGTCGCCCTCGTGATCGGCACCGGCCTGCAGCTCCGCGTCACGCTCGTGCTCTACGCCGCCATGTGGCCCATCCTCTACAACACCATGTACGGCCTGCGCGGCGTCGACCCCGTCGCCAAGGAGACCCTGCGCTCCTACGGCTTCGGCCCGCTGTCGGTGCTGCTGCGCGTCAGCCTGCCGTCGGCCGCGCCGTTCATCACCACGGGCGTGCGGCTGGCGGCGTCCGTGGCGCTCATCCTGACCGTCAGCACCGAGATCGTGGCCGGGCGCGGGGAGGGCATCGGCGTGTTCATCTTCTTCGCCGGGATCGCGGTCCCGGCCAGGATGACCGACATCCTGGCCGGGGTGTTCTGGGTGGGACTGTTCGGCGTGCTGGTCAACGCGCTGCTGGTGGCGGCCGAGCAGCGCGCCTTCCGCTGGCACCACGCCCGGCTGACGGAGGGGTCGTGACCGGGGGCCGGCGCGGGCCGTCGGCCCGCGACCGCACGCGCGGCACGGCGTTCCGGGTGGCCGTGCTGGCCGTGCTGGTCCTGGCCTGGGAGGCGGGCACGCGGCTGGCGGGCAGCTCGTTCTTCCCGCCGCCGACGACGATCGTGGCCCGGATGCACCAGATGTGGTTCTCCGGCCCGCCCGGCAGCCTGTTCCTGACCGGCGCGGCGGTGGACGACGTCCTGCCGAGCCTGGGCCGGATGGCCGCCGGGTTCGCGGGCGGGGCGGTGGCCGGGGTGCTGCTCGGGCTGGCGTTCGGGCTGTCGGCGCGGGTCTACGACTATCTCGACGGCGTGCTGCAGTTCCTGCGCGCGATCCCACCGCCCGCGCTGGTCACCGTGTTCCTGGTGGTGTTCGGCTTCGGGCTGCGCATGCAGCTGGCGTTCATCACGTTCAGCGTCGTGTGGCCGGTGCTGCTCAACACCGCCGACGGCGCGCGGGCGGTCGATCCGCTGCACCTGGACACCGGGCGGGTGTTCCGGCTGTCGGGGACCGAGCGCCTGCTGCGGGTCGTCCTGCCGTCGGCGCTGCCGAAGATGTTCGCCGGGCTGCGGCTGTCGTTGTCGTTGTCGCTGATCGTCATGGTCTTCGCCGAGCTGCTGCCGGGGGCCTCCAACGGCATCGGGTTCCAGCTCACCACCGCGTACTCGACGTTCGACCTGCCCGCGATGTGGGCCGGGATCGTGCTGCTCGGCGTGCTGGGCTACCTGCTCAACGAGCTGTTCCTGGTGGCCGAGCGGCGGGTGCTGGCCTGGCACCTCGGCGCGCAGCGGCTCACGGAGCAGTGAACGTGCCGGCGGCGACCGGGCGGCTGCGCGGCGGCTCGTAGGCGCCCGAGTCGATGCCCCACGACGCGACGGCCAGCGGCATGATCTCCACCCATACGGGCTCGTACCCGGGTTTCAGCCGCTCGCCGCCCTTGGCGTGGACCCGCCCGACCCCCTGGACGAGGACGCCGCGCGGCCCGTCCTCGGTGAAGTCGTCCACGACGAGCGACACCTCGGGGTTGTCCCTGACGTCCCGGCGATACCGCCGGGGACGCACGCCGCCGGGCAGCAGGCGGGAGCCGACCGCGATCATGCCGCGGTCCGGCTGGAGATGGATCCGCACGGGCACGACGTGCGGCGTTCCCCCGGCTCCCGCCGTGGCGAGCCGCGCCAGGTCGTGCTCAAGCAGGTAGGCGAACTCCCCATCACTGAATCCGCGCATCACACACCTCACACCCAGATAGGAACGAGGTTAATGGGATAACTCTGGTCTTCGGCCTGCAAAGGGCGAGAAACTTATCGTCATGTTCCCCGTCAGGGACACGTGGGACCGGATCGAGACCACTGGGGGCGACGTGAGGACGATGGTCGTGGGCGCCGGGATCGGCGGGCTCACCACCGCGCTCAGCCTGGCGGCGGCCGGGCTGGAGTGCGTGGTCGTGGAGGCGGCCGCCACGCTGAGGCCGCTCGGCGTCGGGATCAACCTGCAACCGCACGCCGTACGGGAGCTGACCGAGCTGGGGCTGGCCGGCGAGCTGGCCGCGCTGGGCGTGGAGACGACCTTCATGACCTTCGCCGACCGGCACGGCAACGTGATCCTGGCGCTGCCGCGCGGGCGCTCGGCCGGATACCGCTGGCCGCAGTACAGCATCCACCGGGGCGAGCTGCAGATGGCGCTGCTGGCCGCGGTCGAGGAACGGGCCGTCCCGGTGCGGACGGGCGTCCGCCTGGAGGGCTTCGAGCAGGACGGCGCGCAGGTCCTCGTCCGGCTCCGGCGGGGCGGCGAGCTCGTGGAGGAACGCGTGGACGTGCTCGTCGGCGCGGACGGCGTGCAGTCCACGGTGCGGGCGCTGCTGCACCCGTCGGACGACCCGCTGCTGTGGTCCGGCATCAGGATGTGGCGCGGGGTGGCCGAGGCCGACCGCGTCCTGGACGGCGCCACCGTGCTGGTGGGCGGCTCCAACCGGGCCGGGAAGTTCGTCACCTACCACATCTCGGCCCGCAACCCCCGGCTGGTCAACTGGGTGGCCGAGGTCAAGGTGGCCGAGCCCGGCGTCGCCGCGGAGGCCGACTGGTCGCGCGCGGGCCGGCTGGCGGAGGTGGCCGCGCACTTCGCCGACTGGCGGTACCGGCCGGCCGACGTCCAGGGGTTGCTCGCGGCCTCCCCGCGCATCCTGGAGTACCCGATGGTGGACCGGGACCCGCTGCCGGTCTGGGGAGAGGGCCGGGTGACGCTGCTGGGCGACGCCGCGCACCCGATGTACCCGATCGGCTCGAACGGCGGCTCGCAGGCGGTGCTCGACGCGCGGGTGCTGGCCCGGCGCCTGGCGACGTCCGGCGACCCGGTCACGGCGCTCAAGGCGTACGAGGAGGAACGGCGTCCGCCCACGTCGGCGCTGGTGATGGCGCATCGGGCGCTGCCCATCGAGGATACGATCGGGCTGGTGACCGAGCGCGCGCCCGACGGGTTCGCCGACATCGCCGACGTGCTGACGGAGGCCGAGCTGGCCGCCATGGCCGGGGCGCAGCGGCGCATCTCCGACGCCGACGTCCGGGCGCTGAACGAGCGGGAGTCGTGGAGCGTACGCATCCCATGACAGCCGCGAAGACTCAAGGGTAAGATCCGACACCGTAGAGCCATACCGACATTTCCGGCTTCCCGAGTCGGTCCTCCGCTCGCGGCCTCGCCCCCTAGGACATCCATGCTCGAGATAGAGAACCTCTCCCACGTGTACGGCGGCGGTGGCCCCAACGCTCACCACGCCATCGAAGGGCTCAACCTGAGCGTCGCCGCGGGCGAGCTGCTGTGCATCGTCGGGCCGTCGGGAGCCGGGAAGTCGACCCTGCTGCGCTCCATCGCCGGGCTGATCAGGCCGACCGGCGGCGAGGTCAGGGTCGAGGGCGAGCTGGTGCGGCAGACCCCCGACAACCTGGCGGTGGTCTTCCAGGACTACAGCCGCTCGCTGTTCCCGTGGATGTCGGTGGCCGACAACGTGGCCCTGCCGCTGCGCCGCCGGGGCATGGACAAGCAGCAGCGCCGCGAGGCCGCCCAGGAGGCGCTGGAGTCGGTCGGGCTCCAGGGCGCCGAGAAGAAGTACCCGTTCCAGCTCTCCGGCGGCATGCAGCAGCGGGTGGCGATCGCGCGGGCGCTGGCCTACCGGCCCTCGCTCATGCTCATGGACGAGCCGTTCGGCTCGGTCGACGCCCAGACCCGCGAAGACCTGGAAGACCTCGTGCTGAAGGTGCGCGGCCACCACCAGATGACGATCGTGCTCATCACCCACGACATCGACGAGAGCGTCTACGTCGGCGACCGCGTCGTGGTGTTGTCGAAGGCCCCCGCGCACGTGGTCGGCGACCTCAAGGTCGACCTGCCCGAGCCGCGCGACCAGATCACCACCCGCGAGCACCCCGACTTCGTGCACCTGCGCGCCGAGGTCGGCCGCCTGGTGCGCGGCCACGCCACCACCGTCTGACGCGCGGACGGGCGCCCGGCCTCAAGCCGGGCGCCCGGGGCGCGTCGGGCTATACCGGCGTGTGGGAGTGGCGCGTGAGCGCGTGCTCCACCAGCGTGATCAGGGTGGATTTCACCGCGTCGCGCTGGCGGGCGTCGAGACGGACGATCGGGATGTGCCCGCCGACGGACAGCGCCTCGCGGATCTCGTCCTCCGCGTGGGCGAACTGGCCGTCCCAGCCGTTGATGCCGATGACGAAGGGCAGCTTGGCCTCTTCGAAGTAGTCGATGGCGGGGAAGCTGTCCGCCAGACGGCGCGTGTCCACCAGGACGACGGCGCCGATCGCGCCGCGCACGAGGTCGTCCCACATGAACCAGAACCGGTGCTGTCCGGGGGTGCCGAACAGGTAGAGGATCAGGTCGCGATCCAGCGACACACGTCCGAAGTCCATCGCCACGGTCGTGGTCGTCTTGTTCGGCGTGAGCGAGACGTCGTCGACGTGGGCCGAGGCGTCCGTCATGACCGCTTCCGTGGTGAGCGGCAGGATCTCCGAGACCGCTCCCACGAACGTCGTCTTCCCCACGCCGAAGCCCCCGGCCACGACGATCTTCGTCGAGGTCAGACCGGGGCTAGAGCCTGCGAAGTCCACTGAGCACCCTTTCGAGCAAGTTGAGGTCCGGCTTTCCCGCGTCCAGCGCAGGCTGGTGCACGCGGATCAGGCCCTCCGACGCCATGTCGGCGATCAGCACCCGGACCACACCAAGGGGCTGGCGTAAAAGGGCGGAGATCTCGGCAACCGACCGGACGTTCCGGGTCAGCTGAATGATCGCCTGATACTCCGGACTCAGTAGGGAAATGTCTTGGTATTCCGACGTCACGGAGGACACCAAAGCCTCCATGGCGAACTTCATCCGCGGCGCGGTGCGCCCCCCGGTCACGGCATAGGGCCGTACCAGGGAACTCGGCTTCTGCGGACGAGGGGCCGCCGGATGCGGCGGAGTGCTATCACCAGCCCAACCCTGACCTGACACCATGATCTCCTGTCACCGCCCGCTAGCGGGGGCGGGCCGCTTGCAGCTCAGCGCGTACGGCCGGGGTGAGCACCTGACCGGCGCGCTCGACCAGCAGCGTCATCTGGTACGCCACGAGGCCCATGTCACAGTCGGGAGCCGCGAGGACGGCCAGACAGGACCCGTCGCTGATGGACATGATCATCAACAGCCCGCGCTGCATCTCGATGACGGTCTGGGTGACCATGCCGCCCTCGAAGACCCGCGCGGCGCCCTGCGTCAAACTGATCACGCCCGAGGCGACCGCGGCGAGCTGGTCGGCCCGGTCCTTGGGGAAACCCTCCGAGAAGGCCAGCGGCAGGCCGTCGGACGACACCACGACGGTGTGCGCGACGCCCGGCACGTTGTTCACGAAGTCGGTGATCAGCCAGCTGATGCCACGCGCTCCCTGGCTCATCTCTCTCATTTGTCCTCCTCATTCTCTTCTCCGCGGGTGAACGCGCGGCCTTGCCGCACTCCCTGCTGGAAGCTGGAGAGCCTGCTGCGCAACCGCTCGGGCGAGATCTGCGGCGGCGGTGACGTGGGCTGCGGCTCGGCGAGACTGGCCGTACCGGGCACGAGGTTGGCCTTGGGCACCCGGCGCGGCAGCCCCGAGGACGTCGTGCCGGCCTGGGCGGGCTGCGCGGCGGCCTGGGCCGCCTGGAAACCGGAGTCGGCGGGCGAGGACCACGACGCGCCGGCGCCCGACTGGCCGGGCCTGCGCTGCGGCAGCCCGGACCGGCCCACCGCCGGGGCGGCGGGCGGCGCGGCCGCCGGAGGGTCGGCGGGCACGGCCGGATGCACGGCGGTGATCTCGTGCTCGGGCTCCTGCTCCTGCTGGCGCAGCTGCTCGGGGTCGGGCCTGCGGAACCAGTCCGAGCCGACGGACGAGAAGATCGGCAGGAACTCCTCGCTCTGCTCCTCCAGGGGCGAGGTGCGCACCACGGGGAGCGGGCCGGTCAGGTCCTGGGAGGAGTAGTCGCCCTGGCCGAACGGGCCGTAGGCGCCCGGACGGCTCTGCTCGTACTGGTCGGCGGGCTTGGGCTCCTCCGCGCCGAACCCCGGCAGGTCGCCGAACGCCGCCCGGTAGGGCTCCTCGCCGAACGCCGAGGGGCGCGGCGGGTCGACCGACTCGAACAGGGACCGCCGCGGCGGCTCCTCGTTGAAGGCCGACTGGCCGAGCGAGGTGTCGCCGAAGGACGGCGAGCCGAAGGAGGACCAGCGGGGCTCCTCCGTCCCGCTCTGCGGCGGCTCGGTGGCGAAGGACGGCCAGCGGGGCTCGTCGTCCTGCAGCGGCGGCGGCTGCTCGGCGAAGGAGGGCCAGCGCTGCTCGCCCCACGGGGACTGGGCCTGCGGCTGCGGCTGCGGCTGGGCCGCGGGCGGCTCGTCGGCGAAGAACGGCTTGGGCTCGTCACCGAAGGACGGCTTCGGCTCATCGCTGAAGAACGGCTTGGGCTCGTCGGCGAAGAACGGCTTGGGCTCGTCACCGAAGGACGGCTTGGGCTCCTCGGCGAACGACGGCCAGCGCGGCTCGTCCCGGCCCGGCTCCTCGCCGAAGGATCCCCAGCGGGTCTCCTCCTGGGCCGACTCGTCGGCGAAGGACGGCCAGTTGCCGGTGCCCGGCGCGGGCAGCGAGCCCGGCCACTGCGTGTCCAGCACCCGGTCGGCCGCGTCGGGCGCGGAGACGGGGGCGCCGTTCTGGCTCGCCTCGGCGGGCGCGGCGGCGACGCCGAACTGGCTCGGGTCGAACGTGGTGAACGCCTCGTACTGGCTGCCGGGCTGCTGCGGCATGCCGGCGCCGCCGCTGATGAGCATGTCGGGCATCATCACCAGCGCGCTCAGGCCGCCGGTCTCCCGCATGCTGAGCTGGACGCGGATGCCGTGGCGCAGGGCCAGGCGGCCGACCACGAACAGGCCCATGCGGCGGGAGACGCCGACGTCCACGACGGGCGGGTTGGCCAGGCGCCAGTTGGCCTCGGCGAGCTCCTCGGGGCTCATGCCGATGCCCAGGTCGTTGATGGAGATCATGACGCCGCCGTCGGCGGCCACGCTGGAGACCTCGACCTTGCTCTCGCGCGGCGAGAAGGAGATCGCGTTCTCGATCAGCTCGGCGAGCAGGTGGACGGCGTCGGTGACGGCCGGGCCGACGATCAGCGTGCCGGACGGGATCTTGATCTGGACCCGCTCGTAGTTCTCGACCTCCGACAGCGAGGCGCGGGCGATGTCGACCAGCGGCACCGGCTCGCTCCACTTGCGCGCGGCCTCCTGGCCGGCGAGGACCAGGAGGTTCTCGCTGTTGCGGCGCATGCGGGTGGCCAGGTGGTCGAGGCGGAAGAGGTTGGCGAGCCGCTGCTCGTCCTCCTCGCCCTGCTCCAGGCCCTCGATGAGCTGCAGCTGCCGTTCGACCAGCGTCTGGCTGCGGCGGGAGAGGTTGACGAACATGGCGTTGACGTTGGCGCGTAGCTTGGCCTCGTCGCCGGCCAGCCGGAGCGCCTCGCGGTGGACCTCGTCGAAGGCCCGCGCCACTTCACCGATCTCGTCGCGGGTGTTGACGCCGACCGAGGGCACTTCGGGCATCTGCGCGCCGTCGCCGGACTCGCGCAGGATGCGGACGGTCTCGGGCAGCCGGGTGGTGGCCACCTGGAGCGCCTCGGCGCGCAGCCGGCGCAGCGGGCGGACCAGTGAACCGGCCACCCGGGTGGTGATGATCAGGACCAGCAGCAGCAGGACGAGGATGGTCGCGCCGCTGATGATGGCGTTGCGCTGCTCGGTGTCGCTCAGCTCGCGGGCCCTGGTCACGATCTTGGTGGCCAGGGAGTCCTCGACCTTGCGCATGGTGTTGCCGGCCAGCGTGGTGCTGTCGTACCAGCGGCTCAGGTCGCGAGCGGAGGTGACGTCGAGGTCGCGGATCCGGTTGTACTCGCGGACCTGGGCCAGGGCGCGCTGCCGCATGGCGTCGGCGCGGTCGATGTCCGGCCCGCGCATGCTCTTCTGGTAGGCGCGCAGGTCCGCCGGGTCGGCCTCCCGCTCGAAGGCGGTCAGCTCGGCCTGCTGGCGGCTCCACGAGCCGAGGAACTCCGACAGGTCGTCGTAGTCCAGCTCACGCTCGATGAGCGCGATCATGAGAATGGCCTGCTGCCTGGAGACTTCTTCCTTGACCCGCTGCAGCGAGCCGAGGGCGGCCACGTCACCCTGGAGGTCGTCGTCGTTCACGCCGTCGCCCAGGTCGCCCTGGATCGCGGAGAAGACGCCGATCATGGTGGTGTACGTGGTGATCGCGGCTCGCGGGGGCGTGCCCTCGGCCACCATCGACGTGCGGAGGCTGTCGAGGCCGGTGAGCCACCGGCGCATGTTCTCCACACCGTCGCGGATACGGGCCGAGTGCGCGGCGTCGATGGCGTTGGCCGAGGCCAGCACCTTCTTCTTGGCCGCGTCGACGGCCGCGCGCTGGGTCTTGAGCTGGACGAACCGCCCTGCCTTCGACTGGTCGGTCACGTACCACGCGGTGAGCGTGCGCTCCTTGGCCAGCTCGTGGTTGAGCCCGCCGATGCGCTGCACCAGCTCGGCGACCTGGGTCAGCCGGCGGTACTCGGAGCTCGTCCCGATGGCGTTGGCGAGCTGCACGCCCGCGAGGAGCACGCCCACGATGGTGGGGATGAGGATCAGCGCGATCAACCTCGAGCGCACACGCCAGTTCCCCAGCCGGAACCTTCCGCCTGTGTACTCCCCTGACCTCGTGTGCCTGGGGTTTTCCGTCCTCACTGACTCTCGCTACCTCTCGCCGGTACGTGCTCGAAAGAAATCAGACACGCGTGTGGCGCATGGGATTCTGTCCGGCTGGGTAATTGGAACACAGTCCGTACCAGACGGCCAACCGCACATTTCCCACTAAATGCACCCAAAGCGACACTTTGGGCGTCATATCGCCGTACACGTTTTCAGGCGGGCCGGAACGAATCCCGCTCCACGGGCGCCGCGTGCTTGACCATGAGGTGACGCGTCACCGAATACTCCTGCACCGCCTCCTGGCTCATGTCCTTGCCGAACCCGCTGCCCTTCACGCCGCCGTGCGGCGCCTCGCTGGCGATCGGCAAATGATCGTTCACCCAGGTCACGCCCACGTCGAGCCGATGGGACACGCGCATCGCCCGCGCGACGTCGCGCGACCACACCGACGAGGCCAGCCCGTACGGGGTGTCGTTGGCCAGCCGGACGGCCTCGTCCTCGCCGTCGAACGGCAGCGCCACAAGGACCGGTCCGAAAAGTTCACCTTGGACGATCTCGCTGTCCTGTGCGACATCGGTCACAAGCGTCGGCGGGTAGAAGAACCCCGGCCCCTCGACGGGCGCGCCGCCGTGCACGACCCGTCCGCCCGAGCGCGCGACGAAGCCGTGCACGCGCTCGCGGTGGGCGGCCGAGATCAGCGGGCCGATGTCCGTCGCCGGGTCCCAGGGGTCGCCCACGGTGATCTCGGCGAGGGTCGCCCGGATGGCCTCGACGGCGTCGTCGTAGATCTCGCGGGCGAGGTAGACGCGGGTGGCCGCGGTGCAGTCCTGGCCGGTGTTGTACGTGGCGCCCATGGCCACGCCGCGGGCCATCTCGGCCAGGTCGGCGTCCTGGAAGACCAGGGCGGGCGCCTTGCCGCCGAGTTCGAGGTGCACCCGCTTGAGCGTGGCCGCCGCGCCGGTCATGACCGCCCGGCCGGTGCCGGTCGAGCCGGTGACGCTGACCATGTCCACGCCCGGGTCGGTGACCAGCGCCTGGCCGACCTCGGCGTCGCCGGTGACCGCCTGGACGAGCCCTTCGGGCGCGCCCGCCTTGGCGAACAGCTCGGCCAGGCGCAGCGTCGTGCGCGGCGTCTGCGGCGCCGGCTTGATGACCACGGCGTTCCCGGCGGCCACGGCCGGGCCGACCTTCCACACCGCCATGACGAACGGGAAGTTCCACGGCGCGATCGACCCCACCACCCCGACCGGACGGCGCAGCAGCACCGAGGTGTAGCCGGCGCTGAACACCCCGGCCCCCGACCCTTCGAGCGAACGGGCGGCGCCGGCGAAGAAGCGCAGGTTGTCGACGGCGAAGGGCAGCTCGCCGTCCCTGAAGACGGCCGCCGGCTTGCCGGTCTCCTCCACCTCCAGCCGGGTCAGCTCCTCGGCGTCGGCCTCCACCAGGTCGGCCAGGCGCAGCAGCAGCCGCTGGCGCTCGGCGGGGGTGGTCTGGGCCCACTCCTCGAACGCGCCCCGGGCGGTCCGGACGGCCGCCGCCACGTCGGCCACCGGGGTGTCCGGGATCTCGGCGCACGGGAGGCCGGTGGCGGGGTTGATCAGTTCACGCATGGAAGGTCCTCGAAATCCCTACTGGCCGAGCTGTTCGATCAGGTCGGCGGCCTTGCGCAGGCCGTCGCGGCGGCGGATCTCCTCGCCCGCCGCGGCGAGCCTCGCGCGCATCTCGGTGTCGCCGAGCAGGCGCTCCACCGCGCCGGTCAGCTCCTCGTCGGTGAAGGTGTAGGTGGAAAGCCGGACGCCGTAGCCCAGCTCGTCCACCCGCTGGGCGTTGTCGTACTGGTCCCAGAACAGCGGCAGCACGATCATCGGCTTGCCGAAGTGCGCCGCCTCGGTGGTGGTGTTGTTGCCGCCGTGCGTGATGACCAGGTCGCACAGGGGGATGATCTTCGTCTGCGGCAGGAACTCGGCGCCGTACATGTTGTCGGCGAGCTTGATCTCCTCGTGCAGCGGGCCCTTGGAGACGATGTACTGGTGCCGCGTGCCGGCCAGGATGTCGATCACGCGCTGCATCAGCTCCACGTCGGAGGAGCCGAGTGAGCCGAGCGAGAAGTAGATGAGCGAGCCGTCATTACGCTCGAAGGGCAGCGTGAAGTCCTCGTCGGTCTCGCGGACCGAGGAGTCGAGCCGGTGCCAGCTCGGGCCGAGCGGGCGGGCGTCGGTGTAGTCGAGGATCTCGGGGAAGACGTAGAGGTTCAGGTCGCCCTCGTGGATGAAGTCCAGGTCGGGCAGCGGGGCGGTGCCCTGCTCGACGCACCACTCGTTGAAGGCGGTCCAGATCTCGCGGTGGGTGCGGTCGTACTCGGCGCGGAAGGCGTCCCAGCCGGAGCGGTCGTCCGCGGGCAGGCCGGAGAAGACCGGCGCGACGTTCTCGCCGCGCACCTCCAGCGGGTTGCAGGAGACGATCCGGACGTACTTCTTGCCCGCCGTGAGCAGCGCCGGGAACGTGATCACGTTGTCCTCGACGATCACGTCCGGGTTCACCCGCTCGATGATGGCCTTGAGCTGCGGCTCGCAGTACTTGGCGCCGTCGATGAGGGAGTCCCAGATGGGCTTGATGACGGTGTCGAGCTGCTCCAGCGTGCTCTTGCGGTACTCCGGCGCGGTCTCGCGGATGAAGTCCTTCCAGAACTGGCCGGCGTCCTGCTCCTCGGCGTTCTCGGGCGGCGGGGCCAGGTCGACGAGATCCTCCTCGAAGCCGAGCGCTTCGAGCTTGCCCTTCCAGGACGACTCCGCGGCGAAGACGACGCGGTGCCCGCGACGGCGGAGAATGTCGCCGACGCCGATGCAGTTGTTCGTGGGGCCGTACGCGCTCTCTGGCATGAACAGGATGGTGAGGGACATCGTGAACTCCGGGGGAACTCGTCAAATTGAAGAGGAATTCAAATACTCATCTAGCGTGAAGCGCAAGTTAAGTGCACTATGGTCACGGCCGATCTGAATGGTGACCAAACGCACGGGGGGTGGTGGTCGTGGCCCAGCGCAAAAGCCGTAGTGACCGGCGCATCGACTTGATCGAGGCCGCGCGCCGAGCCATCATCCGCCACGGCATCGACGGAGTACAGCTCTCGCACGTCGCCGAGGAGGCCGGTCTGACCTCCGGCGCCGTGCTCTACCACTACCCCGACCTGGGCGAACTGCTGGTCGAGGCGCAGCACGCGGGCATGGAGCGGTTCTACGAGCTGCGCATGCGCCGCCTGGCCGACTTCACCGACCCGGTCGAGAAGCTGGTCGTCACGATCCGGTCGGGGTTGCCGACCGGGCCGCTCGACCCCGACGTCCGCCTGCTCAACGAGCTGGGCGGCGCCGCGGGCCGCAACCGGGTCTACGGCGTGCTGCTCACCTCGCTGTACGACCGCCAGGTGTCGATGTACCAGGCGATCCTGGACACCGGGGCCGCGCTCGGGGTCTTCCGGCTGACGGCCGACTCCGTGACCGTCGCGCGCAACCTGGTGGCCCTGGAGGACGCCTACGGCTACCGCATCACCGCCAGGCACCCGCTGATCGGCCCCGACGAGGCGGCCGAGCTGATCCTGTCGTACGCGCGGGCGGCGACGGGCAACGACCTGGCTCATTGATCGACCGCCATGATGACGGCGTCCTGGGCCTCCCAGCGCACCTTCACCTTGGCGCCGGGCTGCACCGTGCTCGCCCCCTGCACCGCGGCGAGCACGGGCTTGGCCCGTCCCGGCACGTCCACGGAGATGTGCGAGACGCCGCCGTAGAAGCTCACGTCCAGGACGCTGCCCTTCAGGCCCCGCGTCGCGTTCTCGTCGGCCAGCTCGATCTTCTCGGGCCGCACCGCGAGCAGCGCCTTGGAGTCGGCGGCCAGGTCTTCGAGCGGCGTGCCGGCCAGCATGCCGAACTCCTCGCTCTTGATCCCGTCCAGGCCGGTGCAGACGCCCTCGAACAGGTTGTTCGCCCCGACGAAGTCGGCCACGAACGGCGAGCGCGGGCGCTCGTACAGGGCCACGGGGGCGTCCACCTGGCGCACGCTGCCGCTGTCGAAGACCGCGATGCGGTCGGCCAGCGACATGGCCTCCTCCTGGTCGTGCGTGACGACCACGAAGGTGATGCCGACCTCGCTCTGCAGCCGCTTGAGCTCCAGCTGCATGTCCGCGCGGACCTTCTTGTCCAGGGCCGACAGCGGCTCGTCGAGCAGCAGCAGCCGCGGCCGCTTGACGATGGAGCGGGCCAGCGCGACCCGCTGCCGCTGGCCGCCGGACAGCTGCGCGGGCTTGCGCGAGGCGTGCGCCGACAGGCCCACGGTCTCCAGCACCTCGCCGACCCGCTGCTTGATCTCCTGCCGGGGCAGCTTCTCCCGCTCCAGGCCGTAGGCCACGTTCTTGGCCACGGTCATGTGCGGGAACAGCGCGTACGACTGGAACATGAGGCTGATCGGCCGCCGGTTGGGCTGCTTGGACAGCAGGTCCTCGCCGTCGAGCGTGACCGTGCCGGCGTCCGGCGTCTCGAACCCGGCGATGATGCGCAGCAGGGTGGTCTTGCCGCAGCCGGAGGGCCCGAGCAGGGCGAAGAACTCGCCCTGCTCGATCTCCAGCGAGACGCCGTCGAGCGCGGTGACGTCACCGAACCTGCGGGTGACCCCGTCAATCCTGAGCACGTGATTTCCCGATCTTGGTCATCCGCTGCCCGGCGATCACCGCCGTGAAGCTCACGAGGAGCAGGATCGCGGCCAGCGCGTTGATCTTCGGGGTCACCCCGAAACGAACCATTGAGTAGATGACGATCGGCAGCGTCGGCTCGGCGTTGCCGATCGTGAAGAAGGCGATCACGAACTCGTCCAGCGACAGCGTGAACGCCAGCAGCGCCCCGGCGACGATCCCGGGCACCAGCTGCGGCAGCGTGACCTTCATGAACGTGACCACCGGCCCGGCCCCCAGGTCGCGCGAGGCCTCCTCCAGCGAGGTGTCGGCGTTGGTGAGCCGGGTGCGCACCACCGCCGCGACGAACGCCATCGAGAACACGGCGTGCGCGATGGTCACCGTGGGCAGGCCCAGCGCGAACTGGGCGTCCCACTGGGCCAGGAAGGTGTTGATCAGGGCGTACAGGACCAGCAGTCCGATCCCGAGCACCAGGTCGGGCAGCACGGCCGGCATGAGCGAGATCGCGTCGAGCAGCTTCGATCTGGTGTACCGGGCCAGGCCGACGGCCAGCAACGTGCCCAGCACGGTGGCGATCGCCGTCGAGCCGAGGGCCACGATCAGGGTGTTGACCAGGCCCTCTCGGATCTTCTCGTCGGCGGCCAGCTCGCCGTACCACTTGAGGCTGAAGCCCTCGTAGGTGTAGGCCGACTTGCCGGAGTTGAACGACATGACGACCAGGACGATGATCGGCACGTACAGGAAGGCGTAGGTCGCCCAGAACGGCACGTACAGCAGCTTGGGTCTACGCACGGCGGGCCGCCCACGCCTGCACGAGCAGCAGCAGGATCAGCACCGCGATCAGCGCCAGCACCAGCGCCGAGCCGAACGGCCAGTCGCGCGCGACCAGGAACTGGTTGCGGATCAGGTTCCCCACCATGATGGACTTGTTGCCGCCGAGCATCTCGGGGATGACGAAGTTGCCGAAGCTCGGCACGAACACGAACATCGCCCCGGTCAGCGCGCCGGGCAGGGTGAGCGGCAGCGTCACCTTCCGGAACGTGGTGAACGCCGAGGCCCCGAGGTTCGCCGACGCCTCGCGCAACTGCGGGTCGAGCTTCTCGATCGAGGAGTACAACGGCAGCACCATGAGCGGCAGGTACGAGTAGAGCAGCCCGGTGACGATCGCGCCCTGGGTGTACAGCAGCTCCATCTCCTTGCCCAGCAGGGAGCTGAGCAGCCCCTGACTGCTGAGCATGATGATCCACGCGTAGACGCGGATGATGAAGTTCGTCCAGAAGGGCAGCACGACCGCCACCAGGGCGATCGTCTTCCACTTCGACGGGAGCTGGGCGATCAGGTACGCCGTCGGGTAGCCGAGCAGCAACGCGATCAGCGTGGCGATCGTCGCCATCTTCAGCGAGTCGCCGACGACGTTCAGGTAGAGGGAGTCGAACAGGCGCTGGAAGTTCTCCAGCGTGAACTCGTAGACGATGCCCCCGAAGCGCCCCCGCTGGAAGACGGTGTAGCTGAGCACCAGCGCCAGCGGCACGAGGAGGAGCACGACCAGGTACGTCAGACCTGGCGAAAGGAAAACGAACGCGCCCAGCCGGCGACCCCGCTTACGGGACACCGGCCGGGCCTTGACCTCGGATCTCACTGCACCAACGACTATCCGGCCGTGACTTCCTGCGACAGGCGGCTGAACTTGGTCGACGCCTGTCCCAGGTCGATGATCGACTCACCGTTGAGCAGTTCCGCCGGCTTGATGTCCAGCAGCGAGCCCTTGGGGATGGTCACCTTGTCCATGGCGGCCTTGTTGGGGACCTTGTAGTTGATGTTCTCGGCCGCCCAGCGGTGGATCTCCGGGTCGAGGATCATGTTGATGAAGGCGTGGGCCGCCTCCTTGTTCTTGGAGGACTTCATGATCACCATGGTGTCCACCCAGAGGTCGCTGCCCTCCTTCGGCACCACGAACTTGATGTTCTGCTTCTCGTCCGTGGTCGGGCACCAGCCGTCCCACGCCTCGACCATGATGGCCTCGCCGGACTTCAGCCGGTCGCCGAAGGTGGTGTCGTCGTAGCGCAGCAGGTGCGGCTTCTGCGAGACCAGGAGCTCCTTGGCCTTGGCGATCTCCTCGTCCTTCTCGGTGTTGACCGAGTAGCCGAGCGCCTTGAGCGCGGGCAGGACCAGCCAGCGCTCGGTGGTCATCATGGTGACCTTCTTCTCGGCCCAGGAGGCGGGCTTGAGGATGTCGTTCCAGCTCGTCGGCGGCGTCTTCACCAGGTCGCTGCGGTAGCAGATGCCGGTGGTGCCCCAGGTGTAGGGCACCGAGTACTTGTTGCCCTTGTCGTAGGAGAGCTGCGTGGCCTCGGGGTAGAGATTGGCCAGGTTGGGGATCAGCTCCGCGTGGATGGGCTCCAGCAGGCCCTGGGCGTTGAGCGCCTGGGCGTACTGGCCGGACACGAACGCCACGTCGATGCCGCTGTCGCCGGAGGCGGTCAGCTTGGCCATCGCCAGCTCGTTCGTGTCGTGGTTGGTGATCCCCATCTCCTTGACCTTGAGCTGCTGCTTGACCTTCTCGGGCAGCTCCTCCGGGGTGTAGCCCGGCCAGACGGTCACCTGGAGCGACTGCTTGGTCAGGTCGGCGTTGGGCTGGAGCTGTTCGGCCTTGGCCGCGGTCGTGCCGTCTGAGCTGCTCGACGACCCACCGCCGCACGCCGCGACGGCTAGCGCGAGGCCGGCCACCGCCACGGCGGCCGGAAGACGACGGGTGAACCGGTTACGGGACACGGCCGCTACTCCTTCTGGTGCTGAGGATTGAGGGGTCGCGCGACCTTACTGGACACGGCAGACCAGAGCAGGAGTGTTGCAGCAGAAATCAACATGAGCAAGACTTTTCCCGACATTGCTACCAGGAAGTTTGATCAGAGTGTTGAATCGAGATTCAATAACGGAGTCGCCTCATCCCGGTCCGTGAGGGACCTCTCACCTCGCGTACGGACCGCCTTTGGGCCGCGCTCTTCGCGCCATCTCTCCCAGCCGTAATCTATCGGCTCGGGAGCGTGCGATCCCTGGCGGGTGCTCAGCGAACGGGTGAACGATCCGGATCCGCTCAGAGCGGGTTATCGGTCGCGGTGACACCGCGCGGACCCCACTGGCGCATGGAGGCAGGGGCGGCCCGGAGCGAGCACCGGGGGCGGGACCGTACCCTCCTGACCGGCGCAGGCGCTTTTCCCCTAATACGCGGACGGGCTCCGAAGAGGGCGAAGTTGCAGCGGATATCAACATGAGCGAGACTTCCTTCCACACGTCGATCGGGAACGATGGTCAATCTGTTGAACTGGGATTCAATTGCGCCTCGGCTCGCCGCCCTCGCGGCGGAGCCCGTCTCCGACCGGGATCACGGCCTGTCCGCGAGCCTGCTGCGGGCGCTGGCGCACGACCCGCCGCCCCCGTTCGCCGTCCGCCGGTTCCATGACCTTCCCGTCCTCGCGGCGACGGCCGCCGAGCGCGGCTTCGGGCCGCACGTCGACCAGACCAACCACTCGGTCGTGGTGGACGAGCGGATGGTCGTGAAGTGGCTGGCCCCGCCGGTCCCGCTGCCCCACCCGACGCCCGAGATCTTCGCCCACCTCGTCGAGGTCGGCTTCACCGGCACCGCGCCCCCGTACCTGGCGCTGACCCGCGCGTCGGACGCCGGCGAGGAGCTGCTCGCGCTGGTGACCGGCTACCTGCCCGAGGCGCGCGACGGCTGGGAGTGGTGCGTGGACGAGGCCGAGTCCGGCGGCACGCGGTTCGCCGGCGAGCTCGGCCGGCTGGCCGCCGACCTGCACGTCGCGCTGTCCACCCTGCCCGGCGGCTCGTCCGCGCGGCAGGCGGACCCGGCGGCGCGGGCCGCGGACGCGCTGGCCGAGGCGCTCGCCCTCACCGGCGGCGCCGACGGCGCGTGGCTGGCCACGCGGGCCGGCGCCCTGGCCGGCGAGCTGGAGCCGCTGCGCGCGGGCTTCGCGGGCCCGGTGATCAGGATCCACGGCGACCTGCACGTCGGCCAGATCCTGCGGTGGCGCGACGGCTACGCCGTGATCGACTTCGACGGCAACCCGACCGTGGCCGACACCGGCGTGCGCCAGCCGGCCGCCAGGGACGTCGCCCAGCTCACCACCAGCCTGGAGCACGTGGCCCAGGTCGCCGTCAAGCGCCGGGGCACCCCGCCCGCCCACGCCGCGGCCTGGGCGGCGCGGGCCCGGGCCGGCCTGCTGGACGCCTACCGCGACCGCCTGTCCGGCCTCGGCCGCTCCGACCTGCTGGAGGAGACCCTGATCCGCCCGTTCGAGGTCGAGCAGGAGTGCCGCGAGCTGATCTACGCCGCCCGCCACCTGCCCCGCTGGCGCTACGCCCCCATGGGCGTGCTGCGCACCTGGTACCCCGAGGAGAACCTGCCGTGAATCCCGAGCTCTACCTGGCCGACCTGGAGGCCAAGCCCGCCGCCCTGGCCGCCCTCGCCGACAGGCTGCGCGCGGCCGATCCCTTCGCCGGGCTGCCCGAGGGCGTGCGCCGGGTGCTGTTCCTCGGCATGGGCAGCTCCCGGTACGCCGCCGGGGTGGCGGCCCTGCGCCTGCGCGCGGCCGGCGTGGACGCCTACGCCGACTACGCCTCGGCCGCGGCGACCTACCCGGCCGGGCCGGACACGCTGGTCGTGCCGATCTCGGCCACCGGCGGCAGCCGCGAGACCCTCGACGCCCTCGCCCGCTACGCCGGGGGCCCGTCGTACGTGGCCGCGATCACCAACGTGCCCGGCTCGCCCGTCACCGAGGCGGCCGACCTGGTCGTCCCCATGGGCGCGGGCGAGGAGCGCGGCGGCGTGGCCTGCCGGACGTTCCAGCACACGCTGGCCCTGCTGCTGGCGCTCGAAGCCCGGCTCACCAGGACGGGCGGCGACCTGCCCGCGCTGCTCACCCGCGCCGCCGAGGCCACCCGCGACCTCCTGGACCGCCGGGACGAATGGCTCCCGCTGACCATGGAGCTCCTGGACGGGCCCCACGGCGTCTACACGATCGCCCCCGCCGAGCGGCTGTCGTCGGCCGAGCAGTCGGCGCTGATGTTCCGCGAGGGCCCGCGCCGCGCGGCCGACGCCTGCGAGGCGGGCGACTGGTCGCACGTCGACGTCTACCTCACCAAGACCCTCGACTACCGGGCGCTGCTCTTCCCCGGCTCCCGCTACGACGAGCAGGCCATGGACTGGGTGCGCGAGCGCGGCTCCACGGTGATCTCCGTGGGCGGCGAGGTGAAGGACGCCGCGGCGGCGATCCGCTACGCGCACGACGACGACCCCGGCGTGGCGCTGCTCACCGAGACGCTGGTGGCCGAGCTGGTGGCCGCGTACTGGTGGAACGCTCAGTAGGGACGGGCGCCGATCACGTGCTCGACCAGGGTGATCAGGGTGTTCTTGACCGACTGGCGGGCCCGCGCGTCCGTGCGCACGATGGGCACCTGCGGTGAGAGCGTGAGCGCCTCGCGCACCTCGCTCTCCACGTGCGGGAAGCGACCGTCCCAGCCGTTCAGGCCGACGACGAACGGCAGCCCGGCCTCCTCGAAGTAGTCGACGGCGGGGAAGCTGTCGGCCAGGCGGCGGGTGTCCACCAGCACGACCGCGCCGATCGCGCCGCGCACCAGGTCGTCCCACATGAACCAGAACCGGTGCTGGCCGGGCGTGCCGAACAGGTAGAGGATCAGGTCGCGTTCGAGGGAGACGCGGCCGAAGTCCATCGCGACCGTGGTGGTGGACTTGCCCGGGGTGTGCGCGAGGTCGTCGATGCCGGCCGAGGCGTCCGTCAGCACGGCCTCGGTGGTCAGCGGCACGATCTCCGACACCGCGCCGACGAAGGTGGTCTTCCCCACGCCGAACCCGCCCGCCACGACGATCTTCGTCGAGGTGAGCGCTGGGCTAGAGCCGGCGAAGTCCACTCAGGACCCTCTCCAGCAGCCTGCGGTCCGGCAGCCCGGCCTCCAGCTGCGGCTGGTAGACCTTGACCAGCCCGTCCGCCTCCATGTCGGCGACCAGCACCCGCGCCACGCCGAGCGGCACGGCCAGCAGCGCGGAGATCTCGGCCACCGAGCGCACCTGGCGGCACAGCTCGCTGATCGCGCGGTACTCGCGGGTGTAGGTCATGCCGAGCCGGGCCGAGGTCGCCGACGAGACCAGCGCCTCCATGGCCAGGCCGGTGCGCGGCGCCGTCCTGCCGCCGGTCACGGCGTACATGCGCACCAGCGAGCTGCGCTGGGGCTCCGGCTCCCCGTCATGCCACGATGCCAACGTCCACTCCCATCACCAGGGGCGCGCGGATGACAACTCCGCCCGTACGGCAGGGGTCAGCACCTGCCCCGTGCGTTCGACCAGAATCGTCATCTGGTACGCCACCAGGCCCATGTCACAGTCGGGCGCGGCCAGCACCGCCAGGCACGACCCGTCGCTGATCGACATCACCAGCAGCAGCCCGCGTTCCATCTCCACCAGGGTCTGCGTGACGCCGCCGCCCTCGAACACCCGCGCCGACCCCTGCGTCAGGCTGACCAGCCCGGCCGCGATGGCGGCGAGCTGGTCGGCGCGGTCCTTGGGGAAGCCGCGGGAGAAGGCCATCGGCAGGCCGTCGGCGGAGACGACCACGGCGTGGGCCACGCCGGGCACCTCCTCGACGAACGCGCTCACCAGCCAGTTGATGTCCCTGGCCCCCTGGCTCAGTTCCTTCATCAGTCCTCCTCTAGCTCGGCTCGGCCCTTGCGCACGCCCTGCTGGTAGCTGGCCAGCCGGCTGCGCAGCCGGTCGGGGGACGGCGGAGGAGCCGGCACGGGCGGCGGCTGGGGAACCGCGGTACCCGGTACCAGATTCGCTCGCGGCGTGCGCTTGGGCAGGCCGGAGTTCGT
Source organism: Nonomuraea sp. NPDC050227 (assembly GCF_044459705.1). NCBI lineage: Bacteria > Bacillati > Actinomycetota > Actinomycetes > Streptosporangiales > Streptosporangiaceae > Nonomuraea > Nonomuraea sp. NPDC050227. Next base: position 327,032 of record NZ_JBITJF010000009.1, on the reverse strand, counting down.
GGTGCCGCCTTGGGCGGGCTCGGCGGTCGTGTTCGCCGCCTGCCAGCCCTGGTCGGCGGGCGACGACCAGGCCGGGTCCCGCCGGTCGGCGGTCGGCGCGGCCTTGCTGAACCAGCTGCTCTCCTCGACGGAGGCGAAGATCGGCAGGAACTCGTTCCCGGCCGCCGGCCCGGCCGGCTCGGGCCCTGTGGCGAACGACGGGTACGACGCCCCGGACGCCGGCGGCTCCGGCTGCTCGACCGACTGCGAGGAGGACGAGGTGAACCACGACGACTCGGACGCCGACGGCATGGGGTCGAACGACGGGTGCCCGTAGGCGGGCATCGGGGCCGTGGGCGGCGCGTACGACTCGGCGCCCTGGAAGGGCTCGGCACTCTGGAACGGGTCGGCGCTGCGGAACGGGTCGGCGCTTCGGAACGGCTCAGCGCTTCGGAACGGCTCGGCGCTCTGGAACGGCTCGGCAGTCTGGAAGGACTCGGCGCTCTGGAAGGGCTCGGCGCGTCCCTGGTCCGGGCGGCCCACGGCGGACATGGCCGGGGTGTGCGCGGCCGCGGCCATCGAGCCGTGCAGGTGCCCGGCCACCGTGCCGGGGACGGCGGCGAGCAGCATCTCCGGGATCAGCACCATCGCGGTCAGCCCGCCGATGTCCTGGCGGCGGAGCTGCACCTTGATGCTGTGCCGCAGCGCCAGCCGCCCGACCACGAACAGGCCCATCCGCCGCGACACGGACACGTCCACGACCGGCGGGTGGGCCAGCCGCCAGTTGGCCTCGGCCAGTTCCTCGGGGGTCATGCCGATGCCGTTGTCGGTCACCGAGACCATCAGCCCGCCGCCGTCGATGCGGCTGCTGGAGATGATCACCTTGGTGTCCTTCGAGGAGAACGAGACCGAGTTCTCGACCAGCTCGGCCAGCAGGTGCACCACGTCGGTGACGGCCTGCCCGGCGATGGCGACGTCCGACTGCGCCTGGACGCTGACCCGGTCGTAGCTCTCGACCTCGCCGAGCGCCGCGCGCACGATGTCCATGAGCTCGACCGGCTCGCTCCACTTGCGCGCGGCCTCCTGACCGGCCAGGACCAGCAGGTTCTCGCTGTTGCGGCGCATGCGGGTGGCCAGGTGGTCGAGCTTGAACAGGTCGCCGAGGCGCTCGTCGTCGCGCTCGCCGCGCTCCAGGCGCTCGATCAGGGTGAGCTGCCGTTCGACCAGGGTCTGGCTGCGCCGCGACAGGTTGACGAACATCGCGTTGACGTTGGAGCGCAGCCGCGCCTCGTCGCCCGCCAGCCGGACGGCCTCGCGGTGCACCTCGTCGAAGGCGCGGGCGACCTCGCCGACCTCGTCCCTGGAGAAGATGCCGATGGGCGGCACCTCGGCGTCGACCGCGCCGTCGCGCGACTCGCGCAGATGCTGGACGAAGTCCGGCAGGCGGCGCCCGGCGATCTCCAGCGCCTCGCCGCGCAGCCTGCGCAGCGGCCGGACCAGCGACCTGGCCACGCCGGTGGTGATCAGCAGGACGGCGACCAGCAGCGCGAGCACCGCGCCCGCGATGACCAGCGCCCGCCGCTGCTCCTCGGCGCTGAGCGTGGCGCTGCGCGCCACGATCCCGGCGGCCTGGCGCTGCTCGACCTTGCGCATGGAGTCCACGACGACGTTGGAGGCGTCGAACCACTCCTTGGCGTCGTCGCGCTTGGCCAGGTCCAGCCCGCGCAGCGGCAGCGAGGCCGAGGCCCTGATGAGCACCAGCTCGCGCAGGAACAACATGCGGTCGGCGCTGCGGCCGTTGACGGTCTCGTCGAAGAAGCGGCGCTCGTCGGCGGTGGCCTCGGCGGCGAAGCCCCTGCGGTCGGCGGTCTCGGCGGACAGCTCGCCGAGGAAGCGCTTGAGCTGGTCCTGGCCGAAGGCGCCCTCGACGAGGACGGTGGTGAGCAGCGCCTGCTGGTAGGAGACGCTCTCCTTGGCCCTGGCCAGGCCGTCCAGCATGCGGGTCTGGCGGAACAGCTCGTCGTCGGAGCTGCCCTTGATCAGTTCGGTGTGGATGGAGAGGAGGTCGCCGATCACCGTCGTGTAGAGGTCGACGGCGGGGCCGGGCAGCAGGTCGGCGTCCATCGCCTGCTCGCGCAGCGAGGTCAGGTCGTCCAGGCGGGTGAGCATGTTCTCGATCTGGTCGGCGGTGCGGCCCTCGACGTCGGCCAGGATCTGCTGGGCGGTGCCGCGTACCTCCCTGATGGCGACGTCCACCTGGTCCATCTGGGACCGGACGCCGCCGAGCCCGTTCACGGGCCGGTTCCTGGCGATGTACCAGGCGGTCTTGGCCCGCTCACCGGCGAGCTGGTGGGTCAGGTCGCCCACCTGCTCCGACAGCACGGCTAATCGGTTCGTCCGGTCGTAGTCGGCGGCGGCGCCCGTCGAGGACAGCACCTGGACGCCGCCCAGCAGCACGGCGGCGGCGGTCGGCACCAGGATGAGGGCGACCAGGCGCGCACGTACGCGCCAATTGCGCAGGCGCCAGTTGCCTTCGACGGCCTGCCGCTCGCCCAGCTGTGTTGTCACCGAACGCACCTCGCCCGAATCGGCGTATTTGTCAGGGCTGTGGCCCTTGGGAGAAATCAGCAAGTGCGGGTAATTGGAACACATCCTAAGCGGAGGTGGCCACCCGCACATATCGGTGCGAAATTCAACTTCTGTGCCCAGTGGGACGAAAGCTGGAGCCCCATCTCGCCGCCCACTCAACCAGAAATAGCCCCCTATACATTCGTATGTCCATCTATGGGCGTTTAGTTCGTTCCAAGCGCATAACACGGGAGGAGCAGCCAGGTCTCTCACAGGTCACAGCGTTGAGATTTGCGTTATTCACCGCATATGTTGAGCCCTCGGCAATCGAGGAGGCGAGGGTGCGGGATTCTCCCGACAGCGCGGCCATCAGCGTCGAAGGGCTTTGGAAGATCTTCGGATCCAGGGCGCAAAAGGTGCTGGACAGCGAGGACAGACACCTCGACCCCGCCGCTCTGCGAGAGAAGACCGGTTGCACCGCCGCCGTCCGCGACGTGAGCTTCGAGGTGCGCCCCGGCGAGGTCTTCGTCGTCATGGGCCTGTCGGGCAGCGGCAAGTCCACCCTCGTACGCTGCCTGACCAGGCTCGTCGAGCCCACCGCCGGCCGCATCAGCATCGGCGGCGAGGACGTCGGCCGCGCCTCCCCCGCCCGGCTGCGCGAGCTGCGCCGCCACCGGGTCAGCATGGTCTTCCAGCACTTCGGCCTGCTGCCGCACCGCAGGGTCATCGACAACGTCGCCTACGGCCTGGAGATCCAGGGCACCCCCAGGGCCGCCAGGCACGCGCGGGCCGCCGAGATCCTCACCCTCGTCGGCCTCGACGGGTACGCCGGCGCCTACCCCGACCAGCTCTCCGGCGGCATGCAGCAACGCGTCGGCCTGGCCCGCGCGCTGGCCGTCGATCCCCAGGTCATGCTGTTCGACGAGCCGTTCAGCGCGCTCGACCCGCTGATCCGGCGGGACATGCAGACCGAGGTGATCCGGCTCCACCGCGAGGTCGGCAAGACGATGGTGTTCATCACCCACGACCTGTCCGAGGCGCTCAAGCTGGGCGAGCGCATCGCCATCATGCGGGCCGGCTCGATCGTGCAGCTGGGCACGGCCGAGGAGCTGGTGGGCGCGCCGGCTGACGACTACGTGGCCGACTTCGTCCGCGACGTGCCGCGCAGCCACGTGCTGACGCTGCGCTGGATCTGCCGCGCCCCCGAGCCCGGCGAGCCGCTGGACGGCCCCCAGCTCCCCGCCACCACCCTGGTCAAGGACGCCATCGCCGCGGCCTCGGCCTCCTCCCGCCCGATCCGGGTGATGGACGGCGACGAGCTGACCGGCGTCGTGGACCGAGTGGACCTGCTGTCCTTCCTCGCCGGCGCGGACGCCGCGGTGAGGGCAGGCGCGTGAGCACCACCGCGGTCAGCGCCCCCACCAGGCTCAAGATCCCCAGATGGGCCGCTCCCGCCGGGGTCGCGGTCCTGTTCGCGGTGGCGTACCTGGTCTTCCGCGGCACCGGGACGCTGCCGCACGACAAGGAGGCGCCGCAGTTCCTGGCGGTCACCGAGCTGCGCGAATGGATCGACGACCACCGCAACGAGAGCCCGCTCTTCCTGTACTTCCTCAACTACATCCGGCTGTTCGTCGACGGCGTCTACACCTTCTTCCAGACCGTGCTCACCGCCCTGAACTGGCCGGGTCTCATCGGCGTCCTGGCCGCGCTGGCCTGGCTCGCGGGCGGCTGGCGCATCGCGCTGCTCGCGGCGGCGGGCGTGGGCGCGTTCGGGGTGCTCGGCCTGTGGCAGTCGAGCGTGGACACGCTGGCGCTGGTGGCGGCCTCGGTGCTGCTGTCGCTGGCGGTCGGCGTGCCGCTCGGCGTCTGGGCCGGGCTGTCGGCGCGGGTGCGGCGGGTGCTGACGCCGGTGCTGGACGTCATGCAGATCATGCCGACGTTCGCCTACCTGGCGCCGCTCGTGCTGTTCTTCCACATCGGCGCGCCGGCCGGGGCCATCGCGACGATGATCTACTCGATCCCGCCCGCGATCCGGATCACCGCGCTGGCCGTCGAGGGGGTCTCCGCCACGGCGGTCGAGGCGTCGGCGTCGCTCGGCGCGACCCGCCGTCAGACGCTGTTCAAGGTGCAGCTGCCGCTGGCCCGTCCGACGATGGCGCTGGCGGTGAACCAGACCATCATGATGGCGCTGTCGATGGTCGTGATCGCGAACCTGATCTCGGCCCCCGGCCTGGGCGGCGACATCATCCGCGGCCTGTCGCGGGCCCAGGTCGGCATCATGCTCCCGGCGGGCCTGGCCATCGTGGTCATGGCCGTCGTGCTCGACCGCATGCTCATGTCGGTGGCCCGCCGCGAGGCGCACGCGTCGCTCGGCCGGCCGGACCTGGCGGTCGCGGCGGCGCTGGCGGTCGCGGGCGTGGCGGCCGGGCTCGCGCTGCCCGCGGGCTGGCCCGACGGCCTGACGGTCACCTTCGCCGGCGCGGTGAACGACGCCGTCCGCTGGGCGGAGACGACCTGGTACCCGGTCACGACGTTCGTCAAGGACCTGACCTCGGCCTTCCTGCTCAACCCGCTGGAGGGCCTGCTCACCTCCGCCCCGTGGTGGCTGGTCGCCCTCGCGGTGCTGGCCCTGGCCTGGCGGGTGAGCGGGGTACGCCCGGCGCTGACCGCGCTCGGCTGCCTGCTGGCGATCGCGCTGCTCGGCGTGTGGGAGCACGCCATGCAGACGATGACCACGGTCGCGGTGGCGGTGCTCGTCACCCTCGTCGTCGGCCTGCTGCTGGGGGTGGCCGCGGCCCGCTCGCCACGCTGGTCGGCCGTTCAGCGCCCGCTGCTGGACGCCGCCCAGACCATGCCCGCGTTCGTCTACCTGCTCCCGGCGCTGGCCCTGTTCGAGACGACCCGGTTCACCGCGATCTTCGCCTCGGTGATCTACGCGGTGCCGCCCGTGGTGCGCCTGGTCGAGGACGGCATCAGAGGGGTGCCCGGCACGGTCGTCGAGGCGGCCGCGTCGGCCGGCTCGACCCCGGGCCAGCTGCTGTGGAAGGTGCAGCTGCCGATGGCGCGGCGGGCCATCCTGCTCGCCGCCAACCAGGGCATCGTGATGACGCTGGCCATGGTCGTCGTCGGCGGCCTGGTCGGGGCGGGCGCGCTCGGCTACGACGTGGTCGTCGGCTTCTCCCAGCGCACGGATTTCGGCATGGGCTTCGTGGCGGGCATCGCGACCGTCCTGCTCGGAGTCATGCTCGACCGCATCACGCAGGGCGCCGACAGGCGCCCTTCCCCCCGAAAGAGGAAGCGCACATGAAGATTCGCCTGCTCGCAGGCCTGCTCGTTGTCGGCCTCACCGCCGTGGGTTGCGGCGGTGGCGCCAAGGTGGAGACCTCCCCCAGCTCCGCCGCCCCGTCGGCCGGCGCCGCCTCAGGCGCGGCGACGACCGGCACCGTCAAGATCGCGATCAACCCGTGGGTCGGTTACGAGGCCAGCGCGAACGTCGTCGCCTACCTGCTGAAGAACGAGCTCAAGTACGACGTGCAGCTGCCCGAGATCAAGGAGCAGGTCGCCTGGGAGGGCTTCGAGACGGGCGACGTGGACGTCATCATCGAGAACTGGGGCCATCCGGACCTGAAGAAGAAGTTCATCGACGAGAAGAAGGTCGCGCTCTCGGCGGGCTCCACCGGCAACAAGGGCGTCATCGGCTGGTACGTGCCCAAGTGGATGGCCGACAAGTACCCCGACATCACCGACTACAAGAACCTGAACAAGTACGCCGACCTGTTCAAGACGTCGGAGTCCGGCGGCAAGGGCCAGCTCCTCGACGGCGACCCGAGCTACGTCACCAACGACGAGGCCCTGGTCAAGAACCTCAAGCTGAACTACAAGGTGGTGACCGGCGGCAGCGAGGCGGCCCTGCTCAAGGCGGCCGAGCAGGCGCAGGCGCAGAAGAAGGCGCTGCTGTTCTACTTCTGGACGCCCCACTGGCTGTTCGACAAGGTCGAGCTGACCCGGGTGAACCTGCCCCCGTACACCGAGGGCTGCGACGCCGACGCCAAGAAGGTCGCCTGCGACTACGCCGAGCTGGACCTCGACAAGATCGTCAGCAAGAAGTTCGCCGACACCGGCGGCAAGGCGTACGAGCTGGTCAAGAACTTCAGCTGGACCAACGAGGACCAGAACGCGGTCGCCAACGACATGACCAACAACGGCCTGACCGGCGAGCAGGCCGCCAAGAAGTGGGTCGAGGTCAACACCGCCAAGTGGCAGGCCTGGCTCCCCAAGTGACCCCTCTTGACCGCGTCCGCGCCGGCCGCCCGCCGGCGGAGGCGCGGTCGCGGAGACCTCTCATGCGAACCAAGAAGCTGGCCGGGCCGCTGCTCGCGGCCCTGCTCCTGACGTCCTGCTCCGGCGGCGCCCCCGAGACCGGGGCCGCCGCCAAGGGCACGGTCAACATCGACGTGCACGCCTGGGTCGGGTACGAGGCCCAGGCCGCCGTCCTGGCCTACCTGCTCGAACACGAGCTGGGTTACAAGGTCAACACGCGCAAGAACAACGAGAGCGATTCCTGGCGCGATTTCGAATCCGGCAAGGTCGACGTGATCGTCGAGAACTGGGGACACAACGACCTGAAGAAGGAGTACATCGAGCAGAAGAAGGTGGCGCTGTCGGCCGGGCTCACCGGCAACAAAGGCGTGATCGGTTGGTACGTCCCCGAGTGGATGACCAAGAAATATCCCGACATAACCGACTATCGGAACCTGAACAAGTACGCACACCTATTCCGGACCGCCAAAACCGGAAATTTGGGTCAGGTACTCGACGGGGACCCGACATTCGTCACCAACGACGAGGTTCTCATCAAGAACCTCGGCCTCGATTACAAGGTCGTCTACTCCGGCAGCGAGGACGCGCTGATCAAGGCCGCGCAGACGGCGGCGCGCACCCGCACGCCCCTGCTCATGTATTTCTACGAACCGCAATGGCTGTTCACCAAGGTCAAACTGGTCAAGGTCAACCTGCCCCCGTACGCGGTCGGCTGCGACGACGTGCCCGCCAGGGTCGCCTGCGACTACCCGCCGTACCTGCTGGACAAGATCGTCAGCAGGCGGTTCGCCGAGCGCGGCGGGAAGGCGTACGAGCTGGTGCGCAACTTCACCTGGACCAACGACAACCAGAACGCCGTGGCCGCCGAGATGATCAACGGCAAGAAGACCGCCGAGCAGGCCGCCCGGCAGTGGGTGGAGGAGAACAAGATCGTGTGGAAGGACTGGATCCCGCGTTGAGCTTCGACTTCGTCATCGTGGGCGGCGGCTCGGCCGGCTGCGCCCTGGCCAACCGGCTGAGCGCCGATCCGTCGGTGTCCGTGCTGGTGCTGGAGGCGGGCCGGCCGGACTACCTCTGGGACGTCTTCATCCACATGCCGGCCGCGCTGATGTTCCCCATCGGCAGCCGGTTCTACGACTGGAAGTACGAGTCCGAGCCAGAGCCGCACATGAACGACCGGCGCATCTACCACGCGCGCGGCAAGGTGCTGGGCGGCTCCAGCAGCATCAACGGGATGATCTTCCAGCGCGGCAACCCGCTGGACTACGAGCGCTGGGCCGCCGATCCCGGCATGGAGAACTGGGACTACGCCCACTGCCTGCCCTACTTCAGGCGCATGGAGAACTGCCTGGCCGACCCCGGCTCCCCCTTCCGTGGCGACGACGGCCCGCTGAAGCTGGAGCGCGGCCCGGCCCGCGGCCCGCTGTTCGAGGCGTTCTTCGAGGCGGTCCAGCAGGCCGGCCATCCGCTCACCGACGACGTGAACGGCTACCGCCAGGAGGGCTTCGCCGCCTTCGACCGCAACGTCCACCGGGGCCGCCGGCTCAGCGCGGCCCGCGCCTACCTGCATCCGGTGCGCCGCCGTCCCAACCTCACGGTCAGGACGCGGGCCCACGTGGAGAAGGTGCTCTTCGACGGGACGCGGGCGGTGGGCGTCCAGTGCGGCGGCGAGCGCATCGAGGCGCGCGAGGTCGTGCTGTGCGGCGGCGCGATCAACACCCCGCAGCTCCTCCAGCTGTCCGGGGTCGGGCCGAAGGCGCTGCTGGAGTCCGTGGGCGTCCGGGTGGTGCACGACCTGCCGGGCGTCGGCGAGAACCTCCAGGACCATCTGGAGGTCTACGTCCAGCACGCCTGCACGCAGCCGGTCTCGCAGCAGCCGTCGCTGGCGATGTGGCGGCGGCCGTTCATCGGCGCCGACTGGCTGTTCCTGCGGCGCGGCCCCGGCGCCACGAACCACTTCGAGGCGGGCGGGTTCATCCGCTCCAACGACGACGTCGCGTACCCGAACCTGATGTTCCACTTCCTGCCGATCGCCGTGCGCTACGACGGCTCGGCGCCGGCCGGCGGGCACGGCTACCAGGTGCACATCGGCCCGATGTACTCCGACGCCCGCGGCTCGGTGCGGATCCGGTCGGCCGACCCCCGCGCCAAGCCCGCGCTGCGCTTCAACTACCTCTCCACCGAGCAGGACCGCCGCGAGTGGGTGGAGGCGATCAGGCACGCCCGCGCCATCCTGTCCCAGCCCGCCTGGGCCGGCCTGGACGGCGGCGAGATCTCCCCCGGCCCGGACGTCCGGACCGACGAGGAGATCCTGGCCTGGGTGGCCAAGGACGGCGAGACCGCCCTGCACCCGTCGTGCACCTGCAAGATGGGCGTGGACGACCTGGCCGTGCTCGACCCCGCCACCATGCGCGTGCACGGCCTGGACGGCCTGCGCGTCGTGGACGCCTCCGCCATGCCGTACGTCACCAACGGCAACATCTACGCTCCGGTCATGATGCTCGCCGAGAAGTCCGCCGACCTGATCCTCGGCAACACCCCCCTCGCCCCCGACACCACGGCCTTCCACCGCCACGCCTGACCCGGTCTAACGGTCCAGACGCTGGTACAGGCGGACAGACAGGACGAAGAAGACGACGGTGATCGCCACCGGCCACAGCACCGCCATCGTCACGGCGTGCTGGGCCACCCACGAGTCGCCGCCCCAGCCCGGGTTGCCGAACAGCTGCCTGGCGGCGGCGACCGTGGAGGAGAGCGGGTTCCACTCCGAGATCGCGCCCAGCCAGCCGGGCATGGTGCCGGGCGCGACGAAGGCGTTGGACAGGAAGCCGATCGGGAACTCCAGCGTCTGGATCGCGACCACCGCGCCCGGCTCCCGGGTGAGCAGGCCGAGGTACATGCCCGCCCACAGCAGGGCGAAGCGCAGGAGCAGCAGCAGGCCGATCGCGCCCAGCGCGCCCCCGGCCGAGGCGGGCCGCCAGCCCACCGCCAGGCCGCACAGCAGCAGCCCGCCCAGGATCAGGACCGAGTTGAGCAGGTCGGCCACGGCCCGCCCGACCAGCACGGCCGAGGGCGCCATGGGCATCGACCGGAACCGGTCGGTGACGCCCTTGGAGACGTCGGAGGACACGGCGATCATGGTGGAGCTCAGGCCGAAGAGCATCGTCATGCCGTACATGCCGGGCATGAGGAAGGCGAAGTAGTCGGCCCCCGCGGGCACCTCGACGGCGCCGCCGAACAGGTAGCCGAAGGCCAGGGTGATCATCACGGGGAAGAGCACCCCGAAGACCACCGTCATGGGCTGGTTGGCCCAGTGGATCAGGTCGCGGCGGGCGACGGTCCAGCCGTCGGCCAGCGCCCATCTGAGTGCGGTCATCGATCGCCTCCCGCGGTCGTCAGGTTCAGGAAGACCTCGTCGAGGGTCGGCCGGCGCAGCGCGACGTCGGCGGCCTCGATGCCGGCCGCCGCCAGCGCGGGCAGGACCTGGGTGAGCGCGCTCACCCGCTCGGCCACGGGGGCGCTGACGTGCCGGGTGTCCCGGTCGATCTCGGCGGGGCCCGCGGCGGCCGCCGAGAGGATCGCTGCCGCCTCGTCGAGCCGCGCCGGGTCGTTGATCACCACGTCGAGCCGGTCGCCGCCGAGCTTGGCCTTCAGCTCCTCCGGCGTGCCCTCGGCCGCCAGCCGGCCGGAGTCGATCACCGCGACGCGGTCCGCGAGCTGGTCGGCCTCCTCCAGGTACTGGGTGGTCAGCAGCACGGTCGTGCCGCCCGCGACCAGCTCGCGCACCGCGTTCCAGATCCCGGCGCGGCTGCGCGGGTCGAGACCGGTGGTGGGCTCGTCGAGGAAGAGCACGGGCGGCGCCAGGATCATGCTCGCGGCCAGGTCGAGCCGCCTGCGCAGGCCGCCGGACAGCTCCTTGGCCGGGCCGTCGTGCCCGGTCAGGCCGAAGCGCTCCAGCAGCTCGGCGGCCCGGGCGCGGGCGGCCGGCGCGCTCAGGTGGTAGAGGCGGCCGAACAGCTCCAGGTTCTGCCTTCCGGTCAGGATCTCGTCCACGGCCGTCTGCTGGCCGACCAGGCCGATGGCGGCGCGGACCCGGCGGGGCTCGGCCGTCACGTCGAACCCGGCCACCTCCGCCCGGCCGGCCGAGGGGCGAAGGAGCGTGGTGAGGATGCGGACGGCGGTGGTCTTCCCGGCGCCGTTGGGCCCGAGCAGGCCGTAGACGGTGCCGGCGGGCACGTCGAGATCGATGCCGTCGAGCGCCGTCTTCGAGCCGTACGTCTTGCGCAGGCCCTGGGCGAGCACTGCGGACATGGCCACCTCCCTATCGAATCGTACGGCGTACCGTACAACATACGATCGACGCATGCAACCGTACGGTGTACCGTACGAGGGTGACTGTTGAGTACCCGGGCAAAGGCGACCCGGCCCGCAGCCTCGCGCTGCTGTGGCGGACGAGCGAACGGGCCAGCCGCAAGGGCAAGCCGGAGCTGAGCGTCGAGCGCATCGTCCGCGCCGCCATCGACGTGGCCGACGCCGAGGGGCTGGCGGCGCTGTCCATGCGCCGGGTGGCCGAGAAGCTGGGCGTGGGCACGATGTCGCTCTACACGTACGTGCCGGGCAAACCCGAGCTGCTCGACGTCATGCTCGACACCGTCTACGGCGAGACCGCCCGCCCCGAGGACGTGCCGGGCGGCTGGCGGGCCCGGCTGGAGCTGATCGCCCGCGAGAACTTCGCCCTCTACCTGCGCCACCCGTGGCTGCTCCAGGTGGCCGCGAGCCGCCCGGTCCTCGGCCCCAACGTCACCGCCAAGTACGACTACGAGCTGCGCGCCGTCGACGGCATCGGCCTGACCGACCTGGAGATGGACTCGGTGATCACGCTGGTCACCGGCTTCGTGCACGGCACCGCGAGAGGTGCGGTGGAGGCCGCGCAGGCCGAGAGCCAGACCGGCATGACGGACCTGCAGTGGTGGGCCGCGCACGCGCCCTTCCTCAGCCGGATCTCCGATCCCGCCATGTTCCCCACGGCCTCGCGCGTCGGCCAGGCGGCCGGGGAGGCGCTGCAGGCCGCCTACAGCCCCGAGCACGCCTTCGAGTTCGGCCTCCAGCGCGTGCTCGACGGCGTCGAGGTGCTGGTCGACAGCCGGTCAGCGGGCTGACAACGCCTGCTCGTAGGCCAGCAGGGTGCGCACGAACGTCTGCCGCTCCTGCGGCGTCAGCGGGTCGAGGGCGGCCCGCCAGGCCGTGGCGCCGTAGCCGAGCCATTCGGTGATCGCCTCCTGGTGGGCCGGGGCGATGCTGACGATCGTGCGGCGCCGGTCGGCGTCGTCCTCGCGGCGCTCCAGCACGCCCTTCCTGCTCAGCTCGCCCACCATCAGGCTCACGGTGGCCGGCGCCACCTCCAGGCGCCCGGCCAGCTCGTTGACCGTGGTCGGGCCGTCGAACAGCAGATAGGCCAGCAACGACAGGTGCCGGGGGGCCAGCGCCAACGACCGCAGCGCCTCGGGCACCTTGAGCCGCTTGGCCCGGCCCACCATGCGCGGCATCAGGAGCAGCAGCGTCCTGATGCCTTCGTCCACGCTCAAGCCGTCGGTTGACATCGCCAATACCTTGCTGTCTAAATTAGCTTTGTTCGCAAAGCTAATTTGTCGTCGTCTGAGCAAAGGATAGTGACATGGACGAGCGGGTGCGGGCCTTCGGGGACGAGCTGGTCAAGGTGCACGACTGGTTCAGGGGCGAGCTGGCGAGGCTGCGCGCGGGCGGGGCCGTCACCGACGACCTGCGGGCACACTGCCTGACCTTCTGCGACGCGCTGAGCTTCCACCACTCCGGCGAGGACCGGGTGGCGTTCCCCCACCTGGAGGGCACGCGTCCGGAGCTGAAGGAGGCGCTCGACCGGCTGCGCCGCGAGCACGAGGTGATCGCGGCGCTGGTCGAGGAGCTGCGCGCGGCGAGCGACCCGGCGGCGATCGAACGCGTCGCCGCCGAGCTGGAGAGCCACTTCGACTACGAGGAGCGGGCGCTGGTGCCCGTGCTCAACTCGCTGGAGAGCGTCCCGTGGGCGGTCGGCGGCTAGCGGACGGGGGCCGCGCGCAGCCGTACGACGTGCTCGACCAGCGAGATCAGCGTCGTCTTGACCGACTCGCGGTTGCGCGCGTCGGTGCGCACGATCGGCACGTGCGAGCCCAGCGCCAGCGCCTCGCGCACCTCGTCGTCGGTGTGCGGGAACTGCCCGTCCCAGCCGTTGATGCCCACCACGAACGGCAGCTTGGCCTCTTCGAAGTAGTCGATGGCGGGGAAGCTGTCGGCCAGGCGGCGGGTGTCGAGCAGCACGACCGCGCCGATGGCGCCGCGGACCAGGTCGTCCCACATGAACCAGAACCGGTGCTGTCCGGGCGTGCCGAACAGGTACAGGATCAGGTCGCGGTCGAGCGAGAGCCGGCCGAAGTCCATGGCGACGGTCGTGGTCTGCTTGTTCGGCGTCAACCCGAGGTCGTCGATGCCCGCGGACGCGTCGGTCATCACCGCTTCCGTGGTGAGCGGGAGGATCTCGGACACCGCCCCCACGAACGTCGTCTTGCCGACGCCGAACCCACCAGCGACGACGATCTTCGTCGAAGTGAGCCCGGGGCTAGAGCCTGCGAAGTCCACTGAGCACCCTTTCGAGCATGTTGAGGTCTGGCTGTCCCTGGCTGAGGCGTGGCTGGTGCAGGCGGACGAGACCTTCGTCTGACATGTCCGCCACTAGCACCCTCGCCACGCCCAGCGGGACGCGGAGCAGGGCCGAGATCTCGGCGACCGACCGGAACGTCCTGCAGAGCTGCATGATGGCCTCCTGCTCGGGGGTGAGCATGGCCATCTCGTCGTCCGGGATCGACATCGACGAGATCAGCGTCTCCATCGCGAGGTGATACCGCGGCTCGGAACGGCCGCCGGTCACCGCGTAAGGACGGAACAGGGGCTCGTCGTCCCCGGTCCCGTCACTGCCGTACACGGCCCTCTCCCATCAGTTCCATCACATCACCGGGTCCTGGCGGCCTGGAGTTCGGCGCGCAGGGCCGGCGTGAGCGCCTGTCCCGCTCTGTCTACCAGCAGCGTCATCTGGTACGCCACCAGCCCCATGTCACAATCAGGACCCGCCAGCACCGTCAGCACCGAGCCGTCGCTGATCGCCATGACCAGCAGCAGCCCGCGCTGCATCTCGACGACGGTCTGCGACACCGCGCCGCCCTCGAACACCCTGGACGCGCCCACCGTCAGGCTCAGCAGACCGGCGGAGACCGCCGCGAGCTGGTCGGCCCGGTCCGGCGGGAAACCCTCGGAGGCGGCCAGGCACAGGCCGTCCGCCGAGACGACCACGGCGTGCGCGACCCCCGGAGTGTTGCGCACGAAGTCGGTGATCAGCCAGTCGAAGCGGTGCGCTTCATGGCTCAGCGTTGTCACGCATCCTCCCCAGCGGGACGCTTACTCACTCTGTTCCTCCTGTCCACGTACTTCCTGGCGGCCCCGTCGCACACCCTTCTGGTAGCTGGCCATGCGGCTGCGCATCCGGTCGGCTGAGACCGGTGGCGCCGGCGGCGGCGACTGCTGAGCCTGCTGCTGAGCGGGCTGGCTGGCCGTGCCGGGGACCAGATTGGCCTTGGGGGTGCGCTTGGGGAGCCCCGCGGCGGTCACGCCGCCGAGGCTGGGCTCGCTGGCTTTGGCCGCCGCACGCCAACCGGCGTCCGCGGCCGTCTGCCACGCTTCCTCCCCAGAGGGTACGGCTTGCGCGGGCCTCGCCTCACCGCCGTTCTCGCCGGACGAGGACGCCTCGGGCGCCGACTCCCCCGGCGGCCTGCGGAACCACGCGGACTCCACCGACGCGAAGATCGGCAGAAACTCCTCCTGCTCCGGCTCCATCGGCGAGACCTCCACCGAGGGCGCCGGATCGGGACGGCGTACGTCGTTCGTCCCGTAGCTCGTCGCGTACGGCGGCGGCGTCGGGAACGTCCCGCCGCTCGCCGGATACGGCGGGAACGAGCCGGTGCCCGACGACAACGACGGGTAGGCCCCGGAGTCGAACGAGGACGGCTGCCGCCGGTAGGAACCGCCGTCGGTGTCGGCCGTGAAGCCGTTGACCGGACGGCCCGGGTCGGAGTTGAACGCCCCGAGCCCGTGCCTGGGCGCGGGCGGCGGCGGGTTGTCGAAGGACGGCGGCCCGGAGGGAGCGCTGTCGAAGGTCCCCGAGGGCGCCGGGGCCGCCGGGGACGCCGACGGCCCGGTGCCGAACCTGGCCGGGTCGCCCGGAGCCGGCCTGGCCCCGTTCGCCCCGTTCGCCTCGACCGAGTCGAAGCTGCCGAACGACCGGAACGAGCCGTTCGGCGCAGGCGGCGGCACGGTCCCGCCGCCGAACGCGGGGCGCTGCGGCAGCGGCTGCTGCATGTTGTCGGCGATCAGCGTGGGCGGCAGCAGCACCATGGCGATCAGGCCGGTGCCCTCGCCCTTGCGCAGCTGCACCCGGATGCCGTGGCGCAGCGCCAGCCGGCCGACCACGAACAGGCCCATGCGGCGGGAGACCGACACGTCCACGACGGGCGGCTCGGCCAGGCGGCGGTTGGCCTCGGCCAGCTCCTCCTCGGTCATGCTGATGCCGGAGTCGCTCACCGACAGCAGCGCGCCGCCGCCCTCGATGAGGCTGCTGGAGACCAGGACCTGGGAGTTGCTCGGGGAGAACTGGATCGCGTTCTCGACCAGCTCGGCCACCAGGTGGACGAGGTCGTTGGCGGCGCTGCCCTGCACGGACGTGGCCCGGTGGACCTTGACCTGGACCCGCTCGTAGCCCTCGACCTCCGACAGCGCGGCGCGCACGACGTCGACCAGCTTGGCCGGCTGGCTGCGCCGGCGGGTGGCCTCGTGGCCGGCGAGGACCAGCAGGTTCTCGGAGTTGCGGCGCATGCGGGTGGCCAGGTGGTCGAGCTTGAACAGGTCGGCCAGGCGGCCGCCGTCCTGCTCGCCCTTCTCCAGGCCGTCGATCAGCGAGATCTGCCGCTCGACCAGCGTCTGGGTGCGGCGCGAGAGGTTGACGAACATCGAGCTGATGTTGCTGCGGAGCTCGGCCTCCTCACCGGCCAGGCGCACGGCCTGGCGGTGGACCTGGTCGAAGGCCCGCGCGACCTCGCCGATCTCGTCCTGGCCCTCGACCTCGATCGGGCGGACCTCGGTGCTGGCCTCGCCCGAGACGCGCAGCTGGCGGACCACGTCCGGGAGCCGGAAACCGGCGATCTCCAGGGCCTCCGTGCGCAGCCGGCGCAGCGGGCCGACCATCGAACGGGCGATGGCCACGGTCAGCAGCAGCACGATCAGCAGCAGCGCCAGGATCAGCACACCGGCGATGATGGCGTTGCGGATCTCGGCCTCGCGCAGCTCCTGGCTACGCAGGTTCACCTTGTCGGCGAGGTCCTTCTCGATCTCGTGCAGGACGCCGATCGCGACCTTGTTGTCGTTGAACCACTGCTCGCGGGCGTTGGACCGGGAGGAGATCAGGTTGTCGGCGATCCGCACGCCCGGGGCCCGGCCGCTGGCCAGGGTGACCGCGCGGGCCTTGGTGAGCTGGACGTTGACGTACTCGTTCTTGCCGGTCAGCAGCTTGGACAGCTGCAGGCCGATCTCGACGCCGGCCTCGGCGCCCACGGTGGCGATGTCGCTCTGCTCGCGGGCGTTGGAGGCGATGAACCGCTCGACCTCCTTGGCGTCGACGCGCTCGACGTTGTAGGAGTTCTTCAGCAGCTGCACGCGCTGGCGGGACATCTCCTCCTTGGCCTGCGCGAGCGCGCTCAGGGCGCGAAAGTGGCCGATGATCTGGGAGTCGTCCGACAGCAGCGAGAGCTCGTCGTGCAGCTTGAGCAGGGTGTCGGTCAGGAAGTCGTACCGGATGGTGTCGGCCTGGCCCTCGGCGCGGATCTTGCTCAGCCGGTTGAGGTCGTACTTGGCCTGGCCGGCGGCCTTGACGACGCGTTCGCCGTAGGACTCGTCCATGGTGTCGAGGTCCGCGCGCACGCTGGTGACCAGCTTGTCGACCGCGGCCTTGTACTCGGCGAGTTCGTCGGCCTTCGACTTGCGCAACTTGGGATAGGCGCCGATCCAGCCCCCCGTGTCACGCTCCAGGCCGAGTGCCTGCACCAGGTCGCGGATCCGGCCGGCCTGCTCGGCCGCGGTGGCCGTGCGGTCGTAGTCGCCGATGCTCTGGACCGAGCCGACCACACGTGCTCCCCCGAGCACGACGCCGGCGATGGTGGGCACGAGGATGAGCGCCGTCAGACGCCATCTCACGCGCCAGTTCCGCAGGCCGAGGCGAGGCAGCGACCGCTTCCCGCGGTCCCGCCTCGCGGCATGGCCGCTGTCGGAGTTCCCCGTGATCACTGCTTTCGCTACCCCTCAATCGTCCCGTTCAAACGACGGGTGTTCAAGCCGTCCACAAGGTATCCGCAGCATCCGACTTAACAGGCATTTCGGACACAATCGTTACATATGTGACCGACAGTTGTTCACTGTTGGTTATCGCAGTGCGGCCAGCACCTGATCGTGGACTTGAGCTCGCTGCGCGCTGTCGCTGAGGGGGCGACCGGCGCGGTCCACGACATAGAAGACGTCCACCGCCTCCGCGCCGAGAGTCTCCACGCGGGCGGCTCTCACGTCAAGACCGCACTCCCCGAACGCCCGTCCGATGCGCCACAGGAGCCCCGGCCTGTCATGGGCCCTGACTTCCACCACGGTGGCCGTCGCGGAGGCGTCGTCGACCAGTGTCACCCGAGGTGGAGCCACAGGTACCCGCGGCGGCCGCACGGACCTGGTCCGGCGGGCCAGCCGCTGCTCGATGTCAAGACGGCCGGCAAGGACGAGACGGAGGTCGGCCTCCAGGGTGGCGGGGTCGGGCGGCGAGCCGTACTCGGGCACGACGGCGAACTCGATCACCGCCGTGCCGCCCGCCGAGGCGGCCGACGCCGAGCGCACGACCATCCGGTGGGCGGCCAGCACCCCGGCGGCGCTCCACAACAGCCCGGCCCGGTCGGGCGCGACGACGGTGACCGCCCCGCCGTTGACGCGCACCGCGCCGCCGCCGTGCCGGGCCAGCGCCGCCTGCTCGGGCGGGATCGAGGGCGCCCTGGGCGGCGGCGAGCCCGACAACACGGACCTGACGCGGCGCACGAGGTCGGCGACCAGCCCGGCCTTCCAGGCGTTCCACGCGGCCGGCCCGGTCGCGTTGCCGTCGGCGACGGCCAGCGCGGCCAGCAGGTCGAGCACTTCGCGGGAGCCGACCGTGGCGGCGACCTTCTCGATCGTGACCGGGTCGTCGAGGTCCCTGCGGGTGGCGGTCTCGGGCAGCAGCAGGTGGTGGCGTACGACGGTGGCCAGCGTCTCGACGTCGCGGGCGGGCAGCCCCATGCGCCGGGCGATGTCGCGGACCACGACCTCGCCCGTCGCCGAGTGGTCACCCGGCCAGCCCTTGCCGACGTCGTGCAGGAGCGCGCCGATCAGCAGCAGGTCGGGACGGGAGACCTCGCGGGCGTGGCCGGCCGCGTTCGCGGCGGCCTCGATCAGGTGCCGGTCGACGGTGAAGCGGTGGATGGGGTTGCGCTGCGGACGGTGCCGTACGCGCTCCCAGTCAGGAAGCAGCTTGACAAGCACGCCCGCCTGGTCGAGCTCCTCCCACACCGGCACGGCGGCCCGTCCGGCGCCGAGGATCGACACCAGCGCGTCGCGCGCCTCCTCCGGCCACGGCACCGGCATCGGAGCCGACTGAGCAGCCAGGACGGACACCGTGGCGGGCGCCAGCGGCAGCCCCGAGCCGGCCGCCGCGGCGGCGGCCCGCAGCACCAGGACGGGGTCCTTGCGCGGGTCGGCGCCCCTGGCCAGCACCACCTCGCCGCCGTGCTCGACCACGCCGTCGGCCAGCGGGCGGCGCCCTCGCGGGACCGGTCCTGACAGCAGCCTGTCAACCGTGCGCCAGGTGGCGTCGAAGGCGTGGGAGACGGTCCGGCCCGCCTCGGCGAGCCGGCGCATGAGGGCCTCGGCGTCCAGCAGGCCGAGCAGCCCGGCCACCGCGTCCTGCTCCTGGAGCACCAGCCGGTCGGCGCCGCGCGCGGTGACGACGTGCAGCGCGTGCCGCACGTCGAGGATGAACTCGTGGGCCTCGCGCGCCCGCGGTCCCGGCGCCGAGGCGACCCACGCCGCCGCCACGGCCTGCATCGCCTGGACGTCGCGCAGCCCGCCGCGGCCGTCCTTGAGGTCGGGTTCGAGCAGGAAGGCCAGCTCGCCGCTGACCTGGGCCCGGTGGTCGGCCGACGCGCGCAGCTCGCCCAGCCTGCGCCGCGAGTCGGCCCGCCACTCGGCCAGCACCGCCTCCCTGGCCCTCCTGGTCAGCTCGGGGTCGCCGGCGACGTGCCTGGCCTGGATGAGGCCGAGGACGGCCTTGAGGTCCTGCCCGGCCACGGCCACGGCCTCCGCCACGGTCCGCACGGAGTGGTCGAGGCCGACGCCGGAGTCCCAGATCGGGTACCAGATGCGCTCGGCGATCCGCGCCACGTCGGCCCGCCCGTCGTGCAGCAGGACCAGGTCCAGGTCGCTGCCGGGGGCCGGCTCGCCGCGGCCGAGGCTGCCGACGGCGACCAGGGAGACCTGGTCGCCGTCGCTCGCCGTCCTGAAGAGGTCCTTGAGCCAGCGGTCGGTGTCCGCGGTCCGCTCCTTGCGGGCCGCGGCGTACGAGCGCGCCTCTCCTCTCACAGGGCCTCCGGCCCTCGCTCTCCGGTGCGTACGCGCACGGCCGTGTCGACGGGCACGGACCAGACCTTGCCGTCGCCGATCTTGCCGGTGTGCGCCGCCTTGACGATGACGTCGATGACGTCCTCGGCGTCGTCCTCCTCGGTCAGCACCTCCAGGCGCACCTTCGGCACCAGGTCCACCTGGTACTCGGCGCCGCGGTAGACCTCGGTGTGGCCGCGCTGGCGGCCGTAGCCGCTGGCCTCGCTGACCGTCATGCCCTTGATGCCGAACTGCTCCAGCGCCGCCTTGACGTCGTCGAGCTTGAACGGCTTGATGATCGCGGTGATGAGCCTCATGCCTCCACCTTCTTGGGAGCCGGTGCCGGGGTGAGCGGACCGTTCGGGGTGGTCACGCCGGAGGCGTAGACCGTGCCGAGGTCGTACCCGGTCTCGGCGTGCGTGGTGACGTCGATGCCGGTGAGCTCGTCCTCGGCGGAGATGCGGAAGCCCATCGTCCTGTCGATGAGCTTGCCGACGATCCAGGTGGCGGCGAACGAGTAGCCGCCGATCGCGACCGGGCCGAGCACCTGCAGCCCGAGCTGGCCGAGGCCGCCGCCGTAGAACAGGCCCTTGCTCTGCTGGTCGAGGAAGGGATAGGCGGCCAGGAAGCCGAGCGAGACGGCGCCGATGACGCCGCCGACCAGGTGCACGCCGACCACGTCGAGCGAGTCGTCGAAGCCCAGCCGGTACTTCAGGCCCACGGCGTAGGCGCAGACGGCCCCGGCGGCCAGGCCGATGACCATCGCGGCCCACGGGTCCACGAAGCCGCAGGCCGGCGTGATGGCGACCAGGCCGGCGACCGCGCCGGAGGCGACGCCGAGGCTGGTGGCGTGGCCGTCGCGCAGCTTCTCCACGACGAGCCAGGCCCCCGCGGCGACCGCCGTGGCGATCTGGGTGTTCATGAACGCCAGCCCGGCGGTGCCGTCCACGGCCAGCTCCGAGCCGGCGTTGAAGCCGAACCAGCCGAACCACAGCAGGCCCGCGCCGAGCAGGACCAGCGTCAGGTTGTGCGGCCGCATCGGCTCCTTGCGCCAGCCCTGGCGCTTGCCGATCACGAGGGCCAGGGCCAGCGCCGCGGCGCCGGCGTTGATGTGCACGACGGTTCCGCCGGCGAAGTCCTCGATGCCCATGGTGTTGAGCCAGCCGGTGCCCCACACCCAGTGGGCGACCGGGAAGTAGACCACGGTGGCCCAGATGACGCTGAACAGGATCCACGCGCCGAACTTCGCCCGGTCCGCGATCGCGCCGCTGATCAGGGCGACGGTGATGATGGCGAACGTCAGCTGGAAGGCCGAGAAGACCAGGCTCGGCATGCCGGTGCCGTCGTCCTTGGTGGCCGTCTCCACCAGGCTCTGCAGGCCCAGGGCGTCGAAACCGCCGACGACGTTGTTCAGCAGCGAGCTGCCGTTGTCGGTGAAGGCGAGCGAGTGCCCGAACAGCACCCAGGCCACGGTGACCGTGATGATGGCGCCGAAGGACATCATCATCATGTTCAGGACGCTCTTGGCCCTGGTCATGCCCCCGTAGAAGAACGCGAGACCCGGAGTCATCAGCAACACCAGCGCGGTGGCCGCGAGCATCCAGGCTGTGGTGCCGCTATCGATCTTCACGACGCGACCCTCCTTACATGTGACGTGTTGCCACAGCGTGTTCGGCCGGGGTTTCGTGGCTCGACCTGGAGTGTTTCGCGGCGGTGAATCTCACCGGCACGGTGTTTCGGGTAGGTTTCGGCCCCTTCACACGCGCCGATCCGGTCATGAGATACTTAGGATTGCCTAACCTAATAGATCAAGGAATCCCTCATGCGTCTCCGGCTTCTGGCCCTGCTCCCCGTCCTCGCCCTGGCCGCCTGCGGCACCTCGACCGGCACGGAGGACGCCGGCCCCACCCGGACCGTCAAGCACGCCATGGGCGAGACCAAGGTGCCGATGACCCCCAAGCGGGTCGTCGTGCTCGACACCGACAAGCTGGACACGATGGTCTCCCTCGGGATGGCCCCCATAGGCGCGGCCCAGGCGGGCGAGAACCAGACCTGGCCGGAGTACCTCGGCTCGGCGTTGTCGGCCACCAAGCCGGTCGGCACGCTCCAGCAGCCCAACATCGAGGCGATCATGGCGCTCAAGCCGGACCTCATCCTCGGCTCGAAGTTCCGCCAGGCCGCCTTCTACGACAAGCTCAGCAAGATCGCGCCGACCGTGTTCACCGAGAAGGTGGGCGTCACCTGGAAGGAGAACTTCCTGCTGGACGCCGAGGCCCTGGGCAAGAAGGAGCAGGCGTCCGGGCTGCTGTCGGCCTACGAGCAGCGGGCCGAGGCGCTGGGCGGGAAGTTCGGCAAGCTGTCGGTGAGCATCGTGCGCTTCATGCCCACCGAGATCCGCATGTACGGCCCCGAGTCGTTCAGCGGCATCGTGGTCGGCGACGCGGGCGTCCAGCGGCCCGAGGCCCAGCGCCTGGCCGACCAGGACGACAAGCGCTTCGGCAAGCTGAGCCAGGAGAACATCGCCAAGGCCGACGGCGACGCCGTCTTCTACAGCGCCTACGGCGAGGCCGCCGCCAAGTCGCAGGCCACGGTGACCGGCGGCCCGCTGTGGAAGAACCTGGCCGCGGTGAAGGCCGGCCACGCCCACGACGTGGACGACGAGATCTGGATGACCGGCATCGGCGTCACCGCCGCCGGCAAGATCCTCGACGACCTGGAGAAGTACCTCAGCCCGCTGGCCTGACCCGGTCGCCCCGGGCGATCCGGCCGGGCCGCAGCACCCGCGCGTAGACGCCCGCGCACGCCTGGAGCCCGGCCTCCAGCACCTGGACCCGGTTGTGCCGGGCCACCACGCGCAGCGCCTCGGTGTCGCGGCCGAGCGCGCCGTGGGCGAGCGTCGGCACCGCGCAGCGCGGGCTGGCCACGATGACCTGGAGCACGACCTCGTCCCCGACGTGCAGCTCGCGCCCCACCCAGTCGTTCTCCACGAAGCCCGCCGCGTCCGTCCTGATGATCAGGTTGGGCCGGTAGCGGAGGGCTTCGACGTGCCCCCGCGGGCTGAGCTCGCCGATGCGGCCGATCGTCGAGGTGGAGATCAGGTGCAGGGGCGCGAAGTCGAAGAAGGTGCCCGCCGGCGAGGCCCCGCCGAGCGTGCCTGCCGTGTACGGCACCTCCGCCTCGATGCCCTCGGCCAGCACCCGCTCGGGCACCGACCGCTCCAGCTCGGCCCCCTCCGGCGGCACGTCGATCAGCCGCACCTCGCGGCCGAGCAGCTTCGACAGCTCCTCGTCGCCCGGTGCGCGGGCGCCTTCGACGGTCAGCAGGTCGCGCCAGAGCCGCGGGTTCTTGGCGCTGGCGATCTTCCCCGTGGCGACGTCGAGCACCGCCCGGGCCCGGTCGCCGGCCAGGCCGCGCTCGGTCACCTCGCTCTCGGCGACCTCCTCGCCCAGCATCGACTTCACCGGATAGCGGCGCAACGTCTCGACATGCATGATCGAGAGCTTAGGCCCGGCCCCAGAAGCGGCGCAGGTGGGGGACCAGCTCGGCGGCCCGCTCGTCGGGGAAGAACAGCCGGCCGCCGTCGATCTCCACGACCTCCCGCACGCCGGGGATCGTGTCGCGCAGCCAGCGGGCCCAGCTCACGTCGAAGAACACGTCGCCGGTGCCCCACACGACCAGCGTCGGCACGGTGAGCACGGTGAGCTGCGGCTCGATGGCGACCATGTCCGCGGCGTCGATCGAGGCCAGCAGGCGTTCGAAGGCGCGGCCGCCGTCCGGCCTGGCCAGGATCGGGCGCAGGTAGGCGTCCACCAGCGCGGCGGGGTCGTCGATGTGCTCGTAGCCGGCGCCCAGGGCGGTTCGGGTCAGCAGCTCGGGGTGGTCCAGCACGGCGGCCACCAGCCCGGCCAGCTCGCCCTTGGCGGCCAGCTCCACGGTGTCCTTGAACGCCTCCGGCGGGGTGTTGGTGTGCACGTCGCAGTTGGTGAGGGTGAGCGAGCGCAGCCGTCCGGGATGGCGGACCGCGAAGACCTGGGCGACGGCGCCGCCGGTGTCGTTGGCCACGAGGTCCACCTCGTCCAGGCCGAGCCCGGCGCACAGCTCCTCCACGGCCTCGGCCAGCGCGGGGATGGACAGGTCTTCGCGCGGCTCGCTGCCGCCGTGCGCGGGCAGGTCCAGGGCCACGCAGCGGCGCTCGTCGCGCAGCTCGGCGATGACGTTGCGCCACAGGTACGAGCTGGTGCCCACACCGTGCACGAACAGGGTCACCGGGCCCTGGCCCACGTCCACGTAGTTGATGCCGTCCATGCCGGCTCCCCCTCAATTACAGACCGACTGTCGGTCTAGGAAATTACCGACCGTTGGTCGGTTTGTCTAGAGTGAGGGCATGAACCTCAAGGCGGAGCGCGGCGCGGCCACCCGCGACAAGGTCCTGGCCATCGCCACGCGGCTGTTCGCCGAACGGGGCTACGACGACACGTCGATCGAGGCCGTGCTCCAGGAGTCGGGGCTGAGCCGCGGGGCCCTCTACCACCACTACGCGGGCAAGGACGCGCTGTTCGAGGCGGTGCTGGAGGCCACGGAGTCGGCCATCGGCGTCAAGATCGCCAAGGCGGTGCGCGGCATCGCCGACCCGGCGGCGGCGCTCCTGGCGGGCGCGCTGGCCTGGGTCAGGCTGGCGGGCGATCCGGTGATCCGGCGCATCGTGCTCATCGACGCGCCCGCGGTGCTGGGCTGGGAGAGCTGGCGGGCGATGGAGGAGCGGTACTCCTTCGGCATGCTGAAGGCGGCCCTGCAGGCGACCGGCGCGGTCCCCGACGACTTCGTCGACCTGCACGCCCACATGCTGCTGGCCGCCGTCAACGAGAGCGCCCTGCTGGTCGCCAGGGGCGGCGACACGGCGACGGCGGAGGCCGCCGTGGAGGAGTTCCTGCGCCGCGTCCTCAAGCCGTAGCAGGCCCTCGGGGCGCTGCGACACGGCCCTGGAAACGGCGGCGCCGCCCGGAGGCCGGGCGGCGGGGCCGGAAACGCCGCCGCCGCCCGGAAGCCGGGCGGCGGGGCGGAAACGTGGAGAAAGGTCAGGCGGCGGCGTTGGCCATGCGGCGCAGCCGGGCCAGGGCGTCGCGCTCGATGCGGCGGGCGCGGTCGCGGCCGATGCCGTAGCGCTCCCCCACCTCGGTCAGCGTGTGCTCGCGCCCGTCGAGCAGCCCGTAGCGCCAGCGCAGCATCTCGCTGGTGTCGCCCTCCAGGCCGGTGAGCCACTGGTCGAGCCGCTCGCGCTCAAGGATGTCGATGGCCTGCTGCTCGGGATCGGCCCACGTCTCGTCGGCGATCATGTCACCGAGCTCGGTCTCGTCCTCGTCACCCACGCCGAGCTGCAACGACACCGGGTCGGACGCCCAGCGGCGCAGCTCGCGCACCCGCTCGATCGGCAGGTCGAGGATCTCGGCGAGGTCGCCGTCGGTCGGCTCGGCGTCGAACTCGGCCAGCATGTCGCGGCGCACCCGCATCAGCCGGGTCATCTGCTCGCCGGCGTGCGTCGGCAGCCGGACCGGACGGGCCTGCTCGTGGATGGCCCGTCCGACCGACTGCCTGATCCACCAGGTCGCGTAGGTGGAGAACTTGTACCCCCGGCGGTAGTCGAACTTCTCGACCGCTCGAACCAGGCCCAGGTTCCCCTCCTGGACCAGGTCGATGAGCGGCATCCCCCGGCCCGAGTACTTCCGGGCCACCGCCACCACCAGGCGCAGGTTGGCCTGGATGAACTCGTCCTTCGCGCGCTGGCCGGAGACGGCCAGGCGCTCCAGCTCCTCGTCCGCCGCGTCCCCGATCCGCGGCTCGGAGCCTCCGCTGTCAAGAAGCTGCTCGGCGAACAGGCCCGCCTCGATCCGTTTGGCGAGCTCCACCTCTTCCTCCGCCGTGAGCAGCGGGACCCGGCCGATCTCGGCCAGATACGTCCCCAGCAGGTCGCGGTCAGCGACGTGCTGCTCCTGCGTGCGACTCCCCGTAGGCCTTGCCATCCCCTGGCACCTCGTTCCGCAGCTGCGTCCTATATCCGGCCAACGTCCGGCCGGAAGCAAAGATTCCCTAAACAGCTACGCCAGAGGGAGGGTCTTGGACGTCCTCCTAAAGGAGGAGACCGGCCTGAAACACCTGGTGGACAAGGGGAACACCGGGTCGGTACGCCAGGTGGACATAGGAGGGGGCGTCGAGCACGACCAGGTCCGCGCGGGCTCCCTGACGCAGCCACCCCACGTCCGTGCGGCGCAGCGCGCGGGCTCCGCCGTACGTGGCCGCGCGCACCGCCTCCAGCGGCGTCATCCCCATCTCGCGCACCGCCAGCGCCACGCAGAACGGCATCGACGAGGTGAACGACGAGCCCGGGTTGCAGTCGGTGGCCAGCGCGACCGTGACGCCCGCGTCGATGAGCCGCCGCGCGTCGGGATAGGGCGAGCGGGTGGAGAACTCGGCCCCCGGCAGCAGCGTCGCCACCGTCCCGCTCGACGCCAGGGCGTCGACGTCGGCGGCCGACAGGTGGGTGCAGTGGTCGGCCGAGGCCGCGCCCAGCTCGCAGGCGATGCGCACGCCGGGCCCCTCGGTGAGCTGGTTGGCGTGCACCCGGGGCTGGAGCCCGGCCTTGATCCCGGCGTTCAGGATCTCCCTGGTCTGGTCGCCGTCGAACGCGCCGCGCTCGCAGAAGACGTCCACCCATTTGGCGTAGGGGGCGCAGGCGTCGAGCATCTCGCCCGTCACCAGCCGGACGTAGTCGTCGGCGTCGGCGCCCTCGGGGACGACGTGCGCGCCCAGGTAGGTCGTCTCGTCGGTGAGGGTGGTGGCGATCTCCAGCGAGCGGCGCTCGTGCTCGGCGGACAGGCCGTAACCGCTCTTGATCTCCACGGTGGTGGTGCCCTGGGCGAGCATCTCCTCCACCAGGGCGCGGGCGTGCGTGGCCAGGTCGGCGTCGCTCGCCGCGCGGGTGGCGGCGACGGTCGTCCTGATGCCGCCGCCGGTGTACGGCTGCCCCGACATGCGGGCCTGGAACTCGGCCGTACGGTCGCCGGCGAACACCAGGTGGGCGTGGCTGTCCACGAACCCGGGCAGCACGGCCCGGCCGCCGGCGTGCAGGCGCTCGTCGGCGTCGGGCGCCTGGGCGGCGGGGCCGACCCAGGCCACCAGGCCGTCCTCGACGACCAGCGCCGCGTCGGTGATCTCCTCGCGCTCGGGGTCGCCGGTGTAGAGCAGCCCGATCCCGTCGATCAGCGTGGTGGTCATCGCACCTTTCCTATCGCCTCGGAGAGCATGTGCCCGACGTCGCCGAGCTCGTGGCGGCCCTGCGCGACCACCCTGCGGCCGCCGGAGACCACCGAGTGCACGTCGGAGGCCGTGGCCGCGAACACCACGGCCTCCAGGCCGCCGATGCCCGCCGTGCGCACCGAGTCGAGCCGGACCGACACCAGGTCGGCCCACGCCCCGGGGATGAGCCGGCCGGCGTCGGCGAAGCCGAGCGAGGTGTGCCCGGCGCCCGTGGCGGCGGTGAGCAGGTCGGCGGCGCTCCAGTGGCCGCGCCGCTCGCTGGTCAGCCGCTCGTCGAGCTCGACCGCGCGGGCCTCCTCGAACAGGTCGATCACGGCGTGGCCGTCGGAGCCGAGCGTGATCGGGGTGCCGCGGTCGGCCGCCGCCCTGGCCGGGCCGACGCCGTCGGCCAGGTCGCGCTCGGTGGTGGGGCACATGCAGATGTACGTGCCCGACTGGCTGAGCAGCTCCACGTCGGAGTCGGTCAGATGGGTGGCGTGCACCGCGGTCGAGCGCGGGCCCAGCACGCCGCGCTCGTGCAGGATCTGGACCGGCGTGGCGGCGTACGTCTCGGCGCAGGCCGCGTTCTCGGCGCGCTGCTCGGAGACGTGCGCGTGCAGCGGGGCGCCGTGCCGGTGGGAGAACTCGGCCACCACCGGCATCTGCTCGGGCGGCACCGCGCGCACGGAGTGGACGGCGGCCCCGATCTCCACGTCGTGCTGCCCCTCGTAGGCGGCGGCCAGCTCGTCGGCCCTGGCCGCCCAGCCGTCGGCGCTGCCGTCGCTGAAGCGCAGCTGGGTGCCCGACAGCGGCACGCCGATGCCGCCGGACAGGTAGCAGGTGTCGAGCAGCGTGATGCGCAGCCCGGCCTCGCGCGCGGCCTGGACGAGCGCGTGGCTCATCACGTTCCTGTCCTCGTACGGGCGGCCGCCGGGGCCGTGGTGCAGGTAGTGGAACTCGCCCACGCAGGTCACCCCGGCCAGCGCCATCTCGGCGTAGACGGCCCTGGCGAGCTGGAAGTAGGTGTCGGGGTCGAGCTTGCCCGCGACCTCGTACATCTGGTCGCGCCAGGTCCAGAAGTCGCCCTTGCCGCGCTGGGTGGCGCCGCGCAGGGCCCGGTGGAAGGCGTGGGAATGGGCGTTGGCCAGGCCGGGGATGGTCAGGCCGGGCAGCCGCTCGGCCGAGCCGGGCTCACCCCGCCCGATCCTGGCGATCCGGGCGCCCTCGACCTCGATGAGGACGCCGTGGGCGACCCCGTCGGGCAACCAGGCCTGCTCGCACCAGTAGGTCAGCGACACAGATCCTCCAGCACGTCCGCGAGTGCCACCACTCCCGCATGGCAGTCTGCCTGGTCGGCGTGCTCCTCGGGGGAATGGGACACGCCGGTGGGGTTGCGTACGAACAACATCGCGCTCGGGACGCCCGCCGTGGCGAGGATTCCGGCGTCGTGGCCCGCTCCGGTCGGCAGGATCGGCGCGGGCGTGTCGCCGCCCGCCACGCGGGCCAGCCGGTCCCTCAGCGCCGCGCCGAAGGCGACCTCGGGGGTCCACGACTCCTCGCGCACGTCCGCGCCGGCCCCCGCGGACAGCTCCTCGACCAGGGCGCGGACCGCGGGCTCGGCCGGGCCTCGGGCGTCCAGCCAGGCCGTGACCAGGCCGGGGACGGCGTTGGCGTTGCCGGGCGAGACGCGGGTCTTGCCGACCGTGGCCACCACGTCGTGCCGCTCGGCCGCCTCGCGGGCGGCCAGCACCAGGCGGGCGAAGGGCAGCATCGGGTCGTCGCGGTCGGCCAGCCGGGTGGTGCCCGCGTGGTCGGCCCTGCCGTGGAAGTCGAACCGCCACCGGCCGTGCGGCCAGATGGCGCTGGCCACGCCCACCGGGCGGCCCTCGTGCACCAGGCCGCGGCCCTGCTCGACGTGGAGCTCGACGAACGTGCCGACGGTGGCCAGGGTCTCGGCGTCGTGGCCGACGTCCGCCGGCTTGCGGCCGGCCCGCGTCATGACGTCGGCCAGCGTGTCGCCGTCGTCGTCGGTGAGCGCGAGGGCGCGTTCCGGCGTGAGCGCGCCGGTGAGCAGCCGGGAGCCCATGCACGGCACGCCGAACCTGGCGCCCTCCTCGTCGGTGAAGCAGGCGACGCCGATCGGCCGGCCCGGCGTGACCTGCCGTTCGCGCAGCAGGTCGAGGGCGGCGAAGGCGGACACCACGCCGAGCGGGCCGTCGTAGGCGCCGCCGTGGCGCACGGAGTCGAGGTGGCTGCCGGTGACCACGCCGGGCCTGCGCGACGGGTCGCCCCACCAGGCCCATAGGTTGCCGTTGCGGTCTTCCCGCAGGTCGAGCCCGCGGCGCGCGGCCTCGCCCGCGAACCACCCGCGTAGCTCCATGTCGGCGGCCGACCAGGCGTCTCTCACGTATCCGCCGGAGCGGGGATCTCGTCCTATGTGCGCGAGTGGTTCAAGCATGGGTCCACTGTAGTGAATGGATCCATTCAGATGTCAGTTGGCCGGGCCCGCACTCGGTCTGATGGTCAGTTCGGTGAGGTGGGCGTCGGGTCCGGCGTTGATCGTGGCGAGCACGGCCCGCGCGACGGTCTCCGGGGTGAGGTACTTGTCCGGTTCGTACGCGCCGCCCTCCTGGGCGCGCACGCCGCGCTGCATGTCGGTGGCCACCCGGCCCGGGTAGACGGTGGTGACCCGCAGCTCGGGCTCCTCCAGGCGCAGCGCGTCGGCGAAGGCGCGCAGGGCGAACTTGCTGGCCGCGTACGAGGCCCACTCGGGGTTGGCCCGCTGCCCCGCGCCGGAGTTCACGCAGACGACGTGCCCCCGGGCGCGGCGCAGCGCGGGCAGCAGCAGCCGGGTCAGCTCGGCGACCGCGACGACGTTGAGCTCCATGGTCGTGCGCCAGTTGCCGGCGGGCTGGTCGGCGATCCGGCCGAGCAGCGCGATCCCGGCGCTGTGCACGAGCACGTCGAGCCGCTCGACGCCGTCGGCGTCGGCCTCGGTGAGCCGGGTCAGCTCGACGGGCCAGGGCCGGGCGTCCGGCAGCTCGGCCGCCAGCCTGGCGAGCGCGGACTCGTCCCTGCCGCCGAGGATGACGTGATGCGTGGGGCCCAGCGCCCGCGCCACGGCCTCGCCCACACCACGGGAAGCGCCGGTGACCAGCGCAGTCGGTCGTTCAGTCATGGGGCCGAGTTTATGACCTTGACGGCCATACAAATTTGAGTACAAACTTGAGCACATGTCGGCGTCCACGCGCATCCTGATCCTCGGTTCCCTGCTCGACGGCCCCATGAACGGCTACGGCGTCCGCCGCCGGCTGGAGATGATGGGCGCCGACACCTGGGCCAACGTCGCCTTCGGCTCGATCTACCACGGCCTGGGCAAGATGGCCGACGAGGGGCTGCTCGCGGTCGTCGAGGCCGGCAAGGGCGGCAAGGTCGTCTACGAGCTGACCGAGGCCGGCCGCTACGAGTTCCACCGGCTGCTCATGCACAGCTGGTCCGAGGTGAGACCCGTCGTCGACCCCTTCCAGGTCGCGCTGACGTTCATGCACCGGATGAAAAAGCAGGAGATTCTCGACGCCCTGCATGGCAGGATTCGGCAACTGCGACTGAACATCGAAACCATCGACCACGCGTACGGCACCAAGCAGCGCTACGGCGAGCCCCGCCACCTCGACGAGAACCTCCGCCTGACCCAAGCCATGCTCCAGGCCCAGCTCGACTGGGTCGAAGGCGCGATCGGCCGGGTCGAGAAGGACGAACTGCCCTGAGGAGAAAAATGATCATTGAGGCACGTGAGTTACGCAAGACGTTCACCACCAGGAGCCGCAAGGGCTCGCAGACCGTCGAGGCCGTGCGCGGCATCGACCTCGACGTCGAGAAGGGCGAGATCTTCGGCGTGCTCGGCCCCAACGGCGCCGGCAAGACCACGACGATCCGCATGCTGGCCACGCTGATCACGCCCGACTCCGGCACCGCCGTCGTCGCCGGCCACGACCTGCGCAAGGAGCCCGAGGCCGTGCGCCGCCGGCTCGGCTACGTCAGCCAGGCGGGCGGCGTGGAGGACACCACGAGCGCCCGCGCCCAGATCATGATGGCCGCGAAGATCCACGGCGTGGCCGACCCGAAGCAGGCCACGGCCGACGTGCTCGACCGCTTCGACCTCGCCGAGATGGCCGACCGGCCCGGCCGCACGCTCTCCGGCGGCCAGAAACGGCGGGTGGCCATCGCGCTGGGGCTGGTGCACGCCCCGCCGCTGCTCTTCCTCGACGAGCCCACCACCGGCCTCGACCCGCAGAACCGGGCCAACCTCTGGGATCGCATCAGGCAGCTCCGCGAGGCCGGCACGAGCGTGCTGCTCAGCACCCACTACCTCGACGAGGCCGACGCGCTCTGCGACCGGCTGGTGATCGTCGACCACGGGCGCATCGTGGCCGAGGGCACGCCCGGCGAACTCAAGCGCGAGGTCTCCGGCGACGTCGTCACGCTGCGGCTGGCCGAGCCCGAGCGGGCCGCCGAGGCGCTCAGGCCCCTGGCCCGCGAGGTGCGCCTGGACGAGGACGCCCTGCGCGTCTACGTCGACGACGGCGAGCACACCCTGCCCGCGCTGCTGCGCGTCCTTGAGGAGCAGGGCATCGGCCTGCGCTCGATCGCGCTCGACCGCTCCACCCTCGACGACGTCTTCCTGGCCAAGACCGGCCGGTCCCTGCGCGACACCGGAGCCGCCGCATGATCCGCCACATCGCCCTGTTCACCGGCTACGAGCTGAAGAAGTCCTTCAGCAACCCCGTCTGGCCGCTGTTCGGCATCCTGCAGCCGGTGCTCTACCTGCTGATGTTCGCGCCGCTGCTCAAGGACCTGACGCCGGGCCGCAGCACGGTCGACGCCCTGCGCATGTTCACACCCGCGTCGATGATGATGATCGCCGTGTTCGGCTCGTTGTTCTCCGGGTTCGGCCTGATCGCCGAGCTGCGCAACGGCTCGCTCGAACGGTACGCCGTCAGCCCCGCCTGGCGGCCGGCCATCGTGCTCGGGCGGGTGGCCAAGGACATGGTCGTGCTGGTGTGCCAGGCGGTCCTGGTGCTCGTCGTGGCCGTGGCCATGGGCGTGCGCATCGGCGGCGTCGAGCTGGTGCTGGTGCTGGCGCTCATGGCGGCCACCGGGCTGTTCGCCTCCGGGCTGTCGCAGGGGCTGGCGCTGACCGTGCGCGACGAGAACGGCATGTCGCAGACGCTCAACCTGTTCATGCTGCCGATCATGCTGCTGGCCGGGCTGTTCATCCCGATCGCGTTCGCGCCCGGCTGGATGCGGGCGATCGCGCCGGTCAACCCGCTCTACCACGCGGTCGAGGCCGGGCGGGCGCTGTTCGCCGGACGGCTGGACGACTCGTCGATCCCGATCGCCTTCGCGCTGTTCATCGTGCTCGCGGTGCTCACGACGCTCTGGTCGATGCGGTCGCTACGCAGGATCGCCGGGTAGGAACGTGCCGGCCTCGTCGGTCATCCGCTCGTACTCCTCCAGCCTGGCCCTGGTACGCAGCGGCGCGGCGTCGGCCATGGCCTCGACCAGGGCCATGGCCAGGGCCAGGGGGGCTGCGTGGGAGTCGAACACCAGGCGGTCCCCGACCGGGCCGTCGAGCACGACCTCGGCCGGGAAGTCCGCTTTGTCGGTGATGGCGGCGACGCGCAGGCCGAGCTTCCCGGCGTACTCCAGCGCCTGCACGACCTCGGCCGGATAACGCGGGAGCACCACCGCCACCACCCACTCCGCGCCCGCCCGCCGCGCCGCGTGCAGCCCCTCGACCAGCTCGGAGCCGCCGTGGGTGAGCAGGCGCACGTCGGGGTGGATGCGCCTGGCGTAGTAGGCGAAGGTGGTGGCCAGGCCGCAGGAGACCCGCAGGCCCAGCACCGGCAGCGGCTCGGTGGCGGCGAGCTGCTCGCCCAGCTCCTTGAGCGGGAGTGCGGCCAGCCGCTCGCGGACCACGGCGAGGTTGCGGATCTCGCTGTCGATCGCGTTGCGCAGCAGGCTCTCCTGGGGCGCGACCACGCCGCCGCCGCCGAGCACCAGCGGGCGCAACGCCTGGCGCAGCTCGGGATAGCCGGCGAAGCCGAGCACCATGGCGAACCTGGTCACCGACGGCTGGCTGACCCCGGCCCGCTCGGCCAGCTCGACGCTGGACAGGAAGATCGCCTCGTCGAGGTGCTCGCCCAGGTAATGGGCGATCCTGCGCTGCACCGGCGACAACCTCCGGCCGTCGAGCAGCACGCCGAGCCCACCGTGATATCCGTCAGCCACGCCACCTCCAACACTCCGCCACCGGCATTCTCATCCCCCGCGCCGGGCGGGGGACGGCGACGGCGGGGTCAGGACTCGCGCATGGGGATGCGCACGCCACGGGCCTCGGCCACCTCGGCGGCCTCCTCGTACCCCGCGTCGACGTGGCGCATCACGCCCGTGCCGGGGTCGTTGGTCAGGACGCGGTTGAGCTTCTCCCCGGCCAGCGCGGTGCCGTCGGCGACCGTGACCTGCCCGGCGTGGATGGACCGGCCGATCCCCACGCCGCCGCCGTGGTGGATGGACACCCAGGCCGCGCCGGAGGCGGTGTTGAGCATGGCGTTGAGCAGCGGCCAGTCGGCGATGGCGTCCGAGCCGTCGGCCATGGCCTCGGTCTCCCGGTACGGCGAGGCCACCGATCCGCTGTCCAGGTGGTCGCGGCCGATCACGATCGGCGCCTGGAGCTCGCCGGAGGCCACCATGTCGTTGAACCGCTCGCCCGCGACGTTGCGCTCGCCGTAGCCGAGCCAGCAGATGCGCGCGGGCAGGCCCTGGAAGTGCACCTTCTCGCCGGCCTGCGCGATCCACCTGGCCAGCGGCTCGTTGTCGGGGAACAGCTCCAGGATCGCGCGGTCGGTCGCGGCGATGTCGGCCGGGTCGCCGCTCAGCGCGGCCCACCGGAACGGCCCCTTGCCCTCGCAGAACAGCGGCCTGATGTACGCCGGCACGAACCCGGGGAAGTCGAAGGCCCGCGTGTACCCGGCCAGCTGGGCCTCCCCGCGGATGGAGTTGCCGTAGTCGAACACCTCGGCGCCGGCGTCCTTGAAGCCGACCATGGCCTCGACGTGCCGGGCCATCGACGTGCGCGCCCGCTCGGTGAAGCCGGCCGGGTCCTTGTCGCGTTCGGCGCCCATGTCCTCGAAGGCGACGCCGACCGGCAGGTACATCAGCGGGTCGTGCGCGGAGGTCTGGTCGGTGACGATGTCGATCTCGGCGCCCCCGGCCAGCAGCTCGGGCAGGGCCTCGGCGGCGTTGGCCACGACGCCGATGGACAGCGGGCGGCGCGCGTCGCGGGCCTCGTAGGCCAGCCGCAGCGCCTCCTCCAGGGAGGCCGCCTGCACGTCGAGGTAGCGGTGCTCGATGCGGCGGGTGACCGAGCGGGGGTCGCAGTCGATGCAGATCGCGACGCCGCCGTTCATGGTGACGGCCAGCGGCTGGGCGCCGCCCATGCCGCCGAGGCCGGCCGTGAGGGTGATCGTGCCGGCCAGCGAGCCGCCGAACCGCTTCGCGGCGACCGCGGCGAACGTCTCGTACGTGCCCTGGAGGATGCCCTGGGTGCCGATGTAGATCCACGAACCGGCGGTCATCTGGCCGTACATGGTGAGGCCGGCCGCCTCCAGGCGGCGGAACTCCTCCCAGTTGGCCCAGTCGGGGACCAGGTTGGAGTTGGCGATGAGCACCCGGGGGGCCCATTCGTGGGTGCGGAAGACGCCCACCGGGCGGCCCGACTGGACCAGCAGCGTCTCGTCGCCCTCCAGCGTGGTCAGGGTCCTGACCATGGCGTCGAAGGAGGGCCAGTCGCGGGCGGCCCGGCCGGAGCCGCCGTAGACGACCAGCTGCTCGGGGTGCTCGGCGACCTCGGGGTCCAGGTTGTTCTGGAGCATGCGGAGCGCCGCCTCCTGCGGCCACCCCTTCGCGGTGATCGTGGTGCCTCGCGGTGCGCGCACGCTGCGGCTCATGGTGACCCTCCTGAATGAACACATTCACCTTTGTCACCCGAAGACTACGGTGGACCGCGTCCAGCGGTCCACCGCAGGCTGCAGGCGAAGCCTGCGCCTACGGTCCCCAAGCGTCCAGCGGTCCACCGCAGGCAGCAGGCGAAGCCTGCGCCTACGGCCCCCGAACGCCCAACGGACCGCTTTGCGGCCTTCAGCTCACCAAGAACTGGGTGGCGGCCAGTTCGCGGTAGAGGTCGTCGTCCGCGACGAGTTCGGCGTGGGTGCCGACCGCCCGTACGCCGCCCGCCTCCATCACCACGATCCGGTCGGCGTTCGTCACGGTGGACAGCCGGTGGGCGATGACCAGCACGGTCGTCTCGGCCGCCACCTCGGCGATGACCTCGCGCAGCCGCAGCTCGTTGACCGCGTCGAGCTGGGACGTGGCCTCGTCGAGCAGCAGCAGCCTGGGCCTGCGCAGCAGCGCCCTGGCGATGGCGACGCGCTGCCGCTCGCCGCCGGACAGCAGCACGCCGCGGTGGCCCACCGCCGTGTCGAGCCCTTCGGGCAGCCGGGCGACCAGGTCGTCGAGCCGGGTGCGGGTGACGGCGCGGCGCAGCTCGTCCTCGGTGGCGTCCTGGGCGGCGAAGAGCAGGTTCTCGCGCAGCGTGCCGGCCAGGACGGGGGCGTCCTGCTCGACGTAGCCGAGCGCGGCCCGCAGCTCGCCGAGCGGCCAGTCGCGGATGTCCCGGCCGCCGATGGAGATCAGGCCGTCCTGGTGCTCGTAGAAGCGTTCGAGCAGGGCGAACACCGTGGACTTGCCCGCGCCGGACGGCCCGACCAGCGCCGTGAGCCCGCCCGCGGGCACCTCGAAGGTGACGCCGTCGTGCACGGCGGGACGGTCGTCGCCGTACCGGAAGACCACGTTCTCGAACCGCAGGCCCACCGGCGTGCCCGCGACCGGGACGGCGGCGCTGACCGGCTCGCCGGGCAGGTCCTCGATCTCCTTGATGCGCCGCATCGCGGCCAGCCCGTTCTGGAGCTGGACGGCGCCCTGGACGAGCTGTCCGATCGGCGGCACCAGGTAGAACAGGTAGAGCAGGAACGCGATCAGGGACGAGACCTCCAGCACCCCCGACGCCACCCGCGACCCGCCGACGGCCAGCACGCACAGGAAGGCGATCTGCACGGCCATCCAGGTCGCCACGCCGGCCAGCGACGTCCAGCCGGCCACCTGCAGCCCGCGGTCGCGGGCGCGCTCGGCCGCCTCTCCGACGACCGCGATCTCCCGCTCCTCCGCGCCGCTGGCCTTGACCGTCCGGTACGCCTGCAGCGCCCGGTCCAGCACGGCCCCCATCTCGCCGACGGCCTCCTGGGCCTGCGTCTGCGCCCGCTGGATGCGCGGCATGATGAGCGCGACCAGGCCGCCGATCACCACCACCACGAGCAGCGTGACCAGCAGCAGCACGCCGTCCATGGTGGCCATCATGACGATCGCGCCGATCAGCATGAAGACCGCGCTGACCGACTCCACGATCCCGTTGGTCAGCACCGCGCGCAGCAGCGTCGTGTCACTCGTCACCCGCGACATCAGGTCGCCGGGCTTGAGCCGGTCGACGTCGGCGACCCTGAGCCGGAGCATCCGGTCGACGAGCCTGCGCCGGGCGCCCAGCACGACGCCCTCGCCGGTGCGTTCCATCAGGTAGGTGCCCCCGGCCGAGACGACGGCTCCGACGAGCACCGCCACGGTCAGTCCTAACAGCGGCGCGGCCAGCGACTGGTCTTCTCCGAAGGCGTCCACGACGTACTTGGCCAGCAGGGGCATCGCCAGCCCCGCCACCGAGCCGATCAACCCGAGCAGACCGCCCGCGATCAGGACCTTCCGATGCGGCCTGAGGTAGGCCAGCAGCTCTTTGAGCACCCCAACTCCTCTCACGACATTTCTCGAAATTGCCCAACGAACGGCGCAACGCGATCCGCACCGCCACGCCCGGGTCAACTTAGATTGACGACCAAAGTATGTCAACTTTCGTTGACGCCTCCTCCTTGAGAAGGAGACGCACGGGCGATCGCCGCCCCCTGGCACCGGAATCGGCGGCGGCCCTATAGTCATGTCCATGAGTAGTCATGTTCTTGAGCGTCGCTGATGGCGTTGCGGCATGCCGTGCTGGCGGCGCTGCTCGACGGCGAGTACAGCGGCTACCAGCTCACCAAGATCTTCGACGTGGGCGTCTCCAACTTCTGGTACGCCGCCCCCCAGCAGCTCTACGCCGAGCTGACCAGGCTGGAGGCCGACGGCCTGGTCACCGGCCGGGAGGTGGTCCAGCGCGGCCGTCCGAACAAGCGCCTGTTCTCGGTCACCCCGGCCGGCCTGGACGAGCTGGCCGGCTTCGCCGCTGCTCCGGCCAAGCCGTTGCTGCTCCGCGACGACCTGGCCGTCAAGGTCCACGCGGCCGACCGGCTCGACCCGGCGCCGCTGATCGCCCAGCTCCTCGACCGCGCCGGGGAGGCCGCCGCCAAGCTCGCGTTCTTCGAGCAGACCCTGCTGCGCCTGCGCGGCGACCGCGACGAGGAGTCGTTCCTGCGCGAGGGCGAGCGGGTCGGCCCGTACCTGTCCTGCCTGGCGGGCTGCCGCCTGGAGCGGGAGATGCGCGACTGGTGCCTGAGCACCGCCCGGACGCTCGGCGAGCGCGCCGCCCGGACCTCGGAGGAGAACCCGTGACCTACACCCGTTACGTCGCGCTCGGCGACAGCCAGACCGAGGGCCTCGGCGACGGCGACGACGTCCTCGGCCACCGCGGCTGGGCCGACCGGCTCGCCGAGCACCTGGCCCGCGGCAATCCCGGCCTGCTCTACGCCAACCTCGCGGTGCGCGGCCGGGTGGCCGCCCAGATCCGCGCCGAGCAGCTTCCCGCCGCGCTGGAGCTCCGTCCCGACCTGGCCACGGTCATGGCGGGCATGAACGACGTCATCCGTCCCGGCTTCGACGCCGCCGCCGTCGCGGCCGACCTGGAGCACATGTTCGCGGCGCTGACCGGAGCGGGCGCGCGGGTGGTGACCGTGACCTTCCCCGACATCGG
Source organism: Nonomuraea sp. NPDC050227 (assembly GCF_044459705.1). Taxonomy (NCBI): domain Bacteria; kingdom Bacillati; phylum Actinomycetota; class Actinomycetes; order Streptosporangiales; family Streptosporangiaceae; genus Nonomuraea; species Nonomuraea sp. NPDC050227. Next base: position 289,033 of record NZ_JBITJF010000009.1, on the reverse strand, counting down.
CCGGATCGCGCCGCTGGCCAGGCCGCTGCTGCCGCGCGTGCTCGACCTCAACGCCCGCGTCCGCGAGGCCGCCGCCCGGCACGGCGTGACGCTGGTGGACACCTTCCCCGACACGGCAGTGACCGACGCGCGGTTGTGGAGCCCCGACCGGCTGCACGCCAGCCCGGCCGGGCACGCCAGGTTCGCCGCGTCGGTGGCGTACGCGCTGGAGCTGCCCGGCAGCGACGACGGTTGGAACCTGCCGCTGCCCGTGCTGCCGCCGCCCGGCCGCCTGCGCACGGCGGCGGCGGAGGTCCGCTGGCTGGGCTCGTTCGCCGGGCCGTGGATCGCCCGGCGCCTGCGGGGCCGCTCCTCGGGCGATGGCCGGGTGTGCAAGCGCCCGGCGCTCGCGCCGGTGCTCCTGGGCCTGCCGGATCAGTCGACCTCGGGCAGGTCGGGATCGTCGTAGTCGGCGTCGCCGTCGTCGGCCCTGCGCAGCTTGATGTCCTCGGCCCACTCCAAGGCGAAGGCGCGGATGTCCGCGATGTGCCGTTCGTCCAGGCCGTGGGCCTCGAAGCGTTCGTCGCTCATGAGCTCGACGAACTCCAGCCGCATGAGCAGCTCCTGCGGCGAGAAGTCGTCGAGATGGACGGCGGCGAGGCGTTCGAGGTCGCGGAAGGAGAACACGTGCGCCGCCGAGGCCGCGTCGGCGACGTCGGCCGGCAGCCCCCTCTCGTGCAGGTCGCGCACCCGCAGCCCGATCACGTCCGCCGGGGCCGCCACCGGCAGGCCATCGCACACCACCGGGGGCTCGCGCAGCGCCTCGCGCGTGAGGACGATCTCGGCGTCGCGCCCGCTGGACGGGTCCGTGACGGTCAGGCGGGCCGCCCACGCGGCGCTCTCGGCGACCTCGGCGACCAGCCCGCCGACGCGCAACGCGGCCACGACGTCGTCTGCGGCGGACGGCAGGGGCCCTTCGGCGGCGGTCACCAGGTCGAGGCCCTCGACCAGGCGGTCGGTGAAGCCGTGGGCCCGCAGGGCGTGGCCGCCCGCCAGCAGCAGCCCGTGCCGCTCGCCGGCCGGGGACAGGGCCCGCAGCAGGCGCTCGGGGAACGGCGGTAAGCGCATCAGAGCGCGGCGGGGGGCGCGAGCGGTGTCATGGGTCAAGTATGCCGACGGCCGCGCCGGCTGGAGGGCAGGTCGTGCCGCCCCGACAGGAACTCCTGGAACGCGATCTTGGCCCTGATGACCGGCCGCCGCCAGCGTTCCTCACGATGGACGGCGGTGGCCAGCTTGCGGGGCGAGCGTCCGCCGCGGAAGAACCAGCGGGCCCACGGCGAGCCGGGACGGGCCAGGCGCACGGCGCCCACCACGAGCAGTAAAGGCAGGAACAGCCCCGCCATCCCGGTCCAGATCTTGCCCTTGAGCAGCGTGATCACCGCCAGCGCGAGGTTGGCCACGATCAGCGCCGCCGGGTTGACCGGCGTGCCATAGTCCCAGGTCAGCGGGCGCAGGCCGATGAGGAGCAGGCCGGTCACGGCGACGGCGATGAAGACCGCGTCCACCGAGGTGCGCCCCTCCTCCTCCCAGTAGACGTCGTGCAGGTGCAGGATCAGCGCGAACTCGTCCAGCACGAGGGCGGAGCCGACGCCGAACACGCAGGCGGCGACCACCTGCCCGGCCTGCGCGGCGCCGTTGACGATGAGCCCGGTCACGCCTCCGATGAGCATGAGCACGACGCCGAACACGACGTGGTGGATGTGCATCTCGCCCACGTTCACGTTGCGGAACCAGCCGACCTTGGCCCTGATCAGGCGGACGTTGATGCGGGTGGCGATGAACGCCACGATGAGCGTGACGAAGTAACAGAACAGCGGCAGCCGTCCCGTGGTGACGATGTTGCTCTGGAACCAGTTCCCCATGACCTTAGAAGTCGATGGTACGAGCCGGAACAGCCTTGTATGTCCGCTGCGGGAGGGCTTACGAGGCGGCTCTCGCCTGGAGGGCCCGTTCGTAGCCCTCGATGACGAGCTGCCGCCTGATGTTGTCGCGTACCTGGTCGAAAGGGGGCGCGCCGGGGGCCGCGGTGCGGGCGTACCGGTCGCGCAGGCGGCGTTCGGACAGGTCGAGGGTGGCCGCGTGCAGCTTGCCGAGCGCCGAGTCCAGCTCGGCGGCCCGCACCTGCGCGTAGGTGTACTGGTCGTAGGAGGGCACGCCCGGGATCGGGCGGCCGGAGCGCGCGGCCTGCGCGCGGCGGGCGTTCTCGGCGGCCAGCTCGCGCTGGAACCCCTGCTCGCTGACGTCGGCGAGCAGGCCCGCCTCGCGGGCCCAGATCCGCCGCGCCTTGTCCAGCACAGCGGCCCGCACCGCCCGCTCCCTGAGCCGCCGCGCCGGGGTGACGCCGTCGCGGGGACGGCCCCAGAAGCCAGGACCGAGCCCCTGGGCGGCGAACTCGGAGATCACCTCGGCGCGCACGGTCTCGGCCGCCCGCAGCACCTCGGCTCCGCTCACCCGCTCCCCCTCGAACGTGACGACCGTGTCCCCGGGACGCATCCCGAGCACCTCCGCCACGCCCGCGGACGCCGCCCGCGCCGGAACCCCGCCCCCGGCCTCCTTCCCCGACACCGCGATGCCGGCGACGAGCACCCCGGCCAGGGCGAGAGCCGCCCACAGGACCCGCCCGCGCGCCGGGAACCCCCGACGCGGGCCGGACGCCCGGCGCGGCCGGCCGGTGGCCGGGGTGCTCGTCACGGCGTCAGCTCGCGATCTTCATGTCGAAGACGTGGAACCCCGCGTTCGCCAGCGGGCTGCCCGCCGGGAAGGTCACCGTGGCGACCGTCCTGGACGCGTCGAGCGGCACCGCGTAGCCGAACACCGACACGCCCGACTCGCGCGTCTGGCCGGTGGCCGGGTTCCTGTAGCTGGTCTGCGTCATGTTGTGGTAGTCGGCGCGGGCCACGAGCACGCCACCGGCGGGCGCGGTCGCGTCCCACTGGTCGCCGAACCTGACGGTCTTGTCCTCGGTCGTCCCGTCGGTGTAGGTGACCTTGAACACGCCCTCGCGCGCCTTCAGGCCACCGGCTCCGAGCAGGACCAGCCTGGCGCCCTGCCCCGGCAGCGCGACCGTCTGCCCGGCGGCCTTGACGTTGTCGGTCATGCCGTACGGGCGCGGGTGCCAGACGAAGTCGGCGCCGAGCACGTTCACGGTCCGGCCCGGCGTCAGGCCGGCCTTCTCCAGCGCCTGGCCGGAGTAGCTGCGGCCGCTGGTGGAGAAGCCGCCGACGTTGGGGTTGAGGTCGGAGCTGACCGCGACGTTGTTGTACGCCTCCTCGACCGAGCCCGCCACGACCGGCGCGGTGGCCGGCCCGTTGTAGGCCCCGCGCGAGACCGTGCCGGCGACCTGGTTGCCGAAGTAGTCGCGGTCGCCCAGACCGTCCACGACCGCGCCGGACGCGAGCGCGGGCGAGCCTTCGAGCAGCTTGTAGCCGTCCACGTCGGCGGCCCCGTCGGCGGTGCCGGGGGCGGCGAGCCCGGGGTCGGCGGTCACCGCGCGGGCGTCGGCCGCCGGCACGGCCACGCCGCCGTGGTAGACGTTGGAGTCGTAGCCGATGCCGGGGGCCGCGGGCAGCGTGCCGGACGGCGCGTAGAAGATGTTGTTGACGATCTTCGAGTTCCCGGTGGGCACGGCCACGTCGAGCTTCTGCGACGGGCAGAAGAACGTGTTGTTGTACAGCCACAGCGGGCTCGTGTTGTCGCCGGAGGCGTTGCCCGCGATGCGGCAGTCGTCCTGGGCGATGTTGAACCGCAGGATGGCGGTGGCCTTGTAGTTGGGGAACTCGGTGCAGCTCTGGCAGCCGAGGTAGAAGCCGCCGGCGTTGTCGTGCGAGTAGTTGTACTGGTAGACGCACGAGCCCTTGATGCCGCCGTCGCAGTCCCAGGCGGTGGAGTCGAAGATGGTGGGCCGCTGCCGGGTCACCTCGTTGAACTGAAATACCGGGTCAACAGAGTTGATCGGCCACATTCCCGCGAAATTTCCGTCTACGTACGGGTATTTCCCGGCGCCGCCCTCGTCGAACAGGTTCTGCTCCACCAGCGGCCGGTCCGAGGCGTGCACCACGATGCCGTCGCCGCCGACCGCGCGGATGGTGTTGCGGGCGATGAGCACGTTCCGGTGGTAGTCGGTGCCCTTGCGGCTGATCTTGATGCCGCCGCCGCCCGTGTCGTGCACGTAGTTGCCGGTGATCGTGATGCCGTCGAGATAGCCGACCTTGCCCTCGGGCAGCGCCTGGACGCTGATGCCCGCCGAGTAGGCGAACCAGGAGCTGTTCGCCCCGGTCTTGTTGCCCCATCCGGCGACGTCGGAGACCTCCAGGTCCCGCAGGACCAGCCCGGCCTTCGGCTCGGGGGTGGTGGAGTTGTACTGCACGCCGGTCCGCTTGGCCGTGGTGGCCGCCGGGTTGGTGATGTGCAGCTTCTCCAGCGTCACGTAGCTGTTGTCCACCAGGTGGACGGCCCACTCGCCGCCGTCGCCCTGGATGATCGGCTTGGGGCCCTCGCCGTAGGAGGTGAAGACGACGGGGTGCGCGGCCGTGCCGGAGCCGACGGGTTCGAGCCGGCCGGCGCAGACGGTCCCCGCCCTGAACTTGATCGTGTCCTTCTCGCGGAAGGTGATGGCGTTGACGGCGTCCAGGCTGTTCAGCGGCCCGGCGGCATTGCGCCCCGAGCCGCCGTCCGGCGCCTGGCAGTCGACGAAGAAGTTCCGGGCGGCGGCCGCTTCCGCGGGGGTGGCGACCAGTCCGGCCGCCACGACCAGGGCCGCGACTAACTGAAGGCGCATGTTTCCTCTCCGGGGGTGTTTCAGGCGAACTCTGAGCAGCTCAGAGCGGTTCAGAGGGGGCTTCAGGCGGACCGGGACAGCGTGCCGGGCTCGACGCCGTGCTCGAAGGGCAGGCCCTGGGCGTGCCGGGCCAGCTCGTCGAGCGCGAGGTCGGCCATCCTGGCCAGCTCGCCGCCCAGCGAGCCGGCGACGTGCGGCGTGACGAGCACGTTCGGCAGGTCGTAGAGGGGCGAGTCGGCGGGCAGGAACTCCGGCTCGGTGTGGTCGAGCACCGCGTACAGCCGTCCGGAGGTCAGCTCGGCGATCAGCGCGTCCTGGTCGACCAGGGCGGCCCTGGCCGTGTTGATCAGCGTGGCGCCGTCGCGCATGGCGGCCAGCCGGCCCGCGTCGATCAGGTGGCGGGTCTCGGGCAGGTCGGGCGCGTGCAGGCTGACCACGTCGGAGCGGGCGACCAGCTCGTCCAGCCCGACCCGGCGCGCCCCCAGGTCCTCCGTCAGGTACGGATCGCTGACCAGCACCTCGAAGTCGAACGGCCGCAGCAGCTCGATCACCCGCCGCCCGATCCTGGAGGCCCCGACGACGCCGACCACCCGCCGGTAGTTGCCGAAGCCGGGGAAGCGGGCGTCCCAGTCGTCGTTGGCCCGCCGCGCCCGGTAGGCGCGGGCGATGTCGATCACCCGCTTGTTCGCGAACAGGATCGCCGCGAGCGTGAACTCGGCCACCGGCTCGGCGTTGGCCGAGGCGGCCGAGGAGACCACGATGCCGCGCTCCCAGCAGGCGTCGGTGACGTGGTGCTTGACCGAGCCGGCCGCGTGCACGATCGCCCGCAGCCGGGGCGCGCGGGCCAGCACCTCGGCGGTCACCGGCGGGCAGCCCCACGAGGTGAGCAGCACCTCGGCCTGCGACAGGTCGGCGTCGTCGAACGCGGCGACCTCGGCCCGGACGTCGGCCACCCGGGCCAGCCGGGCGCGCACCTCGCCGGTGAGCATGCGCCCGGCGACCTCGGCGGCCATGGCGACGACCGTCACCGGCTTGTTCATGTTCTCCCCCGAGAGCTCGTTCACTTGACGCTGCCCGCCGTCATCCCGGCCTTCCAGAACCGCTGCAGGGACACGAACACCAGCAGCAGGGGCACCACGGACAGCAGCGACCCGGTGATCACGAGGCTGTGGAACTCGGGGAAGGCGTTGCCCTGCTTCTCCCAGCCGTACAGGCCGAGGCTGAGCGGGTAGAGCCGCTGGTCGCTCAGCATGACCAGGGGCAGGAAGAAGTTGTTCCAGATGGCGGTGAACTGGAACAGGAAGATCGTCACGTACGCGGGCAGCAGCATGGGCAGCGCCACGGACACGAACGTGCGCAGCTCGCCGGCCCCGTCGGACCTGGCCGCCTCCAGCACCTCGCCGGGCACGTACCCGGAGGAGAGCACCCGCGCCAGGTAGACGCCGAACGGATGCACCAGCACCGGCACGAACACCGACCAGAACGTGTTCACCACGCCGACCTTGGAGGCCAGCAGGTAGAGCGGCACGGCGGTGGCGGTGGTCGGCACCAGCACGCCGAGCAGCACCAGCCCGAACATCTTCTCCTTGGCGAACCAGGAGTACTTGTCGAAGGCGTAACCGCACATCACGGTGACGAACGAGCTGACCGCCGCGCCGACCCCGGCGTACAGGACGCTGTTGAGGTACCAGCGGAAGAAGACGCCGTCGCCCTCCTGCGCGACCGCCCTGATGTTCTCGAACAGGTTGAAGCCGGCGAAGGAGAAGCCGGGCGTCGAGTACAGGTCCGACAGCGACTTGGTGGAGGCGAACAGCAGCCACGTCAGCGGCAGCAGCGTGTAGAGGGCGGAGATGATCAGCAGCACGTTGACCGTGGCGCGGGACATCCACTTCACCGGCGGTTCCCCCACTTCGTGACGGCGTAGGACAGCACGGCGGCGAGCAGCGCGAGCAGGATGGAGGCCGCGCCGGCCTGGCCGTAGTCGTTGTTGCCGAACGCCTCGTTGTAGGCGTACATGTTGGGCGTCCAGGTGCTGACGACGCCGTCGCTGACGTTGTCGAGCACCATCGGCTCGGTGAACAGCTGCAGCGAGCCGATGATCGTGAACAGCACGGTGGTGACCACGGCGCCGCGGATCAGCGGCACCTTGACCTGGAGGGCGACGCGCAGCGGGCCGGCGCCGTCCATCCTGGCCGCCTCGACGACCTCGGCCGGGATGGCCTGGAGCGCCGCGAAGTAGATGATCATGTTGTAGCCCACCCACTCCCACAGCGCGATGTTGACCACCGAGCCGAGCACGTGGTCGCCGCCGAGGAAGTCGACGTCGCCGAGCAGGTCCACGATGGGGCTGATGCCGGGCAGGTACAGGTAGAGCCAGATCAGCCCGGCGATCACGCCCGGCACGATGTGCGGCATGAACAGCGCGAGCTGGAAGAACTTGCCCAGCCTGGCCAGCCCGGAGTCCAGCAGCAGCGCCAGCGTGAGCGCGCCGCCGATCATCAGCGGGATGTACAGCACGCAGTAGCCGAGGATGACCAGGAAGCCGTCGGTGAAGGCGGAGTCCTTCAGCGTGTCCAGGTAGTTGCCGAGCCCGACGAACACGGTCTCCGCGCCGCCGAAGCCGAGCCCCGACGACTTCTCGCTGAACAGGCTGAGGTAGACCGCGTAGGCCAGCGGGGCCACGATCACGGCCGCGAACAGCGCGAAGAACGGCCCGACGAACAGCAGGATCGCCCCCCGCCGCCGCCACCCCTCGCCGCCGCGACCGCTTCCTACTGGAGGAGTCACAAGCTGCCTTTCGGTGGGTCGCGGCGGAGCCGGCGCTCCGCCGCGAGCGTCGTGCTACTGCTGGGCGACGTTGAGGCCGCGGCTCTTGATCTCGCCGACGGTGGCCGTCTGAGCGGCGTCCAGCACGCCGGGGATGGTGGTGCCGCCGCTGGAGACCTTGCCGAGGGCGTCCTTGAAGGTGGTCAGCGTCTGGACCATGCTCGGGCCCCACGTCCAGCCGGGCTGGACCGTCTTGTACGACTCCGCGAACAGCGCGTAGATGTCCTGGCCGCCGTAGAAGGAGGCGTCGAAGCTCTTGGCCGCGACCGGCACGAGGTCGGCGATGGCCGGGAAGCCGCTGGAGGTGCCCGAGGACAGGCGGGCGGTCCACGCCTCCTCCGAGCCGGTCAGCCACTTGACGACCTCGACGGCGGCCTTGGCGTTCTTCGACCCCTTGCTCACGCCGAACGTGGTGCCGCCGAGCATGCCGCTGGCCGGGGTGCCCCAGTTCGGGATCGGCGCGATGGCCCACTTGCCGGCCTGGCCGGCGTGGTTGCCCTTCATGACGCCCGCGCCCCAGTTGGCGCCGACGTAGCCCCAGAGGGTGTCGTCCTCGAAGGCGGCGTTCCACTCCTGGCTGAAGGACGGCTGGACCTTCAGCAGGTCGTCCTTGACCAGGCCCTGCCAGTACTCGGCGACCTTCTTGCTGGGCTCGTCGTTGATCGTCACCTTCCAGGCGTCGCCCTCGGTGCCGAACCACTTGCCGCCCGCCTGCCACGACAGCGCGGCCAGCACGCTCGGGTCATCGGGGAAGAAGGTGGCGATGCGCGACTTGCCGTCGGCCTTCTTGACCTTCTCGGCGGCAGTGCGGAAGTCGTCCCAGGTCTTGGGGACCTCGATCTTGTTCTTCTCGAACAGGTCCTTGCGGTAGAAGAACACCTGCGGCGCGGCGTCCATGGGCAGCGCCCACGCCTTGCCGCCCAGCTCTACCAGGCCGAAGACCTCGGCCGGGTACTTGGACTTGACGTCGGCCACGTCGGCCGAGATGTCCTGGAGGGCGCCCTGGTTCACGAAGTCGGGCAGCTGCGGGTACTCCACGGACATGACGTCGGGGGCGTTGCCGGCCTTGACGGCGTTGGAGAACTTGGCGTAGCCGCCCGCGTTGCCCGAGGGGATCTCCTCGTACTTGATCTGGACGTCCTTGTGTGACTTGTTGAAGGCGTCCACGACCTGCTGGGTGCCCTTGGCCCAGCCCCAGAAGGTGACCTCGGCGGGCTTGCCCGCCTCGCCCGCGGGCTGCGCCGGCTCCGTGCTGCCGCACGCGGCGGCGAGCAGGCTCATACCGGCCAGCAGTCCGGCAATGCCGGCGCTCTTGCGTCCCATCGATGGCTCCTCATCGCTTTCGATCGATAAGGCATCATTCGCTCATACTCGATCGGTTGTCTAGAGAGAGGCCACAAATCGATCAATAACGAAATGGATGCGTAACGTCACGGACGCGGCGCGACCGTGGATTCCCGGACCCTCAGCTCGGGCAGCAGCGCCACGTGCTGGGCAGGGCGCCGCGGGCCCTCCTGGATCCGGCTCACCAGCAGGTCGACGGCACAGCGGCCGACCGCGGCCTTGGGGGGCGCGACGGCCGTGAGCGGGGGGTCGCTGAGCGCCGCCACCTCGTCATCGTAGGCGACCAGCGACACCTCTTCGGGAATGCGCACCCCGGCCGTCCGCAGGTGCTGGACCAGCAGCAACGTGTCCTCGTCGTTGTGCACCAGCATGGCGGTGACCCCGCCCCTGATCGCCGCGACCACGTCGGCCACCTGCTCGCGCGAGGGCCCCTCCTGCGCGACGTCGAGGTGGACGGGCTCGGCCAGCCCCAGGTCGCGGACGGCGGCGAGGAACCCGTGGCGCACCCGGGGGGCCGTCGGGCTGTCCCGCGAGACCATCGCCAGGCGCCGGTGCCCGAGCTCGGCCAGGTGCCGCGTGCCGAGGAAGGCCCCGTGGGCGTGGTGGGAGGCCGCCGCGTCCAGCAGCGAGGCGGGCCCGCCCAGCTCGGCCCGCCGTTCGACGAGCACCGCCGGCACGCCCAGCTCGGCCAGCCAGTCCTCGTGCGAGGCGTCCGGCTGCCTGCTCGGGGTGAGCAGCAGGCCCTCGATGCCGCCGTCCACGAGCTGCCTGACCTGGGTGCGGTCCTCCTCGTCGTCGTAGCGCGAGACGCCGAGGACGAGCCGCGCGCCCAGCCGTTCGGCCTGCTCGCGGGCACCCCTGATGACCGCCGGGTAGTAGTAGGTGGCCGAGGGCACCAGCATGCCGAGGGTCAGGGAGCGCTCCCTGGCCGGGGCGGGCGCGGACTCGGGCCGGGTGATGCCGCCGTGCACGCGGTTGACCAGGCCCTGGCCGGCCAGGTGCTCGACGTCCCTGCGCAGGGTGACCATCGAGACGTTGAGCCGGTCGACCAGCTCGGCCAGGCGTACGGAACCGCGCTCGCGCACCTCGCGCAGGATCAGTTCATGACGTTGTTCGGCGAACACCGCGACTCCTTCTGACTCGACCCTACGATCCTAGCGGGAAGTGCTTTCGTTTTTGAACGGATGCTTTCGTTCGATCAGGATGCTAAGGTCCCGGCCGAGACCGGACGTCCCTTTGGAGTGCCGCATGTTCCCGCTTCCGCCGGAGGATCGAACGCTCAGCCCGTACACCGGCTGGACCCGCGCCCATTGGGAGGCGGTGGCCGACGGGCTGCTGGCCGCGGTGGAACCGTACCGCTCCGCGGACGGCGCCGTGATCACGTTGCCGGGACGCGAGAGCTGGTCGCGCTGCGACGGCCTGGAGGGGTACGCGCGCACCTTCCTGCTGGCCGCCTTCCGCGTGGCCGGCGGCGGCCCCGAGGAGCTGCTGGCCCCGTACGCGCGCGGCCTGGAGTCCGGCCCCGGCGTCTGGCAGCCGATCGAGGACCGCACCCAGCCCATGGTCGAGGCGGCCTCGATCGCCCTGTCGCTCTGGCTGACCCGCGAGCGCCTGTGGGACCGCCTGTCCCCCGCCACCCGTGAACGCGTCGCCGCGTACCTGGCCGGGGCGCTGCGCCACGAGCCGGTGGACAACAACTGGTGGCTGTTCCCCGCCATGGTGGGCGGCTTCCTGTCGGCCGCCGGCCTGCACGCCGAGGAGGCCGGCGCGGCGGTGGAGCGCGGCCTGGCCCGCATCGAGCCCTGGTACGCCGGCGACGGCTGGTACGCCGACGGCGACAACCGCTCCTTCGACCACTACAACGGCTGGGCCATGCACCTCTACCCGGCCCTGCTGGCCCACCTGGGGGGCCAGGGCTCCCCCGGGCCCCGCCTGCGCCGCTTCCTGGAGAGCTACGCCCTCACCTTCGACCAGGACGGCCGCATGCTCTACCAGGGCCGCTCCCTCACCTACCGCTTCGCCTCGGCGACCTCGCTCTTCGCCGGCGCCCTGCTGGAGGCCACCCCGCTCTCCCCCGGCCAGACCCGCCGCATCGCCTCCGGCGTCCTGCGCCGCTTCCTCGACGAGGGCGCGCTCTCCCCCGAGGGGCTGCTCACGCTGGGCTGGCACGGCCCGCACGAGCCCTCGCTGCAGTCCTACTCCGGCTCGGCGTCGCCGTACTGGGCGTCGAAGGCGTTCCTCGGGCTGCTGCTGCCGGCCGGCCATCCGGTGTGGACCGCGACCGAGGAGCCCGGCCCCACCGGCCTGGCCGCGCTGCCCGGCCCGGGACTGGTCGTCCAGCACACCGGCGACGTCGCCCGCCTGCTCAACCACGGCAGCCAGCACCACCCCGGCGACCCCCTGTACGACCGCTACGCCTACTCCACCCGCACCGCGCCGACGACGGGCGTCCCCGACAACCACTTCGGCGTGGTCGGCCCGGACGGCACGGTCGCCGGGCGCGGCACGATCACCCCTCGGGGGGCGGGCTCGGCGGGCGACCTGGCGTGGGCCGCGTCGGCGGGCGCCGGTGTGGAGAGCCTGAGCGTGATCAGGGGGGCCGTCGAGGTGCGCGTCCATCGGGTCGCGCCCGGCTCGGCGGTCCGGCAGAGCGGCTGGGCGCTCGTCGCGTCCGCCGACCCGGCCGACCAGGCCGACCAGGACGACCCGGCCGGCGGGCCCGGCGTCCGGGTCCGGGACGGCGACGGGCTGGTCTCCGAGCTGGCCGCGATGCGCGGCTACAGCCGGGCCTACGTCGCCGACGACCCCGAGGGCAGCGCCTTCGGGGCCCCGGCGGCCGTGCCGGTGCTGGAGGGGGTGGCGGCGGACGGCTGGGCGGTCAGCGCGGCCGTCCTGGACGGCGACCCGGCCGGGCCGCCGTCGGCGGCGGCCGCCGACATCACGCTGACGGTGCCGTCGGCGGCGGTGACGGCTGACGAGATCACGCTGACCTGGCCCGACGGCACCCGCCACACCTTCCAGGTCCGCACCCCGGACACCGCCGCCTGACGGCCCCGGCTCAGGCCAGGAAGGCGCGCAGGAGGGCTGCCGTGCCCTCCAGGTGCTCGGCCATCGCGCGGCGCGCCGCGTCCGGGTCGCCGGCCAGGATGGCGTCCACGATGGCCCGGTGCTGGGCGGCCGCGTGCTCGATGTTCACCTGGAGCATCGGGATCGCGTTCAGCAGGTCGCTCACCCGGGAGCGGGCGTCGGCGCACGTCGCCGCGAGCAGCGTCGAGCCGGTCAGCTCGGCGATCGACAGGTGGAAGGCCGTGTCCAGGCGCCGGTAGTCCTCCAGGGGCGCCGCGTCCAGCTCGGCCAGCCGGCGCAGCAGCACCTCCCGCTGGGCGGGGGTGAGCTCGGCCGCGGCCAGCACCTGCGCCGCCCCGCACTCGACCGCCAGCCGGAACGTCAGCGCGTCCGACAGCTCGGCCATGCCCATGTCGGCCACCGCCTGCCGCAGGTCGCCCGCGTCGGGCCGCGGCGGGACATAGGTGACGAACGCGCCGCCGTACCGGCCGCGCCGCACGTCGAGGTAGCCCGCGTCCTGAAGGGCGCGGATGGCCTCGCGCAGGGTGACCCTGCTGATGCCCAGCCGCACGGCGAGCTCGCGCTCGGGCGGCAGCTTGTCGCCGTACGCCACCACGCCCAGTTTGATCGCCTGGAGCAGCCGTTCCACGGTCTCCTCGAAGGCGTTTCCCGCCTTCACCGGGCGCAGCACTGTCATCAAACGCGCCGAATCGTCCAAGGTGTCCTCAGGTCTTGACAAGCGATCCCGGCATGCACATCAATGGTCTGAGACTAGCCCAATCAACGGGAAAGCGCTTCAGAGCAGATCGGAGCGACCTAGGGTGAGCGAACCAGCGGGCAACGGATTCCTGTCCGTCGAGGAACTGCGGGGCGAGGTCGCCTCCGGCCGGATCGACACGGTGCTGCTCGCCGTCGCCGACATGCAGGGCAGGTTGCAGGGCAAACGGCTCTCCGCCCGCTACTTCCTGGACGAGGTGCTGCACCACGGCTCCGAGGGCTGCAACTACCTGCTCGCGGTCGACGTGGACATGAACACCGTCGCCGGCTACGACATGTCCTCCTGGGACCGGGGCTACGGCGACTTCGCGATGAAGCCCGACCTGTCCACCCTGCGCCGGGTCCCCTGGCAGGACGGCACCGCCCTGGTCATGGCCGACCTGGCCTGGGAGGAGGGCGGCGAGGTCACCGCCTCGCCGCGGCAGATCCTGCGCCGCCAGCTCGCCCGCCTGGCCGAGCGGGGCCTGGCCGCGTACGTGGGCACCGAGCTGGAGTTCGTCGTCTACGACGACAGCTACGAGGACGCCTGGCGGCGCGCCTACCGCGACCTGACCCCCGCCAACCTCTACAACGTCGACTACTCCCTCCTCGGCACCGCCCGCGTCGAGCCGCTGCTCCGGCGCATCAGGCGCGACATGGAGGGCGCCGGCATGTACGTCGAGTCGGCCAAGGGCGAGTGCAACCTCGGCCAGCACGAGATCGCCTTCCGCTACGACGAGGCCCTGCGCACCTGCGACAACCACTCGATCTACAAGAACGGCGCCAAGGAGATCGCCGCCCAGGAGGGCCGCTCGATCACCTTCATGGCCAAGCCGAACCAGCGCGAGGGCAACTCCTGCCACATCCACATCTCGCTGCGCGGCCTCGACGGCGGCCTGGCGATGGCGGGCGAGGGGCCGTACGGACTCTCGCAGCTCGGCGCGCGGTTCATCGCCGGGCAGCTCGCCCGCATGCGCGAGCTCACTTTGCTGTACGCCCCCAACGTCAACTCCTACAAGCGTTACGTGCCCGGCAGTTTCGCGCCGACCGCCGTCAAGTGGGGCGTGGACAACCGCACCTGCTCCCTGCGGCTGGTGGGCCACGGGCCGTCGCTGCGGGTGGAGAACCGGGTGCCGGGCGGGGACGTCAACCCCTACTTGGCGGTGTCGGCGCTGATCGCGGCCGGCCTGGACGGCATCGACCGGGAGCTGCCGCTGGAGGACGCCTTCGAGGGCAACGCCTACGACTCCGGCGCCGAGACCGTGCCCCACACGCTGCGGGACGCGCTCGCCCTGTTCGAGGGGTCGAAGCTGGCCAGGGAGGCGTTCGGCGACGACGTGGTCGAGCACTACGCGAACAACGCGCGCGTGGAGCTGGCCGCCTTCGACGCGGCGGTGACGGACTGGGAGCTGTTCCGTGGTTTCGAGCGAATGTGACGGTGGGCATGAGGATCGTTAATCCGGCGACGGAAGAGGTCGTCGCCGAGGTCGAGATGGCCGACGCGGCCGAGGTCGACCGGGCGGTGGAGCGGGCCGCGAAGGCGTACCGGAGCTGGCGGGAGGTGGCGCCGGGCGACCGGGCGCGGCTGCTGCGCCGCTTCGCCGACCTGGTGGACGCCCACGGCGAGGAGCTGGCCCGGCTGGAGCTGGACAACGCCGGGCACCCGATCGGCAACGCGCGCTGGGCGGCCGGGGCCGTCCGCGACGTGCTGCACTTCTACGCCGCCGCCCCCGAGCGCAACCACGGCAAGCAGATCCCGGTGCCCGGCGGCGTGGACATCACGTTCCAGGAGCCGCTGGGCGTGGTGGGCGTCATCGTGCCGTGGAACTTCCCGATGCTGATCATGTCGTGGGGCGTCGCCCCGGCGCTGGCGGCGGGCAACACGGTGATCGTCAAGCCGGCGGAATGGACTCCGCTCACGGCGCTGCGGCTGGCCGAGCTGGCCCTGGCGGCGGGCCTCCCCGAGGGGGTGCTCCAGGTGCTGCCCGGGGCAGGGGAGGTCGCGGGGGCCCGGCTGGTCGAGCATCCCGGCGTGGCCAAGATCGTGTTCACCGGCTCGACGGAGGTGGGCAAGGAGATCGCCGCCAAGGCGGCGGCGCAGGTCAAGCGGGTGACGCTGGAGCTGGGCGGCAAGTCCGCGAACATCGTCTTCGCCGACTCGGATCTCGAAAAAGCAGCAAAAACAGCCCCTTATGCGGTCTTCGACAACTCCGGCCAGGACTGCTGCGCCCGCTCGCGCATCCTCGTCCAGGCCGAGGTGTACGACGAGTTCCTGGAACGCCTGTCGGCGGCGGTGCGCGGCGTCAAGGTCGGCGACCCGCTCGACGAGTCCACCGAGATGGGCCCGCTGATCAGCGCCGAGCACCTGGAGCGCGTCCGCGGCTTCGTCGAGGGCACGCCCTACCTCCAGGGCGACTGCCCCCAGGGCAAGGGCTTCTGGTTCCCGCCGACGGTGCTCACCTCCAAGGTCACCGACCGCGCCTTCACCGAGGAGATCTTCGGCCCGGTCGTGTCGGTGGTGCCGTTCGCCGACGAGGCCGAGGCCGTGCGCATCGCCAACGACACCCCGTACGGGCTGAGCGGCTCGATCTGGACGCGCGACGTCGGGCGGGCGCTGCGGGTGGCCCGCGCGGTGGAGTCGGGCGCCCTGTCGGTGAACTCGCACTCCTCGGTGCGCTACTGGACCCCGTTCGGCGGCTTCAAGCAGTCCGGCCTCGGCCGCGAGCTCGGCCCCGACGCCTTGACGGCCTTCACCGAGACCAAGAACGTCTTCATTTCATGGGAGTAGGTACAGTGCAGCGATTGCAGGACCGGGTGGCCGTGATCACCGGCGCGGGCAGCGGCATCGGGCTGGCCACGGCGCGCAGGTTCGCGCAGGAGGGCGCGAGGGTCGTCTGCGTCGACATCGACGAGGAGGCCGGGGCCAAGGCCGCGGGCGAGGTCGGCGGCCTCTTCGTCAAGGCCGACGTGACCAGCGAGGACGACGTCGTCCGGATGTTCGCCACGGCCCACGAGACCTACGGCAGCGTGGACGTCGCCTTCAACAACGCCGGCATCTCGCCGCCCGACGACGACTCGATCCTGGAGACCGGCCTGGACGCCTGGCGCCGCGTCCAGGAGGTGAACCTGACCAGCGTGTACCTGTGCTGCAAGCACGCCATCCCGTACATGCGGCGGCAGGGCAAGGGTTCGATCATCAACACCGCGTCGTTCGTGGCGGTGATGGGGTCGGCCACGTCGCAGATCTCGTACACGGCGTCCAAGGGCGGCGTGCTGGCGATGTCGCGCGAGCTGGGCGTGCAGTTCGCGCGCGAGGGCATCCGGGTCAACGCGCTGTGCCCGGGGCCGGTGAACACGCCGCTGCTGCAGGAGCTGTTCGCCAAGGACCCCGAGCGGGCCCAGCGGCGTCTGGTGCACATCCCGGTGGGCCGCTTCGCCGAGGCGTCGGAGATCGCCGCCGCCGTGGCGTTCCTGGCCAGCGACGACGCCTCCTTCATCACGGGGGCCGAGTTCCTGGTGGACGGCGGCATCTCCGGCGCGTACGTGACGCCGCTGTGACCCGTCCGGTCATCGGCGTCACGACGTACGTCGAGCCCGCCCGGTTCACCGTGTGGGACCTGCCCGTCGCGCTGCTGCCGTACATGTACGTCGAGAAGATCGTCCAGGCCGGCGGGCAGCCCGTGCTGCTGCCGCCGGCCGGCGATCCCGCCCAGGTCGTGGGGCGGCTCGACGGTCTCGTCCTGGCCGGCGGCGGCGACGTCGACCCGGCCAGGTACGGCCGGGCGGCGCACGAGCGCACCGGCTACGTCCGGGAGTTCCGGGACGAGGCCGAGTTCGCCCTCCTGGCGGCGGCCCTGAAGGCCGGGCTGCCGTTCCTGGGCATCTGCCGCGGCCTGCAGGTGCTCAACGTGCTGCTCGGCGGCACCCTGCACCAGCACCTGCCCGACGTGACCGGGCACACCGGCCACTCCCCCGCGCCCGGCGAGTTCGGCCACCTGCCGGTCACGCCCGTCCCCGGCAGCCGCCTGGCCAAGGTGCTCGGCACGGACCCGGTGGCGGTCCCGCACTACCATCACCAGGCCATCGACCGGCTCGGCCGGGGCCTCACGGTCACCGCCACGGCCGGCGACGGGACGATCGAGGCGGTGGAGCTCGACTCCGGCAGGTTCGCGGTGGCGGTCCAGTGGCACCCGGAGGCAGGCGACGGACCGGCGCTCTTCGAGGCGTTCACGGCGGCCTGCTGAGACCGTTACTGGAAAGCTTCTTTACCTTTTCTGCGCCCTAAAATCCCGCGAAATCCCAGCTCAGGGGGCCATACCACCGCGTTATAGGAAACTTGTTGGGTACCGGGTCGCGCCATCCCGGTGTCACCCTGTGTTCATCCCCAGCCGGCCGGGGCTCTTCCACTCCACACCCCCCTGAGGAGCCAGAGAGTGAACCCCAAACTCAGGTTGGGGGCTGCCGCAATGCTCGCGCTAGCCCTGACCACCAGCTCGCTGGTGGGCGCCACGAGCGCCACAGCCCAAGCGTCGCAGGTGGCCGATCCTCCCAGCCCCGACGAGCGCAGGAACGCGATCGCCACCGCGCACAACGCGATCCTGGCCGACTCGGCGGCATTGCTGGCATCCGAGCAGGACACGTTCACGCTGACGTCGACCGTCGAAGGCGTCCGCGGCCTGCAGTACCTGACCTACGCCCGTAAGCACGCGGGCCTGCCCGTCTACGGCGGCGACGTGGTCGTCGCCACGGACGCCTCCGGCGCGGTGGTCGACACGGTCGCCACCGGGCAGCGCACGAAGATCGGGATCGGCACGAAGGCGAGGGTCACCGCGGCCCAGGCCGCCGTGACGGCCAGGGCCAAGGTGGCCAGGGTCGAGACCGTCGCCACGCCCGTGCTGTCCGTGCACGCCACCACGACGACCCCGCGGCTGGCCTGGGAGGTCCTCGTCACCGGCGCCACCGCCGCCGGTCACGAGACCAAGCTCCACGTCTACGTGGACGCCCTGACCGGCAAGGTCATCGACGACTGGGACGAGGTGCGCGACGGCACCGGCAACAGCTACTACGTCGGCACCGTCACCATCGACACCAGCCCCTCGTACACGATGCGCGACCCCCGCAGGAGCGGCGTCGCGTGCGGCGGCCAGAACGGCTCGCCGTACACGAAGACCACCGACACCTGGGGCAACGGCTCGGGCACGAACCTGGAGACCGCCTGCGTCGACGCGCTCTACGCCGCGCAGCGGGAATGGGACATGCTGAGCGCCTGGCTCGGCCGCAACGGCATCAACGGCCAGGGCGGCGGCTACCCGGCCCGCGTCGGTCTGGCCGACGTCAACGCCTACTGGAACGGCCAGTACGGCTCCTTCGGCCACAACTCCGCCAACTCCCAGCAGCTCACGTCGATGGACGTGGTCGGCCACGAGTTCGGCCACGGCATCTTCCAGTTCACCAGCGGCGGCTCGGGCAGCGGCAACGAGACCGGCGGCATGAACGAGTCCACCGGCGACATCTTCGGCGCGCTCACCGAGGCGTACGCCAACAACCCGAACGACCCGCCGGACTACCTGGTCGGCGAGGAGGTCAACCTCTCCGGGTCCGGGCCGATCCGCAACATGTACAACCCGTCGGCCCTCAGCCACCCGAACTGCTACAGCGCCTCCATCCCGAACACCGAGGTGCACGCGGCGGCCGGTCCGCAGAACCACTGGTTCTACCTGGTGGCCGAGGGCACCAACCCCTCGGGCAAGCCCGCCAGCACCCGCTGCGACAACGGCGCCGCGATCACCGGCATCGGCATCCGCAAGGCCGGTGAGGTGTTCATGTCCGCGCTGAACACGAAGACCCAGCCGTGGACGCACGCCAAGGCCAGGGTCGCCACCCTCCAGGCCGCCAAGACCCTGTACCCGGGCAGCTGCACCGAGTTCAACGTGGTCAAGAACGCCTGGGACGGCGTCAGCGTACGGGCCCAGTCCGGCGAGCCGACCTGCACCCAGGGCAGCAACGACTTCTCGGTCAACCTGAACCCCGCCTCCGGCAGCGTCACCCCCGGCCAGAGCACCACGACCACGGTGAGCACCACCGTGACCGGCGGCTCGGCGCAGTCGATCACCCTGCGGACCGGCACCCTGCCGGCCGGCGTGACCGCCTCGTTCAGCCCGGCCACCATCACCGCGGGGCAGAGCTCGACGCTGACGATCACCACCTCGGCGGGCAGCCCGCAGGGCAGCCACTCGATCGCCATCACGGCCGACGGCGCCGACGTGGACCGCCAGGCCACCTACAACCTGCAGATCGGGCAGAGCTCGCCGAACGACTACTCCTTCGGCGTGACCCCGTCGTCGGCCTCGGTGCAGGCCGGTCAGTCGGCCACCGCCACGGTCAGCACGCAGGTCACCGCCGGTCAGGCGCAGAGCATCGCCCTGGCGGCGAGCAACGTGCCCGCGGGCGTGACGGTCAGCTTCAGCCCGTCCACGATCACCGCCGGGCAGTCGTCCACGGTGACGTTCGCGACCACGAGCGGCGTGACGCCCAGCACGTACACGATCAGCCTGAACGCCGACGGCGCGAGCGCCGACCACTCGGCCTCCTTCAGCCTGACGGTGGGCGGCGGCCAGGGCACCACGTGGCAGACGTACACGGCCTACACGGCCGGACAGACCGTCACCTACCAGGGCACCAGCTACCGCTGCCTCCAGGCGCACACCAGCCTGCCGGGCTGGGAGCCGCCCAACACCCCTGCCCTCTGGCAGCCGGTCTAAGTCGCACGACCTGGGCGGCCACGCCGGGGTGGCCGCCCAACCCCCTTGAGGAGCCACAGATCGTGAACGCCATGCTCAGGCTGGGCGCCGCGGCCACCGCCGCGTTGGCCCTGACCCTCACCACGCCGGCCGGACCGGCCGGCGCCGCCGCCGACCCCGCGCCCGACATCCCCGTCGCGAACGTGACGGCGCATCTGAGCCAGTTGCAGTCCATCGCCACGAGCAACGGCGGCAACCGCGCCTCGGGCAGGCCGGGCTTCACCGCCTCGATGAACTACATCAAGGGCAAGCTGGACGCGGCCGGCTTCACCACCCGCGTGCAGAACTTCAGCGGCGGCAGCAACCTGATCGCCGACTGGCCGGGCGGCCCGGCCAACCAGACCGTGATGCTCGGCGCCCACCTCGACAGCGTCGCGGCCGGCCCCGGGATCAACGACAACGGTTCCGGCTCGGCCGCGCTCCTGGAGAACGCCCTCACCCTGGCCGCCCGCAAGCCCACCCTCACCAAGCACGTGCGGTTCGGCTGGTGGGGCGCCGAAGAGGCGGGCATGGTCGGGTCCAGGTACTACGTCCAGAACGGCGGCGCGAGCGGCGTCGAGGTGTACCTGAACTTCGACATGATCGCCTCGACCAACGCCGGCTATTTCGTCTACGACGACGACGCGGCGATCCAGCGCACCTTCAACGACTACTTCGCCACCATCGGCCTGCAGACCGAGGGTGACAGGGAGGGCGACGGCCGCAGCGACCACGCCTCGTTCAAGAGCGCGGGCGTCCGGGTCGGCGGCCTGGCCACGGGGGCCGGGGCGGTCAAGAGCTCGGCCCAGGCCGCCAAGTGGGGCGGCTCGGCCGGGCAGGCGTTCGACCGCTGCTACCACAGCGCGTGCGACAGCTACCCGAGCGCCATCAACACCACGGCGCTCGACCGCAACTCCGACGCCATCGCCTACGCCATATGGAAGCTCGCCGTGGGCACCAGCACGCCCACGGAGAACGACTACTCGATCTCGGTGACCCCGTCGTCGGCATCGGTCCAGGCCGGTCAGTCGGCTACCGCGGCGGTCAGTACCCAGGTCACGTCCGGCCAGGCGCAGAGCGTCGCGCTCTCCGCCGGGAACGTGCCGAGCGGGGTCACCGTCTCCTTCAGCCCGTCCACGGTTCAGGCGGGCCAGTCGTCCACCGTCACGATCGCCACCACCAGCGGCGTCGCGGCGGGGACGTACACCATAGGGATCAACGGCGACGGGGCGACGGCGGACCACTCCGCGTCCTTCACCCTGACCGTCGGAGGGGACGGCCAGGGCACCACCTGGACGGCTTACAAGTCGTACACGGCCGGAGACGTCGTCACCTACCAGGGGGTCAGCTACCGCTGCCTCCAGGCGCACACCAGCCTGCCGGGCTGGGAGCCGCCGAACGTGCCCGCCCTCTGGGCACGGGCCTGACCTCAGGGCCTGTCATCTGTAGGGCCTGATCCCGCGCGGGCCGGTCACCGCCGGCCCGCCCCGAGCTGCCGCGTGCGAGCTGACCTGCCATGACCGGCTCGCGCGCGGCCACCAACGCGGCCGCGACCCCGCCTCTCCGGGGCCGCGGCCGCTTTTCGCTGCGTGCGGTATGTCGCGGATGCCGCGGATGGTGGAGGGCGAAGCGCGACAACACCCCCATGACGGCACTAGGCTGACGGACATCACCGGCGAAACCGTGCGGGAGAGCACCCTGACAGCCGGTCAGGGTCCCTGAAGGAGCAAGCCCTCCCCGCGAACCTCTCAAGGCAAAGGACCGCGCGGCAGCCCTGTAAGGCGTTCTTACGGGGAGGTGACCTCTGGAAAGCAGGCCCTCGGGGCCTCGCCGAAGGTGAAAGTCCGGTAAAACTCGGGCGAAGCTCTCAGGCATCCATGACAGAGGGGGAGGATGCTGGCATCCAATCCTGTCCTGAGGTGCGACAAATGTCCCGACCTACGCCGCTACGAGACGTCCACGAGGCCCTAGGCGCCACGCTGACCGACTTCGCCGGCTGGCTCATGCCGCTCCGGTACGGCAGCGAGTCCGCGGAGCACAAAGCCGTCCGCGAGGCGGCCGGGCTGTTCGACCTCTCGCACATGGGCGAGATCTTCCTGACCGGTCCGCAGGCCGGAGAGGCCCTCGACTACGCGCTGGTCGGCCACCTGTCGGCGCTCGCGCCCGGCCGGGCCAGGTACACGATGATCGTGGACGAGCGCGGCGGGGTGCTCGACGACCTCATCGTCTACCGGCTGGCGGACGAGGAGTTCATGGTGGTGGCCAACGCCTCGAACTCCGACAAGGTCGCGGATGAGCTGAAAAATCGTACTAAGTCGTATGACGCGGCGGTCGATGACCGCTCCCAGCAGTACGCCCTCATCGCGATCCAGGGCCCGAAGGCCCAGGAGATCCTGGCCACGCTCACCGACGCCGACCTCGACGGTCTCAAGTACTACGCGGGCCTGCCCGGCGTGGTCGACGGCCGCCAGGCGCTCATCGCCCGTACCGGCTACACCGGCGAGGACGGCTTCGAGCTGTTCGTCGCCAACCAGGACGCCGTGCCGCTCTGGCGCGCCCTGGAGGCCGCGGGCGAGCCGCACGGGCTGCGCGCCGCCGGTCTGTCCAGCCGCGACACCCTCAGGCTGGAGGCCGGCATGCCGCTCTACGGCAACGAGCTGAGCTCCGACCTGACCCCGTTCGACGCGGGGCTGGGCAGAGTGGTGAAATTCGACAAGCCCGGTGACTTCGTCGGCAGGGCGGCGCTGGAGGCGGTCAAGGACGACCAGCCCCGCCGCCGCCTCGTCGGCCTGGTCGCCCAGGGCCGCCGGGTGCCGCGTCACGGCTACCCGGTCACCCGCGACGGCGCCGTCGTCGGCGAGGTCACCAGCGGTGCGCCCTCCCAGACCCTGGGCAAGCCCATCGCGATGGCCTACGTGGACGCCGGTGCCGACACAGGTCTGGCCGTGGACATCCGGGGCAGCCATGAACCTATGGACCTGGTCGAGCTGCCCTTCTACAGGAGGAACAAGTGAGCAACATCCCTGACGACCTGAACTACACCAAGGAGCACGAGTGGGTGTCGGGCGTGGACGACGGCATCACCGTGACCGTCGGCATCACGGCCTTCGCCGCCGAGGCTCTTGGTGACGTCGTCTTCGTGCAGCTCCCCGAGGTCGGTTCGACCGTCGAGGCGGGTGACTCGGTCGGCGAGGTGGAGTCCACCAAGTCGGTGAGCGAGATCTACGCGCCCGTCGGCGGCGAGATCGTCGAGGTGAACTCGGCCGTGGCCGACGACCCGTCGCTGGCCAACAGCGACCCGTACGGCGACGGCTGGATGTTCCGCGTCCGCATGGAGGGCGACGCGGAGGACCTGCTGTCCGCCGAGGAGTACACGGCGCTCACCTCAGGCGAGTCCTGACACCAACGCCGGGGCCCGCCGCGGGCCCCGGCACTTCCTGAACTGAAGGGCGCCATCAATGGCGATCAGCGTCTTCGACCTCTTCAAGATCGGCATCGGACCGTCCAGCTCCCACACGGGCGGCCCGATGGCCGCCGCGCACAAGTTCGCCCGCGGGCTGCACGACGACGGCCTGCTCCCCCGCGTGGCCCGCGTCGAGGTCATCCTGTACGGCTCGCTCGGCCTGACCGGCAAGGGCCACGGCAGCGACAAGGCGGTGCTGCTCGGCCTGTCCGGTGAGAAGCCGGAACTGGTCGACGTCGACTCCGTCGACACCCGCCTGGCCGAGATGCGCGCCGCGGGCACGGTCAAGCTCTACGGCGAGCGCGAGATCCCCTTCGTCGTGGGTCAGGACCTCGTCTTCGAGCGCAAGATCTCCCTGCCCGAGCACCCCAACGGCATGCGCTTCACCGCCCGCGACGAGCAGGGCGAGACCGTGCGCGAGAAGGTCTACTTCTCCGTCGGCGGCGGCTTCGTCGTGGACGAGAAGGCCACCGGCGCCGACCGCATCAAGCCCGACGACACCGTCCTGCCCTACCCGTTCGCCTCGGGCGAGGAGCTGCTCAAGCACTGCTCGAACACCGGCCTGTCGATCTCCGCCCTGATGCTGGAGAACGAGAAGGCGTTCGGGCGCACCGAGGAGGAGATCCGCGCGGGCATCCTCAACCTGTGGCGGGTGATGTCGGAGTGCGTGCGGCGCGGCATCAGCAAGGAGGGCGTGCTGCCCGGCGGCCTGAAGGTCAAGCGCCGGGCCAACCAGCTCCACCGGCGGCTGCAGGCCGAGTCGGCAGAGAAGGACCCGCTGCAGGCGATGGACTGGGTGGCGCTGTTCGCCCTGGCCGTCAACGAGGAGAACGCCGCCGGCGGCCGCATCGTCACCGCCCCCACCAACGGCGCCGCGGGCATCATCCCGGCCGTGCTGACGTACTACACCAAGTTCGTCCCGAGCGCCGACGACGACGGCGTGGTGCGTTTCCTGCTCACGGCGGCCGCGATCGGCGTGCTGTTCAAGGAGAACGCCTCGATCTCCGGCGCCGAGGTCGGCTGCCAGGGCGAGGTGGGCTCGGCCTGCTCGATGGCCTCGGCCGGGCTGACCGAGGTCATGGGCGGCACCCCCGAGCAGGTGGAGAACGCCGCCGAGATCGGCATCGAGCACAACCTCGGGCTGACCTGCGACCCGATCGGCGGCCTGGTGCAGATCCCGTGCATCGAGCGCAACGCGGTGGCCTCCAACAAGGCCATCACGGCCGCCCGGATCGCCCTGCGCGGCGACGGCCGCCACTACGTGGCGCTGGACAAGGCCATCAAGACCATGCGCGACACCGGCCGCGACATGCTCGACAAGTACAAGGAGACCTCCCGCGGCGGCCTGGCCGTCAACGTCATCGAGTGCTGACCCGCCTCCGAGTGGTACCGTGAAGTTGTACCACTCGGAGGAGGCGACCATGTCCATCACCGCCAGCGAGGCTCGCCGTCGTCTGTTCCCCCTCATCGAGGAGGTCAACAACGACCGCACCGCCGTGGAGATCGTGTCCAAGAGCGGCAGCGCCTACCTGGTGGCCGCAGAGGAGTACGAAGCACTCCAGGAGACGGCCTACCTGCTACGTTCCCCGGCCAACGCCCGCCGGCTGATCGAGTCCTATCAGGAAGCGGTCCAAGGGCGTCATGAGCGACACGAGCTGCTGGGCGACGAGGCTGCTCGGTGAAGGTGGCGTTCACCACCCAGGGCTGGGAGGACTACGTCCACTGGCAGACGGCTGACCGGCAGGTGCTCAAGCGCATCAACCGGCTCGTCGAGGATGTCCTGCGCGATCCTTACGAGGGCATCGGCAAGCCCGAGCCCCTCAAGTACGCGTTGGCGGGCGCCTGGTCCCGGCGCATCACCGACGAGCATCGCCTGGTGTATCTCGTCCTGCACGACGAGATCGTCGTCCTGCAGGCTCGCTACCACTACGAGTAGACCCGCCCGGCCCCCTCCGCGGGAGAGGGCCGGGGAGCCGGGTGTCAGGCGGATGAGCGGCAGATGACCGTGGTGGTGTGGCTGTCCACGCAGATCAGGCCGACCGCGGGGCTGAGCGCCTGGGCCAGCAGGCCGGGCAGGTGGTCCCCCACGCAGTGCATCTGGCCGTCTTCCCCGATCTTGCAGGGGATCAGCGGAAAGCCGTCGCCCGTCGCCGCGTGGGCGGCGGGCGCGGCGAGCGCGAGGGCGAGGGTTGCGGCGGCGAACGCGCCGATGATGCGGTGAATGACGACCTCCCGATCGGATTCGACGACGAAGGCGCCGAGTCGCGCCTTCTTCCTTCAGCTACGAGCAGCCGGTTGACTGGTCAGCGGCGCTCGGCCGGTTGGCGGCGGACGTGCACGCGGACGACCGCAGGCGTCTCGTCGTCGCGCACCTCACGGCGGATGCGGCCGACGATGTCCTGGTCGAGCTTGGTCACCACCGCGCCGACGTCCGCGTCGGAGGGGCAGGTCAGGGCGACGCGCAGGCCGTTGTCGGCGACCCGTACGGCCGCCCGGCCCAGGCCGTCCACGCCCTTGAGGCCCACGCACAGCATGGCCGTGCCGGTGCCGCTGGCCGCGCCCCGGCGGCCCCAGCCCAGGCTCAGCAGCAGCCAGCGCACGGCGAGCATGGCCAGGATCAGCATGGCGAAGGCCAGCAGCCACAACGTCCAGGGGTCGGCGGCCAGCGTGCGGGCGAACTCGGCGGGCAGCACCTTGGCGTTGCGCGGCAGGTCGAACAGCAGGCCCCGGCCGCGCAGCCAGCCGTAGCCGCCCACGGCGAGCAGGGCGAGGCCGACCAGGGCCAGGCCGACGCGGTTGCCCGTGTACTGCCGCATCACACGCCCTTCCTGCGCAGCCGGACGACGACCTCGCCGGTGCCGAGCGTGCCGACGCCGGCCAGCCGGTCGCCGACCGCCGTGCCGACCTGCCGGAGCATCGCGCCCGAGCTCTCCGGCCCGGTCACGACGGTGACCTCGATGGTGCGCCGGCGCAGCCGTACCCGGGCCCGGTCCACGCCGTTGACCTTCTGGGCGGCCGCGCGCAGGGTGCGCCGCAGCCCGGCGCGGGTGATGCCGATGACGATCAGCGGGTCGGACGTCTCGACCGGGACCGTCCTGGACCGTCCCGGCACGATCGCGAGCAGCAGCATCAGCAGCCCGGCGCCGGCGGTGAGCAGCGCGGCCGAGGAGACCTGCGGCCAGGTCCGCGCGCCGGCCAGCTCGACCGCCTCGTTCACCGGGACCCAGCCCAGCGGCTTGCCGAGCAGCGACGTCACCACCTCGGCGGTCGTCGCGCCGAGCACGGCGGCCAGGACGAGCGCGACGAGCGCGCCGGGCAGCGTGCGCGCCGGTCTGAGCGCCCGTCTCGCCCTGCGCAGCCCGGTGTGGTGCTGGGCGGTGATGGCTGCGGGCACCATCTGCTGAAGCGTGGTCATCACAACGACAGACGTACATGGGTGCGCGGGGGCCGCGACCGCGCCCTCGCCGCCCATTTGCCCGATCATTACGGCCGCACCAAGGAAAGTGAACCTCTCCCGCGCTCCGGAAAGGAATATGAACCCCACTCATATTCATTCGCCCGATATGCCGTTACCCTGCTGACATGGATGACCGCCGGCGCTACGACCGCGCCACCGCCGCGCTCGAACCGCCCTTCGCGATCCTCGATCTGGCGGCCATGCGGGCCAACGCGGCCGACCTGGTGCGCCGCGCCGCCGGCAAGCCGATCCGGGTGGCGAGCAAGTCCGTGCGCAGCCGCGCGGTCCTCGAACGCATCCTGGCCATGGACGGCTTCCGCGGCGTCATGGCCTTCACCCTCCCCGAGGCCCTGTGGCTGGCCGGGCAGGGTTTCACCGACATCCTGGTCGCCTACCCCACGGCCGACCGGCACGCGCTCGCCGCCCTGGCCGCCGACCCGCGGGCCGCCGCCGAGATCGCGATCACCGTCGACTCCCGCGAGCAGCTCGACTTCGTCGAGCAGGCCGTGTCGGATGTGCATCCCAGAGCCGAGCTGCGGCTCTCCCTCGACCTGGACGCCGGCTACGTCGCCCTCGGCGGCAGGTTCCGGGCCGGCGCGCTCCGCTCCCCCGTGCGCGAGCCCCACGAGGCCGCCGACCTGGCCACGGCCATCGCCAAGCGCCCGGGGCTGCGCCTGGTGGGGCTCATGGCCTACGAGGCGCAGATCGCCGGGGTGGGCGACGCCCCGCCGGGCAACGCCGCCTTCGCGCGCGTCGTCCGGGTCATGCAGGCCCGCTCGGCCCGCGAGCTGATCCTGCGCCGCGGCCGCGTCGTGAACGCCGTGCGCCAGGTCGCCGACCTGGAGTTCGTCAACGGCGGCGGCACGGGCTCGATCGAGACGACGGTCAGGGAGAAGGCGATCACGGAGGTCGCCGCCGGATCGGGCTTCTTCCACCCGCGGCTGTTCGACTTCTACCGGCGTTTCACCGGCCGTCCGGCGGCCCTGTTCGCGCTGCCGGTCGTCCGGCGGCCGGGGCCGGACACGGTGACGGTGCTGGGCGGCGGCTACCTCGCCTCCGGCCCTCCCGGGCCGAGCCGGCTGCCGCAGCCGTACCTGCCCGCCGGGCTGCGGTACGCGCAGGACGAGGGCGCGGGCGAGGTGCAGACCCCGCTGCTGGGCCAGGCGGCCCAGGAGCTGCGGGTCGGGGACCGGGTGTGGTTCCGGCACGCCAAGGCGGGCGAGATGTGCGAGCGCTTCGACACCCTGCACCTCGTGGACGGCGACACCCTGGCCGAGTCGGTGCCGACGTACCGGGGCGAGGGCCGGACGTTCCTGTGACCCCGGCCCCGGGCCCCGGCACCCGCGCTCAGCGCCGGCGGCGCCTGCGCCGGAACAGCACGATCGCGGCGCCGACGACCAGCACCGCGCCGACGCCGATGAGCACCGGCGCCAGGTTGGGCTGCTCGTCCTCCCACACCCCTTCGGGCTTGTCGCCGTAGTCGACCGGGCGGGCGGTCACCCCGAGGGCGTCCCCCACGGACGCCACGAAGTGGCCCGCCCGGCTCTTGACATCGGCGACCGTACGCTCGGCGACCCGCTTGGGGCTCACCCGGTCGGCGATGGCGTCGACCGTCTGCGCCAACTCCGCGCGCGTGCGCGCGATCCGCCGCTCCAACTCGTCGGGATCGGTGTCAGCCATGGCTCTCCTTTCGACCGTACGCGTGGTCGCGCCCGCTACGTTGTCCGTCGCGAGCTCCGTCCGTTCTGGTCGTGATCAGTCTGTCAGGTCGGCGTGCCGTACGGCACAGCGGCCGGGCCGGTAGGTTTGCCGGAGGAACTCAGGAGGGCCCATGACAGAGACCAAGCTCGCGCCCGGCGACGCCGCGCCCGAGTTCACGCTACCCACCGCCGACGGCGGCACCGTCTCCCTCGACAGCCTGCGCGGCAAGAGGGTGATCCTCTATTTCTACCCCGCCGCCATGACGCCCGGCTGCACCAAACAGGCCTGCGACTTCCGCGACAACCTCAGCCAGTTGACCGGCGAGGGTTTCGTCGTCCTCGGCGTGTCGAAGGACAAGCCGGAGAAGCTGGCCAAGTTCGTCGCCCGCGACGCCCTGACCTTCCCCTTGTTGTCGGACCCTGAGCTCGCCGTCCACCAGGCCTATGGCGCGTACGGCCCGAAGAAGCTCTACGGCAAGGAGATGATCGGCGTGATCCGCTCGACGTTCGTCATCGACGCCGACGGCAAGATCGAGCAGGCGCTCTACAACGTGAAGGCCACCGGCCACGTGGCCTCGCTCAAGAAGAAGCTCGGCCTGGCCTGACCCCGGCTCGCGGGCCCCGCCGACAGGGGCCCGCGGTCGTCGCGGAAGGCTGCCCGGTCACGGCCGGAGCGCTAAGCTGTTCCCAGCCCGCCTCGGCGGGATCGCGGGCGTGGCGAAATGGCATACGCGGCAGGTTTAGGTCCTGTTGGTGGAGACACTGTGGGGGTTCGAGTCCCCCCGCCCGCACACGCAGCGGCTGCGCGGGGCGCGCCGTCCGGGAGGCCGGGTCGCGCGGTGCTTCCTCTTCACCGCGCGACCCGCGTCTCGATCATGATCCGCCATCACGATCTCCCTTTACTCGCCCGCGAGGGGCGCTCCCAGGTACCACCATGCCTGGTCCCCCGTAAGACCCATGTAAGACCTGGGTCGTAGGCGGACTTCCCCCTCCAGGCGGACAAACCCGCGGCGTGGCTTACATATCGTGATGATGTGTTCGGCAGGGTACGGGCGTGGTCGAGGCGCCACGGCGGGCTGGTGAGCGTCCTGCGGGTCGCCCCCCTCGCCGTCTTCAGCTTGCTTCTGGCGATCCCCTACGCCTCGCTCACCCCGGCGGGGGGCGGCCGGTACCTGGGCGTGGCGGGCTACGTCGCGCTCTCGGTGCTGCTGATCGCGCCGCTGCTGTGGCGGCGCAGGCCGCTGGCGGCCTACGCGGTGATCACACTGGCCTCCTTCGGGCAGTGGCTGGCCCACGTCGACCCGCTGCCCGCCAACCTCGCGGTCATGGTGGCGTTGTGGACGGTCGCCTCCGAGTGCGCGTTCCGGTGGGCGCTGGCCGCCGGGCTGGTGGCCGAGCTGGGGATCTTCCTGGCGCTGGTGAACTGGTCCGTCGCCACCTTCGGCATGTTCTTCAGCGGCTCGATCTTCGTCGTCACCATCTGGCTGGCCGGCCTGTACGCCAACACCCGCCGGCGCTACCTCGAAGGGCTGGAGGAACGCGCCGAGCGGGCCGAGCGCGAACGCGACCAGCAGGCCAGGATGGCCGCTGCGGCCGAGCGCACGAGGATCGCCAGGGAGCTGCACGACGTGGTGGCGCACAATGTCAGCGTGATGGTGGTGCAGGCCGACGGCGCGGGCTTCGCCCTCGACAGCGACCCCGAGCAGGCCCGGCTGGCCGTACGGAACATCTCCAAGACCGGGCGGGCGGCCCTGGCCGAGATGCGCAGGATGGTCGGCGTGCTGCGCGAGAACGAGGACGACGGCACCGACTACACCCCGCAGCCCGGCCTGGGCCAGCTCGAAGAGCTGGTACGCGGCGCCGGCGTGCCCGCCAGCCTGCGGATCGGCGGCGTGCCCGGCGAGCTTCCCGAAGGGCAGCAGCTCGCCGTCTACCGCATCGTCCAGGAGGCGCTGACGAACGCGCTCAAGCACGGCGGCCCGCACGTCCAGGCGCGGGTCGAGATCGACTACGGCGGGCCGGAGCTGGTCGTCCGGGTGACCGACGACGGCCGGGGGGCCGCCGCGCCGCGCAGCCCGGACGGGCACGGCCTGATCGGCATGCGCGAACGCGTCGGCATGTACGGCGGCGCGGTCTCGGCCGGTCCCCTGACCGGCGGCGGCTTCGAGGTGCTGGCCCGCCTCCCGACGGCCAGGGCGGCGTGATGATCAGGGTGATGCTGGTCGACGACCAGGAGCTGCTGCGGGCCGGGTTCAAGATGGTGCTCGGCGCCCAGCCCGACATCGACGTGGTGGCCGAGGCCGCCGACGGCGTCACGGCCCTGGAGCTGCTGGACCGCGTCGAGGTGGACGTCGTGCTGATGGACGTCCGCATGCCGCGCATGGACGGCGTCGAGGCGACCAGGCGCATCGACGGGCCGAAGGTGCTGATCCTGACCACCTTCGACCTCGACGAGTACGCCCTGGCCGCGATCAAGGCGGGCGCGGCCGGGTTCCTGCTGAAGGACGTGCCGCCGGCCGACCTGGTCAACGCCATCAGGCAGGTGCACGCGGGCGACGCCGTGGTCTCGCCGCGCACGCTGCGCCGGATGCTGGACCGCTTCGCCGCCCAGTTGCCGGTGGAGGAGCTGCCGGCGGCGACCGAGCTGACCCCGCGCGAGCGGGAGGTGCTGCTCATGGTGGCCCGCGGCCTGTCGAACATGGAGATCGCGGGCCGCCTGGAGGTCGCCGAGGCCACGGTGAAGACGCATCTCGGCCGGGTGCTGGCCAAGCTGGGGCTGCGGGACCGGGCGCAGGTGGTCGTGTACGCCTACGAGGCGGGGCTCGTCGTGCCCTCGCATCGGCCGAAAGGCTGACGAGGGTCGTCTGAGGTCCTACACGAAGTCCCTCCTCAGGGCCCACAATTCCTGAAATTTCCACTCCTAACGTGGGTCGCGACGAGAAATTGCGACAAGGAGTGAAAGTGACCCTCACCGAGTCCTGGCGCGCGGCACCGCCCGCGGTGGTGGCCAAGGCCCTGACCAAGGTGTACGGCCAGGGCGACGCCCAGGTCCACGCCCTCCGCGGCGTGGACGTGGCCTTCGCCACCGGCGCCTTCACGGCGATCATGGGCCCGTCCGGCTCCGGGAAGTCGACGCTCATGCACTGCCTGGCCGGCCTGGACACCGCCACCTCGGGCACGGTGCACATCGGCGACGTCGAGCTGACCGGCCTGGCCGACCGGCAGCTCACGCTGCTGCGCCGGGAGCGGATCGGCTTCATCTTCCAGGCGTTCAACCTGCTGCCCACGCTGACCGCCGAGCAGAACATCAGGCTGCCCCTGGACATCGCCGCCCGGCAGGCGGACGAGGAGCTGTTCGCCCGGGTCATCGACACCGTCGGGCTGCGCAACCGGCTCGGGCACCGGCCGACCGAGCTGTCCGGCGGCCAGCAGCAGCGCGTGGCCGTGGCCAGGGCCCTGATCAGCAAGCCGCAGGTGATCTTCGCCGACGAGCCCACGGGCAACCTGGACTCGCGCAGCGGCTCGGAGATCCTGTCCTTCCTGCGCACCTCGGTCCGCGAGCTCGGCCAGACCATCGTCATGGTCACCCACGACCCGGTCGCGGCGGCCTACGCCGACCGGGTGGTGTTCCTGCGCGACGGCGAGCTGGTCACCGAGATCACCTCGCCGTCGCCGCAGGCCGTCCTGGACACGCTCGTGAAGCTGGAGGGGTGAGGTGCTGAAGACGGCGCTGGCCGGGCTGCGCGCGCACAAGCTCAGGCTGCTGCTCACCTCGCTGGCGATCACACTCGGGGTGGGCTTCATCGCGGGCACGTTCGTGCTGAACGACACCATCCAGGCGGGCTTCTCCCAGCGCGTCACCGCCGACGCCGACAAGGTGGACGTGGCCGTCCTGCCCAAGGAGCGCGACGGCGTGCTGCCGGAGAAGGCCCTGGAACGGGTGCGCGCCCTGGCCGGCGTGACCGAGGCGCAGGGCCTGATCCGCGACCCCGCGCCGCTGCTCGGCAAGGACGGCAGGGCGGTCGGCAGCAGCCCGACCACGGCCCTGTCCATCGTCCCCGGCCCGCTGGACCGCGCCGCGATCGTCGCGGGCACCGGCCCGGGCACCGACGACCAGGCGGCCGTGCTGGACAAGAACACCGCGAAGTCGCAGGGCCTGCGGCTCGGCGACACGATCACCGTGCTCGACCGCAAGCAGGCCCGCCACCAGTTCCGCCTGGTCGGCCTGCTCGACCCCGGAGTGGACCAGGAGCTCTCCTTCACCGGCGCGGTCGGCTTCACCGCGGCCACCGCGCAGCGCATGACCGGCGCCAAGGGCTACCGCGAGATCGACGTCGCCGGCTCGGCCCCCGGGCTGAAGCAGGCCGTGGCCGCGGCGCTCGGCGACGCCTACGAGGTCAAGTCCGGCACGGAGCTGGCCGACGACCTGGCGGCCTCGGCCGGGCTGTCGATGCGCACGCTGACCATCGGCCTGCTGCTGTTCGGGGCGGTGGCGATGATGGTGGCCGCGCTGGTCATCTACAACACCTTCACCATCCTGGTCGCGCAGCGCACCCGGGAGATGGCGCTGCTGCGCTGCATCGGCGCGACCCGCGGGCAGGTGTTCGGCTCGATCGTGCTGGAGTCGGTCGCGGTCGGGCTGCTCGCCTCCGCGCTCGGCCTGCTGGCCGGTTACGGGCTGGCCATGCTCGCCCTGACGCTGCTGGCCGCGTTCGACGCCCCCATGCCCACGGACGCGGCGGTCTCGCTGACGCCGGCCACCGTCGGGATCGGTCTGGCCGTCGGCCTGGTGGTCACCCTGTTCGCGGCCCTGCTGCCCGCGCGGGCGGCCACCCGCGTGCCGCCGGTCGCGGCGCTGCGCGCCCAGCCGGAGGAGCAGGACTTCCGCACCGGCCTGCTGCGCTCGGTGTTCGCGGGGCTGTTCCTGCTGGCCGGGGCGGGCCTGACCGCGTACGGCGTGGCGGGGCTGCCGGCGGGCGAGACGAGCACGCTCTTCGTCGTGATGGCGGGCGGCGCGCTGGTCTTCCTGGCCGTGCTGATCCTCGGGCCGGTGCTGGTCGGGCCGCTGAGCGCGGTGGTGGGCTGGATCCCGGCCAAGCTGTTCGGCGTGCCCGGACGCCTGGCCCTGGACAACTCGGCCCGCAACCCCCGGCGCGCCGCGACCACCACGGTCGCGCTCACCATCGGCGTCACGCTGATGACGCTGATCTCGGTGCTCAGCGCCTCCACCCGGCTGACCGTGTGGAACAAGCTCGACGAGCAGTTCCCGGTCGACTACATGCTGGCCGGCCAGGTGCAGGACAGCGGGGTGCCCAGGTCGGTGGCCGAGAAGCTGCGCGGCCGTCCCGAGCTGGCCTCGGTGCTGCAGATCCGCGAGACCCCGGGCAAGGTGGGCGACCGGCGCTTCGACATCGGCACCTACCACGGGACCGTCACCCCCGAGGTGCTGTCCGGCTCGATGGCGGGCCTGTCGGCCGGGCAGGTCGCACTGCTCGACTACGCGGCCTCCGCCCTGGGCGTCAAGGTCGGCGACACGGTCACGGTGAAGACCGAGCTGGCCGGGTCCGTGCCGCTGAAGGTGGTCGCCGTCCTCGCCGGGACGAACTCCACCCTGCCGCCGCTCACCGTCGCCGAGCGGCCGTTCGACACCTACTACGACCGGGTGCCCGACTCCCGCGTGATGATCAACATCCGCGACGGCGTCGCGACCGACCAGGCCCGCCAGGTGGTCAAGGCCGCGATCGCGGCCCATCCCACCGTCCAGATGGCCAGCTCGACCGAGGTGCGCGGGCAGTTCGACGAGACCCTGGACATGCTGCTCATGATCGTGACCGGGCTGCTCGGGCTGGCGATCCTGATTTCGCTGCTCGGCATCGCCAACACCCTGTCGTTGTCGGTGCACGAGCGCACCAGGGAGTCGGCGCTGCTGCGGGCGCTCGGGCTGACCCGGCCGCAGCTGCGGCGGATGCTCTCGGTCGAGGCGCTGCTGCTCGGCCTGATCGGGGCGCTGGTCGGCGTGGTGCTCGGCGGCGTGTTCGGCTGGGCCGCGGTACGGGCGATGCTGCCCGGCGCGGTGTTCTCCGCGCCGCTCGGGCAGATCGCGCTGTTCGTGGTGCTCTCGGGGCTGGCGGGCGTGCTGGCCGCCGTGGTGCCGGCCCGGCGGGCGGCCAGGGCGTCGATCGTCGGCTCGCTGGCTACGGGCTAATCCCTGATAAAAGCGAATAAAAGCGAAAAATCAGGATAGAGGGTACGCGCAGGGGCTGCGCGGCCTCATGGGACGGGTGTCGTGGGGGACGCCGAGGCCGCGCGGCCACACACGTGCCGCCAGACCAGAAGCCAGGTCGGGCGCCAGGTCGGACGCCCCATGGGGGGCGGCCACGTACGTGCCGCCAGGTCGGGCGCCCATGGGGGCGGCGCCCGGCCCCGCGTGTGCCACACGGTCAGCGCGGGGTGCGACCCGGCCAGAGCTCGGCGACGGTCTCGGGGTCCAGCAGCGGCCGCACCACGACCTCCCCGGACGCCTTGTCGATCACGATGCACGCCCCGCCGACCGTGTCCGGCAGGGTGGTGGGGTCGTCGGGGTCGAGCTCCCGGATCCACGCGACGTACCCGTCGTGGAAGCCGTACAGGCCCACCGACAGCGGCTCGTCCGGCGGACGCGTCCCGTTGACGTACTCCTCCGCCAGCGCCCTGGCCTGGTCCATGTTCATCGCGGCCGCCCCTGCCGGTCGAGGATCATGCAGAACACCCCCGTCACCGTCGCGTACGGCGGCTCGACCGACATGTGCCCGCGCTGGGCGTCGATCCAGATCACCTCGCTGCCGGAGTTGACCGCGTTCCAGACGTGCGACCCGCCGCCCGGCCAGCGCACCACGATGACCGCGCTCGCGCCGTGCCCGGCCTCCAGCAACCGCCGGGCGATCATGGGGTAGGCGTGCCGCCCCTGGCCCGCGTACTGGAACCGCTGGCCGGTCCACCGCTCGATCCGGGCCGCTCCGCCCTTCTCGCCGGTGAGCAGCGGACGGCCGATCCCGTCGTACTCGGGGAGCCTGGGGGCGGCGGTGGCGGGCTCGCCGTGCCAGGTGGACAGCACGGCCAGGGCGCAGTCGGCGGCGTTGGAGGCCCGGAACGGGTCGTCCGCCGGGCCGCCGCCGTTGATCAGCCGGACCCAGGTGCCGCGCGGGTCGGGGAACCGGGTGCCGGGCTCCAGCGCCTGCCTCAGCTCCCGTTCCACCTGCGGGTCGGGCTGTGCCAGCCCGCCGGGCAGCCCGTACGGCCGGCTGTCGGCCAGCCTCGGCGGCCGCCGCGCGCCCTCGAACCAGTCGACGGCGGCACGGTTCCTCGCCCGGTCGATCCGGGCCTCCAGCGGATGCCGTCCGTCCGCGCCACAGGCCCCGTCCCTCTCCCCGAACTCCAGCCGCCGCATCCCGCTGACCGCCGCCCCGAACCCCCGCGTCACCGCTCCCCCGGGTGTCTCCGGCCCACCGGTCCCGCCCCCTGGGAACTCCCCTGGCTCCCGCGCGTCCGGCCCGGCCCCAGGCGGGCCGCCCTTGCCCGGACCGGCCGCACGCAGGCTGCCCGGCTGCGGGGCGGCTTCCCGCAGGTCGCTTCCGCGTGCCGCGCCTGCCTGCGGGGTGGCTCCGTTCAGGCCGATCTCGCGCGGGGCGGCCGGCGCGGGTGCGGCTCCGTGCGGATCGCGGGCCGGGTGAGCCGTCGTGCGCGACGCCGCCTCCTCCGGGAGCTCCCGGGCGTCAGGCGCGTCAGGACGCCCCTCCCGATGTCCGGACGTGCCGGTCCGCGTCTCCCCGGCGTTCGGCACTTCTGTGGCGGTCTGCCCGTCGGTCGCCGCGCCGGCGTCGGCGTCGCAGCCGGTCGGCTCGGTGGCAGGCGGCGCCGGACCGTCCGGCACATCCGTCGGCGGCAGGCCGGGACGTGCGTCCTCCCGTTCGTCCGGGAGGGCGAGGCGGTTGAGGGTGTTCAGGCTGAACGTCAGGCCGTACGGCGTGCCGGCGCGGGCCGGGGCCGGGCGGGTGGCGAGACCGGTGAGCACGTCCAGGGCGGAGGCCACGCCAGGGGCGGGGGCTGCGGCGGGCTGGGGGGACGGGCGGGAAGGAGGAGGGGCCTGCGTACGGAGGCCGGGTGGCGGCGGCTCCTCGTCGGGGGCGCTGGAGGCGGCGGGCGTTAAGGGGGCCGAGCCCTCACGGGAGGAGGGGACCTCGGTCGTGGCGGGCGCTTCGCCGGGCACGTCCTCGGCGGCACGTTCGTAGTCGAGCCACCGGACCCCCTCCCCCACCACCGGGTTGTACTGCCCCTCCGGAAGGACCCCTCGGACGCTCGACTTGCGTTCGCGGACCACGTCCTGCCTCCTGTCCTGCTTGGACGACCGATCGTAGGGCCGCCGTCGCGTCCGAGAGGGGGAAGTGGGGAAGATTATCCGTCAGGGGGAACGGCTTTACCTGCGCAAACGTCCGCGAATCAGGCCACCTGGACCGTCACGGCCGGCCACCCGCTGGCGCCGTCGGGCGCGGGCGGCGCCTGCCGTTCGGTCTGGGTGTGACCGGCCGCGTCCGTGGCCCGCGCCTCGATCATGTGCTCCCCGGGGGTGGCGTCCCAGTCGAGCGCCCACTGCCGCCAGGTGTCGGGCCCCGGCACGGCGGCCAGCCGCGCCTGCCGCCACTCGCCGCGATCGACCCGCACCTCGACGGCGTCCACCCCGGTGTGCTGGGCCCACGCCACCCCGGCGATGGTCGTGCGCCCGGCCTTGAGCGAGGCGCCGCTCTTCGGGACGTCGATGCGCGACTCCGTCTTGATCGGCCCCTTGGCGGCCCAGCCGCGTGGCGTCCAGTACGCCTGGTCCTGGTCGAACCGGGTCACCTTCACGTCCACCACCCACTTGGTGGCCGACACGTACCCGTACAGGCCGGGCACCACCTGGCGGACGGGGAAACCGTGCTCGAACGGGAGCGCCTCGCCGTTCATGGCGATGGCGAAGAGGGCGTCGCGGCCGTCCATCACGACGTCCACGGGCGTGCCGCAGGTGAAGCCGTCGTCGGAGGTGGACAGCAGCATGTCGGCGCCCGACTGGAGCCCGGCACGGCGCAGCAGGTCGGCCATGCGCACGCCGAGCCAGCGGGCGTTGCCGACGTACGGGCCGCCCACCTCGTTGGAGACGCAGGTCAGGGTGATGTCGGCCTCGGTGAGCGGCAGGTTCAGCAGCTCGGCGTAGGTGATCTCGACCGGTCTGTCCACCATGCCGTGGATGCGAAGCCGCCAGGCGCGCGGGTCCACCTGGGGGACGACGAGCGCCGTATCAACCCTATAGAAGTCCTGATTTTTCGTGATGAAGGAGGACAGGCCGGGGATGCGGAAGTCCGTACCGGGGGGAAGGGGGCGGGCGGGCGTCGCGGGCCTGGGCAGCGCCAGGTTCCCCCGCGTCGCGGCCAGCTCCCGCCGCCCGCCGAGCTGGCGGCCCAGCGCGGCCGACGCCCCCGCCACCACGATCCCGCCCGCCACCCCGGTGATCAGCCGCCGCCGGTCGAAACCGCGCTCCCCCACCCCGGCCCGCATCACAGCCGGCCGCTTCACAGCCCCCTCACCGCCCGCACCGACCTCGGAGCCCTCGCCGCCGACACCGCCCGCGCCACCGATCTCGGGACCCGCCGTGGCCGTACGGCGACCACTACCCGCGCGCCGCAGCAGCCACCCCAGCGCCAGCCCCCCGCACAGGACCCCGGCCACCGTGGGCAGCACGTCCACCGCCGCCGCCCCAGGACGGGTGAGCACCGCGGCCACCCCCACCACCCCGAACAGGGCCAGCCCCGCGTACCCGTACGCGAGCCGCCGCCGCGCCAGCACGCCGATGAGGGCCGCGATCCCGGCGAGCACCACGAGCACGCCCCCGATGAGGACGGTCTTGTCGTTCTCCCCGAACGTGTTGATCGCGAAATCTTTGACCGGCGCCGGCGTCAGGTCGACGACGGCGTCCCCCACCGCCACCACCGGAAAGGTCTCAGGACCGGCGAGCCCGGCGACGAGCTGCGCGATCCCCAGCGCCAGCGCGCCCGCCGTGAGCCCCGCCAGGGCGCCGGCCCAGGCGGGCACCGTCTCGTTCTTCTGCACGGTACGACGTTACGTCGCCCGTGGTCAGCAGGTTCTTACGCGGTGGTTACGAGCCGACGATGTCGCGCACGATCGGCGCCAGCGCGCGGAAGGCGCGGCCCCGGTGGCTGATGGCGTCCTTCTCGTCAGGGGACAGCTCGGCGGTGGTGCGGTCGTGGCCGAGCGGGACCAGGATCGGGTCGTAGCCGAAGCCGTTGGTGCCCCGCGGGGTGGTGATCAGGTGGCCGGGCAGCGTGCCCTCCACCACCCGGTGCTCACCGGACGGCAGCGCGAGCGCGGCGGCGCAGGCGAAGTGCGCCGACAGCTTCTCGGCGGGCACGTCGGAGAGCTGGGCGAGCAGCAGGTCGAGGTTGGCCTGGTCGTCGCCGTGGCGGCCGGACCAGCGGGCCGAGAAGACGCCGGGCATGCCGTTGAGCACGTCGACGCAGAGCCCGGAGTCGTCGGCCACGGCCGGCAGCCCGGAGCCGTTGGCGACGGCGTGCGCCTTGAGCAGCGCGTTCTCCTCGAAGGTGACGCCGGTCTCGGCGACCTCGCCGATCTCGGGGAACTCCTCCAGGCCGACGATCTCGAACCCGGCGAGGATGCGCCGCAGCTCCGCGATCTTGCCCGGGTTGCGGGTGGCGAGCACGATCTTCATGCGCTCAGCGCCTCCTGCTGGATCAGGGTCAGCTCCTCGCACCCGGCGGCGGCCAGGTCGAGCAGCTGGTCGAGGGCCGCGCGGTCGAAGGGCACGCCCTCGGCGGTGCCCTGCACCTCGACGAAGGCGCCCTCGCCGGTCATCACGACGTTCATGTCGGTCTCGGCGGCGACGTCTTCGGTGTAGCACAGGTCGAGCATGGGGACCGAGCCGACAACCCCGACGGAGACGGCCGCGACCGAGCCGATCAGCGGGTCTCCCGGGCACATCTTGCGCGCCTTCATCCAGGCGACGGCGTCGGCGAGCGCGACGTAGGCGCCGGTGATCGCGGCGGTCCTGGTGCCGCCGTCGGCCTGGAGAACGTCGCAGTCGAGCACAATGGAGTTTTCGCCCAGAGCCTTGTAATCGACGCACGCGCGAAGTGATCTTCCGATCAACCGGGAAATCTCGTGCGTGCGCCCGCCGATTTTGCCGCGGACCGATTCCCGATCATTACGGGTATTGGTCGCCCGCGGCAGCATCGCGTATTCGGCCGTGACCCAGCCCTGCCCGCTGCCCCTGCGCCAGCGCGGCACGCTGTCCTGCACCGAGGCCGCGCAGAGCACCCGCGTGCCGCCGAACTCGACGAGGACCGAACCCTCGGCATGCGCCAGCCACTGCCGGGTGATGGTGATGGGGCGTAGCTGGTCGGGGTTGCGGCCATCCTGTCGGGACATGCAGATCACCCTATCTCCGCGGCACGACACTCTTGACCAAATGTGTCCGACACATGGATCCTTACGCAATGACAACGGGGGTGTTGCGAAACCCTGACTTCCTCCGGTTCCTGACGTCGCACGTGGGGAACGAACTGGGAGCGAATATCTCGCGCGTGGCCCTCCCGCTGGTGGCGGTCGTCACGCTGCACGCGCAGCCGGCCCAGGTGGCTCTGCTGTCCGCGCTGCAGACCGCCGCGTTCCTCGTGCTCGGCCTGCCCGCGGGGGTGTGGGTCGACCGGATGCGCCGGCGCCGCGTGATGATGGTCACCGACCTGGCCAGGTTCGTGCTGCTGGCGAGCATTCCGCTGGCGGCGCACCTGGGCCTGCTGTCGATCGGGATGATGTTCGCGGTCGCCTTCCTGGCGGGTGCTGCGCAGGTGTTCAACGACGTCGCGGACCAGACGTACCTGCCCAGCCTGGTGAGCACGCGGCAGCTCAGCGACGGCAACTCCAAGCTGGAGGTGGTGCGCTCCGGCAGCTTCCTGGCCGGGCCGGGCATCGGCGGCCTGCTGGTGCAGCTCGTCGGCGCGCCGTTCACGATGTTCGCCACCGCGCTGGGCTCGCTGACGTCGGCGCTGTTCCTCAGCACCATCAAGACCCCGGACAAGCCGCCGGCCGCGAACGAGCCCGAGCCGTTGCTGCGCGGCATCGGCGTGGGGCTGCGCCACGTGTGGCGCGACCGCCTGCTGCGCATGTTCGCCGCGTCCTCGGTGCTGACGAACCTGACGGTCGGCGCGGTGCTCGGCCTGTCGGTGTTGTTCCTGGCCGATGAGGTGGGGCTGGCGCCCGGTCTCATCGGCGTGCTGCTCATGTCCGGCGGGTTCGGCGGCGTGACCGCGGGCCTGCTCGGCGCGCTGCTGGCCAGGAAGGTCGGCACGGCCAGGATCACCTGGCTCTCCCTCACCGTGCCGGCGCCCTTCGCCCTGCTGCTGCCGATGACCCAGGCCGACTGGCGGGTGGCGTTCTTCGCCGTCACCTCGATCGCGTTGTCGTGGAGCGCGGCGCTGAGCACGGTCGGCCAGATCACCTACCGGCAGACGACGGTCCCCGAGCAGCTGCTGGGCCGGGTCAACGCCTCGTTCCGGTCGTTGATGTGGAGCTCGGTCCCGCTGGGCGCGCTGCTCGGCGGGATCGTCGCCCAGCAGTTCGGCGTGCGGACGGCCTTATGGGTGTTCATGATCGGCCGGGTCGTGTCGTTCGTGCCGCTGCTGTTCTCGCCGCTGCCCCGATTACGCGACTTCGACGACGTTCAGGCCAGGTCGTAGACCGCGCCGCTGCGGGCCAGCTCGATCGGCCCGGCGTAGCCGCCCCTCGACGCGTCCTGCAGCACTCTCGCGTTGTCGTTCCACGGCACCAGGTGGGTGAGCACCAGCTTGCCCGCGTTGGCCTTGGCCGCGTGCTCGGCCGCCTGACGGCCGGTCAGGTGCAGGTCGGGCGGCAGGTCGGGCCCCTCGACGAACGACGCCTCGCACAACATGAGGTCGGCCCCCGCGGCCAGCTTGACCAGCTCCGCCGACTCCCCGGTGTCCCCCGAGTACGCCATGCACACGTCGTCGCTGGCCACCCGGAACCCGTACGCCTCGACCGGATGGTTCACCAGGCCGGCGGTGACGACGAACGGCCCCACCTCGAACGAGCCGGGCGACAGCGGCGTGAAGTCGAAGGCGGTCTCCAGGCCGGGCTCGTCCGGCATCCCGTACGCGGCCGCGAGCCGGGCCGGCGCCCCCTCGGGCGCGTAGACCGGCACGGGCGGGTACGGCGCGTCGGGCCCGTACGTGCGGGCCACGTGGTAGCCGCAGACGTCGAGGCAGTGGTCGGCGTGCAGATGGGACAGGCAGATGGCGTCCACGTCGTAGAGGCCGATGTGGCGCTGGAGCGCGCCGAGCGACCCGTTGCCGAGGTCGAGCAGCATCCTGAACCCCTCGGCCTCGACGAGATAGCAGGACGCGGGGCTGTCGGGGCCGGGGTAGCTGCCCGAGCATCCGACGATGGTCACCTTCATGTGGGCCTCCCGCTAAAGGTAGTACCCCCCACTGGCGCGACTTCGACCACGTCGATCTCCGGGCCCAGGAACCGCCTGCCGAGGCGGGCGAAGAGCTGGGAGTCGCCGGTGGCGCGGAAGCGGTGCCGGGGGGTGGCCTCGCCTCCCGCCGCCAGTCCGCGGTCGTGCAGGATCCGGTAGACGTCCTTGGCCGTCTCGTCGGCGCTGGAGACCAGCGTGACCCCGTCGCCGACGACGTAGGAGATCGCGCCGGTGAGCAGCGGGTAGTGGGTGCAGCCGAGGATGAGCGTGTCGCAGCCGGCCGCCCTGATCGGCTCCAGGTAGTCGCGCAGGACGTCGATGAGCTCCTTGCTCATTGTCTCCCCGCGCTCGACGTACTCCACCAGCCGGGGCGCGGCCACGCCGGTGAGCTGCACGTCGGGGGCCGCGGTGAAGGCGTCGTGGTAGGCCAGCGACGTGATGGTGGCCTGGGTGGCGATCACGCCGACCCGGCCGGTGCGGGTGGCGCGCACCGCGCGCCTGGTGGCGGGCTGGATCACCTCGACGACCGGCACGTCGTAGCGTTCGCGGGCGTCGCGCAGCACGGCGGCGCTGGCGCTGTTGCACGCGATGACGAGCATCTTGACGTCCTGCTCGACGAGGTGGTCCATCACCTCAAGGGCGTAGGCGCGCAGCTCCGCGATGGGTTTCGGCCCGTACGGCTGGCGGGCCGTGTCGGCCACGTAGGTGATCGACTCGTGGGGGAGCTGGTCGATGATCGCGCGCGCGACCGTCAGGCCGCCCACCCCGCTGTCGAAGATCCCAATACTCTCGTCCGGCACGTTCTAGAGGGTAGGCGACCTGCTCGATCAACACCGCGTAAGAATGCTCACACCTGATGAAGGCGCGACTGTCGGGTTGCTCACATCAGCCCCTTCCGACCCTGGCGAGCTGGCGCGACTGGGCGACGAGCCGGCCCGCGGAGTCCCAGACCTCGACCTCCTCGTCGAACCAGCCGTCCGAAATGAGGCGGCCGCTCCCGATCAGGGTGAGCCAGCCGGGGGCGGGCAGGGCCCGCAGGTGCCAGGTGAGCTCGACGGTGGGCGCCCAGCCGCGGGCGCCGGCGGAGAACACCACGGGCGGCAGCGCGTCCACGGCCAGGGCCAGCACGTACGGGTCGGCGTCCTGCGGCTCGGCCATCCTGAAGTACGCCCGCGACTCCGGCCTGCCCGTCGGTTCGCCGGCCAGCCAGGCGATGGTGGGCGGGTCGAAGCGCATGTCCATCTGGGCGTTGAGGGTCATGTTGTTCTCGGGCTTGGGGTCGGGCAGCTTGACGCACTCCTCGACGGACGGCATGACGACCGAGGGCGCGTCGGTGTAGACGGGGTCGGCGCCGGTCAGGGTGGCGGTGGTGATCAGGCTCTCGATCTGCGGCACGCCGTCCTGGACGAGGGTGGCTCTGGCGAACGCGGCCGTGCGGCCCGACTTCAGCGGCTCGACCCGGACCTGGGCGGGGCCGGCGACCGGTGACTTGAGGAACTGCGAGGTGGTGCTCACCGGGTGCTCGAACGGCGAGGCGTCCACGGCGGCGCGCAGGACGACGGCCATAAGGTAGCCGCCGTTGAGCGGGCCGCCGATGGAGTATCCGGGGTCGAGGCACACGTCATAGGTGGTCTCGTCGACCCTGATCGCCTGTGTGGCCTCGTCGAACTTGGTCATCCCGCCCTGCCTTCACCGTACGGAACTATATTCTAGTAGTCCCCCCACTTTACGCGGGGCTGCGGCGTTCGCACCACGCCGTTCCGCCATCAGCGCGCCTACCTGCGGAAACACCACCCGGATGGGACAGTTCGATCATGGCAACTGTCACCGAACTCATCGGTCAGTCGGTGTGGGACTCCAACGGGATCTGGGTCGGTCACGTGGTCGACATCCGCGCGCACAAGCACAGGGGCGGCCTCCAGCAGAGCCAGACGGTCTACGGGCTGGTGGTCTCGGGACGGCGGGCGCCCGTGCTGCTCGGGCTCACCCGCGACCGTCAGGGCCGCTCGCCCTGGCTGTCCAAGACGCTGGCGCGGACGGTCTACGCCGGGTGCACGTTCGTCCCCTGGGCCTGCGTGACGGACTGGACAGATGGCGAAGTCCACCTCGATGTGCTGAAAAAAGAGCTGAACCGGGCCTGATCCCGACTTCAGCACATTGCAAGCGGCCATCTAGCAACATCAGCTACCTTCTCTGTGGTCAAAAGTCCACATTGTGAGTTGAGTGATGTCTGCGAATAATCCCCCACCTGGCCAGGATCCTGAGCGCACCACGGCGTACCGAGGAGGCTGGGACCAGCCGCAGGAGCAGCAGCAGCCGTACCAGCAGCCGTATGGTCAGCAGGCCCCGCAGCCGGGGCAGGGGGCTTCGTACGGGCAGCCGGCTTACAGCCCTCAATCCGCCTACGGCCAGCAGCCCGCCTACGGCGCCCCGTACGGCGGCCAGGCCCAGCAGGGCTGGCAACAGCAGCAGCAACAACAACAGCCGACCTGGCCGCCGCAGGACCAGCACGCCCAGCAACAGGGCTGGCCGCAGCAGGACCCCTACGCGCAGCAGCACCAGCAGCAGGGCTGGCAGCAGCAGGACCAGTACGGGCAGCAAGGTTGGCAGCAGCAGGGCCCCGAGGGCTTCGGCCCGCCCCAGCCGGCGAAGAAGGGCGGCCGCAAGGGCTGGCTGATCGCCGGCGCGGCGGCGCTCGCGGTGGTGTTGCTCGGCGGCGGCGCGGTGTGGGCCGTGGGCGCGATCGGCGGCGGCGGCACGCAGCCGAACGAGGTCCTGCCCGCCAACGCGATCGCCTACGCCCGCCTCGACCTCGACCCGGCCGCGAACCAGAAGCTGGCGCTGTTCCAGCTCGCCAGGAAGTTCACGGTCACCAAGGGCTCCTTCACCGGCGAG
The DNA here is from genome assembly GCF_044459705.1 of Nonomuraea sp. NPDC050227. Lineage (NCBI taxonomy): Bacteria > Bacillati > Actinomycetota > Actinomycetes > Streptosporangiales > Streptosporangiaceae > Nonomuraea > Nonomuraea sp. NPDC050227. The sequence continues at coordinate 244,394 of NZ_JBITJF010000009.1, read as the reverse complement.
GACCCGCGTCAGGCCCTGTTCAACCTGGTCAACGACAGCGGCGAGAAGAAGGTGGACTTCGCCAAGGACGTGGACCCGTGGCTGGGCAGCAGGGTCGGCTTCGCCGCCGTGCCCTCCGGCAAGTCCGAGCCCGACTTCGCGGTGGCCGTGCAGGTCAAGGACCAGGCGCAGGCCAAGGCGGGCATCGCCAAGCTCATGGACGGCGACAAGTACGGCATCGCCTTCCGCGACGACTACGCGCTGCTGTCCTCGACCCAGGCGCTGGCCGACAAGTTCGCGAAGGGCGAGGCCACCCTCGCCGACAACAGCGAGTTCAACGACGACATGGGCGACGTCGGCGAGCAGGGCGTGTTGTCGTTCTGGGCGGACATGGGCGCGCTGGCCAAGCTCACCCCCATCCCCGCCGAGCAGGCCGCGAGCATCGAGCCCATCAAGGACGCCCGGTTCGCCGGCGCGCTACGCTTCGACAGCGCCTACGTCGAGCTGGCCGGCCTGGTCAGGGGCGCCAAGGGCGTGACCTCGGACGACCTCCAGCCCGCCACCCTGGGCACGCTGCCCGCCGGCACCGCCGGGGCCCTGTCGGTCTCCGGCCTGGACCAGATGATCACCAGCCAGTGGGCCCAGATCCAGAAGTCGGCCGCGGCCGGCGGCGGCGCCGAGGTGCAGCAGCTCCTCGACCAGGCCAAGACCAAGTTCGGCCTCGACCTGCCCGGCGACCTCGCCACGGTGCTCGGCAAGAACTTCACGGTCGCGGTGGACAGCCAGGGCCTGGACGGCGACCAGATCAAGGCGGGCGTCCGGGTGGTCACCGACCCGGCCAAGGCCCAGGCGGTCGTCGGCAAGATCGAGAAGGCGCTGGCGGCCAGCGGGCAGCCCGCTCCGCAGCTCGCCAAGGTGCCCGGTGACGGCGTCTTCACGGCGGCGACGAGCGAGGAGTACGCCAAGAAGCTGGCCGAGGAGGGCACGCTGGGCGACTCCGAGACGTTCCAGACCGCGATCCCCGACGCCGGCGAGGCCACCTTCGCGCTCTTCGTGGACCTCGACAAGGTCGAGCACCTGTACCTGCAGAGCATGGAGGGCGACGAGAAGGCCAACGTGCAGGTCCTGCGGGCCGTCGGGCTGAGCGGCAAGCAGAGCGCCACCGAGGCGGACTTCTCGCTGCGGGTCCTGTTCAACTGACCGGACAAGAAGGGGGCGGCCGTCCCGGCCGCCCCCTTCTTCATGTCCTCAGGCCCAGAGCTGGCCTTCGAGGCGGTCTTCCGCCTCCTCCAGGGTGCCTTCGTAGGCGCCCGTGGACAGGTATTTCCAGCCGCCGTCGGCCACCACGAAGACGACGTCGGCCCGCTCGCCCGCCTTGACGGCCTTCCCGGCCACGCCCAGCGCGGCGTGCAGCGCGGCGCCCGTCGAGACGCCCGCGAAGATGCCCTCGGCGGCCAGCAGCTCGCGGGTGCGCCGCAGCGCGTCGGCCGAGCCGACGGAGAAGCGGGTGGTCAGCACGGACTCGTCGTACAACTCGGGGATGAAGCCCTCGTCGACGTTGCGCAGGCCGTAGACCAGCTCGCCGTAGCGCGGCTCGGCGGCGACGATCTGCACGCCGGGCACCCTTTCCCGCAGGAAGCGGCCGACGCCCATGAGCGTGCCCGTCGTGCCGAGCCCGGCCACGAAGTGGGTGACCGTGGGCAGGTCGGCCAGGATCTCCGGGCCGGTGGTCTCGTAGTGGGAGCGCCAGTTGGCCGGGTTCCCGTACTGGTAGAGCATCACCCAGGACGGGTTCTCCGCGGCCAGGCCCTTGGCCACGCGGACGGCCTCGTTGGAGCCGCCCGCGGCGGGCGAGGAGATGATCTCCGCGCCCCACATGCGCAGGAGCTGACGGCGTTCCTCGGAGGTGTTCTCCGGCATCACGCAGATCAGCCGGTAGCCCTTGAGCTTGGCCGACATCGCGAGCGAGATGCCGGTGTTGCCGCTGGTGGGCTCCAGGATCGTGCAGCCGGGCGTGAGCAGGCCGTCCTTCTCGGCCTGCTCGATCATCCACAGCGCCGGCCGGTCCTTGATCGACCCGGTCGGGTTGCGGTCCTCGAGCTTGGCCCAGACGCGCACCTCGGGCGAGGGCGACAGCCGGGGCAGCCCGACGAGCGGCGTGCGCCCGACCGAGTCGATCAGCGAGTCGAACCGCATGTCACCCGCCGGCGACGGCGGGCAGCACGGTCACCGTGTCGCCGTCGGACACCGGGGTGCCGAGGCCGCCGAGGAAGCGCACGTCTTCGTCGTTGAGGTAGACGTTGACGAAGCGGCGCAGGCTGCCCTGGTCGACCAGGCGGTCCTTGATGCCGGGGTGGCGCGACTCAAGGTTGCTGATCAGCTCGTCGAGGGTGGCGCCCTCGGCGTCGACGGCCTTGGCGCCGTCGGTGTAGGTGCGCAGGATGGTGGGAATGCGAACCTCGATGGCCATCGCGGTCATTCTCCTCTTATCTGGTCGTCGTCCCATCGGCGGCAACACCGATGGCTTGGTACGGATTCCAGATCAGCGACAGTCGTAGACGACGACGGCCGGGGTGTGCGCGAAGAGGTAGCTCTGCACCGGCCGGACCATCATGGGAGGAATCTTACCTCTTCCTCCTCGATCACTCCGTCGAGGATCCGGTAGGAGCGGAACTCGACCTCGTTCTCGTCCCTGGTCGAGACCAGGACGTAGTGGGCCTGCGGCTCGGAGGCGTAGGACACGTCGGTGCGCGACGGGTACGCCTCGGTGGCGGTGTGGGAGTGGTAGATCACGACGGGCTCCTCGTCGCGGTCGTCCATCTCCCGCCAGACGCGCAGTTGCTCCATGGAGTCGAACCGGTAGAAGGTGGGCGAACGCTCGGCGTTCTCCATCGGGACGAACCGCTCGGGCACGCCGTCGCGGCCCGCGATCACCCCGCACGCCTCGTCGGGATGGTCGGCCCGCGCGTGCGCGACGATCTTGTCCACCAGTTCCTGCGAGATCGTGAGCATGCCCGGAAGCTACCAGAGGGCGCGGACCAGGCTGTCTTGGAGGTAGGTCAGCCAGTCGTAGGTGACGTAGGCCGGGTAGCGGGGGTCGTCCTCGGACATCATGGCGATCTCGTCGTGGACCTCCTCGGTCACGTCGAGCTTGGTGCCGAGCGTCAGGCGCACGTCGTTGAGCGAGCGCAGCCACGCCTGGGCCTGCTCCGGCGTCAGCTCGGCGCCGCCCGGTCGCGCGGTGTCCAGGACGGTCTGGGCGTCGGCGCGCTTGCCGTCGCGCAGCGTGGCCTCGGTGTAGCGGCGGAACTCCGAGGCCTCCTGCTCGTCCTCGTAGGCCGAGGGGAACAGCCGGGCCAGCACCGGGTCGGTGGGCGCCTGGGCCGCCCCGATGCCGAGCGCCCGCTCCAGTGGATCGTCGCTGGTCTCCCCCGGCGCGACCAGGCCGAGCAGCATCGAGACGAGCGAGCGCAACAGCGAGACCTCGGCGGCCTCGAACTGCGCGATGACCGAGCCGTTCCGCCCGGCCGAGAACCCCGAACTCACTGCCGCCGCCTCACTTGACCGAATCCGGCTGGACCGTCGCCCACAGGCCGTAGGAGTGAAGAATCTGCACATCGCGTTCCATCTCTTCGCGCGTGCCACTGGACACGACCGCCTTGCCCTTTTGGTGGACGTCCAGCATCAGTTTCTCCGCCTTCTCCTTGGTGTAGCCGAAGACGGTTTGGAAGACATAGGTCACGTAGGACATGAGGTTGACCGGGTCGTTCCAGACGATGGTCACCCATGGCAGATCGGGCCGGACGTCCGATGACGGACGCTCGACGGTGATTGGAGCGGTGCTACCCACATCCCCGAGTCTGCCCTATCTGGGTCGTAGTCTTCGAGTCGTGAGAATGACCATGAGCACTGCGTTGCTCACAGATCACTATGAGCTGACGATGCTCCAGGCGGCACTGCGCAGCGGCGCGGCGCACCGGCGCGCGGTCTTCGAGGTGTTCGCCAGACACCTGCCGGGCGGCCGCCGGTACGGGGTCGTGGCTGGCATCGGACGCGTCCTGGACGAGCTCGAACGCTTCCGTTTCGGTGACGAAGAACTCACCTTTCTCCGCGAGCAGGAGGTGGTCGACGAATCGACTCTGGCGTTTCTCGCCGATTACCGGTTTTCCGGGAACGTCTACGGCTACCGCGAGGGCGACCTGTACTTCCCCGCCTCCCCGATCATGATCGTCGAGGGCACCTTCGCCGAGGCCGTGCTGCTGGAGACGCTGACGCTGTCGATACTCAACCACGACTGCGCCATCGCCTCGGCGGCCTCCCGCATGACCAACGCCGCCGGCAAGCGCCCGCTCATCGAGATGGGCTCGCGCCGCACGCACGAGTACGCCGCCGTCGCCGCCGCCCGCGCCGCCTACATCGCCGGGTTCGCCTCCACCTCCAACCTCATGGCCGGCCACATGTACGGCGTCCCCACCGCGGGCACGGCCGCGCACGCGTTCACCCTGCTGCACGACTCCGAGCGGGACGCGTTCGAGGCCCAGATCGCCTCCCTCGGCGTGGGCACCACGCTGCTGGTGGACACCTACGACGTCGAGCAGGCGGTGCGCACGGCGGTCGAGCTGGCCGGCAACAAGCTGGGCGCGGTCCGCATCGACTCCGGCGACCTGGCCGCCGCCGCGCAGGAGGTGCGCGAGCTGCTCGACTCGCTCGGCGCCTTCGACACCCGCATCGTGGTCACCTCCGACCTCGACGAGTACGCCATCGCCGCGCTCGCCGCCGCCCCGGTGGACGGCTACGGCGTGGGCACCTCCCTGGTGACCGGGTCCGGCGTCCCCACGGCGGCCCTGGTGTACAAGCTGGTGGCGCGGGAGACCGGGGCGGGCCGGCTGGAGGCCGTGGCCAAGCGGTCGGTGGGCAAGCCGTCGCGCGGGGGGCGCAAGGAGGCGTACCGGCTGCTCGACGACGGCGGGCACGTCGAGACCGAGCTGATCACGACCGGCGGCGTCGTCCCCGACGGCGGCATCCCCCTGCTGCACGAGCTGGTGCGCGACGGCGAGGTCGTCGGCCGGGAGCCCCTGTCCGCCGCCCGTGACCGCCACGCCGCTGCCGTCGCGCTGCTCCCCCAGGAGGCGCTGCACCTCGGGAGGGGGTACGCGGCGATCCCCACGGAGTTCGTCTGACGTATCGTGCTCTTATGGGCACCGCGTTGATCATCGTCGATGTGCAGAACGACTTCTGCGAGGGTGGCAGCCTGGCCGTGGCAGGCGGCTCGGAGGTGGCCGCCGCGATCACCCGCCATCTCGGCGAGCACGGCTACGACCACGTCGTGGCCACCCGTGACCACCACGTCGACCCCGGCACCCACTTCTCGGACACCCCCGACTTCGTCACGTCCTGGCCCGCCCACTGCGTGGCCGGCACCCCCGGCGCCGACTTCCACCCCTCCTTCGACGTGTCGGAGGTGGAGGAGGTCTTCAGCAAGGGCGCCCACGCGGCGGCCTACAGCGGCTTCGAGGGCGCCTCGGGCGACGGCGCGCCGCTGGCCGACTGGCTGCGCGAGCGCGGGGTGACCGAGGTCGACGTGGTGGGCATCGCCACCGACCACTGCGTGCGGGCGACCGCGCTCGACGCGGCGGCCAACGGGCTGGCCGTGCGCGTGCTGCTCGACCTCACGGCGGGCGTCTCCCCGGCGACCACGCAGTCGGCCATGGCCCAGATGGAGGCCGCGGGCGTGACGCTGGAGGGCACGCCCAAGGCGGGCTGACCGGCCCCGCCCGGGGACGACCCGCGGTTGTGCCGCGACCGAGCCTGATCACGGACGGTACACAGTGCGCAACCCTGCGGTCATGTGATATTCAAGGATGACCTAACCTCTCCGCAGTCGAAGTAGTACGTAGAGTCATATCTCTTCATCCTGTGCGAGGTTTCTCATGCTTGCCATCTCCCTGGGCGCGGCCTGGCTGCTGCTCGCCCCTCTCGCCCTCTGGGTGCTCGTCAAGGGCCGTCCGGGGGCGCGGGTGGGGGCGGTCGTGACGCTGGCGCTGCTGGAGGTCGCGACGGTCGCGATGGGCGACGTGCCCTCCGGCCACGGCCCCGCCGTCGTGGCCCACGACATGCCGCCGGCGCCCGCGCTGCCCGCCTGCGACGAGCGCACCCCGATCCCCCAGTGGGCCAAGGTCGGGCGGCAGCTCGTGCTGTCGTGGTCGGCCGCGCCGCGCGAGTGCGCGACGGCCAAGGTGATCGCCCGTCCGGAGGGCCGCCGGCTGCTGGTGTGGGTGCACGAGGGGCCGCTGAACGGTGACCATCAGGGTGTGCGCACCCTTCCCGTCCGCGTCAAGGACGGCCGGGCGGCGCTGACCGTCCCGCTGCCGGGCGACGAGCGCTACATCCCCGTGGACGGCCGCTCCGGGAAGAGGATCCCGGCCCCCGCCGGCCTCTAGAGCCTCCTAGAGGGTCGCCACGGCCAGCCGCAGGGCGTCGTCGAACCTGGTGAACACCTCGAACGCGTGCCGCAGCCCCGTGATCGACAACACCCGGGCCATCACCCCGTGCACCCCCGCGAGCAGCAGCCTGGTGTCCCTCGACTCGCACCGCTGCATGACCTCGACGAGCTCGTTCATGCCCATCGAGTCGCAGAAGGCGACCGCGCCGAGGTCGAGGATCAGGAACGGCTTGGCCGGCAGCTCCCACACGCGCTGCATGTGCTCGCGCAGGACCGGGATGGCGTAGACGTCGAGCTCGCCTTCGAGCCGGATGATGACGGCGTTTCGGGAGAGGCCGGAAGCGACGGTGAGGGTCGACCTGCCGGGGGCCTCAGACGACATGGGCAAGATCCTTCTGGTATCCCAAGACAGCCAAGAGGGTTGTTGCCGTTCTGGCCGGCCTTCTAACGGAAGGTCACTGCTCTGTGTCCAAATGTGCAGGGTCCCCTGCCGGACCCCCGCCGGACCCCTTCGCCGGTTCGCGGGGAACCGGCGAAGGGGGCGCGGCTAGCGCCGCTGGGTGGCCCAGCGGCGGATGGCGTCGATGCGCTCCTGGATCTGCTCGGCCGTGGCCTGCGCGATCGGCGGGCCGCCGCACGCGCGGCGCAGCTCGGCGTGGATGACGCCGTGGGGCTGGCCCGTGCGGTGGTTCCAGGCGCCGACCAGGCCGTTGAGCTCGCGCCGGAGCTCGGCGATCTGCTCGTGCGGGGCGAGCGTCTCCTTGGGCTGCTCGGCCGGGCTCTGCCGGCGCTTGGCGGCCTGCTGGTCGGACTGGCGCTTGCGGAGCAGGGTGGCCACCTGGTCGGGCTCCAGGAGGCCGGGCAGGCCGAGGAAGTCCTCCTCCTCGGCCGAGCCGATCTCCGCGCCGGTGCCGAACTCGCCGCCGTCGAAGAGCACCCGGTCGAAGGTGGCCGAGGTCTCCATCGTCTCGAACGGCAGCTCGTCACCCAGGACGTCGGGGTTGTCCTTCTGCCGGTTGGCCTGCTCCAGCAGGCTGTCGTCGAGGCCGTCCTCCGGGGGCTTCCTGTTGAGCACGTGGTCGCGCTCGACCTCCATCTCGTTGGCCAGCCCCATGAGGGTGGGCACCGAGGGGAGGAAGACCGAGGCGGTCTCGCCGCGCTTGCGGGCGCGCACGAACCGGCCCACGGCCTGGGCGAAGAAGAGCGGGGTGGAGGTCGAGGTGGCGTAGACGCCCACGCACAGGCGCGGGATGTCGACCCCCTCGGAGACCATGCGGACGGCCACCAGCCACCGGTCGTGGGAGGCGGCGAACTGCTTGATCTTCTTGGACGCCCCGGGGTCGTCGGACAGGACCACCGTCGCGCCCTCGCCGGTGATGTTGCGCAGGTGGCGGGCGTAGGCGCGGGCGGTCTCGTGGTCGGTGGCGATCACCAGGCCGCCCGCGTCGGGCACGCCCCGGCGGATCTCGGTCAGGCGGCGGTCGGCGGCCTGCATGACCTGGCGGATCCAGTCGCCCTTGGGGTCGAGCGCGGCCCGCCACGCCTGGGACAGCTGGTCTTTGGTGAGCGGGGTGCCGAGCGTGGCGGCGATCTCGTCGCCCGCGCGGGTGCGCCACTTCATCTCGCCGGAGTAGGCCAGGAAGATCACCGGACGGACGACGCCGTCGTCGAGCGCCGGGCCGTAGCCGTAGGAGAAGTCGGAGACGCTGCGCTTGACGCCCTCGGCGTCCTCCTCGTAGCCGACGAACGGGATCGGGTTGTCGTCGGACCTGAACGGCGTGCCGGTGAGCTGGAGCCGGCGGGTGGCGGGCTCGAACGCCTCGCGCACGCCGTCGCCCCACGACTTGGCGTCGCCCGCGTGGTGGATCTCGTCGAAGATGACCAGCGTCTTGCGGGCCTCGGTGCGCGCCCGGTGGAGCGCGGGGTGCATCGCGACCTGCGCGTAGGTCACCGCCACCCCGGTGTAGTCGCGCGAGGTCGTGCCCTGGCTGTTCTTGAACTCCGGGTCGATGCCGATGCCGACCCGGGCGGCGGCGTCGGCCCACTGGCGTTTGAGGTGCTCGGTGGGCGTGACGATGGTGACGGCCCTGATCACCCCGTTGGCCAGCAGCTCGCTGGCGATGCGCAGGGCGTAGGTCGTCTTGCCCGCGCCGGGGGTGGCCACGGTGAGGAAGTCACGCGGCTCGCGCCTGAAGTACAGGTCGAACGCCTGCTGCTGCCAGGCGCGCAGTTTGGGCGCGGTGCCCCACGCGGCGCGGTCTGGATAGGAAGGCGAAAGGTGGGACGCGGCGAAGGTGCTCACCGCATCACCTCTGGGGTTCGTGTGCTTCGCTCTCTCACAGTGACCCAAGAGTAATCGGGCTCACCGACAAGACGTGCCGTGCACCGAGGATTCTGGCCAAGGTCTTCCCTACGTGCTATGTGGCTTATCTGAAGCTCGTCATCACCGCGTCGAGCGCCTGTCTGCCGGTGGCCGCCTCGGGCTGGAGCAGGCCGACGAGCAGCACGGCGCGGTCCGCGCGAGTGAGAAGCATCACGCGCAGGAACGCGGGCCGGTTGACGACGTCCTGGTACTCGGCCCGCAGGGCCCGGGTGTGTCCCCGCGGGATGTCCCGGTCGTCGACGACCGTGACCTTGTCGCCCTTGAGCAGCAGCCTGGAGTACAGCTCGGCGGCCTCCCCCGCGGCCTTCTTGGCGTTCGGCACGGGCTCGGCGACCCGCCTGGCCATGACCAGCGCGCCGTTGCCGTCCCTGGCGACCGAGGTGAAGCCGGTGACGGGCGGGACCGTCCCGGCGCTCCAGCCGGGCGGCAGCCGCAGCGTCACGCCGGCCACGGCGTCGCTCAGCCGGTCGGGCCGCGGCGGCGGCGCGGCGAGCCGGGACGCCACCGCGCTCACCCCCGCGACCAGCCCCCCAGCCGCCACCAGCGCGACCAGGACGCCGGCCAGACGCCGTCCGCGCCGCGGCGCCTGCTCCAGCGGGCCGGGGTCGGCGGGGGTGCCGTAGAGGCGGGCCGAGGGCGGCAGCGGCTCGGAGGGGGTGGCGTGGCGGCGGGCCGAGGGCGGCAGCGGGTCGGCCGGCGGGTCGAACGGGACGGTCCTGCGGATCCGCGGGTTCCACGCCGTCCGCTCGTACGGGTCGCGCCCCCGGCGCGGCGGCCATTGGGTCTCCTCGCCGTCGTCGTCGTCGTCGGTGTCGTCGGTGTCGGGGTCGTCCGGGAAGTCCGCGTCCTGGGGAGGAGTGCGGCGGTGCCGAGGCCCGGAAGCGGGGGGCCAGACCCGGTGATCATCCTCCATGACACCTCCTCGTCCCGTTGTCCTATCACTCCTCGGGACGAAGATCTGGCGATCCGTGATCGCTGTGGCGGGAGGGGCAGAATCACACGATCAGCGGGTGCGGGCGGCCAGGAACGTGGCGGCCAGCCCGATGAGCGCCATGAGGACCGAGATCACCACGAATCCGGTGGCGATCTGCCCGGAGCCGTGCCCGATGAAGTTGATCACCGCGCCGCCCAGGCCCACGGTCAGGGCCGAGCCCAGCATGTCGGTGACCGACAGCGCCGCGGAGTTGGCGCCCTGCTCGCTGACCGGCGACTGCCTGAGCGCGGTCACGCTGACCGTGGTCATGCCGAGGCCCATGCCGAACCCGGCCGCGATCCAGGCCGGCACCGCGATCCAGCCGCTCACCGCGGGCAGCGCCGCGAACAGCGCGATCACGATCCCGGCCGTGACGCACACCGCCCCGAGCCTGATCCGCCGGTGCGGCTCGGCGGTCCGCCTGCTCTGCAGGAACGAGCCCGCCGACCAGCCGAGCGCGCCCGTGGTCAGCGCGATCCCGGCGGCCCTGGCGTCGAAGAGCTTGACCGACGTGAGCACCAGCGGGATGAAGGAGTTCACCCCGAAGAAGGCGGCCGAGAAGAACCCGCGCAGCAGCACGGTGGTGGGCAGCCCGCGCCCGAACCGCAGCGCGCCCGGCGGCAGCAGCCGCTGCAGGCCGTAGACGAGGAAGCCCAGCCCGCCGAGCGTGGCGGCCGTGCCGATCATCGGCTGCTTGTGCAGCTCGTCCACGCCCCACAGCAGCACGCCCGCGCCGCCGGCGGCGGACGTGGCGGCCAGCGTCATCGCCAGCGGCTGCGAACGCGGCCCGCGCGGGCTCTCGTCGGCCTCCCCCGGCGTGGCCATCCGCAGCGCCGGGACGAGCATCACCAGCGCGGGCACCACCAGCGGGATGATCCCGTAGAAGACGAACCGCCAGCCCCACTCCTTCGCGACGGCCCCCGCCACGGCGGGCCCGACCATCGAGGGCACGACCCAGGCGGCCGACAGCGCCGCGAAGACCTTGGGCCGCACGACCGCCGGGTAGACCCGGGCGATCATCACGTACAGCGCCACGATCGAGGAACCGGCGCCCAGCCCCTGGACGGCCCGCGCCACCAGGAACAGCTCCTTGGCGTCCGCCGCGCCGGCCAGCGCCATCCCGGCGACGAACAGCACCACCCCGACGAGGAACGGCAGCGGGTAGCCGCGCCGGTCCGACCAGAGCCCGGCGACCACGTTGGCGAACAGGCTGGCGATGAGGAAGGCCGAGAAGCTGATGCCGTAGAGGTTGAGCGCGTCGAGGTCGGCCGAGACCGCCGGCATGACGACGCCGACCGACATGCCCTCGAAGGCGATCAGCGTGACCACCAGAAGGATCCCCAAGGTGGCGGTGCGGTACTGGGGCCCGAGGATCGGGGGTGAGGTGTCGGGAGCGTCGATTGCCTTCGGTGCTGTCACCTACACATCGTAATTGCCCCCAAACTACGCATCTGCGCTGCGTCGGTAGGCCGTCCACATCTCGTGCATGCGGTCGGCCTGCCCCTGGGTGAACTCCGACATGCACCGGTCGTGGGTGTAGTCCATGTAGTTGCGCATCGGGTCGGAGCCGGCGTGGGCGCAGGTGTCCTTGCCCTCGGGGCAGCCCTCGGTCGCGCGGGCCTCGGGGGCGGTGTCGGCGATGCCGTCGCCCGGCTCGTCGCAGCCGTTCTCGAAGGTGTGGAACAGGCCGAGCCAGTGGCCGATCTCGTGGACGCCGGTGTAGCCCTTGTCGTAGTTGGTCATCGGGCCGCCGGGCAGGCTGCGCCAGTCGATCACGACGCCGTCGAGGGCGGGGGCGCCGGCGTACCAGTAGGGGTAGCTGGCGAAGCCCAGCATGAGCTCGCTGAGCTGGGCGATGTAGAGGTTGAGCGTCTGGGCGCCGCCCTGGTGCAGGCGGGTCTTCATGTCCTTCTCGCCGCCGACGGGGTCGGTGAACCAGCCGGCGTTCTCCTTGACGGAGACCGACTCCAGCTTGAAGCGCACGCCGGTGTCGACGCCTCCGTTGCGGCCGGCGTAGGCGGCGTTGAGCACGTCGATCTGGGCCTTGACCGCCTGCTCGGAGACCTTGCGGCGGCCGTCGGTGAGGACGACCACCCGGGTCGGCACGGTGATGTGCGCAGGCACGGCCACCCCGCGCAGCCGCACCTTCAGCTCGGCCATGACCTTGGCGACGTCCTCGGGGAGCGGCGAGCGCGGGCCGGTCGCCTTGGGCACGCCCGCAGTCGGGCGCGCAGTCGGCCGCGCGGTCGGACGCGCGGTCGGACGCGCGGTCGGACGCGCGGTCGGACGCGCGGTCGGACGCGCGGTCGGACGCGCGGTCGGACGCGCGGTCGGACGCGTGCTCAGGCGCGCGGCCGACGATTGGCAGGGCGACGTCGGGGTGGCGTCGAGCGGGAGCGGCGGGGCGAGCCCGGCCGCCAGCAGGCATGCCAACGAGACGGCGGTCGCGCGCCGGGCCATGCAATCCCCCCGTGACGGTATGGGCTGGTCAGATTACCGACCGTAGCCTTACCCGAGGGGATTGGGCTTCAGCAACACTCACTGCTTCTTGTCGTCACCCCCGCCGCCCGACGGAAGACCTTCGTAGATCTCCTTGCACTCGGGGCAGACCGGGTATTTCTTCGGGTCCCGGCTGGGCACCCAGACCTTGCCGCACAGGGCGCGGATGGGTGTGCCCGTCACCATGCTCTCGGTGATCTTGTGCTTGTCCGCGTAGTGGGCGAAGCGCTCGTGGTCGCCGTCACCGTGAGAGGTGCGCGGCGTGGTCTCCTGCTCTGGGAGGATCTTCGTGCTCACCCCATCGAGTTTATGCCCGCCGGCGAGCGGTCCCGCGTACCGCGCCGGCGTGGCAGCGCGGCGAGCCCGGGGAGCCAGCCGAGCACGATTCCCCAGATCAGCCCCACGGCCAGGCCGCCGCCGAGATAGCCCAGATAGGCGCCGATCCCGGCCTGCGCGACCGTGGCGAGCAGGGCCGCGCGCAGCAGGTTCACCACGACCGCGGCGGCCAGGAACCTGCCCCAGGTGCGCCAGAAGCCGCCGCGCGTGGCCGCCAGCGCGCCGACCAGGGCGAGCGCCAGGACCGTGTCGGCGAGCGTGAGCAGCCACGTCGTCTCGCCGAGGGGGACGACGCGCAGGCCCGGCAGCGCGTACGGGGCCCCGACCGCGGACGGCACGGCCAGGTAGCCGACCCTCGTGACCAGGGCCGCGCCGAACAGACCGAACCCCAGGACGATCAAGAAGGCGACGATCGCCGGCAGGCTATTGCGAACAAGGCTCATGTTCGGCAGGCTAGCCGCGTCCATGATTCTGATGGAAGACCCCATTTCCCGGCATCCGCGGAGATCAGATGAAGCGTGCCAGGTTGCTCGCGACGACAGCCGTGCTCGTCCTGCTGGCCGGAGGCGCCGTCGCCGCCGCGACCAGGGACGCTCCCCCGTCCACGCCCCGCTATGTCACCGACGACCGGGGACGGGCGCTGATCCTGCACGGCTTCAACACGGCGGGCAGCGCCAAGGGCGCCCCCGACGCCCTGCCCGAGCTGACCCCGGACGACATCGACCGCGAGTACCGGGACATGGGCACCAACTTCGTGCGGTTCCTCATCCAGTGGCGGGCCGTGGAGCCCTCCCCCGGCACCTATGACACGAAATATCTGGACAAGGTGGCTGAGCGGGTGCGGTGGTACTCCGACCGCGGCTACCAGGTCATGCTCGACATGCACCAGGACCTGTGGGGCAACGGCATCACCCCCACCGGCGTCGCCGGCAACGGCGCGCCCGGCTGGGCCACCCACACCGACGGCCTGCCGGTGGCCACCGACCACTTCACCTGGGAGATGTACTACCTGGAACCCGGCGTCATCCGGGCCTTCGACCACTTCTGGAACACCACCGGCGAGCACCCCGAGCTGATGGACCACTACGCCAAGGCGTGGGCGGCGGTCGCGGCCCGCTTCAAGGACGTGCCGGGCGTTCTCGGGTACGACCTGATGAACGAGCCGTGGGGCGGCTCGGTCCAGGGCGCGGCGTTCGAGACCGGCCCCCTGGCCACCCTCTACCGCAAGAGCATCGACCGGATCAGGGCGGTCGACCAGGACAGCTGGATCTTCCTGGAGCCGCAGGCCGTGGGCGTCAACTGGGGGCTGCCGTCGTCGCTGCCGCGCTTCGACGACCCGCGCGGCGGGCCGCCGCGCATCGCCTTCGCCCCGCACGTCTACCCGCTGCCGCTGGACCTCGGGGACGACTACGCCGCCGGCTCCAAGGAGTGGACCGACCGCACGCTGGGCTGGTGGCGCGAGAACATCGCGCGGACGGCCGAGCGCATGGGGGCGCCGGTCCTGCTGGGCGAGTTCGGGCTGGACATGACCCGGCCCGGCGCGTCCGACCTGGTGCGGAAGGTCCAGGGGCTGAGCGACGAGGTGGGCACCGGCATGGCCTACTGGTCGCGGGACGCCGACGCCTGGGGGCCGTACGACGTGAAGGGGAAGGCCACCGCGTTGCCGGGCGCGTACGTCAGGGCCTACCCGAGGGCGATCGGCGGCGTCCCGATCAGCGTGACCTACGGCGAGAACCGCCTCCAGGTGGTCTTCGACGCCAACGAGACCGGCCCCACCGAGATCTACCTGCCCGAGCGCGGCTTCCCGAACGGCGCCCGGGTGGACGGCGGCACCGCCGCCTGGAACGCCGCCAGGCGCATCCTGACGGTCACCACCAAGACCTCGGGCCGCGTCGTCCTGACCGTCACCCCCGCATAACCGGCCCCGGACAACCGCCACCCCCGCACAACCGGCCCCGGACAGCGGAACGGCCCCCGCCACGCAGGCGGGGGCCGTTCCGGCGGGACGCGGTCAGCCCATGTGGACCGGCGCGCCCTCGCTCTTCCGCCCGGCCTTGACGAACAGCGTCAGCAGGGCCGTCAGCACCGCGACACCGGTGCTGACCAGGAAGGCGAGGTGCATGCCGTCCATGAACGAGTGGTGCACGGCGTCGGTGACCACCTGCGGCAGCCCGGGAGGCGCCGCGCCGAACGCGGCGGCCTTCTCCAGCAGCGGGAGCTGCGCGGGCGGGATCGCCTGCGCCGCCGGGCCGAGGTAGCCGGGCAGGGTGTCGGCGATCTCGCCGGCCATCACGGCGCCCAGGATCGCGGTGCCGAGCGCGCCGCCGACCTGCATGGCCGACTGCTGCACGCCGCCCGCGACGCCGCTCAGCTCGACCGGCGCGTTGCCCACGATGATCTCGGTCGCGCCGACGAACACCGGCGAGAGGCCGAAGGCCAGCAGCACGAACGGCAGGCCGCTCTCGATGAACGAGGCGTCGATGCTGAGACGCGACATGAGGAACATCGAGCACGCGGTGATCAGCAGACCGGCGGCCATCGTGATCTTCGGCCCGAGCTTGCCGATCGCCATGCCGGCCAGCGGCGAGGCGACGATCATGCCCGCGCTCATCGGCAACATCCGCAGACCCGCCTCCAGCGGGGTCAGGCCGTGCACGCCCTGGAAGAAGAAGCCCAGGAAGAACATCGCGCCGAACATGGCGAACGCGACCATCATCATCAGCAGGGTGCCGATCGAGATCGAGGCGTTCTTGAACAGCGACAGCGGCACCAGCGGCTGCTTGGCCCTGCTCTGCCAGAAGATGAACGCGGCGATGAGCACCACGAACGCGCCGATGAAGGTCAGCGTCGTCGAGTCGCCCCAGCCCCACTCGGGGGCCTTGATGATCGTCCAGACCAGCGAGAACATCGCGCCCGACAGCAGCAGCACGCCGAGCCAGTCGATCCTGGCGAACGTCTGGACGCGGTTCTCCTTGATCAGGAAAATGCCCATGATCAGCGCGACGATGCCCACCGGGGCGTTGATGAAGAAGACCGACTCCCAGCTCACCTTCTCCACCAGCACGCCGCCCACGATCGGGCCGGCGGCGCTGGACAGACCGATGATCGCACCCCAGGCCCCCATGGCCTGGTTCAGCTTCTCACCGGGGAAGGCGCCACGCAGCAGGGCCAGGGCGGCCGGCTGGAGCAGGGCGCCGAAGAGGCCCTGCAGCACCCGCAGGCCGATCAGCGCGCCGACCGGCGACACACCGGGAACGATGTCGGCCAGTTCCTGGCTGAGACCGATGCCGATCGAGGACAGAGCGAAGCCGGCCACGCCGATCAGGAAGACGCGCTTGTGCCCGAACAGGTCGCCGAGCTTGCCCGCCGTGATCAGGAACACGGCCAGCGCGAGCAGGTAACCGCTGGTCACCCACTGCAGGTCGGACAGCGACGCCTTCAACTCCATCTGGATGACGGGGTTGGCGATGCCCACCACCGTGCCGTCCAGCATCACCATGATGACGCCGAGGCTGACCGCCAACAGCACCAGCCACGGGTTTCCGCCACCTGTCCCCGTCTTACCGAGGCCGGGCGACGACGGTTCGACGACCGCCTTCGCGTTAGCCATAAGGTCCCCCTCAGTCACATACCGCTCAACTGCGGCATAGGTCTCGTAAGCCTCAGGTAGGGTATGTCAGGCGATGACTTATGACAAACGATTTTAAAAAGACGCCGCATGACTTCTGGCACACTGTGACAGAAAGGTGGCGAAGGGGTGTCCGCTGTGGGTCTACGGGAACGCAAGAAGGAGAAGACGCGCCTCGCGCTCCTCGACGCGGCGCTCGACCTGTTCCTCGAACAAGGATACGAGTCCACCACGATCGAGCAGATAGCGGGGGTCGTCGAAGTCTCTCCCCGCACCTTCTTCCGCTACTTCACCAGCAAGGACCATCTCGTTCTGTGGTTCCACGACCACGGCGAGGAGATCCTGCTGGAGGAGTTCGCCGCTCGTCCCGCGGACGAGCCCCCGTTCACGTCGCTCATGCACGGCCTGCGGGCCATGGTGGACGACATGCAGGGGTCAACGCCGGAGGACACCGAGAGGTTCCTGAAGCTGCGGCAACTCTTCGATAAATATCCACATCTGGTGGGACAGTCGGTGGCCCGGGGCGCCATGACGGAGACCCGGCTGGCCGAGGCCGTCGCCGCCCGCAGAGGGGTCGCCCCCGAGGACGATCAGCTGACGTACCTGATCGTGGCGTTCGCGATGTCCACCATGCGCATCGGCTTCGAGTGCCCCCGCAGGGAGACCACCATGCCGGAGATCGTCTCGCGCATCTCCGAGGCGGTCGCGCTGGCCGAGGCGTCGCTGCGGCCCGGCTGGGACACCCGCCCGGCGGCCTAGTTCATCGTGGGGTCGTCGGGGCAGGTCGCCACGAAGGCCAGCTCGCCCGGCTGGCGCCGCAGCACGTGCCGCCAGAGCGAGCCGGGGTCGCCGTGGAAGGTGTCGCCGTCCTCGGAGTCGACGACGTACCAGGCGCCTTCGGCGATCTCGCTCTCCAGCTGGCCGGAGGTCCAGCCGGCGTACCCGGCGAAGATCCGCATCTGCGCGATCTCGCCCTGGAGGATCTCGGGGGGCGCGTCGAGGTCGACCGTGCCCAGGCGGGAGACGGCCGGGGTGCCGGCGTGGAGCCTGCGCCAGCCGAGCGGCTCCTCCCCGCTCGGGACCGCCGCGAGGGCGAGGGCGCTGTCGGTCTGCACGGGGCCGCCCTCGAACAGCACCGGCGGCCCGGTCACCAGCGGGTCCCAGACCGGCAGCACCTGCGTGACCGAGATGTCGCTGGGCCGGTTGAGCACCACGCCGAGCGTGCCGCCGTCGTGGTCGTGTTCCAGGATCAGCACGACGCTACGCCGGAAGTTGGGGTCGTCAAGAAGCGGCGTCGCCACCAACAAACCGCCGACGTAGATCGCTTCCGCCATACCTCCATCATGAGGGCTGTGACGGGCTTCCGCTCCCCCGGCTCGGTCATGTTACTTTCTGTGCGCTTATGGGCACGATCTGTGGCAAAGATCACGCTTGCGGGGCTCGGGAGGAGCACATGCGCATCGGTACACGCCTCGTCCTGGCCGCCCTTCCCGTGGGCGCGGCCGTGCTGCTCCCGTCGTCCGCGCAGGCGTGGCCGCTGCCCGACCGGGGTGATCCGTTCACGATGACGACCGACCGGATCGCGTGCGGCTCGGGGTCCGTACGGGTTACGCTGCGCAACCAGACGCCCCAGCTCGCCCGGTTCGACCTGCGGGTGGACGCGCGGAGCGTGGCGACCGGCTCGATCCCGGCCCGCAAGCAGGTGGTCAGGACGGTCCGGATCGACCGGGGCACCACCCGCGAGATCGAGGCGTTCTCGGTCACCGACACCCATCCCGACACGCTGCTCGACTCCACCCGGGTGCGCAACGACTGCGCCTGGGGGCGGGAGCGCAGGCACGGCCGCCTGCCGTACACCGGGCCGCCGTCCGACCTGTGGGGCAAGCTGGCGACGGCGGCCGGGCTCGTGGTGATGGGCGGGATCATGTGGTGGTACGGCTCCGTCTGGCCCCGTTCGGTCCCCGACGGCCCCTTGTGACCCCGCCCGTGACCCCGCCCGTGACCCCGCCCGTGACCCCGCCCGTGACCCCGCCCGTGACCCCGCCCGTGACCCCGCCCGTGACCCCGCCCGCGCGAGAGGCGCCGTCGTGCCGCGTCAGGCGTCCCGCGGGACGAACGCGCCCGCCCGCGCCGCGGCCAGCGTGCGCAGCGCCGCGTCCCGGGCGACCTCCAGGTCCACCGGCTCCTTGGTGACCAGCAGGCGGTAGTAGAGCGGCGCGGAGATCGCCCGGATCACCTCCATGCCGTCGGTGCCCTCGGGCAATTCACCCCGTTTCACTGCGAGGTCGACGACCTTCGCCCACTCCTCGATGCGCCGCAGATAGAACGCGCGCAACGCCTGGACGGCCTGCGCGTCGGAGGTGCCCGCCGCGATCACCGCCTGGAACGTGGCCCCGAGCCGGTGGTCGGTGACCGCGCCCACGACGGCCCCGGCGTTGGCCAGCAGGTCGCCCTCGATGGATCCCGTGTCGGCGTGCGGTGACGACTGCTCGGCCAGCTCGGTCATCAGGTCCGTCACCAGCCCGGCCCTGCTGCCCCAGCGCCGGTAGACCGTGGTCTTGCCCACGCCGGCCCTGGCCGCCACCTGGTCCATGGTCAGCCCATGGAAACCGTGCTCGACCAGCTCGTCCTGAGTGGCCTCCAGCACGGCCGCGCGCACGCGCGCGGTGCGGCCCCCTGGCCGCACAGTCCCCGCCAAACGGGACTCTTGTTCCATTAATGCCCCTTTCGTGCTATCGTCGTGCCGCATCTTAACGGAACTAGTGTCCCATTAGGGGGATGGCATGACCGTGCTCGCCGATCGGCCCCGATCCGATCGCATGACGTCCGCGCAGCGGCTGGTTCTGGTGCTCCTGCTGGGGTCCCAGTTCATGCTCGCCGTGGACTTCTCCATTCTGAACGTGGCGCTGCCGGTGATCGGTTCAGGTCTCGGCTTCGCGCTGTCCGACCTCCAGTGGGTGGCCACGGCGTTCGCGTTGGCCGCCGCCGGGTTCACGTTGCTCTTCGGCAGGATCGCCGACCTGTTCGGGCGGCGCCGGCTGTTCCTGGCGGGCATGGTGCTGCTGGGGGTCTCCTCGCTGGCCGGCGGCCTGGCCGTCTCACCCGGCATGCTGCTGGTCGCCCGGGTCGCCCAGGGCCTGGCCACGGCCGTCGTCACGCCCGCCGGGCTCGCACTGCTGACCACGTCGTTCCCCGAGGGGCCGCTGCGGGCCAGGGCGCTCGGCCTGAACGGCGCGCTGATGTCGGCCGGGTTCACCTCGGGCGCGATCCTGGGCGGGCTGCTGACCGAGTTGCTGAGCTGGCGGTGGGCGTTCTTCGTCAACGTGCCCGTCGCGCTGGCCGTGGTCGTCGCCGCGCCCGTGGTGCTGAAGGAGAGCCGTCCCGCCGAGCGGCCCGGGATGGACCTGCCCGGCGCGGTGAGCGTGACCGCCGGCCTGCTCGCGCTGGTCTTCGGCCTGACCAGGGCCGGCGAGCACGGCTTCGCCGACCCCCTCGGCCTCGGCGCGCTCGCCGCCGGCGCCGCCCTGCTCGTCGCCTTCTGGTACGTCGAGCGCCGGGCCGCCGCACCCCTGGTGCCCGTCCCGATCCTGGCCCGGCCCAACGTCACCTGGGGCAACCTGGCCGGGCTGATCGCCTTCGCCACGGAGACGTCCCTCGTCTTCCTGATGACCCTCTACCTGCAGAAGGTGCTCGGCTACTCGGCACTGGCGACCGGGCTGGCGTTCGGGGTGCTGGGGCTCGGCACCGTGCTCGGCGGCGTGCTCGCGCCCCGGGTCCTCGGCCGGCTCGGCAGGGGCCGGGCGCTGGCGGCCGGATTCGGGCTCCAGGCCGTCGCGACGGCGTCGCTGGCGCTGCTGGGCACCGGTCCCGGATGGATCTGGCTGCTGCTGGCGGCCACCTTCGCGGGCGGGATCGGGAACATGGTGGCGATCGTCGGGTTCATGGTGACGGCCACGTCCGGTCTGCCGGACTCCGAGCAGGGCCTGGCCACCGGCCTGGCGACGATGACGCAGCAGGTCGGCATCACCATGGGCATCCCGGTCATGAGCGCCGTGGCCACGGCCGCGATGGGCACCGTGCTCCAGGGGGTGATCGTGGCGGTGCTCGTCAACGCCGCCCTCACGGTCGGCGGAGCACTGATTTCCCGCAAGCGTTCGGCAATGTCGAACTGATCTGCGCTAGGGTGGCCGCCGTGGGAGAGACGATTCAATCGGTGGAACGGGCGGCCGCGATCCTGCGGCTGCTCGCATCCGGCCCCCGCCAGCTCGGCGTGGCGGAGCTGGCCAGGGCGCTGGGCCTGCCCAAGGGCACACTCCACGGCATCCTGCGCACGCTGGTCCGCGTCGGCTTCGTCGAGCAGGACGCCGCGACCGGCAAGTACCGGCTCGGGGCCACCCTGCTCCACCTGGGCAGCAGCTACCTCGACGTCAACGAGCTGCGCACCCGCTCGATCAACTGGGCCGACGCCCTGGCCGGGCGGAGCAGGGAGAGCGCCTGGATCGGCACCCTGCACGAGGGGCACGTGCTGGTGATCCACCACGTGTTCCGCCCGGACGACAGCATGCAGACCCTCCAGGTCGGCACCTACCTGCCGACGCACGCCAGCGCGCTCGGCAAGGTGCTGCTCGCCTACGACCCGTACGGGGAGTCGCTCGCGGCCCCGCCGCTGCCGGCGTACACCGACCGGACGCTGGTCGACGCCGCCAAGCTGGAGGAGGACCTGGAGCAGGTCCGGGCCAGGGGGTGGGCGGCCGAGATGGAGGAGCTCACCGAGGGCGAGGTCGCCATCGCCGCCCCGATCAAGGACCCGCGCGGCCTCGTGGTGGGCGCCATCGGCATCCGCGGCGCGGTCGAACGGCTGACCTCCGACGGCGCCCTGACCATGGAGTACGTCTCCTACGTCCGCGACGCCGCCCGCGCGATCACCCGCGATCTGGCCAGATGACCGGTTGAACAACACCGGGGCAAACACGTAACATCGCTCACATCGTTCGACAATGTCGAACCCCGACTCCCAAGCGAGGAACCTCGTGCCTCGACCGCACTACATCGCAGCCATCGACCAGGGCACCACGTCCAGCCGGTGCATCGTCTTCGACCAGGCCGGCAACATCGTCACCGTCGCCCAGCGCGAGCACCGCCAGATCTTCCCCAAGCCGGGCTGGGTCGAGCACGACGCCGAGGAGATCTGGCAGTCGGTCCAGAGCGTCATGGCCGAGGCCACCGAGGGGCTCGACATCGCCGCGCTGGGCATCACCAACCAGCGCGAGACCACCGTCCTGTGGGACCGGGAGACCGGGCGTCCCGTCTGCCCCGCGATCGTGTGGCAGGACACCAGGACCGACGCGCTCACCCGCGCGCTCGCCGAGCACGAGGGTCTGTTCAAGGAGAAGGCCGGCCTGCCGCTGACCACGTACTTCTCCGGGCCGAAGATCCGCTGGCTGCTCGACGCGTACGACCTGCGCGAGCGGGCCGAGCGCGGCGAGGTGCTGTTCGGCACGATGGACAGCTGGCTGCTGTGGAACCTGACCGGCCGCCACCTGACCGACGTGACCAACGCCAGCCGCACGATGCTGATGAACATCCACACGCTGAGCTGGGACGACGACCTGCTCGCCGCCCTCGGCGTGCCCCGCGCGATGCTGCCGGAGATCCGCCCGTCCGCCGAGGTCTACGGCCACACCGCGGCCGGCGTGCCGGTGGCCTCCGCGCTCGGCGACCAGCAGGCGGCGCTGTTCGGCCAGACCTGCTTCGAGCCCGGCGAGACCAAGAGCACCTACGGCTCGGGCAGTTTCCTGCTGATGAACACCGGCCAGGAGCCCGTCGTCTCCCGGCACGGCCTGCTGACCACCGTCGGCTACCAGATCGGCGACGGACCGGCCACGTACGCGCTGGAGGGCGCGATCGCCGTCACCGGCTCGCTCGTGCAGTGGCTGCGCGACAACCTGGGCCTGATCTCCAGCGCCGCCGAGATCGAGACGCTGGCCAAGACCGTCGACGACAACGGCGGCTGCTACTTCGTCCCGGCCTTCTCGGGGCTGTTCGCGCCCCACTGGCGCTCCGACGCGCGCGGCGTGATCGCCGGGCTGACCGGGTTCGTCACCAAGGGGCACATCGCGCGGGCCGTCCTGGAGGCCACCGCCTGGCAGACCCGCGAGGTCGTCGACGCGATGAACGCCGACTCCGGCCTCGACCTGACCACGCTGCGCGCCGACGGCGGCATGACGGCCGACAACCTGCTCATGCAGACGCTGGCCGACGTGCTGGCCGTCCCCGTGATCAGGCCGATGGTCGCCGAGACCACCGCGCTCGGCGCCGCGTACGCCGCCGGCCTGGCCACCGGCTACTGGCCCGACCTCGACAGCCTGCGCGCCAACTGGCACAAGGCCTCGGAGTGGCGGCCGGAGATCGACGAACAGGTCCGCGCGCGGGAGTACCGCAATTGGAAGAAGGCCGTGGCCCGCACCCTCGACTGGGTCGAACAGTAGGACTGGAGCACGTCATGAACATCGCCATCGGCGCCGACCGGGCCGAGATCCGGCACGAGCTCTCCCGCGCCACGTACGACCTGCTGGTGATCGGCGGCGGCATCCTCGGCACCTCCGTCACCTGGATGGCCGCGCAGGCGGGGCTGCGGGTGGCGATGGTCGAGGCGGGCGACTTCGCCGGGGCCACCTCCAGCGCGTCGTCCAAGCTGGTCCACGGCGGCCTGCGCTACCTGCAGACCGGCAACGTCAAGCTGGTCGCCGAGAACCACCGCGAACGCCGTGCCCTGGCCGCCGACATCGCGCCCCACCTGGTCAAACCGCTCAGCTTCCTGGTGCCGATCTACAAGGGCGGCCCGCACGGCGCGGCCAAGCTCGGCGCCGGCGTCTTCCTGTACTCCGCGCTGTCGGTGTTCGGCGACGGCATGGGCAAGGTCATCACGCCGCACCAGGCCATGACCCGCGTCCCCGCGCTGCGCAGCGAAGGTCTGCGCGCCGCCGCCGTCTACGGCGACCACCAGATGAACGACAGCCGCGTCGCCGTCATGACCGTGCGCGCGGCCGTCGACGCGGGGGCGGTCGTGCTCAACCACGCCGAGGTCGTCGGACTACGCAAATCGGGCGCCAACGTGACCGGGGCCGAGCTGCGCGACCGTCTCGACGGCACCGAGTTCGGGGTGGACGCCCGGCTCGTCCTCAACGCCACCGGCCCGTGGGTGGACCACCTGCGCCGGATGGAGGACCCGCACGCCGCGCCGAGCATCAGGCTCTCCAAGGGCGCCCACCTGGTCATGCGCCGCCACGACCCGTGGAAGGCCGCGCTCACCACGCCGATCGACAAGTACCGGGTCTCCTTCGCCATCCCGTGGGAGGACCACCTGCTGCTCGGCACCACCGACGAGGCCTACGAGGGCGACCCGGCCGACGTGCGCGCCACCGACGCCGACATCGCCCAGATCCTCGACGAGGCCGGTCACGCCGTACGCGACTGCCAGCTCCGCCGTGAGGACATCACCTACGCCTTCGCCGGGCTGCGCGTGCTGCCCGGCGGCCCCGGGCAGGTGTCGGCCGCCAAGCGGGAGACCGTGGTGACCAGGGGCGCGGGCGGCATGTTGTCGGTCGCGGGCGGCAAGTGGACCACCTACCGGCACATCGGCAGGCACGTCCTGGAGACCCTCTCCCGCCTGCCGGGCCGGCCGCTCGGCGACGACCTGGCCGACATCCTGCCCGCCGTGCCGCTGCCGGGCCTGGCCAGCCCGGACGCCGTCGCCATGCGCCTGTGGACCGAACGCGAGCCGGGCGCCCGCATGGACCCGCTGGTCGCCCGCAACCTGGCCACCCACTACGGCACGATCGCCTTCGACGTGGCCCGGCTCATCCGCGACGACCCCTCGCTCGGCGAGCGCATCCACCCCGACGGGCCCGACATCTGGGCCCAGGCCGTCTACGCCCGCGACCACGAGTGGGCGGCCACCGTCGACGACGTCGTGCGCCGCCGTACCACGCTCACCGTGCGCGGCCTCGACACGCCCGACGTCCGCACCCGCATCGAGCAGCTCCTCGCCTGACCGTCACCCGGGCCGCGGCGGCGCCCCGCCGCCGCGGCTGCGACGAACGTCACCGCAGTTCACAGGTTCGAAGCGGCCCGTAGGGGGAATCCGAGATGGCGCATCCGCCGCCTCCCACCGAGGCGGCGGGCCGCCTACCGGCCGAACCCTCTTCTGCCGCCCCTACGGAGGTGACGTCATGTCCGCCAAGTCCCGGCTGCACATCGCGATGGTGGCTCCCCCGAGGTTCGAGAACCCGCCCCGCTCGTACGGCGGTGTCAAGGTCATGATGGACGACCTCGCGCGGTCCCTGCTCAGACTGGGCCACCAGGTCACCCTGATCGGCGCGGGCCGGTCGGGCACGTCCCCGCACGTCCTGGCCGCCTACACCGAGCCGCCTTCCCACCCGCTCGACGAACCCGCCCCTAGGGCGGCGGTCCCCGACGTCCGGCCGGAGGACCTGGACGTGGACGTCGTCCACGACCACTCCCCGGCCGGCTCGGTGACCGCCCTGAACCTCCGGATCCCGACGGTGACGACCGTGCACGGCCTGGCCTCGGGCGAGCAGGCCGAGCGCTACCGCCGGCTCGGCGACTCCGTCGGCCTGGTGTCCACCTCGACGTTCCAGCGCATGCAGGCCCCCGACCTCAACTGGCTGGGCACCGTGCACAACGGCGTGGACCTGAAGAGCTTCCCCTTCCGCGAGCGCAAGGAGGACTACGCGCTCTTCCTCGGCCGGTTCAGCCCCGGCAAGGGCGCCCACCTGGCCATCGACGCCGCCCGGCGGGCCGGCCGGCGCATCGTGCTCGCCGGCCGGTTGAACGAGCCGTCCGAGCACGAGTACTTCGACCGCCACATCCGCCCCCGGCTCGGCGACGACGCCGTCTACGTCGGCGAGGCCGACGGAGCGCGCAAGCGCGAGCTGCTGGCCGACGCCCACTGCCTGCTCTTCCCCAGCCGCCGGGAGGAGGCGTTCGGCATGGTCATGATCGAGGCCATGGCGAGCGGCACCCCGGTGGTCGCGCTGCGCGGCGGCGCCGTGGGCGAGGTCCTCGTCGACGGCATCACCGGCTACGTCTGCGACGACCCCGCCGACCTGGCCGAGGCGGTCGAGGCCGCGGGCGGCCTGAACCCGGCCGACTGCCGCATGCACGTCAAGCGCAACTTCGACGCGCTCGGCATGGCCATGGGCTACGAGAAGATCTACGAGCTGAGCATCCGCGACCGGCGTCCGGCGCCGTTCGCCGCCTGACCCGCGCGTCCCCGTGCGGCGGATCGCCGCCGCACGGGGTGTCGCCCCCGTCCCGGGGGAAGGGGGTAGGCATGCGCACTGCCATGAACGAGGCTCTGATCAGGCATTTCACCGACCTGCGCGACGGCGTCCACGGCGGCGTCACCGCGCGGGAGGACAAGGAACGCCTGTTCGCCACGGCGGTCGAGCTGCTCGACCCGGTGGCGCGGGCGACGCTGGACGAGTTCAACGCCGACCTGCTCCTCGGCACGGGGCAGGTGGTGGCCAGCGGGCTCACCAGGTCTCAGGAGGGCGGGCTCAACGCCATGTGGTCGCTCACGTGGCCGGAGCAGCGCGACAAGGACATCCTGCCGATCGCGATCGTGGCCCACTACGGCGCCGACTTCCACCACCCGCACCTGCGCGGCAACACGGTCGGCGACTGGCCGCTGAACGTCTTCGACCACTCGGACGCGGCGGGCCAGCTCACCACCCTGCGCGCCATCGCCGCCGCCGACGCCCACAACCTGGTCTTCCAGGAAAGCTACCGCCTCATCCCCGCCGTCACCCGGTAGGCGAGAGCTTTCCCGTCTTCACGGCCCTTGCATGCTTCCGTCTTCACGGCCCTTGCGCGCTTTTCCGTCTTCACGGCCCTTGCGCGCTTTTCCGTCTTCACGGCCCTTGCACGCTTTTCCGTCTTCACGGCTTCGCGTGGTCGAGCCACCCGCCGTACTCCGGCTGGCGGCCCTCCATGTCACGCCCGCTGACCCTTCACCGGCGCGCCGCCGTGACGGTGCGCTCTGTGGGCCGCCTGGGTGCGGGGGCCGAGCCTGTCTGGACCGGCCCCCGTGGGATCACGCCTCGGTGAAGCCTCTTGCCCGGCCGCCGGCGCTCTCGCGGACCGCGGCGGCCACCGCCGTCGCCACGTCGGGGTGGAAGACGCTCGGCACGATGTAGTTGGGGCCCAGCTCCTCCGGGGTCACCACGGCCGCCAGCGCGCCCGCCGCGGCCAGCAGCATCTCCTGCGTCACCCCGCCGGCCTGCGCGTCGAGCAGGCCGCGGAACACGCCCGGGAAGGCCAGCACGTTGTTGATCTGGTTGGGGTAGTCGGAGCGGCCGGTCGCCACCACGGCGGCGTGCTCGCGCGCGTCGTCGGGCGAGACCTCGGGCTCGGGGTTGGCCAGCGCGAACACCACGGAGTCCTTGGCCATCGTCGCGATGTCGTCGCCGGTCAGGATGCCGGGCGCGGACACGCCCACGAACACGTCGGCGTCCTTGACCGCGCCGCGCAGGTCGCCCGCGTAGCCGTCGGCGTTGGTGTGCTCGGCGATCCAGCGCAGCGAGTCGTCGAGGTCGTCGCGGCCCTTGTGCACGGCGCCCAGGTAGTCGCAGACCACCACGTTGCGGGCGCCGGCGGCCAGCAGCAGCCGCAGCACCGCGTTCCCGGCCGCGCCGGCGCCGGCCATCGTGATCCTGACGTTCTCGATGGACTTGTTCACCACGCGCAGCGCGTTGGTCAGCGCCGCCAGCACGCAGATCGCCGTGCCGTGCTGGTCGTCGTGGAAGACCGGGATGTCCAGCAGCTCGCGCAGCCGGCGCTCGACCTCGAAGCAGCGCGGCGCGCCGATGTCCTCCAGGTTGATGCCGCCGAACCCGGGCGCGATCAGCTGCACCGTGCGGACGATCTCGTCGACGTCCTGGGTGTCGAGGCAGATCGGCCAGGCGTCGATGCCCGCGAACCGCTTGAACAGGGCCGCCTTGCCCTCCATGACCGGCAGCGCGGCCTCCGGCCCGATGTTGCCCAGGCCCAGCACCGCCGACCCGTCGGTGACCACGGCCACCGAGTTGCGCTTGATCGTCAGGCGCCGCGCGTCCTCCTTGTTCCTGGCGATGGCCATCGACACGCGCGCCACGCCCGGGGTGTAGGCCATGGACAGCTCGTCGCGGTTGCGCAGCGGCACCTTCGACTTCATCTCGATCTTGCCGCCGAGGTGCATGAGGAACGTGCGGTCGGAGACCTTGTGGATGACGACGCCCTCGACCGCCTCCAGCTGGTCGACGATGGCCTGCGCGTGGTCGGTGTCACGCGCGGCGCAGGTGACGTCGATGCGGAGCTTCTCGTGGCCCGCGTTGGTGACGTCGAGGGCGGTCACCACGCCTCCGGCCGACTCTACGGCGTGGGTGAGCTGGCTCACGGCCTTGCCGCCTGCGGGCACCTCGAGACGCACGGTTATGGAGTACGACACACTCGGGACGGTCGCCACGTCAATCGCTCCTTCGGGACTGACCAAGAAGTCATCCAAGGATAGGGGGCATCAGGTCAACCCAGTGCCGTCGCTGCGGTGACGATGAGATCGACACACGCGGGGACGGGAATCGTCGTGCTGTCCAGCACAAGGTGATAGTGGCACGGATCACCCGGATCCGCCCGATAGAAGTGGCGTACGTAGGCCGTCCTGGCCCGGTCGTTGTCCTCGACGACGGCCCGCGCCTCCCGCTCGCTCGTGCCGCTCAGCGTGGCCGTCTGGCGGACCCGGCGCTTCAGCGGCGCGTCGAGCCTGACGTGGAGGGCGCCGGGATGGTCGGCCAGCACCAGGGCGCCGGCGCGGCCCAGGAAGACGCCTCCCTGAGCCAGGGCCATCTCCTTCATCATGCGCTCGGTGCGCCGGACGAACTCCTCGGGCGGCAGCGGCATCGCGCCGGGCACGTACATGTCCACGCCGCCGAAGGTGACCGTGGGCAGCCGGATGGCGCCCGACAGCAGCCTGCCCAGGCCGTGCTCGGCACGGTCGTCGTGGGCCAGCGCCTCCTCCAGCGTGCAGCCGAGCTCCTTGGCCACGGCGCTGGGGATGGCACGGTCGACGAAGGGCACGCCGAGCCGTTCGGCGACGGCCGGGCCGATGTGGCTACCGGCCGTGCCGTAGGCCGCGGAGATCGTGACGACCCGCATACCCCCAGGTTAGAACAGGGCGCTCGCCAATGCTCTACGCGCTTTCGCCAAAGATGGGTCGTCTGACGGCAACGCGTCGAAAAGTCCGAGCAAGTGCTTTCTGGCCCGGTCGCGGTCGTCGCCCGACGTGCGCTTGACCACGGCCACGACACGCTCGAACGCCTCGTCGACCGCGCCGGAGAGCATCTCCAGGTCGGCGGCCAGCAGCTGCGCGTCGATGTCGGACGGGTCCTGGAGTCGCCGCTGCACGTCGGCCGGGTCGGCCGCGGAGGTGCGCTTGATCAGGCCGACGCCCGCCAGGCCCATCTTGGCGTCCTCGTCACCGGGGACGCGGGCCAGCAGGCGCTGGTAGGCCGCCTCGGCCGCGTCGAGGTCGCCCGCGTCGATGGCCTGCTCGGCCGCCACCAGGTCGGGGTCGGCGGGCGGCCCGGCGGGCTCCTGCGGCCCCTCCTCGGCCGCCGGCGGCCGGGCGTCGGGGTTGGCCTGGTAGAACTGCTCGACCGCGCCCATCAGCTCGTCGAGCCAGCGGCGCACCTCCTGCTCGGGCAGCACCTGCTGGAAGCCGGTGACGGCCTGCCCCTGGAAGATGGCCAGCACGGTCGGCACGGCCTGCACCCGCAGCGCCTGCGCGATCTGGGGGCTGGCGTCGACGTTGACCTTGGCCAGCACGGCCCGGCCGCCCAGGTCGCCGATCACCTTCTCCAGCACCGGGCTGAGCTGGGCGCTGCCGGGCGCCCTCGGCGACCACAGGTCGAGCACCACCGGCACGGTCATCGACCGGTCGATGACGTCCGTCGTGAACGTCTCCTCGGTCACGTCGACGACCGAGGCCGAGGTGGCCCCCTGGGGACCGGCGGCCTCCCGCCGGGCCTGGGCCTCCAGTGCCTGTTTGCGCGCGCCCAGGTCCACAGCTCCGTAGAGCGACCCGGGCCTAGAGAAGTCCGCCATGCTCCTCATCTTGCCGCATGGACGGGCCCGCGAAGTCACCCGCCGCCACCCTCAGCGTGCGGAGCTGGTCGAAGATCTGGCGGAGTTCGTCCTCGGCGTACATCGTGAGGCCGAACTCGGCGGCCATCAGGTCGTCGGTGGCCCGGCGCACGACCTCCCTGCCCTTGCCGGTGATCTCGGCCAGCACGCCGCGGCCGTCGCGGGGGTTGGGCAGGCGGCAGACGAACCCGGACTTCTCCAGCCTGTCCACCGTGTTCGTGACGCTGGTGGGGTGGACCATGAGCCGTTCGCCGATCTTCCACAGCGGCAGCGAGCCGGTGTGGCTGAAGGTCAGCAGGACCAGGGCCTCGTAGCGGGCGAAGGTGAGGTCGTGGGGTTTCAGCAGCGAGTCGAGCTGCGACAGCAGGATCTGCTGCGCTCTCATGATCGAGGTGACCGCGGCCATCGCGGAGGAAGGCCCGAAGCGGGCACGCCAGCTCTCCGCGGCGCGGTCGATGGGATCGAACGGCAGATTGAGCGGCTTCGGCTGGGACACAGCGCTACGGTAGCGTGCCTCTCGTCCCGGTTTCGTCGGGCTACCTGGAGCGACAGGCTTCACCGCTTGACCAAGAATCCGACCGTCAATCATCACGCTCCGTTATGGTTCTCTCACGTAAGGTGACGCGGAAGCCAAGTCCATCTGCCGTGGGGACGGGTCTGGGCTGGCATTCTTCCGCTTTGCCGAGGGCACGGGGGGTGCTTGGTGAACATCAACGGGATACAGGGTGCGTGAGCACTCGGGCGTTACACGCGAGGAGCTGAAGCACAGCGCGGCCGTGACAGTGGCGGTGCTGCTCGCTCTCGGCCTGGTCGCGGCGTGGAACGTCCTGATACCCGGCGTCGACGCGTGGGAGAACATCCTGGCCGCGGTCATCGGCTCGCTGCGGATGACCGGGCCGGTGGCGGCCGCGTTCGCCGCGTGGGTGGCGTTGCGCAAGCGGCGCGCCCTGCGCGGGCGGTCACTCACGACGTGGCGGGCGCTCAAGGCGCCGCTGGCGATCGTGGTGGTGGTGCTGGGCTCGTTCGGCGCGACGGTGCTGGTGCTGGCGGTCAAGACCGTGCTCACCGACCAGGCGGGGCGGCTCAGCCTGTCCGGCCTGGGCATGGGCATGGCGGGCCTGGCGCTCTACGCGGTGATCGGGTGGGTGGCCGGCTGGGTCGTGCCCAAGGCGCTCACGCCGCCGATCACGGGGCTGGCCTGCTACGTCGCCTTCTCCTGGCTGGCCGACGACCGGGGGCTGGCCGACCGGCTGGTGCCGGGCACGGGCGAGCCGTACGACCTGTTCCAGGGGCTGGGCGGGGCGCCGTTCTTCGACCAGACGATCTGGCTGCTCGGCATCACCTGCGCGCTGCTGCTCGGCTGGGCGGCGCTGGTGACCAGGCAGGCCCTGGTGCTGGCGTGCGCGCTGCTGGCCGTCCTGGCGGCGGGCATGGGCGTGTCGCGGATGCTGGCCCACCCCAAGCCGGCCGCGGCCGAGGACATCGCCTACGCCTGCCAGGAGTGGCCGATCACGGTCTGCCTGCACCCCGGGATGCGGGCCGGGCAGACCGAGCTGGGCGCGGTGTTCACGCAGATCGCCTCACGCCTGGCCGGCACGCCGGCCGCGTTCACGCGGGTGGAGCAGCGGCCGCTGGACGAGCCGCTGAAGCCCTCCAACGGCCTGGCGCCGATCCACGTGCCCGACCTGTCGGCGGGGTTCGCCGAGGAGGCGGCCTACGAGTACATCGACGCGCTGGCCGCCCGCTGCCCCGGCACGCCGGCCGACGGCTACCGGGAGATCGTGATGGCCTGGCTGCGCGGCGAGCCGCTGCCCGGCGGCCCGCTGCCCGAGCACCAGTACGCCGCGTCCTGGTTCTCCGGTCTCGACGAGCACCAGCGCAGGGAGTGGCTGCGCATGTTCTACAGCGACTTCCAGGCGTGCCGCCTGTCCAGCACGCACTTCGGCGGCGGTCCGGCCCCCACCGCCGTCATCACGCCCCCCACCGGCGCCACGCCCGAGAGCAGCCACGTCTACCCGGTCTATCCCGACCCCGGCACCCCGAGCACCTCCGGCTGAGGACGAAGATGTCACCCTGCGGGTGGCACTGATGATCGCCGAGCGGGTAGTCATGCCCCATGACGACTTCCCAGACGACGCCGCCGGACCTGGCTCCCCGGCGGCGGCGCAGGTGGCGATACGCGGCCGGGTTCCTCGTCCTGGCGGTCCTGCTCGTGGTGGGCGGCCGGCTGGCCTGGACCTGGCTCAACCCGTTCGGAGAGCAGACCGTCGACCGCAGCCAGCCGGTGCTGCTGCAGTCCATCAAGGACCTCAGCCGGTTCGAGGCGGCCACGGGCACCTTCCAGGTCGTCGTCGACCTGGAGAAGGACGCCAACTTCCTGCCCGACGCGGTCAAGGGCACCCGCACGCTGTTCGTGGGCGCGGGCGGCGTCGACGCCTACGTCGACTTCTCGGCCATGGGGGCGGGCGCGGTGACCGTGAACAAGGAGCGCACCGAGGCCACCGTCCGCCTCCCGCGCGCCCAGCTGGAGAAGCCCAACCTGGACAACAGCCGCTCGTACGTGTTCGCCCAGCAGCGCGGCCTGCTCGACCGCGTCCAGGACTTCCTGTCGGGCTCCCCGGGCGACCAGCGCGAGCTCTACCTGCTGGCGGAGAAGAAGATCACCGAGGCGGCCGTGGCCAGCGACCTGCGGGCGCGGGCCGACGCCAACACCAGATCGATGCTCACCGGCATGCTCAAGTCGCTCGGGTTCGCCAAGGTGACCGTGAAGTTCACCGACGAGCCCTGACGCGCCTCCTTACCCTGCCTGCGGGCCGCTCCACCTCGGGTGGGGCGGCCCGTCCGCGTTCCCGCCTAGGTATGCCGAGGCGTCCTTAGTCCATGGGCGTGTCTGCCTAAGTATCTCCCTACCTGCCCGAACCCCGGCAGATAGGACATCCGCCCGATGTGGCGGGAGGGGCCTTAGGAGGAGTCTTAAGAGTGCAGGGAACAAGGAAACACGAACAGCAGGAGCATCGGATGAACGCCGAACTCGAGTACTCCGTCATGCAGCACCACGCCGCCGAACTCCGTCGGGCCGCCGCCGAGCAGCGGCGCGTACGGGAAGCGCTGAAGGGACAGCGTTCCGAGCGTCGCCACCGCTCGGTCTTCGCCAAGTTCCTGGCTTCATGACCGTCCACAAGCAGCCCGGCCGCAACCTCCCTCGCG
The DNA here is from genome assembly GCF_044459705.1 of Nonomuraea sp. NPDC050227. Lineage (NCBI taxonomy): Bacteria > Bacillati > Actinomycetota > Actinomycetes > Streptosporangiales > Streptosporangiaceae > Nonomuraea > Nonomuraea sp. NPDC050227. The sequence continues at coordinate 211,747 of NZ_JBITJF010000009.1, read as the reverse complement.
GCCGGGCTGAGATGCCCCCTTAGGGGGGCGCGTCCGGCGTCGGATTCCTGGCCGGCCCGAGCGCAGCGTCACCGACACCCCGGTCCCGTTCCTGGTCGGACCGGGGTTTCGCGCGTTCACGCCGTACGTCGCGGGGGCTCGTACGGCGTGGGCAGGACACTGACGGAAGATGTCAGGGATCGGCGCATACCGTCCGGGCATGGACAACAGCTTCGACTTCTTCGTCGGCACCTGGACCTCACGGCAGCGACGGCTGCGCAAGGCGCTGGCCGGCAGCGACGAATGGTACGAGTTCACCGGGCGCACCAGGTGCTGGAGCGTCCTGGACGGCGCGGGCAACATCGACGAGGTCACCTTCCCCAGCGAGGGCTCGGCCGGGGTGACCCTGCGCCTGTACGACAAGGCGGCCGGCACCTGGTCGCTCTACTGGGCCGGCAGCGCCACCGGCATGTCCCTGCCGCCCGTCGTGGGCCGCTTCGACGACACCGGAGTCGGCCTGTTCACCTGCGACGACGTGTACGACGGCAGGCCGATCAAGGTCGCCTACGTCTGGTCGGACATCACCGCCGAGTCGTGCCGATGGGAGCAGCGCTTCTCCCCCGACGGCGGGACGACCTGGGAGACCAACTGGATAGCCGACTTCACCCGCGCCTCCTGAATCCTTTTCGGGGGTCGGCGCCTCTCATGTCCGTACAACGGAACGAGACAATGGGAGACCATCATGGTGATCGCCATCGCGGCCGGCGCTGCGGCCGTACTGATCTGCACGTGCGTCGTCGTACTGCGGCGAAGGAGCAAGGAACGTGGCTGACCCGCAGCGCCTCGGCACGGCCGCCGCGCCCGGCGCCCCGGCGCCGGCCGGCGGCGGGCGCGCCTGGTCGGACGAGCAGCTGATCAACGCGGCCCGGGCCGGCGACGCCGACTCGATCGCCGCGCTGGTGTCGGGCGCCCACCCGCACGTGCGGCGCTTCGCCCACACGCTGTGCGCCACGCCGGAGGACGCCGAGGACGCCGCCCAGGAGGCGCTGATCGTCCTGTACCGCAAGATCGGCACCCTGCGCGCGTCCGGAGCGCTGGCCTCGTGGATGTTCCGGATCATCCGCAACGAGTGCATCAGGCGGGCCCGCCTGATGCTGCGTCCTGAACCGCCCGCGCCCTCCTCGGCCGCCGCGCAGTCGGCCGAGGAGGAGATGTTCGAACGGCTGGAGGCCGCGCGGGTGGCCGAGGCCATCGCGGCACTCCCCGCCGACCAGCGGCGGGTGCTCATCATGCGGGACGTCCAGGGGCTCAGCGGCCGCATGGTCGCCGACGCCCTCGGGCTGAGCGTCCCGGCGATGAAGTCCCGCCTGCACCGCGCCCGTGCGACCGTGCACGGCCTGCTGTCCCAAGGAGCCCTCCATGACTGAGCCCACCGCGGGGACGTCACTGCCCCGTCACCTGGCCCGCGGCGCGCTGGGCTTCGGCGCGTTGATCGCCGCGATCGCGCTGATCCCGTGGACCGGGCCGGTCAGCCTGGTGCTCGCCGTCCCCGGCGCGATCGCCCTGCGCGGGTGCCCGGCGTGCTGGGTGATGGCGCTGGTGCAGCTCGTCTCGATGGGACGCATGCAGCGCCAGTGCACCGACGGCGTGTGCGAGCTGGTCCCGGCGGGCGGGCGGCACGCGGGCAAGGGCGCGGCTCATTGACCGCGCCCTGACCGGCGACCGCGCACAGGGGGCAGGAGACAGGCCCACCCGACGACAGCGACCGGGTGGGCCTGGACGGGTCAGGGCACGCGGATGATCAGCGCGTCGCCCTGCCCGCCGCCGCCGCACAGGCCGGCCGCCCCGAGGCCGCCGCCTCGCCGCTTCAGCTCGTACGCCAGCGTCAGCACGATCCGCGCCCCCGAGGCCCCGATCGGGTGCCCGAGCGCGATGCCGCCGCCGTTGACGTTCACCTTGTCCAGCGGCACGCCGAGCTCCTTGGCCGACTGCAGGACCACGCTGGCGAACGCCTCGTTGATCTCGATCAGGTCGAGGTCGTCGGCGGTCAGCCCCTGCTTGGACAGCGCGTGCTTGATGGCGTTGGCCGGCTGCGACTGCAGGGACGCGTCGGGCCCGGCCACGTTGCCGTGCCGGCCGATCTCCGCCAGCCACGGCAGCCCGAGCTCCTCGGCCTTGGCCTTCGACATGACCACCACGGCGCACGCGCCGTCGGAGATCTGCGAGGCCGACCCGGCGGTGATGGTGCCGTCGGCGGCGAAGGCCGGGCGCAGCTTGGCCAGCGTCTCGGCGGTGGTGTCGCCGCGGATGCCCTCGTCCTCGCGGACGATCACCGGCTCGCCGCGGCGCTGCGGGATCTCGACCGGGACGATCTCCTCCTCGAAGACGCCGTTCTTGGTGGCGGCGGCGGCGAGCTGGTGGGAGCGGGCCGACAGGGCGTCCTGCTCGTCGCGGGCGATGCCGAGCCGGGCGTTGTGCCGCTCGGTCGACTCGCCCATCGCGCACTGGTCGAAGGCGCAGAACAGGCCGTCGTGGGCCATGGAGTCGACCACCTCGGAGCCGCCGTACTTGACGCCCTTGCGCAGCCCCGGCAGCAGGTGGGGGGCGTTGGTCATGGACTCCATGCCGCCCGCGACCACGATGTCGAACTCGCCGGCGCGGATGAGCTGGTCGGCCAGGGCGATGGCGTCGAGGCCCGACAGGCAGACCTTGTTGACGGTCAGCGAGGGCACTGTCATCGGGATGCCGGCCTTGACGGCGGCCTGGCGGGAGGGGATCTGGCCCGCGCCCGCCTGGAGCACCTGGCCCATGATCACGTACTCGACGGCCTCCGGGGCCACTCCGGCACGTTCCAGGGCGGCCTTGATGGCGATGCCACCCAGCTCCACGCCGGACAGCCCGGACAGGGCGCCGAGCAACTTGCCGATGGGGGTACGAGCTCCGGCGACGATGACGGAACTGGACATTGGCGGCGGCCTCCTGTGCTCACGAGGGGTTCTTTGACACCATACCCACGAGTAGGAGCTCGCCCGCTATGGAGGTAGGCCACACAATGTTCATGCGCATCGACCACATCGGGATCGCCTGCCACGACCTGGAGGAGAAGATCGCGTTCTTCTCGGAGACGTTCGAGCTGACCGTCGTGGCCCGCGAGGTCAACGAGGCGCAGGGCGTCAAGGAGGCGATGCTGCACATCGCCGACGGCGAGGGCGGGGGCTCCTACATCCAGCTGCTGGAACCCCTTTCCGACGACTCGCCGGTGGGGAAATTCCTCGCCAAACGGGGCGAAGGTGTCCACCATGTGGCATTTGGGGTTTCCGACGTCGCCGAGGCCATGACTAAGATCAACGAGAAGGGCGTGAGGGTGCTGGACGAACGTCCGCGGCACGGTTCGATGGGGTCGCAGATCGCGTTCCTGCACCCCAAAGATGTGGGAGGAATGCTCACCGAGTTGGTCCAAGCGGCCTCGCGCTAGCAAACGGAAATTTCGTACATAAGTAACTAGTCACGCAGAAAGCTGGACGGGGCCCGAAGGTGGCACCAGCGGAGTACGCTGGCTTCCCACCGGACAGGGAGCCTGCCGCGAGGCACAGGCTCCTGGCTCGGCTGCCCCGAACCCCCCGTCCGGCCCGTGTAGCCGTCTCGACAACCCAGGATCGAGCCTCCATGCAGTCCGACATCGACGCCCAGCTCAACAACTTCTTCGAGGACGCCCCGGCACGCGAGTTCGACGTCGTGCTCAGGGGCTACGACCGGCACCAGGTGCACGACCACCTCAAGCAGCTCGACCTGGAGCTACGCCAGTCCAGGGAGCAGGTCACCAACCTGCAGCGCGATCTGTCCGACTCCCAGCGCCAGCTGCAGGAGCAGGAGCGTCCGACGTACTCCGGTCTCGGCGCCCGCATCGAGCAGTTGCTGCGCCTGGCCGAGGAGCAGGCCACCGAGCTCGTGCAGGCCGCCCGGACCGAGGCCAACGAGATCAAGGCCGCCGCCAAGGTCGAGGCCGCCGACCTGCGGGCCGCCGCCGAGGCCGAGGCCGCCGAGAAGCGGGCCCAGGCCACGCGGGAGAGCGACGACATGCGCTCCACCGCCGAGCGGGACGCCGAGGAGATCCGCTCCACCGCCCGCCGCGAGGCCGACGAGCTGACCAACACCACCGAGCGCGAGGCCGCCAAGCTGCGGGCCACCGCCGACCACGAGGTGGCCGAGAAGCGGGCCGACGCCGAGCGCGAGATCGCCAAGCTGCGCACCACCACCGAGCGCGAGGTGGCGCAGCTGCGCGCCTCGACCAAGCGCGAGCGCGACGAGGTGCTGACCACCGCCAAGCGGCAGGCCGACGAGATGCGCGCGCAGGCTCAGCGGGTGCTGGAGGAGTCGGAGGCCAAGCGGGCCCAGGACGAGGCGGAGTTCGAGATCCAGCTCGCCTCCCGCCGGGAGGAGGCCGAGCGCCAGGAGGCCGAGCGCCACGCCACCGCCCAGGCCAACACGCAGAAGATGGTCGCCGAGGCCGAGCAGCGGGCCGCCACGGCCGAGTCGCGCGCCACGAAGGCCACCCAGCAGGCCGAGCAGACGCGCCGCGAGGCCGACCTGCACGCCAAGCAGCTCGTCGCCAACGCCCGCAAGAGCGCCGAGACGATCATGTCGGAGGCCAAGACCAGCGCCGAGACGATCGTTACCGAGGCGAAGAACGACGCCGAGCGCACCCGCACCACGATGCAGCGCCAGGTCGACGAGCTGACCAGGCAGCGCGACAGCATCACCAGCCACCTGGCCCAGCTGCGCCAGCTGCTCGGCGGCGCCGCCCTGCCGGGCCTGGAGCCGGAGCCCGCGGTCGCCGCGGCCCCGGCCAAGCCGGCCATCGCCGCGCCGGCCGCCGAGCCGGTCGCGCCGCCCACGACGCCCGCTCCCAAGGTCGAGGCCAAGAGCGAGGACGACGCGGAGTGGTGGCAGGAGTGACGGCGGGCTAGGCGGGAGACCGCACACGGGGGCAGCGAACGGTTGGAGAGAGAGCCTGGTGACCTTGGGTCGCTAGGCTCTCTTTCTGTTTCACCGACACCTCCCGTCCCCCCTAGGAGCCCCCCGTGTCCGCAGAAACCGAGCCCAGGACCGCCGAGGAGGCCGAGGCGCCCCAGGAGCCCGGTCCCGCCGAGGAGCAGGGGCCCGCCGAGGAGCCGGCGCCGTACGGGCTGCCGGGCAAGCCGTTCGCCCGCGGCCCGTTCCTGTTCGGGCTGGTGGGCGGGCTGGGCGTGCTGACGGCCATCGCGCTCGCGCAGATGATCGAGAAGTCGCTCAGCACGATCATCCTCATCGTCGTGGCGATGTTCCTGGCCGTGGGCCTCAACCCGGCGGTCGAGGCGTTGCAGCGGCGCGGCCTGGGCAGGCGGCCGGCGATCTCGATCGTGTTCACCGGGGTGGTCGTGGCGTTCGCGCTGTTCGGCCTGGCCGTGGTGCCGCCGGTCAGCCAGCAGTTGTCGGAGTTCATCGCGGCCGTGCCCGGCTACATCACCGACCTGAGCAACCATCCGACGGTCCGCCAGATCGAGGCCGAGTACCACGTGCTGGCGCAGGTGCGCCAGTTCGTGACCAGCACGCTCGGGCCCGCGCTGGCCAGCGGCATCATGGGCGCGGGTCTGGTGGTGCTCAACGGCGTGTTCACCACCGTGACGCTGCTGGTGCTCATGCTGTACTTCCTCGGCTCGCTGCACACGATCAAGGAGTACCTGCTCAAGCTCGTCCCGGCCTCGCGCCGGCCGCGCACGACGGCCATCACCGAGCAGATCCTCACCGGCATCGGCGGCTACGTCGCGGGCAACGTGCTCATCTCGGTCATCGCGGGCGTGCTGACCTGGATCTTCCTGTCGATCGCCGGGGTGCAGTACGCGCTCGCGCTCGCCCTCGTCGTGGCCCTGACCGACCTGATCCCGCTGGTGGGCGCCACGATCGGCGCGGTGCTGGTCACCGGGGTCGCGCTGCTGCAGTCGCTGCCGGCCGGCATCGCCTGCGCCATCTTCTTCGTGGTCTACCAGCAGATCGAGAACTACTTCATCTACCCCAGGGTGATGAAGCGCTCGGTGGACGTGACGCCCGCCGTGACGGTGATCGCCGCGCTGTTCGGCGGCGCTCTGCTCGGCATCGTCGGAGCGTTGCTGGCGATCCCGGTGGCCGCCGCCATCGCGCTGATCATCCGGGAGATCGTGCTGCCCCGCCAAGCTCGGTCCTGAGGAACTCGGCCACCGTCGCGTTGAACGCCTCCGGCTGCTCGACCGCGCTCAGGTGACCGGCCTTGGGGATGACCTCCAGCCTGCCCTCGGGCGCGGCCCGCGCCATGGCCTCGGCGTCGGCGGGCGGTGACAGCTCGTCCTCCTCCCCCACGACGATCAGCAGGGGCACCTTCAGCTCGCCCAGCGTGCCGAAGGAGTCGGGACGCGCGGCCATGGCCCGTTGCGCCCAGGCCACGGCCCCCGGCGGGGCCGACTGCACCAGACCCTTGACCCGGCCGAACACCATGGCCCTGCGTTCCTTGGTCGTGGGCCCGATGAGCGCCGGCAGCACCTCGCTGACCAGCACCTCGCTCCCCTCGTCCAGCACGGCGCGGGCGATGCGTTCCCGGTTGTCCCTGGCGGCGGGCGGGTCGGTGCCGGCCTTGGTGTCGGCCAGGACCACGCCCAGCACCCGGTCGGGATGCCGGCGGCAGAACGCCATGGTCACGTAGCCGCCCATCGACAACCCGCCGACCACCGCCCGGTCGATGCCCTCGTCGTCGAGCAGCCGGGCGACGTCGTCGGCCATCAGATCGAGGGAGGGCTCGTCGTCGCCCAGCCGGGAGCCGCCGAACCCGCGCAGGTCGGGGGTGATGACCCGGCAGACCGTCGACAGCCCTTCGCGCTGGGCCAGCCACATCGCCGACGACAGCGGGAACGCGTGAAGCAGCACAACCGGGAGTCCGCTCCCGGCCGATCTCGTGTAGAGCTGCACGGACCACACGGTAGCCGGGTTCACGGAGACATTCACTTATTGACCTATGCCGGTATACCGGGATAAGCCCGACCACTTCCGGACGTTGCCCTGTGGCGGTCCCAGCACGCACAATCCAGGCGAGGTGATAGCGATGGCCGGAATTCGTCCCGCCCTCCCCGACGCCACCAACAACGCCTTCCTGCAGGAGGCGCTGAACGAGGTCAACGCCCACCGGGCCAAGCACCACGCGCCCCCGCTCACGATGGACCCGCTGCTGGTCGGGTACGCCAGGTCCAGGGCCGCCTCGCGCTCCGAGCACGAGGGCCTGAGCGCCGGGCACGACGGGCTGCGCGCGGGCACCGGCGAGAGCCTCTTCTGGCACCCCGGGGACGCCGCCGCCGGGGACGCGGTCGCCGCCTGGCACGACCGGGCGGCCGGTGACGGCCGGGCGGAGGCCGCCGGCGACTTCGGCCGGCTCGTCCGGGCGGGCACCACCAGGATGGGCGCCGGGCGCGTGGCGGGCAACGGCGGCCGGTCGTTCGAGACGTACGTCGTCTTCGTGTTCGAGCCGCCGGGCGAGCCCGGGGCCGTCTGAGGCCCCGGCGCACGAGGGGTCAGCCGATCGCGGTGGCCCCGCCGTCGACGAACAGCACCTGCCCGGTCATGTAGGCCGACGCCTCCCCGGCCAGGAACACGGCCGGCTGGGCCATCTCCTCCGGCGTGCCCCAGCGCCGCATGGGCACGCCCGCGACCGTGGCCGCGGCGGCGGCCTCGTCCTGCCACAGGTTGCGGTTGAGGTCGGTGGCCGTCCAGCCGGGGCACAGGGCGTTGACCCGGACGCCCGCCGGCGCCCACTCGGCCGCGAGCGTCTTGGTCAGGGCCACCAGCCCGGCCTTGGCGGCGGCGTACGGGGCGAGCAGCGGAGCGCCGCGCGCCGCCACCGAGGCCACGTTGATCACCGAGCCGGAGCCGCGGCCCAGCAGGTGGGGCGCGACGGCGTGGCAGACGGCCATGGCGGAGTCGAGGTTGAGCCGCATCAGCTTGTCCCAGCCGGACAGGCGCAGGTCCTTGAACTCGACCAGGAAGTTCGAGCCGCCGGCGTTGTTGACGACGACGTCGAGGTGCCCGAGCCCGTCGATCGAGGCGGCGACGGCCGCGGCGGCCGCCTCGCGGTCGGTGAGGTCGGCCGGGATCACGACGGCCCGCCTGCCGAGCGCCTGGACCTCCTTGGCCACCTCGGCGAGGGGCTCGGCCGACCTGCTGACCAGGGCGACGTCGGCGCCCGCCGCGGCGTAGGCGAGCGCGATGGCCCGCCCGATGCCCTTCGACGCCCCGGTGACCAGAGCCGTCCTGCCGGACAGGTCGAACGCGCCCACACTGCCTCCTCGCTCGGAACCGAACAAGATTCTACAAATCTTGCCCGGCCCGCGCTATGCCCGTACCGCCCCAAATCACGACAGGACGGGCGCCGCTGGCGCGGCCGGAGCCTGCGGCGCGGCCGGCAGCCTCGCCCCGCGCAGCAGCAGCGACTCGCACGCCCTGACCGCCGCCCCGTACGTCGCCGACAGCGCGTCCACCCGCTCGCCGTCGATGCTGAGGTTGATCAGCCCGTCCTCGGAGACGGTGACCCCGGGAAAGTCCGGCAGCCCGTGCGCGCGCACGCAGGCGGTGAACGCCTTCCCACCGTCGCCCGGCCCGCTCTCCCCGTACGACGCCGCCGCCCCGCCCGTCACGGCGGCGAAGACCAGGGCGGCCAGGGCCACCCGCCTGATGGTCGAACCCTTCATGATGACTCCTCCGTTTCGTCCGACGCTCCCAGCGAACCCCGCCCCCGGTTACCGCCCGGGAACGACGGCGGTTACCCCGCTGTAACCCCGCTCTGGGCATGCTGGGCGGACCATGAGGGTGCTGATCGTCGAAGACCACGAGGAGCTCGCCCACACCGTGGCCGCCGGCCTGCGCCGCGAGGGCATGGCCGTCGACGTGGCGCTGGACGGGTCCGCCGGGCTGGAACGCACGTCCGTCAACGACTACGACGTGGTCGTGCTCGACCGCGACCTGCCCGGCCTGCACGGCGACGACGTGTGCCGCAGCCTGGCCGCCGGCGGCCATCCGGCGCGCGTGCTGATGCTCACCGCCGCCGGGACCATCGACGACCGGGTGAGCGGGCTGGGCATCGGGGCCGACGACTACCTGCCCAAGCCGTTCGCGTTCGCCGAGCTGGTGGCCAGGATCCGGGCGCTGGCCAGGCGGGCGCGTCCGGCGCTGCCCGCGGTGCTGGTCCACGGCGGGTTGCGGCTCGACCCGGCCACGCGGGTGGCTACCCGCGACGGACGCCGGCTGCCGCTCAGCCCGAAGGAGTTCGCGGTGCTGGAGCTGCTGCTGTCGGCGGGCGGCGCGGTCGTCTCGGCCGAGCAGCTGCTCGAACGCGGCTGGGACGAGTTCGCCGACCCGTTCACCCAGACCGTGAAGGTCACGGTCAGCCGGTTGCGCCGCAAGCTCGGCGACCCGCCGCTGATCGAGACCGTGCCGCAGGCCGGGTACCGGATGGCCGGCCCCGCACGGGCACCGGACCCGGACGGAGGTGTCCCGGCGTGCGGCGGACCGTACGGCTGCGGCTGACGCTGCTCTACAGCGGCCTGTTCCTGGCCGCCGGGCTGCTGCTGGTCGCCCTGATCTACCTGCTGGTCGCGCACTCGCCGTTCCCGGCCGCGCCGGTCGCGCCCGTCCTGCCCGGCGGGCCCGGCCAGGTGGTGCCGCAGCCGCGGGTGGACGTGGCGTACCTGGCCGAGCAGCAGGCGGCCGGGCTGCGCAGGCTGCTGGTCAACTCGGTGATCGCCCTGGTGGTCATGGCCTTCGCGTCGGCGCTGCTGGGCCGGTTGACGGCCGGGCGGGTGCTGCGCCCGTTGCGGGACATGACGGCGACCGTCCGGCGCATCACGGCCGACCGGCTCGACCGGCGGCTGGCCGCCTCCGGCCCGGACGACGAGCTGAAGGAGCTGGCCGACACCTTCGACGACCTGCTCGACCGGCTGGAGGCCGCCTTCACCGCGCAACGCCGGTTCGTGGCCAACGCCTCCCACGAGCTGCGCACCCCGCTGACCCTGCAACGCGCCATGGCCGAGGTCGCGCTGGCCGACCCGGACGCCGGCGCCGCCGAGCTGCGCCACGTCCTCGACCGCCTGCTGGCGGCCGGCCGGCACCAGGAACGGCTCATCGAGGCGCTGCTCGTCCTGGCCAGGAGCCAGCAGGGGCTGGACCACCGGGAGCCGCTGGACCTGGCGGCCGTCGCCGGGCAGGCGCTCGACCGGCGGCCGGACTCAGCGCTGCGCGTCGAGGCGGCGCTGCGGCCCGCGCCCGCCTCCGGTGACCGCGCCCTGCTCGAACGCCTGGTCGTGAACCTGCTGGACAACGCGACACAGCACAACGTGCCGGACGGCTGGATCACGGTGGCCACCGGCGTGCGGGCGGGCCTGGCCACGCTCAGCGTCGCCAACAGCGGCCCGGTGATCCCGCCCGACCGGGTCGCGACGCTGCTCCAGCCGTTCCAGCGGCTGGCGGGCGGCCGCCGGGCGGTCGGCGACGGGCTGGGGCTCGGCCTGTCGATCGTCGCCGCCGTCGTCCAGGCCCATCACGGCACGCTGGAGGTGGTCGCGCGGCCGCAGGGCGGGCTGAAGGTGACCGTCAGATGTCCGTCGGCAGCGGATACGCCTCCGGATTGACCCGCCGGACGATCTCGTTCAGCACGATCCGGACATAGGGCTCGCCCACCCACAGGTGCTTGGCGCCGTCGACCCCGATGACCTCGGCCTGCGGCACCCTGGCGAAACGCCGCCGGGCCTCCTCCGGACGCAGGTAGTCGTCGAACTCGGGCACCATCGCCACCAGCGGCCGGCCGAACCGGGCCCAGGCGTCGAGGTCGTCGTCGGTGGCCCTGTGGAGCGGCGGCGAGAGCAGGATCGCCCCCTCGACCAGGGGGTCGTGGGCCCACTTCAGGGTCAGCTCGGTGCCGAAGGACCAGCCCACCACCCACACCCGCGGCAGGTCGTTGAACTCGGCGTACTCCAGCGCCGCCGCCACGTCGAACCGCTCGCCCTCGCCGCCGTCGAACGCGCCTCCGGAGGTGCCGCGCTCGGAGCTGGTGCCGCGCGTGTTGAAGCGCAGCACGGCGAGGTCGGCGAGCGCGGGCAGCCGGTTGGCGGCCTTCTTGTAGACGTGGCTGTCCATGAACCCGCCGTGGGTGGGCAGCGGGTGCAGGGTCACCAGGGTCGCCACGGGCGGCCGGTCGAGGGGCTGGGCCAGCTCGCCGACCAGGGTCAGGCCGTCGGCCGTCTGCAGCTCGATCGGTTCACGCCTGGCGGGCAGCACGGTGGCCGCGCGAATCTCCACGGGGGTCCTCCTAGTAGCGGCTGCGGCCGGGGCCGCGGTCGAGTCTCTTGCGCCAGCAGGCCGGATGCCAGTGGCGGCGCTCCTCGTCGCCGCCCGGCCAGTCGGGCCAGGCGACCAGGTGCGGCCTGCCGCCCAGGATCTCCTGGTCGCAGCCGGGGCAGCGGTAGGTCTTGGTCGAGGACGCGCCCGTGAGCATGCGCACCTTCCAGTCGCCGTCCGGCCATTCCTCCACCTTGTCGTTGCCGGTGGGAAGGCCGAGAGGGCGGGAGTCGTCCCTCCGGCGGGCGCGGCGGGGGCTCATGAGCGGGGGAACTCGCTGACACCGGCCGTGACGAGCTGGTCGAGCAGGGGGGCGGGGGCGAAGGCGGACTCGCGGTACTCGGCGTACAGGGCCCTGAGGCCGTCGCGGACCCTGGCCAGGCCGAGGTAGCCCAGCATCTCGAACGGGCCGGCCGGGTAGCCGCAGCCCAGCCGCATGGCGGCGTCGATGTCGGCGATGGAGGCGTAGCCGGCGTCGTACATGCGGACGGCGTCGTTGAGGTAGGGGAACAGCAGGGCGTCGGCCACGAACCCGGCCCGGTCCTTGCACGAGACGGGCACCAGACCGGCGACCCGCATCAGGTCGCGCGCCGCCTTGGCGGCCCCGGGCGAGGTGAGCGCGGTGCCGGCCAGCTCGGCCACCTTGTCGCCGACGACGTGCACGCCGACCATCCTGGTGGGGTCGGACAGGCGCACGGCGTGCTCGATCACCGGACGGTCGGTGCAGCGCAGCACGGTGTCGGGCGCGTCGGACGGCCCGAACCCGGAGGCCCGCAACCGCTCGCCGAGCCCGTGGACGTCGGGCCCGTCGATGCCGAACGTGATGACCGTGGACTTCTCCGGCTCCTTGGGCGGCTCCTGCGGCCCGTAGAAGCCGTGGCCGCTCTTGCGGCCGAGCCGCCCGGCGGTGACCAGCTCGCGCAGCAGCGGCGAGGGCGCGTGCCGGCGGTCGCGCGTCTCGTCGAACAGCACCTCCATCACCTCGTACGCGGTGTCCAGCCCGATCAGGTCGAGCAGCGCGAACGGCCCCATCGGCAGCCCCACGCCCAGCCGCATCGCGTCGTCGATGCCGTCGCGCGTGGCGATGCCCAGCTCCAGCAGGACGGCGGCGTGGTTCAGATAGGGCAGCAGCAGCCGGTTGACCACGAACCCGGCCCGGTCGCCCGCAGGTACGGCGGTCTTGCCCAGCCGCCCGGCCAACTCGCAGATCTCGGAGACCACTCCGGGCGCGGTCACCACCGTGCCCACCACCTCGACCAGCCGCATCACCGGCGCCGGGTTGAAGAAGTGCATGCCGACCACGCGCCCGGGCCGGCCCGTGGCGGCGGCGACGGCGGTGACCGGCAGCGAGGAGGTGTTGGTGGCCAGCACCGTCTCGGGCTTGCAGATCCGGTCGAGGTCCTGGAACAGCGAGATCTTCAGGTCGAGCACCTCGGGGATCGCCTCGATCACGAGGTCGGCCTCGCGCAGGTCCTCGCGCGAGGTGGTCAGCGTGATGCGCCCCAGGATCTCGGCCCGCTGCCCGTCGGTCAGCTTGCCCCGGTCGGCCGCCCTGGCCGTGGAGCGCTCGACGTGCCCGCGCCCTCTGGCCAGCGCCTCGACGTCGGCCTCGACGCCGATCACCCGGAGCCCGGCACGCGCGAAGACTTCGGCGATCCCGGCGCCCATCGTGCCGAGCCCGACAACTCCCACCGTTTCAAACGCCATGCAACCAGTTTTCCAGAGCCGCTAAGGTGGACCGTCATGCGGCTGGTCATCGCGCGGTGCAGCGTGGATTACATCGGACGGCTCACGGCGCATCTGCCGATGGCGCCGAGGCTCGTCCTCATCAAGGCGGACGGGAGCGTCAGCATCCACGCCGACGACCGCGCCTTCAAACCGCTCAACTGGATGAACCCTCCGTGCAAGCTCAAGGAGGACGGCGAGACCTGGACGGTCACCCACGGCAAGACCGGCGAGAAGCTGGTCCTGACCATGGCGGAGATCATCCATGACTCCAGCCACGAGCTGGGCGTCGACCCCGGCCTGATCAAGGACGGCGTGGAGGCCCACCTCCAGGAGCTGCTGGCCGAGCACATCACGACCCTGGGCGAGGGCTACTCGCTGATCCGCCGCGAGTACATGACGGCCATCGGGCCGGTCGACATCCTGTGCCGCGACGCGCTGGGCGCGACGGTGGCCATCGAGATCAAGCGGCGCGGCGAGATCGACGGCGTCGAGCAGCTCACCCGATATCTGGAGCTGCTCAACCGCGATCCGCTGCTCGCGCCGGTGCGCGGGGTGTTCGCGGCGCAGGAGATCAAGCCGCAGGCGCGCGTGCTGGCCGCCGACCGGGGCATCGACTGCGTCACCCTCGACTACGCCGCCCTGCGCGGCATCGAGCCGGAGAACCCGACCCTCTTCTAGCCCTCCCGGCCTCGTAGCGGGCCGGGATTTTCCATGGCCCGACATTCCTGTGTTGACACGTCTCTTCTGGACGTTCTAGTTTCGACCTATCGAGATTGGAGTGTTCATGGACGTTCCCGCGTATCTCAGCGGCGACCTGGCGCCCGTCCCCGACGAGATCGAGGCGCACGACCTGGAGGTCACGGGCGCGCTGCCCGCCGAGCTGACCGGGCGTTACTTCCGCAACGGGCCCAACCCGCGGCCGGGCGAGGATCCCGGCCACTGGTTCGCCGGGCACGGCATGCTGCACGGCGTCCGGCTGCGGGACGGGCGGGCCGAGTGGTACCGCAACCGGTGGGTGCGGACCAGCAAGTTCACCGACGACGCGCCGTTCGTCTCCGACACCGGCGTCGATCTCGCCGCGGTGACCGCCAACACGCACGTCGTCCGGCACGCCGGGCGCATCCTGGCGCTCGTGGAGAACGGCCTGCCGCACGAGGTGACGCCCGAGCTGGCCACCGTGGGCCCGTGCGACTTCGGCGGACGGCTGACCACCGCGATGACCGCCCACCCCAAGCACGACCCGCTCACCGGCGAGCTGCACTTCTTCGGCTACGGGTACTTCCCGCCGTTCCTCACCTACCACCGGCTCTCGGCCGCCGGCGAGCTGGTGGAGAGCAGGGAGATCGAGGTGCCTGGGCCGACGATGATGCACGACTTCGCCGTCACCGAGCACCACCTGCTCTGGCTGGACCTGCCGGTGGTGTTCGACCTGAACCGCCGCGGCATGCCGTACGCGTGGGAGGACGACTACGGCGCCAGGATCGGCGTCACCCCCCGGACGGGCGGCCCGACCCGCTGGTTCGACGTCGACCCCTGCTACGTCTTCCACGTCGGCAACGCCTGGGAGGACGAGCGGGGGCGCGTCGTCCTGAACGCCGCCCGCTACTCCCCCGGCGCGTGGTCGGCCGTCTGGAAGAGGATCGGCGGCGCCGCCGACCCGGCCCGGCACGCGGGCGCCGCCGGCGCGGCCGCCCTGCACCGCTGGACCCTCGACCCGGCCACCGGCACGGCCACGGAGGAGGCGCTGGACGACCGCGGCGTGGAGTTCCCCACGTTCAACGAGGACCTGCTCGGCCGGCCCAGCCGCCACCTGTACACGGTGGGCGCCGACGCCGTCGTCAAGTACGACCTGCGCGACGGCTCCGCCCAGGTCAGGAAGACCGGCGGGGCCACCGGCGAGGCCGTGTTCGTGCCGGCCGAGGGTGCCGCGGGCGAGGACGAGGGGTGGCTGCTGTCGATCGTCACCTCCGGGGGATCGTCCGAGCTGCTGGTGCTGGACGCGAGCGACCTGTCCGGCGTCGCGTCGGTGCGGCTGCCCAGGCGGGTGCCGGCGGGCTTCCACGGCTCGTGGTTCGCGGAGGGCTGACCGGTGGAGATCAGGCAGTCCGACGACTTCGACGCCGCCGGCGACGCGCTGGCCAGGGCCTTCCACGACGATCCGGTGGTCGGCTGGCTGCTGCCCGGCGGCCGCGGCGCGGCGGGGATGTTCACCACGATCGCCCGTCACCTGCACGCGTTCACCGATACGGCGCTCAGCGGGGGCGGCGCCGTGGCGGGGGCCGCGCTGTGGGACCCGCCGGGCCACCGGCCCGACGCGGAGGCGGGCGTGCCCGGCCTGGTGGCGGCCATGGGCGACCGGGTGCGCCAGGGCCTGCTGCTGGAGGAGGAGTTCGCCCGGCACAAGCCGGAAGGCCCCTACTGGTATCTGGCCCAGCTCGGCACCGTGCCCGAGCTCCAGGGCACCGGCGTGGGCGGCGCGCTGCTGCGCGCGGGCCTGGCCAGGTGCGGCGGCCTGCCCGTCTACCTGGAGAGCAGCAAGGAGTCGAACGTGCCCTTCTACGAGCGGTTCGGGTTCGCGGTCACCGAGCGGTTCACGCTGCCGGACGGGCCGCCGGTGTGGGGGATGCTGCGCCCACCCCGGAGCTAGTAAGCGACGGCTTACCGGTTTATCGTGACGCCATGACCACGCTGACCTTCGACTCACTGAACCCGGCTACCGGCGAGGTCGTCGGCAGTCACCCCAAGAACGACGCCCAGGCCGTGCGCGAGGCCGTGACCAGGGCCGAGACGGCCGCGGAGTGGTGGGCGGCCCTGCCCGCGGGCGAGCGCAGGCGCCGCCTGCTCGACTACAAGGCGGTCCTCACGCGGCGCCTGCGGGAGCTGGCCGCGCTGGTGCACGAGGAGACCGGCAAGCCGGTGGGCGACGCCACGCTGGAGATCGTGCTGGCCGTCACGCACCTCGACTGGGCGGCCCGCAACGCCGCCAAGGTGCTGGGCCGCCGCCGCGTGGCGACCGGCATGTTGGGGCTCAACCTGGCCGCCACCCTGGAATACCTGCCGCTCGGCGTGGTCGGCGTGATCGGCCCGTGGAACTACCCGGTGTTCACCCCCATGGGGTCCATCGCGTACGCGCTGGCCGCCGGCAACGCGGTCGTGTTCAAGCCCAGCGAGCTCACCCCGGGCGTGGGCGTGCGGCTGGCGGAGCTGTTCGCCGAGTCGGTGCCCGAGCAGCCGGTGTTGCAGACGGTGACCGGGCTCGGCGAGACCGGCGCGGCGCTGGCCGCCGACCCCCGGGTGCGGAAGGTGGCCTTCACCGGCTCGACCGCCACCGCCAAGCGGGTCATGGCGGCGTGCGCGGAGAACCTCACGCCCCTCGTGGCCGAGTGCGGCGGCAAGGACGCCTTCATCGTGGACGCCGACGCCGACCTGCCCGCCGCGGCCGACGCCTGCCTGTGGGGCGCGATGTCGAACGCGGGCCAGACCTGCGCGGGCGTCGAGCGGGTCTACGTGGTGGACGCGGTGTACGAGCCGTTCATGCGGGAGCTGTCGGAGCGGGCCGCCGAGGTCAAGGCCGGCCAGGACTACGGCCCGATCACCATGCCCGCCCAGATCGACATCATCCGGCGGCACATCGACGACGCCACCAAGTCCGGAAAAGTGGTGACCGGCGGCCCAGGCTCGGTCCGGGCCCCGTTCGTCGACCCGGTCATCGTGGCGGACGTGCCCGAGGACTCCCCGGCCGTGCGCGAGGAGACGTTCGGGCCGACGATCACCGTCCGGCGCACCCGCGACGCACAGGAGGCGCTGGAGCTGGCCAACGCCTCGGCGTACGGGCTGGCGGGCACGATCTTCTCGCGGGACGCCCGCCGGGCGACGCGGCTCGCGCGGGCGATGCGTACCGGGATGACCGCCGTCAACTCGGTCATCTCCTTCGCCGGGGTGCCCGCGCTGCCGTTCGGCGGGGTCGGCGACTCGGGGTTCGGCCGCATCCACGGAGCCGACGGCCTACGCGAGTTCACCAGGCCGAAGGCGGTCTCCCGCCAGCGCTTCGCCCTGCCCGGCATGAACCTGACCTCCTTCAGGAGGGGGCCCGACGAGCTTGAGCGACTGATCAGGCTTGTCACGTTCTTGCACGGCCGACGTAAAAGATAATCATCGCACTCTTTCCCAAATCCGATCATCCGTCCATAATTGTGTGCTCTGGGGGCCACGATCATGTTGGACGGGTGGAATGTGAACCGGTCTTACCGGGGAATGTCGGCTGAGCAAAGGCTGGCGGACAGACGCGAGCGGCTGATGACGGCCGCCTACACGCTATACGCGAAACCAGGTTTCGCGGCGACGACCATCGAAAGATTGTGCTCGGAGGCGCGGATCTCCAACCGCGCCTTCTACGAATGTTTCGGCGGCCGCGAGGAGTTGCTCCAGGCGCTGCACGAGCGGTGCGTGGAGGAAAGCCTCGCGGTTGTGGCCAAAGCGTTACAGGAGGCGCCGGGCACGCTTGACGGAAGAGTCAAGGCGGGGATTCGCGCCTATATCGAGTTCGCCGCCGCCGACTGGCGGCGGGCCCGCATCATGCACCTGGAGGTGCGCAGGTCGGGTGACGTCCTGACAGCCTCGCGTCAGCGGGCGGTGGACTCCTTCGCCCGGCTCGTGGAGGAGGCGTCGGCGGATTTCCCGCAGGCCCGCTCGCTGAAACGGCGCCTGGTGGCACTTGGCGTAATTGGCGCGCTGCAAGAGCTGCTGATCGAATGGATACTGGCCGACCAGCAGCCCGCCATCGACGATCTGGTCGAGGTGGCGGTGCACATCTTCATCCGCAGCCTCAGTCCGTCGTGACCCGCCGATTACCCGCAGTGATGGGGTCACAGAATAATCACTTTCACAGTTCTTTCCGAGTGCCCACGCCCGTGATAGCGGGCCGGCCGAAATCTACATTCCTTCTATATTCGGCTCGTGAAAGGGCACGGGCGACGGCTGATCGGCGCCCGGCCCCGATATGTGACCTCAGGCCACCGCGGCCGCGGGAACCTCGACGAGCAGGACCCGATTCAGCCGGGTCACCGCCAGGATCCGCATGATCCGCGGGGGCACCCCCCGAAGAACGAGGCGGCGTTGCACGCTGATCGCGCGCCGATGCGCTCCGACCAGCACCCCGAGCCCGGTGGCGTCGATCATCTCCAGCTTGGAGAGGTCGAGGATGAGGTCGCCCTCGCCGGCGTCGAGCGCGGCGTGCAGCCGCTCACGCACGCCGGCCGACGTGCCGGCGTCGAGCC
The DNA here is from genome assembly GCF_044459705.1 of Nonomuraea sp. NPDC050227. NCBI lineage: Bacteria > Bacillati > Actinomycetota > Actinomycetes > Streptosporangiales > Streptosporangiaceae > Nonomuraea > Nonomuraea sp. NPDC050227. The sequence continues at coordinate 193,379 of NZ_JBITJF010000009.1, read as the reverse complement.
GGGCACCGATCCGCACCGTCTGGCCTCGTGGATTGCGCCGGACGCGCATGCCACCTCCTCAATCACGCACACGGCGTGTGGTCGCCGGGATCGAGACCCCCGCTCTCCTCCCCTACCCATCTATCGGGAGTGACACGACAGCCGTCAGCAGGAACTGTCCGTCGCCGGTGGGACGGGCCGTCATGCGCCCGCCCACGGCGGCCATCCGCTCGCCCATGCCGGTCAGCCCGCTGCCCAGGTCGTCGGCCTGCCTACGGGCCACGCCGTCGTTGCGCACCGCCAGTTCCGCCTCCTGGTCGGTGAAGCGCAGGGTGATGTCGCAGAAGGTCGCGGCGCTGTGCTTCAGCACGTTCGTGACCGCCTCACGCACCGCGTAGGCGAACACCGGCGCGACGCCGTGGGGCAGCTCGCGGTGCGGCAGGCGCACCTCGCAGCGGACGCCGGCCGCTTCGAGCACTCCCTTCACGCTATTCAGCTCAGCGGTCAAGTCAAGTTCGCGGTAGCCGCGCACGGCCTGGCGCAGCTCGCGCAGGGCCTTGCGGGTCAGCGTGTTCACCTCCGCCATCTCGTCCCTGGCGGCCTTGCCGTCGGCGTCGGCCAGGCGCACGGCCAGCTCGGTCTTGACGGCGATGGCGGACAGCTGGTGGCCGACGAGGTCGTGCAGGTCCCTGGCGAAGCGCAGCCGCTCCTCGGCCAGCGCCAGCCGGGTGTGCGCCTCGCGGCCGTCGTGGGCCTGCACGGCCAGCGACCAGATCCAGGCCCACATCCTGTTGGTGCAGGGCAATGCCGTGGCCCACACGACGTCGAGGGCGGTGATGACGAGCAGCGAGACGAGGAAGGAGTCACCGCTCAGCGCCAGCAGGCCCGTCCCGCCCAGCACGGACAGTGCGCCGAGCCCGACGCAGGCCGCGCACGTCGCCGCGCCCAGCGCCAGCGCCCGGCGCGCGGGCAGCCCGATCACCACCACGGACAGCCAGACCATGGGCACGAACCCCCAGCCCATCGGGTCGGCCCCGCCGAGCACCGCCGCCAGGAACGCCAGAGCGCCGGTCCACACGACCTCCCTCGTGGGATACCGGCGCTCCATGACCGCGGCGACGACGCGTACGTAGAGCCAGCTGAAGGCGAGCGCCGCGATCGTCGCGAGCAGCAGGCGCGGCCAGCCGGCCGCGCCCGAGCCGAGGCTGAACACGGTCGACGCGATCAGGAAGATCCACATGATCACGAGCGTCGAGTTCAGCATCCGGCGGGCCAGCCGCCGCGCCCGCGTGATCGCGTCCATCTAGCCCGCGCGCAGCACGTCGCCGAGCTTCAGCCGGGCGCCCGTGCGCAGCACCGCCCGCTCGTAGACCTTGGCGCCGAACGACAACACCGCCAGCACGGCCACGGCCATCGCCGCCATGGACGCCGCCACCTGCCACATCGGCACGTCGGCCGCCGCCATCCGGACCGGCATGATCATCGAGGAGAACGGCGGGATGTAGGACATCACCGTGGCCAGCGTGCCCGTGGGATCGTTGGTGGCGTAGAAGGCCACGAAGTAGGTGACCATGATGAGCATGGTCAGCGGCGACATCACGCTGCTCACCTCCTCCTGGCGGGAGACCAGCGAGGCGAACGCGGCCGCGAGCGTGGCGAAGAAGGCGTACCCGAGCACGAACCAGACCAGGACGGCGACCACCAGCCCCGGCACGCCCGGCGGGAAGTCCGCGGCGAACCCCGACACCGACGTGGCGACCAGGCCGACGGCGAGGATGGTGAGCAGGTTGATCAGCCCGAGCACGCCCAGCCCGACGATCTTGCCGCCGAGCAGCTGCCACGGGCGCACCGCCGCGAGCAGGATCTCCACGATCCTGCTGCCCTTCTCCTCCACCACGCCCATCGCCACCATCATGACCTGGCCCATGAGCAACATGAACAGGACGAGCACCAGCACCACGGCGATGCCGGTCTTGGCCGCCTGGTAGCGGGTGTCCACGCCCACGGAGACCATCTGCAGCGGCGGGATCGTCACCCCGGCCGCGCCGAGCCGCATCTCCCGGTTGGTGCTCTGCATGAGCACGCCGAGCTTGCTGTCGATCTCGCCGTCGGTGAGCACCTTGTCGCCGTTGACCAGCACCGCGTCCACGTCACCGGCCAGCACGGCCTTCTTGGCCGCGGCCTCGTCGGGGTAGGAGCGCCACTCGAACTCGGCGTCCGGCGCGGCGGCCTTCAGCGGGAGCTGCTGGGAGTTGACCGTGCCCAGCGTGTACGAGTCGTTCCCGCCCATGATCTTCGGCGCGAAGGAGACGGCCGCCACCAGCAGCGCGGTCACCAGCAGGCCGACCAGGAACGTCTTCGTGCGCACCTGCGTGACGATCTCGCGGCGGGCGACCAGCATCAGTCCGTTCACGCCACGGCCTCCTTGAAGATCTCGGTGAGGGTCGGCTGCTCGACCCCGAAATGCTCGACGCGGCCCGCCTTCATGGCGCGGCGCAGGATCTCCTGGTCGTCGCCCTCGGTCGTCCGCAGGGTGTGCAGGTCGCCGTGGACGGTCACCGTGCCCGGCAGGCCGTCGGCCCAGCCCGGGGCCGGGTTGCGGACCTCCACGCGCAACGTGTCGCCCTCGGCGGCGCGCAGCTCGGCCACCGTGCCCGTCGCGACCATCCGGCCGCCGGAGACGATGCCCACCGAGTCGCACAGCCGCTCCACCAGGTCGAGCTGGTGGCTGGAGAAGATCACCGGCACGCCGCTCCTGCAGCGTTCCTGGAGCGCCCCGGCCAGGGCGTCCACGGCGAGAGGGTCGAGCCCCGAGAACGGCTCGTCCAGGACCAGCGCCTCGGGGTCGTGCACCAGCGCCACCGCGAGCTGCACGCGCTGCTGGTTGCCCAGCGACAGCGTCTGCACCGCGTCGCCCCTGCGCTCGGTCAGCCCCAGCCGCTCGATGAGCTCGTCGGCGGCCTTCTTCGCCGCCGCCGGGGCGAGCCCGTGCAGCCGGCCGAAGTACTCGATCTGCTCGCTGACCCGCATCTTCTGGTACAGCCCGCGCTCCTCGGGCATGTAACCGAACCGCGTGCGGTCGTCGTAGCCCAGCGCGCGGTCCCGCCAGCGCACCGAACCGGAGTCGGCCTGGAGCACGCCCATGACGATACGCATCGTCGTCGTCTTGCCCGCACCGTTCGCGCCCACGAAGCCGTACATCTCGCCCGGACGTACCGTGAAGCTGATCCCGTCCAGGGCGATCTTGCCGCCGGGGTTGTCGGGACCGCCCGCGAAGCGCTTGCGCAGCTCGCTGATCTCGAGCATCAGGTCCTCTCTCTCGTCATGAGTAGATTGTGGCTTTGGCGGCGTTCGCCCTGGTAGTCGTGGAAATCATGGACGCGACATGGAAAGCGCGTCCCGTTCGGATGACATTTGTCATTACGCTGGGCTCATGACGCGTGCCGACAAGGACAAGCCCGTCGTCCTCTCCCGCATCTACACCCGTACGGGCGACGACGGCACCACGAACCTGAGCGACATGAGCCGCGCGGCCAAGACCGACACCCGGCTGGCCGCCTACGCCGACGTCGAGGAGGCCAACGCCTGCCTGGGCCTGGCCCTGTCCCACGGCACCCTGTCCGCCGACCTCGTGGCGCTCCTCGTGCGCATCCAGAACGAGCTGTTCGACGTGGGGGCCGACCTGGCCACGCCGGTGGTGGACGAGCCGGAGTTCCCGCCGCTGCGGGTGGAGCAGTCCTACATCGACCGGCTGGAGGAGCAGTGCGACCGGCTCAACGCCGAGCTCCAGCCGCTGCGCAGCTTCATCCTGCCCGGCGGCGACCCGGCCACGGCCGCGCTGCACCTGGCCCGGGTGACCGTACGCCGGGCCGAGCGCACCACGTGGGCGGCGCTAGAGGCCCACGACGACGTCAACCCGCTGACCGCCAAATACCTCAACAGGCTCTCCGACCTGCTCTTCATCGCCTGCCGGATCGCCCACGGCGGCAACGAGATCCTCTGGAAGCCCGGCGGCACCCGCTAGGCGACGTCGAGGTACGCGCTGGGCGGCGCCGACTCCAGCCAGGCGAGGAAGCCGGTGAGGGCGTCGGCGCTCATCGCCAGCGACAACCCGCGCGTCGTGCCGCCGCAGTCGACGGCGTAGAGGCCGCCGTCGATCTCACGACGGGCGGAAACGACGAGGCCGCGCCTCGCGATCGCGTGGCGCGGCCTCAGTCGGACGCCCATGAGCGGAATCCAGTGGAGCTCACCGTCGGCGTAGCGGGCCACCCCGCTCTGCCACCCTCGGCTGCCCACTTTCAGCCGGCAGGGTACGCTGCCGCGCGAACGGGCGAGCGTCACCCCTCGAAGGACCACGAGGGCGACCAGCAGCAACAACAAAACCGAAACCGTCGCCACCATGGCCGCCCCCCTGAATCCCGTTGTATGTATTAAACCTCTTCGCCCGCCGCGCGCAGCCGGGCCCTGGCCCGCTTCGCCTCGATCGCCGCGTCGGCGTCCTCCTGGTTGGCCTCGATCGAGGCCTGAGCCCGGTCGAGAGCGTCTCGGGCGGCCGCGACGTCGACCTCGGAACCGAGCTCGGCGACCTCGGCGAGCACCGACACCTCATCATCGGCCACGGAGATGAACCCCCCGTGAACGGCCGCGACGAGCTCGGGCTCACCTTCCCGCTTGACGCGCAGCACGCCGCCCTCGACGAGGACGCCGAGCACGGGTGCGTGTTGCGGCATAATACCGATCTCGCCGTCAACGGTCTTGGCAATCACCATGTCGGCCTCGCCCGACCAGATCTCACGCTCGGGTGAGACAACCCCTACGCGTAGCTTCGCCACTTCGTCAGGTTCCTTTCCGATCAGGTAGCGGCACGGGTTCTCCCACCCGTGCCGCTACCGTAGGGCGATCAGCGACGCTCGAGTTCCTTGGCCTTGGCCACGGCCTGGTCGATGCCGCCGACCATGAAGAACGCCTGCTCGGGCAGGTGGTCGTACTCGCCGGCGCACAGGCCCTTGAAGGAGGCGATCGTCTCGTCCAGCGGGACGTTCTCGCCCGGCTGGCCGGTGAACGCCTCGGCGGCGTACATCGGGTGCGACAGGAACCGCTCGATGCGACGGGCCCGCTGCACGGTGACCTTGTCCTCTTCGGACAGCTCGTCGATACCGAGGATCGCGATGATGTCCTGGAGCTCGCGGTACTTCTGCAGGATCCGCTTGGTCTCCTGGGCCACCCGGTAGTGCTCCTCGCCCACGACCTGCGGGTCGAGGATCCGGGAGGTGGAGTCGAGCGGGTCCACCGCGGGGTAGATGCCCTTCTCCGAGATCGGCCGGGACAGAACGGTCTGCGCGTCGAGGTGCGCGAACGCGTTGTGCGGGGCCGGGTCGGTGATGTCGTCGGCGGGCACGTAGATCGCCTGCATGGAGGTGATCGAGTGACCGCGCGTCGAGGTGATGCGCTCCTGGAGCACACCCATCTCGTCGGCCAGCGTCGGCTGGTAACCCACCGCGGACGGCATGCGGCCGAGGAGGGTGGAGACCTCCGAGCCCGCCTGCGTGAAGCGGAAGATGTTGTCGATGAACAGCAGCACGTCCTGCTTCTGCACGTCGCGGAAGTACTCCGCCATCGTCAGCGCGGACAGGGCCACCCGCAGACGGGTGCCCGGCGGCTCGTCCATCTGGCCGAAGACGAGGGCGGTGTCCTTGAGGACGTCCGCCTCCTCCATCTCCAGCCAGAGGTCGTTGCCCTCACGGGTGCGCTCGCCGACGCCGGCGAACACCGAGGTGCCACCGAAGTTGCGGGCGACACGGCGGATCATCTCCTGGATGAGAACCGTCTTGCCCACACCGGCGCCACCGAACAGGCCGATCTTGCCACCCTGCACGTACGGGGTGAGCAGGTCGATGACCTTGATACCCGTGACCAGCATCTCGGTACGGGACTCGAGCTGGTCGAAGGGCGGGGACGGCCGGTGGATGCCCCACTTCTCGGTGACCTGGAGCGACGCGGTCGGCACGTCGAGCGCCTCGCCGAGCGCGTTCCACACGTGACCCTTGACGACGTCGCCGACGGGCACCGAGATCGGGTGGCCGGAGTCGGTGACGGCCGTACCGCGGACCAGGCCGTCGGTGGGCTGCATGGAGATGGCGCGGACCAGGTTGTCACCCAGGTGCTGGGCGACCTCCATGGTCAGGGTCTTGGTCTCGCCGCCGAGGGTCACCTCGACGTTGAGCGCGTTGTAGATGTCGGGCATCGCCTCGACGGGGAACTCCACGTCGACGACGGGCCCCTTGACGCTGGCCACACGACCGGCACCGGCCGACGTGGGCTCAACAGTCTCAACAGCCTCTGCAGTCATTTCACTCTTTCCCCGCTGCGGCGTCAGCCAGCGCGTTGGCGCCACCGACGATCTCGCTGATTTCCTGGGTGATCTCGGCCTGGCGAGCCTGGTTCATCTGCATGGTGAACACGCGGATCAGCTCGTTGGCGTTGTCCGTGGCGGACTTCATGGCGCGGCGGCGCGCGGCCTCCTCCGAAGCAGCCGACTGCAGCAGCGCCGTGAAGATGCGGGACTCCACATAGCGCGGCAGCAGCGATTCGAGCACGTCGCCCGCGGTGGGCTCGAACTCGAAGTACGGCGGGATCGTCTCGCTGGCCGTCGCCTCGGTCTCCTCGACCTCCAGCGGCAGCACGCGCTTGACCACGACGTTCTGGGTCAGCATCGAGACGAACTCGGTCGAGACGATGTGGATCTCGTCGATCCCCGCCTCTTCCTTGAAGGAGTCGATCAGCGTCTGCGCGATCTCCTTGGCGTCGGCGTAGGCCGGCTTCCTGGAGAAGCCGACCCACTGGCCGCCCATCGTACGGTTGCGGAAGGTGTGCCAGGTGACACCCTTCCGGCCGGTGACGAACGGCACCACCGTCAGGCCACGGCTCTCCAGCAGCCCGCGCAGGGCCTCGGCCTCGCGCAGGACGTTGGCGTTGAAGCCGCCACAGAACCCGCTGTCGCTGGTGACGATGAGGACGCCCGCCTTGGCGGGGTTCTCCTTCGCCACGGTCAGCGGATGGTCGACGCTGGCCGCGTTGCTGACGACGCCGGTGACGGCGCGAGTGATCTCACGCTCGTACGGCAGCGCCGCCTGCATCCGCATCTGCGCCTTCACGATCCGCGAGGAGGCGATGAGCTCCTGGGCACGCGTGATCTTGGCGGTCGACTTGACCGACTTGATCCGCCGCCGCAGCAGCCTTAGCTGGGCACCCATGAGCTACTTCTCCGTCGCCGGACGGACGACCTTCTTGATCTTCTCCTGGCCGACCTCGCCGGCTTCGAGCGGCGCCACCGGCTCGTCCTTGACCAGGAGCTCGCCCGAGGAGGTGGTGAAGCCCTTCTTGAACTCCGTGACGGCGTCCTTGAGGCTGGTCACCGCATCGTCGGACAGCTCGTTGGTCTCGCGGATGCTGTCGAAGATGCCCTTGTGGCTGCTCTGCAGGTAGTCGAGGAACTCCTGCTCGAAGCGGCGGATGTCCTCGACCGGAACCTCGTCGAGCTCACCCGTCGTGCCCGCCCACACCGACACGACCTGACGCTCCACGGGGAACGGCGAGTACTGCGGCTGGATGAGCAGCTCGGTCAGGCGCTGACCGCGCTCCAGCTGGGCGCGGGAGGCCGCGTCCAGGTCGGAGGCGAAGGCCGCGAAGGCCTCCAGGTCGCGGTACTGCGACAGCGACAGACGCAGCGTGCCGGCCACCTTGCGCATCGCCTTGATCTGCGCCGAGCCACCGACTCGGGAGACCGAGATACCGACGTTGATGGCGGGACGGATACCGGCGTTGAAGTAGTCGGTCTCCAGGAAGCACTGGCCGTCGGTGATGGAGATGACGTTGGTCGGGATGAACGCCGACACGTCGTTGCCCTTCGTCTCGATGATCGGAAGACCGGTCATCGAGCCGCCGCCCATGTCACTGGAGAGCTTGGCGCAGCGCTCCAGCAGGCGGGAGTGGAGGTAGAAGACGTCACCGGGGAACGCCTCGCGGCCCGGCGGGCGGCGAAGCAGCAGCGAGACGGCGCGGTAGGCGTCGGCCTGCTTGGTGAGGTCGTCGAAGATGATGAGGACGTGCTTGCCCTGGTACATCCAGTGCTGGCCGATGGCCGAACCGGTGTACGGGGAGATGTACTTGTAACCGGCCGGGTCGGAGGCCGGGGCGGCGACGATCGTGGTGTACTCCAGGGCGCCGGCCTCTTCGAGACGGGAACGCACCTGGGCGATCGTCGAGCCCTTCTGGCCGACCGCGACGTAGACGCAGCGAACCTGCTTCTCGGGGTCGCCCGAGAGCCAGTTGTCGCGCTGGTTGATGATCGTGTCCACGGCGACGGCCGTCTTGCCCGTGCCACGGTCACCGATGATCAGCTGGCGCTGGCCGCGGCCGATCGGCGTCATGGCGTCGATCGCCTTGATGCCGGTCTGCAGCGGCTGCTTCACCGGCTGCCGCTGGACGACCGAGGGCGCCTGCAGTTCGAGGGCGCGCAGGCCCTCGGCCTCGATCGCGCCCTTGCCGTCGAGGGGGTTGCCGAGCGGGTCGACCACACGGCCGAGGAAGTTGTCGCCGACCGGCACGGACAGGACCTCGCCCGTCCGGCGGACCGTCTGGCCCTCCTCGATCTTGCTGAAGTCGCCCAGGACCACGACGCCGATCTCTCGGGGGTCGAGGTTCAGGGCCAGGCCGCGCGTGCCGTCCTCGAACTCGAGCAGCTCGTTCGCCATCGCCGAGGGAAGGCCGGAGACATGGGCAATGCCGTCGCCGGCGTCGACGACGGTCCCGATCTCCTCGCGCGCGGCGCCTTCCGGTTCGTACGCCTGGACGAAGCGCTCAAGCGCGTCCCGGATCTCGTCCGGCCGGATCGTAAGCTCCGCCATCTCTACTCTGTCTCCCTATTCATTCGGCGCTCACTGCGCCTCAGCCGGCCAACCGGCGGCGGACTTCTTCAATTCGTCCCACGATCGTGGTGTCGATCATCTCGTCGCCGATGCGGACCGAGAACCCACCGAGCACTCGCTTGTCCACCTCGACGTTCAGGTGCACGTCACGACCGTAGGAGGTGCGCAGCCAGTCGGCCAGTCGCTGCTTCTGCGCGTCGGACAGCTCGACCGCGCTGCGCACGACCGCCACCAGGCGCTGGCGCTGCTGGGCCACGAGCTGGCCGAACTCCTCCAAGCCCGCTTCCAGGCTACGCCCTCGCGGGTGCACCGCCAGCTGCGTGATCAGGCGCTGGCTGGTGGGGGCCACCTTGCCACCGAGCAGGTCGCTCAGCAGCTGCCGCTTGCCCTCCGCGGGCGCGGCCGCGTCGGCGAGCGCGCGTCGGAGGTCGGGGTTGGCGGCGACGATACGGCCGAAACGGAAGAGCTCGTCCTCGACGTCGTCGAGCCTGGACTGGCCCTCCGCCTCGGCGGCGGCGGCGACGACGCCGAGCCGTTCGAGCGAGTCGGCCAGGTCACCCGCGCGCGACCACCGGACCGAGACCGCGGCCTCGGTCGTGGCGAGGGCCGCCTCGGAGACCTTGCCGCCGAGCAGGGCACGGACGGTGCCCGCCTTCTGCTCGGCGGCCCTGGCCGGGTCGGACAGCGCGCGGCGCAGGCCGTGCTCGCGGTCGAGCAGATCCGCGACGGCGAACAACTCGTCGGAGAGCGCGCCGAGGTCGGCGCTGCCCGCGACCGCGTTGAAGCGCTCCTCGACCTCTGCCAACGAGGTCCTGCTCAGACCTCGCATTAGCGCACCGCCTGCGCGTTGCTGCTCTCAAGCTCGTCGAGGAACCTGTCCACGATCCGGCTCTGGCGGACCTCGTCCTCCAGGGACTCGCCGACGATGCGGCCGGCCAGCTCGGTGGACAGACGGCCGATCTCCGTGCGGAGCTGCGCGAACGCGGCGGCGCGGTCGGCCTCGATCTGGGCGTGCGCGGCCTCGACGAGACGACGGGCCTCGGCCTGCGCCTCCTCGCGGAGCTCCGCCTTGATCTGCGCGGCCTGCTCGCGAGCCTCTTCACGGAGCCGGCCGGCCTCGCGGCGGGCCTCCTCAAGCTGCTGCGCGTACTGCCGCTGGAGGTTCTGCGCCTCGGCCTGGGCCTCCTCAGCCCTCTTGATGCCACCCTCGATCGCGTCGGTCCGCTCGGCCAGAGTCTTCTGGATGCGCGGAACGAGAATCTTGCCGACGACGAGGAGGACGACGAGGAACGAGAAGATACCGACGACGAGCTCGAACGTGTGCGGAAGGAGCGGGTTCGCCCCTTCTTCCTGCGCGAGGAGCGTAGCTGCCTTAATCATGGGTGCAGCCTTTCGTCAGAATTCTTCTGGTCCTAGATGCCCGCGAAGATGAACGGCGCGACCAGACCGATCAGGGCGAGGGCCTCGGTGAGGACGAAGCCGAGGAGCATGTTCTGGCGGATCAGGCCGTAAGCCTCGGGCTGACGCGCGATGGCCTGCACGCCCTGACCGAAGATGATGCCGACGCCGATGCCGGGGCCGATGGCGGCGAGACCGTAACCGATGGCGGTGACGTTGCCGGAGACCTCAGCGAGAACGCTCATTGCTATTTCCTTTACTGGACGGCCGGTGAAGGGAGTCCCACCGGTCATGGATATTCCGGTATGTGGTTCTCAGTGATCCGGGTGCAGCGCGCCGCCGATGTACATCGACGCCAGCATTGCGAACAGGAAGGCCTGCAGGAACTGGATGAACATCTCGAACCCGGTCAGGATGATCGTCATGATCACGCCCACCACGCCGACGGGTGCGCCCAGGGGCGTCAGCTTCTCGAACAGGAACCAGAAGCCGACCATGCTGAAGAACGCGAGCAGCATGTGACCGGCGAACATGTTCGCGAACAGTCGGACAGCGTGCGTGAACGGCGCGATGATCATGTTCGACAGGAACTCGATCGGCGCCAGAAGGAAGTAGATCGGCTTGGGCAGGCCGGGCGGGAACATCATGTTCTTGAAGTAACCGATGCCGCCCTGGTGCTTGACGCCCAGGTAGACCTTGATCGCGTAGATCGAGAGCGCGAGCACGGCCGGGAACGCGATGTGCGAGGCGACCGGGAACTGCGCGAGCGGGATCACACCGAGGATGTTCCAGAACAGGACCAGGAAGAAGAGCGTGACCAGCAGGCCCATCCACCGATCGGCGTCCTTGCCGAGGAACGGCCGGGCGATCTGGTCACGGACGAACATGTAGCCGTACTCGACGACGTTCTGGGTGCCCCTCGGCACGAGCTTCGGCTTGGCGAAGGCCACCCAGCACACGGCGATCACCACGAGCGCGCTGAGCATCGCCAGCAGCACCGGCTTGGTGAACCAGGTCACCCCGGGGATGATCGGCGTGAACGAATTGAACAGCTCATCGGGCGATGGCGCCCGGAAGTTGTCTTCGGGGGCGAGGACCGTCAGCGCAATCACGCGGCGTTCCCTTCAACGTCGTAGTGGATCACAAGGGTTTCCTCAGCGAGGCGATCGCTGCGTCGGGTTAGCGACCGAACTTCCGGTAGACCGCGTAGCCGCCGAGCACGACCCCAAGGACCACGCCTATGGGGAAGAACGCGGACATGTCGAGCCACCGGTCCAGCAACCACCCGAGACCGCCATAGACCGCCATCCCGGCGAGCAGATAGCTGGGGACTGACCACATGGCATCGGAGAAGTCGCGACCGTCGTGTTCCGGCCGGCGTTCCTGTGCGCTCATCGCGGCCCCGACGATAGCAGGCGAGTGGAGGACTAGTCATATCGGACCCCATCCCTTTACCTGCCTCATGAGTCGCCCTTTCCGGGGACCGAGGCTTCGGGGTCGACGTAGAGCATCTTGGTCTTCATGAACGCGCGGACCTCGAATCCGGTCCAGACGAGCGTGCATCCGACCACGGACCACGCGAAGGCCTGGGTGTTCCAGGCGGTGGTCTCACGGAAGGCGGACAGCACCACCATGATGGCGACGACTTTGACGAGGTAGCTGACCATCGCCGCGATCGCCATCATCTGCGGGGAGACGCGTGCGGCATAGGAGACCGCTACCACGCTGATGCTGAAGAAAACCCCGACGAGCAAGGTGCCGAGGGCCGCGCCGAGCGCTCCCTTGCCGCCCGCCAGGAGGAACGCCACGATGACCGCGACCACCCCGACCGCGAAGGTCGGAACAGCGGCGCTCTTGAGTACGCGCACGTCGTTGGCCTGCATCGGTGCTCCATCAGCATGTTGTCAAGCGAGCGTTTGCTACCTCCAGAACATGTGCGTCTGGAGGTCCCTGCTCGTGAAAGATATCACAAGCTCACGGAAGACCGCTTTTACCTGCCGTTTCTAGTTCCCGATCACGGACGGCTCGGAAATGCAGGAATGACCGGTTTGCCCTCGGCGCTCGCGCGTTCCTGCGCCGAAGGGCCGCCCTGCGGCGGCATCTGCCGCCTGACCTGGGTGTCCGGGCCGATCGGCGGCATCGGGCCGGTGGGCGGGCCGTCGTCGTCGGGCTGCTTGTCGCGCGTGGCGGCGTGCGCGCCGCCCCTCCCCCGCCACCGCGGCGCGGCCATCAGGACGAGCACCGCCAGCGCCAGCACGATGACCACCACGAACAGCAGCACCGGCACGCCCTCGCGGGACATCGCCACCAGGCCGAAGGCGAACAGGAACGCCCACGCGTACATGATCAGCACCGAGCGGCGGTGCGAGTGGCCGATGTCCAGCAGCCGGTGGTGCAGGTGACCCCGGTCGGGCGCGAACGGCGACATGCCGTGGGACGTGCGCCGGACCACGGCGGTGATCAGGTCGATCAGCGGCAGGACCAGCACCGCCGCCGGCAGCATCAGCGGCAGCAGCACCGGGACCTTGTTCATGTCCTCGATGGCGGCCGGGTCGAGCGGCGTCACCGTGACGATCGAGGAGGCGAGCACCAGCCCGATCAGCATCGCCCCGGTGTCGCCCATGAAGATCTTGGCCGGATGGAAATTGTGCGGCAGGAAGCCCAGGCACGTGCCGATGAGGACGGCCGCGATGGCCGCCGTCGTGGTGATGTTCCCCACGCTCATGCTCTGGGCCAGCAGGATCGAGTACGCCCACGTGGCCATGGCGGCGATGCACACGATGCCGGCCGCGAGCCCGTCGAGGCCGTCGACGAAGTTCACGGCGTTGATGGTGACCACCACGATCATGATGGTGATGATCGTGCTCAGCGTGTAGTCGAGGCTGGTGGAGCCGCCCCAGTCCTTCGGCAGCGGGATGTAGAGCAGCCGCAGGTCGAAGTAGACCAGCACGCCCGCCGCCGCGATCTGCCCGCCGAGCTTGATGAAGGCGTCCATGCCCCACCAGTCGTCGAGGAAGCCGGTGAGCGTGATCAGGCCGCCGGCGACGATCAACGCGGTGACGGCTTTGCCGTCGTACTCCGACAGCGCCGCGCCCGTGTGTTTCAGCTGGCTGGCGACCAGCAGGCCGACCACGAGGCCGCCGTACATGGCCAGGCCGCCGAGCCTCGGCGTCGGCGTGGTGTGCACGTCGCGCTCGCGAACCTCGGGCATGGCGCCGATGCGGATGGCGAAGCGGCGCACCAGCGGGACCAGCAGATACGTCACCGCTGCCGAGATGAGCGCCATGAACAGGTATTCGCGCACGGACCTAGTTTCCCGGATGCTCCGGCCAGCTGTGACCGGAAACCGACACAGACCAGCTTAATATTCGCTGAGATATGGCTGATGGATGGCGAGAAGCGCCGCCACTCTTTCCCTGACCTCGGGCGCTACGGCCGGGTCGCGCACGGACATCGACAGCAGACTTCCCACCTCTTCCATCTCCCGCGGGCCCATGCCCTGCGTGGTCACGCACGCCGTGCCCACCCGGATCCCGGAGGTGACGGCCGCCGGCTCCGGATCGTAGGGGATGACGTTGCGGTTGAGCGTGATGCCGGCGACCGCGCAGCGCCGTTCGGCCTCGGCGCCCGACACGCCCAGCTCACGCAGGTCGATCAGGGCCAGGTGGGTGTCGGTGCCGCCGGTGACCGGACGCATGCCCGCCCCGTCCAGCGCGCCGGCGAGCGTGCGGGCGTTGGCGAGGACGCGGCCCGCGTACTCGGCGAACTCCGGCCGCAGCGCCTCCCCGAACGCCACCGCCTTGGCCGCCACCGCGTGCATCAGCGGCCCGCCCTGCACGAACGGGAACACCGCCCGGTCGATCTTGCCGGCCAGCTCCTCCGTGCACAGGATCGCGCCGCCGCGCGGCCCGCGCAGCACCTTGTGCGTGGTCAGCGTCACGACGTCCGCGTACGGCACCGCCGACGGGATCACCCCGCCCGCCATCAGCCCGATCGGGTGCGCCACGTCGGCCAGCAACCACGCGCCCACCTCGTCGGCGATGCCGCGGAAGACCGAGAAGTCGATCAGCCTCGGGTACGCCGTCGCGCCGCACACGATCACCTTGGGCCGGCGTCGCAGCGCCAGGTCACGCACCTCGTCGTAGTCGATGAGCTCGGTGTCGCGCCGCACGCCGTAGGAGGCGACGTCGAACCATCGTCCCGAGAAGTTCGCCTTCGAGCCGTGCGTGAGGTGGCCGCCGTGCGGGAGCGCCATGGCGAGCATGGTGTCGCCGGGCTGCAGCAGGGCGGCGTAGGCGGCCAGGTTGGCGCTCGCGCCGGAATGCGGCTGGACGTTGGCGTGCTCGGCCCCGAACAGCCTGCGCGCCCGCTCCACCGCCAGCCGTTCGGCCCGGTCGACGACCTCGCAGCCGCCGTAGTAGCGCCTGCCGGGGTAGCCCTCGGCGTACTTGTTGGTGAGGGTGGAGCCCAGGGCGGCCATGACCGCGGGGGAGGTGAAGTTCTCGCCGGCGATCAGCTGGATGCCGGCGCGTTCGCGTTCGAGCTCGTCGAGCAGCACCTGCGCCAGCTCCGGATCCTGCCGCCGCAACCGCCCGAAGTCGGGCCCGTAGTACGGCTCCCCACCCATTTCTCCACTGTACGACCGCATGTCCGATTTGCCCAGATAGCCGCGGTGCGAGGGCGGTCGGTTGCGGGGGCACGGGGTCCGTGCCGGTCAGGAGCCATGAGGGCGTTCACCTGCGTAGGCCAGAGGGCGGCGACCGCGAAGCTCCGAGAGCGCGAAGCGCACGGACCGCGAAGCTCAAGGAACGCGCAGTACCGGAACCGCGAAGCGCCGGGGAGGTCGGAGGTCAGGGGAAGGCGTGTGGTGCGCCGGTCTGGCTGGGGATCCACCTCGGGGTGTCGTCGGCCTGATCGCTGATCGCGGTGAGCACGGCGTGACGGTAGAGAGCCAGCTTCGACCGCCATTCCCGGATGTCCTGCACATATCGATCGCCGACCGGCGCGTCCCACGTCTGCGGGCTCTTGGCCAGCGCGTACGCCTTGTCGAGGGCCGTGCTGAGCTTCTCCAGCATGGGCATGACGGTGTTCCAGGCGGTGACGAGACGTTCGTAGTCGGGGTTGAACTCGTAGGCCAGCGGCTGGTTGTCCAGCGGGCCCGCGGCGGTGACGGGCGGCATCTCGTCCCTGCTCCTGGGCCTGGGCGCGGGCGGGTCGACGTACATCACACGCTCCTTCCCGACGTCCCGGGATCGACCTCACCCGATGGACCGTCCGGCCTGATGTCCCTGGGCGCCCAGTCACCCTCGCCGTACTCACCGGGCGGAGCCTCCACGGACGGCATGTCGAGCGGCTGAATGTCGCGGACGTCGTCGATCAAAGTCCTGATCGCCTCTGGCCCGGCCGCGGACACGTCCACAGCCACCACCCCGTCCCCTTCACTCACCCACTTCCCACCGGCCCGCCCGCCGTCCAAGCCCTGCGCCCCACCATCGCCATGCCCCTCGACACCATGCCCCCCGCCGCCGTAAACAGCCGCGCCATGACGCCCTGTATCACCACCAGCCGATACGTCCCCTCCAGCAGAGACGTCCCCTCCAGCCGAGACGGCCGCCCCTCCCCCAGGCGCCGTAGGCGGAATCCGCACCCCAGCAGACCCATCACCCCGCCCCGCCGCTCCACCGTCCGCACCGGCGCGACCAGCGTCCGCCACGCCACCATCAGCACGCCCGGCATCAGCGGCGCCGCCACCGGTCCCCACATCGGCACGCCCGTTACCCGCGCCCCCATCGGCACGTCCGTTCCCCGCGCCGCCATCGGCACGCCCACCATCGCCGTACCCGCCACCGACGTCACGACCACCGTTCACGGCACCGCCATCAGCCCGACCATCATCAGCCGCACCACCACCGGTCCCCACGCCGCCACGCCCGCCGTCCGCGTGCCCACCGTCGGTGTTGCCGCCGGTGCCGCTGCCGGCGTCGCGGCTGCCGTTGGCGGTGTCCGCGTCGGTGCGGGTGCCGTTCGTGGCCTTGTCGTCGGCGCAGGCGGTGCCGTCAGTGCGGCCGGTGTCCGTGGTGCCGCCGTCGGAGCGGCCGGTGTCGCTGTTCGCGCCGCCGCTGGGGCCGTCGGCCCGGCCTGTGCCGGTGTCCGTGTGGCCATGTGCGCCGTCGGCCCGGCCGGTGTCGCCGATGGGCTGGGTGCCGGTGCCTGTGGTGGCGTCGGGGCGGGTCGGGGTGGAGGAGGCGCCGTCGGCGTGGGTGCCGTGGGTGTTGCCCGCCTCCCTTGGGGTGCCCTGGTGGGCGCCTGTGTCCCCGGTGGGGCCGCCGTAGGTGTCTCCGGTGGTGCCGGAGTGGGTGGCGGCATCGCCTTGGGTGCCGTTGTGGGAGGTCGTGTCGCCTGCGGTGCCGAAGTGGGCGCCCGTGCCTTCTGACGTGCCATAGGGGTGACCGGCGGCCGTTGCAGCGCCGTAGGGGTGGCCGGTCGCGGTTGCGGTGCCGTACGGGTGACCGGTGGCGGTTGTGGTGCCGGGGTGGTGGCCGGTGGTGGTGCCTGAGGTGGTCGTCGAGGGGTCGGTGCCGCCCTCTCCTGTCGGCACCGACAGCCCTTCGCCTCCGCCCGCCGTCGCCGCACCGCCGTCGGCGTGCACGGTCGGCATGTCGGCGGGCTGCACGTTGTCGACGTTCTTGAGCAGGGACTCCAGTTGTTCGGCCGTGGGCGGGTCGATGGGGACCTGGAGCACCTTCACGCCGTCGACCACCACGACCTGGGGCTTGTGCGGGTCGTCCGGCTGATCCTTCGCGGGGACATTGGTCGTGCCGGTGTCGGCCTCCGCTCCCCGGTCGCGTCTGCTGTCCTGGTCGGGGGCCTTGGGGTCGTCGGCGGCCGGGGTGTCGCCGGTGCTGCCGTCGCTGCGGCCGTCTGTGCGGTCACCGGTCCGGTCGTCGGTCCTGGTGTCGTTTCCGCTGGTCCCGGTGTCCTTGTCGGCGCCGTCGCACGCCTTCCCGTCGCCGTCGGCCTTGGCACCGTCGTCACCGGTCTTACCGTCGTCACCGGTCTTGCTGTCGGGGTCCTTAGGCGTCGGCGGGTCCGTCGGCTTGGGGTCGTGGTCTTTCGACGCAGGCGGGTCCGTGGGCTTGGTATCGGGGGTTTTCGGGGGTGGGTCGGTGGGTTTCGGGTCGTGGTCCTTCGGGGTGGAGGGGTGGGTGGGCTTCGGGTCGGCGGGGTGGGCGGGGTCGGTGTGCTTGGGCGGGGTGTCGGCGCGGGGGTTGCCGTACTTGTCGTCGCGGCTGCCCGGCGACTCCTTGGGCTCGTCGGCCGTGCCGCCGCCGCCCGTCTTCGACGTGTCGCCCAGCTTCCCGTCGGCGCGCTTCTCCAGGACGGCCAGCCGCGCGTTGACGTCCTTGACCATGTGATCGGCGGAGTCGGCCACCTGGACCGGACGGTGGGTGCTCCGCGCGGACAGCCCGGCACGGCTCAGCACCGCCCTGACCTGGTCCTCGGCCGTGCGCAGCGCCGAGGACGCGTGCTTGACCTCGGTCAGCAGGTCACGGACCAGCTGCGGATCCATGCCGTCGAACTTGCCCATGGGCCACTCCCGGACGTGTCGCCGTTCCGGGACTCACGGTAATCGCGGCCGTGGCGTCGCCGCAGCCGGGATGCAAAGACGGTATACGTCAGTCGTCGGTGGCGACGTAGCCGATGATGCCGCGCAGCTTCTCGACGGGGATCGCGCCGCGGCGCAACATCCGGGGCACCGCCGTGGTGAGGTCGAGGATGGTCGAGGGCGTGTTGTCGGTGGTCTTGCCGCCGTCGAGGTAGACCGCGACCGAGTCGCCGAGCTGCTCCTCTGCCTCCTCCGCCGTCGTCGCCGCGGGGGCGCCGGAGCGGTTGGCGCTGGAGACGGCCATCGGGCCGGTCTCCTTGAGCAGGTCGAGGGCGACCGGGTGGAGCGGCATGCGGACGGCGACCGTGCCCTTGGTGTCGCCCAGGTCCCAGGAAAGGGCCCTGTTGGCCCTGCAGACCAGCGTGAGCGGCCCGGGCCAGAAGGCGTCGATGAGATCCTGCCCGTAGGGCCCGAGGTCGTCCACGAGCGCTGTGGCGGCTCTGACGGTGCCCACGAGCACGGGCGGCGGCATGTCGCGGCCGCGCCCCTTGGCGTCGAGCAGCGCGGTGACGGCCGGCGGCATGAACGCGTCGGCGCCGATGCCGTAGACGGTGTCGGTCGGCAGCACGACCAGCTCGCCGCGGCGCACGGCGGTGGCGGCCTCGATCAGGCCCTCGGCGCGCTGGTCGAGGTCGGAGCAGTCAAAGCGTCTTCCCACGGCGTGCATCCTAGTCCTGGCCGAGTCTGGCCGTGACGAAGCGGTCCCTTCGGGTGAGGTCCTGGCGCAGGCGGACGTCGCGCCAGCCGTTGTCCTCCGGGAAGGTCAGATAGACGGCCCTGCCCTGCTCGTCGGCGTGTTCGACGGCCACCCAGCCGCCGGGACGCAGCAGGCGGCGGGCGGTGCGTTCGACCGCGCGCACCTCGCCGAGGCCGTCGTCGCCGGAGCCGTAGAGGGCCCGGGAGGGGTCGTAGTCGCGGACCTCGGGGTCGCGCGGGATGGCGCCGGGCGGGATGTACGGCGGGTTGGAGATCACCAGGTCGACCTTGCCGTTGAGCTCGGGAAGGGCTTCGGCGAGGTCTTCCGGGTGCAGGTGCGTACGCCCCTGGCCCAGCTCGGAGATGTTGCGCTTGGCCCAGGTGTAGGCCGCGGGGTCGACCTCGACGGCGTGCACCTCGGCGAGCGCGACCTCCTGGGCGATCGACAGCGCGATGGCCCCCGAGCCGGTGCCGAGGTCGACGACGAGGGGCGCCGTCACGTCCATGGCGCGCAGGGTCTCGATCGCCCACCCGGCCATGACCTCGGTCTCCGGCCGCGGCACGAACACGCCGGGGCCGACCGCGAGCTCCAGGTAGCGGAAGTAGGCGTGGCCGGTGATGTGCTGCAGCGGCTCACGCGCCTCGCGCCGGGCGATGCCCTCCCAGAACAGCGCGTCGAAGTCGGAGTCCTTGACCGTGTGGAGCTCGCTCCTGCGCACGCCGTGGACGAACGCCGCGATCTCCTCCGCGTCGGTGCGCGGCGAAGGCACACCTGCCTCGGCGAGCCGAGCGGTGGCCAGAGCGATCTCGTCCAGCAGAAATGTCATGAGTGTTGTGCGAGCTTCTCCGCCATCTCGGCGTCGATGAGTGCCTGGGTGACGGCGTTGAGCTCGCCGTCGAGAACCTGGTCGAGGTTATACGCCTTGAAGCCTACGCGGTGGTCGGAAATCCGGTTCTCGGGAAAGTTGTACGTGCGGATGCGCTCGGAACGGTCGACCGTGCGGACCTGCGACTTGCGCTCGGCCTGCGCCGCGGCGTCGGCCTGCTCCTGTGCCACGGCCAGCAGGCGGGCACGCAGGATGCGCATCGCCGACTCCTTGTTCTGGAGCTGGCTCTTCTCGTTCTGGCAGGAGACGACCACGCCCGTGGGCAGGTGGGTGATGCGCACGGCCGAGTCGGTCGTGTTGACGCTCTGGCCACCGGGACCGCTGGAGCGGTAGACGTCGATACGCAGGTCGTTGGGGTCGATCTGGACGTCGACCTCCTCCGCCTCCGGGTAGACCAGCACGCCCGCGGCGCTGGTGTGGATGCGGCCCTGGGACTCGGTGACGGGCACCCGCTGCACGCGGTGGACGCCGCCCTCGAACTTGAGCCTGGACCACACGCCCTCGTCGCCCTTGGCCTTGATGCCGACCGTGACGTCTTTGTAGCCGCCGAGGTCGGAGGGCTGGGTGTCGATGATCTCGGTCTTCCAGCCGAGGCGCTCGGCGTAGCGCAGGTACATCCGCAGCAGGTCGCCGGCGAACAGCGCGGACTCCTCGCCGCCCTCGCCCGCTTTGATCTCCATGATGATGTCTTTGTCATCGTTGGGGTCGCGCGGGATGAGCAGGTGCTTGAGCTTCTCCTCAAGCTGCGGGATGCGCTCCTCGATCTCGGCCGCCTCGGCCGCGAACCCCTCGTCCTCGCCGGCCAGTTCCTTGGCCGCCGTCAGGTCCTCGCGGGCCGTGTCGAGCTCCCGGTAGGTGCTGACGATCGGGGTGAGCTGGCTGTAGCGCCGGCCGAGTGTGCGGGCCTTGTTCTGGTCGGCGTGCACGGCGGGGTCGGCAAGCTGCAGCTCCAGCTCGGAATACTCCTTGAGCAACTCGTCGAGGTTCACCGTGGGTCCTTCAGTGGTTTGAATGCCGTTTCACCAACAACGCCGACCCGGCGCACGTGGTGCGGCCGGGTCGGCGTCGGTGAAGCTACTTGCCCGTGGCCTTCTTGCCGAAGCGCTTCTCGAAGCGAGCCACCCGGCCGCCGGTGTCGAGGATCTTCTGCTTGCCCGTGTAGAACGGGTGGCAGGCCGAGCACACGTCGGCGTGGATGACGCCGTTCTTCGCGGTGCTGCGGGTCGTGAACGTGTTGCCGCAGGAGCAGGAGACCTGCGTCACGTGGTAATCGGGGTGGATGTCGGGCTTCATGGCTGTCCTTTCGGGCTGCGGCCGCCGGGTCGCCTTCACGCATGGCGTGAACCGGAACCGCAAAATGGTCAGCTACCAGTGTGCCAGATCGTGCAACCTGCCCAGGCCATGGGGCATTCCCGCGATCTTCATGACGCGGCCGCACGCGCCACACTAGGCTCCCTCGCACAAACCATCACTTTTCCCACAAATGGGACTTAGCCAAAGGATCATCCAACTGATGAAGAGAAGGGTGCGGCTGCTCCTCGCGGCCGCCACGGGGGCCGCCGTTCTCCTCGGAGGCGCCGGTCTCTCGGCCACCGGCGCGTCGGCCTCGGCGTACGCGCTGGCGGACGACTTCACGGGCGACGCGTCGGCGAGCGCGTACGTCCCGCTGGAGAAGGACGTCGACGCCACCGTCACGCTCAAGCTCAAGAACCCGGACACCGTCACCGGCGTGACCGGGTCCATCGAGCCGCCCGGCAAGTCGGCCAAGACGGTGTCGTTCGACTTCACGCCGAGCACCTCCACCTCCACCTCCACCCCGACCGCCACCCCGTCGCCGGCTCCCGACAAGACGATCACCGGCAAGTGGACGATCACCAAGGACGACCCGGCGGGCGACTGGAAGCTCACCGTCAACGTCGCCCGCGCGGGCGGGGGAAGCAGCCCGAGCACCTTCACCGTCAAGGTCTCCGGCAAGCAGGGCATCTCCGGCGCGAACGTCACCCCCGACCCCGTCCAGCTCGTCAAGGGCAGGGACACCAAGGTCACGGTCGAGGCGACGGTGAAGGACGCGGGCACGGTCTCGGCCAAGCTCGTCAGCGACACCACCAGCGAGTACTACGACCTCGGTGAGCTGGCCAAGGAGTCGGACAGCTACTACCGCGGCGTCACGTACTTCACCGACGACACCACCGAGGGCGCCTGGACCCTGGAGGTGTACGCCACTCGCAGCGGCCAGACGCTCAAGGGCGAGGCGTCCTTCTCGGTCGTCGCCCCCACCGGCGGCGCGTCCAAGAAGGCCAAGACCAGGGTGACGATCTCGGCCCCGAACAAGGTCACCAAGGGCCGCGCGTTCAAGGTCTACGGCAAGGTCTACCGCGGCACCAAGGCGTACAAGAACAAGGTCGTCGAGGTGTACTTCAAGGCCAAGGGCACCAAGACGTACAAGTTCATGGGGTACGCCAAGGCCACCTCGACCGGCAAGTACAGCAAGACCTTCAAGGCCAAGAAGGACGGCTACTTCCAGGTCAAGGTGCCCGGCACGAGCAAGACGCGCACCTCCCTGTCGCCGCAGGAGTTCGTGGACGTGAGGTAGCGGGTACGGCCCGCATCCCCAACCCCGGGTGCAGGCCGTATCAGCGACCCAGATACGTCAAAACGGCGAGAACCCGCCGATGGTCCTCGGGCGCGGGCCCGAGGGCCAGCTTGGCGAAGATGCCGGACACGTGTTTCTCCACCGCCCCTTCGGTGACGACCAGCCTGGAGGCGATCGCGGTGTTGGAGCGGCCCTCGGCCATCAGCGCCAGGACCTCGCGCTCCCGGGGGGAGAGCAGGTCGAGCGGCGCACCCCTGCGCCTGCGGCTGAGCAGTTGCACGACGACCTCCGGATCGATCACCGTGCCGCCCGCCGCCACCTCGCGCACCGCCTCCATGAACTCGGCCACGTCGGCCACCCGCTCCTTCAGCAGGTAGCCGACGGCCTTGCCGATCAGCTCGCCCGCGTAGCGCTCCTCGACGTACTGGGACAGGACCAGGATCGGGAAGTCGGGCCTGGCCTCGCGGACCCTCAGCGCCGCCTTCAGCCCCTCGTCGGTGTGGGTGGGCGGCATGCGCACGTCGACGATCGCCAGGTCGGGCTCGTGTTCCTGGACGGCGGCCACCAGCGCGGGCCCGTCGGAGACCGCCGCGACGGTCTCGAAACCGCCGTCGGCGAGCAACCGCGCCAGCCCCTCGCGCAACAGTACGGAATCCTCGGCGATGACCACGCGCATGTGCACATGACTACCATTCGCAGGGCAGCTCCGCACGCACGATCGTCGGCCCCCCGACGGGGCTGTGCAGCACGAGCACGCCGTCGATGGTCGCCGCCCGGTCGGCCAGGCCCGACAGCCCGCCGTCCGGCGTGACGACGGCGCCGCCGATGCCGTTGTCCCACACGTCCACGACCACGCCGCGGTCGCCGCCGAACACCGCCACCGACGCCTCCGTCGCGCCCGAGTGCTTGGCGAGGTTGGCCAGGGCCTCGGCGACGATGAAGTACGCGATGCTCTCCACCGCGGCGGGCGGCCGTTCGGCCAGTTCGACGGAGACGTCCACGTGCACCGGGGCCCGCGCGGCCAGCCCCGACAGCGCCGCGTCGAGCCCGCGGTCGGTGAGGATGGCCGGGTAGATGCCGCGGGCCAGGTCGCGCAGCTCGGCGATGGCCGCCTTGGTGCCCGCGTGAGCCTGGACGATCAGCGCCCTGGCCTCCTCCGGCTCGGTGTCGAACTTGGCCTGTGCCCGTCCGAGGTCCACCGCCACCGACAGCAGCCGCTGCTGCGCGCCGTCGTGCAGGTCGCGCTCGATCCTGCGGCGTTCGGCCTCGGCGGCGTCGATCCCCCTGGCCCGGCTGGCCCGCAGCCGCTCCTCCTCGCTGCCGCCGAGCAGCACCGTGGCCAGGGTGCCGTGCAGCCAGGCCATGCCCCGTACGAGGTAGGCCGTCACGACGAGCAGCACCACGCCGGCCGCGCCCGCGACCAGCACGCCCGCCCAGTCGTCGATGATCAGGCCGGTGCGCCCGTCGCTCAGGACGTACAGGACGCGGGCCAGGGGCGCGAGGAGCAGCACCGCCGTCGCCGTCCACAGCGCCAGCGACAACGCGGACTCCACCAGGCCCAGCGGGAGGAGCATGAGGAGGTAGCCGAGGTCCTGCCAGGTGGCCTTGTCGCCCAGCAGCCAGGTGAGGTGCGAAAGCAGCCCGCCCTCGGGCCTGCTCCGGTACGGGTCGGCGATCCGCACCCCGAACGCCGCCCCCATCAGCCGCCGCTCCAGCATCGCCCCGCCGCGCCACATCAGCACGGTCGCCATCGTCAGCGGCAGCCCCACCCAGACGATCACCAGCGGCACCGCCACCGTCGTCGCCAGGGTCACCACGACGAACCAGACCATCCCGAACAACGCGCTGACCAGCAGGTACGGAGCCGCCCGCCAGGTCATCGGGTCGACCAGCACCCCTAACGGCCCCTTCGGCCCGAACCGCACCCTGTCCTTCAGCCTCACCGATCGCATGCCCCCAGCCTGCCCGGCGCCGCGGACGGGGTGAATGGAGCAGACGTCCGATCCGCAGGTGGGGTTAACCCCACCCTCGGCGCCTTGGCACGGCCTCGGCACGCGAAAGGGGCGGCGGGAGAACCTCCCCGCCGCCCCTTCAGGCGCGTGGCCGCTAGTCGCGGTCGTTGCTCACCGTGGTCTTCTGCACCTGCAGCAGGAACTCGGCGTTGGACTTGGTCTCCTTCATCTTCTCCAGGAGAAGCTCCAGAGCCTGCTGCATGTCCAGGGCGTGCAGCACCCGGCGGAGCTTCCAGACGATCTGCAGCTCCTCCTTGGCCATGAGGATCTCTTCCTTACGCGTGCCGGACGCGTCGACGTCGACCGCGGGGAAGATGCGCTTGTCGGCCAGGGAGCGGTTGAGCTTGAGCTCCATGTTGCCGGTGCCCTTGAACTCCTCGAAGATGACCTCGTCCATCTTGGACCCGGTCTCGACCAGGGCCGTGGCGAGGATCGTCAGCGAGCCGCCGTTCTCGATGTTGCGCGCGGCGCCGAAGAAGCGCTTCGGCGGGTAGAGCGCCGTGGAGTCGACACCACCCGACAGGATACGACCGGAGGCCGGGGCCGCCAGGTTGTAGGCGCGGCCGAGTCGCGTGATCGAGTCGAGCAGGACGACCACGTCGTGGCCCAGCTCCACCAGGCGCTTGGCGCGCTCGATGGCCAGCTCGGCGACCGTGGTGTGGTCCTCGGCCGGACGGTCGAAGGTCGAGTGGATGACCTCGCCCTTGACCGACCGCTGCATGTCGGTGACCTCTTCGGGACGCTCGTCCACGAGCACGACCATCAGGTGGCACTCGGGGTTGTTGCGGGTGATCGCGTTGGCGATCGCCTGCAGCACCATCGTCTTGCCGGCCTTCGGCGGCGAGACGATCAGACCACGCTGGCCCTTGCCGATCGGCGAGACCAGGTCGATGATCCGCGTGGTGAGGATGTTGTGCTCGGTCTCCAGGCGCAGGCGCTCCTGCGGGTAGAGCGGCGTCAGCTTGTTGAAGTCGGGCCGGTTGCGGGCCTGCTCCGGGTCCATGCCGTTGACGGTGTCGAGGCGGACCAGGGCGTTGAACTTCTCGCGGCGCTCGCCGTCGCGCGGCTGGCGCACCGCGCCGGTGATGACGTCGCCCTTGCGCAGGCCGTTGCGGCGGATCTGGGCCAGCGAGACGTAGACGTCGTTGCTGCCCGGCAGGTAGCCGCTGGTCCTGACGAACGCGTAGTTGTCGAGGATGTCGAGGATGCCGGCGATCGGGATGAGCACGTCGTCGTCGCCGATGACGGGCTCGGTGCTGTCGAAGCGGTCACGGCCGCGGCCGCGGTTGCGCTCCCTGAAGCGGCCCCTGCGGCCACGCCCGCGGTCGTCGTCGTCGCCGCCACGCTGGTCGCCACGCTGGTCGCCGCCCCGCTGGTCACCGCGCTGGTCGCCACGCTGGTCACCGCGCTGCTCGCCACGCTGCTCGCCGCGCTGGTCGCCCCTGCCGCCGGCGTCCGTGGCGCGCTGGTCGCCGCGGCTGCTCTCGGCACGGCCGCCCTCACCGCGGTCGGCACGGTCGCCACGCTCACCGCGGTCGCTGCGCTCACCGCGCTCGCCGCGGTCGCTACGCTCGCCACGCTCACGGCGCTCGCCGCGGCTGCGCCGCTCGCGACGGCTCTCGCGCTCGCCCCGCGTGTCGGCCTGACCGGCGTCCACGACCTGGGCCTGCTGCTCGACGGCCGGCTCGGCCGGCGCGGCCACGGGCTCGGGGGCCGCGGCCACCGGCTCGGCGGCCTGCGGTGCGGCCTCGTCGGCGGGCTTGGTGCGGGAACGTTCCCTGCGCGTACGGGTGGGCCGCTCGGCCACGGGAGGCGCGGCCTCCGTCAGGACGGGCGCCGCCTCAACCGCGGCTGCCGCCGGAGCGCCGTCTCCGGAGGCGCCACCCTGCTTCTCCTGGATGGCCGCGATGAGCTGGCTCTTCCGCATGCGCCCGGTGCCGCTGATGCCCAGCTCAGCGGCCATCTTCTGCAGCTCGGGCAGCACCTTGGCGGACAGGCCGGTGCCGGAGCGACGCGCACGAGGCTTGGCCGCGGCGCGGGTGGGGGTGTCGCCGGACGCGGGCTGAGAGCCTGGTGCGTCGGAGAGGAGTTCGGTGGTGTCGCTCAACTAAAAGGTCCTTCCCAGGGGTCGGGCGCCGGTTTTGTTCTGCCGGGCGTCCCGGAGGTGCTTGCGACCCGGCGGGACAGACCGGGTCGGGGTGCACGTTGCGATCTTCGGCTGTCGCGGACGGCCGCCACTCTTGGGGAGGGGTTCGTCCAGGCCGCCACAGGACCGTGGCGCGTGGCTGACACCCCCCAGATTGCTGTCGCCAACCAGATGTCGATGTGCGTCGAACGCGCAGGTCCCCGTCGTCGCCGCCTCACGTTGGGCCAACCGGGTGTGGGCCAACCGGAGGCAACGGATTCCGGGGAGACAGCCGCGCTGCTCACGCCTCGCGACGTGAAGCATGATGCAGCGATGTATGGCTGACAAGCACGCACCCACCAAGGGGGCATCTGGTGCGGCTATCAGCCTAACATCACCAGCGCACACGGCTATTCCCTGAAGGTCTAAAGAGGCATCAGCGTGTCTCGGGGAACTGAACGTTCGCACCAACCGGGTCGACGTCCATTTGCTGGATGTGCCAGTCATTACCCACTTCTGGCGCGATCAAATCCTGCGTATCCGGTGACGAAAACGCAAGAACCGTGGGACCCGCCCCCGAAACGACCGCGGGCACGCCGACTGCACGCAGACGTTCTACCAGACGCGCGCTCTCCGGCATGGCAGGCGCGCGATAGGGCTGGTGGAGACGGTCTTCGGTGGCGGCGAGCAGCAGCTCTGGTTCCGGCCGCGAGGTCAGCGCGGCGATCAGCAACGCGGCCCTGCCGGCGTTGAAGGAGGCGTCCTTGTGGGGCACGTCCTTCGGCAACAACCCCCGAGCGGTCTCCGTGGCCAGCCGCGTCGTGGGAACGACGACGACCGGACGGACCCTCTCGTCGGGGGCCAGCTTCACCATACGCGCTGCTCCCGCGTGGTCGGTCCAGGCCACCGTCAGGCCCCCGGCCAGGCACGGAGCGACGTTGTCGGGGTGGCCCTCCATCTCGGTGGCAAGCGCGAAGACCTCGTCGTCGGACAGGCCGCCGTCGCTCAGCGCGCGGGCGGCCAGGATGCCGGCGCAGACGGCGGCCGAGGACGAGCCCAGGCCGCGGGCGTGCGGGATGCGGTTGACGCAGCGCAGGGCGATGCCCGCGGGCTGCGGCGCCCCCATGCGGGCGTACGCCTCGCGCATCGCCCGGACGACGAGGTGTCCCTCGCCGAGGTCGACCTCGCCCGCGCCTTCGCCCTCCACGCTCACGCGCACGCCGGGGTCGGCGGTGAGCGTGGCCTCCACGTCGTCGTAGAGGGTGAGCGCCAGGCCGAGCGCGTCGAAGCCCGGCCCCAGGTTGGCCGACGTGGCCGGCACGCGGATTCGCACCGTCGTCATCGATTCACGGTTCTCTCGTCGTTCGCTCACTCCCCGTGCGCCTCTCAGGCGAGGTTGAGCGCCGCGGCGGCGGCGTGCACGTCGATGGGGATGACCACCGGGGCGGGCGCGCCCGAGATGGCCCAGTCGGGGTCCTTCAGGCCGTTGCCGGTGACAGTGCAGACGATGCGCTGCCCGGCCTCCACGAGCCCCTGCGCGTGTGCCTGGAGCAGCCCCGCGACGCTCGCCGCCGAGGCCAGCTCCACGAACACGCCCTCCTCCTGGGCCAGCAGCTTGTACGCCGCCGCGATCTGCCGGTCGGTCACCGCCTGGATGACGCCGCCGGACTCGTCGCGGGCCGCGGTGGCCAGGTTCCAGGACGCCGGGTTGCCGATGCGGATGGCGGTGGCGATCGTGTGGGGGTGGGTCACCGGGGCGCCCTCGACGATCGGCGCGGCGCCGCTGGCCTGGAAGCCGAACATGCGCGGACGCTTCGTCGAGACGCCGTCGTCGGCGTACTCCTGGTAGCCCATCCAGTAGGCCGAGATGTTGCCCGCGTTGCCCACCGGGATGCAGTGGATGTCGGGGGCGTCGCCGAGCGTGTCGACGATCTCGAACGCCGCCGTCTTCTGACCCTGCAGCCGGAACGGGTTGACCGAGTTGACCAGCGCGATCGGGTAGCTGGAGGACAGCTTGCGGGTCATCTCCAGGCAGTCGTCGAACGACCCCTCGACCTGCAGCAGCGTGGCCCCGTGGACGAGCGCCTGCGCCAGCTTGCCCATCGCGATCTTGCCCTTCGGCACCAGCACGGCGCAGGTCAGCCCCGCGCGTACGGCGTAGGCCGCCGCGGAGGCCGAGGTGTTGCCGGTGGAGGCGCAGATGACCGCCTTGGCGCCCTCTTCGACCGCCTTGCTGATGGCCATGGTCATGCCGCGGTCCTTGAAGCTGCCGGTCGGGTTCGCCCCCTCGACCTTGAGATAGACCTCGCATCCCGTCAGCGCCGACACGCGGTGCGCCGGGACGAGCGGGGTGCCGCCTTCGAGGAGCGTGACGACGGGCGTCTTCGTGGTGACCGGAAGACGCTCTCGGTACTCCTCGATGAGGCCACGCCACGACCTGCCCA
This sequence comes from Nonomuraea sp. NPDC050227, assembly GCF_044459705.1. Lineage (NCBI taxonomy): Bacteria > Bacillati > Actinomycetota > Actinomycetes > Streptosporangiales > Streptosporangiaceae > Nonomuraea > Nonomuraea sp. NPDC050227. Next base: position 164,652 of record NZ_JBITJF010000009.1, on the reverse strand, counting down.
TGATGACTCCCTACCTGCGGTGTTGGCCACCGAGTGTACGGGGTGCGCGGCGCGGGCGCGGAGCCGAGTCCACTGAGTGGACAGGTCGTTGGACAGCGCCACTATTCAGGAAATTCTCAGCATCTCCCGATAAGGTCTCGGCAGGGGGTCACCATGAACGCGCGTCCTGCTTTGAGGCAGAACGACTATTCACCAGTAGTGCCGCCGGAGCTCGGGGCCTGGTCGCCGGGGTTGTCCGTGAGCGTGGTGATACCGACGCACGGCGGGCAGGACAAACTCGACCTGACGCTGGCCGCGCTGGCCGCGCAGACGTACCCGGACCATCTCATGGAGGTCCTGGTCGTCGACGACGGAAGCGCGCCGCCCGTCCGGCTGCCGGAGATCCGGCCGGTCAACACCAGGATCGTCCCGGTACGCGAGGGCTGGGGCATCTCCAACGCGGTCAACACCGGCGCCAAGGCCGCCGACGGGGAGATCATCCAGCGGCTCGACGCCGACATGGTCGCCTGCCGCGAGCACATCGAGGCCCTGGCCCGCTGGCACCACGTGACCGACTACCTGGTCACCATCGGGATGAAGAAGTTCGTCGAGGCGCCGCCGGTCACCGCGCGGCAGGTCTTCCGCGCCGAGCGCCTGGACGAGGTGTTCGACCTGGCCGGGGCCGTGTCGAGCTCGACCGAGGCGACGATCGAGAAGACCGACGGGCTGCGCAGCAGCCGCAACCCGTACCACGTGTGCACCGGGCCGACCTTCGCCCTCCCCCGCGAGGTCTTCGACGCCGTGGGCGGGCTCGACCCGACCGTGGTGCGCGGCGAGGACACCGAGTTCTCCTACCGGCTGGCCATGCACGGCGTGGTGTTCGTGCCCGACCTGGCCGCCCAGGCGGTGCACCTCGGGCTGCCGGCGCAGCACCGCGACCGGGAGCGGGCCGTGCGGGCGGTGGAGCCGTACCTGGCGCACCGGATCCCGCTCCGCCGGGACCTGCGCAAGGACCGGGGGCGGCGGTGGCTGGTGCCGTACGTGGAGATCGTGCTGGACGTCACCGACACCTCCGAGTCGGTGGTGCGGCGGGCGGTGACGGCGGCCCTGGACGGCAAGCTCCAGGACGTCGTGCTGACGCTGGTGGGCCCGTGGTCGCGGCTCGACGACGGGCGGCGCGCGGTGTTGTCGGACCCGTGCTTCGAGCTGCGGCTCATGCGCGACCTGTGCGCGCACGACGAACGCATCCGGCTCATCGACGAGGCCGCCCCGACGCCCGCGCCCACGCCGTTCCGCTACCGGGGGCCGGTGGATGTGCCGCTGCACAGGGCGACGCTGGAGCGCATGGTCGAGTCGGTGCAGAAGGACCTGACAGGGGTGCTCGTCGTCGACCTGCCCGACGGGCGCACGGCCCGGCTCGAACGCACCTCGGCGCTGGGCCGGGCGCTGCTGCTCGCCGGTCCAGGCGCCGATCTCGACGAGGTCATCGACGCCACGCACGGCGTGCGTCACGAGCCGCCGGACCGCTACTGGCCCGCGCCGCCGCAGCCGGAGCCGGTCACCATCCCCGCGACGGTCGCGGTCACGGCCGAGTCCGCCGAGAACACCCTGTTCAGACGGCTGAAGTCGGCCCTGCGCCCGAACTGACCGCCGCCCGCGGGACGCGGTCGGCCGCGCAGGCGGCGACCCAGCGCCCTTTTCTGCGCAGGCGGCGGCCCAGCGGTCATGTCAGCGCAGGCGGCGGCCCAGCGCCCGTTTCATCGTGGCCGACAGCAGGGTGCGCAGGCTCTGCTGGGCGCGGTTCGCGGCGGCGAGCTGGCGGCGCAGGGTGCTCACGTCGCGCCGCAGCTCGACGGCCGTCCTGCGCCACCGGGTGGCCTCGTCCCGCCACTTGGTCACCTGGGCGCGCAGGCGGTCGGCCTCCGCCGCCAGCCGCTCGGCCTCGGCCCGGGCCTCCAGCCGCGCCCGGTACGCCCCGCGCCGCCCGATCAGCGGCGCCGCCTCCGTGGTGAACCCGTAGGTCTCGCCCTCGACCCAGGACACGCCGGACACGGCGTCCACCACGTCGTCGAGGTCGCCGGGCTCGCCGGGCTCACCGGGCTCGCCGCCGGCCACCATGCGGGCCCTGGCGAAGGCCGAGCGGCGTTCCAGGCGGGCCGCCACGACACCGTGCGACGACTCCCGCAGCAGCACGGCCACCAGGCCGAGGCCCTCGTCGCGGGCCAGGTCGAGCAGGCGGGCGAGGGTGTCCTCGCCGGGGATCCAGCCGGGCGGCAGGCGCAGCACGAACGGCGTGGCCGGGTCCAGCTCCTCGGCCGTGGCCAGGCGCACCCGTCCTTCGTGCCGGTAGTGGCCGTGGACCAGGGCCAGGTCGAGGCGGGGGTCCTTGAGCGGGGAGCGGCGCTCGCGGCCCACCTCGTCCCAGGGGCCGAGCAGGAGCACCGACAGGTCGGGAACGGTCCCGGCGAGCAGGGTGTCCACGGTCGCGCGCACGCTGTCGTAGCCGGCCGTGCCGTCCACGACGGCGGTGACGTATGGGATCTTCCACTGGCGGGACGGATGGGAGCGCAACCACCGGTACGCCGGGATGCGGTCGGCCACGAACGCGTGGCTCACCCGGTCGATGGACTCCTTGTCGCGCATGCGCATGGTCGGGCCGAGATGGTAGGCGCGGGCGCGCGGCTCGGGCACGAACACCGCGCCCGCCTGGTGCAGCCGGTAGCCCATCTCGGTGTCCTGGCCGAGGATCAGCTCGTCGTCCATGGGGCCGGCGGCCTCGATCAGGCGGGCCCCGACCGAGGTCGCGCCGCCGACGTGCAGGCTGAAGGGACGCTGGGGGTTGGCGGTGAGGCCGTCGGTGCGTTCGACGAGGTCGACGATCCAGGCGTGCGGCTCGGCCGGCTCGAAGTGCTCCTCCAGGTCGGCGGGGAGCTCGGCGGGCAGCTCCGCGTCGGTGAACCTGATGTAGCCGGTCACGACCAGGTAGGGGGCCGTGTGGTGCCAGCGCATGTGGGCCTCGATCGCGCCCGGGGTGAGGACGACGTCGGAGTCGAGCCAGTGGATCACGTCGCCGGTGGCCTCGGCCAGCCCGGCGTTGCGGGCGTTCGCGCGGCCGGGCTGGTCGCAGACGATCAGGCGGGCGCCCTCGGGACGGACGTCGGGCAGCCGCAGGGGCGGCACGCTGCCGTTGTCCACGACGATGACCTCGGTGAGCGCGGCCGGGTAGGTCTGGCGGGCAAGTCCGGCCAGCACCAGGTCCAGCTTGTCCTGGCCGCCGTAGGCCGGGATGATCACGCTGACCGTGAGCGACGGGGTGAGATCCTCGGCGGGCCGCAGCACGCGGTAGTCGTTGCCGCGCACCGGCGGCTTCTGGCCGTTGTTCATGCGGCTTCCATCAGCAGGCTCGGCCGGAAGCCGTGCCATTGGTTCGTGGCGATTCTGACGAAATGGGCCAGGGGCAGCTGCCAGGTGTGCTCCTCGGTCAACCCCCTGCGCAGGACGTAGCCGAGGCCGTGCGTGCGATAGACGCGCGCGCCGATCTTTTGCGCCGCTTTCACGAACTCAAGATCGACCGCACGCGGAAGAGCGGGAAATCCTCCAATTTCCCGAAATTTCGCGCTTTGGAGCAAAATGGTGCCTCCGGCTACGTGATCCGCCCAAACCTCGCTAGGGTACGCCGCTCCGCTCGCGAACGTCGTCCGCCGGATCGTGGCGCGCAACGGCTCCAGGTAGAAGAACTCGGCCGTCGTGCCCACCACGTCGGCCCCCGCGTACGAGCGGGCCATGAGGAGGTCGGACAGGTGGTCGGGGCCGTACCAGTCGTCGTCGTCCCACTTGGCGAGGTAGTCGCCCGAGGCCAGGGCGGCGGCCCGGTTCAGCACCTCGCCGAACGGCACCGTCCTGGCCGCCTCGACCCACCTGACGGGCAGCGAGCACGCCTCGACGGCCGCGCGCACCTGCCCGAAGGCCACCCCGTGCAGCCCGAGCAGGACCTCAGCCTCGACGCCCCGCTGCCGCTCCATCTGCGCCAGCGCCGCGCCGACCAGGGCGGGCCGCTTGGTCGACATGACGATGCTGACCGTCGCGCGGGCGGGCCGGTGGACCAGGCGCCGCAGCCGTACGCTGTGCTCCTCCCGCCGCAGGTCGGCCAGGCAGCGCGCGGTGCCGTCAGCGGGCGCGGCGAGCCAGTCGCGGTCGGTGAGCAGCGCGGCCAGGTCGCCCGGCACCCACGCGGGGGCGTCCTGGGCGGTCAGCGGGATCCCGGCGCCGGCCAGCTCCGTCAGGCCGTCGAGCGGCACCGGCGCGGCGGGCCAGTCGATCTCCAGTCCGCGCCGGGAGCGCAGCGCGGGCACGTCGGGCGGCCCGCCGTCCAACTGCCAGCCGTCCGACCAGTGCAGCCGGGCGAACCCCTTGCCCGGCGTACGCGTGAAGCCGCAGGGGGTGACGGACATGGACGATGCTCCTCGACCGGACGGGACTGGATCGGCGCCTACCTTACGCCCGTTTTTACACGTCAGTAGACAGACAGGCAGCTTTCGGGTGGCGGACGGCATGAGCCCCGAGGCCGGGTTCCCAGTTTTCCTCCAGGAACATATGGCACGGTAGTGGTCAGGGTTTATTAGGGTGGCAATAATCCCGCCCATCCTCCTATGCCCGACTAGTCGTGACTATGAAAGGTTTGCGCGGATGCTCTCGCCCCGCCGACTGGCAGCGGCCGCCGCACTTCTCGCAGTCGTCGCCGCCGGGGTGCTCGCCCTGCTCGTCCTGGCCGGCCTGCTCACCCTCGGCGCGGCGGCGGCCGTCGCCGCGTTCGCGGTCACGCTGGCCGCCCTCGCCCTGCTGCTGCTCACCGTCCGCCGCGTGGACGGCAAGGCGCACCGGATCGACCTGCGCATGAAGAAGCACGAGGCCGAGCTCGCCCGTGCGACGACCGCGGTCAAGAACCTCGAATCCCGGCTGGAACTGCTGGTCCAGGCGGTCGAGGAGTCGGCCGCGCGGCGGGCCGACGACATCGGGGCGATCCTCGCCTCGCTCGGCGAGGACCGCGTGAACGCCATGACCAGGGCCCGGGAGGTCGAGGAGCTGCGCGAGGAGGTTCGCGCGCTGGCCAAGGGCCTGGCATGATCCGCGTCCGGCACAACGACTACGGGGTGCTGCGCCCGCCCGCGATCGGAAACTGGACGCCCGAGCTGCGCGTGTCCGTGGTCATCCCGGCCTACGACTGCCAGGAGGCGCTGGAGCGCACGGCGTCCGCGCTGGCCGCGCAGACCTACCCGGCCGAACTCGTCGAGATCGTGGTCGCCGACGACGGCAGCACGCCGCCGGTCGAGCTGCCGGGGGCCCGCGTCGTACGGGTGACCGACGGCTGGGGACGCGGCGCGGCCCGGCAGACCGGGCAGCTGGCCGCCACCGGCGAGGTGATCCACTGGCTGGACTCCGACATGATCCTGGCCCCCGACCACCTTGAGGCGCACATGCGCTGGCACCACCTGCTCGACCACGTGGTGGTGATCGGCGACATCCGGTTCGTGACGGCCCCCGGCGAGGAGGGCACGCGACCGGAGTACACGCGTAAGACGCTGGAGTCGACCCGGATGCTGAAGGACGCGGGGACGAGCGCGTACCTGCTGCACACGGGGGCCTCCACGTCGGTGCGCGCCGAGCTGCTGCGCGCGGCGGGCGGCGTGGACGCCTCGCTCAACATGGCCGAGGACACCGAGCTGGGCTACCGGCTGGCCCAGGCGGGGGCGGTGTTCGTGCCCGATCCGCAGGCCAGGGCGTGGCACGTCGGGCCGTCCACGGTGATGCTGCGGGAGAAGGAGGTCCATCGGCACAACTGGTCCTACCTGGGCGATCTGGTGCCGGATCTGCGCTGGCTGCGCGGCCATCCCCGGCGCCACTGGCGGGTGCCGTACGTGCGGGTCGTGGTGAGCGCCACCACGTACGAGGAGACCCGGGCGAGCGTGGACGCGGCGCTGGCGGGCACGCTGCCCGACGCCGCCGTCACCGTCGTCGGCCCCTGGGACCGGCTGACCGGCGAACGCCGGTCCAGCCTCGACGACCCGCTGCTGGACCTGCGGCTGCTGCACAACCTGTACGCCCACGAGCCGCGCGTCACTTTCGCGGAAAGCGAACCGGTCACCGCCGCCCCCACCCCGTTCCTGCTGCGGCTGCCCGCCGGATGGGTCCTCGGGGCCGACACCCTGGCCAGGCTCGTGCGGCTGGCCGACGAGGACCTGCTCGGCCTGCTCTGCGTGGCGCTGGACGAGGACGCGGACGGGGTCGTGGCCGCCCGGTTGGAGCGCACGGCCGCCTTCGCCCGCGCTGCGCGCTTCGACGGCCCCGCCGACGACCTGGTGGACGAGCTGTTCGGCGTCCTGTGGGTCGAGGGCGGCGAGCACGGCTTCGGCGCCGCCGCCGACCCGCCGCCGCTGGGCGGCGACCCGGCCAAGTGGCGCGCCCTGGCGGCCCGGCGGCTGGCGGAGACCAAGGAGCTGCGCGCCCAGGTCGACCGGCTCTCCGCCGAGGTCGAGCGCCTGTCCCGCGCGCAGGAGCAGGAGGACCCCGCTCCCGGGCCGCTGAGCTCCCTGATCCGGCACCTGCGGAGCGCCGGATGAGCGCCGAGCGGCGGACGGTCACCGCGTTGCTGGCCGAGCTGCCGGACGCCCGGGTGTTCCTGGCCGGCATCGAGAGCCCCACCTTCCCTGCCGACGGCGAAGGCGGCGAGGGCGGTGAGGGCCGCGCCGGGCTGCCCGCCGGCGCCGTGGACCTGGACCGGGACCTGGTGGAGCCGCCCGCCGAGCCGGAGTCGGCCGACCACGTCCTCGTGCTCGCCAGGACGCCCGCCGACCTGCGCAGGGTGGCGACCCTGCACAAGCTGCTCCCGCTGGCCGGGCGGGTGGTGGTGTGCGTGCTCGACGCCCCCGCCTCGCACCCGGCCCCCGTGCCCACGCCGACCCCCGCGCACCGCTGGCGGTCGCTGACGGACCTGCGGGTCTACCAGCCCAGGAACCGGGTGTGGGTGGTGGACGCCCGCTTCTCGGCCGCGACGCCCGCCGGCCGCACGGTGACCGCCACCGCCCGCGCCTTCGCCGGTCACCGCCTGGACGTGATCGCCGCGCCCGCCGCCGCCATCGCCGGGATCGGCTCGGCCGACTGGCGTCCCGGCGACCCGAACGCCACGCCCGCCGAGGTGAGCGGCCCGGTCCCCGAACGCGTCGGCGCCCCCGGCAGCGACGTCGTGCTCCGCACGCTGGGCGACGTCGCCCTCCGCGGCCTGGCCGGCGACGCCCTGCGCCCGCCGGGCGACGGCCGCGCCCCGGACGCGTCCCCGGCCCTGACGCCGGGCGGGTCCGCCGAGCCGGGCGGGATCGGCTGGGCCGGGGACCAGGCGCCCGTCGAGCGGCCCACGATCGTCGCCGCGAGCTGGGAGAGCATCGGGCGTCCCGGCGGGGCGGGGTCGCCGCTGGCCGATCCCGACGTGCTCGGCGAGCCGTCGATGGTCCCGCCCGTGGACGAGCGGCTGGTCAACCCCCAGGGGTTCGTGACCACGCCGTCCCGGGGCATGGCCGCGCTGGCCGAGCGCGACGGCCGCTGGTCGGTGCTGCTCGACGGCAAGGTCGTCACGACGTTCGCCGAGTCGGGCGGGGTCACCGACGCCGACGTGGCCAGGCTCCGGCAGATCCGCGGCGTCGAGGTGAGCTGGCAACATCCGCACAGCGGCCCGCTGGCGGCCGTGCGGGTGCTGGCCGGTCTGGCCGCCGCCGGGGTGCCGCTGGTCACCGGGGCCGTGCCGCGCTGGGCGGGCGCTCTGGGGGACGAGCTGGTCGCGCTGCTGCCCGCCGCCCCCGACCTGTCCGACGAGCTGCGGCGCGAGGAGCACAGCATCCGGCTGCGCCGGGCCGCCCTGCGCACCCATGGCGTGGCGGCGCGGTGGGAGCAGCTCGGCGCGCCCGCCCCCGCTCCCCCGCTCACCTCCGTCCTGCTGGCCACCCGGCGCGCCGACATGGTGCCGTTCGCGCTGCGGCAGATCGCCCGCCAGCGCGACGCCCAGCTCGAAGTGGTGCTCGCGCTGCACGGCGTCCCGCGGGAGCACCCGGACGTCGCCGCGGCCCTGGCCGACTTCGGCGGCCCGCTGACCGTGTACGAGGCCGACCCCGCGGCCGTCTTCGGCGAGGTGCTGAACGAGGCCGCCGCCCGGGCCTCCGGCTCGTTCCTGCTCAAGATGGACGACGACGACTGGTACGGCCCCGACTTCCTAGCCGACCTGCTGCTCGCCCACGCCTACTCGGGGGCGCAGGTGGTCGGCACAGTGCCCGAGTTCGTCTATCTGGCCTCGATCGACGTCACCGTGCACCGCAGCCAGGTCACCGAGCAGATCACCAGCTTCGTGGCGGGCGGCACGATCCTGGTGGAGCGTTCGGCGTTCCAGGCCGTGGGCGGCTTCCGGCCGCTGCGCCGCTCGGTGGACACCCAGTTCCAGGAGGCCCTCCAGGCGGCGGGCGGCCAGATCTACCGCACCCACGGCCTGGGCTACATCCTGCGCCGCGGCCCGGCCTCCGCCCACACCTGGCAGGAGCCGATCGGCACGTTCCTGCGCCGCAACCGGCGCCAGTGGCGCGGGTTCCGCCCGAACGCCCTGATGGAGCTGGAGGGGAGCAGCCGCCCATGACCGTCCCGCGCATCCGTGGCAACGACTTCGGCGTCCTCGACCCGCCCGAGCTGGGGGCCTGGGAGCCGGAGCTCGCCGTCACGGTCGTCATCCCGGCGCACGACCGCCAGGAGACCCTGGACCTGACGCTCGCCGCCCTGTCCGCGCAGAGCTACCCGGCGCACCTGCTCGACGTGATCGTGGTGGACGACGGCAGCGCCATCCCCATCCGCCTGCCCGCCCTCGCCCCGGGCGGCACCAAGCTGATCTCCAGCCCGCCGGGCGGCTGGGGGCGCGCCTGGGCCGTGCAGGCGGGCCTGGACGCCGCCGCCGGCGACGTCGTCCTCGTGCTGGACGCCGACATGGTCCCGCACCGGCGGCACGTCGAGGCCCAGCTTCGGTGGCACCACCTGGCCCCGTACGTGGTGGTGCTGGGCTGGATCGACTTCACCTCGGCCGCCGAGCCGCCCACGCCGGAGCAGGTCGTCCAGGCCCTGGACGCGGGCGCCGAGGACGGCCTGTTCCCCCTGTCGCCGCACCGGCACGACTGGGCCGAGCAGATCATCCACGACCACGACGGCCTGCGCACGGCGTCCGGCGCGACGGCCGCCCGCGTGCACGTGGGGGCCACGGCGTCGTACCCGGCGGCGCTGCTGCGCTCGATCGGCGGCCTGGACACCTCGCTGGTGCTGGCCGAGGACACCGAGCTGGGGTACCGGCTCGTCCAGGCGGGGGCGGTGTTCGTCCCGGACCCGCAGGCGCGGGCGTGGCACGTCGGCCTGCCGACCGCGATGCGCGACGTCGCCGCGTTGAAGCGGTACAACGACCCCTACGTGGCCGACCGGGTTCCCTACCGGCGGTATCTGCGGACGGATCCGGGGCGGCAGTGGCTGGTGCCGTACGTGGAGGCGGTGGTGGCGGCGGGCGGCTACGAGGACACCCGCGCCACCGCGGACGCCCTGCTCGCCTCCTCCATCCCCGACGTGGGCCTCACCCTCACCGGCCGCTGGCCCGCGCTGCCCACCGGACGCCGCTCGCCCCTGCGCGACCCCGACCTGGACCTGCGCCTGCTCAAGGCCACCTTCGAGCACGACCCGCGGGTCCGCCTGGCCACCGAACCGCCCACCGGCACGACGGCCCCCTTCCGACTGACCGTGCCGTCCGGCTGGACTCTCTCCCCCGGCACGCTGGAACACCTGATCGCCCACCTGGACGAGCACGACCTCGGCAGCCTGTGCCTGGCCCTGGACGAGACCTCGCAGGGCGTGGTCGCCGCCCGCCTCGACCGGACGGCCGCGCTGTCCAGAGCCGCCCTGGTCGCCGCCCCCGGCGACCACCCGGACGACCTGATCGACGCCCTGTACGGCCTGGAATGGGCGGACGGCGCGTCGTGGGGCCTGCGCCGCCGCCCCGACGTCTACCCGCCGCGCCGGCCGCCGGTCGCGGAGCTCGCCCTGCTCACCGCCCGCCACGAGAAGGAGCTGACCCTCCACCGCAAGCGCGTCGCCGCCCTGCGCGCCGAGATCGCCCAGCTGCGCCGGGAGGCCGCCAAGAACGGCAGGGACGCCTCCCGCTGGCGGGAGAAGGCCGAGAGCTGGCGGCGCGAGGCGGTGCGGCTGGCCCGCGAGCAGGACCGCACGGTCCTGAAACGGGCCGTGCGCCGCGTCCGCGACCTGGCCTTCCCCGCCCACTGACCGGGCGGGGCGGGCGTCAGTCGTCGCCCTCCACGCGCATCACGCCGGCGACCGCGCGGACGATGTCGAGCTCGCGCAGCCCCTCCATGGTCGCCGTGAGGGCCGCGTCGGTGGCGCGGTGGCTGACGATGACGAGCTGGGCGTCGTCGCCGTGCCCCTCCTGGCGGACGGTCTGGATGGACACGTCGTGCTTGGCGAACAGGTCGGCCACCCGCGCCAGCACGCCGGGCTTGTCGGCCACGTCGAGCGCCACGTGGCAGCGCGTGACCGTGTCGCCCATCGGGTGGACGGCCAGGTCGGCGTAGGTGGACTCCTCGGGCCCGTGGGTGCCGGCCAGCCGGTTGCGGCCGACGGCCACGAGGTCGCCGAGCACGGCCGAGGCCGTCGGCGCGCCGCCGGCGCCCTTGCCGTAGAACATGAGCTGCCCGGCCGACTCGGCCTCTACGAACACCGCGTTGTACGCCTCGCGCACCCCCGCCAGCGGGTGGGTGCGCGGGATCATCGCCGGGTGCACCCGCACGCCGAACGAGCGGCCGTCGTCGGAGCGCTGGCAGATGGCCAGCAGCTTGATGACGTAGCCCATGGCCTTGGCGGAGGCGACGTCGGTCGCGGTGATCTCGGTGATGCCCTCGCGGTGCACCTTGTCGGCGGTGACCCGGCTGTGGAAGGCCAGGCCGGCCAGGATGGCGGCCTTGGCGGCGGCGTCGAAGCCCTCGACGTCGGCCGTCGGGTCGGCCTCGGCGTAGCCGAGCGTCTGGGCCTCCTCCAGGGCGTCGGTGAAGGACGCGCCCGAGGTGTCCATCTTGTCGAGGATGTAGTTGGTGGTGCCGTTGACGATGCCGAGCACGCGCTTGACGTGGTCGCCGGCCAGCGACTCGCGCAGCGGGCGCAGCAGCGGGATGGCGCCGGCGACGCTGGCCTCGAAGTAGAGGTCGCCGCCGCCCCGGCGGGCCGCCTCGTGCAGGGACGAGCCGTCCTCGGCCAGCAGCGCCTTGTTGGCGGTGACGACCGACTTGCCGCGTTCGAGGGCGGCCACGATGAGCGTGCGGGCCGGCTCGATGCCGCCGATCACCTCGACGACGATGTCGATGTCGTCGCGGGTGACCAGGGACTCGGCGTCGGTGGTCAGCAGCGCCGGGTCGACCTCGATGTCGCGCTTGCGCCCGAGCCTGCGCACGGCCACGCCGGCCAGCTCCAGCGGTGCGCCGATGCGCGCGGCCAGGTCGTCGGCCTGCTCGTGCAGGAGCCTGATGACCTGCGAGCCGACGACGCCGCAGCCCAGCAGAGCCACTTTCAGCGGTTTCACAGCTGCCCCCTCAACAGGTCGTCCTCGGTCTCGCCCGCCACGATCACCCGGGCCGCGCCGTCGGCGACGGCGACCACGGCGGGCCTGGGCAGGTAGTTGTAGTTGCTGGCCAGCGAACGGCAGTAGGCGCCGGTCGCGGCCACGGCGACCAGGTCGCCGGGCGCCAGGTCGGCGGGCAGGTGGCAGTCGCGCACGAGGATGTCGCCGCTCTCGCAGTGCTTGCCGACCAGGCGGCTGAGCATGGGCGCGGCGTCGCTGGCGCGGCTGGCGAGGGTGGCGGTGTACTCGGCGCCGTAGAGGGCGGTGCGCACGTTGTCGCTCATGCCGCCGTCGACGCTGACGTACGTGCGCAGCCCCTCGACGTCTTTGACCGTGCCGACCTCGTAGAGGGAGATGCCGCCCGGACCCACGATGGTGCGGCCCGGCTCGACGGTCAGGCGCGGCACCGGCAGGCCGGCGTCGGCGCAGACCTTGGTGACGATCTCGCGCAGGCCGTCGGCCAGCTCCTTGATGTCGGGGGCCTCGTCGCCCTCGACGTAGGCGATGCCGTAGCCGCCGCCGAGGTCGAGCTCGGGCAGGACGACGCCGTGCTCGTCCTTGATCTGCACCAGCAGCGTGGCCAGCCGTCGCGCGGCCACCTCGAACCCGGCGGTGTCGACGATCTGCGACCCGATGTGGGAGTGGAGGCCGACCAGGTCGAGCTGCGGCAGCGCGAGGATGCGGCGCACGGCCTCGGCGGCGGCGCCGGTGTTGAGCGACAGGCCGAACTTCTGGTCGTCGTGGGCCGTGGCGATGAACTCGTGGGTGTGGGCCTCGACCCCGGTGGTCACCCGGATCATCACCTTGGGCCGCTTGCCGAGCTGCTCGGCGAGGTAGCCGAGGCGGGCGATCTCCTCGTAGGAGTCGACCACGATGTGCCCGACGCCGCACTCCAGGGCGCGGGTCAGCTCGGCCGTGGACTTGTTGTTGCCGTGGAGGGTGATGCGCTCGGGCGGGAAGCCGACGCTGAGCGCCACCGCCAGCTCGCCGCCGCTGGCGACGTCGAGGCCGAGGCCCTCGTCGGCCAGCCAGCGCACGATCTCCTTGCACAGGAACGCCTTGCCCGCGTAGTGGACCTCGGAGCCCTGGAAGGCCGTGGCGTAGTCGCGCATGCGTGAGCGTACGTCGGCCTCGTCGAGGACGTAGAGCGGCGTGCCGAACTCGCGGGCCAGGTCGCGCACGTCGACGCCGCCGACCGTGAGCGTGCCGTCGGTCCGGGTCGACGTTCGGGGCCAGATCGCGGGGTCGATCCGGTTGAGGTCGGCGGGCGCCATCGGGGGGCGCTCGTGGGGCAGCATCTCGGCGTGCCGGTCCCCGGCTGGATGGACGAAGCTCACCCGATCGAGGCTATCGGAACCGCCGCCCCTTCCAGGACCACCGCCCACGTATCGAGACGCGATCAAGGTCCACAAGCAACATTTTCACGATTTTTCGCGCTTTAGCCGGATATTTTACGATCCATCACAATCTTTCCGGCCCAACCAGTACCCCCCGGACGGCCTCCGCCAGCCGCAACCGCGCCGTGTGCACCGGCCGGACCGGCTCGTCCCCCATCGGGACGGCGGGGGCGTGCTCGTGGGCGTCGTGGTAGGCCAGCGCCAGCCGGACCGAGAAGGCGTCCCAGCCGGGGTCGCGGCTGAGGGCGCGTCCGGGCAGCTCGGCCAGCACCCGCAGCACCCGGCGGTCGTGGGGGTCGTCGAGCAGCTCGGGCCGGAAGCCGGTGAGCGGCACCCCCAGCTCCCCGGCCCACCGCCGCACCGCGCAGGCACGGACGTGGGCGTACCGGACGACGAAGCCGGGGTTGTCCCACGTGCGCGGGAAGTCGGGCCATCCGGGCTCGGGAAGGGCGGGCGGGTCCAGGGACTCGACCAGCCGTCCCGGCGCGTCCACGACGATGCGCAGGAAGCCGTTCGGCCGCGCCCGCGCCTCGCTCACCCCGTCCACCGCCCGCACCCGCGCGGCCAGCTCGGCCGGCGGGACGCGGCGGCGCAGCGCGGCGGCCGTCACGTAGACGGCCTCCCGCTCCCAGGTGCCCTCGGGCGCCGGCGGCTCCCCCAGCACCTCCGCCAGCGACTGGGCGAGCAGGTCGGTCATCGGCTCAGCGTAGGCGTCAGATCAGCGCGTGCGGCTCCGCCGAGCCGTACTCGACCAGGTGGGCCGCGCCGAGCAGCCAGCGGTCCTCGTCGCGCACCCGCACGTAGCCGAACCGGTCGGCGGAGAAGACCTTGACGCCGTCGGTGCGGCACTGGCGCATCATGACCTCGTCCCAGCCCTCGGTGAGGTCGGCGAAGCCCACCTCGCGCAGGGCGTTCCTGCGGGCGAGCAGGGTGGCCCCGGCGATCTCGGGGAGGTAGGCGTACTCGGCCTCGGGCTGCTTGAGCAGGGTCGCCTGGGGCTTGCGCAGGTGGGCGTAGAAGGCGGCCTTGCCGACGATGTCGGCCGTGCTGAACAGGAAGGCCCGGCGCAGGTCGGACAGGTAGTGCGGGCCGTAGACGTCGCGCGGGTCCATGACCGCGACCAGGTCGGCCTCGCACAGGTCGAGGCCCTTGGCCAGCATCGCGCCCTCGCTCATGGCCGGGTGGGGCCGCCGGTACAGCACCTCGGCGTCGGTCAGCACGTCACGGGCGCGCAGCTCGGCCTCGGGCGGGCCGATGACGATCACCTGGGCCACGCCGGACTGCCTGGCCACCTGGGCGAGCGCGTGCTCCATGAGCGACGGGTCGAGGATCGGCAGCAGCACGGAGGTGTCGAGGGTGGCGCGGGCGCTGGGCAGGCCGATGGCCTCCAGCAGCTCGTCCACGCGCTCGGTCATCGTCCCCGTGCCGTAGGCCCGGCGCAGGGCCACGTGCGCCCGCCGCGAGTCCGGCTCGGTGCCGATCGGCGTGCCGCAGGCGGCGATCTCGGCCAGCCGCCACTGCGGCGTGCCCGGCGGGCAGTCGGCCGCGGCCGGCCAGCGGTAGGAGGTGAGCACGTCGGGATAGGCCAGGTGCGGCGGCAGCAGCTGGTCGAGCGTGAGCACCCGGTCGACCCGCCCGCCGGCCAGCGGCAGCGGGTTGTGCACCCGGGGCTGCACGCCGAAGTGCAGGCGCGGCCACGGGACCGTCATGTCGGTGGTGAAGCGGTGCTCGAACAGCTCGGCCGCGGCGGCGTAGTCCGCCACGTCGCCCTGGGTGTGCCAGAAGACGGTGCGGATGCCGCGCTCGGCGCACCAGGCCAGCAGGGACCTGAGCCCCTCGCCCGGCTCGCCGGTCAGCTCCTCCAGCCACGGCCCCTGCGTGACGGACTCCACCACGAGCAGGTGGGGCACCTCCAGCGGCAGCACGCGGGCGAAGTCGCGCGGCGTGAACCCGGTCGTCTGACGCCACTCGTAGCGCAGCAGCGCCTCGACGTGCGGATCGGCGACGACGGCCGCGGTCAGGTGCGGGCGGGTGTTGGGCCCGGTGGGGATCCGGTACGGCTTGAGCTTGAACGAGGCCCCGCCCAGCGTCCTGGTCGTGCTGGTGGCCTGGAACGACGCCCCAGGACGCGCCTCCTTGGCCCCCTGGACGGCCACCGGCCGGCGCTTGGGCGCGCTGGGCCGCTTGACCGGCTTGGCCGCGCCCTTGAGCCCCTTGGCCAGGCGCATCGGGTTGTTCTTGCCGCTCTTGATGGCGTCGCCGAGCCGGTTCCAGCGGGCGACCTTGATCGAGGACAGCTTCCAGTTGGCCACCTCGGCCTGGAAGCGCTGCTCGGCCAGCTCCTTGCGCAGCCTGTCGGCCGCGGCGCGCTCGGCCTCCAGCCGCTCCTCGGTCTCGCTCAGCTGCTCGGCCAGCTTCCTGGCCTCCTCGGCGCTCTCCTCGGCGGCCGCCAGCCTGGACTGCGCGGCGTCCAGCAGCCTGGCCAGTTCGGCCGCGCGCTCGGCCTGCGCGACAGCTTCCCGCAACGCCCGACGCGTGCTTTCCAGCTCGGTAGACAACCGGACCTCCGCTCTCTCAGCCCGGCAAAGGATACTCTTTTGCAGGAAGCGTCTCGAAGGGATGAGATCCGGTGCAGTTCAACGTGCGACCCTACGTATGCGGCGCTCTCGGCCGGATCGACACCTCCATACTGGGCAAACTCACCGCCGCGGGCCCCAAGGTGCGGCCCGCGCTCCAGACGGACGAGGCCGCGCTGTTCAGCTCCGCGCCGCTGCCGCCGTACCACCGGGCGGGCGGCGCGTTCGCGTTCTCGTGGGGCGAGCGCAAGCCCGCCGCCGCCGAGGACTGGATGACGGTCGCGGAGACGTACGAGACGCCCGGCCTGATCGGCGACGGCGCGCGGGTGACGTTGCACGCGGGCGCGCTCGGCCTGGTCGACGTCTACCACGTGCGCCAGGGCGACGCGGTCTACTTCTCCTCGCTGATCCAGCCGCTGCTCAGCCTGGTGCCCATCGAGATCGACTGGGCCGCCTGGGCCTCGATCATCCAGGTGACGTTCCCGCTGGGCGAGGCGACCCCGTACCGGGAGGTCAGGCGGCTGCCGGGGTCGAGCGCGCTGGTTTTCGAGCACCGCCGGCTGGCCACCGAGCGCCGGTTGCCGCGCTGGCTGCGCACCGAGCCGTACGAGGCGTGGACCAGCCCCGAGGAGATCGTCGAGCTGCTGCACCACGTCTACGAGGACTACGACGGCCGCAGGCTGCTCGTGCCGGTCAGCGGCGGCTACGACTCGCGCCTGCTGGCCAGTGTGGCCATGGCCCGCGGCGCCGACGTCGAGTCGTGGACCACCAGCCCCGACGACGGCACCGACACCGACATCGCCTTCGCCAGGGCGATCACCCGCGAGCTGGGCATCCCGCACCGGGTCGTCACCCAGGACGCCGCCGCCTACCCCGCCGACGCCGCCGAGGTGGCCCGCCGGCTGGAGTACCTGACGCCGCACCACGCCTGGTACGCGCCGTTCGCCAAGGAGGTGCACGGCTCGGGCCGCATCCTGGTCGACGGCCTGGCCGGCGGCCCGCTGCTGAAGAACTTCATGGTCAGCGGCGCCGCGCTGGAGGCCAGGACGCAGGCCGAGCGGTCGGCGGCGCTGCTGGGCTCGCTGTCGCTGGGCGCGCCCGCGCAGCCGTTCCTGTCCAAGGCGGCCGCGCAGTGGATGGAGGAGACCGTGCGCGAGCAGTTCGCGGCGGCCACCTCGATGCTCCACGGCCACCGGGCCGAGCTGCCGCTGTCGGTGCTGCACACCAGGACCGTGCGCGGCATCGCGCGTTCGGCGGTCAACCTGGTGGGGCCGGAGGCGTCGTTCGCGGCGCCGTTCATCCATCCCGCCTTCTTCGACGCCGCGCTCAGCGTCGGCGTCGCGCGCAAGGACAAGGGCCGCTTCTACCGCGAGGTGCTGCACGCGGCCAACCCGAGGGTGGCCGCGCTGCCGTCCACGAACGTGGTCAAGCAGCCGCTCCAGCGGGTGCCCCTGCGTTCCACGGCCGCGCCGGCGCGGGCGTACTCCCACGCCATGCTCGAAGTCGTGGCCCGGCGGGTGCCCGCGATGCTCTCCGACGAGCTGCACGAGGTGATCGCCGGCGGTCCGGACGCGCTGACCCGGTTCAACGGCTGGAACGACCGTTTCTGGGTGCGCGGACTGGTGCTTTTCGGACTCTGGCTGAACGACTTCGAGAACGACCTCCCGGACGTCACCGCACCTTTTTAGTGAACTCTGGGTAACAGGGCGATTACATACGGATCTCGCGGGTATTACACGTCGCACAGCAGAAGCGGGTTCCGGAAAGCCACCGGGCTGGTAGTGTTCGGCCCGTAAGCGCCGCAACAAACGGGCACCAGATCACAAATCCGGTCTCGTTCGAGGGCATGGAGTTCGCAGGGATGACGACTCCACGCGGCGCGGTCACCAGCTAAGAACGCCGGGGTAACCGGTGACTTCGTCCTGCCCACATCTCTTCCTGTGAGCGACATCATGATCAACGCATCCCCATCACCTGAGTCGATCTCTGAGGCTTTCGTCTCGGAAGATCCGCGATGGTACAAGCGGGCGGTGTTCTACGAGGTTCTCGTCCGGGGGTTCAAGGACTCCAACGGTGACGGCACGGGCGACCTGCGCGGTCTCATCGAGAAGCTCGGGTACCTGGAATGGCTCGGCGTCGACTGCCTCTGGCTGCTGCCGCTGTACGAGTCCCCGCTGCGCGATGGCGGTTATGACATTTCGGACTATATGAAGATCCTTCCGGATTTTGGCGACCTGGGAGACTTCGTCCAGTTGATCGAGGCCGCGCACGAGCGGGGCCTGCGGATCATCACCGACCTGGTCATGAACCACACCAGCGACAGGCACCCGTGGTTCCAGGCCTCCAGGCACGATCCGGAGGGGCCCTACGGGGACTTCTACGTCTGGTCCGACGAGCCCACCGGCTATCCGGACGCGCCGATCATCTTCATCGGCGCCGAGGAGTCCAACTGGACGTACGACCCTGTGCGCAAGCAGTACTACTGGCACCGTTTCTTCCACCACCAGCCGGACCTGAACTATGACAACCCGGCGGTGCAGGAGGCCATGCTGGAGGTGCTGCGGTTCTGGCTCGACCTGGGGATCGACGGTTTCCGCCTCGACGCGGTGCCGTACCTGTTCGAGCGTGAGGGCACGGCGTGCTCCGGGCTGCCCGAGACGCACGCGTACCTGAAGAAGATCCGCTCGGAGGTCGACCGGCTCTACCCCGACCGGGTGCTGCTGGCCGAGGCCAACGGCTGGCCCGAGGACGTCGTGGAGTACTTCGGCGACCCCACCACCGGCGGCGACGAGTGCCACATGGCCTTCCACTTCCCGCTGATGCCGCGCATCTACATGGCGGTGAAGAAGGAGACCCGCGAGCCGATCTCCGAGATCATGTCCCGCACCCCCAAGCTGCCCGACACGGCACAGTGGGGCATCTTCCTGCGCAACCACGACGAGCTCACGCTCGAGACGGTGACCGAGGAAGAGCGCGACTACATGCACAAGGAGTACGCCAAGGACCCGCGCATGCGGGCCTACCTCGGCATCCGGCGTCGGCTGGCGCCCCTGCTGGACAACAACCGGGACCTGATCGAGCTGTTCACGGCGCTGTTGTTGTCGCTGCCGGGCTCGCCGGTCATGTACTACGGCGACGAGATCGGCATGGGCGACAACATCTGGCTGGAGGACCGCGACTCGGTCCGCACGCCGATGCAGTGGAGCCCCGACCGCAACGCCGGGTTCTCCTCGGCCGACCCGGGCCGCCTCTACCTGCCGGCCGTCATGGACCCGATCTACGGCTTCCAGGCGGTCAACGTGGAGGCCCAGCAGCGCCACGCGGGCTCCCTGCTGCACTTCACCCGCAGCATGCTGGAGATCCGCAAGAACCACCCGGTGTTCGGCCTCGGCGCCTACACCGAAATGTGGTCCTCCAACCCGTGCGTGCTCACGTACGTGCGCGAGGACCGCGACGACGTGATGCTCTGCGTCAACAACCTGTCGAAGTTCCCGCAGCCCGTCGAGCTGGACCTGCGCAGGTTCGAGGGCATGGTGCCGGTCGAGGCCCGCGGCGGGGTGCGCTTCCCGAAGATCGGTGAGCTGCCCTACCTGCTGACCCTGCCGGGCCACGGCTTCTACTGGTTCGCGCTGAAGCCCGGGGACTGAGCACAGCCCCCGAGCAGATCAGCGTGACGTGACGGGCACCTGGGCACGGGCCGCGCGGCGGGCGGGAATGAGCGCCACCGCGAGGGCCGTGCCCACTGCCGTCACCACGGCCACTGCCAGCGTCACCGGCGAGGGCGCGCGGCCGATGCCCGCGCCCACGCCGCTCGTGTGACCCTGCAGGTCGATCAGCCCCACCACCACCGACGCCCCCACCGCCGTGCCGGCGCCGACGCCGAGCACGACCAGCAGGCCGGTGCCGGTCACCAGCGTGGCCATGACCTGGCGTGGCGTCAGCCCCATGGCCTTGAGCACGGCCAGGTCGAAGGCGTGGTCGCGCAGGCCGATCGCGCTCGCGGTGAGCAGGTTGGCCAGGCCGATCAGGGCCAGCACGGCGATCAGCGCCACGATCACCACTCTGATGATCGACAGCCGGTCGGCCGGGTTGACCGCGGCCTGCACGTCGAGGTTCTCCCCCGACTCGGCCAGCAGCCTGGCGCGCACCTCGGCCTTGTCGGCGCCCGGCCGCAGGGCCAGCGCGTAGTACTGGGGCGGCACGGAGTCCTTGGCGGCCAGGCTGTCCAGGCCCACCGAGAGCACCTCGCCGTCCAGGTCGGGCTCGACGGTGCGGCCCACGATCCGGACGATCAGCGGCGAGCCGCCCACGGTCAGGCGCACCCGGTCGCCGATCCTGACCCCCAGCAGGTCGAGCAGCCCCTGCCCGGCGACCGCCTCGCCGCGCTCGGCGTAGCCCCTGCCCTCCATCACGGGGAACGGGTAGGGGTCGGTCGAGCTGCCGACCGCCCGCACCCGGACCGACCGGGCCTCGCCCGGGGCCAGGGCGTTCACGTCGCTGCCCGGGTAGACAGCGCGCACGTCGCGGTCGCGTTCGGCGATGCGCTGGGCCTCGGCCGACTCCATCTGCTTGCCGGGACGGACGTACAGGCCGGCGTGCTGGCCGACCTGTTCGGGGTGGCTGAGGAAGTTGTCGAGGGTGGCCCAGACGCCGAGCCCGATCGTGATCATCATCATCGGCACGGCCAGGCCGAACGCCGTCAGGAACGCCGGCACGCGCCTGGTGAAGGCGTCGCGGGTGCCCAGGATCAGGGCGGGCGGGAGGCGTACGAGCAGGCCGAGCCGGGCCAGCCGGGACAGGTGGCCGCGCGGCGGCGAGGCCGGCACGGCGGGGATCGGCGGCGTGCGCGCCCCCCGCCAGGCGGGCACCCCCACCGCCCCCAGGACGACCAGCGCCGTGCCCGCCACGATGGCCAGCACCGGGACCGGCGCGGCCGAGTACGTGCCGAGCACCACCGCCGTCGCCCCCCAGCCCGCCAGCGCGCCGAGACCGACGCCGAGCAGGCCGAGCGCGCCGTGCTCGACCAGGAGCAGCAGGGCGACCTGGCCGCCGGTGAAGCCCATCGACTTGAGCGTGGCCAGGTCGCGGAGCTGGCCGAGCACCCGGCCGCCGGCGGCGTTGGCCAGCGCGAGCGCCGCCGCGACCATGCCCACCACGCCGAACAGCGCGAGCAGCGTGCCGAGCAGCCGGTTGTCCAGCTCCATCGCGGCCCTGACCTCGCGCCAGGTGTAGACGCGCTGGAGCTTGTCCTCCAGCATCACCACGACGCGCTGGGCCACGACCTGGCTGGCGTCGGGGTCGGACAGGCGCAGCCCGGTGACCCATTCGCTGCGGCCCAGCATGGGCTCGACGCGGTCGAGCGTGGCGGGCAGCACCCAGGCCAGCCCGGGGGTCCATTCGGGGTAGAAGCCCTGGTCGGCGGAGTCGGCGATGCCGCGCACGTACAGGGTGTGGCGCTCGCCGTTGAGCGCGATGACGGTGAACGGCGAGCCGATCGCCAGGCCCAGCGACCTGGCGAAGGAGTGTTCGACGACCACGCCGTCGGGCTGCGAGCCGTCGAGCCACCTGCCCTCGGCCAGCACGGGATGGGCCACCCGGGGCGGCGAGGCGGGCATCGCGCGCAGCGACGCGGGCTCCTTCTTGCCCTCCTGCGCCACGGTGACGGGCGCCGAGCGGTAGGGGCCCGCGGTGCCGGTGACGCCGTCGATGCCGCCCAGGGCGACTTGGGGGTCGTCGTCGGTGTAGACCCAGACGTGGGCGCCGTCGGTCTGGGCCGACAGGCTGCGCCACGGGTTGGTGCCGTCCTCCAGGAGGGTCGCCGCGGTGATCAGGGCGGCCACGATCCCGGCCACGACCAGCACGGTGAGCACCGCCTGGCCCTTCCTGGCCCGCAGGTCGGCCTTGATCCACCGGCTTCCGGCCAGGGTGGTGCTCATCGGAGGTCGATCACCTCGCCGGCGGTGCGGGTGCGGCGGCGGGCGATGCGGCCGTCGTCGACGATCTCGCCGTCGAACAGCGACACCAGCCGGTCGGCCAGGCCCGCCACCCGGGCGTCGTGGGTGACCATGACGATCGTCTGCCCCTCTTTGTGCACGTCGCTGAGCAGGCGCAGCACGTCGCGCGTGTTGCGGCTGTCGAGGTTGCCGGTGGGCTCGTCGGCCAGCAGCAGGCTGGGCTTGTTGGCCAGGGCCCTGGCCAGCGCGACGCGCTGCTGCTCGCCGCCGGAGAGCTGGGCGGGCGAGGCCCCGGCGCGGTCGGCCAGGTTGAGCGCGCCGAGCAGGCTCTCGCGCCGCTCGCGGGCCACCTTGGGCGAGGCCCCGGCCAGCAGCGCGGGCAGCTCGACGTTGTCGCCGACGGTCATGTTGGCGACCAGGTTGAAGAACTGGAAGACGAAGCCGACCTTCTTGCGCCGCAGCAGCGCCCAGGCGCTCTCGGAGAGGGTGTCGACCCGCTGCCCGTCGAGCCAGATCTCGCCGCTGGTGCGCGCGTCGAGGCCGCCGAGCATGTGCACGAGCGTGGACTTGCCCGAGCCGGACGGCCCCATCACCGCGACGAACTCGCCCGGCTCGACCTGGAGGTCCACCCCGCGCACGGCCGGCACCGGCACTGCGCCATCTTGGTAGATTTTGACCAGATTGACCGTTTTTAGGACCGAGCTCATGCCAGATCCTCCTGGCATCGCTCCAGCCAGTCAAGATCGGCCTGAAGGTGCAGCATGGCCCCTTCGATCAGCAGCAGAGCCACCCGGTCGGCAGGCTCGGTACGGGAGAGCAGGTCGTTGAGGTCGCCCATGAGCGACAGGTAGTGGCGGCGCTGGCGGCTGATCAGCGCCATCCGGTCGGCGATGCCGGTGAGCGGCGCGAGCACGAGCTTCATGAAGAACTCGTCGCGCACCCTGGGCCCCTCGGTGGGCTCGTCGACCCAGATGGTGAGCAGGTCGCGGCCCTTGGCGGTCAGGTAGTAGACCTTCTTGTTCGGCCGGTTGGACTGTTCGACGTCGACGGCCCTGACCAGCCCGTCCTTCTCCAGCCGGCCGAGCGTCACGTATATCTGCCCGATGTTCGGGGAGGGGTAGGCGCTGCCGAACGTCTGTTCAAGGGCCTGTTTGAGCTCGTAGCCGTGGGCCGGTTCCTTGGCCAGGAGCGCCAGCAGGTGAAGCCGCACGCCTCACCTCCCCGCTTTGTGTTACGTGAGCGTTACGTAGGTATCCGTTGACCATCAGATTACAGGTGTGCATAACATGAATGCATCTACCTAACACGTATGTAACCCCGCTGATTGTGGAGGAAACAGAGTGCTGCGCCCGCTTTCGTTCGCTCTGGTCGTCGTGCTGGCGGCCGGATGCACGGTGGCGGGTGACGAGGGCAGCGGCGAGAAGGGGACGGGCGGCACAGGCCCGATCACCTTCGCCACCGGACGCGACACCACGGCGTACCTGCAACCCCTGCTGGACCGCTGGAACCAGGCCCACCCGGCCGAGAAGGTGACGCTGCTGGAGCTGCCCGAGGCCGCCGACGAGCAACGCGCCCAGATGGTGGCCAACCTCCAGGCCCAGAGCAACCGCTACGACGTGCTGGGGCTCGACGTGGTGTGGACCGCCGAGTTCGCGGAGAACGGCTGGATCATCCCCCTGGAGCGCGGGTTGTTCCCGCTCGACAGGTTCCTGCCGCCCGTCGTGGACACGGCCGTCTACAAGGGCAAGCTCTGGGCCGTCCCGTACACCAGCAACGCGGGACTGCTCTACTACCGGACCGATCTCATCAAGAAGCCGCCGCAGACCTGGGCGGAACTTCGCGATAAAGCGCGAGAAGTAACGAAAAAGCGGGACATCGGAGGCTATGCGGCCCAACTCCTGGCCTACGAAGGCTTGACCGTGAACTTCTCCGAGGCAGTGCAGTCGGCGGGCGGGCAGATTCTCAACCACGACGGCACGGAAGTGACCCTCGATCCGGCCAAGGGGAAGATCGCGCTCGACTTCCTGATGCAAGGGCTGCGGGAGCGCTGGATCACCGGCGACTCCCTGTCCTTCAAGGAGGAGGAGACCCGGCTGGCCTTCCAGGACGGGAAGCTGGCCTTCGCCCGCAACTGGCCGCACGCCTACGGCCCGGCCAGGGCCAAGCTGGGCGACCGCTTCGCGGTGACCCGGCTGCCCGGACTCAACGGTCAGGGATCCAGCTCCCTCGGCGGGATCAACCTGGCCGTCAGCGCCTACTCCAAGCACCAGCAGACCGCACAGCAGTTCATCCGCTACTTCACCAGCCTGGAGAACGAACGCCGCGTCCTCACCGAGGGCTCCTTCCCGCCCGTGTGGACCGAGCTGTACGACGACCCGGCCCTGATCAAGCGGTTCCCGTACCTGCCGGTGCTCAAGGAGAGCATCCTCGCCGCCAAACCACGGCCGGTGAGCGCCAACTACAACCAGGTGAGCCTGGTGATCGCCAGCTCGGTCGCCAAGGCCCTGGCCGACCCCGAGAACGAGTCCGCCGACGACGTCGCGGCCTCCATGAAGTCAGAACTCGAAGAGATCATCAGAACCCAGTGAGGCAAGCCATGCGTAAAGCCAGTGCAGCAGTAGTCCTGGCAGGGCTCGCGGTAGCCGTCGCCGCCTGCGGCAACGCCCCGACGACGACGACCCCCACCGCCTCGGAGTCGGCGCCGGCCAGTTCCGCCGCCGGCGCCAAGACGCTCGAAGGCGTCAAGCTGGAGGTCGCGGCCAAGTGGACCGGCGCGGAGCAGAAGAACTTCGAGCAGGTGCTCAAGGCCTTCTCCGACAAGACCGGCGCCACCGTCACCTACGCCTCCACGGGTGAGGACACCGGCGCCTACCTCGGCCCGCGCATCCAGGGCAAGAACCCGCCGGACGTCGCGATCCTGCCGCAGCCGGGTCTGGTGCAGCAGTACGCCAAGCAGGACGCGCTCAAGCCGCTGTCCGCCGAGGTCACCCAGGAGATCGACACCAACTACACGCCGTACTGGAAGGAGCTCGGCTCCGCCGACGGCAAGGTGTACGGCGTGCTCATCAAGGCCGCGCACAAGTCGCTGGTCTGGTACCGCTCCGAGGCGTTCGAGGAGGCCGGCGTCCAGGTGCCGACGACCTGGGACGAGCTGATCAAGGCCGGGCAGACCATCGCCGACTCCGGCACCCCGCCCTTCTCCCTCTGCGGCGCCTCCGGCTGGACGCTGACCGACCTGTTCGAGAACGTCTACCTGTCCAGCGCCGGCCCGGAGAACTACGACAAGCTCTCCAAGCACGAGATCCCGTGGACCGACGCCAGCGTCGCCACCGCCCTGGAGAAGATCGCGCAGATCGCGGGCAAGAAGGAGTTCGTGCTCGACGGCGCCTCCGGCGCGCTGCAGACCGACTTCCCGACCTGCGTGACCAAGGTCTACGGCAACAAGAAGGCCGCCATGGTCATCGAGGCCGACTTCGTCGCCACCCAGGCCACCCAGGACGGCGCCAAGGTCGGCGAGGGCGCCAAGTACTTCCCGTTCCCGAAGGCCGGCGACACCGCCCCGGTCGTGCTCGGCGGCGACGTGGCCGTGGTCATGAAGGACTCCCCCGGCGCGATGGCCCTGGTGCAGTTCCTGGCCTCCAAGGAGGGCGGCGAGATCTGGGCCAAGCTCCCCGGCTACCTGTCGCCCAACAAGAACGTCTCCCCCGACAACTACCCCGACGAGCTGACCAAGCAGCTCGGCCAGACGATCGTCTCCGCCGGCGACGCCGTCCGCTACGACATGTCGGACCTGGCCCCGAGCGCCTTCGGCGGCACCGACGGCAAGGGCGAGTGGAAGGTCCTCCAGGACTTCCTGCGCAACCCGAGCGACGTCAAGGGCGCCCAGGAGGCGCTCGAGGCCGAGGCCAAGAAGGCCTGGAAGTAAAGAGGTAAGGCCGTGACCGAACGGTTGGACGGCCCGGCGGCCCCGCCCGCGAAGATCGCGGGCGGGCCCTCCGCAGGACCGGCTGAAACCCCCCGTACGAGACGACGCCTCGGCCCATCGCCGGCGGTCGCCATCGCCTTCCTCCTGCCGGCGGCCCTGCTGCTCGGCGTCTGGGTGGTCTACCCCATCGTCTACTCCATCTTCCGCAGCCTGTTCGACGCCTCGGGCAGCGGGTTCGTGGGGCTGGGCAACTACGCCACGATCTTCAGCGACCAGGGCATGCTGGTCACGATCCGCAACAACCTCATCTGGGTGGTCGTGGCGCCGATCGTGGTCACCACGATCGGCCTGATCTTCGCGGTGCTGACCGAGCGCATCAAGTGGGCGACGGCGTTCAAGCTGATCGTGTTCATGCCGATGGCGGTCTCGCTGATGGCCGCGGGCGTCATCTTCCGCCTGGTGTACGAGGAGAGCCCCGACAAGGGCCTGGCCAACGCCGTGCTCACCACCGTGCACGACACGTTCTCCTCCTCCAAGGGCTACCCCGAGGCACGGCCGCGCGGCGGCGACGAGTCTCCCGTGACCGAGCAGAACGGCGCGGTCGTCACCAAGGAGCCCGCCCAGGCGGGCCGGCCGGTGCTGATCCCGATCGTCGGCGTCAAGCCGCAGACCATGCCGTCCAACGCCCAGACCGCTCGCGCCCCCTCGGGCGACGGCCTGTCGGGGACCGTCTGGTTCGACTTCACCCAGGGCGGTGGCGGCAAGAGCGGCGCGGTTGACCCGACGGAGAAGGGCCTGCCCGGCATCACCGTCGAGGCGGTCCAGAACGGCAAGGTGGCGGGCACCGCCACCACCGCCGACGACGGCACGTTCCGCTTCGACGGCCTGCCCGCGGGCTCCTACGTCGTACGGCTGCCGGAGTCGAACTTCCAGGCCAGCTACGGCGGCCTGACCTGGCTCGGCCAGACGCTCATCACGCCGGCGATCATCGGCGCGTTCGTCTGGGTGTGGGCCGGGTTCGCGATGGTGCTGATCGCCGCCGGCCTCGCCGCCATCCCGCGGGACGCCCTGGAGGCCGCCCGCATCGACGGCGCGACCGAGTGGCAGGTGTTCCGGCGGATCACCGTGCCGCTGCTGTCGCCGGTGCTGCTCGTCGTCTTCGTGACGATGATCATCAATACGCTGAAGGTCTTCGACCTGGTCTACATCATCGCGCCGGCCTCGGTTCAGCCGCAGTCGAACGTGGTCGCGCTGGAGATGTGGCGCGTGTCGTTCGGCGGCGGGAACAACCAGGGGCTCGGCAGCGCACTCGCGGTGTTCCTGCTCATCCTGGTCCTCCCCTTCATGATCATGAACATCCGCCGGTTCAGAAGGGAAGACACATGACGACCGCGACCGTGAACGCGTCTCACGGACTGGAGTCGGGCGCGCCGCGCAGGGGCGTGGCGAGCAGGATCGTGGACCGCCTCGGCGGCGGGGCCGTCCAGGTGATCATGATCGTGCTCGGCCTGTTCTGGCTGGTGCCGACGCTCGGCCTGCTGGTCGTCTCCCTGCGCACGGTGAAGGTGAACAACGCCGAGGGCTGGTGGACGATCTTCACCAAGCCCGCCGAGCTGACCCTGGCCAACTACAAGAACCTGCTGGCCAGCGGCTTCACCTCGTCGTTCTGGAACACGGTGGCCATCACCGTGCCGACCACGATCCTGGTGATCGGCATCGCGGCCATGGCGGCGTACGCGTTCGCGTGGATGGAGTTCCGCGGCCGGGACACGGCGTTCCTGGTCGTGGTGGGCCTGCTGATCGTGCCGATCCAGATCGCGCTGATCCCCGTCGCCGCCTTCTACGGCGGTGTCGGGATCTTCGGCACGATCCCCGGCGTGGTGCTGTTCCACACGGCGTTCGGCCTGCCGTTCGCCATCTTCCTGCTGCGCAACTTCTTCGTCGGCATCCCGGCCTCGCTCCTGGAGGCGGCCAGGATGGACGGCGCACCCGAGTGGAAGATCTTCGCCCAGGTCGTGTTCCCGCTGGGCAAGCCGGCCATCGCCTCGCTGGGGATCTTCCAGTTCCTGTGGGTGTGGAACGACATGCTCATCGCGCTCGTGTTCGCCAACACCGACAACCAGCCGATGACCAAGGCCCTGCAGTCTCAGATGCGGCAGTTCGGATCGAACGTCGACATCCTCTCCTCTGGGGCGTTCCTGTCACTGATCATCCCGCTGGTGCTGTTCTTCGCCTTCCAGCGGTACTTCGTCCAGGGCATGATGGCCGGTTCCGTCAAGTAGGCCATTCCCGGCGGGCGCCCGCCTCCCGAGGGGGGCAGGCGGGCGCCCGTAACACGTCCTTCCGGACCTCCGATGATTGTTCATGAAGCGTCTTCTCGCCCTCGCCGCAGCAGCCTTCATCTCCCTCCCCCTCACCCCCGCCGCCGCGCTCGGCGGCACCCCGGGCTCGCCCGGGGCGGGCGACCCGTACTTCCCCGGTCAGGGGAACGGCGGCTACGACGCCGGCCACTACGCCCTCGCCCTCGACTACGAGCCCTCCTCCAACGTCCTGACCGGCGTCGCCACCGTCAACGCCCGCGCCACCCAGGCGCTCAGCCGCTTCGACCTCGACCTGTCCGGCTCGCTGTCCGTACGCTCGGTCACCGTGGACGGCCGGCCCGCCGCCTTCACCCGCAGCGGCGACGAACTGGTCGTCACCCCCGCCGCCGCGCTCGCCTCCGGGCAGGGCTTCTCCGTCGTCGTCCGGTACGACGGCAGGCCCACCCACGTCCTCGACCCCGACGGCTCCAGGGACGGCTGGATCAGGACCAGCGACGGCGTCTTCAACGCCAACGAGCCGCAGGGCGCGATGACCTGGTACCCCGGCAATCATCACCTGTCGGACAAGGCGACGTACCGGTTCTCGGTCACCGTGCCCAGCACCAGGGTCGCGGTGGCCAACGGCGACCTGGTGGCCAGGACGTCGGCCGGCGGCCGGACCACCTACGTGTGGGACGCCCGCGAGCCCATGGCCAGTTATCTGGCCACCGTGTCGATCGGCAAGTTCCAGCTCACCGACACCAGGTCCGGCGGCTACCGGGTGATCACCGCCGTGGACCCCAAACTCGCCGGCACGGCGACGGACTTCGCCGCCCGTCACGCCCCCGTCCTGGACTATTTCAGCTCGCTCTTCGGCCCGTACCCCTTCTCCTCCACCGGCGGGATCGTGGACCACGAGCCGAACGTCGGCTACGCCCTGGAGACCCAGACCCGGCCCATCTACCCCGTGGTGCCCGGCGAGTCGCTGCTCGCGCACGAGCTGGCCCACCAGTGGTTCGGCGACTCGGTGACGCCCACCTTATGGCGGGACATCTGGCTGAACGAGGGCTTCGCGACGTACGCGGAATGGCTCTGGCTGGAGAAGATCGGCAGCCGTACGGTGCAGACGTCCTTCGACGGCGTCTACGCCAGGCCCGCCGACGACGAGTTCTGGCAGACGCCCACCGCCGACCCCGGCGGCGCCGCCGCGCTCTTCCACGACCCCGTCTACGACCGCGGCGCGGCGACCCTGCACGTCCTGCGCCGAACCGTCGGCGACAACGCGTTCTTCACGATCCTGCGCACCTGGGCGAACGACCACAAGTACGGCAACGCCGACACCGCCGCCTTCGTCGCCCTGTCCGAACGCGTGTCCGGCAGGCAGCTCGACGCCCTCTTCGACGCCTGGCTCTTCCAGCCCGGCAAGCCGTCGTTGTGATCATTCCGGTACGGCCTGCGCGTCCGTTTGGGCGGCAAGCCGTACCAGACCTAGATAAGCTTCACGGCCATGGCCGGTCGTCCTTTGCATGAAGTCGTCGAAGCCGGATGGGCTCAGGCTCTTGAGCCCGTATCCGAGCAGATCTCCTTGATGGGTGAGTTCCTGCGCAACGAGATCGCCGAGGGCAGGCAGTACCTGCCCGCGGGCCCCAACGTCCTGCGCGCGTTCAACCAGCCCTTCGACGACGTCAGGGTGCTGATCGTGGGTCAGGACCCCTACCCCACGCCCGGCCACCCCGTCGGGTTGTCGTTCTCGGTGGCGCCCGAGGTGCGGCCGATACCCGGGAGCCTGCTCAACATCTACAAGGAGATGGAGTCCGACCTCGGCCTCCCCCGCCCCGCCAACGGCGACCTGACCCCGTGGGCCGAGCAGGGCGTGCTGCTGCTCAACAGGGTCCTGACCGTCATGCCCGGCAAGCCCGCCTCCCACCGGGGCAAGGGCTGGGAGCAGGTCACCGAGCAGGCCATCCGCGCCCTCGTGGCCCGCGACAAGCCGATGGTCGCCATCCTGTGGGGCCGCGACGCCCGCAACCTGGCGCCCATGCTCGGCAGCGTGCCGCGCATCGAGTCGGCGCACCCGTCCCCGCTGTCGGCGCGCAGCGGCTTCTTCGGCTCGCGGCCGTTCAGCCGCGCCAATGAGCTGCTCACCCAGCAAGGCGCCGCACCTGTCGAGTGGAAGCTGCCCTAGCATCGTCGCCATGAGTGATGAACCGAAATACCTGCGCCTTACGGTCGAGCTGACCGTGGAGGTGCTCGACGTGAACGCGCTGCAGGCGGCGGCGCTGGCCGAGATCCGGCATCCCGACGCCGACCTCAGCGACGAGGAGCGCTCCGAGCAGGCCGACCTCGTCAACTCCGACGAGACCGGCGCCTCGGCGCTGCAGTGGCTGATCGAGCCGGACCACGTGCTGCAGCTCGTGGACCACATCACCGAGATCGAGCCGCGTGAGGCCGTTCTCGGGGTGGAGCCGTCCGAGGGGCCGAGCGAGGACGAGGACGAGGACCACCACGACCACGACCACGCGTGACCTCTCGCACGTGACGTGGTGTGGCGCGTGACGTGGTGTGGCGCGTGACGTGGTGTGGCGCGTGACGTGACGTACGCCGACCGGCCACGGCGCCCCACCGCGCCGCGGCTCCGACGTACGCCGACGGGCCACGACGCCCCGCCCAGGTGGCGACTCCGACGTACGGCGATCAGCCACGACGCCTCATCGCGTCGTGACCTGCGACGTACGCCGACCGGCCACGGCGCCCATCGCGTCGTGACCTGCGACGTGCGGCGACCGGCCACGGCGCTCCATCCGCGCCGCGGCTCCGTCGTACGGCGCCCATCATGTCGTCACCTCTGACGTACGGCGATCAGCCACGGCGCCCCACCCGCGTCGTGGCTCTTCGCCCCGGTTACGATCGTCTCGTCCGGGCTCTTTCCGTTCTCCGAGGGATCTGTCGCCATGATCGTGGCCTTCTCCATCACCCCGCTGGGCGTCGGCGAAGGGGTCGCCGAACCGGTCGCCCGCGCCGTCAAGGTGGTCCGCGAGAGCGGCCTGCCCAACCGCACGGACGCGATGTTCACCACGATCGAGGGCGAGTGGGACGAGGTCATGGACGTCGTCAGGCGCGCGGTGGACGCCGTCTCCGAGGTCGCCCCGAGAGTCAGCCTGGTCCTCAAGGCCGACCTGCGCCCGGGCGTGACGGACGGCATGACCACCAAACTCCAAAGCCTCGAACGCCACCTCCCCTGACCCACCTCACCCACGCAGGGGAACTCTCGGCCGCACCCGCGTACCGTGAAGCCCACGATCTGCGGATGCCGGCTGAGCACGCAGCTGGGCACACGGTGAGGAACCTCCCACAGTCGAATGTGGCGAGGAACCCCGTAGGGGCACGCGGCGCGCAACCATCCCGTCGCGGACACACAGCGGGAAGCCCCGCAGCCGGCACGCAACGCGCATCCCCCATGGCGGGCACAGGGCAGCAAACCTCCCGTGGCGGACACGTGACGAGGAGCCCCCCAGCGGGCACGCAACGCGCAGCCCCCACGGCGGGCACAAGGCAGGAAACCTCCCGTAGCGGGCACATGGGTGAAGGGCCTCGCAGCGCACATGCGGCACGCAGCCTCTGCGGCGCACACATGGCGCGGAGCCGTCCATGGCGAGACGTGGCGAAGGACCGCGCAGCAGGCATGCGGCGCGCGCCCGTCCCGTAGCGGACATATGGCACGGAGCCGTCCATAGCGGGGGCGTGGCGAGGAGCCGTGCAGTACGACGTGGCGCACAGCCCTCCGCATAGCGGGCACATGGTCGAGGCGGACACATGGTCGAGGCGGACGCCCGGCGCACAACCCCCACGGCGGTCACAGGGCTCGGAGCCCCCAGTGGCGGGCGCGTGGCGCGGAGCCGCGCAGCGGGCGCGTGGCGCGGAGCCGCGCAGCGGGCACGCGGCGCGCAGCCCCCACGGCCGGCACAGGGCAGGAAGCCTCCCGTAGCCGGCATGTGATGAGGAGCCCTGTAGCAGGCACGCCGCGCAGCGCCCCTGCGGCGGACACATGGCGCAGAGCCCTTGTAGCGGACACGTAGCCCGGAGCCCCCCGTAGCGGACACTAGCCCGGAGCCCCATAGCGGACACGTAGCCGGGAGCCCTCGTAGCCGAGCATGGCGAGTAATCCCGTAGCGGGTACGTGGCGCCGAAGGTTGGATTCAAGCGCGACTGCTCGGCCTTCTGGTGATGTCGGTGTTGCGCGGCTTGCGAGCGGGGCGGGCAGCGGCCGTTTGGCCTCGCGCCCAGGCGGCGGCGCGCTCCTTTCGGGGACGGCAGAGCTCCGATGAATGACGGGATTCGCGATATGTCTTGACCGTCTCCGCAAACGCGACATATCGTGTCGCTTGATCGGAGAACGCGATACTACTCGTGCCCGGAGGTGGAGGCAATGAGACAAGAGCGAGTGCCCGTGCTGGTGGTCGGCGGCGGGTACGCGGGCCTGAGCGCTGCCGCGCTGCTGGCGTGGCGCGAGGTGCCCGTCATTCTGGTCGAGCGGCACCCGAGCACGTCCATCCAGCCCAAGGCGTTCGGCATGGGACCGCGAGCCGTCGAGCTGCTGCGGCCGCTGCCGGGGATCGAGCAGACGTTCGCCGACATCTGGATCGGCATCGGCGACTCCATGCGCATCGCGATCGCCAAGACGCTGGCCGACCCCGATCCGCAGATGATCTTCGAGGACACGGGTGAGTTCGACGCCCTGGCCGACCTCACCCCCGTGCCCCGCGTGGGCGCCCCCCAGTCGGAGGTCGAGCGGGTACTGCGCGCCTACGCCGACGAGCTCGGCGCCGACCTGCGTTTCTCCACCGAGCTGATCTCCCTCGACCAGGACGACGACGGCGTCACCGCCGTGATCCGCGCCGCCGACGGCGAGGAGAGCGTCGTACGGGCCGACTACGTGGTGGCGGCCGACGGCCACCGGAGCCCGCTGCGTGAGCGGCTGGCCGTGCCCACCTCCGGCAGGGGCGACCTGGTGCAGATGCGCTCGATCATGTTCGACGCCGATCTGACCGGCCTGGTGAACGAGCGCGAGGTCATCGTCTGGTACCTCCACAACGACACGTTCACCGGCGTCATCGTGACCGGCACGGGCGTCGGCGCGCACGTGCTCGGCATCAACCAGAACCCTTCCCCGGACGGCGGCGCAGACGCCCTCACCGAGGAACGCTGTGTCGAGCTCATCCGCGCCGGAACCGGCATCCCGGACCTGGACGTGCAGGTGCTGGACACGGCGACGTTCAGCCTGGCGCACGTCGTGGCCGACACCTTCCGCGCCGGACGCGTCTTCTTCGCCGGCGACGCCGCCCACACCATGCCGCCCACCGGCGGCCAGGGCGGCAGCACCGCCCTCCAGGACGGCTGCGACATCGCCTGGCGCCTCTGGCTGGTGCTCAGCGGGCAGGCCGGCCCCGGCTTCCTGGACACCTACGACGCCGAACGCCGCCCGATCGGCGCCCTGACCGCCGACGCCCAGCTCGCCAACCTCAGCGTGCGGATGCCCGTGGACGAGCGCTCCGACTACCCCGAGCCCCTGGAGGATTTCCTGCAGGCGATGCTCGGTTACCGGTACCACTCCGCCGCCGTCCTGGAGGAGCCCGGCGACGACGGCTCGCTCCTGGAGGACCCTCGCGTCCCGAGCGGCCGGCCCGGCAGCCGTGCCCCGCACGTCGTGCTCGACTGGGAGGGGCAGCGCATCTCGACCATCGACCTGTTCGGCTCGGGTTTCGTCCTGCTGGCCGACAAGTGCGGCGGCCAGGTCTGGATGGACGCCGGCCGCGTGGTCAAGGAGCGCCTGGGCGTGCAGCTCACCCGCATCCTGGTGGACGACGAGCTGGTGGACGTGGAGGGCCGCTGGCGGGAACGGTACGGGGTGCGGGAAGGCGGCGCCGTCCTGGTGCGGCCCGACGGGTACGTGGCCTGGCGCGCCCCTCGCCCCACGTCGGACCCCATGTCCACGCTCGACCAGGCCCTCACCCGGATCCTGCACCGCTGACCACCTGCCTTTCGCCGGACCGGGCCCGATGGCCTTCGACGGGGTCGTGAAACGTGCGCATGAGCGGGAGGCACGTACGTGCTCCATGGGTCTGGCCGTCTCGCGGGGGCGGGGGTCAGGCGGCGAGGGCCGGGCGTGCGGGGTGGTCGGCGGAGGTCAGGTCGAGGCTGGCGGCGGCGCACAGCCAGTCGTTGACCGAGCCGGTGGAGCCGGACGGCGGCCCCACCTTGAGACAGGTGAGCCGGCCGCTGCCGGGGGCGGGGCCCACCTTCAGGCGGCGGATGGCGCCCGAGCTACCCGGCTCGCCAAGGCCGGCGAGGTCCGCGAGGTCCGCGAGGTCGGCGTCGCACGGGGTCAGCCGTACGCCGAACGGCGGGACGCCCCGGAGGGCGCCGGACGGCTGGATCCGCAGGAGGTCGTCGATCTCGTGGCAGCTGGCCAGCGGGTGCACCCGCAGGTGGGCGAGCTGGTCGGCGACCAGGCGATGGGCCACCGATCGGAGGAGGGCGGTCGCGCAGAGGCTGTGGGCGCAGGCGGCGCCGTCGAGGGTGATCTCCGGGAGCGCGAAGCGGCGCAGGCCGCGCGAGGTGACGCGCAGGCAGTCGCAGGCGGCCGTCTCGGACGGGTCCCACGGCGGACAGGTGGCGTCGTCGCGCATCTGCACGTCCCAGGTGAGCCAGTCGTCGCCGAGGCGGAAGTCTTCCGGCTCGCCCGGCGACCTCGGGCAGGCGGGCACGGCCGAGGCTGTGGACGGGTCGATCAGCAGGCCGTCGCACTGGCGGGCGAGGGCGCGGGCGACGGCTCTGGCTGTCTGGGCGTTGCCGGGCAGGCGGCGTGGAGGCGCGGTGGTGGACACCAGCACGTGTTGCCCGGCCCGGCGCAGCCGCCGCCGTTCGTCGCCCGTGAGGGTGAGGCCGGCCGGTCGCCAGGGGGCGGGGACATGGGTGACGGTCAGGGACGGCGGGGTGTCGAGCGCGTCACGGGCCGCCTTCCGGTACGGCGCGGGGACGCGCCAGGGCACGAAGGTGTCGACGTCGAACGGCAGGTGCTCCACGGCTACGACGAACAGTGAGGTCAGCATGGCGGGGAGCGGCAGAACGATCTTCATGAGGTGCCTCGCCTTCGAAAACGTGGTGAGGCACCCAGGATCCGGAACCGGGCCGGCCGCGGTGCGGCCGAACCCGGTTCTGGGGACGAACCCGCCGACCGGCCCCCACCCTGTGGACAACCACCGGGGAGGTGAAGGCCGGGCATTCCGGGGGTGGCGAGGGGCTGGCCGGGGAGGCGGAGAGCGTCCGGTCAGGGGGGCGAGCGCCGGGGAGGCGGAGAGCGTCCGGTCAGGGGGGCGAGCGCCGGGGAGGCGGAGACGTTCGGTCAGGGGGTGGTGCGGGTGATGGCGAGGGTTTGGCCGGGGAGGCGGAGGCCGTCGGGGCCCGCGGCGACCGGGTCGTCCGAGGCCAGGAGGAGGGTGGCGCCCGCCGGCGGCAACGTCAGCGTCTCCGGGGAGAAGTTGACGCTGACGCACACCGTCCCGCGCCACATGACCAGCCACCTGCCCTCCGGATCGGCCTCCACCCGCACCCGGTCCAGCCGCGGATCCGACAGCTCGGGCAGCGCCTTGCGCAGCGCGATGAGGTCCCTGTACCAGCACAGCAGGGACCAGTTCTCCTCCTCCTTCAGCTCGCTCCAGTCCAGCTTGGAACGGAGGAACGCCTCCTCGTCGGACGGGTTCGGCGCGTCCCAGGCGTACCCGAAGCCGTCGAACTCGCGCTCGCGCCGCGTCCCCTCGCTCTCCCGCAGCTCGGGCTCCACGTGGTCGGAGAAGAACAGGAACGGCGTGCCGGCCCCCCACTCCTCCCCCATGAACAACATCGGCGTGAACGGCGAGGTCAGCAGCAAACCGGCCCCGAGCCTGAGTGCGGACACGGGCAGGCGGTCGCCGCCGGGCCGGTTGCCGATCTGGTCGTGGTTCTGCAGGCAGGCGACCAGCCGGTGGCCGGGCACGCCGGTGAAGGGCTGCCCGTGCGCCCGGTCGCGGAAGCTGGAGTAGCCGCCGTCGTGCAGCACGCCCCGGGTCAGCACCCGGGCCAGCGCCGACGGGTCGGCGAAGTCCTCGTAGTAGCCGTGGCTCTCGCCGCTCACGGCGGTGTGCAGGGCGTGGTGGACGTCGTCGTTCCACTGCGCGGTCATCCCGAGGCCGCCGGCCTCCAGCGGGCGTACCATGCGCGGGTCGTTGAGGTCGGACTCGGCGATCAGCGACAGCGGCCGGCCGAGCGAGCAGGCCAGCGCGTCGACCTCCTCCGACAGCTCGGCCAGCAGGTGGCGGGCGCGCCTGTCGTGCAGCGCGTGGACGGCGTCCAGCCGCAGCCCGTCGACGTGATAGTCGCGCAGCCACTGGACGGCGTTGCCGACGAAGTACCGGCGGACCTCGTCGGACCCCGGCCCGTCCAGGTTGACCGCTTCGCCCCAATAGCTACCAGCAAAGCCGGAAAAATACGGACCAAAGGGGTGGAGGAAGTTGCCCGATGGCCCCAGGTGGTTGTAGACCACGTCCAGGATGACGCCGATCCCGGCCCGGTGGCACGCGTCCACGAACGACTTCAGCCCGTCGGGCCCGCCGTACGTCTCGTTGACCGCGTAGAGGTCGACGCCGTCGTACCCCCAGTTGCGCCCGCCGGGGACGGGGGCGACCGGCATGATCTCCACGAAGTCCACGCAGAGCTCGACCAGGTGCTCCAGCCGCTCGATCGCCGCGGCGAACGTCCCCTCGCCGGTGAACGTGCCGACGTGCAGCTCGTAGATCACCGAACCGCGCAGGTCGCGGCCCTTCCAGTCGTGGTCGGACCAGGTGAAGCGGTCGTGCTCGTAGACCGCGCTCGGCCCGAACACCCCCTCGGGCTGCCGCCGGGAGCGCGGGTCGGGGTAGGGCCCGCCGCCGTCGAGGACGAAGGCGTACCTGGTGCCGTGGCCGGCCTCGGCGACCTCGGCCCACCACCAGCCTCTCTCCCCCTGGGACATCGGCCGGCGTCCGTCCAGAACGTCGACCTCGACAGCCGTGGCCTTCGGTGCCCAGACCTCAAAGATCATGTCGCTCCAGCAGTGAGACGGGGTACTGATCGAGCAGCCGGGCCAGCGGAACCGTCCCCGAGTGCGGCTCGCCGGTGAGCAGGTCGCGCCAGGATCCGCCGGGCAGCGTCAAGGTGGTGTCGCCCCACACCGAGTGGCCGGCGACCGCGGAGCGGCGCGCGAGGCGTACCGGCAGCCTGGTGGCGACCGCCACCGCCCGCGGGCCTTCGCCCCGGGCGAAGGCGATCGCGTGCTCGGCCGCCTCCCCCTCCGCCCGCAGCGGCAGGTACGGCGCCGCGCCCCCGAGCCGCCTGCGCAGCCGCAACGCCTGCGTCGTGACCAGGAGCTTGGCGGCGTCCCAGGAGGTCTCGGGCTTGCGCGGGTACGTCACGGGCCGCCGGTTGTCCGGATCGACCAGCGAGAAGTCGGTGGTCTCGTTGCCCTGGTACACGTCGGGCACCCCGGGCATCATCAGCTGCACCAGCTTGGCCCCGAGCGAGTTCGACATCGCGAACGGCTCGATGCGCTCGGTGAACTCCTCCACCGGCAGCCGCACGGCGGCCTGCGCGAACTCCCGCAGCCGCCGCTCGTAGCCGGCGTCGGGACGTACCCACGAGATCGCGGTCTTGGCCTCGCGAGCCGCCTTGAGCAGGTAGTCGGTGAAGCGTTCCGCGGAGATCGGCCAGGCGGCCATGAGGTTCTGCCAGGCCAGGTAGTCGAGATGGGGGTCGAAGGAGAGCTCCCGCGACCACTCCGACACCACGGACGCCCACTCCCGCGGCATCTCCGACAACACCGACAACCGGGCCCGCACGTCCTCCGACCGCTTGGTGTCGTGGGTGGACAGGGTCGTCATCGTGTATGGGGACATCTCCCCGCAGAAGTCGTGGAACTCCTCGACCGACACGCCGAACGCGTCCGGCTCGCCGCCCACCTCGTTGAGGCACGACAGCGGGAACCACCGGTACAGCGCGGTGTCCTCCACGCCCTTGGCCATGACCGGGCCGCACGTCTGCTGGAAGCGCACGATCGCCTCCGGCGAGCCGTACAGGACCTCCCGGACGAGCGGCCGCACGGCGGGCGAGCACTCGGCGGCGGCCAGCTCGACGATCTCCACCGACTCGGGCGGCGGTTCCTCCCCCGGCACCAGGTACGCCCGGTAGAGCGGCATCGCGGCCAGCAGCTCCGACACCGCGGCGGGTGCGCAGCCGGTGACCCTGGCCAGCCGGTCGATCTCCGCCCCGAAGAACAGGTCGAGCACCTCGCGCTTGGCCTGCGTCATCACCGGACGGTACTCGTCGGGCTGCCCGGTCAGCTCGCTGAACAGCCGGACCAGCGGCTCCTTGCCCGAGGGGTCGACGAACAGGCCGTTGACCCGGTTGAGCACCTCGTAGCCGGTCGTGCCGTCGCAGGCCCAGTCGGGCTGTAGCCGCTCGGGGCCGATGAGGATCTTCTCCACGACCGTCCAGGGGCCGCCGGTCCGCTCACGCAGCCGGTCGAGGTAGCCGCGGGGGTCGGCCAGGCCGTCGGGGTGGTCGATGCGCAACCCGTCGACCAGGCCCTCGTCGAGCAGCCAGAAGATCACCTCGTGCGTGGCGGACAACACCGCCGGGTCCTCCACGCGCAGCCCGATCAGCGAGGAGACGTCGAAGAAGCGCCGGTAGCCGGGGCCCTCCCGCCAGTCGACCAGCCGGTAGTGGCCCGGGTGGGGGAAGGCGTGCTCGTGGTAGCGCAGGACGTCGCCGTCGACCACGGGCTCGGTGTCGTCGCCGAGCACCGGCAGCGCCACCTTCCCCTCCACCCACTCGATGTCGAACCAGTTCGCGTACGGCGAGGCGGGCCCGTCCTTGAGCACCGACCAGAACTGGGCGTTCATCGTGTTCATGTGGTTGGGCACGATGTCGATGACGATGCCCAGGTCGTGCGCGGCCAGTTCCTGGGCCATCTCGCGGAAGCCGGTGGCCCCGCCGAACTCCTCCCTGATCCTGGAGTGGTCGACGACGTCGTAGCCGTGCCGCGAGCCGGGCGTGGCCTGCAGCACCGGCGACAGGTAGACGTGGCTGACGCCGAGGTCGCGCAGGTAGCCGGCGATCTCGGCGACCTGCGCGAAACCGAAGTCGGGGGTGAGCTGCACCCGGTACGTCGAGGCCGGCCTAGACACGGCGCAGTACCCGCACGCTGCGTCCGGGGACCTCGATCGCCTCGCCCGCGCGCACCATCCGCACGTCGAGCCTGATGGGCATCGCGGTGTCGATCTCGGTGTGCCACATCTCGCCGTAGTCCTGGGGGATCGTGAACTTGATCGTGTCGTGGTGGGCGTTGAACAGCAGCAGGAAGGAGTCGTCCCGGATCGGGCGGCCGCGTCGGTCGGGCTCGGTGATGGCGTCGCCGTTGAGGAAGACGGCCAGCGACTTGGCGTAGCCGACGTTCCAGTCGCTGTCGGTCATCTCCTCCCCGGACGGGGTGAGCCAGGCGATGTCGCTCAGCCCGCGGACCGGCCTGCCGTAGAAGAACCTCCTGCGCCGGAAGACCGGATGCTTCTTCCGCAGCGCCGCGAGCTCCTGGGTGAACTCCAGCAGCAGCCAGTTCTCCCTGATGTCGGACCAGTCGACCCAGGTCAGCTCGTTGTCCTGGCAGTAGCCGTTGTTGTTGCCCTTCTGGGTGCGGCCCAGCTCGTCGCCGTGCGAGAGCATCGGCACGCCCTGCGACAGGAACAACGTGGTGAGGAAGTTGCGTTTCTGCTGCTCGCGCAGCGACTCGATGGCCAGGCTCGCCGGGCCCTCCTCGCCGCAGTTCCACGACCGGTTGTCGTCGGTGCCGTCGCGGTTGCCCTCTTTGTTCGCCTCGTTGTGCTTGTCGTTGTACGCGACGAGATCCTGCAGGGTGAAGCCGTCGTGGCAGGTCACGAAGTTGATGGAGGCGGCCGGGCGGCGGCTGTCGTCCTTGTACAGGTCGCTGGACCCGGTCAGGCGGGAGCCGAACTCGGGCAGCGTGGCGGCCTGCCCGCGCCACAGGTCGCGGATCGTGTCGCGGTAGCGGCCGTTCCACTCGGTCCAGCGCGAGGGGAAGTTGCCGACCTGGTAGCCGCCGGGGCCGACGTCCCAGGGCTCGGCGATGAGCTTGACCTGCGACAACACCGGGTCCTGCTGCACCAGGTCGAAGAACGCGCTCAGCCGGTCGACCTCGTGCAGCTCGCGGGCGAGGGTGGAGGCGAGGTCGAAGCGGAACCCGTCGACGTGCATCTCGATGACCCAGTAGCGGAGCGAGTCCATGATCATCTGGAGGACGTGCGGGGAGCGCATGAGCAGGCTGTTGCCCGTGCCGGTGGTGTCGACGTAGTAGCGCTTGTCGTTCTCGACCAGGCGGTAGTAGTTGCTGTTGTCGATGCCCCTGAACCCCAGCGTCGGCCCCAGGTGGTTGCCCTCGGCGGTGTGGTTGTAGACGACGTCGAGGATGACCTCGATGCCCGCCTCGTGCAGGCTGCGCACCATCGCCTTGAACTCCAGCACCTGCCCGCCGCGCTGCCCGGTGCTGGAGTAGCGGTTGTGCGGGGCGAAGAAGCCGATGGAGTTGTAGCCCCAGTAGTTGGACAGGCCGCGCTGCTCCAGGATGTGGTCGGTGACGAACTGGTGCACCGGCATCAGCTCCAGCGCCGTCACGCCGAGCTTGGTGAGGTGGTCGAGGATCTCGGGGTGGCCGAGCGCCGCGTACGTGCCGCGCAGGTGCTTGGGGATCTTGGGATGGCTTATCGTCAGCCCGCGCACGTGGGCCTCGTAGATCACCGTGTCGTGGTACGGCGTCGCCGGCGGCCGGTCGTGCCCCCACCCGAAGAACGGGTTGATCACGATGGACCGCGGCACGTACGGGGAGGAGTCGGCGTCGTTGCGCGTGTCCGGCTGGCCGAACCGGTAGCCGTAGACCGCCTCGTGCCAGTCGACGCCGCCCTCGATCGCCATCGCGTACGGGTCGAGCAGCAGCTTGTTGGGGTTGCAGCGCAGCCCGCGCGCCGGCTCGTACGGCCCGTGCACGCGGTAGCCGTAACGCTGGCCGGGGCCGATGCCCGGCAGGTAACCGTGCCAGATGAACCCGTCGACCTCCGTGAGCGGCACCCGCGACTCGACGTTGTCCTCGTCGAACAGGCACAGCTCCACCGCCTGGGCGACCTCGGTGTAGAGCGAGAAGTTCGTGCCCGCGCCGTCGTACGTCGCCCCGAGAGGATAGGGGTCTCCAGGCCAGATCTCGATCATCGAGGCTCCCTTGCGGTCTCTCCCCATGTTCCGTTCCCCCGGTCCGCCGGACAAGGCCACCCTGTTCCTTCCCACGCGTCCGTCCGGAATACTCCGAAAAATCGAGTGAGCCGCCTCCGACGGCGCGGTGTCGAAGGCGGCTCACGTGTTCGGCCCGGTGGGGGGTGCGGCGAGGTTCACGGATCCGGTGCGCGGCCCCCGCGCACCGGATCCGCACCCGCGATCGGGCGACGCGACGCTGCGTCCCCGATCCCCCGCGATCAGGACGGTCGATCCTCGCTCTGGCAGGAGCGAACGATCGTCGCAGCCGGGCCGACGAGCCCCCGTCGGCCCAGCCTTATGTGACGGACGGCCTCTGGTGAGCCATCACGTCAGGGAATGAACGCGGCATTTCGATCTCTGGTGGTTTGATCAAATCAGCCCCAGGGCATCCCCCTCTCTTACGGCTTGGCTGACTTTTACCCTCCGACACCGGAAACCCACCCCGAATTGGCACTTGCCATAGGAACGTGCCGGTGACGATTACCTACCGCACATGCCTTCGAAACCGAACCCGGGGGTACGCTCCGGGGCAACCGGCCACCGCGCGGGAAGGGAGTGTGCGGCGATGACCATCCCCAACCCGACGCTCCGCCAGCGGCAACTGGCGATGCGCTTACGCGAGCTGCGCAACGAGAAGAACCTCAGCATCGCCGAGGTCGCCCAGCTCCTCCTGTGCTCCCCGGCCAAGATCAGCCGGATCGAGACCGCCCAGCGCGGCGTCAGCCTGCGCGACGTGCGCGACCTGTGCCGCCTGTACGAGGTCTCCCCCGCCGAGTCCGCCCAGCTCATGACGCTGGCCAAGGACGCCAGGCAGAAGGAGTGGTGGCAGTTCTACGACAACCGCGAGCTGCGGCAGATGCTCGGCCTGGAGGCGGAGGCCAGCGCCATCACCGAGTACGAGATCACCACCGTGCCCGGCCTGCTCCAGACCGAGGACTACGCCCGCGCCGTGATCCGCGGCTGGCTGCCCCGCATCGCGCCCGACGTGCTCGACGACCGGGTCAGGGTGCGGATGAAACGCCAGGAGTGGCTGCACCGGCCCGACACCCTGCGCTACTGGGTCCTGCTGGACGAGTCGGTGCTCTACCGGCACGTGAGCAGCCGGCAGACCATGCGTGAACAGCTCGACCGGCTCATCGAGCTGAGCGAGCTGCCGCACGTCACCATCCAGGTGATCCCGTTCACGGCGGGGGCGCACGTGGGTTTCGACAGCACCTTCCGGCTCATGGAGTTCGACCATGACTCCGGCATCGCCGACACCATTTTCGTGGAACATCAAATGGGCCTTTTCTACCTGGAGGCCGATAAGGTGGTCCGGCGATTTCGCGAGATCATCGACCATCTGCGGGCCGAGGCCCTGGGCATCCAGGAATCGAAGCGGCGAATTACCGAGATGGCCGCGACCTTCGCTTAGCACTTCGTCACGAGATCATCTCTTTTCTCCGGCCACCTGGCATGATGCCTCCGACACATCGGGACCTCGCTTCCGTGGCAAG
Organism: Nonomuraea sp. NPDC050227; assembly: GCF_044459705.1. Classification (NCBI taxonomy): domain Bacteria; kingdom Bacillati; phylum Actinomycetota; class Actinomycetes; order Streptosporangiales; family Streptosporangiaceae; genus Nonomuraea; species Nonomuraea sp. NPDC050227. Next base: position 121,953 of record NZ_JBITJF010000009.1, on the reverse strand, counting down.
TGCCAGGTGCTACTGTTCATCCATTGGGACACTTTCGCTCTCCACGTGAGATCGCCGGTGTCCGATCAACACCGTTCCAGCGCGCCCGGCGAGGTCCGACCGCCGCCGCGCCCATTGTCGATGCACGAGGGGGAGACAATGACGTCCCACCACCCTGACGTCCAGGCGGGTCCGCGGTGGCGGGCCGCGTCGCGCTGCAACAACGGAGAATGCGTCGAGGTCGCGTTGCTGTCCGCCGGCGAGATCGGCGTGCGGGACAACAAGAACCCGGCCGGCCCCGTCCTCACGTTCAGCGCCCGGGAATGGGACGCGTTCCTGCATGGAATACGTCAGTCCGGCTGAGCGCGCGGCGCTTTTTTCCGGCGGTCGTCCTCACGGACGCCCGCCTTTTGTTTTGTCCGGCGCCGGCAGCTGCACTGCCCCTTTTGTCGCCTGGTCATCCTCTGCTGTCAAGGTAAAATCACCTTCGGCTCAATACCTCTACAGCCGCCTTCAGGAGGTAATGGATGAAACGCCCACCTGCCCTTGACCAGGCACGCTGGCAACGGTGCAACAATGGCGACTGCGTCGAGGTCACCATGCTCGCCGACCGGGTCTGGGTGCGGGGAAGTCAGGACGCCAGCGGTGCCGTCCTGTCGTTCACCACCGACGAGTGGGCCGCGTTCCTCGACGGCGTGCGGCGCGGCCGCTTCGATCTCGAACGGCTCGCGCCGCAGGTCTGACCGGCCACGACGTTCTCCGTCGGGCTCTGTCGGGGGCCATCGGGGTTTCAGGCCGCGGCCCCCGGCAATATGCCGACTCCATGGGCGGTTTCAAGAAGTTCTTACTCCGAGGCAACATCGTCGAGCTGGCCGTCGCCGTCATCGTCGGGGCGACCTTCAGCGGGCTCGTCCAGGCACTGGTCACCGATCTCATCACCCCGCTCATCGGCGCGGTGACCGGCGGCCGGCAGCCGAACTTCGCCGAATACTCCTTCACGATCAACGGCAGCCAGTTCAAGTACGGCGACTTCCTCAACCACCTGCTGACCTTCCTGGTCATCGCGGCGGTCGTCTACTGGCTGGTCGTGGCCCCGATGACGCGGCTGATCCACCTGTTCGACCGCGACAAGGCGGCGACGACCAAGGAGTGCCCCGAGTGCCTGTCCGACATCCCGGCCGAGGCCAGCCGGTGCGCCCATTGCACGGTGGAGCTGGTGCCCCAGTCCGAGAAACCGCGCTGAACCGTACATCACGGACTCTTGACCCCAGTGGCGCGCCGGCACGGTGGACGTTCGGCAAGATGGACCGATGAGCGTTGAGTTGATGGTCTGGGACGAGCCCGTGCCGATCAGCAGGGATCAGGCCCGGACCACGTATCTGGCGGTGAAGCGGAGCGACCCCGTCGAGGGGGACGTGCCCGACGTCGCCAAGGAGTTGCCCGGGCAGGTCACCCTGTACCCCGGGCACGTCCTGGTGACGATGGACCTGGACACGATGGACGAGAGCTCGGCCCAGGTGTTCACCACCGCCCGCGCGCACGGCCTGGTCTGCTACGACCCCCAGCGCGACCTGGTGCACAACGTGGCCCCGCTCGGCGTGTACGAGGGCATGCAGCTCCACACCGGCGACGGGATGGTCGTGCACGACCCCGACCTCGGGCTGGTCCAGGACGTCCTGGCCACCCTGTCGCCGCAGAACCCGTTCGTCGCCCTGGTGAACTTCGGCCGGCACTTCCTCCAGGTCTCCCCCGGCTACGAGCTGGAGTACAAGGAGGGCGCAATGGTCCGCGCGGTGGTGCCCGAGCTGGCCGAAGTGCAGCAGGCCTTCCACGAGTACGCCACCGGCGAGCGCGGCTTCCTCACCCGCCACGCCTGGGCTCAGGCGTAGACCTGGGCGAACAGCTCCGGATCGACGTTCCCCCCGGACAGCACGGCCACCGTGCGCCCGGCGGGGACGCGGCCCGACAGCAGGGCGGCCGTGGTCGCCGCGCCGCTGGGCTCGGCCACCAGCCGGGCCGTGCGCGCGATGTGCCGCATGGCCGCCCGCAGCTCGTCCTCCGCGACGGTGACGATGCCTTCGAGGTGTTCGCGCAGGTGGGCGAAGGTCAGCTCGGACACCTGGTTCACGCGCAGCCCGTCGGCGATGGTCCGGAACGTGCGGGTGGTCTCCCAGGCGACCACGTGCCCGGCCGCCAGGCTCTCGGCGGCGTCGGCGGCCAGCTCGGGCTCCACGCCGTACACGCGGACGTCGGGCCGCAGCGCCTTGACCGCCGCCGCCACGCCGGCGGCCAGCCCGCCGCCGCTGACCGGCACGAGCACCACCTCGACGTCCGGCAGGTCCTCGACGATCTCCAGCCCGATCGTGCCCTGCCCGGCGATGATCGCGCGGTGGTCGTAGGGCGGCACCAGCGTCAGGCCGCGCTCGCCGGCCAGCCGCTCGGCCGTCACCTCGCGCTGGTCGGGCGGCACGACCACCAGCTCGGCGCCCCACCCCTCGATCGCCGCCGCCTTGACCGCCGGGGTGCCCTCGGGCACGACGACCACGCACGGCACGCCGAACTGCGCCGCCGCGAACGCCAGCGCCTGGCCATGGTTGCCGGAGGAGTGCGTGACGACGCCGGCCGGACGCAGCGCGGCCAGCGCGTTGTAGGCGCCGCGGATCTTGAACGACCCGACCGGCTGCAGGCTCTCGGGCTTCAGCCACGCCTCGCCCATCCTCAGGAGCGGCGTGCGCACCGCGGTTCCGTTGATCCGCCCGGCCGCCGCGCGGATGTCGTCGATCGTCACCAGGTCCATACGGTCACTCTAGGCGCGGACCGGCACAATTCGACCGACTCCTGCTCCATGGCAGGATCGCGAGACATGAGAACTCTGTACCCGCCCATCGAACCCTACGAGTCCGGCCTGCTCGACGTGGGTGACGGCAACCAGATCTACTGGGAGGTCTGCGGCAACCCCGACGGAAAGCCGGCCGTCATGCTGCACGGCGGGCCGGGCGCCGGGTGCAGCGCCAACCACCGCCGGCAGTGGAACCCCGAGCTGTACCGCATCGTCCTGTTCGACCAGCGCAACTGCGGGCGCAGCCTGCCGCACGCCAGCACGCCGGGCACCTCGCTGGCCGCCAACACCACCTGGAATCTGGTGGCCGACATGGAACGGCTGCGCGAGCACCTGGGCATCGAGCGGTGGCAGGTGTTCGGCGGGTCGTGGGGCAGCGCGCTGTCGCTGGCCTACGCCCAGACGCACCCCGACCGTACGACCGAGCTGGTGCTGCGCGGCATCTTCACGCTGCGCCCGCACGAGCTGCGCTGGTTCTACCAGGAGGGCGCGAGCTACCTGTTCCCCGACCTGTGGGAGTCGTACCTGGCGCCGATCCCCGTCGAGGAGCGCGGCGACCTCATGGCCGCCTACCGCGCCCGGCTCGAAGGCGACGACGACGCGGTCCGGCTCGCGGCGGCCAAGGCGTGGTCGCAGTGGGAGGGCGCCACGATCACGCTGCTGCCCGACCCGAGCCTGGTGGCGGAGTTCGGCGAGGACAAGATGGCGGTGTCGTTCGCCAGGATCGAGAACCACTACTTCCACCACGGCGGCTGGTTCGAGCCCGAGCAGCTCATCAGGGACGTCGACCGCGTCCGGCACATCCCGGCCGTGATCATCCAGGGCCGCTACGACGCCTGCACGCCCATGGCCACCGCCTGGGACCTGCACAAGGCCTGGCCCGAGGCCGACTTCCAGGTGGTGCACGACGCCGGGCACGCGGCGACCGAGCCCGGCATCGTCGACCGGCTCATCGCGGCGACAGACGGCTTCGCGCGAGCCTGACCGCGGGGGTGACCGCGCCGACCAGCAGCAGCGCGAACAGCGGCGCGAGCACCAGGCCGAGCAGGAAGCCGCCGGCCACGTCGTGCGGGTAGTGCACGCCGACGAACACCCGGGAGAAGCCCATCAGGGCGGCCAGCGGCAGCACCACCCAGGCCAGGGCGCGCCAGACCAGGATGAGCGTGCCCGCCGCCCCGGCGGCGATCACGGTGTGGTTGCTGGGGAAGGACCAGTCCGTGGAGGGCGGGCAGGCCGCGATCGTGGCGATGCCGCCGCGGCACGGCCGGTCCTCCCGGACCAGCAGCTTCACGCCCTCGCTCACGATGTACGCGCCCACCACCCCGGCCGGACCGGCGATGGCGAGCGCGAGGTCGCGGGCGGGGGCCTGGCGGGCCCGCCACCAGCACACGAGGAACAGCGCCGCGAAGATGAACAGGCCGGCGTCCGTGCCGAACTCGGCGAGGGCGTGCAGCCACCCGGGCGTGGTCAGAGCGAAGTCGACGATGTCGCGGTACACAGGTGTCCAATCCGTGAACGGGTAGTGGACACGACCTTATGAACTCTGATCGTCAAATGCTTCGACCGAAAGGGCGATTCCGGTCCTTACCCAAGATACTGGCGCACGAGGAGGGCGCGCCTCTGCTCCAGCTCGCCTTCGGTGATGAGGCCGCGGTCGAACGCCTCGGCGGTGGCGTCCCGCTCGGCCATGTAGTACGCGGCCATGATCTCGCTGCGCAGCGGGGTGAAGCCGCGCTCCACGCAGTCGGAGAAGACGGTGACCTTCTGCTCGACGACGCCGGCGGGGACGGTGCACGTCAGGTCGTGCGCCTTGAGGTGCTGAACCGCTTCACGAAGGGTGACCGGGCCGAGGGACCCGTTGAAACGGGTGTCAAGGGTGATCTTCACTGTTTTTACGCCTCCAATCGTTTCAAACGCATCGACGCAGACCGCGTATTCCCAGTTCAGAGCGGGTAAGGAGGCAAACGTGATCGGAGAGCACGTGATCGTCGGCTACAGCAACGACCCCGGTGGGCGGGACGCCCTCGCGCTCGGGGCCGCCATCACCCGGCTGACCGGGGGCGAGCTCACGGTGGCGTCGATCTATCCCCCGGGCAGCCCGGGGCTGGCCGTCGAGGCCCAGGCCAACCTGGCGCACGCGGGTGAGGAGCTGGGCGTCGTCCCGGCCGAGTACATGGCGTTCGAGAGCCGGGGCACCGGCCGCGGGCTGTCGGTGCTGGCCAGCAGGATCAGGGCCGACCTGATCGTGGTCGGCTCGGCGAGCGGCGGCCAGTACGGCCGCATCGCCGTCGGCAGCACCGCCGACCACCTGCTGCACCTGTCGCCGGAGGCGGTGATGCTGGCGCCCTCGGGCTACGTGCCGCCCGACGAGCCCGCCCGGCTCACCCTGGCCTACGTCCACCGGCCGCAGTGCGACGCGGCGGTCGAGCGGGTGGCCCAGGCGGCGCTGCGGCTCGACGTGCCGCTCCGGCTGATCACCCTCGACCTGCGCACCGAGAACCAGGGCAAGCTGCGCGACGACCTCGCCCTGGCCGTACGGCTGGCCTGGGAGAGCACCGGCATCGAGGCCGAGTCGGAGGTGGCCGAGGGCCACGACGTGCAGGCCGCGCTCAAGGACGTCGAGTGGCTGCCCGGCGAGCTGCTGGTCTGCGCCGCCGGCGAGGACGCCCAGCCCCACCGGGTGTTCCTGGGCGAGCTGGCGATGAAGGTGCTGCGGTCGTCGTCCTGCCCGGTCACCGTGCTGCCGCGGGGGTTCTCCTAAGCTTCTGGGCGTGCGTGTCGCCCGATTGATCGTCGTCGTGGTGCTGGCCTCGCTGGCCGGCGTCTACGTGGTGGCCGGCGCCTGGGGGGCGCTGCCGGTGCTGGCCGTGCAGTGCGCCTTCACGCTGCGGGCCAGGTGGGGGTGGCTGCTCGCCGTCCAGGGGGTGCTGGTCTACGCGGTGACGCTGGGGCAGGGCGCGTCCGTCGCGATCCTGGGCTTCCTGGCCGGGTCGCTGCTGGTGACGCGCTGGTGGGCGCTGGCGCCCGCGGTGGCCTTCAGCGGCGTCGTGATCCACCACTGGCGCAATGCCGGGGACGCGGTCTCCACGACGGACCTCGCGATCACCACGGTGCTGGTGTCGCTGGTCGTGTTCGGCCTGATCCGGCTGGTCGAGCGGGTGGCCGAGATGGAGGCCACCCGTCCCGCGCTGGCCGCGGCGGCGGTGGCCGAGGAGCGGCTGCGCATCGCCGCGGAGCTGAGCGACGGCCTCGGCCGCGGCCTGGCCACGATCGGCGCGGGCGCGCGGCGGGCGCTGGCCGCCCCGCGGGACGCGGCCGGAACGCTCGGCGAGGTGGTCGCGACGGCACGGCTGTCGCTGGCGGACGCGCGCGCCGCGGCGGCCGGCTACCGCGCGATGTCCCTGGCCCCCGAGCTGACCACCGCCCGCGCCCTGCTGGAGGCGGCCGGCGTCGGCGTGGAGGTGCGCGCCGCCCACACCGAGCCGCTGGGCCCGGCGGGCGCGCTGCTCGCCTCGGTGCTGCGCGAGGCGGTCACGGACGTCGCCCGCCGCGGCACCGCCACGGTGTGCGTGATCGAGACCTGGGAGGAGCCGGAACGAGCCCAGGTGCGCCTGCGCGTGGCCGACGACGGCCGCCGCACGGCCGAGGACGACGACGCCGGCGGGCTCGCCGGCCCGGCGGGGCTCACCCGCCAGGTGGCGGCGGCGGGCGGCACGCTCACCCGCGGCCTGTCCGGCCGGGGCCGGTACACGGTGGAGGCCGTGCTGCCCGCCCCGCGCCCGCCCGCGGCGGCCCGGCGCGAGCCGCCCGACGTCTCGGTGGTCCTGCTGGCCGCCGTGCTGGTCGGGTTCAGCGTCAAGGCGCTGCTGCAGATCCCGGCCGGGCTGCTGGCGCCCGCGGTCGCGGCGCTGGCCGTGATCGTCGTCATGCAGCTGCGCTCGGTCACCGGCCGCCACATGGTGGCGCTGGGGGTGATGGCGGCGCTCACCTTCGCCCCGATCCCGGTGTTCGGGCCGATCTGGCTGGGGGCGGCGGGCTTCCTCGCCGGTCCGGTGCTGCTCGCCTTCCGCCCGCGGACGGCCTGGCCCCTGACGGCCGCGATCCTGGCCGCGGTCTGGACGGTCGCCTCCCTGTACGAGCTGCCCGGCCGCGTCAACATCACGGTGAGCACGCTCACCACCGGCGTGGTGGTCTACAGCCTCCTGCGCCTGGCCCAGCTGGCCAAGGAGCTGCACGCGGCCAGGGAGAGCCTGGCGCGGTCGGCCGTCGTCGAGGAGCGCCTGCGGGCCGCCCGCGACCTGCACGACCTGCTCGGCCACAGCCTGGCCGCCATCCTGCTCACCTGCGAGCTCGCCCGCCGCCTGCCCGACCCCGTCCGGGAGCTGGAGAACGTCGTCACCATGGCCGAGCACGCCCAGGACGACCTGCGCTCGGTCACCGGCGAGCAGCGCGAGCTGTCCTTCGCCGCCGAGGCCGAGTCGGCCGGGAAGGTGCTGGCGGCGGCCGGGGTCGAGGTCACTCTGCGGCTCGCGCACCCCGAGCTGCCGGCCGAGGTCGAGACCGTGCTCAGCACCGTGCTGCGCGAGGCCGTGACGAACGTCCTGCGCCACAGCGCCGCGCGCGCCTGCGTGATCTCCACCTCCGTGGCCGGCGGCGAGGTCGGGCTGCTCGTCCGCAACGACGGCGCGGGCACGGCGGCCGCCCGTCGCGGCTCGTCCGGGCTGGGCAACCTCACCACCCGCCTGGCCACGCTGGGCGGCCGGCTCACGACCGCCGCCGCGGACGGCTGGTTCCGGCTCGACGCGCGCGCCCCGCTAGATCCAGCCGGCCTCGGTGGCGATGCGCACGGCGTCGGTGCGGTTGCGCGCGTTTAGCTTGGCCACGATGGCCGTCAGGTAGTTGCGCACGGTCCCGGCGGTCAGGTGCAGCCGCCGGGCGATGTCGGGGGCCTCGGCGCCGCCCGCCACCAGCCGCAGCACGTCGGCCTCGCGCGGCGTGAGCGGGTTGTCGGCCAGGTCCCAGGCGGTGACCGCGAGCGACGGGTCGAGCACCCGGCCGCCCCGGGTGACCTCCCTGATCGCCGCGACCAGGTCCTCCGGCGGCGCGGTCTTCAGCAGGAAGCCGTCCACCTGGGCGGTCAGGGCCCGCTTGAGATGGCCGGGTTTGCCGTAGGCGGTGAGCATGAGCGTGCGGCACGAGGGCACCCTGGCCCGGATCTCCGCCGCGGCGGCCAGCCCGTCGAGGGTGCCGGGCATGTCGATGTCCAGCACGGCCACGTCCGGCCGGTGCGCGGCGGCCGACGCCAGGGCCGCGTCACCGGACTCGACCGCGGCCACGATCTCCAAGTCGGCCTCCAGGCCGAGCAGGGTCGCGAGCGCGTGCCTGATCACGGCCTGGTCCTCGGCCAGAAGTACGCGAATCATCGGACATGTCTATCAGTCGGCGCGCAGCACCCGGTCGTACAGGTCCAGGTAGCGGTCGGCCATCACGCCGGGCGAGAAGCGGCGCCGGGCCTCGCGGCGGCACTCCTCCGGATCGATCTCGTCCACCCGCTGGACGTACTCGGCCAGTTCCTCCTCGGTGTCGGCGAGGAAGCCGGTGCGGCCGTGGTCGATGATCTCGGGCAGGCAGCCGCGGCGCAGGCCCACCGGCGGCACCCCGAGCGCCAGGGCCTCGACGACCGCCGTGCCGCCCGGCTCGTCCCACTGGATGGGGAAGAGCGCGGCACGGGCCGAGGCGTACAGCTCGTCCCTTTCCTGGCCGCCGACCGCGCCGACCCACCTGACCAGGTCGCCGTCGAGGTAGCGGGACACCTGGTCGAGGTGGTAGCGCACGTCGGGGTGGCTGTGCAGCGGGTGGTAGGGGTCCTGCAGGACGACGTCCAGCTCGGCCTGGCTGTCCCGGCCGCAGACCGGGCCGGCCACGACCAGCGGCAGGCCGAGTTTCTGGCAGATGCGGGCGGCCACGTGCTGGCCCTTGAGCCCGCAGATCCGTCCCATGATCACCAGGTGCTCGCCGCGCTCGGCGCGGACGTCCTGGCCGGCCAGCGGCGTGGCCAGGTGGACGGCGCCCAGCGAGGCCGCGCGCAGAGCCTCCGGGGCGCGGGCGAGCTGCGAGTCCGACACCCCGTTGACCGCGATCGAGCGCGGGAAGGCGCCGTAGAACGCCGGGTGCTTGCGCAGGTCCCAGTGGAGGGTGTGGAGGACCGGCGGCCCGCCCAGCGCGGCCAGCACCGCCGGCCCGACGACCTCCACGTGGTCGTGCACGAGGTCGATGTCGTCGCGGCCGCGCAGCTCGACGGCCACCCGCGCCTGGTGCGCGTGCGCGATCCCCATGACCTGGTTGTACGGCTTCTGCAACTCCGCGAACTGGCCCTCGTCGTAGACGGCGATCAGCTCGTCGGCCTCCAGCGTGCTCGACGCCACGGAGGCCAGCACGACCTCCACGCCGCGTTCGCGCAGCGCGGGGACCAGGGTGGCGACCACGTTCTCGATTCCGCCGTAGCCGGGCGGCGGGACCGCCAGCCACGGTCCCGCGTTGATCAGCACCTTCACGCGACGTCCTCCTCCAGCATGAGCGAGGCGAGCGGCGGCCGTTCCGCCACTCCCACGTCCACCAGGCCGGCCCGCCCGTCGAGACCGAACTGCAGCAGCGTGTGAGCCGGGGGTACCGAGGACACCACGCGGCCCTGGCGTTCCAGCCGGGACCACGCGGTGAGCATGATCTGCCCGGCCATCCGGCCGAGCGCGTGCACGGACTGGTGGCCGTGCGCGCGGGAGCCCAGGTCCACCTGGGCCATCGCGTCCAGTCCCACCAGTTGGAGGAGGTCGACGAGGAGGCCCAACTCCACGCCGTACTCGGTGACGAAGGGGACCTGTTCCAGCACTTCGCGCCGGGCGGCGTACTCGCCGCCGAGGGGTTGGCGAAAGCCCGCCAGCTCCGGCCAGAACAGGTTGAGCAGGGGCCTGGCCACCAGCTCGGTGACCCGGCCGCCCGCGCCGCGCCGGGGCACGCCGTCCTCGCCCGTGAAGGGCCGTTCGTACGTGGCCTTGACGAAGTGGGTGCCCGGGTTCACCAGCAGCGGACCGACCAGCCCCGACACGAAGTGCGCGCCGAAGTTGAGCAGGTCCGAGTCGACGAACGCGACGATGTCGCCGTGGGAGGCGGCCAGGCCCTTCCACAGCGCCTCCCCCTTGCCCGACAGGCGCGGCAGGTGGGGCAGCACCTCGTTCTGCGCCACGACGCGCGCGCCCGCCGCGCGTGCCCGTTCCGCCGTCGCGTCGGTGGAGTTGGAGTCGACGACGAGGATCTCGTCGACGAGTGGCGCCTGCTCCACCAGTTCACGTCTGATCACGGTGACGATGTCCCCGACCGTGCGCTCTTCGTCGCGCGCCGGCAGGACGACGCTCACCGTTGTGTTGCCCTTGGCCTCGATTAAGGCATCCACCGGCCATTCCGCGGCCGTACTGGAATGCGGGCCGCACCACTCCTGGGCCCTGGCAAAGGCTCGCACATCTGTCTCCATGCAGTCAGCCCCATCTCATAGGGGCACGACCCCTGCCCGATCTATGCGCCTTCGAACATCCTTGTTTGTTAACCCCTAGACGTGGCATATGTCGGGTTGTGTCCCCAATTACCCGTGTCGGCATCATTGGTGCCGGAAATGTCGCCGCTCGCCACGCAGATGTCCTGTCCGGCTTCCCCGATGTGACGATTGCCGGGGTGGCCGACACCGATCTCCACAAGGCTGAGGCGTTGGCCTCCGCGCACGGCGCCCCCGCCTACGGCGACCATGCCGGCCTGCTGGAGGCCGGCGGTCTCGACGCTGTCTACGTCTGTGTGCCTCCTTTCGCGCACGGTAACCCTGAAAACGACGTCTTGTCGTGCAATCTCCCGATTTTTGTGGAAAAACCCCTTTCTCTCGACCTCAAAACCGCAGAAAACATCGCAGCCGAAATCGACCGGCGCGGGCTGCCGTCCGCCGTCGGCCACCACTGGCGCTACCTCGACATCGTCGACCGGGCCCGGGAACGGCTCGACGGCCGTCCCGTGCAGCTCGCGCTCGGGCACTGGCTGGACAAGGTGCCGCCGGTCGGCTGGTGGCTGAAGGCGAGCATGTCGGGCGGCCAGATCCTGGAGCAGGCGGTCCACGTCCTGGACCTGGCCAGGCTGCTGGTCGGCGAGGTGTCGATGGTGCACGCCGTACCGGCCGGGAACGCGGTGGACGGCGAGATCGACCGGGCCACGTCGGCCGTCATGAGCTTCGCGGGCGGCGCGACCGGCCTGCTGGCCACCTCCTGCCTGCTGCGCCACAAGCACCGGGTGGGGCTGGAGGTGTGCGCCGACGGCATCGCGCTGGAGCTCAGCGAGACCCGGCTGCTCGTGGACGGCGAGGAGGCCGTCGAGGACGGCGGGCACGCCAAGACCCTCGTGGACCGCGCGTTCATCGACGCGGTGCGCGGGAAGGACGCCGACGTGCGCGCGCCGTACGGCGAAGCCCTGCGAACCCACCGCCTGGCCGTCGCGCTGGCGCGCTCTGCGGCGGAACGGAGGCCGGTGATGCTGGATGACTGAGGCGACGAGCACGATCCTGAGCATCGAGGCGCCCGGCGAGGTGTGCCTGGTCGAGGAGAAGCTGCCCGGCCTGCCCGACGGCGGGTTCATGGTCGCCACCACGCACAGCGGCGTCTCGGCGGGCACCGAGCTGACCTATCTCAAGGGCGCCAACCCCTACCTCACCTCGGCCTGGGACCCGGCGCTCGGGCTGTTCCTGCCGGGCACGCCGTCGGTGGCGTACCCGGTGCGCGGCATCGGCTACATGCAGGTGGGCGTGGTCGCCGAGACCCGCACGCGGGCCGTGGCCGAGGGCGCCCGGGTCGCCATGGCCTACGGCCACCGCACGGCGTACGTGGCCGACCCGATGGCCGACCGGTTCGTCGTGCTGCCCGGCGACCTCGACCCGCTGCTCGGCATCTACGTCGCCCACATGGGCCCGATCTGCGCCAACGGCCTGCTGCACGCGGCCGCCGACCTGCACGGCCCGGCCGTCCAGCACCTGGGCGACGGCGTGCGCGGTCGCCGCGTCGCGGTGGTCGGGGCGGGCGTGGTGGGGCTGCTGACCGCGTCCTTCGCCCTGTCCTGCGGGGCCGCCGAGGTGGTGGTCGTGGACGAGACCCGGGCCAGGCTCGCGGTGGCCGAGGCGATCGGCACGCAGGTCCTGGCCGCCCCCGACGACGACCCGGCGGTGACGCTGAAGCGCCGCTGGCGGCACGCCCCGGGCGACCGCGGCGCGGACCTGGTCTTCCAGTGCCGCGGTCAACCGCGGGCGCTGGCCCTGGGGCTGCGGCTGCTGCGCCCGCAGGGCACGCTGATCGACCTCGCGTTCTACACCCAGGGCGCCGACGAGGTGCGGCTCGGCGAGGAGTTCCACCACAACGGGCTGGCGCTGCGCTGCGCCCAGATCGGCCGGGTGCCGCGCGGCCTCGCGCACGCCTGGGACCGGGAACGCCTGTCGCACGAGACGATCGGCCTGCTCAGGGAGCGCGGGAGGCTGCTACGCGAGCACCTGGTCACCGACGTCGTCGGCTTCGGGGAGGCCCCCGAACTTCTGACCGATCTCGCGGCCCGACGGCGGCAGGCCGTCCAGGCCGTGCTCAGCCACGACGTCGAGGATGAGGGCCGCTGACCAGCTGAAGTCCCGGCACCCGTGCCCGCGCAGCGTGAACGGGTTGAAGTACTCGCGGAAGCCGGAGTGGGCGACGGCGTGGATCATGCCCTCGGCGAGCAGGTCGGCCAGGTCGGGACGGCGGTCCCGGAGCCCCTGCCAGACCAGCCAGGTCAGGTTGATCCAGCTCGGCCCGCGCCAGTAGCGGGCCGGGTCGAACTCGGCCGTGGCCGGGGCGTGGCTGGGCAGCACGCCGTCCTTGAGCGAGAACTTGTCCAGGGCCGTGCCGATCAGCGCCTCGGCGATCTCCGGCGGCAGCCCCGGGAGCATGAGCGGCACCAGGCCGGCGGCGCTGCCCGAGCGGATCAGCCGGCCGGTGCGCAGGTCGCGGGGGCGGAAGTGGCCGTCCTGGTAGAGGTGGTCGACCATGGCGGCGGTGACGGCGGCGGCCTCGCGCCGGTGGGGGCCGGGGTCGTGGCCGCACACCTGCGCGATCTCGGCGAGCGCCGACTCGGCCACGCCGTACGCGGCGTTGAACAGCGGGTCCTCGATCTCGAACGAGCCGGCCCGCCGGTAGCCGCTGTCGCGGTAGGCGCCGGCCAGGGCGACGTACCGCTCGTAGTCGCGGTCGGTGGGGCGCTCGTCGGCGCTGACGGTGTTGAGGTCCCGGCGGACGAAGCCCGTCGCGCCGGTCTCGACCGCCCGCAGCGGAAGGTCCCAGGCCGGGCTGTTGTCCATGCCCGACTCCCACGGGTGGACGATCGAGATCAGGCCCTCGGGCGAGCGACGGGAGGCGCGCAGGAACTCCTGCTGGGCGACGAGCTTGGGATAGATCCTGGCCAGGAACGCCGGGTCGGGCTCGGCCTGGTGCACCTTCCAGGCGGCCAGCGCGTGCACGGGCGGCTGCACGATGCCGGAGGTCGCCGAGCCGGACGGCGCGCGGGCGCCCCAGAACTGCGGGCCGGGGAAGTAGGCGCCCTCGGGCACGACGGGGTTGAACACGATGTGCGGCACCCGGCCGTCGGCCCACTGGGCGCCGAACAGCGACAGCAGCTCCGCCCTGGCCCGCCGCGGCGACCAGCGGGCGTTGCCGATCGCGATGAAGGCGGAGTCCCAGCTCCACTGGTGGGGGTACAGACGGCGGGAGGGAACCGTGTGGCTGCCGTCCCAGTTGGCGACGAGCACGCGTACGGCGTCGCGGAGGATCACAGGAATTTCCTGATGAAGGCCGCCGTCTGCGGGAGCACGATCTCGGGCTCGCCCCGCAGCCGGCATTCGAGGGCGAGGTAGCCGTCGAAGCCGACGGCGTCGAGCGTGGCGAGCTGCGCGCCCCAGTCGAGGTGGCCGGTGCCGGGCTGGTTCCTGTTGGACTCGCTGATCTGCATGTGCGCGAGGTACGGGGCCGCCTCCACCAGGGCCCGGCAGGGGTCGTCCTCCTCGATGTTCATGTGGTAGGTGTCGCCGACGATCCTGATCGAGTCCATCGAGCAGTACGAGACCGCGTCGGCCAGCGTGTTGACCATGTGGTTCTCGTACCGGTTGAGGGGTTCGAGCATGATCAGCACGCCGTTGCGCTGGGCGTGCTCGCCAAGGATGCCCAGCGCCTCGGCCAGCACCTCCCGGTCGTCCGCGGCGGTGCGCGGCGGCTCGAACGGCGGCAGCCGGAGCGAGAACTGGCCCCACGAGGCCGGGGTCATGACGCCGATGCCGCCCAGCTCGGCGATCACCGTGAGCTGCGACCTGAGCTGCTGGATGGCGTCCTTGCGCTTGGCCGGGTCGAAGTCGCCGATGAAGTGCGGCATCTCGACGCACACCGTCGGCATCACGACGCCGTCGGCCAGCGCCCGCTTGAGCTCGGTCAGCCGGCCGGCGAAGTGGAAGTCGCCCTTCCCCCTCAGCTCGATCGCGTCGAACCCGGCCTCCACCGCGAACGCGAACTTCTCCTGCAGGCTGCGGCCGGGCAGAAGCTGCTCCTGGGCGGCGAGCTTCATCGTGACTCCTCGAAGGTGAAGACGAGCTGGAGCACCTCGGACTGGTGCTTGTCGATCAGGTCGAACGCCTCGGCCGCCTGCTCGACCGGCACGAGGTGGGTGACCAGGTCGCCGACCTCGACCTCGCCCCGGTGCACGAGCTCCATGAACGTGCGCTGGAGGCGTTCGACGTCCCAGCGGTGGGCCAGCCAGGAGGCGACGCCGCCGATCTGGGAGGAGACGAGCTGCACCTGGTTGTGGTGGAACTCCTCGCCCAGCCGCAGCCCGATGCCGTCGCCCTGGTAGAAGCCGGCCGCGACGACCCGGCCGCCCTTGCGCACGCTCCTGATGGCCTCCTGGAGCCCCAGGTGGTTGCCGCTGAGCTCGATCGCGGTGTCGGCGCCCTCGATGCGCTTGCGCAGGAACTCGGCGACCGACCCCGACCGCACGTCGAACGTCTCGGCGGCGCCGAACTTCCTGGCGAGTTCGAGCCGGTCGGGGATGGCGTCGGCGGCCACCACCCGGGCGCCGCTGAGCACCGCCATGCGGGTGGCGAGCAGGCCGATGACGCCCTGGCCGAAGATCGCGACCTGGTCGCCCAGGTGCACGTCGGCGGCGTGGACGGCGTTGAGCGCGATGGCTCCGACCCGGGCGAAGACGCCCGCGACGGGGTCGGCCCCCGGCGGCAGGATGTGCCCGGCCAGCTTCTCGGCGGGGACGACGGCCTCGGCGCGGTGGCCCCAGATGCCCCACACGAGGCTGCCGACGGGCGGCTCGGCGACGTCGGGGGCCGCCTCCACCACCTCGCCGACCTCCTGGTAGCCCCAGCCGGACAGGGGGTAGGCGTGCGTCTGGCCTTCGAGGAAGAGCCGGCGCTCGGTGTCCCACTTACGGGTGAGGTAGGGATTGGTGCCGCGATATGCGGTCAGCTCGGTGCCCGCGGAGACCCCGGAATAGAGGGTCCGCACCCGGACGGAGCCCGGCACGAGTTCGGCGGGCGACTCCAGGCTGACGCTGACACGGCCTGGCTCTTGGAAGGTGATGACGCGCATACCCCACACTTACGCTTTTTGATCAATCAAAAGTCAGAGATTTAGTGTTTGTTTGCACACCATAGTTGCGCTCGAAACACTCGTAAGTCTACGACTTCCGTCGATCGCGGCCGATGGAATCCAGGTTTCCGGTAGGGCGCGTTCTGGAAAGAGACCTTACCGACATGTCACGCCCCGTCTGTCCACCTGATCCGGAAGCGCCAGAAGTGCTTGCCCGGGCAGCAGCCGGATGACCGAAATGACATCAGACCAGATCGTTTCGAGGTGGGCGTCCGTGATCGGTTCTGGGGAAGATTTGCCGGAACGCCGAGCAACCTTTTACCGAAGGCCCTGGTGACGTGCGGCGGCGGCACGGCGAGAGAACGGACCGGTCTCGTTCTCGCCTACGCCAGGTGCCTGCCCCTTATCTACGGGTAAGTGCGGCATATCCCCAACCAGAGGAGCGTGCCATGCCGAACCGGGTCACCGCCGTCCTCTCCGTCGCACTGCTGGCCTCGGCCGCCCTCACGGCCTGCGGCGACGGCGGCGAGCAGCAGTCCGGCGCCAACCAGATCACCGTCTGGACCGAGGAGAACCTCGGCGACCGGATGGCCGTGCAGAACCAGATCATCGCCGAGTTCACCAGGAAGACCGGGATCAAGGTGAAGCTGGTCGGCGTCGGGGAGGACCAGTTCAGCCAGACCGTGACGGCCGCCGCCGCCGCGGACGACCTCCCCGACGTCATCGGCGCGCTGCCGCTGGCCTCCGTCCGCGAGCTGGAGGCCAACGACCTGCTGGACACCGAGACGCCGGGCCGGATCGTGGACGGGCTCGGCAGGGACTCCTTCTCGCCGCGCGCGCTCGAACTGGACTCCTCGGGCGGCAGGCTGCTGGCCGTGCCCAGCGACGGGTGGGCGCAGCTCCTGCTCTACCGCAAGGACCTGTTCGACAAGGCCGGGCTGGCGCCGCCGGACAGCTACGAGGCGCTGGAGGCGGCGGCGGCGAAGCTGAACGCGGGTGGGGTGGCGGGCATCACGCTGGCGATCGCGCCCAAGGACTCCTTCACCGCGCAGAGCTTCGAGCACGTGGCGCTGGCGAACGGCTGCCAACTGGTCGACAATTCCGGAAATGTCGCGCTCGACAGCCCACAGTGCGTGAAAGCCTTCGATTTCTACGGAAAGCTGGCGAAGAACTACTCGGTCAAGGGCAAACAGGACGTCGACTCCACCAGGGCCACGTACTTCTCCGGGAAGGCGGCCATGATGATCTGGTCGTCGTTCATCCTCGACGAGCTGGCGGGGCTGCGTAAGGACGCGCTGCCGAGCTGCGCCGAGTGCCGCGCCGACCCCGAGTGGCTGGCGAAGAACACCGGCGTGGTCACGGCGCTGAAGGGCCCCGGCGCGAGCGCGCCCGCCCAGTACGGCGAGATCGTCTCCTGGGCGGTGCTGCGCGGCGCCGCCGCCGATCCGGCCGCCAAGTTCGTCAGGTACATGATGGACGAGGGCTACGAGCGCTGGATCGGGATGGCGCCCGAGGGCAAGTTCCCCACCCGCAAGGGCTTCGCCGACAAGTGGAAGAAGCTGCCCGCGGGCGTGGACGCCAAGAAGCCGCTGTCGGAGGTCTACCCGGCCGACGTGCTCGACGCGCTGCGCCGCAGCCCCGACACCTTCGCCCGCTGGGGCATCCCGCAGGGCCAGGGCAAGCTGGTCGGCGCCACGATGGGCGAGCTGCCCGTGCCCAAGGCCCTGAGCCAGGTGGCCGACGGCTCGCTGACCCCGCAGGCCGCCGCCGTCCAGGCCAAGAAGGACGTGGAGACCATCAAGCGCGGGATCCGGCAGTGAGCGCACCCCGCACCCTGCGGCAGCGGGAAGGGCGGGCCGGGCTGGCGTTGATCTCGCCCACGCTGGTCATCACGCTGGTCGTGGTGGTGCTGCCGCTGCTGTGGGCGATCATGCTGGCCTTCCAGGACGTACGGCTGATCAACATCCGCCGGGCCGGCGTCTTCGGGCACTACACGCTGGAGAACTTCACGTACGTGATCTCCGAGCCGGGCTTCTGGGCGTCTCTGGCCAACACCCTGATCTACACGGTGGCCGGCACGGCGTTGTCGATCGCGATCGGCCTGGTGACCGCGCTCGCCCTGCGCGACCGGTTCCCCGGCCGCACCCTGGTCAGGGCCTCGATCCTGATCCCGTACGTGGCGCCGGTGGTGGCCGTGGCCTTCCTGTGGGAGACCATGCTGAACCCCCAGTACGGCATCGTGAACACCTGGCTGAAGGAGCCGATCGCCTTCCTCACCCAGGCCCAGGGCAACTTCCTGGGGCTGAAGGTGCCGGTCGCGCTGCTCACGGTGATCGCGTTCGAGGCGTGGCGGTACTTCCCGTTCGCGTTCCTGTTCATCCTGGCCCGGCTGCAGGCGCTGCCGGCCGAGCTGGAGGAGGCCGCGGTCGTGGACGGCGCCACCCCCACCCAGCGCTTCCGGCACGTGATCATGCCGCAGCTCTGGCGCATCGTGGCGCTGCTGGCGGTGCTGCGGTTCGTGTTCACCTTCACCAAGTTCGACGACGTCTACCTGCTGACCGGCGGCGGCGCCGGCACCGAGGTGGTCAGCGTGCGCGTCTACAACTTCCTGACCGCCCGCGACGACATCGGCGCCTCGGCCGCGCAGGCGATCGTGCTGGCCGTCGTCCTCGTCGTGCTGCTGGCCGTGTACCTGCGCTTCTTCTCGGGAGGCGACCGTGAGCAGGGATAGGTTCGAGCGCGCGCTGTTCGCGGCGCTGCGGCCCGTGGTCATCGTGTTCCTCTTCGCCGTCACCGGGCTGCCGTTCCTGTACATGGTGACGCTGTCCCTACGGGACATCCAGGAGCTCATCCTGGAGCCCGGCTCGGTGTGGCCGCGGCACTTCACCCTGGACACGTACGTGAACGTGCTGACCACGCAGGGGTTCCTCACGTTCATCAGGAACAGCGCGGTCGTGGCGGTCGCCTCGGTGGCCGCCACGCTGCTGATCTCGATCCCGGGCGCGTACGCCGTCGCGCGGCTGCGCTTCTTCGGCCGGCGGCAGGTGCACTTCCTGTTCCTCGCCGTCTACCTGTTCCCGGCGATCGTGCTGGCCATCCCCCTGTTCGTGCTGTTCACCATGCTGGGCCTCAGGGGATCTCTGGTCGGACTGATCCTGGTTTATATCGCGCAGACCGTGCCCGTCACGGTATACATGCTGCGCAACTACTTCGAGACCGTGCCGCAGAGCGTGGAGGAGGCGGCCGCGATCGACGGCTGCTCGCGGCTGTCGACCATCTGGCGGGTGGTGCTGCCACTGTCCAAGCCCGCGCTCATGGCAACCGGCCTCTACGCGTTCATGATCGCGTGGAACGAGTTCCTGTTCGCCCTGCTGTTCCTCGTGGAGCGGCGGGAGAGCTGGACGGTCTCCCTGGGGCTCTCTCAGCTGGCGGGGAGCATAGAGATCCCCACGACGGTGCTGATGGCAGGATCCGTGGTGCTGACGCTGCCCATCGTGATCGTGTTCTTCGCCAGTGAACGCCTGCTGACGGAGGGCCTCACGGCAGGAGCGGAGAAGGGATAGACATGCTGACGGCAGGGCAGGTCCTCCAGCTCATCCGCGATGGCTCCTGCCGTACCCGCAAAGACCTGATCGAGTTCACCGGCCTGTCCCGGTCGACCGTCACCGACCGGGTCGACCGGCTCATCGCCGCCGGCTACCTGCACGAGTCCGGCGTCGGCGCCTCGGGCGGCGGCCGGCCGCCCTCGGTGCTCGACGTCGACGCCGCCCGGCGGCTGATCCTCGTGGCCGACCTGGGCGCCACCCACGCCAGGGTGGCGCTCACCGACCTCGCCGCCCGTCCGATGGCCGAGGAACGCGCGGAGATGCGCATCGACCGCGGGCCCGAGCCCGTGCTGACGTGGGTGCGCGAGGCGTTCCAGCGCCTGCTGGACAGGGCCGGGCGGCCGGCGGGCGACGTGTGCGGCATCGGGCTCGACCTGCCCGGCTCGGTCGACCACACCGGCGGACGGGTGATCAGGTCGTTCCTGATGCCGGGCTGGGACGACCACCCGATCAGGGAGGCCGTCGGGCGCACGTACGACGTGCCCGTCCTGGTGGAGAACGACGCCAACGCGATGGCCCTCGGCGAGTGGTGGTCGTCCTGGCGGGAGACCGACTCGCTGATCCTGGTCAAGGTGTCCACCGGCATCGGCACCGGCATCGTCCTCGACGGGCGGATCTACCGGGGCGTCGAGGAGGCCGCGGGCAACATCGGGCACGTCCGCATCCGGGAGACCGACGACCGGGTGTGCACCTGCGGCTCGCGCGGCTGCGTGGCCTCCCTGGCCAGCGGGCACGCGATCGCGGCCGACCTGGGCCGGGAGACCAGCCGCGACGTCGTGCGCCTGGTGCAGGCCGGCGACCCGGCGGCGATCGCGCGCGTCCAGGAGGCGGGCCGCACGCTGGGCGTGGTGCTGGCCACCGCGGTCAGCCTGCTCAACCCCGGCGTGCTGGTGCTGGCCGGGGACATGGCCCAGACGGAGGAGCACTACCTGACCGGGATCAGGGAGATCGTCTACCGGCGGAGCCTGCCGTACACGACGCGCAACCTGGAGATCGTCACCAGCAGGCTCGGCGACCGGGCCGGGATCGTGGGCATGGCGGTGATCGTGATGGAGCACGTGCTCTCCCCCGCGGCCGTGGACGCCGCCCTGGCCGCCGTCGGCTGATCAGGCCAGCGCGCGCGGCAGGGCGGTGGCGGCCTCGGTGAGCGAGGGGCCGTACCAGGTCAGCAGGCGGCCGCTGACCAGCGCGCAGTCCAGGCCGGGGAACGCCTCGGGGCCGTCGTCCGCGCTGAAGGCGTAGGGCTCGTCGGGCAGCACGACCAGGTCGGGGCGGTTGCCGGTCAGCTCGGGCAGGGGGATCTTCGGGTAGCGGTCGGGGTGGGCGGCGTACAGGTTGTCCACGCCGAGGTGGCGCAGCACGTCCCCGGTGAAGGTGTCGCGGCCCACGACCATCCAGGGGCGGCGCCAGATCGGGACGATCGCGGTGCGGCGCGGGCCGTCCGCCGGGGCTCCCCACGCCTGGCGGGCCTCCGCCAGCCAGTCCGGGCGGTCCGTCCGGCAGGCGTGCGCGAACATGCGCTCCAGCGAGGCGAACGCCTGCTCCAGCGTCTCGATCCTGGTCACCCATACCGCCACGCCCGCCTCGCGCAGGGCCTCGACGTCGGGCGCGCGGTTCTCCTCGGCGTTGGCCAGGACGACGTCCGGGCGCAGGCGCAGGACGGCGTCGAGGTCGGGGTTCTTGGTGCCCCTGACCCGGGCCACGTCCAGGTCCGCCGGGTGCGTGCACCAGTCCGTCGCCCCGACCAGCGCCTCGGGGACGGTCGCCGCCACGGACTCGGTCAGCGACGGCACCAGCGACACGATCCGCCGGACGGTCTGGGGTACCTCCACAGGGATCCCTGTGTCATCGTGGACCACGGCACCACCTTAGGTTGCGTTTTCCTGAAATATGCGTAGCACCACTCTTATGTCGGTATAGATCCGTAGAATCCCGGTAAAGATCGTTAAAACTGTGTGATCGGGGGCTCGACGGTTGGAGCACGAGGCATCGGATTTCGATCCGAACACGCCGAACGTGGCACGGCTCTACGACTACTACCTCGGCGGCAAGGATCACTTCCCGGTCGACCGCCAGGCGGCCGAGCGCATCCTCGCGGTGGCGCCCGAGGTACGGGCGGCGGCGCGGGCCAACCGCGCCTTCCTCGGCCGCGCCGTACGCCACCTCGCCGAGTCCGGGATCAGGCAGTTCCTCGACATCGGCACGGGGCTGCCGACCCAGGGGAACGTGCACGAGGTGGCCGCCAAGGTCGCCCCGGGCTCCCGCGTCGTCTACGTCGACCGTGACCCCGTGGTGCTGGTGCACGCCAGGGCGCTGCTCACCGGCCACGGCGAGGACACCACGGTGGTCGAGGGCGACCTGCGCAACCCGGGCGACATCCTGCGCGACCCGGAGGTGCTGCGGACCATCGACTTCAGCCGGCCGGTCGCCGTGCTGCTGGTGGCGATCATGCACTTCATCGAGGAGTCCGACGACCCGGAGCGGATCCTGAAGACCCTGCGTGAGGCCATGGCGCCGGGTAGTTACCTGGTCATGTCCCACGGCACCAGCGACGCCCGTCCCGACGCGGTCAGCGCGGGCACCGAGGTCTACCGCAACGCCACCGCGCGGCTGGCGCTGCGCAGCCGGGCCAGGATCAGGGAGCTGTTCGAGGGGTTCGAGCTGGTGGAGCCCGGTCTGGTGTGGCTGCCCGAATGGCATCCCGACCAGGCGGACACGATCGACTTCATGGACCGCCCCGAGTCGTCGCTCATCGTGTGCGGCGTGGCCAGGAAGGTCTAGGACGCGCCCATGGACCTCGGCCTCGCCGTCCCGCAGTACGGCAGGTTCGCCGCGCTGGGCAGCGTGAGGCGGGTGGCCCGCGAGGCCGAGGCGATGGGGTTCGCCGGCCTGTGGGCGGGCGACCGGCTGCTGACGCCGCTGCGGCCCCAGGACCGCTATCCCGGGGGCGACGGCAGCGTGCCTGAGGCTCATCGGGTGTTCCTCGACCCGTTCGCGGTGCTGGCGGTGGCCGCGTCCGTGACCTCGTCGGTCCGGCTGGGAACCAGCGCGCTCAACGCCTGCTGGTACCCCCCGCCGGTGCTGGCCCGCTCGCTCACCACGATCGACCACCTGAGCGGCGGCCGGCTGGCGGCGGGCCTCGGCCTCGGCTGGTCCTCCGACGAGTACGCCGCCGTCGGGGTGCCATGGAAGGGGCGGGCCGAACGTTACGAGGCCACCCTCGACGCCCTGGAGGCGATCTGGGGCGCGGACCCCGTGACGTTCGAGCACGAGCTGTGGACGATCGCGCCCAGTCACATCGACCCCAAGCCGGCCCGCCGCCCGCCGCTGCTGCTGGCCGGGTTCGCCCCGGAGGCGTTGCGCCGGATCGGGCGCAGGGGCGACGGCTGGCTGACGGCCGCGCTGCCCGTGCCCGTGCTCCTGTCGATGTGGGAGACGGTCAGAAAAAGCGCCGAGCAGGCCGGACGCGACCCCGATGCCCTGCGCATGATCCTGCGCTCCAACCCCGTGATCACCCCCGACGGCGCCCCGCCGCGGAGCGGCACGGTGGCCGAGATCGCGGCGTACCTGTCGCAGGCGGCGGAGGCCGGGGTCCACGAGGTCATCCTGGACCTCCAGCACACCGCCGCCGACGACGACCACCTGCTGGAGCTGGCCGCCGACTTCCGCGAGCGTCTCGGCACGGTTTGAGCGCGGCTTGAGCGCGGGTTACTTGAGCGCGGAGAGCGCGCCCTCGTAGTCGGGCTCCTGGGTGATCTCGGGCACCAGCTCGGAGTAGACCACGTTGTCGTCGGCGTCGATCACGACGACCGCGCGCGCGGCCAGGCCGGCCAGCGGGCCCGACTCCTGGGCCACGCCGTAGTCGGCGAGGAACTCGCGCCCGCGCATGAGCGACAGCATGGTCACCTTGTCCAGGCCCTCGGCGCCGCAGAACCGGTTCTGGGCGAAGGGCAGGTCGGCCGAGACGCAGAGCACGACCGCGTCGGGGTGCTCGGACGCGACCTGGTTGAAGCGGCGCACGGAGGCCGCGCAGACGCCGGTGTCGACGCTCGGGAAGATGTTGAGCACCTTGGTCTTGCCGGCGAAGTCGGCCAGCGTGCGGTCGGACAGGTCGGTGCCGACCAGCTTGAAGGCGGGCGCGGCGTCGCCGGGCTTCGGGAAGGCGCCGCCCACGGTGATCGGGTTGCCCTTGAAAGTGACGTCGGACATGAAAGCCTCCTGATAGCGATGTTCCCCGACCAGCGATCCTAGCGGCGCGATCTCCCCCACGCCGTAGCGGCTCGGGCACGGCACAGCGGCGGCCCGGAAGCGGCGGCCGCCGCCCGCCGGGCCGTCGTCCGTCGCTGTGCCTAGACGTTGCGCCGGTACTGGCCGCCCGCCTCGAACAGGGCCTCGGTGATCTGGCCGAGCGAGCAGACCCGGGCCGCGTCCATCAGCACCGCGAACGCGTTGCCGTCGGACATCGCGACCTCGCGCAGCCGGGACAGCTCCGCAGGCGCCTGCGACCGGTTGCGCTCGTGGAAGGCGTGCAGGCGGTCGAGCTGCGACTGCTTCTCCTCCTCGGTGCCCCTGGCCAGCTCCAGCTTGTGCGGGTCGGACTGCTCGGCGCCGGGGTTGCGGAAGGTGTTGACGCCGATGATCGGCAGGGATCCGTCGTGCTTGCGCATCTCGTACAGCATCGACTCGTCCTGGATCTTGCCGCGCTGGTAGCCGGTCTCCATCGCGCCGAGCACGCCGCCCCGGTCCGACAGCCGCTCGAACTCGGCCAGCACGGCCTCCTCGACCAGGTCGGTCAGCTCGTCGATGATGAACGAGCCCTGCAGCGGGTTCTCGTTCCTGGCCAGGCCCCACTCGCGGTTGATGATGAGCTGGATCGCCATCGCCCGGCGCACCGAGTCGGCCGACGGGGTGGTGACGGCCTCGTCGAAGGCGTTGGTGTGCAGGCTGTTGCAGTTGTCGTAGATGGCGATCAGGGCCTGCAGGGTGGTGCGGATGTCGTTGAAGGACATCTCCTGGGCGTGCAGCGACCGGCCCGAGGTCTGGATGTGGTACTTGAGCTTCTGGGAGCGCTCGGCCGCGCCGTAACGCTCGCGCATGGCCACCGCCCAGATCCGGCGCGCCACCCGGCCGAGCACGCTGTACTCGGGGTCCATGCCGTTGGAGAAGAAGAACGACAGGTTCGGCGCGAAGTCGTCGATCCGCATCCCCCTGGCCAGGTACGCCTCCACGTACGTGAACCCGTTGGCCAGCGTGAACGCGAGCTGGCTGATCGGGTTGGCCCCCGCCTCGGCGATGTGGTAGCCGGAGATGGAGACCGAGTAGAAGTTCCTGACCCCGTTCTGGATGAACCATTCCTGGATGTCGGCCATCATCCGCAACGAGAACTCGGTGGAGAAGATGCAGGTGTTCTGCCCCTGGTCCTCCTTCAGGATGTCGGCCTGGACCGTGCCCCTGACCGTGGCCAGCGTACGGGCGCGCAGGTCGCGGGCCTCCTGCTCGTCGGGCTCGCGGCCCTGCTCGGCGCGGAAGCGGTCGAGGGCCTGGTCGAGCGCGGCGTTGAGGAAGAAGGCCAGGATCGTGGGCGCCGGGCCGTTGATCGTCATGGACACCGACGTGTTGGGCGCGGCCAGGTCGAACCCGTCGTAGAGCACCTTCATGTCGTCGAGCGTGGCGATGGACACGCCCGAGGTGCCGACCTTTCCGTAGATGTCGGGACGCAGGTCGGGGTCGTGGCCGTACAGGGTGACCGAGTCGAAGGCGGTGGACAGCCGGGTGGCGGGCTGGCCCTCCGACAGCAGCTTGAAGCGCCGGTTGGTGCGGAACGGGTCGCCCTCGCCGGCGAACATCCTGGTCGGGTCCTCGTCGTCGCGCTTGAACGGGAAGACCCCGGCGGTGAACGGGAACGACCCGGGCAGGTTCTCCGAGCGCAGGAAGCGCAGCAGGTCGCCGTGGTCGCTGAAGCGCGGCAGGGCCACCCGCGGGATGCGGTTGCCGGACAACGTCTCGCGCCAGAGCGGGGTGTGGATCTCCCGGTCGCGGATCTTCACGACCAGCTCGTCGCTGCGGTACGCCTCCTTGATCGCGGGCCAGCCGTCGAGCAGGCGGCGGCTCTCCTCGCTCAGCTCGCCCTCGGCCTGCTCGGCGAGCCCGGCCAGCCGGGCATCCTCGCCGTCCAGGAGCTCCCGCACGGCGGCGAGCTGCTGACGGCGGCGCGCGACCTCCGCCTGGGCCAGCGTCTCGGCGTGGTAGGTCCGGACGGAGTCGGCGATGTCGGACAGGTAGCGGGCGCGGGCGGGCGGGACGATGGCCGCGGCCGCCTTGGAGGTGCGCTCGGTCACGACGGGCAGCAGCCCCGGCCCGACGTCCTCCAGCAGCAGGCCCTTGAGGTGCTGGTAGAGGGCGGTGACGCCGGCGTCGTTGTAGCGGGCGGCGATCGTGCCGAAGACCGGCATGTCCTCGGGCGACTGACCGAACGCCTCCCGGTTGCGCACGAGCTGGCGGCGCACGTCGCGCAGGGCGTCCTCGGCGCCGCGGCGCTCGTACTTGTTGATGACGACGGCCTCGGCGAAGTCGAGCATGTCGATCTTCTCCAGCTGGGAGGCGGCGCCGAACTCGGGGGTCATGACGTAGATGGGCACGTCGACGTGCGGGACGATGCCGGCGTCGCCCTGGCCGATGCCGGGGGTCTCCACGATCACCAGGTCGTAGCCGGCCGCGCGGCACGCGGTGACCACGTCGTCGAGGCATGCGGGGACCTCGTTGGCGGCCCCGCGGGTGGCCAGCGAGCGGAAGTAGGTCTGGGGGCCCAGGCTGTTCATCCTGATGCGGTCGCCGAGCAGCGCGCCGCCGCCGCGCCGGCGGGTGGGGTCGATGGCGAGGATAGCGATGCGCAGTTTGTCGTCGTTGTCCACCCGGAACCGGCGGACCAGCTCGTCGGTGAGCGAGGACTTGCCCGAACCGCCCGTGCCGGTGATGCCGAGCACCCGCGCCGGACGCTCCTGGACGGCGACCGCCGCCTTCAGCCCCTCGGCCAGCTCGGCGGGGGCGCGGCCGGACTCCATGAAGGTGATCGCGCGGGCCAGCGCCGCCTGGTCGCCCGAGAGCACGGCCTCGACCGACGGCGGGTCGCCGAGCTCGTGGTCGCACTCCTCGATCAGCTTGTTGATCATGCCGGGCAGGCCGTACCGCTGGCCGTCCTCGGGCGAGAAGATGCGCGTGACGCCCCGCTCGTGCAGCAGCTCGATCTCCTCGGGGACGATCACGCCGCCACCGCCGCCGTACACCTTGACGTGACCCGCGCCGCGCTCGCGCAGCAGCTCGACCAGGTAGGTGAAGAACTCGACGTGGCCGCCCTGGTAGGAGCTGATGGCCACGCCCTGGACGTCCTCCTGGACGGCGGCCGTGACGATCTCGTCCACGGACCGGTTGTGGCCGAGATGGATCACCTCGGCCCCCTGCGTCTGGAGGATGCGCCGCATGATGTTGATCGCCGCGTCATGGCCGTCGAACAGCGCCGCGGCGGTCACGAAACGAACAGGGTACGCCGGAACGTGCACGCCTGATCACTCCTTTGTGAGGGGACCCTCCTGCGAAAGATACTAGGACGTCCAACTATTTCGATAGTAGGACGTCCTCGTAGCTCCTTCCGGTCTGGGTAAGGACTGCCCCAGGGGGTGACGCCGATGCGCGCGTTGACGTTCGAGCCGGGCCGACAGGGGACGCTAGAGGTGGAAGAGGTGCCCGATCCGGAGCCGGGGCCAGGGGAGCTGCTCGTGCAGGGGCTGGCGCTGGGGGTCTGCGGCACCGACAGGGAGCTGGCGGCGGCCGAGTACGGCTGGGCGCCGCCCGGCAGGAGCCGCATGGTCATCGGCCACGAGTCGCTCGGCCGGGTGCTCCAGGTGCCCGACGGGTCCGCCTTCTCCCCCGGCGACCTGGTCGTGGGCGTGGTGCGCCGGCCCGATCCCGAGCCGTGCGGGGCCTGCGCGCGGGGCGAGTTCGACATGTGCCGCAACGGCCGCTACACCGAGCGCGGCATCAAGGAGATCGACGGCTACGCCAGCGAGCAGTGGGCGGTCGAGGCCGGGTACGCCGTGCGCCTGGACCCGTCGCTGGAGAGCGTGGGCATGCTCGTCGAGCCGACGTCCGTGGTGGCCAAGGCGTGGGAGCACATCGAGCGCATCGGCTCGCGCGCCTGGTTCGAGCCGCGCACGGTGCTGGTGACCGGCGCGGGGCCGATCGGGCTGCTGGCGGCGCTGCTGGGCCGGCAGCGCGGGCTGGAGGTGCACGTCCTGGACCGGGAGGCGGGCGGGGCCAAGCCCGCGCTGGTGGCCGACCTGGGGGCGACGTACCACGTGGGCTCCGGCCTGGACGCCTTCACCGACGACAAACCGGACATCATCATCGAGGGCACGGGCGTGGGGCAGCTCGTCATGGAGGCGCTGACCTGCACGTCCGCGGCCGGGATCGTCTGCCTGGCCGGGCTCGGCGCGGGCGGGCGCACCCACCGGCTGGACGTCAGCGAGATCAACCGGGACATCGTCCTGGAGAACGACGCGATCTTCGGCACCGTCAACGCCAACCTCCGCCACTTCAGGGACGCCGCGACCGCCCTGGCCCAGGCGGACCGGAGCTGGCTCGAACGCCTGGTCACCCGGCGCGTCCCCCTCAGCCAGGCGAAGGACGCCTTCAGCCACGAGCCGGGCGACGTCAAGGTGGTCCTCGACCTGACCTCCTGATCCTCGCGGCCTCAGCTCTTCGGGGTGTAGGGCCTGCGGCGGTTGGCGGGCACATGGCCCGCGCCCGTCCTGCCGTCGCGCGGGGCGGGCACCTCGGGCGCCGCCGCCCGGACGGCGCGGGACCGGAGCGCGGCGGAGGAGGACGGTCCGGCCTGCGCGGGAGGGCCGGCGGGGGCGGCGCCCACGCGGATCCCGCCGGCCTCGCGCGGCGGCGGCGCGGGGGTCAGCACGGTCACGCGCGGCGCCCAATCCTCGTCGTCCCTCGTCCGGCCGGCGCCGCGGCCCTCTGGCGCGTTCCAGAACCGCAGCCAGCCGAAGCGGCGGTGGACGCCACGACGGCGGCCGGTCACCCGTAAGGAGAGCACGACGGTCACCAGCACCATCGCGACCAGCAACGCGGGCGGCGTGCCCAGGACGTCGAGCGGCGAGGACCGGCCCGCGTCCGTGCGCGGCGCGGGCACGAACGGCCGCTCGGTCGACCGGATCTCGGTCGCCTGGTCGGCCGCGGCCTTGACCACCCGGGGAAGGCCGTAGCCGACGACCTTGTCGGTGTCCCTGACCTTGCGCTTGAGCCAGACGCGGTCGACGTTGGCCTCGATGGTGTGGATCTTCTTGCCCTCGACCCGTTCCACGATCCCGACGTGGTCGACGCCCTTGTAGCTCTTCCCGCCGCCCCAGTCGAAGAAGACCAGCGCGCCGGGCTCGGGCCGCTGCGCCCAGGCCTTCTGCTTGATGAACCAGGCGGCGTGGGACGGCGTCCAGGCGAACTGCCCGACGTACGGGCCGAGGCCGGTCTTGTCGGCCGCCCAGGCGATGAACATGTCGCACCAGGGCGCGTTGCGGTATTGGGTGTCCTGGACGCGATCCGCGTACCACTGGCCGAATTTGGTGCTCTGGCCGCTCTTCTCCTTGTAACCGAGTTCCTGCCGTACCTGCTTCAGCAGCGCGTCCGCGATCGGGTCCAGGGTGACTCCTCCCCGAAAAACCGACAAATCACGATGGACTGTAGTAGCGCCATCGCGAAATTGCTCGAATCATTCAGAAAGTGTCTAT
Organism: Nonomuraea sp. NPDC050227; assembly: GCF_044459705.1. Taxonomy (NCBI): domain Bacteria; kingdom Bacillati; phylum Actinomycetota; class Actinomycetes; order Streptosporangiales; family Streptosporangiaceae; genus Nonomuraea; species Nonomuraea sp. NPDC050227. The sequence goes on along the minus strand of NZ_JBITJF010000009.1, from coordinate 93,056 downwards.
TTATGGGCCCAAATTTCGGCATTGGGACGCATGTGACGGGTGGTGCGTCCCTCGTCAGGCTCCGGCGCCCACGCGGTAGACGCTCACCTCGCCCGCGCCCGGCGCCACCACGTCGGCCACGATCACGGTGACGTTGTCCGGCGAGCCGCCCTCGTTCGCCAGGTCGATGAGCCGCTGGACGGCCGCCGCCGGGTCTGCCACCGTGGTCAGCACCTCGTGCAGGACCTCGGGCCCGAGCACGGTGGTGAGCCCGTCGGAGCAGAGGAGGTAACGATCGTCAGGCTCGGCCTCGCGCAGCGCCATGTCCGGTTCGGCCCTGCCCTCGCTGCCCAGGACGCGCAGCACCATGGACCGCCGGGGGTGCACGGCGGCTTGATCCTCCGTTATCCGCCCTTCGTCCACCATCGACTGCACAAGTGTGTGATCCTTGGTCATCTGATAGAGCGCACCATCACGAAGCAGGTATCCGCGGGAGTCACCCAGATGAGCAAGGGCGAACCGGTAGCCGTCCCACAGCATGGCGGTCACCGTGGTCCCCATCCCCCGGCGGGCGGGGTCGATGTCGGCCAGTTCGACCAGCCTGCGGGCCGCCTCGTGCACGGCGCCCTCCAGGGCCGCCTCCAGGTCCGAGCCGGTCTCGGGAAGCGTGGCATCCAGCTCGCGCATGACGGCGATCGCCGCCGAGCTCGCCAGCTCGCCCGCCGCGTGCCCGCCCATGCCGTCGGCAACCACGAGCAACCGGCCACTCGCATAGCCGGAATCCTCGTTCTGCTCCCTGCGACGGCCCACGTCTGATCCGGCGGCATAGCGGATGTTGTGCTTCATACCCAGCAGTAAATCATTGGTTGAAAGACTTCACAAGCAGATGCGCTGAAGACTCTTGTGAACTACTGTGGCCTCATGAGCCACGACCCGACCGTGAACGCCGGGGACATCGCCCGGCTCGCCGGTGTCGGGCGTGCCGCGGTGAGCAACTGGCGCCGCCGCCACGACGACTTCCCCCAGCCGATCGGCGGAACCGCGAACCAGCCGCTGTTCTCGCTGCGGCAGGTCGAGTCCTGGCTGCGCCGCTATGGGAAGTCCTACCAGGTCTCGCTGGGAGATCGGGTGTGGCAACGCCTGAAAGCCGCCGGCGATCTGCGGCTGGGCCATCTGGTCGCCCAGGCTGGAACGTTGCTGACCAGCGGGAAGAGCGAGCTGGAGCCCGAGCTGGCCGGGCTCGTGTCGGAGCTGGCCGAGCGCCACGGCGCGCTGACGGCCTACGAGTTCCTCTGCGAGCGATACCTGGAGGCCCACTCCCGTCAGCTCTCGGTCACCCGCCACGACGTGGCCGAGCTGATGCTGCGGCTGGTCCGCGCCGAGGGCGCCACCGTCCTCGACCCGGCCTGCGGGGTCGGCACCCTGCTCCTGCCGCCGGCCGCCGCGCTTCCCGCCGCGCTGCCCGGCGGGGCGGAACGGTCCGGAGCCGTTCCCAGCGACCCCGCGCCCGCCGCGGGCGACGACCCGCCGCCGGGCCGGCCCGCCCGGGTGCTCGGGCAGGAGCTCAGCGAGACCTCGGCCGCCATCACCGCCGCCCGCCTGCGGCTGCGCGGCATCGAGGCCGACATCGTGGCCGGCGACTCCATGCGGCTCGACGGCTTCCCCGAGCTCAAGGCCGATGCCGTGGTGTGCGATCCGCCGTTCAACGAGCGGGCCTGGGGTTACGAGGAGCTGACCGGCGACCCGCGCTGGGAGCACGGCCTGCCGCCGCGCGGCGAGCCCGAGCTGGCCTGGGTCCAGCACTGCCTCACCCACGTCCGGCCCGGCGGCCTGGTCGCCGTGCTCATGCCGCCGGCCGCCGCGAGCCGCAAGGCGGGCCGCCGGATCAGGGCCAACCTGCTGCGCGCCGGAGCCCTGCGCGCGGTGGTGGCGCTGCCCGGCTCCGACCTGTGGCTGCTGCGCCGGCCGAGGGCGGGCGAGCGGCCGCCGTCGGAGGTGCTCATCCTCGACGCGACGGCCGACCTGGCGCCGGTCGAGCCCGCCTGGCTGGCCTACCTCGACGACCGCTCCGACCAGACCGTGCGCATCATCGACCTGCTGGCCGACGAGGTCGACATGACCCCGGCCCGCCACCAGCGCCGCGACGACGTCGGCCGGGCCTTCGCGCAGGCCCGCGACCGGTTCCTGGCCGCCGCGGCCGTCCCGCCCGACCTGAAGGTGCTCGACCAGCCGCTCGACCAGCCGTCCACGACGCTGGGCGACCTGATCAAGGAGGGCCTGGTGAGCACGTCCCAGGCGCCGCCCAAGATGGCCGCCGACGGGGGCGACGTGGCCGTGCTCACGGCCGACGACGTGCTGAGCGGCGGCGCGCCCTCCGGCCTGACCACCATGCAGCCCGGCCTGATCGTGATCCGTCCGGGCGACGTGGTGGCCTCCTACTCCGGGGTGCGGGTGATCGCCGAGGGCGGCGCGGTGCTCGGTCCCCACCTGACCCTCTACCGGGTCGACGCCCGCCGGCTCGACCCCGACTTCCTGGCCGGCTTCCTGCGGGCCGCGGGCGGCCGGGTGACCACCGGGTCCAGCAGGTTCGACGTGCGCCGCACCCGCGTGCCGCGGTTGTCGCTGAAGGAGCAGAAGGCGTACGGGGAGGCGTTCAGGCAACTGGCCGTGCTGGAGGACGCGCTGCGCGAGACCTCGACCCTCGGCCGCACGCTGATCAGGCTCGGCCTCGACGGGCTGGCCGACGGCCATCTGCACCCGCAGTCCTGACGGTGTAGTTTTTCCCGAAAGGCTGCGTGGAGGGGCGAATGGTCATCGGCGACCGCTATGAGCTCGACGACCTCCCCCTCGGGCAGGGCGGGATGGGCGCGGTCTACGCGGGGCACGACCGCCACCTCGACCGCAGGGTGGCGGTGAAGCTGCTCAGGCTGCCCAGCGGCCCCGACCACGAGCTGGAACGCCGCTTCATCCGCGAGGCGCGCATCCTGGCCAGGCTGGAGCATCCGGGCGCGCCCGTGCTCTACGACTTCGGCACCCACGAGCAGCGGCTCTACCAGGTGATGCAGTTCATCGAGGGCGTCACCGTGGCCGACGTGGTCAGCGAGCACGGCCCGCTGCCGGTGCCGTGGGCGGCGGCCATCGCGGCCCAGGCGTGCGCGGTGTTGTCGGCGGCCCACGCCCTGGCGATCTGCCACCGCGACCTCAAGCCGACCAACCTCATGCTCTGCCCCGACGGCAGCGTCAAGGTGCTCGACTTCGGGCTGGCGCTGCTGCGGGACGCCGACGTCACCACGTTCACCCGCATCGGCCAGATCCTCGGCACGCCGGCGTACATGGCCCCCGAGCAGATCCAGCACGGCGTGGCCGAGCCGCGCAGCGACCTGTACTCGCTCGGCTGCGTCCTGCACGAGATGCTGACCGGGCGGCAGCTGTTCACCGGGCCGACCGACTATGTGGTGTTCGAGCAGCAGGTCAAGGAGCGCCCGCCGGCCATCCCCGGGCTTCCCGACGAGCTGGGCGCGCTGCTGGCCGAGCTGCTGGCGAAGCAGCCGGAGAACCGTCCGGCCGACGCCGACGAGCTGTACGAGCGGCTGGCCCCCTTCGCCGTCGAGCTGCCGATGCTCCCCGGCTTCCTGACCGAGGCGCCGAGCCCCGGCCGCATGTACGCCCGCATGGTGGGCCGCGTGCTCAGCCGCCGGTCGTAGCGCCCCGGAGCCCGGCGAAGGCGGCGATCAGGGCGTCCCCCAGGTGGTCGCGCCAGCAGTAGCGGTCGTGGCCGCCGTCGAACTCCCGGTAGTCCGCCGCCGCGCCGAGGACGGCCCGCAGCCGCTCGGTCGGGCCGTGCATGTCGTCGTCCTCCAGGCTGCCGAGTTGGAGGTGCACGCGTGGCACCGGGCCCCTGGCCAGCTCGCCCGTCAGCCATTCGGGCTCGGGGCCGTCCGGCCACCAGAACGAGCCCGACTGCGACACCGCCGCCGCGAACCTGCCGGGATGCCGGTGGGCGGCGTAGACGGCGGTGAGCCCGCCGAGGCTCTGACCGGCGATCACGGTGAAGCCGTCGTGGGGCAGGGCGTCCACGAAGCCGGGGTCGCAGGTGAGCCGGGCCGTGCGCTCGGGACCCGACTCGACCAGCCAGGCCCGCACCGGCGGGATGCGGCCGGCCGCGATGAGGTTGTCGAGGATGACGGGCAGGTCCTCGGTCCACTCCTCGCCGTCGAGCGCGACCAGCGAGCCGACCGGCGGGAGCGCGGGCTCGTACCGGAACCCGGCGGGCTCGCGGACGAGCCGGTGGCGGCGCCGGCCGGGGACCAGCCACGGCGAGGACGGGGTCGTCTCGGCGATCGAGAAGCCCCGCCACAGGCGGGGGTTGAGCGGGTCGGCGACCTGTGCGCCGTCCACCTGGAGGCGGTAGGAGGCGCGCCAGCCGCGCCGCACGCGGAAGGTGCGGCTCCACAGGCCCGGCCCGCGCTCCAGCAGGGCGTCGGCGCCGTCGGGACGCAGCCTGCCGGCCAGGACGCGCACCTCGCGGGCGGGGCCGTGCCACAGGAACGTGACCGTGTCGTGCTCGTCGTCGAGCCGGGTGACGACGGGCGTGACGGTCGCGCCGGGGCGCGGACCCGGCAGGGTGTCGGGCGGAAGGTCGCTCGTCAAGGCGGGCCGCTCCTCAGTCCGGTCGGGGACGTTGCAGCACCCTACCCCACTCGCCCTCGACCGGCTCTGAACGCGCTCTCTTGGTAACGCCGATCGTTATGCGGACTCCGTTGACAGGGCGGCGTGACGGCCGCGAATCTGGCGAGAGAGCGCTCTCTCACATCCCCCGTTCTCCCCCAGGAGGGTTTCCATGACCCCTCGTGTCCGGCGGCTCGCCCTGCCCGTGCTCACCGCGTCCCTGCTCGCGCTGGCGACGGCCTGCGGTGGCGGCGGCGGCAGCCCCACCGCCGAGGCGAGCGCCAAGCCCGGCGAGAAGATCAAGCTGTCCATCGGCCTCTTCGGCGACTTCGGCTTCAAGCCGCTCTACGAGGAGTACAAGAAGACCCACCCGAACATCGAGATCACCGAGGCCGTCACCCAGTTCAACGACCACCACAACAACCTGGTCAAGCGCCTGGCCACGAACGCCGGCGCGGGTGACGTCGAGGCCGTCGAGGTGGGCTACATCAGCACGTTCACCTCCCAGCCCGGCAAGTTCGTCGATCTCAAGCAGTACGGGCTGGACAAGCGCCAGGGCGACTACCTCGACTGGAAGTGGCAGCAGGGCCTCAGCAAGGACGGGCAGCAGCTCCTCGGCCTCGGCACCGACGTCGGCGGCCTGGCCATGTGTTACCGCAAGGACCTGTTCAAGAAGGCCGGGCTGCCGAGCGACCGGGCCGCGGTGAGCGCTCTCTGGCCGACCTGGGAGCAGTACATCGAGACCGGCAAGAAGTTCGGCGCCGCGAACGTCGCCGGCGCCAAGTTCGTCGACTCCCCCGGCGAGATCTTCCGCGCCATGGTCAACCAGGCCCCGGTCGGCCTGTACGACGCCCAGGACCAGATCATCGTGGCCAGCAACCCCGACGTGAAGAAGGCGTGGGACCTGTCCAACCAGCTCACCCAGGAGGGCCTGACCGCCAAGCTGGCCGCCTTCACCCCGCCGTGGAACACCGGCTTCGCCAAGGGCTCGTTCGCCACGATCATCTGCCCGGCCTGGATGACCGGGTTCATCCAGGAACAGGCCAAGGACGCCTCCGGCAAGTGGGACATCGCGACCGTGCCGGGCGGTTCGGGCAACAGCGGCGGCTCGCACCTGATGGTGCCCAAGCAGAGCAAGCACCCGAAGGAGGCGGCCGAGCTGATCGACTTCCTGACCTCCAAGGAGAACCAGGCCAAGGTGTTCAAGGAGGAGGGCACGTTCCCGTCGATCCCGTCGCTGTACGACGACCCCTCGATCCAGAACTTCACCAAGCCGTTCTTCGGCGACGCCCCCATCGGCAAGATCTACTCCGACGCCGCCAAGGCGCTCAAGCCGCAGCACCTCGGCCCCAAGGAGGCCGACGTCCGGGTGGCGATCGGGAACGGGCTGGGCCGGGTCGAGCAGGGCAAGCAGACGCCCGACGAGGCGTGGGCACAGGTCCTCCAGGACGTCCAGAAGATCAAATGAGTACGCTCCCGCTGTCGGCGCCGGCCCGGCACCGGCGGCGTGGCGTGCGGCACACCCTCGACGTGAGGGTGTCGCCGTACGCCTACGTCGCCCCCTTCTTCCTGCTCTTCTGCGCCTTCGGGCTGTTCCCGCTGATCTACACGGCCTGGGTGAGCCTGCACGACTGGACCCTGCTGTCGGAGGAGCACACGTTCGTCGGCGCGAAGAACTTCCAGACGCTGCTGGCCGACGGCTACTTCTGGAACGCCACCTTCAACACGCTGTCCATCGGCGTGCTGTCCACCGTGCCGCAGCTGCTGCTGGCCATCTGGCTGGCCCACCTGCTGAACCGGCGGCTGCGCTTCCAGACGTTGCTGCGCATCTCGATGCTGCTGCCCAACGTCACCAGCGTGGTGGCCGTGGTGGTGATCTTCAGCCAGCTCTTCGGCCGCGACTTCGGGCTGATCAACTGGGTGCTGTCGTGGGTCGGCATCGGGAAGATCGACTGGGCGGCCGGCACCGCGACCTCGCACATCGCGCTCTCCGTGATGATCATGTGGCGCTGGACCGGCTACAACGCGCTCATCTTCCTGGCCGCCATGCAGGCCGTACCGCGCGAGCTGTACGAGGCCGCCACCCTCGACGGCGCGAGCAGCTTCACCCAGCTGCGCAGGATCACCATCCCGATGATCCGGCCCACGATCATCTTCGTCGTCATCGTCTCCACGATCGGCGCGATGCAGATCATCGCCGAGCCCCTGCTGTTCGGCCAGAGCAGCGGCGCGGGCGGCGGCGCGGCCAGCGGCGGCCCGGACCGCCAGTACCAGACGCTCGCGCTGTTCGTCTACGAGCAGGGTTTCACCAAGTTCGACTTCGGGTACGCCTCGGCGGCGTCCTGGCTGATGTTCCTGGTCGTGGTGGTCGCCGCCGGGATCAACTTCCTGATCAGCCGCCGGGTGAAGGGCGGCACGACATGAGACTGCGCTACCTGACCCTCATCGCGGTCGCCTTCTTCTCCGCCTTCCCGCTCTACTACAGCGTCGTGGTGGCCTCGCGGCACAACTCGGCGCTGGCCGAGGTCCCGCCGCCGCTGCTGCCCGGCGGGAACTTCCTGGCCAACGTCGCCCGCGTGTTCGACACCGTGCCCTTCGGGCTGGCGCTGCTGAACTCGGTCATCGTGGCGGGCTCGATCGCGGTCGCGGTGATGTTCTTCTCGACGCTGGCCGGGTTCGCCTTCGCCAAGCTGAGGTTCCGGGGCAGGAACGCCATGCTGGTGATCACGGTGGCCACCATGATGGTCCCGGCCCAGCTCGGCATCATCCCGCTCTACCTGCTCATGGTGAAACTGGAGTGGACCGGCACGGACTACGCGCTGATCGTGCCGGCGCTGGTCAACGCGTTCGGGGTGTTCTTCATGACCCAGTACCTGACCCGGGCGCTGCCGGACGAGCTGCTGGAGGCCGGGCGGGTGGACGGGTGCACGACGTGGGGCCTGTTCTGGCACGTCGTGCTGCCCGCCGCGCGGCCGGCGGCGGCCGTGCTCGGCATGCTGACGTTCATGTCGGCCTGGAACGACTACTTCTGGCCGCTGGTCGTGCTGAACCCGGACAACCCGACCGTCCAGGTGGCCCTGTCCACGCTGGCCAGCGGTTACGTCAACGACTACGTGCTGGGCCTGGCGGGCACGGCGGTCGGCGTCCTGCCGCTCGTGGCGGTCTTCGCCCTGTTCGGCAGGCAAATCATCGGTGGAATCATGCAAGGAGCTGTTAAGGGATGAAGTTTCCCGAGGAATTCGTCTGGGGAGCCGCCACGGCCTCCTACCAGATCGAGGGGGCGGTCAAGGAGGACGGGCGCGGCCGCTCGATCTGGGACACCTTCTCCCACACCCCCGGGAAGGTCGCCGACGGCGACACCGGTGACGTGGCCTGCGACCACTATCACCGCTACAAGGACGACGTCGCGCTGATGCGCGAGCTGCGGCTGCGGGCCTACCGGTTCTCGGTGGCGTGGCCGCGCGTGCAGCCGGAGGGGACGGGGCCGATCAACCCGCGCGGCCTCGCCTTCTACGACAAGCTCGTAGATGAACTACTGGCCGCCGAAATTTCGCCCTATGTCACGCTTTATCACTGGGATCTTCCCCAAGCCCTCGAAGACCACGGCGGGTGGACGAACCGCGACACGGCCTACCGTTTCGCCGACTACGCCCAGGCCGTGCACGACCGGCTCGGCGACCGGGTGACCCACTGGACGACGCTCAACGAGCCCTGGGTGTCGGCCTTCCTCGGCTACGGCAACGGCGTGCACGCGCCCGGCCGCCGCGACCCGGGCCAGGCCATGCGCGCGGCCCACCACCTGCTGCTCGGCCACGGCCTGGCGGCGCGCCGGCTGCGGGCGGCGGGGGCGCGCAGCATCATGCTCGTGGTCAACTCCGCGCCGGTGCTCACCCCGGCCCAGGTCAACGATCCCACGGCGGTCGCCGGCGAGGCGGACGCGGCCGCCGCCGAACGCGTCCACGCCCTGCTGACCAGGCAGTTCCTCGACCCCGCGGTGCACGGCAGGTACCCGGAGGAGGTCCTGGCGGCGGCGGCGCGCAACGGCGGGACCGCGCACGTGCACGACGGCGACCTGGAGCTGATCAACGCGCCGATCGACCTGGTCGGCGTCAACTACTACAACCCGTGCGTGGTCGAGTCGGGCCCGGGGCTGCCCGCCGACGCCGCCTGGCCGGGCTCCGACGGCGTGCGCTTCACCACGGCGGACGCCCCGGTCACCGCGATGGGCTGGCCGATCGTGCCCGACGGCCTGTCCCGGCTGCTCATCCGGCTCTCGAAGGACTATCCGCAGGTCGGGCTCATGGTCACCGAGAACGGCGCGGCCTTCGACGACCTGGTCGAGGACGGCCGGGTGCACGACGACGAGCGCGTGGCGTACCTGGACGGGCATCTGCGCGAGCTGCACCGGGCCGTCGAGGCGGGCGCCGACCTGCGCGGTTACCTGGTGTGGTCGTTGCTGGACAACTTCGAGTGGGCCGAGGGCTACCGGCGCCGGTTCGGCATCGTGCACGTGGACTACGCGACGCAGAGCCGGGTGCCCAAGGACAGCGCCCTGTGGTACCGCGACGTGATCAGCAGGAACGGCCTGTAGATTTTTTCCGTGCTCTCCCTCTTGGTGCAGTCATGAGACGCCCGACGCTGGAGGCGGTCGCCGCCCGCGCGGGCGTCTCCCGCGCGACCGCCTCCAGGGTCGTCAACAACCAGACGACCGTCGCGCCGCACATCCGCGACGCCGTGCAGCGCGCCATCGACGAGCTGGGCTACATCCCCAACTCGGCGGCGCGCAGCCTGGTCACCCAGCGCACCGACTCGGTCGCGCTGGTCGTCAGCGAGCCGGGCACCCGGGTCTTCTCCGAGGACCCGATGTTCTCCACGGCGATCAGGTCGGCCAGCTACGAGCTGGAGGCGGTCAACAAGCAGGTCGTGCTGATGCTGGCCTCCTCGCCCAAGAGCCACGCCCGGGTGGAGCGGTACATCTCGGGCGGTCACGTCGACGGCGTCATGCTGATCTCCATGCACGGCGCCGACCCGCTGCCGGCCGCGCTGTCGCGCCTGCGCGTGCCCGTGGTCTCCTACGGGCGGCCGGCCGTGCCGGTCGACATCCCGTTCGTGGACAACGACAACGTGGGCGGGGCCGAGGCGGGCGTCCGGCACCTGGTCGAGTCCGGGCGGCGCAGGATCGCCACCATCGCCGGCCCGCAGGACATGATCGCCGGCCAGGACCGGCTGACCGGCTACCGCAACGTGCTGCGCGACTCCGACCGCCGCTCGATCGTGGCCGTGGGCGACTTCACCCGGGAGTCGGGCGCGATCGCGATGCGCCAGCTCCTCGGCGACGACCCCGCGCTCGACGCCGTGTTCGTGGGCAACGACCTGATGGCGGTCGGCGCGCTCCAGGCGCTGCGCCAGGCCGGGCGGCGGGTGCCCGACGACGTCGCGGTGGTGGGGTTCGACGACATCGAGGCGGCCAAGTACACCGAGCCGCCGCTGACCACGCTGCGCCATCCGATCGCCGAGCAGGCGGCGGCCATGGTCCGGCTGCTGCTCGGCCTGTTCGAGGGCGGCTCGCGGGAACCGGTGATCCTGCCGACCGAGCTGGTGGTCCGTGAGTCGGCCTGAGCCCGCCGGCGCCGCCCGGGTGATCCCCGCCGGCGAGGCCGTGGCCGCCGCCGTCGCGGTGGCCGAGGCGCACGGCGTCACGGTGCGCGAGCCCGTCGTGCTGAAGGACTCCTACAACCTGCGGATCCACCTGCGTCCGGCGCCGGTCGTGGCGCGGGTGCCCACGGTCACCGCGCTGGCCCGGCTCCGGCCCGAGGAGGCGATGCGGCGGGAGCTGGCGGTCGTGTCGTTCCTGCACGAGCTGGGGGCGCCGGTCGTGCCGCCGAGTGACCTGCTGCCCGCGCGGGTGCACGAGAGCGGCGGGGCGCTGGTGTCGTTCTGGCGGCACGTCGAGCACGACGGGTCGCGGCCGGTGACGCCCGAGGTGTTCGGGCGGGCGCTGCGCGAGCTGCACGAGGCGCTGCGCGGCTATCCCGGCGCGCTGCCGCGCCTCGGGCCGGTCCTCGACGAGACCGGGCACCTGCTCCGGGTGCTCTCCGCCGACCTGGAGCCGGCGGTGTCCGCCCGGCTCGCCGAGGCCCGCGCCGGGCTGGCGGCCCGGCTGCCGGACGGCGGGCAGGCCGTGCACGGCGACGCCCATCCGGGCAACCTGCTGGTCACGCCCGACGGCCTGCTGTGGAACGACTTCGAGGAGACCACGTACGGGCCCGTGGGCTGGGACCTGGCCTGCCTGCTCGGCACCGTGCGGCTCGACGGCCACGCGGCCGTGCGCGCCTACGGCGCCGACCCCGGTGACCCGGCCCTGGCGGTGTTCGCCGAGGCGCGGGCCCTGCAGGCCGTCCTGTGGACGCTGGTCAGGGCGCGGCGCTTCCCCGAGGAGCGGCCCGCCGCCCGCGCCGTCCTCGACAGCTGGTTGCGCGACCCCACCGGCCGTTCTCGCTGACCGGGCCCGTGCTCAGACCCGTTGTCAGACCGGCACGACGCCCTGCGCCGGGCCGAGGAAGTAGCCGCCGGTGGCGTCGAGCACGTGGCCGGTGATCCACCGGGCGTCCGGCCGGGCCAGCAGGGCCACGGCGTCGGCGATGTCCTCAGGACGGCCGATGCGACCGAGCGCGGTGACCTCGGTGACGCGCCGCTCGGCGACGCCGTCGTGGTCCTCGCGCAGCCAGGCGTTCATGTCGGTCTCGGTGACGCCCGGGGAGACGGTGTTCACGGTGATGCCGCGCGGGCCGAGCAGCGGGGCCAGGGTGAAGCCGAGCGTGTCCAGCGCGCCCTTGGTCATCGAGTACACGACGTCGGGCAGCGCGATGCGCACGACCGCCGAGGACACGTTGATGATCCGGCCGCCGTCGTTCAGCAGCGGCAGCGCCCGTTCGATGACGAAGTACGGCGCCCGCACGTTCACCGCGAACACCCGGTCGAACTGCTCGGGCGTGACCGAGTTCAGCACTCCGCCCAGGATGGCGGCGTTGTTCACCACGATGTCCAGCCGGTCGTCGCGCAGGCCGTCGAACAGGGCGTCCACGCCGTCCTCGAAGGCGGCCCTGACCGCGTACGCCTGTCCGCCGGCGTTCTCGATCTCGGCGACCGTCTCCTTCGCCAGGTCGTCGTTGGTGGCGTAATGGACGATCACCCGGGCGCCGCCGGCGGCCAGGCGGCGCGCCACGGCCCGTCCGATGCCGCGCGAGGCCCCCGTGACCAGCGCGGTCCTGCCTGCGAACTCACTCATGACGTGCTCCTTCATCGGTGGAGCTCCATCGTGCGGCGGGGACGTCACGGGCGTCCAAGACCGGCTGTTATAGCTTCTTGCTATGGATGCCCATATCCGGGATCTGCGGTATTTCGTGGCGGTCGCGGAGGAGTTGAGCTTCACGCGGGCGGCCACCGAACGGCTGTTCATCTCCCAGCCCTCGCTGAGCAGGCAGATCAGACAGCTTGAGCTGTCCATGCGGGCCAGGCTGTTCGACCGCGACCGGCGGACCGTCGCGCTGACCGACGCCGGGGCCGCGCTGCTGCCGCTGGCCCGGCGGATCATCGAGCAGTGGGAGGACGCGCGGCGCGCGGTGGCCTCGGCGCGCGAGGAGCGCACGCTGACCGTGGGGTTCCAGACGCGGATCGGGCGGGGACTGGTGCCGTCCATCGTGGAGGCGCTGCCGGGGTGGGAGCTGCGCTTCCGCCAGATCACCTGGGCCGACCCGACCGTGGGACTGGGCGACGGACAGGTGGACGTCGCGGTCGCCTGGCTGCCCGTCCCCGGCGACGGCGTCTACGACTGGACGGTGGTGAGCACCGAGGAGCGGTGGGTGGCGCTGCCCGCCGGGCACCGGCTGGCCGGGCGGGCGGAGATCGGGCTGGCCGAGCTGGCCGGCGAGCCGTTCGTCGCGCTGCCGCGCACGGCGGGGCCGATGCGGGACTTCTGGCTGGCCGCCGACCGGCGCACCGGCCCGGCGCTGGTCGGGGCGGAGGCGGAGACGGCGGAGGAGGCGTTCGAGGTGGTGGCGTCCGGGCGGGCCGTCGCGCTGGTCTCGGCCGGGAACGCCGAGCTCTACCGGCGCGACGACGTGGTGGCGCGGCCGGTGACCGGGCTGCCGCCGAGCAGGCTGGCCATCGTGTGGCGGCGCGACGACCGCAGGCCGTCGGTAGGCGCGCTGGTACGGGAGTTCGTCCGCTGCCTGTGCCCGTGACACGGCGCCCAGGGTCAGGTCGGGATGGTGGCGCGGGCCTCCTCGACGTGGGCGGCGACGCGGTCGGCGCCGCACGACTCGGCCAGGGCGCGGGCCACGTCGGCGAGCGCCAGGGCCTCGTCGTGCCGTCCCTGGGCGACCGCGATGTGGATCAGCCCGACCTGGTTGGACGCGACCCCGGCCGGCGACCCCAGCTCCCGGCGCAGCCGCGACGACTCCGTCAGCCTCTCGCGCGCCTCGTCGAGCCGCCCGGACCGGTGGGCCGCGATCCCCTGGTGCCTGAGCACCTCCGCGAGCGTGACCAGGTCCCCCGTCTCTGCGGCCAGTTCCCCGGCACGCCGGAGGAGGGGCAGCGCGCGGTCGAGATCGCCTGCGACGACCTGGTGGTAACAGCCCTCCCAGAACGCCGACTCCCCCTCGCCGCGCCGGTCGCCGACCGCCCTGAACAGCGCGCCGGCCCGTTCGAACAGCGGCAGCTCGCGCGGGTCCGCCTCGCCGCCCTGCACGAAGCGCACGTGCAGGACCCGGCCCCTGGCCAGGCACAGCGCGGCCTCGACCGCGTCCAGTTCACGGTCGGACGCGGCGAGCGCGGCGTCGTCCCCTGCGTAGATCCCGCGTTCGTAGAGCCCTTTGGCCCGCTCGATCCACATTCGCCCGAATGTACGGGAAGTGGGGGCCCGGCGCACGTGAGGGCGAGGTCAGCCGCGAGCCCGCGCCGTCGAGGCCCTGACCACCAGCTCCGGCTCGAACAGCAGCTCGTCGGCGGGCACCACGGCCTTGTCGATCTGGGCCACCAGCAGGTCGACGGCGGCCCGGCCCATCGCGTCGATCGGCTGGCGGACCGTGGTCAGCGGCGGCTCGGTGCAGTTCATCAGCGCCGAGTCGTCGAAGCCGATGACCGAGACGTCCCCCGGCACGGCCAGGCCGGCCCGCCTGGCCGCCCTGACTGTGCCGAGCGCGAGCAGGTCGCTGGCGCAGATCACGCCGGTCACGCCCTGCTTGACCAGCCTGGACGCGGCCGCATGCCCGCCTTCCAGGGAGAACATCGTGTGCTCGACGAGCTTCGGGTCGCCGCCCCGGGCCTGGAACGTCTCCAGCTTGCGCCGGGAGGGCATGTGGTCCTTCGGGCCGAGCACCATGCCGACGCGTTCGTGGCCGAGCGCGCGCAGGTGGGACAGGGCCATCTCGGCGGCCACCACGTCGTCGCAGGAGACCTGCGGGAAGTCCAGCCGCTCGACGGCCGCGTTGACCAGGACGGTCGGCAGCTTGCGCTCGTGCAGCAGCTCGTAGTGGTCGTGCGAGGCGTCGGCCTGGGCGTAGAGGCCGCCGGCGAAGACCACGCCGCTGACCTGCTGCTGGAGCAGCAGATCGACGTAGTCGGCCTCGGAGACGCCGCCGACCGTGCGGGTGCAGAGCACGGAGGTGAAACCCTGCTGGGCCAGCGCGCCGCCGACGACCTCGGCGAAGGCGGGGAAGATCGGGTTCTGCAGCTCGGGGAGCACCAGGCCGACCAGGCGGGCCCGGTCGCCGCGCAACTGGGTGGGACGTTCGTAGCCGAGCACGTCGAGCGCGGTCAGCACGGCCTCGCGGGTGGCGTCGGAGACCCCCGGCTTGCCGTTGAGCACGCGGCTCACCGTCGCCTCGCTCACCCCGACCTTCTTCGCCACCTCTGCGAGTCGTCGCGTCATGCGCAAACTATACGGCCTTGCGCGCAAGCGCTTGCGATCACTTACGTAGCCTCCGCAGTCCCTTCCCGCTCCCGCCCAGGACGGCCTTCCCGGCAATTTCCGCGCATCGGACGGCGGAATTGCGGGGTGCCGCACGACAATGGCCAGTCAAATGTTTGCGCAATCACGTCAAGCGGTTGCGAAATTCTGCGTCACAGCTCCGCCCTGGACGGCAAGCCTTGCCAGTCGCTCACACTCGTCATCGCCGCCGCGCTCAGCAGCGCGCCCCGGTGCAGCCGTTCCTGCGGCGTGAGGCCGTCGAGCGCGGCGCTGATGTAACCGGCCGCGAACGCCTCGCCCGCGCCCGCCATGTCCACGACGGGCACCTGCGGGACGGCCACGTCGTAACGCATGCGATCGGCGCGCACGCTGGCGCCCTTGGCGCCCCGGTCCACCACGACCTCGCGCTCGGGGGTGAGGGCGGGCTTGACCAGGTCCAGCTCGTCCTGGGCGAGGAAGAGCAGGTGGGACCGGCAGGCCAGCTCGCCGAGCACCTCCTCGGCCTCCCGGACCGAGGGCCACAGCTCGGGCACGTAGTCGACGGAGAAGGAGATCATCACCCCGGCCGTCCGCGCCGCGCTCATGGCGGCGTGCACGGCGTCGAGCGCGTCCCTGCTCAGGGCCGCCGTGACGCCGGTCACGTGCAGCATCTTGGCGGCGCCCACCCGGTCCATCGGCACGTTGCCGGGCGACAGCCGGGACCCGGCCGAGCGGGTGCGGTACTGGGCGGTCACCGGCTCGCGGCCGACGCGCACCTCCCTGAGCACCATCCCGGTCCGCGCCCCTTCGACCACCCGCACGTCCTCGACGTCCACGCCCTCGCCCCTGAGCACGGTCAGCGCCCTGGCGCCCAGCTCGTCGTCCCCCACCCGGGCGGCGTACGCGCATCGGTGACCCAGCCTGGACAGGGCGATCACCAAGGTGAACTCGGGGCCGCAGACGTCCAGCCTGGCCTCGTTCTCGTGCCGCACCCGGCCGCTGGAGACCACCCCGAGCGGCTCACCCAGCGCGTAGACGTCCGTCATGAGCCAGACTGTAGTTGGTCACGACTACGCCGAATGATTTTTTCGCATAAGTCCTGGTTAGGACCGTGATCAAATATTTTCTGTATCTTTAGCGAACCTTTTCCCCAACTCGTGCCTCAAAGTAGTAGAGGAAGCCGGCGCGCCCCGGCGCCGGCTTCGAGTCGATACGGGGAGAGGAATCAGCACCCTCATGAGAAAGATCGCAGTAGGAATCATCACCGCCTTCGTCGGCGGGGCCATGTTGGTTTCCGGCGCGGGCGCCGCCTCCGCCACCGCTACCAGGCACGCCACGGAACTCAAGATCCGTGACATCACCCCCAACCCGGTCGTGGTGAAGGCCGGCAGCGAGACCACCGCGTACTTCGACATCGGGGCCAGCTCCGACGTCCAGAAGGTCACGCTGAGCGTGTCGCCGGAGGGCGACGTCCGCACCTTCCGCGCCAAGGACGTCAAGGACCTCGAGGGCTGGCGCTTCGCCGTCCCGTTCAACGAGGGCGACTTCGCCGGCAAGTGGAAGGCCACCGCCGTGGCCTTCGACAAGGACAACAAGCAGGTCGCCACCGACTCCGCGTTCTTCAACGTCGAGATCCAGAAGGGCAAGGCCGACACCCGCATCACGCGCTTCACGGCCGACCCCTACAAGGTCCGTCAGGGCCGCTCGATCTACTTCTCCGGTCGCCTTCAGGTCGATGACGAAGGCTGGGAGGGTCTGCGCGGCGAGAAGGTGAGCGTCTACTACCGCGCCAACGGCTCCAGCGGCTGGAAGTGGGTCGCCTCGGCCAAGACCTCCTGGGGCGGCAAGTTCGCCACCAAGACCCGCGCCTGGAAGAGCGGCACGTTCAAGGCCGTCTTCGAGGGTGACGACGAGCTCAACAGCTCCGAGAGCCGTCGCGACTACGTCAAGGTCTACCGCTCCTGGCACCACCGCTGATTGATCGCCGAGGCCCGGTTCCCCTGGTGGGAGCCGGGCCTCCGGCTTTTCCGGATTCTTTTTGCCGCCGGAGAGGTTTATCGATCAGCGGATCGCCGCATGGACTGTCCCATTTGCAAAGGAGGCGGCCCGCCGCCTCGCGGACACCGCGTCGATCCGACAGGAGCCCCCGTATGCCCCACCCCCTGATCGCCCTCGTCCTGAGCCTGACGAGCACGTTGGGGGCGGCCCCTTCGGTCCGTTACGAGCCCGCCGGCACGGCCCGCGAGCAGCACGCCAGGAAGCTCCTGAAGGACAGCGGCGTGCTGCGCACCCGGCTCGGCGGCGTCCAGGTCGTCGCCCGCGGCTGCGACGCGCCCCGCGCCACCTGGAACGGCGACCGGCGGCGGATCACGATCTGCTACTCGCTGGTCGCCAAGATCGACCGCACGCTCACCGGCGTCTCCGAGACGGAGGAGGCCGACCGGCGCACCGCCGCCGCCCGCGTGGACGGCGCCCTGGCCGCCCTCTACCACCACCAGCTCGGCCACGCCCTGGCCGCGCTCAACGGCCTGCCCGCCGACGAGCCGCAGGCCGACCGGTTCGCCGCGCTGACGCTCGCGGCGCGCGACGGCGGCCACGTCGTGGCCGCCGCCGAGGCCCGCCACCTGCTGGCCGCCCACACCCATGCCGACCATCTGTCGGGGACGGCCGCCTCCGCCACGTTCGCCTGCCTCCTGTACGGCGCCGACCCCGTCAAATACGCCCGCATCGCCAAGGGCGGCTGGGTGCCGGCCGAGCGTGTCCCGTCGTGCCGCGCCGAGTACGAGCGGGCCAGGGCGGAACTGGGGTCGCTGGCAGTGAAAGTCGGGGCCTGAGGGGTACGTCCGGATGTATGGCTGAGGAGCTGCTCAGAGACTTCGACCCGTTCGACATCTTCGACACCGAGGCGGCCCGGCTCGACCGGTTCTTCGACGGGCTCGACGAGGCGGGCTGGGCGCGTCCGTCCCGCTGCGCCGGGTGGTCGGTGCGCGACGTGCTGGCCCATCTGGCGGGTGAGGAGGCGTACAACCACGCCTGTCTCGACGGCACCGTGCAGGAGCTGCTGACCCGGGTGGCCGCCGAGGGGGTGACCGGGTTCAACGACTTCAACGAGTGGTCCGTACGGCAGCGCCGCGACCTGCCCGTCGAGGAGGTGCTCCAGGAGTGGCGCACCAAGAACGGCGAGACGCGCGAGCGCATGCGCGCCCTCGGCCCCGACGCGCTGATCGACACGGCGGCGGGCCCGTACCCGGTGGGGTTGCAGACCTTCCACTACGACTCCGAGTACGCCACCCACGCCGACGACGTCGGCGCGCCGGTGGCGCCGGAGGAGATCGACGACCGGACGTTCTGGCGGGTCGCCGTCGGGCGCTTCGTGCTGGCCGAGCAGGAGTCGAGGGCGCAGGTGGAGCAGACGGCCGAGCAGATCTGGGTGAGCGTCGACCAGGGCAGCGCGTCGCTGTCGTACCCGGAGTTCGTGGAGGCCACCGTGGGGCGGCTGCCGACCGACGGGCTCGACCCGCGGGTCGCCGCCGCGCTGCGGTGCCTGGCCTGAGAGGAGAGCGGGATGTGGCTGCGCAACCGCGCGGGCACCGAGCCGGTGACGGCGCGCAGCCCACTGCGCGCGAGGCGGGTGCTGTCGTGGATCGCCCTGGTCGTCGCCGCTGCCGCGGCCGTCTTCTTCGTGACCCGCGCGATGGCCACCGGCCGGCAGGTGTGGGTCTGGGAGGCCGCCCTGGCCGCCGCGGTGGCCGTGGTGGCCGCCGTGGACCTGGCGGTGCTCAGACGCCGGCGCGCCGGCCCGTCAGGCGGCGGGCACGCCCGGTCGGCCGGGGAGCACGGCGGGTCAGGTGACGGGCACGGCGGGTCAGGTGGTGAGCACGGCCAGCAGGAGCAGCAGGATCACCGCGGCGGCCACCCCGAAGATGATCCAGACATGGGTCAGCGCCCACACCCGTAGCCGGTCACCGCAGGCCTGCGGGTAG
This sequence comes from Nonomuraea sp. NPDC050227, assembly GCF_044459705.1. NCBI lineage: Bacteria > Bacillati > Actinomycetota > Actinomycetes > Streptosporangiales > Streptosporangiaceae > Nonomuraea > Nonomuraea sp. NPDC050227. The sequence continues at coordinate 74,477 of NZ_JBITJF010000009.1, read as the reverse complement.
TCGATACCGTCGGACTCGATCCTGTTGATCGCCGCCACGCGCCGGGCCAGTTCGGGGTCGTCCCGTTCGAGGCCCTGCTCGATCTCAGCGAGGATGCGGCGTTCCCTTCCAGAGAGACCCATCGCGATCACCATTGCTCCCACGCCGGTGAAAGCCTTGTACCCACCAGTAGCCCCAGCATGCCCGCCCGGCTCCTCCTTGGCGTGACATGCCGAAACCCCCGGCCGTTCCGGCAGGAAGGCGCGGAACGGACGGGGGCGGGTCAAGCCTTGGCTGTCATTTCTTGCCGTAGCGCTGGTTGAAGCGCTCGACGCGGCCCTCGGTGTCGAGGACGCGGCTGCGGCCGGTGTAGAACGGGTGGCTGGCCGACGACACGTCGACGTCCACGACCGGGTAGGTCCTGCCGTCCTCCCACTCGACGGTCCTGCCGCTCGTCAGGGTCGAGCGGGTGAGGAGGGCGAAGCCGGCGCTCGGGTCGCGGAAGACGACCGGACGGTACGAGGGGTGCAGGTTCTTCTTCATGCCCCTCTCAACCGGATGGCAATGGTTTTCATTCCCTCGCTTCGGGGTCCATCCCGAGGACGGTCCGGCCGCCGTCCACGGGGATCGTCGCCCCGTTGACGAACGAGGCGTCCGGCGAGAGCAGGTGCGCCACGACCGCGGCCACCTCGCCGGGGAAGGCGACCCGGCCCAGGGGGTGCACCCTGGCCATCTGGCGCTCGACGTCCACCACTTCGTCCGCGGTCCTGGAGGCCAGGAAGTCCTCGTAGCGTTCGGTGGCCACCGAGCCGGGCGCGACGGCGTTGACCCTGATGCCGTACCGGCCGTACTCGACGGCCAGCGACCTGGTCAGGCCCTCGGTCGCGGCCTTCGCGGTGGCGTAGGGCAGGCTGCCGGGCACCGCCCGCGTGGCCTGGTGGGAGGTGACGTTGACGATCGCGCCCGGCGTGCCCGCCGCGAGGAAGCGGCGGACGGCGACCGCGCAGCCCACCAGCGCCAGGTCCAGGTTGGCCGCGATCAGCTGCCTGACCTCCGCGATCGGGGCGTCGTGCACGGAGGCGTCACGGAAGATCGCCGCGTTGTTGACCCAGCCCGCCAGTGTGCCGGCCTCCTCGGCCCGGTCGGCGGCCCAGGAGACCAGCTCCTCGTCGGCCGCGTCGCCCACCACGGGGATGACGCGGGGGCCCGTCCAGGACAGCGAGCCGCCGTCGCGGTCGATGACGACGACGGTGTCCTTCTCCCCCAGGAGCCGCTGGACCACGGCCTTCCCGATGCCACGCCCGCCGCCGGTCACCACGTAGGAAAGACTCATGCGTCCGACGCTACTCCGTCCCGGAGTGACCCTTGTCACCGTATTTCCGGCTGGTGAACGGGAACGAACCAATGCGTGATCGCCATACCCGGTCCGAGGTCGCCGGCCCGCGTGGTCGGGGCGCTCGCGATCACGCAGACGGCCGGCTACGGCGTGCTCTACTACGCGTTCTCGGTGTTCATCCCGCCGATGGCCCGTGACCTGCGGACCGGGGTCGCCCAGCTCACCGGCGCGATCACGGTGTCGGTGCTGGTGTCCGCGCTGGTGGCCCCCTTCGTCGGACGCTGGCTCGACCGGCACGGCGGGCGCGCGCTGATGACGGCCGGGTCGCTGCTGGGCGGGCTCGCGGTGCTGGCCTGGTCGCAGGTGCGCACCGTGACGCAGCTCTACCTGGTGTGCGCGGCGCTCGGGATCGCCTCGGCCATGGTGCTCTACGAGGCCGCCTTCGCGGTGATCGTCGCCTGTTTCGACCCGGCCAGGCGGGCCCGCGCGCTGCTCGCCGTGACGGTGGTGGCCGGGTTCGCCTCCAGCATCTTCCTGCCGCTGACGGGGTTCCTCGTGGACCGGTACGGCTGGCGGCAGGCGCTGGTCGTCCTGGCCGCCGGGTACGCGCTGACGGCCGTGCCGCTGCACGCGCTGGCCGTGCGGGGGCGGGGGGCGTCCGCGCCGCCGGCCCGGCGTCGCGCGATCGTCGGCTCCGCGCTGCGCGAACGGCCGTTCTGGCTGCTGGTGGCCGCCTTCCTGGCCCAGACGGGCGCGGTGGCGGTCATGGGGGTGCTGCTGGTGACGTATCTGATCGCGCTCGGGCATCCGCCTTTGTTCGCGGCGAGCGTGGCCGGGCTGCTCGGCGTGTTGTCGGTGACCGGGCGGCTGGTCACGACGGGGCTGCAGAGCCGGTGGCCGGTGGCGCTGGTCACGGCGGCGATGTTCGCCGTTCAGGGGGTGGCGGCGCTGCTGCTGCCGCTGGCGGGCGACAGCGTGGCGGGGGCGATCGCCGGGGTGGTGCTGTTCGGGCTGGGGTTCGGGGTGGCCACGATCGCCCGTCCCGCCCTGCTGGCCGACCGGTACGGCACGGCCGCGTACGCGACGCTGAGCGGCGCGCTCGCCCTGCCCGTCACGGTGTCCAAGGCCGTGGCCCCGCTGCTGTCGGCGGCGGTGGCGCAGGTCGCCGGATACCCGGCGGTGATGGCCTCGGTGGCGGCGGCCTGCGTGCTCGGAGCGCTCTCGCTGGTGGCCTACGATCGGTACGGGCGGGCGCCGGAGCGACAGGCCGCGCTGCCCGCCGAGCCGACCTGAGACCCGCGGTCCGCCGTCGGCGGAACTGACGGAACGTCGGCCGACGACCACGTAAGGTAGCCGCATGGATACCCCCACCGAGGCTCTCCACCGCGTCTTCGGTTACGACTCGTTCAGGGCGGGTCAGCAGGAGATCATCGACCACGTCGTCGCCGGCGGCGACGCGCTGGTGCTCATGCCCACCGGCGGCGGCAAGTCGCTGTGCTACCAGATCCCGGCGCTCGTGCGCCCGGGGGTGGGGGTCGTCGTCTCGCCGCTGATCGCGCTCATGCAGGACCAGGTCGACGCGCTGCGCGCGCTCGGCGTGCGGGCCGGTTTCCTCAACTCCACCCAGGACTTCGACGAGCGCCAGCTCGTGGAGGCCGAGTTCCTGGCCGGCGAGCTCGACCTGCTCTACCTCGCCCCCGAGCGGCTGCGCGTCGAGGCCACGATGCGGCTGCTGGCCAAGGGCGAGATCTCGTTGTTCGCCATCGACGAGGCCCACTGCGTGGCGCAGTGGGGCCACGACTTCCGCCCCGACTACCTCGCCCTGTCGGAGCTGCGCGAGCGCTGGCCGCAGGTGCCGCGCATCGCGCTGACCGCCACCGCCACCCCGGCCACCCACGCCGAGATCTCCACCCGGCTCGGCCTCGACCAGGCCCGTCATTTCGTGGCCGGCTTCGACCGGCCCAACATCCACTACCGCATCACGTCCAAGAGCGACCCCAAGCGGCAGCTCCTCGACTTCCTGCGCACCGAGCACCCGGGCGACTCCGGCATCGTCTACTGCCTGTCTCGCTCGTCGGTGGAGAAGATCGCCGCGTTCCTGGCCGACCACGGCATCGCGGCGGTGCCGTACCATGCCGGGCTCGACGCCCGCACCCGCGCCGCCCACCAGTCCCGGTTCCTGCGGGAAGACGGGCTGATCGTGGTCGCCACCATCGCGTTCGGCATGGGCATCGACAAGCCCGACGTGCGTTTCGTCGCCCACCTCGACCTGCCCAAGTCGGTCGAGGGCTACTACCAGGAGACCGGCCGCGCCGGGCGCGACGGCCTGCCCGCGACCGCCTGGATGGCCTACGGCCTGCAAGACGTCGTCCAGCACCGGCGCATGGCCCTGGAGGGCGACGAGGCCCACCGCCGCCGCCAGGTCCTGCACCTCGACGCCATGCTGGCGCTGTGCGAGACGGCCGGCTGCCGCCGGGTCATGCTGCTCGACTACTTCGGGCAGAAGGGCGCCGAGCCCTGCGGCAACTGCGACACCTGCCAGAGCCCGCCCGAGTCCTGGGACGGCACGATCGCCGCCCAGAAGCTGCTGTCCACCGTGCTGCGGCTGAAACGGGAGCGCGGCCAGAAGTTCGGCGTCGGGCAGGTGGTCGACATCCTGCTCGGCAAGAAGACGGCCAAGGTGCTCCAGCACGGCCACGACTCGCTGAGCGTCTTCGGCGTGGGCACCGACCTGGGCAACGCCGAGTGGCACGGCGTGGCCCGGCAACTGCTGGCGCAGGGCCTGCTCGCGGTGGAGTCCGACCACGGCACGCTGGTGCTCACCGACGCCAGCGCCGACGTGCTGCGCGGGCAGCGGGAGGTGCCGTTGCGCCGCGACACGGCCCGTCCGGCGTCCCGGTCGTCCAGGTCGTCGTCCGGGTCGTCGTCCGGGTCGTCGTCCGGGTCGTCCGGGGCGAAGGGCCAGCCGGCCGCCGAGCTGCCCGCCGAGGCGGCGCCGCTGTTCGAGCGGCTGCGGGCCTGGCGGGGCGCGGTCGCCAAGGAGCAGGGCGTGCCCGCGTACGTCATCTTCCACGACGCCACACTGCGGGAGATCGCCACGTTGTCGCCGTCCTCGCTGGCTGAGCTGAGCAGGGTCAACGGGGTCGGGGAGAACAAACTCGCCAAATACGGGGACCAGGTCCTGGAGGTCGTCGGGGCTGCGGCCGCCGAAGACGCCTGACGCCGTCCCGCTCAGCTCCGGAGGGCCACGGTTCGGGGTGATGGCGACGGCCGCACGAAGAACGGTCGTCGCCATCACGCTGGCCGACCTGGTCGAGGCGCGTGGCCCGCGACCGGCCGGACGGATGCCGGGCCCCGGTGTCCCTCTTTGATCGTACGGGGTGCCGCCGCCGGGTGGGGGGCCGGTCATGCCGTCAGTTCGGCCGGCGGCCGAGGTAGGCGAGGAGGTGGTCCTGGGCGGTGCCCAGCGGGGGCGGCCGCAGCCGGGCGCCGAACCGGACCGGGCGGTCCTCGTCGGTGACGAAGAGATGGGCCAGGTCCAGCAGCTCTTCGGCGAGGGCGTGCGGGATCGGGCGGTGTTCACCGCAGGCCCGCGCGATGTCCCAGCCGTGCACGGTGATCTCGATGGCGCCCGCCGCGGCCACCATCGGCGTCGTCATGGGCACGTCCCCCACCGCGACCATCCCGGCCTGGATCGTGCCCGTCCACGTGCCGAGCACCTCCGTCGCGCCGTCCCTGAGCAGCAGCGCCGGGTTCCCGCACACCGGCCCGCCGACCGGCACGGGCCTGCGGGCGGGGGCGATGCGGCCGAGCGCGGCCTCGTTCAGGGCCTCGAAGGAGTCCTGCATGTGGTCCAGGAGCTCCTGGAGGTTCCAGCGGGAGCACGGGGTGGGCCGGCACAGGACGTGTGGGCTCACCACGCGCAGGCTGCCCAAGGTGTAGTGGATGGCCCTCTCCAGCAACGCCACCCCTGCCGTCAACGCCCGCGCCCGTTCGTCCATGTCGCCTCCTCGGTTCATACAGACCGCACGGAAGTCCAAAAATCATCGCCCCACCACCGACCGCCACACCCACTCCCGAATTGCCAACCTTGGGGCGGGTGGGCGTGGAGCGGGCGGCGCATGTCCCGTTGGAACCTCTGGGCGGGTGGGCGTGGAACGAGCAGCGCATGTCCCGTTGGAACCTCTGGGCGGGTGGGCGTGGGGCGGGTGACGTAGGTCCCAGTGGAACCTTTTGGGGGCGTGGGGGGTAGGTGAGGGCATGAGGAAGATGGCGGTGATTTCGGTGGCGGTGCTGCTGGCAGGGGTTGGATGTGCCGGAGGTGGCGGTCCTGGGAGGGGGGCGGGGGCGAGTGGTGGTGCCGGGGCCTCGTTCGGAGGTGCGGGGAGCAGCGCGGACTCCTCGGTGAGTGCGTCTTCGGGGATCCCAGCAGGCGAAGGTGGGAGCGGGAGCCCAAGCCCGACCGCCGATGCCGCCCCGGCGCCCGTCTCCAACCTGAGCACCGAGGCCAACCGGGCTCCGGACTCGGGGCCCGGACTGAGCACCGATGCCGGCTCCCTTCCCGGCCCGAGCCTGAGCCCTGCCCCCACCCAGAGGACCGACACGCGGCCGAGCCCTGGAGCTGGGGTGGAGTTCGGTGGGAGGGGGAGGTCGAGTGCCAAGGGTGAGCGGGTGGGGTGCCGGGGGGCGTTGGTGGTCGGCGGGGGTGGGTTTCCGGAGGTGCGGGGGGTGTCGGCGGACGCCGAGGTGTGGGGGTTGTTGTTCGTGTCCAAGCTGCCGCTTCGCCGGAAGGAGACCACCAAGATCGTGTGGCGGATGACCGGGGACGGGCCGCTTACGGTCAGGGCGTCCCTTCCTGACGGCACCGCCGCCCGCCTCGCCTGGGGGCCCGAGGAGCACGGCGGGTCGTCCTGGCACCGGCCGGGGGACGAATGGGGCACCGGCCTCGTCTTCCCCAAGCCCGGCTGCTGGAAGATCGAACTCAGCCGCACCCACGGCAAGGGCCACCTCTGGCTACCGGTCGCCTGACACCACCCGGCGACCCACCGCACAACTACGCCTGGCTACCGGCCGGTCAGCGCCCAGCGAGCCCCTCCCTGGCTGCCGGTGGCCCACCAGTCAGGGGCTGTAGCCCTCGTTACCGGTTGCTCAGGGCTCGGTCTACGAAGGTTTGGAGGTCGGTGAGGACCTCGTCCTTGTTGGTTTCGTTGAAGACCTCGTGGCGGGCGCCGGCGTAGATGCGTTCGGTCAGGTCGGTGCCCCTGACCGCCTCCACCCCGACCCGGCTGCCGGCCAGCGGTACGAGCTGGTCGTCGTCGCCGTGCACCCACAACGTGGGCAGGGCGCCGAACGTGCCGCCCTTGGCGATGGTGTCCAGCATCGCGGCGAACGCCTCCACCGTGGCCCGCTTGAACGGCCCGTGCCAGACCAGCGGGTCGTCCGCGTACGCCGCCCCCACCGACGGGTCGCGGGAGAGCGTGGCCGGGTCGATGGGGATGTCGGGCAGCTCGTCGAGCGCCATCAGCGCGGGGATGACCGCCCACTCGCCGATCACCGGGCCCGACAGCACCAGCGCGGTCAGGCCCTCGGCGTAGCGCTGGGCGTACCGGGCGGCGATCATGCCGCCCATGGAGTGGCCGATCAGCACGACCGGGACGCCGGGGTGGTCGGCCCTGGCGCGCTCCTCGACGGCGTGCACGTCGGTCACGACGTCCTCGAAGTCCTCGACGAGCACGCGTTCGCCCGCCGACCTGCCGTGGCCCATGTGGTCGAGTCCGTAGACGGCGGCGCCGTGCCGGACGAGACGGTCGGCGACGTACTCGTAGCGGCCGATGTGCTCGCCGTATCCGTGGACCAGGAGGGCGAGGTAGCGCGGCCGGTCGTGCGGCCATTCGCGGACGACGTTCAGCCCCCGCGTGCCGGTGAAGGTGTGCTCTCGCGACTCGGCCATGAACTTCCTCTCCCATCCAGCCACGACGTCCGAAAACCGCTGACTTCCGCGGGCGCGCCGGTGTTGTAGAGAGTATGGACATCCACACCATCATCGACAGTCCGCTGGGCGAGATTCTCCTCGTCGGCGACGGCGCGGGACGGCTGACCCGCGTGTCGTTCGACGTGGGCGCGCCGCCCGGACGCCGGGAGCCGGCCGCCTTCGGGGAGGCCGAACGGCAGCTCGGCGAGTACTTCGCGGGCGGGCGCACCTCGTTCGACCTGCCCCTGGCCGCCCGCGGGACGGCGTTCCAGCAGCGGGTGTGGGCCGAGGTGGCGGCGCTGCCGTACGGGACGACGACCAGCTACGGCGAGCTGACCGCCCGCGCCGGCGTGGCGCGGGACCGGGTCCGCGCGGTCGGCGCGGCGATCGGCGCGAACCCGCTGCTCGTCGTGGTCCCCTGCCACCGGGTGGTCGCCGCGGACGGCGCGCTGACCGGCTACGCGGGCGGCCTGGAACGCAAGTGCGACCTGCTCACCCTCGAAGGCGTCCTGCAGCCGCAGCTCTGGAGCGTGTCGTCATGACGCCGCAGGTCGACGGGGCCGACTGGCAGCGGCTGGCCGGTGAGCTCGACGCCCACGGCTGCGCGCTGACGCCGCGGCTGCTCTCGCCCGGGGAGTGCGCGGAGATCTCCGGCCTGTACGACGAGGCCGGCCGGTTCCGCTCGACGGTCGACATGGCCCGCCACCGGTTCGGCTCCGGCCAGTACCGGTACTTCCGCCGGCCGTTCCCGCCGCTGGTCGAGGAGTTGCGGGCGGCGTTCTATCCGCAGCTGCTGCCGATCGCCCGCGACTGGGCGGCCCGGCTGGGGCAGCCCGCGCCCTGGCCGGACGACTTCGCCGAGTGGCTGGACAGGTGCCACGCGGCGGGACAGACCAAGCCGACCCCCATCCTGCTGCGCTACCGGGAGAACGACTGGAACGCGCTCCACCGCGACCTGTACGGCGACCTCGTGTTCCCGCTGCAGGTCGTGATCGGGCTCGACCGGCCCGGCGAGGACTACACGGGGGGCGAGTTCCTGCTGGTGGAGCAGCGGCCGAGGGCCCAGTCGCGGGGCACGGTGACCGCGCTGCCGCAGGGTCACGGGCTGATCTTCACCACCCGCGACCGGCCGGTGCGCTCCTCGCGCGGCTGGTCGGCCTCGCCGGTGCGGCACGGGGTCAGCACCGTGCGTTCGGGGCTGCGGCACACCCTCGGCCTGGTCCTGCACGACGCGGCATGACCAGCGTGCGAACGGCGGAGCTGGACGCGCTGCTCACCCTCGTCCGGGCCCAGCGCCCACGGGCGCGGGCCGTCGTCGTCGGCCACGGCCGGGACGGCGCCCGCCTGGCCGAGGCGTTCGCCGACGCCTGGGACGGGACGGTGCTCGCGGTGGTCGCCTGGCCGGAGACGGCGGCGTCGTGGTTGCGCCAGGCCAGGCGGTTCACGGCGGGCGAACCGGACGCCTGGGTGGTCGCGGGCGCGCCGGCGGGATGGGCCGGGATGAGCGAGCGCCTGCGCCGCAGCACCGACTGGGATCCGCGCCGGACGTACGGTTCGGCGGCCACGGCCCGCGCGGTCGCCATGGCCGCTCCTGGGACACTGGAAGGCATGCGCGGAGCCGACGCCGACGGCACGACATGGCGAATAGGACGAAACCTGATATTTCGGGAACCATCATGATCCCGCTGCCCATGCGGGAGTTCGCGCCTGGCGCGGTGCACGTCCCCGGCTGGCTGTCCCTCGCCGAGCAGCAGGACCTGGTGCGCGCCTGCCGCGCGTGGGCGACCGGCCCGGTGCCGATCCGGCACACTGTTCTGCCCGGCGGCGGCGTGATGTCGGTGCGGACGGTGTGCGTCGGCTGGCACTGGCAGCCGTACCGGTACACGCGGCTGGCCCACGACGTGAACGGGCGGCGGGTCGCCGCGTTCCCCACGTGGCTCGGCGGCCTCGGCCGCCGCGCGCTGGCCGACGCCTACGGCCGCCCGGACGACGGCTACGACCCCGACACCGCGCTGGTCAACTTCTACGACGGCCAGGCCAGGATGGGCATGCACCAGGACAAGGACGAGCGCTCCGACGCCCCGGTGGTGTCCCTGAGCGTCGGCGACACGTGCCTGTTCCGCTTCGGCAACACCGAGACGCGCGGCAAGCCGTACACGGACGTCGAGCTGGCCTCGGGTGATCTGTTCGTGTTCGGCGGCGCGTCCCGCTTCGCCTATCACGGCGTGCCGAAGGTCTACCCGGGCACCGGCGACCCGGCCACGGGCCTGGCCGCCGGGCGCCTCAACGTGACGATGCGGGTGACGGGTCTTCGATGAAGTAGTCGAACTGGTCGTCGGTGAGGGTGCGGCGCAGGATGCGCAGGACCTTGCCCGGGTCGTCGTGCGGGCCCGGGGTGTAGAAGGGCTTGCCGTCGCGGCCGAAGGTGATGGCCGAGCCGCCCTCCCACTTGCCCAGCAGGTCGCTGACGGGCGAGAAGTCCTCGTGGGGCTCGAAGCCGAGGGTGCGCGCGTAGTCGATCGAGCCGAAGACCAGGTGCTGGGCCAGCTCGATCGGCACCTCCTGGTAGCCCGCGTACTCGCCGAAGAAGTATTCGCGGAACCTGCGCAGGTCGCGCTCGTCGAGCACGTCGGGGCCGATGGTGTTCTTGATGCCGAGGCAGTAGACGTCGGCGAGGTAGCCGCAGACGGTCATCCGGTCCCAGGTGTGGCGCCGGGCGACCAGCACGCACACCATGCCGCCGGCGCCCGACTCCGGGGCCTCGTCGATCCAGCCCTTGGACGGGTCGACGCCCAGCCCGGCGCTCCAGCCGACGTTCATCCAGCAGCCGACCACCTCGGGCTCGGCCGACGTCACGTTCTCGGCGGCGATGGCGCGCACGAGGGGCGCGACGACCGACGGCGACACCTTGAGCGCCCGCGCGATCTCCTTGGGAGACCTGCCCTGGGCGCGCAGCTCGCGTACCTGATCCTTCAACTCCACACGCGGCAGCCTAGCGCCCGGCGTCCCGTCAGGCGGACAGGCCGCGGGCGAGCCACGCCAGGAACCGGAGCGGCCGGGCCTCCCCCTCCGGCTCAGCCGACGGACGAGGTCACGGTGTCGACGTGCTTCTGGCTGACCGAACGCCCCGACACCAGCACGAGGTCGAGCGCGCGCAGGTCGGCCAGGCGGTCGAGCGGGTTGCCGCGGACCGCGATGACGTCGGCGCGCTTCCCGGCCTCCAGGCTGCCGGTCTCGGCCCCGGCCCCGCACGCCTCGGCGGCGCGTACGGTGGCCAGCTCGACGATCTCGGCGTTGCCGAACCCGGCCTCGGCGAAGACCTCCAGCCCCGACACGTAGTCGTCGGTGCGCTTGTCGAGCCCGGCGATGGCGAACCCGGTGTCGGTCCCGGCGACGAGCCTGATCCCGGCCTCGCGCATGGCGGCGAGATTGCCCAGCCAGCGGTCCATCGGCTCGGCGCCGACGAGCGCCCGCAGGTTCCAGAACTGGCCGTGCACGGTCGGGCACACGTACGTGCCGCTTGCCGCGATGCGGTCGGCCAGCCGCGCGTCGTAGGCCGGGCCCGCGGGGGTGTGGAACGTGCAGTGCTCGATCGTGGTGACCCCGGCCTCCAGCGCGTTGCCGATCGACTCGGGGGCGTGGGCGTGGGCCGCGACGGTCCTGCCGCGCGTCGCGGCCTCCTCCACGGCGGCCCTGATCAGCGCGGCCGGGTACTGGGCCCGCCAGCTCGGCACCGAGCCGGGCGACATCTCGCCGCCCGAGGCCATCACCTTGAGGCAGTCGGCGCCGGCCCGCAGGTTCTCCCTGGCCACCCGGCGGACGGACGGCTCGTCGTCGGCCTCGCCGCCCATGTACCAGCAGTGGCCGCCGGTGACCGTGATCGGGCGGGTCGCGGCGATCAGGTGGGGGCCGACGGCGAGGCCGCCCTCGATCGCGTCGCGCAGGGTGAGGTCGAGGAAGCCGCGCCCGCCGAGGTCGCGGGCCGTGGTGACGCCCGCGGAGACGAGCTTGCGGGCGTTCTCGGCCATGCGCAGCAGCAGCCGGCCGTCGCTCACGGCGCTGCGCCCGGTCACCGGGTCGACCGTACCGTCGAAGCCGAGGTGCACGTGCGCGTCGACGAGGCCGGGCAGCAAGGTGTGGCCGGGCAGGTCGAGCGTCTCCGCGGCCTGGCCCGCGCTGCCGCGGGGGCCCACCGAGACGATGCGCGAGCCGTCGATCAGCACCTCGCCGTCCGTGATGACCTCTCCGGGACGTCCGGTGAGCACCGTGCCGGCACGGATGATCCGCATGCCTCCACAGTGCCACACACGGCCCCGCCACGCCCGCCCCGCCGGGCGCCGGGAACACGGCCCCCAATTAATAGGAAGGTTTACTTATTACGGCATGATGGCCGTCCATGTGGACGCGCGACTTCGTGCTCTTCTTCACCGCCCGCACGGTGTCGATGCTGGGCTCGGCGATGATGCCGGTGGCCACCGCGCTCGGCATGCACGACGCCGGTTACGGCGCCACCGGCGTCGGCCTGGCGCTGGCCGCCTGGATGGTGCCGATGGCCGGGCTCATCCTGTTCGGCGGCGTGCTCATGGACCGGTTCACGCCCCGCCGCATGATGGTCGGCGCCGACCTGGCCAGGACGGCGACGCAGGCGGGCACGGCGGCCCTGTTCGGGCTGGGCCGGCCGGAGTTGTGGCAGGTCGTGGCCCTGTCGGCGGTCGCCGGGGCGGCGGCCGCCATGTACACGCCGGGCGTCGCGGGCACCATCTCGCGGATCGCGGCCGACGTGCAGCGGGCCAACGCCACCCTGCGCATGTCCGAGGCGATCATGCAGTTGCTCGGGCCGGGGCTGGCGGGGGCGCTGGTCGGGCTGGCCGGGGTGGGCGTGGTGTTCGCCGCCGACTCGGCCGGGTTCGCGATCAGCGCGGCGTGCCTGCTGCTCATGCGGGTGCGGGTGGCGGGCTCCGGCGAGGAGCCGGTGCTGGTGCGGCTGCGGGAGGGCTGGCGGGAGTTCCGGTCGCGCACGTGGATGTGGAGCGTCATCCTGATCTGGGTGGTCTTCGGGATCACCCTGTTCGGGCCGCTGATCCCGCTGGGCTCGGTGCTGGTGACCGACGCGTACGGGCAGACGGCGTACGGGCTGGTCATGTCGGCGAGCGGGGCCGGGACGATCGTGGGCGGCCTGGTGGCGCTGCGGATCAGGCCGGCCAGGCCGCTGGTCGCGGGCGGGATCGGCATGTTCCTGTTCGCGCTGGAGCCGCTGAGCTTCGCGGCCGGCGTGCCGCTCGGCGTGATCATGGCCTGCCACGTGGTGGGCGGGGCGGGGTGGGCGTTCTGGTCGGTGATGTGGGCGACGAGCGTGCAGACGCTGGTGCCGGCCGAGGCGCTGAACCGGGTCAGCGCGTACGAGATCGGCGGCTCGACCATGTCGCTCCCGATCGGCCAGGCGCTGGCCGGGCCGGTGGCCGCCCTGGTGGGCTCCCGCGAGGTGCTGGGCTTCTCCGCGCTGGTCACGGTCGCCGGCTGCCTGGCGCTGCTGACCTTGCGGCCGGTGCGGCAGATCACCGTAAGGCCACGGGAAGAGGACCGTAAGGCCGCTCCCGCATCGTAGAGGCATGACAACGACGCAGACCGCACAGTACGAGATCGTCCGCACCTTCGACGCCCCCCGCGAGGACGTCTACGCCGCCTGGACCCAGCCCGAGCGCTTCTCCCGCTGGTTCGGCCCCCGCATGCTGGCCACGCCGGTCGGCCGGATCACCCTCGACGCCCGTCCCGGCGGCCGGTGGCGCGCGACGCTCGTCGGCGAGGAGGGGTTCGAGGCGACGCTGGAGGGCTCCTACCGCGAGGTGCAGGCGCCCGCCCGGCTGGTGTTCACCACCGGCGACCCCGACAACCCCGGCGACGGCCCGGCCTCGGTCGTGACGCTCGACCTGCTCGACCGGGACGGCGGCACCGAGATGCGCTTCCACCAGTTCGGCGTCAACACCGACCAGGAGCACGCCGAGCAGGCCAGGGCCGGCTGGGACGAGTTCTTCGACCGCCTGGCCGAGCATGTCGCCCGCTGACCCCAGACACGCCGACCCCCGCCACGCCGACCCTCGACACGCCGCCCCCGTACACGCTGCCCCTCAGAACAGGCCGAGGGCGTCGTCCAGCTTGTACGTGCCGCCCCGCTCGTACGCCACGGCGAAGGCGCGCTCACCGAGCGCGTCCCGGACCCGGGCCGTGACCCGCTCCTCCTCCTCGCGTTCGGCGGCGTTGGCCGGGGTCCTGATCTGCTCGCGGACCGCGGCGGCCAGCCCCAGCAGCACCGCCGCCCGCTCGGTCGGCCCGGCCGCCGACGCCGCGCCCGCGACGCACGCCGCCGCCGTGCGCGGGTCGCCGACCCTGACCGCCGCGGCCAGCGCCTCCCGGTGCAGCTCCAGGGCCGCGGCCGGGTCGCCACGCAGCTCGGTGACGTGGCCCAGCTCGACCAGCAGGTCCGGCAGGTGCAGCGGCGGCTCGACGGCGGGGTCGCGCGGCAGGCCCGCCAGCAGGTGGTGCAGGTGCGACTCGGCCAGGTCGAGCAGCCCGGCGCGGCGCGCGGCGAAGGCCAGGCCCATCTCGGCCATGGTCTCGCCCATCTTGTAGCCCTGGCCGAGCGCCAGCTTCAGCGCCCGTCCGCACAGCTCCATGGCCTGGTCGTAGGCGCCGTCGTGCAGGGCCGTCCAGCCCAGCCAGGCGATGCGCCCGGCCACTTCCGGCCACAGGCCGAGCTCCTCGGCCATGCGCAGCCCCTCGGCGAACAGCCGGCGCGCCCGCTCGTGGTCGCCGGCCATCTCGGCCGCGCCCGCCAGCCATTCGGTGGCCTGCAACATGCCCCAGCGGTCGCCCAGCTCGCCGAACAGCCGCGCGCTCTCCCCCGCGTCCCGCTCCAGCGCCTCGGTGTCGCGCATGGTGAACGCGTCGCGCGCCCGTCTGGCCAGCGCGACGGCGACGCCCCACGTGTCGCCGAGGGCGCGGCAGGCGGCCAGCGCCCGTCCGGTCAGCTCCTGGCCGGTGACCATGTCGGGCACGCTCATGCCGGCGAACAGCTCGGCCCTGGCCCGCTCGCCCGGGTCGGCGACCCGCTCCAGCAGCGGCTCCCACGCGACCTGCTCGCCCAGCAGGAGCGCGACCCCGGCCTGCCAGGCCGCCGCCCGGTGCCTGGCCGGGCCGTCCGGCCCCGCGACGGCCAGCGCCGCGCCCAGCGAGCGCCTGCCCTCGGCCAGCCGGCCGCGCAGGAACCAGTACCAGGCCAGCGCGTTGACCAGGCGCGCGGCGGTGTCGGCGGCGCCCTCGGCGATCGCGGTGTCCAGCGCGGCCCGCATGTTGGCCGACTCGGCGTCCAGGCGCAGCAGGCGGTCCCGTTGCTCGCCGCCGTACAGGCCGGGTTCGGCCGCCACGGCCAGCTCCAGGTAGTGGCGCAGGTGGGCGCGGCGCACGTCGGCCAGCTCGCCGGCGTCGGCCAGGCGGCCCACGCAGTACTCCGACACCGACTCCAGCAGCCGGTACCTGACCCCCGTCGTGCTCTCGGCGACCACCACGAGCGAGCGGTCGACCAGCCGGGCCAGCAGGTCGAGCACGTCGAGCCCCGGCTCGGCGCACACCGCCTCGGCCGACTCCAGGGTGCAGCCGTCGGCGTGCACGGCCAGGCGGCGCAGCACCACCCGTTCCTCGTCCGACAGCAGGTCCCAGCTCCAGTCGATCACGGCGGTGAGCGTCTGCTGCCGGGCGGGCGCGCCCCTTCGCCCGGACGCCAGCAGCCTGAACCGGTCGTCCAGCCGGTCCACCACCCCCTGGACGCCGAGCGCCCGCACCCGCGTCGCGGCCAGCTCCAGGGCCAGCGGGATGCCGTCGAGCCGCCGGCAGAGCTGGGCCACCGCCAGCGCGTTGCCCGCCTCCAGGGCGAACCCGCGGGCCGAGGCGGCGGCCCTGGCGACGAACAGCCGGACGGCGTCCGAACGGGCCATCTCCGTCAGGTCGGTGCCCGCCGGCAGGTCGAGCGGCGGGACGCTCCACAGGACCTCGCCGTCCACGCCGAGCGGCTCCCGGCTGGTGGCCAGGACGGTCAGGCCCGGCGCCGCGGCCAGCAGCGCGTCGACCACCTCGGCGACCTGCTCGACCACGTGCTCGCAGTTGTCCAGCACGAGCAGCAGGCGCCTCGGCCGCAACGCCGCGGCCAGCCGCTCGGGCACGTCGCCGCCCGACGGGTCCTCCCGGATGTCCAGAGCGGCCATGATCGCCTCGGCGGGCGAGTGGGTGGCGCCGTCGAGCGCGACCAGCCAGGCGCCGTCGGCGAAGCCGTCCAGCAGCCGGTGCGCCGCCTCCAGCGCCAGCCTGGTCTTGCCGACGCCGCCGGTGCCGGTGAGCGTCACCAGCCGCTCGGCGGTGACCAGCGAGCAGACCTCGGTCAGCGCCTCGTCCCTGCCGACGAGCTTGCTGACGGACGCGGGCAGGTTCGTGGTGGGCCGCTCGGCGGGCAGGCTCAGCGCCGGGTCCTGGGCCAGGATCGCCTGGTGCAGCGCGACCAGCTCGGGGCCGGGGTCGAGGCCCAGCTCGTCGGCCAGGCGCTCGCGCAGCTCGGCGAAGCTCGCCAGGGCGTCGCTCTGCCGTCCGGCCCGGTACAGGGCGCGCATGTGCACGGCGCGCAGCCGCTCCCGCAGCGGATGCCGGGCCACCAGGTCGCCCAGCTCGCCCACGAGCAGCCCGTGCTCGCCCAGTTCGAGCCGGGCCTCGGCGCGCTGCTCCAGCGCCGTGAGCCGCTGCTCCTCCAGCCGGACGATCGCCGACCTGGTGTACTCCTCGTCGGCGAAGTCCGCGTACGCCGCCCCCCGCCACAGCGCCAGGGCGTCGGCCAGCAGCCCCGCCCTGGTCCGCGGGCTGTCGGCGGCCTCGGCGCGGGCCAGCAGGCCGGCGAAGCGGTCCGCGTCGAGCGCGCCGGGATCGGTGCGCAGCAGATAGCCGGGCGCCCGCGAGACCACCAGGTTCTTGCCGCCCGGCTCGGCGTCCTCCAGCGCCTTGCGCAACTGGGAGACCCGCACCTGGAGCGCGCCCGCCGGGTTGCCCGGCGGCTCCTCGCCCCACAGGTCCTCCACCAGCCGGTCGGCCGAGACCGGATGGCCCTCGTGGACGAGCAGGTCGGCGAGCAGCGCCCGGACCTTGAGCCCGGGGATCGTCACGGGCTCCCCCGCGTCGGTCCACACGGCCAGCGAGCCCAGCACCCCAAAACGCATGTCCGTCACCTTATGCGCCGCCGTAAGCCCACGAGAAGCGCACCGGAAGCGCCCTCCGGCACCGTGAAGGCAACGAAAGGGGAAACGACATGAAGACCGGCACCCTCGCTGGACGGCGTGAATGGACGGGCCTCGCGGTCCTCGCCTCGGTGGCCCTGCTGCTCTCCATCGACCTGAGCGTGCTCTACCTGGCGCTGCCGCACCTGAGCGCCGGACTCGGCGCCTCCGCGCCGCAGCAGCTGTGGATCCTGGACATCTACTCGTTCATGCTGGCCGGGTTCCTGGTGACGATGGGGACGCTGGGCGACCGGATCGGGCGGCGCAGGCTGCTGCTGATCGGCTCGGTGGCCTTCGCCGCGGCCTCGGTGGCCGCCGCGTACTCGGTGAACGCGGAGATGCTCATCGTGTCCCGGGCGCTGCTCGGCGTCTCGGGGGCGACGCTGCTGCCGTCGTCGCTGGCGCTGATCCGCACGATGTTCACCGACGGCCGGCAGCTGGGCACCGCGATCGGCCTCTGGTACGGCTGCTTCATGCTCGGCATGGCGGTCGGCCCGCTGGTGGGCGGGCTGCTGCTGGAGCACTTCTGGTGGGGGTCGGCGTTCCTGATGGGCGTGCCGTTCATGGCGGCCGTGCTGGTCGCCGGACGGCTGCTGCTCCCCGAGTACCGCGACCCGCACGCCGGCCGCCTCGACCCGGCCAGCGTGGCCCTGTCCCTGGCGACCATCCTGCCGGTCGTCTACGGGCTCAAGGAGGTCGCGCGCGGCGGCTGGCAGCCCGTCCCCCTGATCGCGGTCGCCGCCGGGACGGCCTTCGGCGTGGTGTTCGTCAGGCGGCAGCGCGACCTCGCCAACCCGCTGCTGGACCTGCGGCTGTTCGGCAACCGCGCGTTCGCGGCGACGCTGGGGATCATGTCGCTCGGCGGGATCGTCATGGCCGGGACCACGCTCATGACCACCCAGTACCTGCAGACCGTGGAGTCGTTGTCGCCGCTGGGCGCCGGGTTGTGGCTGGTGCCGCAGAACGTGGCGATGATCGTGGCCCTGTCGGTCGCGCCGCGGCTCGCCGCCCGGATCGGCACCGCGTACGTGATGGCCGCCGGGCTCGCGCTGGGCGCCGTCGGGCTGTTCCTGCACACCCAGGTCCCCAGCGTGGGCGGGACCGGGCTGGTCGTCACCGGGCTGGTGCTGGCCTCGGCGGGCATCGCGCTGCCGATGGGCGCGGGCAACAGCGTGATCATGACGGCCGCGCCCGCCGAGAAGGCCGGGTCGGCGGCGGCGCTGACCGAGACGAGCGGCGAGTTCGGGGTGGCGGTCGGGGTGGCCGCGCTCGGCAGCCTCGGCACGGCCGTCTACCGCGGGCGGCTCCCCGAGCACCTGCCGGTGGAGGCGGTGCGGGAGAGCATCAGCGTGGCGGTGACCGCCGCCAAGGACCTGCCCGGCCTGCTGGAGGTGGCGCGGGCGGCGTTCACGGCGGGGCTGAACACGGTGGGGGCCGTGAGCGCGGTGGTCTTCGCGGGGCTGGCCGTCTTCGCCCTCCTCGCCCTCCGCCACCACCGCCCGACGCCCTGACCCCCTCCAGCCCGCTCGCCCGGTCAGGTGGACGGCGGCGCCTTTCTGGCCGAGCCGCGGTAGCCGGCCGCGTCGTAGCGGCGTTCGTTGTCGGCCAGCTTGGCGGTCGCCGCCGCCACCAGATCGACCCCCAGGACGTCGGCCAGCCGGACCAGGTACAGGGTCACGTCGCCGAGCTCGGCGCGGATGCGGGCGAGCGTGTCGGGGTCGGGGCTCGCGGACTCCTCGGCGGTCAGCCACTGGAACTCCGCGACCAGCTCGCCCGCCTCCCCCGCCAGCGCCATCGCTAGGTTCTTCGGCGTGTGGAACCTCTCCCAGTCGCGGGCCCGCGCGAACTCCCGCAGCCGTACGGCCAGCCCTTCCAGCTCCTCGCTCACGCCACCCGACCCTACTGGGCCGCCGGCCGATTCATCACGACCGGTGATGACAGTCCGGGCGAACCCCGTCTGGTTCCCCGGCCGCTTCCGCGATCGACTGGCTTCCGTGTTCTCCCACTTCAACGGCCCCGTCCTCGTCCCCGGCGGCCCCGGGTACGACGACGAGACGGCCCGCTTCAACACCGTCGCCGGCCCCGTACGCCCCGCCGTGGTCGTCGGCGCACGGGACGCGGACGACGTCCGGAAGGCGATCGACCACGCCCGGTCGGCGGGGCTGCGGGTGGCGGTCCAGGCGACCGGCCACGGCCTGTCGGCCTCGGTGGACGGGACCCTGCTGATCAACACCCGCCGGATGACCGGCCTGTCCGTCGACCCCGCCACCCGCACCGCTCGCGTCGGGGCCGGGGTGCGCTGGGGCCAGGTCATCGACGCCGCCGCCGGACACGGCCTCGCCCCGCCGAACGGCTCCTCCCCCCTGGTCGGCGCGGTCGGCTACACGCTGGGCGGCGGCCTGCCCGTGCTCGGCCGCACGTTCGGCTGGGCCGCCGACCGGGTCAGGTCCCTGGAACTGGTCACGGCCGACGGAACCCTGCGCACGGTGAGCCCGTACCAGAACCAGGACCTCTTCTGGGCCCTGCGCGGCGGCCGTCCGGGCGTCGGCGTGGTGACCGCGATGGAGCTGGAGCTGGCCGCCGTCCCGCGCTTCCACGGCGGCATGCTGCGCTTCCCGGCCGAACGGGCGTCCGAGCTGCTGGCCGCCTGGCTGCGCTGGAGCCGCGACCTGCCGGACACGATGAACACCTCCATCGCCCTCCTCCGCCTCCCGAACGCCCGCCTCACCGCCGTCCGCCTCGCCCACGCCACCCCCTGTCCTCCACCCGCCCGCTCCCTCTCGCACCTCACCCGCTCGAACTCGGCCTCCTTGAGCCCCGCCCCCTCGTACCTCACGCCCGAGGAGCTGATCGCCCCTCTCCGCGCCCTGAACCCGGCCGAGGACACCGTCAGGGACCGCCCCTACCCCGAGATCGCCGCCGTCCACGAGGACCCCACGGAACCCGCCGCGTACCGCGAACTCTCCCTGATGCTGCACACCCTCGACGCCGATCTGTTCGACCGCGCCGACCCGGGCTTCGCGATGGTCGAGATCCGCCGCCTCGGCGGCGCGTTAGCCGCCGCCCCGGACGTCCCGAACGCGATCGACCACCGCACGGCCGCCTACAGCCTGACCACGATCGCCTTCGCGGGCACGAACCCGAAACCACCCCTGGACCTCGCCGACCCGTCCAGCACGGGCCTCCGCTTCCGCAACTTCCTGGCCGGCCCGCAGGCCCCGGCCCTGGCCGCCGAGGCGTACACCCCGTCCACCTGGACCAGACTCACCTCCCTCAAAACCACCCACGACCCGCACAACCTGTTCCTCTGATCGTCTGACGTCCGAGCGCCGGTGCCCCGCGTGCTCGCCGGCCGGCTGGTCGAACCGGCCGTCTCCTGCCTGCGGACCAGTTGGGCGAGGGATGGGTTGTCGGCGCTTCCGCCGACGTACCTTCGCAGGTATGAGCGCCGGACATGCGCATGAGGAACTGCATCACCTGGTCGATCGGCTGTCGCCCGACCAGGCGCGGCACCTCCTGCGGCTGGTCAAGACCGACCCCGAACTCGCCGATATGCCGGGCGAAGACGACAAGCCGGTACGTCGTCGGCTCACGATCGCCGGGATCGGTGCCTCCGGTGAGGGCCATCTTTCGGAACATGTCGAAGATCTGATGGTCGAGCGGTTCAACCGTTCAGTGTGACCGCTGTTCTTCTGGATAAAGGCCATTTGATCGCGGTGGTCGACCGCGACCAGCAGAGGCATCCGTTGTCACGATCGCCCGAGCGGCTCTCCATCACCCATATCGCACCCCTTGATCGACGCGACTTCTCGACGGCGCCGGAGGCGCGGGGGTGCGCCGAAGGCGCCTGGGGAAGGGCGCCTGAGCCCGGAGGGCGAAGACCGCTCGGGCCGGGCCCCGCCGCTCGGGACGGGCGGTTCCGGCCGTCCCTCACTCCACGGCGGCCGTGCTTTCCCGGACGATCAGTTCCGTAGCCAGTTCCACCCGTTTCGTGTCCGGCACCTCGCCCTTCCCCATCCCCAGCACCGTACGGGTGGCCAGCGCCGCCATCTCCTGCAACGGCTGGCGCACGGTCGTCAGCGGCGGCCAGGCCGACTTCGACAGCGGCAGGTCGTCGAACCCCACGACGCTCAGGTCCTCCGGAACGCGCAGCCCCCGCTGCCGGGCGGCCTCGAACACGCCGAACGCCATCAGGTCGCACCCGGCGAAGATGGCCGTGGGCGGCTCGTCCAGTGACAGGAGTTCGTGGCCCTGGTCGTGGCCGGAGTCGACGAGGAAGGTGCCGCGCCGGACGAGTTCGGGGGCGAGCGGCACGCCGGCCGTCTCCAGGGCGGCCCGGTAGCCGTCGACGCGGGCCTGGCTGCACAGCATGTCGGCCGGGCCGCTGATCATGCCGATCCGGCGGTGGCCGAGTTCGAGCAGGTGGCGGGTGGCGGCCAGGCCGCCGTTCCAGTTGGTGGCGCCGACCGAGACGATGCCGGGGGCCGGCTCGCCCTCGGGGTCGACCACCACGAACGGCAGCGACCGCGCGCTGAGCTGGGCCTGCACGCCGGTGGACAGGCGCGAGGCGACGATCACCACGCCGTCGGTGCGGCGGGCGGCCAGGCGTTCGAGCCAGTCGCGGCCGGGGCCGGCGTGGGTGTGCAACACCGAGATGACGACGCTGGCTCCGGCCTCGTGGGCCGCGCTCTCCGCGCCGCGCACGATCTCCATGGCCCACGGCGACTCGATCTCGGCGAACACCAGGTCGACCAGGCCGGCGGGGGTGTCGTCCTGGCTGACGCGCCGCTGGTAGCCGTGTTCCTGGAGCAGCCGTTCGACCTTGTGACGGGTCGCCGGCGCGACCTCGGGCCGGCCGTTGATGACTTTGGAGACCGTGGGGATGGAGACCCCGGCCTCTTCTGCGATCAGTGCGATCGTCACGCGCCTCTTAGCTGACACGTTCGGGAGTGTATCCGAAAGTTTCGGACTGGGATCGCTCCCAAGACGGCTATTGACGCCCTCCGCAGCACATACCTATGCTCCGATCAACGAAATTATCGGGGGCTATACGAAACTTTCATACCGCTCGTGCCCGATGAAGGGACCCCTGGATGAAACGCGGTCTGATCCTCATCGCCACCGCCGTGCTCGTCGCCGGATGCGGCAGCGGCGGGAGTGGCGAGAGCGGCGGGCAGCCCGGCGGCTCGCAGCCCGGCCAGAAGCCCGCCAAGGTGACGCTGGAATGGTGGCACCTGTCCACCGCCGAACCGCTGAAGTCCCTGTGGGCGCAGCGGGCCAAGGACTTCGAGGCCGCGCACCCGGACGTCACCATCAAGGCGACGGTGCTGGAGAACGACGCCTACAAGGCCAAGCTGACCACGATCACCCAGTCGGGCAAGGCCCCCGACGTCTTCGTCACGTGGGGCGGCGGCGTGCTCAAGCAGCAGATCGACGCCGGCCTGGTCAAGGACGTCTCCGCCGACGTCGCCCCCGTGCTGGGCACGTTCACCCCCGCGGCGCTGAGCGCGTACCAGTTCGACGGCAAGACGTACGGGCTGCCGACGGACATCGGGCTGGTCGGCTTCTGGTACAACAAGAAACTCTTCGCCAAGGCCGGCATCACGGCCCCGCCCGCCACCTGGGCGGAGTTCCTCGACGACGTCAAGAAGCTGAAGGCGTCCGGCACCACCCCGATCGCGCTGGCCGGCAAGGAGAAGTGGCCGGGCCACTACTACTGGGCCTATCTGGCGATGCGCATCGCCGGCCTGCCCGCGCTCACGCAGGCGGGCGTGGACCACGACTTCACCAAGCCCGACTTCGTGGCCGCCGGACAGCAGGTCAAGGCGCTGGCCGAGCTCCAGCCGTTCCAGAAGGGCTTCCTCGGCGCCGGGTACGGCACCCCCGACGGGCAGGCGGCCACGGTCTCCAACGGCAAGGCCGCCATGGAGCTGATGGGCCAGTGGGCGCCCGCCGTGCAGAAGGACTCCGGCAAGGGCCTCGGCGACGACCTGGGCTTCTTCCCCTTCCCCGCGGTCGAGGGCGGCAAGGGCTCGATCGGCGACGCCTTCGGCGGCGGCAACGGCCTGTCGGTGGGCGCGGACGCGCCCCCGCAGGCCGTGGAGTTCGTGAAGTTCATGACGCGGATGGACCAGCACACCAAGGCCGTGGCGGCGGGCGGCGTGCTGCCGGTGCTCAAGGGCGAGGAGAACGCGGTCAAGGACGCCAACCTCAAGCAGGTCGCGACCCTGCTGGCCGGGGCCTCCGGCTACCAGCTCTACCTGGACCAGGCCTACCCGCCGGCCGTCGGCCAGCAGGTCAACGACAGCGTGGCCGAGCTGATCGCCGGGACCAAGACGCCGGAGCAGATCGGCCAGGACATCAGCGAAGTGGCCAAGAGCGAATGACGACGCTGACCCGAGGGCCGGCGGCGGTCGCGCCGCCGGCCCCCGCCCCGCCGGGCCGGCGGCGCGGTCGCGCGGTGACGATCGCGCTGTTCCTGCTGCCCGCGCTGGTGCTCTTCCTGCTGCTGGTGGTGGCGCCGATCCTGGTGGCGGTCTACGCCAGCGCGTTCAAGTGGAACGGGTTCGGCGGGCTGCCCACCGAGTTCGTCGGGCCGGCCAACTTCACCAGGCTGCTGTCGTCCGGCATCTTCGCCACCGACCTGTGGCACCTGGCGGTCCTGGTGCTGCTGTCGGTGCTGGTCCAGCTGCCGTTCTCGCTGGCCGTGGCGATGCTGCTGAACCAGCGCATCCGGGGGCGGGCGGTCTACCGGCTGGTGTTCTTCGCCCCGTACGTGCTGTCCGAGGTGATCACCGGCGTGCTGTTCTCGCTGATCCTCGCGCCGGACGGCGGGATGGCGAACCAGCTGCTGTCGGTGTTCGGGCTGGAGTCGGAGTTCCTGGCCGATCCGGACACCGTGATGCCCGCGCTCTTCCTGGTCATGACGTGGAAGTACTTCGGCTTCCACATGATGATCTACCTGGCCGGACGGCAGGGCATCCCGAACGAGCTGATCGAGGCCGCGCAGATCGACGGCGCGACGCCCTGGAAGACGTTCCGGCACATCACGCTGCCGCTGCTCGGGCCGACGATCAGGATCAGCGTGTTCCTGTCGGTCATCTACACCATCCAGCTGTTTGACCTGGTCTGGATCCTCACCGGCGGCGGCCCGTCGCACTCCTCGGAGACGATGGCCGTCACCATGATGGAGTTCGGCTTCAAGCGCTCCCAGGTGGGTTACGCCAACGCGATCAGCGTCGTGATGTTCGCGCTCAGCCTCGTCTTCGCCCTCGTCTACCAGCGCGTGGTGATGCGCCGGGACCTGGCGGGCGCGACGACGTCCATGGGAGGCCGCCGATGAACCGCGGAAGGCCGCCCGCGCGGCGGCGCCGTCCCACCCTGCCCCTGCACGCCATCGCCTGGATCGTCGGCGCGTTCATCCTGGCGCCGATCGTGTACGCGCTGCTCGGCGGGTTCAAGAGCAACAGCCAGCTCTCCGGCAACCCCTTCGGCCTGCCCGATCCGTGGGTCACCGCGAACTACACCGACGTGCTCGGCTCGGGGTCGTTCTGGCGGCAGGTGTGGAACAGCACGTTCATCGCGGTCGCGACGACCGTGGTGATGGTCGCGCTGGCGGCGCTGGCCGCGTTCGTCTTCGCCAGGTTCGCCTTCCGCGGCAGGGAGGCGCTGTTCACGCTGTTCACCGCGGGGCTGATGTTCCCGTTCGCGGTGGCCATCCTGCCGATCTTCGTGCTGCTGCGCGCGTTCGGGCTGCTGGACGACCCGCTCGGCGTCATCCTGACGCAGGCCGCCTTCGGGCTGCCGCTGACGATCATCATCCTGCGGGGGTTCTTCCGGAGCATCCCGGGCGAGATCGAGGAGGCCGCGATCATCGACGGCTGCTCGCCGTTCGGGTTCTTCTGGCGGATCCTGCTGCCGATGGCCCGCCCGGCCATGGCGACGGTCTCCGTGCTGGCCGTCGTGGGCAGCTGGAACAACTTCATGCTGCCCCTGGTGGTCTTCAGCGACGAGTCGAGCTGGACGCTGCCGCTCGGCATCCAGCAGTTCCAGGGCCAGTACGCCACCGACACCGCCCGCGTCCTCGCCTACCTGATCCTGGCCATGGTGCCGGCGCTCGGGTTCTACGCCATCGCTGAACGTCACCTGGTCGGTGGGCTCACCGCGGGTGCGACGAAAGGGTGAACATGCTCCACGTCTCAGGAAGCCGGCTCCTCACCCCCGAAGGCACGCCCGTCCGGCTCAGGGGGGTGGGCCTCGGGGGCTGGATGAACATGGAGAACTTCATCACCGGCTATCCCGCCAATGAGACCTCGATGCGCGCGGCGGTGACCGGCGTGCTGGGCGAGGAGCGGGCCGAGCTCTTCTTCGACCGGCTGCTCACCTCGTTCTTCACCGGCAGCGACGCCGGGCTGCTGGCCGGGCTGGGCATGAACTGCGTGCGCATCCCGGTCAACTACCACCACTGGGAGTCCGACGACCGGCCCATGGAGATCGACCCGAGGGGCTTCCGGCACCTCGACCGGGTCATCGGCCTGCTGGGCGAGCGCGGTCTCTACAGCGTGATCGACCTGCACGCCCTGCCCGGCTCCCAGAACCAGCACTGGCACAGCGACAACCCGACGCACGTGGCGGCGTTCTGGCAGCACCGGCACTTCCAGGACCGGGCCGTGCACCTGTGGGAGGCGCTGGCCGACCACTACCGCGGGCATCCGTGGGTGGCGGGGTACAACGTGGTGAACGAGCCGGGCGACGTCTCGGGCAAGGTGGTCGGCCCGTTCTACGACCGGCTGGTCAAGGCCGTACGGGCCGCCGACCCGGACCACGTCCTGTTCCTGGACGGCAACACCTACGCCACCGACTTCTCGATGTTCCGGGAGATGTACGAGAACACGGTGTTCGTCATGCACGACTACGCCCTGGCCGGGTTCGCCCACGGCGGCCCGTACCCGGGGCTCACCAGGGGCGAGTGGTGCGACCGCGGCCAGTTGGAGGAGACCTTCGCCCGGCGGTCCCGGTTCCAGCGCGAGACCGGCACGCCGTTGTGGGTGGGCGAGTTCGGCCCGGTCTACACCGGCGACCCGGACCGGGACGCGCAGCGCTACCAGGTCCTGCGCGACCAGCTCGACATCTACGACGCCCACGACGCGGGCTGGTCGCTCTGGACGTACAAGGACGTGGGCCTCCAGGGTCTGGTGCACGCGTCGGGGGCGTACCTGGACCGGTTCGGCGCGTTCATCGGCAAGAAGCGGCGGCTCGGCGCCGACCGGTGGGGCTCGACCATGGAGGAGTGCGCCGACGTGCTCGCCCCGCTGCACCGGCTGGTCGAGACCGAGTTCCCGGACTGGACGCCCTACCCGTGGGGCGCCCGCTACCAGACCGACGACCTGATCAGGCACATCCTCCTCGCCCAGGCCCTGCTGCCCGAGTACGCCGGCCTGTTCAGGGGGCTCGGCGACGACGAGCTGCTGGCCCTGGCCGACTCGTTCACGCTGGAGCAGTGCGTACGGCGCGAGCCGCTGCTCGACCTGCTGGCCGCCAATCTCACCGGGTGACAAACCGCTCATACAGTCGGGTGCGTCACACCACCGGGCAAACTATCGCCATCACTGCTTGCGCTAGGTATGCTTCGGCTGCCCTAATTTAGGTAAGCCTTTCCTCAGCCAGCAGGAGTGACGGTGTTCGCCAGCTACCTCATCGGACTGCGCGAGGGACTGGAGGCGACGCTCGTCGTCTCCGTCCTCATCGCCTTCCTCGTCAAGAGCGACAGGAAGGACAAGCTTCCCCAGGTCTGGACGGGCGTCGCCGCGGCGGTCGCACTGTCCGTCGGCTTCGGCGCGCTGCTGACCTTCACCGCCGCCAACCTCGGGCACATGGGGCAGGAGCTGTTCGACGCGATCACCTCGCTGCTGGCCGTCGCGTTCGTCACCTGGATGATCTTCTGGATGCGGCGCACCGCCCGCGCGCTCTCCGGCGAGCTGCGGGGCAAGCTCTCCGACGCGCTGCAGATGGGCTCGCTCGCGGTGGTCGTGATGGCCTTCCTGGCCGTGGCCCGCGAGGGGCTTGAGACGGCGTTGCTGTTCTTCGCCGCCGTCCAGGGCGCGACCGCCACCATCGACCCCCTGCTCGGCATCGCGCTCGGCCTGCTCACGTCGGTGGTCATCGGCTGGGGGCTGTACAGGAGCGCGCTGAAGATCAACCTCACCAAGTTCTTCACCTGGACGGGCCTGCTGCTCATCCTGGTCGCCGCCGGCATCTTCAAGTACGGCGTGCACGACCTCCAGGAAGCCAACATCCTGCCCGGCCTGAGCTCCTACGCCTTCGACATCAGCGCCGTCCTGCCCGCCGATTCCTGGTACGGCGCGCTGCTTTCCGGCATGCTCAACATCACGCCGCAGCCGAGCATCGCCGAGGCCGTGGCCTGGATCGTCTACCTCGCGCCCACTCTCTTCCTCTTCCTGCTGCCACAGCGGGTGAAGACCACTCCCGCCTCCACCGCACCCGCGGCCTGAACAGGAGCATCATGCGTACCGCCATCAGCCTGTCCTTCGGCGCGCTCGCCCTCGCGGGCCTGACCGCGTGCGGCTCGGGCACCACCGCCACGGAGACCGCCAAGGGTCCGGCCGCCGCGCCCGGCAAGATCACCGTGGCCGCGTCGGACACCGAGTGCAAGGTCGCGGCCGCCGAGATCGCGGCGGGCACGAGCACGTTCACGATCACCAACGGCGGCTCCAAGGTGACCGAGTTCTACGTGTACGCCCCCGGCGACCGGGTGATGGCCGAGGTCGAGAACATCGTGCCCGGCCTGACCAGGGAGCTGGTCGCCGAGCTGCCGGCCGGCGCGTACGAGACCGTCTGCAAGCCCGGCATGGTGGGCAAGGGCATCCGCAACGCGCTGAAGGTGACCGGCGAGCACAAGGCCCTCACCTCCGACGCCCAGCTCGCCGACGCCGTCGCCAGCTACAAGCGCTACATCAAGTCGCAGAGCGACACGCTGCTGGTCAAGACGCAGGAGTTCGTGGACGCCGTCAAGGCCGGCGAGATCGACAAGGCCAAGGAGCTGTACCCGGTCTCGCGGACGTACTGGGAGCGCATCGAGCCGGTCGCGGAGATCTTCGGCGACCTCGACCCGGCCATCGACGCCCGCGAGGCCGACCTGGCCGACGGCGAGGAGTGGACCGGGTTCCACCGGATCGAGAAGGATCTGTGGATCAAGAAGGACATCAGCAAGGACGGCCCGGTCGCCGACAAGCTGATCGCCGACGTCAAGACCATCGTCCAGAAGTCCAACGCCGCCGAGCTCACCCCGCTCAACCTGGCCAACGGCGCCAAGGAGCTGCTCGACGAGGTGGCCTCCGGGAAGATCACCGGCGAGGAGGACATCTGGTCGCACACCGACCTGTGGGACTTCGACGCCAACCTCCAGGGCTCCAAGGCCGCCGTGCAGTCGCTGCGCCCGGTGCTGGAGCAGCGCTCCCCCGACCTGGTCAAGACGCTGGACGAGAAGTTCGCCGCCGCGGAGGCCGCGCTGGGCGCGCACCGGAAGGGCGACGGCTGGAAGCTGCACGACGAGCTGTCCAAGGCCGAGCTGAAGGCGCTGTCCGACGCGATCAACGCGCTGGCCGAGCCGATCAGTAAGATCGCACCGGTCATCGCCAAGTAACGGGAGGTGGGGGCGTTGTCGCAGGCCGGCGGGCGGATGAGCCGCCGCAAGCTGTTCGGGCTGGGCGCCGCGGGCGCGGCCGTGCTCGGGGCGGGGGCGGTGACGACCAGGTCGCTGCTGGAGGAGCCGCCGGTCGCGCACGCCGCATCGACGTCCGATCCGTTCCCGTTCTACGGGCAGCACCAGGCGGGCGTCGTCACGCCTGCCCAGGACCGGCTGCACTTCGTCGCCTTCGACGTCATCACCGACAAGAAGGCCGAGCTGGTCGACCTGCTCCAGGAGTGGACGGCCGCGGCGGCCCGGCTGACGCAGGGCAAGGAGGCCGGGGCGTTCGGCGCGGTGGGCGGGGCGGCCGAGGCGGCGCCCGACGACACCGGCGAGGCGCTGGGGCTGCCCGCCTCGGGGCTGACGCTGACGATCGGGTTCGGCCCGTCGCTGTTCGACGACCGGTTCGGGCTGGCGGGCAAACGACCGGCCGCACTGGCCGACCTGCCGAAGTTCCCCGGCGAACAGCTCATCCCGGAGATCTCGGGCGGGGACATCTGCGTCCAGGCGTGCGCGCACGACCCCCAGGTGGCCGTGCACGCCATCCGCAACCTGGCCAGGATCGGCTTCGGCAAGGTCTCGGTGCGCTGGTCGCAGCTCGGTTTCGGCCGTACGTCGTCCACGTCGCGGGCCCAGGCCACGCCGCGCAACCTCCTGGGCTTCAAGGACGGCACCAACAACATGAAGCTGGAGGACGCCGACCTGCTGCGCGACCACCTGTGGGCGAGCGCCTCGGACGGCCCCGCCTGGATGGCGGGCGGCACGTACATGGTCACCAGGAAGATCCGCATGACGATCGAGACCTGGGACCGCGCCTCGCTCGCCGAGCAGGAGCAGATCTTCGGCCGGGACAAGGGCGAGGGCGCGCCGCTGGGCAGGAAGGCCGAGTTCGACCCCGTGGACTTCGCCGCCAAGGGCCCCGACGGGCAGCCGCTGATCAAGGACGACTCGCACGTCAAGCTGGCGCACCCGAGCAACAACGGCAACGCCCACCTGCTGCGCCGCGGCTACAACTTCGTCGACGGCTCCGACGGCCTCGGCCGCCTGGACGCCGGGCTGTTCTTCATCGCCTACCAGCGCGACCCGCGCAAGCAGTTCGTGCCCGTGCAGATGAACCTGGCCCGGCACGACGCGCTCAACGAGTACATCAAGCACGTCTCCAGCGGCCTGTTCGCCTGCCCGCCCGGCGTCCAGGACGCGGGCGACTACTGGGGCCGCACCCTGTTCGCCTGACCCTGCTCGGCGCCCGCCGTCAGCGGTGGCGGGCGCGCGAGGCCTGGGCGTGGGCGCGGTTGGCGCAGCGGGTCGAGCAGAACTGCCGCTTGCCCGGCCGGCTGCGGTCGACGAAGGCGTCGGTGCACGGCGTGGCCGCGCACTGACGCAGCCGTTCCCAGTCGCCGGCCGCCGCGAGTTCCAGCAGCTCGGTGACGGCCCGCACGGCGAGCCGGCCCGCCGTCGTCGCATCGTCCGGCGCGACCAGCCGCAGCCGGGGCACGCCGCCCGCGTGCTCCACCGCCGCCCGCGCCGGCAGCCGGGCCACCCATTCCGCCAGGACCCCCGCCCGGCCGTCGGGCTCGGCGGCCAGCACCGCCCGCAGCCGCTCGCGCACCTCCCTGACCTCCCGCAGGTCCTCCTCGCCGAGCCCATGGTCGTTCTCAAGCGGTTCGCCCAGTTCGCGGCAGAAGCGGCGCAGCTCCGCCACGTCGGGCAGCCGCTCGGGATCGTCCAGGTACTCGTCCCACGTGTTGGCCAGATCGACGGCCACGAGACCCGTCTCGATGAACTGGCGCATCCCTCACCCTCCTGCTACCGTCACGACTATGAGCACTATAACCCCTGACAGAAAACTGACCGTCCTCGACGCGCCGTCCAACCTCGGCCTGCGTCCACTCGCCGAGGATGTCATCCCCGGCTGCTACAAGGCTCCCTGGGCGTTGCGGGACAACGGGCTGGTCGCCCGGATCGGCGCGGCCGACGCGGGCGCGCTGGTCCCGCCCCGTTACGTGGCCACCTGGAAGCCCGGCGACGGCGTGCGCAACGGCGCGGCCATCGCCGCCTACACCCGGCGGCTGGCCGACCGCGTGGCCGGGATCAGGGCGGACGGCGGCTTCCCCGTCCTGCTCGGCGGCGACTGCTCGATCCTGCTCGGCCCCGCGCTCGCCCTGCGCAGGACGGGCCGCTACGGGGTGGCCTACCTCGACGCCCACACCGACTTCCGCCACCTCGGCAACTCGCCCCACGTCGGCGCGGCGGCCGGCGAGGACCTGGCCCTGGTGACCGGCCGCGGCGACGACTACCTGACCGACATCGACGGCCTGCGCCCGTACGTCCGGGACGAGGACGTCATCGTGCTCGGCGTCCGGGACGACGACGACGTCCAGGAGCTCGCCGCCGACGGCATCGCCTTCGTCGCCGGGGACGACATCCCCCTGGAAGCCGCCGAGCGCGTGCTCGTGCGCGACGACCTGGACGGCTTCTGGATCCATGTGGACGCCGACGTGCTCGACCCGTCCGTGCTGTCGGCCGTCGACTCGCCCACCCCCGGCGGCCTGACCGGCGACCAGCTCGCCGGCCTGCTCCGCGGGCTGCTCGCGCTGCCCGGGGCGGCCGGGATCCAGTTCACCATCTTCGACCCCGACCTCGACGAGGACGGCGGCCAGGCGGCCACCCTGACCGACATCCTCGTCTCAGCCCTGACCTGACCCGTGGCCGTCCGGGGCGGAGCCGTCCGCCCGCAGGATGCGGAAGACGGGATGACCAGCCGCGATCCGGCGGAAACGGTCCAGCGGCGCCTTCGGGCCGAGGCCGAGGTGGGGCCGCGCGCCGGGCGCCACGGCGGCGTAGCGGCGCAGGATCTCGGCGCGGCGTTCGACCGGGACCTCCGCCAGCCTGACCGGCGCCGCCCGCCCGCGACGCCGCAACACGGCCCGGCCACCGGCGGCCCGGACGTTGCGCACCCAGTTCGCCTCCGGCCCGAGCATGGAGACCAGGTACTCGCCGCCGTCGTGCCTGGCGACCGCGACGGGCACCGACGTGAGCGCCCCACTGCGGCGTCCCACCACCTGGAGCACCGCCCCCTGGGGCAGTGGCAGCCACCGGGAGGCGTAGGTCAGCGCGTCGAGCCGGTTCATCGCCCGCGTGAGGGCGTTGGGCCGCCCGCCCCGGTACATCAGGCGCTTGAGCGCCCCCGGCCACCGGGCGACGTGGATCACCGCGCCCTCCTCCACAGCAGCACGACCGCCACCAGCCCCGGGACCAGCGGAAGGACCTGCAGCCAGCCGAGCAACGGCGCCAGGCCGACCTCGCCGTTGCTGTCCCGGACGGTCAGGCCCGCGAGCGCGACGCACGACGCCACCACGAACAGCCCGGCCCCCAGCCACCGGGCCCACCCCCTGCCCGCCCCGGCCGCCCGGACGGTGACGAGCCAGCCGGCCAGCCCGAGCGCCCCCACGACCGAGAGGATCACCGTGTACGCGGTGACCCCCTCGTCGATCTTCACCGGCCCCAGCTCCGGATAGCCCGCCCTGAGGTACTCGGCCAGCCCGGACCGGTAAGCGAAGGCGAAGAGGGTGACGAGCACCGTCAGCGCGGCGCCGCCGTACAGCAGGGCGGAGGCTCCGCGCGGCTTCCCTGTCATGACATGAGTCCCTTCTGGACGACATTCTTACAAAGTATGTTTTGACTATACTTACCACGTAAGAATCGAGAAAGGGCACCATGTCCCCGAAACGCACCCGCGGCCAGAACGCCGGGCTGACCCGGCAGGCCATCCTGCGGGCGGCTCTGGCGCTGGCCGACCGCGAAGGGCTGAAGGCGCTGTCCATGCGCCGCATCGGCCAGGAGCTCGGGGTCGAGGCCATGTCCCTCTACCAGCACGTCGACAGCAAGGACGCGCTGCTCGACGGCCTGGTCGAGCAGGTCGTCACGCAGGCCGCGCCGCTGCTGACCGAGGCCGCCTCATGGCAGGAGGCCCTGCGCGAGTACGCCCACGCGCTGCTGCGGGCGCTGCTCGCGCATCCGAACGTCGTCCCCCTGGTGGTCAGCCGTCCCGCGATCACGCCCGGGAACCTGCGCCTGATGGAGGAGGGGCTGCGCGTGCTGCGCGCGGCGGGGCTGCCGCCGGACCGCGCGCTGGACATGCTCTACGCCGTGACCGGTTTCGTCGTCGGCCACGTCGCCGTCCTGGCCGCCGGTGGGGTCGCCGGTGGGGCCGAACGGGCCGCGCCCGCGATGCGCGACATCCCCGAGCCGGATCTGGTGGAGACCCCGCTGCTGGCCGAGGCCACCCGGGCGCGGCGCGCCCAGCCGTCCTCGGGGACCGACCGCCGTTTCGTCTTCGCGCTCGAAGCCATGCTGCGCGGCTTCGGCGAACCCTGCGAAAACGGCGAACCCTGACGGAAGCGGCGAGCGCTAGCGGAAGACGTACCCGCTCGTGCTGGTGCGGCCGGCGGCGTTCGTGGCGGTGACCGAGGTCCACGGGCCGGGCGGGACGTAGGGGGCCCACGCCGACTCGGGGCGGCCCGGCCCGTGCCACCGCTGAGCCACGCCGACCTCGCGGCCGCCGGGCGAGGTGAAGCGCAGGGTGCCGCCGCGCAGGTTGTAGCCCTCGACGGTGATCCCGGGCCGGCCGTCCCGTTCCGCGCGGTAGGCGTTCACGATGATCGGCTCCCGGCCGCCGTTCGCGATGTCGTCGGCCAGCGAGGGGGTGGCCGGGCTCGCCTGGCAGGTGAAGAAGGGCTCCCAGCCATAGGAGATGATCTTCGCGGCGTGCCCGCCCGTCGCCATGATCTGCTGGTCGAGCCGGGCCTTGCTGGTACGTCCCCGCAACGGCAGCGGCTCGACCCGCCCGCACTCGCCGTCCGCGGGCGCGGGCTCGAAGCCCTCGACGTTGACCCACAGCTCGACCCCGGCGGGCACGCTGCCGGCCGCCGCCTCGATGTAGTCCCTGGTGGGCCCGTAGTAGCCGTCGGCGTTGCGCACCCGGCCGACCACCGGGACGAGCCGGGGGGCGACCATGGACCCGCCCTCCTCGATCCCGTGCACGGGGACCTTGCCCGTGCCCCGCCCGTCCTGCACGGCGACGGCCATGGGCGCGCCGGCGCGGGTGGCGGCGATGTCGGCCAGCCCGCCGGGCACCTGGCCGGGCGGGAAGCCGCGGCCCCTGCGGGCGTCGATGTAGGGGCTGACCAGGATCTTCCGGCCGGGCAGCGCGGCTGCGACCGCCGCGTGCTGGGCCGCGTACAGGGCGAGGACGGGGTCGCGCGGCCCCCGTTCGCGCATGGCCAGCTCGAACGACTGGTAGACCCCGCCGAAGGCGGCCGACCCGCCGAACCGCTCGCGGTAGCCGGCCAGCACCCGCGCGGTGAAGGCGTTCAGCGCGGCGAGGTGCGCGAGGTCGGGCTCCCACGGCTTGCCCCGCCGCTGCGGCGCGGCGGGCAGCCCGGGGAACACCCGCATCCCGTACGCCGCCGCCTCCTCGACCAGGTTGCCCAGCCCGTCGCCGTCGGTGGAGACCAGCACCAGGTCCTGGACGCGCGCGGCGCAGGACGCGGCCAGCGACACGCGATAGAAGACCCGCCCGCCGCTGTCGATCCGCCGGTCGAGCCCCGGGCAGCGCAGCACGGAACGCCCGAACTCCTCGCTGGTCACGTACGTGTAGACGTGCCGGATCCGTTTGCCGGGCACCCGCGCGCAGGGCCGTCCGTCCACCCGGCAGGCGGCGAACTCCGGCTCCATCGGCCCGGCGTCGAACCGCGGCCCGAACGTGACGAGCGTGTCGCCGCCGAGCGAGTGGATCGCCTCCACCGTCCGCCGCGTGACGCACACGTCGGCCCGGGGCATGACCCAGTAGCCGGTGATCGCGTACGGCGAGGTCACCCGCGGGTCCCTGGGCGAGCACCCGTCGTCGCCGACGCCGGGCCCGGCCGGGACCACGACGAGGACGGCGAGGACCGCCATCACGACCAGCCACCGTAACCGGCGCACCCATGCTCCCCTCGACGTACCGACCAGAGTAGGCATCTACCCGATCCGCGGCCGGTAGTGCCCCGGTGCCGGCCGGCCGCGGGGCGGCACGGACAATGGAGTCATGGTGAGCATCGACCTCAGTGGCAGGACGGCGCTGGTCACGGGCTCGACCCAGGGCATCGGGGCGGCCATCGCGACCGGTCTGGCGCGGGCGGGGGCGCGCGTCGGCGTCAACGGCCGCAGCGAACGCTCGGTGGCCGCGGCCATCGAGCGCATGGACCACCGCGGCCTGGTCGCCGCGCCCGGCGACGTCGCCACCGACGAAGGGCTCCAGCGGGTGCTCGGCTCGCTGCCGCAGGTGGACATCCTCGTCAACAACCTGGGCATCTTCGAGGCCAGGCCGGCGCTGGAGATCGACGACGCGGAGTGGCGGCGCTTCTTCGAGGTCAACGTCCTGTCGGCGGTGCGCCTCACGCGCGCCTACCTGCCCGGCATGATCGAGCGCGGCTGGGGCCGGATCCAGTACATCGCCAGCGACTCGGCCATCGTCACGCCCACCGAGATGATCCACTACGGCATGAGCAAGACGGCGCTGCTGGCCGTCTCGCGCGGGTTCGCCAAGGAGGCCGCCGGCAGCGGGGTGACGGTCAACTCGGTGATCGCCGGGCCCACGCACACCGGCGGCGTGGAGGAGTTCGTCTACCAGCTCGTGGACCGGGAGCTGCCGTGGGAGGAGGCGCAGCGGGCGTTCATGCGCGAGCACCGTCCGCAGTCGCTGCTCCAGCGGCTGATCGAGCCCGAGGAGATCGCCAACATGGTCGTCTACCTCAGCTCGCCGCTGGCCTCGGCGACCACCGGCGGCGCCCTGCGCGTGGACGGCGGCTACGTGGACGCCATCCTGCCCTGACCGCCCGCCCGCGCTCAGTACGACTGGAGCTCGATCAGGTTGCCCTCCGGGTCGCGCAGGTGGGCGGTACGCAGGCCGGGCCCCCAGGCGGGCCGGTCCTGCGGCGGCGCGGCGACGGTGGCGCCCAGCCCGACGAGCCGGTCGGCCTCGCCGTCGACGTCGTCGACCCGCATCACCAGCATCACGGTGTCCTGGGCGCCCGCCGCCGGCAGCCCGGACGTGCCGACGACCTCGGCGACGCGGTCGCGGCCGAAGAGCACGAGACCGGCCTGGCCGTCGATGTCCCAGTTGGCGTACGTCGCCTCCGTCAGCACCTTCACCGGCTCCAGCCCGAGGGCGGCCCGGTAGAAGGCGACGCTCGCCGGGAAGTCGCGCACCAGCAGCCGAGGGTAGAGAGCGTCCATCCTGATCCTCCGAAATTAGTGGGTAGTCACCAACTATTGGGAACAACCTACACTTCTCGACGAGATGGAACTGCCACCCACCCTGCTCGGGACGACCACCTTCGTGCTGCACAAGGTCGGCGTCGCGGGCCGGCGCGCCCTGGCCGCGCGACTCACCGCCGACACGGGGCTGAGCCTGTGGGAGTTCGCGGCGCTGGCCACGCTCGACGACTTCGGCCCGGCCGCCCAGCGGGAGGTCGGCGACCGGCTGGGCCTCGACCCGAGCGACATGGTCCGCCTGATGGACGGCCTCATGGCCGAAGGACTGGCCGCCCGGGAGCGCGACCCCGCCGACCGCCGCCGCTACCGGATCTCGCCGACCGCCGCCGGCCGGGACGTCCTGGAACGGGCCCGCGCGGTGGTCGCGGACGTCGAACGCGAGACGCTCGCCCCGCTGACCGACGCCGAGCGCCGCGACCTCCACAGCCTGGTGATGAAACTCTTCTCACCCTGACAAATGCCATAACTCACGTCAACTGGCGAACAACTGTCACAACAACTGCCCTCTTTGCACAAAGAATCAGATCATGTTAGATGGAGGGCAAGCTCCGGGAGAGAGGACCGGGCATTGTGACGCTGATCCTCGATGGCGTCCGCGTACGGCAGCGCGGGGAGACCTGGCTCGACGACATCCACCTGGAACTACCTCACGGACTGACCACCCTCGTCGGCCCGATGAACTCGGGAAAGACCACGCTCATGCGGGTCGCCGCCGGTTTGCAGCCGCCCGATTCGGGGCGGGTGCTGGTCAACGGAAATGACGTCACCTCGATTTCCGTGCGAAAGCGCTCGATCGCCTTCGTCTATCAGCAATTCATCAATTACCCGTCCCTCACCGTTTACGAGAACATCGCCTCGCCGTTGCGGCTGGACCGGTCGTACCGCAAGGACGGCATCGACCGGCGGGTGCGGGAGGTGGCCGCGGTCATGGGCCTCGGCGACCTGCTGGGCCGCAGGCCCGCGGAGCTGTCGGGCGGCCAGCAGCAGCGCACGGCGATCGCCCGCGCGCTGGCCCGGCCCGTGGACGTGCTGCTGCTCGACGAGCCGCTGGCCAACCTCGACTTCAAGCTCCGCGAGCAGTTGCGCGAGGACCTCAGGCGCATGTTCACCGGCTCGCCGGGCGTCGTCCTCTACTCCACCGCCGACCCGAACGAGGCCCTGACCTTCGCCGCGCCCGCCGTGGTGCTCGGCGAGGGCCGGGTGCGGCACGTCGGCGACCCGGCCACCATGTACGCCGAGCCGCCCACGCTCGCCGTCGCGGCCACGCTCAGCGACCCGCCGCTGAACCTGCTGCCCGGCACGGTCAGGGACGGCCGGATCGAGGTCATGGGCACCTCCTTCCCCGCGCCGGGCGCCGCCGCCTCCGGCCAGGCGGTCCTGCTGGGCATCCGCCCCCACCAGGTGACGATCACCAGGACCGGCCCCGGCCTGCTGGAGCTGCCCGCCGAGATCAGGCTGGCCGAGGTGACCGGCGGCGCGACGTTCCTGCACCTGCTGCTGGCGGGACGCCGGCACCTGGTGGCCCACCTGCCGGGCACCCGCCCGTTCACGCCGGGCCAGGCGGCCACCGCGTACGTGGACCCGCGGCACGTCTTCGTGTTCGACGAGGCCGGCGGCCGATTACCGGTCGCCCCGGCGGCGAGGGCGGGGCGGCATGGCTGACATCCGCCTGGAGGGCGTGGGCCACAGCTACGACGGCGGCCGCACGTGGGCGCTCAGGCCGACGACCTGGACCTGGCGCGGCGGCCGGGCCTACGCCCTGCTCGGCCCGAGCGGCTGCGGCAAGACGACGCTGCTGAACATCGTCTCGGGGCTGCTAAAGCCCACGGCGGGCCGGATCTGGTTCGACGACCGCGAGGTCACCGGGGTCCCCACGGCCGGCCGCGACATCGCGCAGGTCTTCCAGTTCCCCGTCCTGTACGAGGAGATGTCCGTCTACGACAACCTGGCCTTCCCGCTGCGCAACAGGAAGGTCCCGGCCGAGGAGGTCCGCCGGCGCGTGCTGCGCGTCTCGGCCATGCTGGGCCTGGACGACGTGCTGCGCCGCCGGGCGCGCCGGCTCGACCCGGGCCGCAAGCAGATCGTCAGCCTGGGCCGCGGCCTGGTGCGCGAGCAGGTGGCGGCCGTGCTGCTCGACGAGCCGCTGACCGTGGTGGACCCGGCGCTGAAGTGGACGTTGCGCAGCAAGCTCAAGGAGATCCACCGCGACACCGGCCACACCCTGGTCTACGTCACCCACGACCAGACCGAGGCGCTGACCTTCGCCGACGAGGTGGTCGTGCTCAACGACGGCGAGATCGTGCAGGCCGGGGAGCCGGCCGAGCTGTTCCTGTCGCCCGCGCACGAGTTCGTCGGGCACTTCATCGGCTCCCCCGGCATGAACGTGCTGCCCGCCGAGATCGACGGCGACGTGGTCAGGATCGGGGACTCGGAGGTCGGCGCGGTGGTCGGCGCGGTGGCCGGCGCGCTGCCCCCTGGGCCGGTGCGGATCGGCGTGCGGCCCGAGTTCGTCCGGGTCGGCGGGCCGCCCGCCGGGCCCGGCGTGGCGGCCAGGGTGACCCGGATCGACCGCATGGGCTCGCACGACCTGGTGCGCGCCGAGGTCGGCGGCCATCCGGTGATCGCCAGGACCGAGGCGGGCTCGTCCTGGACGCCGGGCGCGGTCGAGTTCCTGCATTTCCCCGCGGACCGGACGTTCCTGTTCCGCGACGAGGTCAGGTGCGGCTCGCTCGCACCCCTGGACGGAAGGGGGCAGGCGTGAGCGACCGGACCGCCGTCGCGGGCGGCCAGGCGGGTGGCGAGGTCGTACCGGCCGCCGCCGCGCCTGCCGCCGCGGAGGCCGCCGGTGCCGCCGGGTCGCGCGCCGATCCCCGTCCGCGGAACAACCGGGCCTGGCTGCTGGTGCTGCCGGTCGTGGTGTCGGTGGCCTTCACCGCGGTGATCCCGCTGATGACCGTCGTGAACTTCTCCGTCCAGGACGTCTTCAGCCCGGTGGACCGGGTGTTCGTCGGCCTGGACTGGTTCCGGCAGATCGCCCGCGACCCCGAGGTGCGCGCGGCGCTCGTGCGCACGCTGCTGTTCTCCGCGCAGGTTCTGCTGGTGGAGGTCCCGCTCGGGGTGGCCATCGCGGTCTGCATGCCGCGCCGCGGGTTCTGGGTGTCGGTGGCGCTGGTGCTGGTGGCGCTGCCGCTGCTCATCCCGTGGAACGTCGTGGGCACGATCTGGCAGATCTTCGCCCGCGGCGACATCGGGCTCGGCGGCTGGGCGGTCAACAACCTGCTGCACGTCAACTTCAACTACACGCTCGACTCGGCCGACGCCTGGATCACCGTCCTGGTCATGGACGTGTGGCACTGGACGCCGCTGGTGGCGCTGCTGGCCTACGCGGGGCTGCGGTCGATCCCCGAGCCGTACTTCCAGGCGGCGCAGATCGACGGCGCGTCGGCGTGGGCGACGTTCCGGCACATCCAGTTGCCGAGGCTGCGCGGGGTGCTGACGATCGCGATCCTGCTGCGGTTCATGGACAGCTTCATGATCTACACCGAGCCGTTCGTGGTGACCGGCGGCGGGCCGGGGAACGCGACCTCGTTCCTGAGCATCCTGCTGTCGAAGATCGCCGTCGGCCAGTTCGACCTGGGCCCGGCGGGGGCGTTCTCGCTGCTGTACTTCCTGCTCGTGCAGATCGCCTGTTACGTCTTCTTCACCGTGCTGACCAGGTCGGGGAGGTGAGTCCCACGCGCCACCGGCTGCCGTGGGCGCGCACGGTCTTCTGGCTGTACGCCGCCACGCTGATGTTGCCGCTGCTGTGGATGTTCGGCATGTCCATCCGCCCGAACGAGGACATCCTGGGCAGCTTCTCGCTGATCCCGCAGCGGGTGACCTTCGACAACTACGTCACGTTCTTCACCGACCCGTCGTGGTATTCGAGCTACCTCAACTCCATCGTCTACACCTCGATGAACGCGGTCATGTCGCTCGTCGTGGCGCTGCCGGCGGCGTACGCGTTCTCGCGGTTCCGCTTCGCCGGGGACAAGCACCTGTTCTTCTGGCTGCTGACGAACCGGATGGCGCCGCCGGCGGTGTTCCTGCTGCCGTTCTTCCAGATCTACCAGGCGGTCGGGCTGTTCGACACGCATCTGGGCGTGGCGATCGCGCACATGCTGTTCAACGTGCCGCTGGCGGTCTGGATCCTGGAAGGCTTCATGTCCGGGATCCCCCGGGAGATCGACGAGACCGCGGCGATCGACGGATACTCGCTGCCGCGCTTCTTCGTCCGGATCTTCCTGCCGATGATCCGGTCCGCGCTCGGCGTCACCGCGTTCTTCTGCTTCATGTTCAGCTGGGTGGAGCTGCTGATCGCCAGGACGATCACGTCGGTGGACGCCAAGCCCATCGCGGCCACCATGACGCGGACGGTGAGCGCGGCGGGCGTGGACTGGGGGCTGCTGGCCGCGGCCGGCGTGCTGACCATCGTCCCCGGGGCGGTCGTCATCTGGTTCGTGCGCAACTACATAGCCAAGGGGTTCGCCCTGGGGAGGGTCTGACCGTGCAGTGGATGGTGTGGACCGCCCCCACGGCCCTGGTGTTCGCCGGGCTGGCGCTGCTCCTGTGCGTGATGGCCGTCTGGGCCCGGATCTCGCCCCCGGTGGCCAGGCGCGGGTTCCTGCGGATCGAGACCGACCGGGGCGACCGGCTGTACATCGGCCTGATCAGCGCGGCCGTCGTGCTGGCCCTGTGGATTGCAGTCACCGACCTGTCCATGTGGGCGGCGCTCGGCGTCGCGCTGCTGGTCATGGTCGTGATCGGGATATGGGGCTGAGAGGAAGGGGAGCCAGGCGATGAGGCATGCGGTGGGTGTCGCGGCGGCGGTCGTGGCGGCGCTGGCCCTGGTGGCGGCCGGTTGCACGGGCGGCGGCGAGGAGAAGCCGAAGAGCGACTTCAAGGAGGCCGACGGCAGGGCCGCGGCACAGCGGTGGGTGTCGGAGGAGTTCACGCCGAGCACCCTGTCCAAGGACCGGCAACTGGCGGAGATGGACTGGTTCATCAAGGCGGCGGCGCCGTACCGGGGCATGCAGATCAACGTGGTGTCCGAGACGATCACCACGCACGAGTACGAGTCGCAGAAGCTGGCCAGGGCGTTCACCGAGATCACCGGGATCAGGGTCAAGCACGACCTGATCCAGGAGGGCGACGTCATCGAGAAGCTCCAGACGCAGATCCAGGGCGACCAGAACATCTACGACGCCTACGTCAACGACTCCGACCTCATCGGCACGCACTCGCGCGGCACGTACGTGTTCCCGCTGTCGGACTACATGGCCGGAGAGGGCAGGAACGTCACCTCCCCCACCCTCGACCTGGACGACTTCATCGGCATCAGCTTCACCACCGGCCCCGACAAGAAGATCTACCAGCTCCCCGACCAGCAGTTCGCGAACCTCTACTGGTTCCGCTACGACTGGTTCACCGACCCGGCGATCAAGAAGCAGTTCAAGGACGCCTACGGCTACGACCTGGGCGTGCCGGTCAACTGGGCGGCCTACGAGGACATCGCCGACTTCTTCAGCAACAAGGTCAACGGCAACGGGACCGTCGACGGCCGGAAGGTCTACGGCCACATGGACTACGGCCGCAAGGACCCCTCGCTGGGCTGGCGCTTCACCGACGCCTGGCTGTCCATGGCGGGCAACGGCGACCCCGGCATCCCCAACGGCCTGCCGGTGGACGACTGGGGCATCCGGGTGGAGAACTGCCGTCCGGTGGGCTCGTCGGTCACCCGCGGCGGCGACACCAACGGCCCGGCCTCGGTGTACGCGCTCACCAAGTACGTGGACTGGCTGAAGAAGTACGCGCCCCGCGAGGCCGCCGGCATGAACTTCAGCGAGGCGGGCCCGGTCCCGGCGCAGGGGAACATCGCCCAGCAGATCTTCTGGTACACCACGTTCACGGCCGACATGACCAAGAAGGGCCTGCCGGTCGTCAACGACGACGGCACCCCCAAGTGGCGCATCGCGCCCAGCCCGCACGGCGTCTACTGGAAGGACGGCAACAAGCTCGGCTACCAGGACGCGGGCTCGTGGACGCTGCTCAACAACACCCCGAAGGACCGCAGGGCCGCGGCCTGGCTCTATGCCCAGTTCGTCACGTCCAAGACGGTGTCGCTGAAGAAGTCGATCACCGGGCTGACGTTCATCCGCGACTCCGACATCAAGAGCGACTACTTCAGGGACAACGCCGCCAAGTACGGCGGCCTGATCGAGTTCTACAACTCCCCCGCCCGCAAGCAGTGGACCCCGACCGGCACGAACGTGCCCGACTACCCCAAGCTGGCGCAGCTCTGGTGGCAGAACGTGGCCACCGCCGTCACCGGCGAGACCACCCCGCAGCAGTCGATGGACAACCTGGCCAGGCAGCAGGACGAGATCCTGGCCCGGCTGGAACGCCTGTCGCGCGAACGCCAGGGCTACGGCGGCCAGTGCGCGCCCAAGCTGAACCCCGAGCGTCCGGCCCAGTACTGGTTCGACCAGCCGGGCGCGCCCGCGCCGAAGCTGGCCGACGAGCGCGGCGAGCCGGCCACGCTCGACTACGACAAGCTCATCGCCCGGTGGAAGGCGGGCGGCTGACCAGCTCCCGCGCCAGCCAGTCGAAGGCGCGCTCCTGCATGGGCACGTCGAAGCAGTGCGGGGACGGCGCGAACACGGCCTCGTAGCGGCCGGGGGCGTCGCGGTAGCGCTCGCCGATGCGGGCGTGCGCGCGGCGCATCCCGGCCTGCGGGAACAGGTCGTCGCGCAGGGCGTACTGGACCATGAGGGGGCGGGGGCGCGGGCGGCCACCAGGTCGGGCCAGTCGCCCAGCCGCGACAGGCCCGGCGGGTGGAACATCCAGGTGTGCCGCTCGAAGCGGCGGCTGCCCCAGGTCAGCACGTCGTGGGCGAGCACGGCGAAGCCGCGGCGGGCCGGGCAGCGGTCCGTCGTGGTCGCGCGGTCTCAGCAGGTACGCCCGGGTCCGCGGCCCGAACCCGACCGTCCACGACAGTTCCTCGCCGTGCAGGTCGCCGTCGGTCCACGTGCGCTCGACCCGCACGTCCGCGGCGGTCAGGGCGGGCACCCCGATCGCCTGCCGGGCCGCCGCCCGCAACCGCATCCCCGGCAGGGACGGGAACAGCTCCCACTGCCCGCCGACGACCTCGGCCAGCTCCCCGAACACCGCCGGGGCGGATCCGTCAGGCAAGGCTGGTGCCGGTGTCCGCCAGCTGCACGGGGGCGCCCGAGGCGGCCGACAGGTTGGCCGCGACGCCGGTCAGGACGCTGCGGATGCCGTCCAGGTAGCCCGCCTGCCGGGCCAGCGGGTCGCCGGTCGGGCCGCGGAACACGTCGTCCAGCAGCAGCCGGTCGCCGCCGCCGTGGCCGCCCGCGCCCGCCTCGATCGGCACCTCGCGCGGCTCGGCCCAGTGGGGGCGCAGGGTGAGCCGCTCCCACGCACCGGCGGCGTGCTCCTTGGACGCGGCGCTCGGGTCGATCGCCGCATGCGGCGGCGTCCAGGCCCGCTCGACCACCTCCAGCTCCAGCCGTCCGGCCGTGCCGTTGAAGGCCACCCGGTAGCCCTCGAAGGGCGCGTGGGCGTTCAGCGAGTACGTCAGCAGCGCCCCGTTGTCGTACCGGACCAGCACCGCCATGTTGTCGTCGATGGTCACGCCGTCGCCGAAGACGTCCTGGTCCCGGACGTAGCCGTCCTCGTGCTCGGCGTCCAGGTAGAGGCGCTTGAGCCGGGGATCGGCGGCGATGTCCAGGATGAACGGGTCGCTGCCGAGGCCGGGCGCGCCCCGGCCGCGTCCGGGACGGTCGGCCAGCCCCCGCGACCGCGCGTTGGCCGAGCCGTAGAACCGCAGCGAGGTCTGCGCGAAGACGGTCTCCGGCGCCGCCCCGAGCCACCAGTTGACCAGGTCGAAGTGGTGGGTGGACTTGTGCACGAGCAGGCCGCCGGAGCTGGCCCGGTCGCGGTGCCAGCGGCGGAAGTAGTCCGCGCCGTGGATGGTGTCGAGCGTCCACTCGAAGTGCGCGGACGTCACCTCGCCGATCGCGCCGTCCATGAGCAGGCGGCGCACGGCCGAGTTGCGCGGCGAGTACCGGTAGTTGAAGGTGACGATCAGCCTGCCGGTGCTGCGCCGGGCCGACTCGGCGATGGCCGCGCAGCTCCCGGCGTCCACGGTGAGCGGTTTCTCCACGATGACGTCGCGGTCCGCGTCCAGGGCCGCGCACACGTAGCGGGCGTGCGCGGCGTCCACGGTCGCGACCACGACCGCGTCGGCGAGTTCGAGCACCTTGCCGAACTCGGCGGGGGCGAAGCACGGCACCTCGTGGCCGATCCGCTCGGCG
The DNA here is from genome assembly GCF_044459705.1 of Nonomuraea sp. NPDC050227. Lineage (NCBI taxonomy): Bacteria > Bacillati > Actinomycetota > Actinomycetes > Streptosporangiales > Streptosporangiaceae > Nonomuraea > Nonomuraea sp. NPDC050227. Next base: position 30,484 of record NZ_JBITJF010000009.1, on the reverse strand, counting down.
TAGTAGTCCATGCGGGTCCGGTTGGTGTCGCACAGGGCGACGATCGTGCCGGTGTCGCGCCACTCGCCGAGCAGCGCGTCGACGTACAGCTGCGCGCGGTGCCCGAGCCCGACGAACGCGTACCTCATGGTCGTCCTCTCAGCCGCCGAGGGCGGCGTTGGCCTCGGTCAGGAACTTCTGGGCGGCGACGTCGGGGGCCATCCGGCCGAAGATGACCTCCTCGGTGTACCGCTTGAGCATGTCCTCCAGGGCGCTGGCGCCCTTCGGCGGCGCGGCGGGCGGGTCGGCCAGCTCGCCCTTGATGGAGTCGACGAACTGCAGCGTCTTCTGGTCCGCGGGCGGCAGCTTGTCCTTGACCGCGGCCAGGACCTTCGAGCTGGCGGGCAGGCCGCGGTCGCTGAGGATGATCCCGCCGACCTCGGCGTCGTTGATCATGAAGTCGATGAACTTGGCGGCCTCGGCGGCGTGCTCGCTCTTGGCGGAGGCGGTGTAGAACATCGCCGGCTGGAGGAACATGCCGCCGGTGGTCGCGCCCTCCGCCTTGGGCAGGCGCAGCAGGCTCATCTCCTTGCCCGACGCCTTGGCGACCGCGCCGAGCTGGTTGCTCCACCACATGCCGGACGCGCCGGTGTTGGTGGCCAGCAGCGACTGGTCCACGCTGGTCGCGCCGACCTCGGCGGTCTTGGCGGCGTCGGGGCTGCCCTTGGCCTTGATCGTGTCCAGCATGACCTGCCACCAGGCCACGATCGTCTCCGGCGTGACGGCGATCTTGTTGCCCTGGTAGAAGGGCTCGCCGCGCTGGGCGGCGAAGATCTGCAGGAAGGCGGGGTTCCAGTTGAGCTGGGTGCCGTAGACCGTGCCGCCGCCCTTGGCGGTGATCTTCGAGCTGAGGTCGACGTAGTCCTTCCACGTCCACTTCGTGTCGTCGGGCACCTTCTGCCCGGCCGACTCCACCAGGGCCGGGTTGAGCACCACCGAGAAGACGTTCGCGCCGGTGGGCACGGCGAACTGCTTGCTGTCGATGCCGCCGGTGCCGAGCAGCTTGGGGTCGATGTCGGCGGTCTGGACCTTGCCGGTCAGGTCGGCCAGCGTGCCGCGGTCGGCGTACTCGCGAAGGCCGCGGATCTCCAGGGTGATGACGTCCGGGGCGTCGCTCGCGGCGACCTTCGTGGACAGCGTCTCGTAGTAGTTGGCGAAGTCGGAGAACTCGCCCTCGACGTCGATGCCCGGGTTCTTGGCCTCGAACTTCTTGATGGCCTCCTCGGTCATCTTCTGCCGCGCGTCGCTGCCCCAGTAGGAGAAGCGCAGCTTGACCTTTCCGCCGTCGTCGCCGCCGCTGCCGCAGGCCGCGGTGACCGCCAGCACGGCGGTGGCGAGCAGGGCCGCCGACCACGTCTTCTTGCCAGAGCTCACGGCTCTACCTCCTGTGGGATTCGTCTGTGTCGGGGGGTGGGGGAACTACTTCAGTCCCGTGGTGGCCACACCACGGATCAGGTACTTCTGGCCGGCCAGGAAGAAGCCGAAGATGGGCCCGAGCGCGACGATCGACATGGCGAACATCGGGCCCCACGACGAGTCGCTGCTGGCGTCGAGGAAGGTGCGCAGCGCCACCGGAGCGGTGAAGTTGTCCGGGTTGTTGAGGTAGAGGAGCTGGCTGAGGAAGTCGTTCCACGTCCAGATGAAGGTGAAGATCGCCGTCGTGGCCAGCGCCGGGGTGCAGAGCGGGATGATCACCCTGATGAACGTGCGCCAGTAGCCGGCGCCGTCGATCTCGGCGGCCTCGTCCAGCTCCCTGGGGAGCGAGCGGATGAACTGCACCATCAGGAACACGAAGAACGCGTCCGTGGCCAGCACCTTCGGCATGACCAGCGGCCAGATCGTGTTGATCAGCCCGAGCTTGGAGAACATGACGTACTGCGGCACGATCAGCACGTGGTGCGGCAGCATGATCGTGCCCAGCATGAGGGTGAACCACAGCTTCTTGAGCGGGAAGTTCAGCCGGGCGAAGGCGTAGGCGGCCAGCGAGCAGGCCACCAGGTTCGCCACCACCGACAGCACGGTGATCACCGCGGAGTTCCACAGGTAGTAGCCGAAGGGGTGCTTCAGCGCGGTCCAGCCCTCGGTGTAGTTCTCCAGCGTGACCTCGCTCGGCCACAGGCCGGGCTGCCGGAAGATCAGCTCCTCGGGCTTGAGCGAGCTGGAGATCATCCACAGCAGTGGATAGAGCATGACCAGGCCGAACCCGATCAGCAGCACGTGCTTGACCACCCGGCCGCCCCTGAGCGGGCGGAACAGGACGGGCAGCGGCCTACTTGGTGTCGCCATAGAAGACCCAATACTTGGACGCGAGGAAGTTCACCCCGGTGAGGCCGGCGATGATGAGCAGCAGGACCCACGCCATGGCGGCCGCGTAGCCCATGTCGAAGCTCTTGAAGCCCTTGAGGTAGAGGTAGAGCGTGTTGAACATCGTGGAGTCGGCCGGCCCGCCCGAGCCGCCGCTCACGATGAACGACTGCGTGAACGACTGGAACGACTTGATGATCTCCAGCACCAGGTTGAAGAAGATGATCGGCGTCAGCAGCGGCAGCGTGATCGACCGGAACTGGCGGAAGACGCCGGCGCCGTCCACCGCGGCGGCCTCGTAGTAGCTGGCGGGGATCTGCCGCAGCCCGGCCAGGAAGATGATCATCGGGGCGCCGAACGTCCAGACGTGCAGGATGATCAGCGTGCCGAGGGCGGTGTCGGGGTCGCTGACCCAGCCGGGCCCCTGGATCCCGAAGACCGCCAGCACGGCGTTGACCAGGCCCTCGGCCCCGAAGACCTTGCGCCACAGGATCGCGATCGCCACGCTGCCGCCCAGCAGCGAGGGCAGGTAGAAGATCGACCGGTAGAGCGACAGGCCGCGCAGCCCGCGGTCGAGCACCAGGGCCAGCGCGAGCGCGAAGGCCAGTTGCAGCGGCACGGAGACGACCACGTAGATCGTCGTCACCTTCAGCGAGTTCAGGTAACGGGCATCCTCGGTGAACATCTTGACGTAGTTGTCGAACCCGACCCACTTGGCCTCCTCCAGGAGGTTGTAGTCGGTGAACGACAGGTAGAGCGAGGCGACGATGGGACCGATCGTGATGACGAGCAGACCGGCGAACCAGGGTGCCAGGAACAGGTAGGCGGCCCGCGCCTCGCGGCGGGAACGTCTGGACGCGCGACGGTCTCCCCGCTCGGGCGGGGTCGCGGCGTCCGGGAGTCTCACCGCCACCGAGTCAGCCATGACGGAACTCATTCGTCATCACGGACCTTCCGGCGAGATGTGAATGGATAGCGCTTTCCTATAGCTGCCGGGAAAGTTCCGTCAACCCTTTGCAGGCGTTACATCGCCGTTATCGATATATCGACACCGTGTTTTCCCTGGTGACAAGCGCTTACCGCGCAGAGGTAGGACGAATATTGCTGCGATTTAGTACAACCGTTTGCAGGTCATCGGGGCGGCGCCGTCGACTCCCGCACCACCAGCCGGGTCTCCAGCGAGGTCGTGGCGCTCACCTCCTGGATCAGCAGGTCGACCGCCAGCCGCCCGGCCGCCGCGGTGGGCATCGCGACCGTGGTGAGCTTGGGCCGGTTCAGTCGCCCCGGCACGATGTCGTCGATGCCCACCACGCTGACGTCCTCCGGCACGCTCAGCCCGAGCTCGCCCAGCCCCTCGATTAGGCCGATCGCCATGAGGTCGTTGTAGGCGAGCACCCCGGTCACCCCGGCCTCGCGCACCGCGGACGCGGCGGCCAGTCCGCCCTGCTCGGTGGGCGAGTTCGGCCCGAGGACGACCAGCTCGACGCCCGGCACCCGCTCGGCGGCCGTCCGGATCTCGCCGCTCGTCCAGGAACCCGCCGGGCCGGACAGCAGCGCCACGCCGCGGTGCCCGAGCCCGGCCAGGTGCTCGACCGCCAGTCGCGCGCCGTGCCCGACGTCCATCAGCACCGTGGCCGCGCCGCGCAGCCGCCGGTTGACCACCACGAGCGGCACCCGCTCGGCCAGCCGCTCCAGCACCTTGTTCGACGAGCGCGGGCTGCACAGGACCACGCCGTCCACCTGCTTGGAGAACGCCTGGACCAGCTCCTCCTCGGCGGCCGGCTCCTCGTCGGTGTCGGCCACGAACAGGTGGTAGTCGCGCTGCCGGGCCGCGGCGTGCGCGGCCTTGATCAGCGGCGGGAAGAACGGGTTGGCGATGTCGGCCACGATCAGGCCCAGGTTGTGGGTACGCCCGGTCGTGAGCGCCCTGGCCGCCCTGTTGGGCCGGTATCCCAGCTCCTCGGCCACCGTCAGCACTCTGGTCCGGGTCGCGGCGTTCACCATGTGCGGCGCGGAGAACGTCCGCGACACGGTCGATACGTGCACACCGGAAGCGCGGGCCACATCACGAATCGTCACTGTCACAGCCACCCACCCTAACGCAACCGCTTGCAGGCATGATGGTCACGATGAAAGCGCTTGCCGATCGATCGGCCATGGACCGCTCATATGTTTGCCCAGCTAGATGGCATGGTCGAAAATCGGCTCTTGACGCCTCGCCCTGCCTGGCCCATAGGTTTGGTGCAACTGTTTGCAGTCCTGAAGGAGTCCCCCACGGTGAGCAGAGTGCTCGTCACCGGCAGCGCCGGACGCCTCGGCCGCAGCGTCGTCACCACGCTCGCCGCCGCCGGGCACGAGGTGATCGGCGTGGACCAGGCCCCCGGCACGCCGGTCGAGGCCGCCGCGACGTCACCGGCCGACCTCACCGACACCGGCCAGGCGTACGAGGTCGTCGCCCGCTTCCGGCCGGAGTCGGTGATCCATCTGGCGGCCATCGCGACGCCGTTCAGCCGGCCGGAGTCAGTGATCTTCCAGGTGAACACCCGGCTCGCGTTCAACGTCTGCGCGGCCTCGGTGGACCTGGGCGTGTCCGGCGTGGTGGTGGCCAGCAGCCCCACGGTGATCGGGTACGGCGCGCCCGGCGGCTGGCGGCCGTCGTACCTGCCGATCGACGAGGAGCACCCGGCGCTGCCCTGGAACGCCTACAACCTGTCCAAACTGGTGGCCGAGCAGACCATGCGGACGTTCGCGCGGGCGGGCCGGACGAGGATGGCGGCCGTCCGGCCGTGCTTCGTCATCCCGCCCGAGGAGTGGGCGGGCGCGCCCACGCAGTCGGGGCACACCGTCAGGGAGCGGCTCGACCAGCCGGAGATCGGCGGTGTCTCGCTGTTCAACTACCTCGACGCGCGCGACGCGGGCGAGCTGTTCGCCGTGCTGGTCGCGGCGCTGCCCGAGCTGCCGGTCGGCGAGGTCTTCTTCGCCGGCGCGGCCGACGCCCTGGCCAGGGAGCCGCTGGCCGACCTGCTCCCGCAGGCCGTGCCGGGCACCGAGGAGCTGGCGGCGGCCCTCACCGGCACCGCTCCCGCCTTCTCCACGGACAAGGCCCGCCGCCTGCTCGGCTGGGAGCCCAAGCGAAGCTGGCGAACCGAACTCAAGGAATCCGAATGAATCTCAGCGGTGTGCTGTTCTTCCCCGTCACCCCCTTCGACGCCGACGGCGCGCTCGCCGAGCAGGTGCTGGCCGAGCACATCCGGCGCGGCATGGCGCACCGCCCCGGCGGCGTGTTCGTGGCCTGCGGCACCGGCGAGTTCTCCGCGCTGTCGGAGGCGGAGCACGCGCGGGCCGTCCGGGTGGCGGCCGAGGTGGTGGACGGGCGGGTGCCGGTGTTCGCCGGGGCGGGCGGCCCGATCGGCGCGGCGTTGAACCAGGCGCGGGCGGCCCGCGCGGCCGGCGCCGACGGCCTGCTGCTCATGCCTCCGTACCTGACGCAGGGTCCGGCGAGCGGCTTCGCCGCGTACGTGGCCGCCGTCGCCGCCGAGCTGCCGGTGATCGTCTACCAGCGCGGCCCGGTCGTCCTCGACCCGGACGCCGTGGTCGAGCTGGCCGGCGTGCCCGGCGTGATCGGGCTCAAGGACGGGCTCGGCGACATCGACCGGATGCAGCGGACCGTCCTCGCGGTCCGCGAGAAGCACCCGGCCTTCCTGTTCTTCAACGGCCTGCCGACCGCCGAACTGACCATGCCCGCCTACCGCGGCATCGGCGTCGACCTGTACTCCAGCGCGGTCTTCGCCTTCGCCCCCGAGATCGCCGTGGCGTACCTGAACGGCGACGAGCGGCTGCTGACCGAGTTCTACGCGCCGCTGGTCCGCCTGCGCGACAAGGCCCCCGGCTACCCGGTGGCCCTGGTCAAGGCCGGCGTACGGCTGCGCGGCCTCGACGTCGGCCCGGTGCGCCCGCCGCTGGTCGACGTGGCCGAGGACCACCTGGCCGAGCTCGACGCGCTGATCAGGTCCGGGCTCGCCCTGGCGGCCTCGTGATCACCGGCCTGCGCACCGAGCTGCGGACGGTCCCCCTGCCCCGCCCGTGGGGCCCGGACGTGCCCGCCAATCACGTGATCGTCTGCCACGTGACGCTGGCGGACGGCCGCACCGGCACCGGGTTCTCCTGGACGCCGCAGATCGGCGCGCACGCCGTGCACGCCCTGCTGGAGCACGACCTGCGCGAGGCGCTGATCGGCCTGCCCGCCCATCCCGAGCTGGTCTGGGACCGGTTGTGGCGGCACCTGCGCGAGGCCGGTCCCGGCGGGATCACCACGGTCGCGCTGGCCGGGATCGACCTGGCGCTGTGGGACCTGCGCTGCGGCGCGAGCGGCCTGGCCGACGTGCTGGGCCGGCGCCGGGAGCAGGTCCCGGCCTACGGCAGCGGCGTCAACCTGCACTACTCCCTGGAGGAGCTGACCGATCAGGCACGGCGCTGGGTGGCCGCCGGATACCGCGGCGTCAAGATCAAGGTCGGCCGTCCCGACCTGGCCGACGACGTGGCCCGGGTGGCGGCCGTACGCGAGGTGATCGGGCCCGACCGGCTGCTGATGATCGACGCGAACCAGCGGTGGGACCTGCACCGGGCCCGGCGCGCCCTGTCCGCGCTGCGCGAGTTCGACCTCCACTGGATCGAGGAGCCGCTGCCGGCCGACGACGTGGCCGCGCACGTCGAGCTGCGCCGCTCGACCGACGTGCCGGTCGCGGTGGGCGAGAACGTCTACACCGTCTACGGCTTCCGCGACCTGCTCACCGCGGGGGCCTGCGACGTCGTCCAGCCGAACGTGGTGCGCGTCGGCGGCGTCACGCCGTTCCTGCGGATCGCGGAGCTGGCCAGGGCGTTCGACGTGCCGGTCCATCCGCACCTGCTCGGCGAGGTGTCCGGGCAGCTCGCCCTGGCGCTGCCGCTGCCGCCGCTGGCCGAGGACGTCGAGGACGCCTCGTTCGCCCGCCTGGGGCTGCTGGCCGAGCCGTACCCGGTGCGGATCGAGGACGGCGTGCTGCGCGTCGGCGGCCACGCGGGACTGGGGTTGCGATGGGCGTGAGCACGGACCCCGTGAAGGTCGTCCTGGCGGGGGCGACCGGGCACGGGCGGCATCACCTGGACAACCTGCGCAGGCTCGCGGCCACCGGGCTGGTCGAGCCGGCCGGAATCTGCGACGTGCGGCAGGTGCAGCTCGACGGCGACCCCCTGCCGCAGTCGGCGGACCTGGGCGAGCTCATCGCCGCCACCGGCGCGGAGATCACGATCGTCTGCACGCCGATCCACACGCACGCCGACCTCGCGGTCACGGCGTTGCGCGCCGGGTCGCACGTGCTGCTGGAGAAGCCGCCCGCGGCGAGCCCCGAGGCGCACGCGCGGATCGCCGCGGCGGTGGCCGAGACCGGGCTGGCCTGCCAGGTCGGCTTCCAGAGCCTCGGCTCGCGGGCGGTCCCGGCGCTGCGGGACCTGATGGCGAGCGGCGCGCTCGGCCGCGTCCGCGGCATCGGCGGCGCGGGCGCGTGGGAGCGGCCCGCGTCGTACTTCACCCGCTCGTCCTGGGCCGGACGGCGCAGGCTGCACGGCGCGGACGTGGTGGACGGCGCGCTCACCAACCCCTTCGCGCACGCCGTCGCGACCGCGCTGGCCCTGGTGGACGGCCCGGTCGAGGCGGTCGAGACCGAGCTGTACCACGCCCATCCGATCGAGGCCGACGACACCTCCTGCCTGCGCGTCCGGATCGCGGGCGGGCCGGTGATCACGATCGCGGTGTCGCTGTGCGCGACCGGCCGCAGCGAGCCGTACCTGGTGGTGCACGGGGAGGCGGGGCGGGCGAGGCTCACGTACACGCTGGACGAGCTGCGGGTCGAGCGGGCCGACGGCTCGGTGGAGACCACCGTGCACGAGCGCGACGGGCTGCTGGAGAACCTCGTCGCGCACATCCGCACGGGGGCGGAGCTGCTCGTCCCGCTCTCCCGCACCGAGATGTTCACCCAGGTCCTGGACGCGGTGCGGCTGGCCCCCGAGCCGCGGCCCATCGCCGAACGGCACCAGGTCGTGGAGCGCGACGGCGGCGGCGAGGTCACCCACCGGTACCTGCCCGGCATCGCCGAGCTGACCGCGCGCAGCGCCGCGGAGCTGGCGCTCTACTCCGAGCTCGGCGCGCCGTGGACGAAGGTGGAGCTGCGGGTGGCGGGCGCGCCGGTCGCGGCCTACGAGTGGCGGCCCGACCTGCCCGTCACCGACTCGCCGCGGCCGTACCTGCATCCGGTGCGCACCCTGGGCGGCGTCACCGTCACCGAGGTGCGGCCCGACGACCACGAGCACCACCTCGGCGCCGGCGTGGCGATCGCCGACCTGGGCGGCGCGAACTTCTGGGGCGGCCGCACCTACGTCAGGGGCCGGGGACCGGCCTGGCTGGACGACCACGGCAGGCAACGGCACGTCGCGTTCACCCGGCTGGCCGACGACGGCTTCACCGAGGAGCTGGAGTGGATCGGCCCCGCCGACCGGCTGATCGCCCGCGAGCGGCGCACGGTCACCGCCCGGCCGGTCGGCGACGCGTGGGCGCTCGATCTCGCGTTCACGCTGACCAACCTCACCGGCTCGCCGCTGGAGGTCAACAGCTCGGCCACCAAGGGCCGGCCCGGCGCGGGCTACGGCGGGTTCTTCTGGCGCGCGCCCGGCGCCTCGACCGGCCGGGTGACCTTTCCCGGGGACGAGGAGGCCGTGCACGGCAGCCGGGGCCGCTGGGTGGCCATGGCCGGGACCGGCCGGGACGGGCGGGACTGGACGCTGGTGTTCGTGCAGGCCGGCGACGACCCCTGGTTCGTGCGGGTGGCGGAGTATCCCGGGGTCGGGCAGGCGCTCGCGTGGGACCGTCCGCTCGTCGTAGAGGACACGCTGACCCGGCGGGTCGTGACGGTCGTGGCCGACGGGCGGCTCGACGGGCCGGCGGTCTCGGCGCTGGCCGCCGCCGTGGAGGCGACGATCGGGGAGACGGCGATCGGGGAGACGACGATCGGGGAGCGCGCGTGTGACACCCGGTCTTCGGTAAGCCCTCATTCCCGGTTTCCCGGCGGTTCGGCGGGCCGCGGCTAGGGTGCGGAGTCTGTGAACGCACCCGTCATCGCCCGGCCCGCCACCGCCAGGGACCCCTTCTTCGACAACGCGAAGTACCTGGCCATCGTGCTGGTCGTGTGCGGTCACCTGATCGAGGACCAGCGCGACGCGCCGCTCGCCCACGCCCTGTACTTCTACGTGTACGTCTTCCACATGCCGCTGTTCATCGTGCTTAGCGGCTATTTGTCCCGAAATTTCACGTTTTCGGGGGGCAAGGCGCGCAAACTCCTCTCTACCCTCGCCGTCCCCTACCTGATCTTCGAGCTGGCCTACTCGCTCCCCCGCCCGATCCTGTACGGCGAGTTCGAGCTGAGCCTGCTCGACCCGTACTACCTCACCTGGTTCCTGCTCTCGCTGTTCCTGTGGCGGTTGTCCACGCCGGTGTGGCAGCAGCTCAAGTGGCCGCTCGCGGTCGCGGTCGCGCTGTCGCTGCTGACCGGGCTCGACCGGTTGCCCGGCGAGCTGGCCATGAACCGCACGTTCGCGCTGCTGCCCTTCTACGTGCTCGGCCTGATGGTGCGGCCCGAGCACTTCGCCCTGCTGCGGCGGCCCTCCATGCGGCTGGCCGGGTTCTGCGTGCTGGGGCTGGGGCTCGCGGTCGCGCTGCTGGTGCACGAGCGGGTGCCGACCGAGTGGATCAGGTGGCGGCACTCCAACGCGGCCATCGGCGTGGACGACCTCACCGGCACCGCGATCAGGCTGGGGCTGCTGGCGGCGGGTGCGGTGCTGGTGGCCGCGTTCCTGGCGGTCACCCCGGCCCGGCGCACCTGGTTCAGCGGGCTGGGCTCGGCCACCATGTACGCGTACCTGCTGCACGGGTTCGTGGTGAAGGGCGCCGAGCGGCTCGGCCTGGGGCTGCCGCTGTCACTCCTGCTGGGCGTCCTGACCGCCACCCTGCTGTGCACGCCCTGGGTGCGCGGGCTGTTCCGCTGGGCCGTCGAGCCCCGGATGACCTGGGCCTTCACCCCGCTCCGCCGTCCCGCCTGACTCGTGCCTGAGCAGCCGCAGCGCGCCCCTGGACAGCGCGACCAGGATGTCGGCGCACTCGTCCAGGTCGGGGTATCGGCCTTCCAGGTGGCCCATGGCCAGGGCGTTCGTGGCCGCGTTGACGCCCTCGGCGATCATCTCCAGGCGGCGCCGGTCCCGTTCGTCGCCGGCCGTGTAGCCGAGCGCGGCCAGGTCGGCCGCGTGGTGCTCGCGGTAGGCCGCGGCCGTACGGGCGGCGAAGTCGCGCAGCGAGGAGGACGGGTCGTGCCGCGCGCGCAGCTGGATGCGCAGCAGCTCGGGGTGGCGGCAGATCGCCTCCAGCGGGATGCGGAAGGTGTCGCGGTGGCGTTCGAGGTCGCCGGGCGCCTCGCGGGCCCTGCGCCGGGCCTCCCGCATCGCGCCGCGCAGCCGGTCGCCGCCCTCCTCCGCGAGCACCAGCAGCAGCTCCTGCATGTCCTTGAAGTGCACGTAGAAGCTGGACTGCGCGATGCCGGCGGCCTTGGCGACCTTGCCGGTCGTCAGGCCGGTCTCGCCCTCCTCGTCGAGGATGGTCAGGGCGGCCTCGATCAGCCTGCGCCGGGTCAGGTCCTTCGCCTCGCTCCTGCTGAGCGGTGTGCTGGTCACGATCGCCTCACGGGACTTGTGTCTGATTTCACCGATAGTACTATCGGTGAAATTGCCGAAGGAGAGTCATGGCCATCGATTTCACTCTCGCCCCCGAGCACGAGGAGATCCGCAAGCGGGTCAGGTCCTTCGTCCAGGAGACCGTGATCCCCGCGATGTCCGGCGTGGAGGAGGGCGACCGGGACGCCTACCTCCGCACGATCTTCGAGCTCCGCCGCCGGGCCAAGGCCGAGGGCCTGTGGCTGCCGCACATGCCGAAGGAGTGGGGCGGCATGGGCCTCGGCCACGTCGAGCTGGCCATGGTGCAGTCGGAGGCGGCCAAGACCCGCATCGGCCCGTGGGTGCTCAACTGCCAGGCCCCCGACGAGGGCAACATGCACACGCTCCTCCACTGGGCGGACGACGAGCAGAAGGAGAAGTACCTGCGGCCGCTGCTGGACGGCGTCCAGATGTCGTGCTTCGCGATGACCGAGCCCGAGGTCGCCGGGTCCGACCCCACCCTGATCCGCACCGAGGCGGTCAAGGACGGCGACGAGTGGGTGATCAACGGCCACAAGTGGTTCATCTCCAACGCCCGCCGGGCGAGCTTCGCCATCCTCATCGCGCGCACCGAGCAGGACGTGCCCGAGGGCTCGCGCGGCGCGAACACGGCCTTCCTGGTGGACCTGCCGAACCCGGGCTGGAAGGACGTGCGCGAGGTCGAGACGATGCACGGCTCGACCGGCCACAGCGAGATCGTGATCGAGGACCTGCGGGTGCCCGACAGCGCGATCCTCGGCGGCCGGGGCAACGGCCACCGGCTGGGCCAGTACCGGCTGGGCCCGGCGCGGCTCGCCCACTGCATGCGGTGGATCTCGCAGGCCGAGACGGCGCTGGACATGATGGTGGACCGGGCGCTCAACCGCTACAGCCACGGCTCGCTGCTGGCCGAGAAGCAGGGCGTGCAGTGGCTGATCGCCGACTCGGCCATGGAGCTCTACCAGTGCAAGCTCATGGTCCTGCACGCCGCCTCGAAGATCGACCGGGGCGAGGACTTCCGTACGGAGGTGTCGATGGCCAAGCATTTCGTGGCGAACAGCCTCAACCGCATCGTCGACCGGGCGATCCAGGTGCACGGCGCGCTGGGCTACTCCACCGACACGCCGCTGGCGAGCATGTTCCAGCACGCCCGCTGGGCCCGCTTCGCCGACGGCGCCGACGAGATCCACCAGATGCGCATCGCCGAGCGCACGATCGCGGCCTACCAGGCGACCGGTTCGACGAGCGCGGCGACCGGCGGCCTGCCGCTATAGCGCAAGATATCCCCGCATGACGGGCTGCCAGCGGTTGGCCGGGACGCCCCGGAGCGCGGCCACCGCCAGGCAGTACTTGCTGACGCTGACCGGCCGCACCCCCAGCCCGCGCAGCACCCGGTCCACCAGCGCCCGCCCGTCGGCCGACTTCGACTCCAGCAGCACCCGGTCGCGGCGGGCGGGCACCCGTCGGCCGCCGTCGTGGCAGAGCAGGCCGGTGTCGCAGGTCAGCCGGGCCTGCCCGGTTCGGTCGACGAGCGTGACCCGCCGGTAGTCGGTGGACAGCACGGGCCCGAGCGCGTCGGGCACGACGACGCTCAGCTCGCTGCTCAGCGTGTCGCCGACGAACTCCATGGCCTCGCTGGTCAGCTCGCCGGCCGCCGCGGCGTCGTACGGGATGCGGTGTTTGTCGGTGTTGCCGCGGGTGCCGTTCAGCTTCAGCTCCAGCCATCGCCCGCCCCCGTCCAGGTACGTGCGGGTGCGCAGCTTGAAGCGGCGCCGCCGGTCCTGCCGGTGCTGGCGGAAGGTCAGCAGATCGGGCGTGTCGAAGTAGGTCGAGGTGTAGCGGAACTGGCGCAACGCCCCGATCCGCAGCACCGAGAGCCGGTCGCCCAGCTCGGCCACCAGCTGGGCCATGGCCGGGACGCTGACCACGTACTTGCGGTCCACCCGGCTCATCAGCTCCGGCACGTCGTCCAGCCCGACCGGCGGCAACCCGGCCGCGACGCCCGCCATCAGCGCGCCCGCGTCCCTCATCGGGCCACCTCGGCGATCTGGAAGCGCACGTCCACCACGGTCACGTCGCGCACGTAGTCCACCTGGGTGACGACGCAGTGCAGGACGCGGCCCCGCAACCGGCTCTCCAGGTCGGCCCTGAGCAGCTCGGGGTCGGCGTGCACGACGTCCAGCGTCACGACCTGCTGCCTGGTGCGGCCCAGCAGGCGAGGGTGGTCGGCGACGTGCACGACGGCCAGCAGCACGCCGTCCAGGAGCAGCGCGGTCAGCGGGAGCTGGGAGGCGATGCCGTTCACCAGCCCGAGGACGATCGCCACGAAGTAGTAGGCGATCTCCTGCTGGGTGATCTCGCTGGACCGCAGCCGGATGATCGACAACACCCCGAACAGCCCGAACCCGACCGCCAGGTCCACCCGCTGGACCAGCAGCAGGGAGACCACCGCGAAGATGCCCACGTTCAGCGCCACGTAGGCGAACAGCAGGTCGCGCCGGTGATGTCGCCGGTAGTACAGGCCGTAGGCGAGGACGGTGATCGCCGCCAGGTCCATCGCCAGTCCGGCCGTCACGGTGTCTTGCCCCTCGTTCTCATGTCCACCAGCCTGCGGCTCGCCGGTGAGGGAGCCGTGAGGCGCCCATTAGGCGGCTCTCATCCGGTAGCCGGTGCCGCGCACGGTCTCGATGCGGTCGGGCCCGATCTTCCTGCGCAGGTAGCGGACGTAGACGTCCACGACGTTCGAGCCCGGGTCGAAGTCGAAGCCCCAGACGTGGCTGAGCAGCTGCTCGCGGGTCAGCACCTGGTCGGGATGCCGGCAGAAGATCTCCGCCAGCGCGAACTCCCTGGTGGACAGGTCCACCACGCGGTCGCCGACGTGCGCCCGGCGGGTCCGCAGGTCGAGCGCCAGGTCGCCGACGCGCAGCACGGTCGGCTCGGGCGCGCGGTCGGCCCGCAGCCGCAGCCTGACCCGGGCCAGCAGCTCCTCGAAGGCGAAGGGCTTGGCGATGTAGTCGTCGGCTCCCCCTTCGAGCCCGGCGACCGTGTCGGTCACGCCGCCCCGGGCGGTCAGGATGATCACCGGGATGGCCACCTTCGCCTCCCGCAGCCGCCGCAGCACGGTGAACCCGTCGCTGAGCGGCAGCCCGATGTCGAGCAGTAACAGGTCGAACCCGCCCGAACCGGCCAGGTCGTAGGCCGCGACGCCGTCCGTGACCACGGCCGTGACGAAGCCGTTGCCGCGCAGGCCCTTCTCCAGGAAGGCCGCGATCCTGCTCTCGTCCTCGGCGATCAGGATCCGGTTCATGCCCTGGCCAGCGGCAACGTCATCACGAAACAAGCGCCCCCCGCCGGGACGTCCGCCACTCTCACACCGCCTCCGTGCGCCTCGGCGATCGACCTGACGATCGCCAGCCCCAGTCCTGCCCCGTCGTGCCCGCCCGTACGTCCCGCGCCCCTGACGAACCGGCGGAAGATGCGCTCCCGGTCGGCGGGCGCGACGCCCGGCCCGCTGTCGCGCACCCACAGCTCGGCCCGCCCGTCCCGCACGGCCGATCCGACCGCGATGAGATCGTCGTCCATGGTGTGGCGGACGGCGTTCACCACCAGCTGCATGAGCGCCTGCGTGAGCCGTTGCCGGTCGGCCGGGATCCGCGCCTCGGCCACCTGGTCGACCCGCCACCGCCGGTCGCCCAGCGGCCGGGCCTTGGCCACCACGCTCACCGTCAGGTCGGCCAGCTCGACCTCCTCGACCGCGAGGAAGCCGGGCTGCTCGGCCTTGGCCAGGGTGAGCAGGTCGTCCACGATCCGGTTCATCCGGTCCAGCTCGTCGGTGACCAGGGCGAGGGTCTCCGCCCGTTCGGCCGGGTCGTCCCCCATCAGCTCCAGGTGCCCGCGGATGACCGTGATGGGGGTGCGCAGCTCGTGCCCCGCGTCGTCCACGAACGTGCGCTGGACGGCGAAGGAACGTTCCAAACGGTCGAGCATGTGGTTGAACGTGGCGGCCAGCGCGGCCACGTCGTCGTCGCCGGTCACCTTGAGCCTGCGGGTGAGGTCGGCCGAGTCGCTGATCTGCTCGGCCGTCTGGCTCACCAGCCGCACCGGCGCCAGCACCCGCCCCGCCACGAACCAGCCCGCCGCCCCCGCCAGAGCCAGCGCGGCCAGCGCCGACAGCCCGAGCACGCCGACCGCGTCCACGATCTCGCCCCGATGGCGGTCGTAGAAGACGGCGGCGACGAAATGGCCGGGACGGGGGTCGGCCGCCACCCTGACCGGGATGACGGCGTACCTGACCGTGCCCTCGACGCTCTCGGTGTCGCCGTAGGCGGGCCTGGTGGCCGCGGCCAGCACTTTGACCAGCTTCTCGTCGGTGTCGAGCCGGGCCGGGGGCGTGACGGCGGTGATCCGGTCGGCCCTGCCGCCCACCATGGTGAAGAAGGTCTCCCAGCGGTCGGGCGCGTTGATCGCCAGGTAGCCGGTGAGCAGTTCCCGCACGTCGGAGACCGGCCGGCCGGTACGGGGGTCGTGGGCGGTGGCGGCATACCTGCGCAGTTTCTCGGCCTCGTTGGTGAACTCCAGGTTCATCCGGTCGTCCAGGCGGGCGAGCAGGACGGTCCAGGTCGCGAAGATCGAGACCGCCAGGGCCAGGCCGACGACGGCGAGCATCCAGCCCACGATCCGGGCGCGGGCACTCACCCGCATCCGGCTCCCCGCTCAGTCGTCGCCATCGTCTTCGTCGTCATCGTCATCGCCGTCATCGTCTTCGCGGTCGTCATCGTCGTCGTCTCCGCCGGTCCAGGCGCGATGGTGGTCGTCGTCGCCATCATCATCGCCGCCTCCGGGCTTCGGCGCGGGCGGCTTGACGGGTTCCGCCTCGGTTCCCGGCGACGTGAACGGCCGTACGTCGCCGGCCGACGTCCCCGGAGAGGTCGAGACCGTGACGGACTCCCCCAGATCGGGCCCGTCGCCGGCCGCCCGTACCCAGCCGGCCGAGAGGAACCCCGCCGCCGTCAGCGCCACGAGAATGAGCATCACGCGTTTCATGAGGTAGAGCGTCTGCCGCGCGGAGGAGACCATCCTGAGGCCAGGATGAGGAACCTCTCATCCCTTCCCATCCAGCCCGTCGTCATTAGAATCATGTTCTGATACCGGCTGGTCGGTCAGGAGGTTTTCATGAGGGTGCGGGACAAGGTGATCGTCGTGACGGGCGCGGCCGGCGGCATCGGACGGGCGATGGCCCTGCGCTTCGCCGCCGAGGGAGCCGCCGGGATCGTGCTGGCCGACCTGGACGAGTCCGGCGCGAGGGCCGTGGCCGACGAGATCGGCGACCGGGCGGTGGCCGTCCGCGCGGACGTCTCGGTCGAGTCCGACGTGGCCGCGCTGGCCGAGCCCACCCCCTTCGGACCGGTGGACGTGTTCTGCTCCAACGCCGGCATCATCGGCGGCTCCGGCCTCGACGCCCCCCTCCAGGAATGGACCTCCCTGTACGCGGTCAACGTCCTGGCCCACGTGCACGCCGCCCGCGCCGTCATCCCCGGCATGGTCGCCCGCGGCGGCGGCTACCTGCTGAACACCTGCTCGGCGGCCGGGCTGGTGAGCTGCCCCGGCGACGCGCCGTACGCCGTCACCAAGGCCGCGGCCATCGCCTTCGCCGAGTGGGTGGCCATCCACTACGCCGCGCAGGGCATCAAGGTCAGCGTGCTGTGCCCGCAGGGCGTGCGTACCGGGATGCTGGAACGCGGCGTCGAGGAGGACCACCTGACGGCGCGCGCGGTGGGGGCGTCGGGCGCGATCCTCGACCCCGCCGACGTGGCGACCGCCGTGATCGACGGCCTGGCGCCGAACGGTTCCACATCCTGCCCCACCCCGAGGTGGCCGACTTCTACCGCCGCAAGGCCGAAGCCCCGGACAGATGGCTAGCCGGAATGTCCACCTTCATCACCACCCTCCAATCCCCACCAACCGACTGACCACGAGCCGCCTCCCGCCTCCCGCCAAGCCGACCGACCACGGGCGGACCCCCTCAAACCGACGGACCACGAGCCGCCCCCTCCCCCGCAAGCGTCCCCACAAGGGGCTCCCCCTCGCCGTCGCCCTTCGCGAAAGGCCCGACCTGACCATGGACCAGCAGCTCACCCGGACCGCCCGCCAAGCCTGGCGCCGCCTGGAACCCGTCCACGGGATGATCTACTTCGTCCCCGAGGCCACCACCCGCTACGCCGCCCTCGGCCTCACCGGCATGTCCGGATATTTCACCTCACGCTCCGCCCCCTTGGGCCCCGCCCCCGCCGACCTCGTCATCGCCACGTTCTACAACTTCAACCCCGACCTCGTACGCCGCTCCCTCCCCTGGGACAAGGTCACCCCCGCCCAGGTCCTGCAAGCCCGCCTCGAAGCCGCCGCCGAAGCGCTCCGCCGGGCCGCCGTCCACGAACTGCCCGACCTCGTCCCCGTACTCACCCTGGCCAGGCGCGCCGCCGAGGCCGCCTGCGACCACCCCCAGGGCCGCCCCCTGTTCGCCGCCCACGCCGCCCTCCCCTGGCCCGACGACCCCGTCCTCCAGCTCTGGCACGCCCAGACCCTCCTGCGCGAGTTCCGCGGCGACGGCCACGTGGCGACACTGCTGGCCGAGGGCATCACCGGCCTCGAAGCCCTCGTCCTGCACGCGGCCAGCGGCGAGGTCGCCAAGCCGTTCCTCACCATGAGCCGTGCCTGGCCCCCCGACCAGTGGGCCCACGCCGAGACCACCCTCCGCACCCGCGGCCTCCTGACCGCCGACAACGACCTGACCCCCGAAGGCAAGTCCCTGCGCCACCACCTCGAAACCCGCACCGACACCCTGGCCATGCCCGCCTACGGCGCCCTGGGCGAACCCGACTGCGAACGCCTCGCCACCCTGGCCCGCCCCTTCGGCCGCCGCGTGGTGGACGCCGGCCTCCTCAAGCTCACCTGATCACCTGCGCCCCCGCCGGCGCCCGATCTACGCTGATCCTCCCGATCCAGGATCAAGGCCCAGGCGCCAGGAAACAGGAGGCAGCGACCCGTGCCCGACACCCCCGTCCCCGGCCTGTACGACTCGCTGCTCACCCGCAGACTCCAGGAGCGCGCGGCCGGCTGGCGGGACGCGGATCACCTCGTCGAGATCTCCCCCGTCGACAAGGAGGAGGTCAGCCACCTGCTGGGCCGGTTCCTCGGCGAGACGGCCACCCGGGCGTTCGCCGCGCTCAAGGACCCGGAGGAGCAGGTGCGGCTGGCCAACCGGCTGCTCGCCCTGCTCGCTGACGCTGAGGCGGAGGTCGTCTCCGACGGGCCCGCCCGCCTGCTGTCCGTCGTCCGGAACGAACCCGGCGCGGCCGCCCCCGCCAGGCCGCTGACGTCGCTCTCCGAGGCGGCCCTGCTCACCAACGCCCGCGAGGATCCCAACCTGGCCCACGAGCTGGCCACGGAGCTGGCCAGCGCCGACCGGGTCGACCTGCTGTGCGCGTTCGTCAAGTGGTCGGGGCTGCGCATCCTCGAACGTCCGCTGGCCGAGCTGGGGCGGCGCGGCGTGCCGGTGCGGGTCATCACCACGACCTACCTGGGCGCGACCGAACGCCGGGCGCTCGACCGGCTGGTCCGCGACTTCGGCGCCGAGGTCCGCGTCAGTTACGAGCAGAACTCGACCCGGCTGCACGCCAAGGCGTGGCTGTTGCGCCGCCGTACGGGCTTCGACACCGCGTACGTCGGCAGCTCGAACCTGTCCCGGGCGGCCCTGCTCGACGGGCTGGAATGGAACGTGCGTCTGTCGTCGGTGACGACGCCCCGGCTGCTGGACAAGTTCGAGGCGACCTTCGACTCCTACTGGAACCGTCCCGAGTTCGAGCCGTACGACCCGGAGACGGACGGCGGCCGGCTGGACGAGGCGCTGTCCCGGTCGCAGAGCGGTGAACGGATCTTCGACATCCCGGCCCTGGTCCCGCATCCCTTCCCGCACCAGCGGGAGATGCTGGAGGACCTCGATGTCGAACGGACCGTCCACGACCGGCACCGGAACCTGCTGGTGGCCGCGACCGGCACGGGCAAGACCGTCGTCGCCGCGTTCGACTACCGCAACCTGCAACGGCGTCTCGGTCGCCGGCCGACCCTGCTGTTCGTGGCGCACCGCCGGGAGATCCTGGCCCAGGCCATGCACACCTACCGGCAGGTTCTGGCCGTGCCGGACTTCGGCGAGCTGCACGTCGGCGACGAACGTTCCCGGCAGTGGCAGCACGTCTTCGCCTCGGTCCAGTCCCTCAGCAGGATCATCGACACCTTCGCCCCCGACCGTTTCGACGTGGTCGTCATCGACGAGTTCCATCATGCGGCTGCCCGCACGTACCGCCAGGTCATCGGCCGTCTCCGGCCCAAGGAGCTCCTGGGCCTGACCGCCACCCCCGAACGCGCGGACGGCACCTGGGTGCAGGACGAGTTCTTCGACGGGCGCATCGCCTCGGAGCTGCGCCTGTGGGACGCCCTCGACGCCGACCTGCTCTGCCCGTTCCACTATTTCGGCATCAACGACGAGACCGACCTCAGCACGGTGAAGTGGTCGCGCGGCTCCTACGACCTGGCGTCGCTGGACAACGTCCTCACCGGCGACACCGCGCGGGCGCGGCTGGTGTTCAACGCGCTCCTGGACAAGGTCAGCGACCTGGCGGCGGTGCGCGGACTCGGATTCTGCGTCTCGGTGGGACACGCGCGCTTCATGGCCGACTTCTTCACCAAGGCGGGGCTGCCCTCGCGGGCGGTGGACAGCGGCACCGACGACCTGTCGCGCAAGGACGCGCTGAAGGCCCTGCGCGAGGGGAGGGTCGCCTTCCTGTTCGCCGTGGACCTGTTCAACGAGGGCCTCGACGTGCCCGACGTCAACACCCTGCTCCTGCTGCGCCCGACCGAGAGCGCCACCGTCTTCCTGCAGCAGCTCGGCCGCGGCCTGCGCCGCACGCCCGACAAGGACGTGCTGACCGTCCTCGACTTCGTCGGCCAGCACCGCAAGGAGTACCGCTTCGGCAACCGGTTCCAGGCGCTCACCGGCTTCGTCCGAGGGCGGCTGGAGACACAGGTCAAGAACGACTTCCCGCTCCTGCCGTCGGGCTCGCAGATCGTCCTGGACCGGGTCACCAAAGACCGCCTGCTCGACGAGCTGCGGATCCATCTGAGCGCGACGGTCACCATGGTCACGCAGGAGATCCGGTCGCTCGCCGAGACATCGCTCGTGAAGTACCTGGAGGTGAGTGGCCGCGACATCGACGACCTGTACCGCAACCGCCGCTACTGGACCGACCTGCTGCGCCGCTCCGGCCTGGTCACCGCCCCCGCCTCCCCGCTGGAGAACGCGCTGGGCCGCCGGATCCGCGCGCTGCTCCACGTCGACGACCGCCCGCGGGCCGCGGCCTACGCCGGCCTGCTGCGTCCCGACGGGCCCCGCTACGACGACTGCCCGCCGACCACACAGGCGTTCGCCCGCATGTTGTTCTTCTCCTTCTGGCGGGACGGCGGCGGCTTCGCCACCTACGACGAGGGCCTGGACCGGTTGCGGGCCGAGCCGGACCTGTGCGGGGAGATCCTGGATGTCCTCGCCCACGGCGTGGAGCGCCCGCGCCATGTGACCAAGCCGCTTCCCGCGACGCTCGCCGGCGTGCCGCTGGTCCTCAACGGCCACTACTCGGCCGACGAGGTCCTGGCCGCTCTGGGCTGGGCGAGCCTCGGCGGTTCCGTGCCCGCCACCATGCGGGAGGGCGTGGCGTGGTGCCCGGCCACCCGCTGCGACGCTCTCTTCGTCACCCTGCGCAAGAACGAGAAGGAGTTCTCCCCGCAGACCATGTACCGGGACTACGCCCTGACCCCGGAGCTGTTTCACTGGGAGTCCCAGAACCGGACCGGTGCAGCGTCGGCCACCGGCCTGCGCTACCAGAGGCACGAGCACACCGGCAGCCACGTCCTGCTGTTCACCAGGGAACGCACGGAGAACGACCTTCGCCACCCCGAGCCGTACGTCTTCCACGGCACCGCCCGCTACGTCGAGCACAAGGGCGAACGCCCGATGGCCGTCACCTGGAGGCTGGACGAGGAGATGCCCGCGGACCTGTTCCGGCGCGCGGCCATCGCCGGCTGACCGCCGCGGCTCTTCGGGCAGGGGTGATCTGGGCGAAGCATGACGTTACCGATACCCCGTCAGGGGAAGATCGCCGGACATGTCGGAGACACCACCACCCCAGAGCCAGCGGTACCCGGGCCGTACGGACGAGATGTCCCCCGAGCCGCGTGACGAGATGCGCGGCTACGAGGGCAGGGACCTGCTGGCGGGCAAGAAGGCGCTGATCACCGGTGGCGACTCGGGCATCGGCCGGGCGGTGGCGGTGGCGTTCGCCAAGGAGGGCGCGGACGTCGCCATCGCCTACCTCGACGAGCACGACGACGCCAACCACACCCGCGGCCTGGTCGAGCAGGAGGGACGGCGGTGCGTGCTGCTGCCCGGCGACCTGGGCGACCGCGACCACTGCGCGACGGTCGTGGAGCAGGCGGTCTCCGAGCTGGGCGGCCTGGACGTCCTGGTCAACAACGTGGCCTACCAGGCGCCGGTCGACTCCCTGGAGGAGCTGACGGACGAGCAGTGGGAGCACACGTTCGCGGTCAACATCCACAGCTACTACCGCGTCACCAAGGCCGCGCTGCCGCACCTGCGGGAGGGCAGCGCGATCGTGAACACCTCCTCGATCAACGGCCTGCGCGGCAACAAGACCCTCATCGACTACGCCGCGACGAAGGGCGCGATCAACGCCTTCACCTACTCGATGGCCCAGAACCTGGTCGAGCGCGGCATCAGGATCAACGCCGTCGCCCCCGGCCCGGTCTGGACGCCGCTGATCCCGGCCACGATGCCGGAGGAGAAGGTGGCGAAGTTCGGCGCGCAGGTGCCGATGAAGCGGGCCGCCGACCCCGACGAGATCGCCCCTTCGTACGTGTTCTTCGCCGCCGACCGGCTGTCCTCGTACTACACGGGCGAGGTGCTGGCCCCGATCGGCGGCGAGACGCTCCCTGGCTGACCGCGCAGGTCAGAGGTAGATCGAGCCGCCCTTCCCGAGGAACTCGGCCGCCTTGTCGGCCATGCCCGCCCGCACCTCGTGGCTGAGCTTCATCGAGCAGAACTTCGGGCCGCACATCGAGCAGAAGTGCGCGGTCTTGGCGGGCGCGGCCGGCAGGGTCTCGTCGTGGAAGGCGCGGGCGGTGTCCGGGTCGAGCGACAGGTCGAACTGGTCCTCCCAGCGGAACTCGAACCGGGCGTCCGACAGGGCGTCGTCCCACGCCTGGGCCTGCGGGTGTCCTTTGGCCAGGTCCGCCGCGTGCGCCGCGATCTTGTAGGTGATCACGCCGGTCTTGACGTCGTCGCGGTTGGGCAGGCCGAGGTGCTCCTTGGGGGTGACGTAGCAGAGCATGGCGGTGCCGTACCAGGCGATCATGGCGGCGCCGATGCCCGAGGTGATGTGGTCGTAGCCAGGGGCGATGTCGGTGACGAGCGGGCCGAGGGTGTAGAAGGGCACGTCGTCGCAGAGCTCGCGCTGCAGGTCGACGTTCTCCTTGATCTTGTGCATGGGCACGTGGCCGGGGCCCTCGATCATGACCTGCACGTCGTGCGCGTGCGCGATCTTGGTCAGTTCGCCCAGGGTGCGCAGCTCGGCGAACTGGGCCTCGTCGTTGGCGTCCGCGATCGAGCCGGGGCGCAGCCCGTCGCCCAGCGAGAACGTCACGTCGTAGCGGGCCAGCAGGGCGCACATCTCGTCGAAGTGCTCGTACAGGAAGCTCTCGCGGTGGTGGGCCAGGCACCAGGCGGCCATGATCGAGCCCCCGCGCGAGACGATCCCGGTCTTGCGGCGGGCGGTCAGCGGGACGTGCGCCAGCCGCACGCCCGCGTGCACCGTCACGTAGTCGACGCCCTGCTCGCACTGCTCGATCAGGGTGTCGCGGTAGACCTCCCACGACAGCGCCTCGGGCCGCCCGCCCACCTTCTCCAGCGCCTGGTAGATGGGCACGGTCCCGACCGGGACGGGCGAGCTGCGGATGATCTGCTCGCGGGTCTCGTGGATGTTCGGCCCGGTGGACAGGTCCATGACGGTGTCGGCGCCCCACCGGGTGGCCCAGGTCATCTTCTCGACCTCCTCCTCGATCGAGGAGGTGACGGCGGAGTTGCCGATGTTGGCGTTGATCTTGACCAGGAAGTTCCGGCCGATCGCCATCGGCTCGGACTCCGGATGGTTGACGTTGGCGGGGATGACCGCCCGCCCGGCCGCGACCTCCTGCCGGACGAACTCGGGCGTCATCCCCTCCCGGACGGCCACGAACTCCATCTCCTTGGTCACCACGCCGCGCCGCGCCGCGCCGAGCTGGGTGACCGGCGACCCCCACGCCGAGCGGTCGGTACGCGACGGCCCCGAGGTGTCGTAGAGCCGCACCGACGTGCCGTTCGACAGCCTGACCTCGCGCATCGGCACCTGAAGGTCACCGATGTAGATCTTGGAAAAGCGCGCGTCGCTCATCGCGCAAACTCCCTTCGCCGGCATTATCCGGAGCAGGTTCTGGCGGTCGGCGGCTGACAGCCGTCCTCTCAGCCCGGTCCGCACCGGGCTCCCGCGTTGGTCATCGCGATCATAACCCCGCGCGTGGCAGGATCAAGGGGATGTCCGATCCCATTGCGCACACGACCGCCACCTACGACCGCATCGCGCGCCAGTTCGACGAGCAGTTCACCGAACCGCCCCCCTCGTTCGCGGCCTTCCGCGACCGGTTCGCCTCAGCCCTGCCCGCCGGAGCCACGGTCGCCGACCTGGGATGCGGCCCGGGGCGCGAGTCGGCCTGGTTCGCCGGACGCGGCCTGACCACCGTGGGCGTGGACCTGTCGATCGAGATGGCCAGGCTCGCCGCCGGGCACGGCGTGCCCACCGTCCTGGGCGATCTGCGACGCCCGCCGCTGTCGCCGGCGTCCCTGGACGGCGTCTGGTCGGCCGCGGCCCTCGTGCACGTGCCGTCCGAGCAGACCGAGGCGACGCTGCGCGCCTGGCACGCGGCGCTGCGCCCCGGCGGGGTGCTCGCGCTGACCACCGCCCTGGGCGACGGCGAGGGCTGGGAGCCGGTGCCGTACCGGACGGAGTACGAGCGCTGGTTCGTCCACCGCGACGCGGGCGACCTGCTCGCGGTGCTGGACGCGGCCGGGTTCGCGGTCGCCTGGCACGAGACGAACGTCACCCACCGCACGTGGTTCAGCGTGCTGGCGACAGCGCGCAGCTCTCCCCAGCCCTAGTCTCCAGGTCGAGCGCGAACCCGGGGCCGCGCAGCCGGGCGGTCCCGCCGCGCGCCGACGACAGCCTGACCTCGACCGGCACGCCGTCCGCCCAGGTCACCCCGACGGTGAAGCCGCCGCGGGCGCGCAGCCCGTCGAACGAGCCCGCGCGCCAGGCGGCCGGCAGCGCGGGCAGCAGCTCGATGACGCCGGCGTGGCTCTGGAGCAGCATCTCGGCCACCCCGGCGGTCGCGCCGAGGTTCCCGTCGATCTGGAACGGCGGATGCGTGTCCCACAGGTTGGGCAGCGTGCTGGCGCGCAGTTGCCCGCTCAGCATGGTCAGGGCGCGGTCGCCGTCCTTGAGCCGGGCCCAGAAGTTGACCTTCCAGGCCATGCTCCAGCCCGTGCCGCCGTCGCCGCGCGCTTCGAGGGTGGTGCGCGCCGCGGCCAGGTGCTCGGGGGCGGTGAGCTGCGTCCCGGGGTGCAGGGCGTAGAGCTGGGAGACGTGCCGGTGCCGGTCGGACGGGTCGTCGAGGTCGGCCTTCCACTCCTGGAGCTGCCCCCAGGAGCCGACCCGCAGCCCGGGATCGAGCCGGTCGGCCGCCGCGCGCAGCCGTCCGGCGAACTCGGCGTCCACGCCGAGCGTGCGCGCGGCCGCGGCCGTGCAGGCGAACAGTTCCCGGACGATCTGCTGCGGCATGGCCGCGCCCGCGGTGAAGTCACCGTGCTCGGGCGAGTACGCGGGCGAGACGACGAGGCTGCCGTCGCGCGCGTCGGGACACAGGTTGGCCAGCCAGAACTCGGCGGCCTCGCGCATCGCCGGATAGGCGTGCCCGCGCAGGTAGCGCTCGTCCCCGTCGAACAGGTAACGCTCGTAGAGCTGGCGCACCAGCCAGCCGGCGGCGTCCGGCATCCAGAACGACGTGGGCCAGTCGTGCACCCCCGTGAACCCGAACGGGTTGGTGTTGGAGTGCACCGCCCACCCCGCGGAGCCGAACATCGTTCGCGCGGTCTCGCGTCCGGGCGCGCGCAGCCCCGCCACGAACTCCTGGTACGGCACCGCCGTCTCGGCCAGGTTCGCCGGCTCGGCCGGCCAGTAGTTCATCTGCAGGTTGATGTTGGTGTGGTAGTCGGACTCCCACGGCGGCGAGTTGGACGCGTTCCACACCCCCTGGAGGTTGGCCGGCAGCGAGCCGGGGCGGGAGGAGGCGATCAGCAGGTACCGGCCGTACTGGAAGTACAGCGTCTCCAGGGCTCTGTCGGACGGGGTGCCGGCGCCTTCGTAGGCGGCCAGCAGGCGGTCGGTCGGCAGGTCGGGCGTGCGCTGGCCGAGGTCGAGGCGGACCCGGCCGAACAGCGCCCGGTGGTCGGCCTCGTGCTCGGCCCGCAGCTCGGCGTACGGCCGGCGCGCCGCCGCGTCCACCGCCGCCGTGACCCGCGCCGCCGCGTCCGGGCCGCGGTAGCCGGGGTGGACGGGCGCGTAGTCGGTGGCCGCCGAGAAGACGAACACCGCGCTGTCGGCGCCCGTCACCACGACGCGGTCGCCCTCGTCCGTACGGGTGCCGCCCTCGGTCAGCACCTGGACCTGGCCCTCGTACACCAGGCCGTTGTCGGCGAGCACGCCACGGACGCGCAGCCGTCCGGACTCGGCGGTCACTTCCTCCCCGCCGTCATGCGCGGTGCCGAAGCGCAACGTGAACCCCACCCGTCCCGGAAGTCCCGCCGTCACCCTGCCGACGCTGACGTGCGCCGGGTACGAGGCGAAATATTCCCTGGTGAGCACCACGCCGTCGGCGTCCTCGTACGTCACGGCGGCCACCGCCGTCTCCAGGTCGAGCGTGCGCCGGTAGCCGCCGGAGAAACCGCCGGTCACGTCGAGCAGCAGCTCGCCGAAGTTCTGGTACGCCCCGAAGCCGGGAATGTGCCCCACCGTGCGGTAGGACGGGTTCCCCAGGATCGCGGCCACCTCCTCCGGCGCCATCGAACCCCGCTCGTCGATGACCCGTCGCACCGCCTCCAGAGCGCCGGGACGGTCCGCCGGCCAGTTGCCTGATCCACCGGGCTCCGCGCTACCCGGACCGCCGGTCCACAACGACTTCTCGTTGAGCTGGACGCGCTCGGTCTCAAGCGTCCCGAACACGCAGGCGCCGAGCGCTCCGTTGCCGATCGGAAGGACGTGTCCTTCCCAACGGGGGGCGGGCTCGTCGTACCGGAGCGTCAGCATGGCGATCAGCCTAAGGTTTGGCGATCGCCCCTGGCGGTACGGACTCCCTCAGGGGAACTATGATGAAGATCGCCGCTGTGGCCGCGATCGTGGCTCTCGCCACGATCGGACCGGCTGCCGCCTCTGGGGACGGCATCGAGCAGCAGGAAGTGAGCAAGCAGCAATACCGGACGCTGACCGCCCAGTGCCGCTACGCCGACACACCGGCCCTGCGCCAGAAGTGCAGGCAGGCGGTCAAGGACAACTACCGAATCGGCCGGCGCAACCGTTCACTCGACTGCCGGACGTACTCCGGCGTGACGGTCTGCGGCGAACTGCTCCTCAGCAAGACCGAGCGCGCGTGCATCGACGAGTCCACCAGACAGGGCTTGGCCTATCGCCGCGCCGAAGTGGAATGTTACGTGGCCTGACCATGATCGTCGCAGGTGTCGACGGCTCGCCGACCGGACTGCTGTCCGTCGACTGGGCCGCCAAGGAGGCAGTGCTGCGCGGGGTGTCGCTGACCGTGGCCCACGTGGTGCCCGACTGGGTCTGCCGCCCGATCTCCGGCCGGTACGCGGAGGTGGGCAAGTGGATGCGCGACGGCGCCAAGGAGGTGCTCGCGGCCGCCGAACGGCGGGCCCGCGAACTGGGCGCCGAGGTGACCACGGAACTCGTGCCCGGCGATCCCCGCGCCGCGCTGATCAAGACCGCCGAGCAGGCCGACCTGCTCGTCGTCGGCAGTCGTGGCCTGGGCGGCGTACGCGGGCTGCTGCTCGGCTCGGTCGCCCACGGGGTGGCCGCGCACGCCCAGACGGACGTCGTCCTGGTCCGCGATCCGCCCGCCGTTCCGCGCGGTGAGCTGGTGGTCGGCGTCGACCGTTCCGAGGGCAGCCTCCGCGCGCTGAAGTTCGCCTTCGCCGAGGCCGAGCTGCGCGGCGCCAGGCTGCGCGCGGTGGAGGCGTTCGCCTGGCCGCGTCCCTCGGGCTTCGGGCCCGCCGATCCGGAGGTCGAACGCGAGACCCGCGAGGCCCTGCGGACCTTCCTCGCCATACCCCGCCAATGCCATCCCGGCGTGGAGGTGATCGAGGACGTCGTGCACGGCCATCCCGTCGAGGTGCTGCGCGAGGTGGCGGCCGGGGCCGACCTGCTGGTCGTCGGCAGCCGGGGGCACGGCACGCTGAAGGGCATGCTCATCGGCTCGGTCAGCCAGGCCATGCTGCACCACGCGCCCGGCCCGCTCGCGATCGTGAAAGCCACCTCCGCCTAGGGGACGTTCCCGCAGGCCACCGCCTTCACCGTCCCCTCCTGCCCCC
Organism: Nonomuraea sp. NPDC050227; assembly: GCF_044459705.1. Classification (NCBI taxonomy): domain Bacteria; kingdom Bacillati; phylum Actinomycetota; class Actinomycetes; order Streptosporangiales; family Streptosporangiaceae; genus Nonomuraea; species Nonomuraea sp. NPDC050227. The sequence goes on along the minus strand of NZ_JBITJF010000009.1, from coordinate 2,562 downwards.
GGCCGCCCTGCCACGGACGCCCGCCGGCCTCCAGCCGCCCTGCCACGGACGCCCGCCGGTGGCTAACCGGCGGCCGGCACCGCCGCCGCCACGATGGCGGCCACGCGCGGCGCGGCCAGCCGTACGTAGTCGTCGGTGGCGAGCGCCAGTGAGCGGTCGAGGCGCGCGGCGTTGAAGTAGATCTCCGGCAGTTCCAGCAGCGAAGGATCGACGACCAGCTCAAGGCGGGGGTCATGGCTGAACGGCAACACCGTCCCGCTGACGCTGCCCGCCAGTTCCTCCGCCCGGTCCTTGTCGGCGAAGGCGACGTACGTGCCCTCCAGCAGCCCCTTGACCGCCTGCAGATCCAGCCGCGCGTCGCCCGGCACGACGGCCAGCACGTGCCGGGTGCGCTTCTTGCCGATCTTGACCATCACGATCAGGCACTTGGCCGCCTGCTCGACGCCGTGCCCGCGCAGGGCGCTCACCTGCTCGGTACGCCCCTCCGCCGGATGGTCGATCACCCGGTACCGCGCCCCGCCGGCATCGAGATCGGCGATCAGCCGCGCATAGGCGTCCGGCCGCCGGTCGGCCTCGGGACCTTCTCCGGCCTCACGGCCTTCTCCGACCTCGGGACCTTCTCCGCCATCGGGACCTCCGTGGGCTCCGGGGCCTTCTCCGGCATCAGCGCCTTCAGAGCCGTCGGGACCTTCGTAGGCGTCACCAGTCACTGCTCAACATCTCCTTGGCCTTGGCGATCCGACCCTCGTCGCGCTGGTAGAACACCCACTGCTTGATCTTCGTGCCCCGGATCAGCCCCGCCTGGGCCAGCACCTTGAGATGCTCGCCGCACGTGGGCCGGCTCACGCCCAGTTTCTCGGCGATGAACAACGAACAGACGCCGTCGCGTACGAGATCGCCGTCGCGCTGCGGGCCGAAGTGCCGCTCGGGGTCGCGCAGCCACTCAAGGATGAGCAGCCGTTTGTCACTGGCCAGCGCCTTGACCAGATCCACATCCACCGAGCCAGTATGGCAATAAGCTAATTACCTGTCCACGCCCGGCCCCCTGAACCGCATGGCCCCCGCCCGTACGACCTCAGGACACCTGCACCACCGGCCGCACGCCCTCAGGACGCCTGCACCACCGGCGCACCTTCGCTGGCCTGCACCAGGACGAACCCCTGCCCCCGGAACGCCAGCTGCATGGCCTCGCCGCTGCCGCGCCCGATCAACGCCCCGACCTTCATCGTGCGGTTGACCCCGACCTGCAGCCCCGTGCTCCAGCACACCGCCGCCTGCCCGTCCACGAACGTCGGCATCCGCGCCACGTCCAGCAACACCGGCGTGCCGTGCGTGGTCACCGCCACCCACCCCGTGCCCGTCACCGTGGTGTTGAACAGCCCACCGGCCGCGACCCCGGCCCCCTGCACCCGCTGGATGTCCCACCTGAGCTCCGGCCCGAACGCCAGCAGGTTCCGCCCGTTGACCGTCAGCCCCTCGTTCTCCAGGTAGAAGAGGTGGATGTCGTCAGCGTTGTCGGCCAGATAGAGCTGCCCCTGGCCGCGTACCCGCATCAGGGAGGCCCCCTCCCCCGTCACGGCCTTCTTCAGCAGCCTGCCGAGCCCGCCACCCTCGTAGTCGAAGTCCATCTGCCCCTGGAAGGCGACCATGGACCCCTGCTTGGCAAGCACCTCGTGCGGCAACTGGACCCGCAGCATCTTGCTGTTCTCCAGCGCGAACCCGCCGGGAAGCGGCTGGCCGGCCAGGTTGCCGAAGATCGAACTACGCACGTCGCGCCTCTCACGTCGATGGTCGTCGCCGCCGACGTGCATCCGGAGCCGGCCCGAGCGGCGTCATCTCCGCCGCTCCCACCACCTCCGGCACACCACTCCGGCGCCGTTCTACAACCCCATCAACTCGGCGCCCCGGACGCGAGTTCCCGCACCACCTGAATGAGCTCGGCCGGATCGAACGGCTTGGTCAGGTACGCGTCGACCCCGATCCCCAGCCCCCGCCTCCGGTCGTCGTCCTGCGCCCGCGCGGTGATCAGGACGACCTTGATGTGACTGGTCGCCTCCTCCGTACGCAACTTCTCCGCCGTCGCCCACCCGTCGAGGCAGGGCATCATCACGTCCAGCGTGATCACATCCGGCATGACGTCCATCACGCGATCCAGACAGTCCTGCCCATCGGTGGCGGTCGACACCTCGAACCCCTCAAGGTTCAGGTTGACCGCGATGAGCTGCCGGATGACCTCGTCGTCATCCACGACCAGTACTTTGCCGAGAACGTCGCTCACGGGCGCAAAGCTAGCCCGTAGCGGGCCGGTCACGTGGGGTTTTCGCGGGATGCGTTCAAGGAGCGTTATCTGGTGCCGAGTGGTCCCCAGATGCTGATAGCCTTATCACTCGTCGCCCCCTTAGCTCAGGGGATAGAGCACCGGCCTCCGGAGCCGGGTGCGTAGGTTCGAATCCTACAGGGGGCACACTGTGATGTCTCGGGACATCGGAAACCCTCGAACCTACGGGTTCGGGGGTTTCGTCTTGTTCGGGTTTGCCTGGGGCTGGTAGTCGCGGGTGGGGT
>NZ_JBITJF010000008.1:0-476547 GCF_044459705.1 Nonomuraea sp. NPDC050227 | reverse complement strand
GCACGGCGGCGCAGCTCGGCGGGGTAGGGAGACTTACCTGGCATGGACTCGATCCTCTCAAGAGATCAAGTCTCCACCGAACCCGGGGCGATTCAAACTGGTGGGCGGCCGGAGTCAGCACGTGGCCGATGCGTCTGGCGGCGATGGCCGCGTCCCTGACCGGGGTGATCGGTTCGGCCCACGACCACCAGAAGCTCCACTCGCCTTCTACCGGTGCGGCCGTGATGACCTCGCACAGGGAGGCGCAGCCGGGATTGATGACTCTCATCCTCGGCAGCCGCTCAGGCTGCGTGAGGATGCGGGTGTGCAGGCCCTGCGCCTTCAGCAGAGTCTGCAGGTCGCCCAGGTAGGTACTGGCCTGGTCGGCCACGGCGGCTGGGACGGGTTCAGACATGAGACGGCCTCCCAGAGAGGATGGTCAGCGGCGACTTCTAGGCAGGTGGCTGGTTACGGCCGGTGGAACGCCGGGCGAGGAAGACCTTCCGCGCGATCACTGCAACGACGCCGCAGAGGATGGACCCGAGCACCGCCTGGGACACCGGCCGGGCCAGGGTGGCGGGGGCCAGCAGCACGAAGGCAACGAACCCGGCAGTCAGGAGCAGTGCCATCGCGCAGAGCACCTTGTCACGAGGCATGGAGGAACCTTCCTTCACTAGAGATGGGAAGAGGCGTGAGGTCGGGATTGTGGGTGAAGGTGGTCAGCGGCAAAACAGGGAGCGGTCGCTGGCATGCCGGCGGCGAGCCCGCCACCGGTCCCTGAGCGCGGCGGCGAAGACGTTCGGCCCCGCACGAGCACAGCGACGATGACCGGGAAGGGGACGCTTTCGGGGAGGGCGGTGATCAAGTCGACGAGTCCGGCGGTGGGCTAGATCGGAGTCTGGAAGAGCTCTTCCAGCTGCGCTGGGGTGGGCTTGCGGTCCAGGTGGCACCACACGCAGCGATCTCCACTTCCGGGCGTCCGGTAGCTTCCCCACCGGCTGCGCGACAGGTTGTCCACGATCGCCAGCCCTCGTCCGTGCTCGGAGTGCAGGTTCGCCTCCTGCATGGGGATGCGTGCGGGTGTCGAGCAGCGTGAGCCGGGATCGGTCACCACCAGCCGCAGGACGGTCTCGTCCTGGGACAACTTGAGCGTGATCTGGCAAGGGGAGCCGTCAGCGGTGGTGGCGTCGGTGTACTTCACGGCGTTGGTGACCAGCTCCGAGGTCGCCAATGTCGCGATCTCGTAGGCGGCATGTTCGGTTCCCAACCATCTGCACACTGCCTGACGCGCTAGGTATGGCGCTTGATCGTTGCACGTTAGCTGGGTGGCACCAAGTTCCTCGAAGTGGGTGATGGGAGTCATGGGATAGATCACCGTATTCGCCTCGCTACTTCCCAGCCTTCATCGGCACTTTCTGCGTCCATGTGAGATGAAGACAAACGCTGTGGTGATCGTCGGCCTCTGCGCATGTCAGAGAATGAGGCCCTGCGGTTGACGTTGAGTCGGCAAGGCCGCACGCGCGAGTCCAGACCAGGTTCCGTCAGCCGCAGCTTGTCTGGTTTCTGAAATGCTTCAAAACCTCTCCCAGCCTCGGTGACCTGCTCCCGAGCTCCCAGTTCGATTCCGGTGCGAATCTTCCCGATCTGGATGAAGGCGTGCCGTGTTTGGCGCAAGGCCAGGCCGAGGCGCACTGAACCACCACACGAATGCGTATTCACGTAGAACACCCTCTTGTCGCTTTTTGTTCTCTTTGTGGCCGGAGGTGCCGCACCATTTACGAGATCATTTGTGGAATGAAGGGGTGCGAGCCCCTTGACTCCCTGTGTTCTCTCCATAGCTTGGTGTCTTGACGGTAAGTTGTGGCGCAGTCTTCGCCGCCATTCATCCGACAGCCTGTCGCATTCATGAGTGCGGGATGCGTGGCCGATGTGGGACCAATCATGTGGAGGTGGAACATGCCCGCACCGCGCCAACTCGACCCGAACGAGAGCAGGACAGCGGCATTCGGCGCTGAGCTGCGGCGCATGCGCGAGGAAGCCCGGCTCACCCAGGCCGAACTCGGACGCCGCGCCGGGTACTCATCCAGCCAGATCGGCGCGGTCGAGGTGGGCAAACGCCCGCCCACCGAACAATTCCTCACCGAGGTCGAGAAGGCACTCGGGCCCGGCCTGCGTGACCTGTGGGCTTCGCTGTCGCACCACCGCGACACCGCCCCAACCTGGTTCGCACCCTGGCTGCAGGAAGAGGAACAGGCCCAATCCCTGCGCACCTGGCAGCCTCTGGTGATCCCCGGGCTGCTGCAGACGGCCGACTACGCCCGCGCCCTACTGGAAAGCGAGAACGGCTACGACACCGAACGCATCGATGCCCTCGTGGCTACCCGTCTGGCCAGACAGAAGATCCTCACGCGCACCAATCCGCCTCGCTACTTGGTAGTACTGGACGAGGGGGTACTCGGCCGGCCCATCGGCAATCCTGGAGTCATGCACGAGCAATTGGAGCGACTGCTGGAGGCTACGCACGTCCCACACATCACCGTGCAGATCTGCCCGCTGGGCGCCAACCCCGGCTTGAGCGGAGGTATCGTCATCGCGAAAGCTCCCAATGGCACCCGTCGCACGGTGTACCTGGAGACCGCCGCGGAACCGCTAGTCACAAGCCATGCCGAGGTGGTTGAAATGGTTACCATGAAATTGGACGCCATCCGGGCGGATGCTCTCCCCCAGAGGGCGTCGGTCGAGTTCATCAGGAAGATGGTGGAGAAATGGACCTGACGGCCGAGCTGGAGACGGCGGCCTGGCGCAAGGCGACACGCTCGACCGGTAATGGCGGGGACTGCATCGAAGTCGCACCGCTGTCCGGCGGTCGTGTCGGCATCCGTGACACCGAAGCGCCTGACCAGGCTCCGTTCGTCGTCCGACCCGAAGTATGGGCTGCGTTCATCGACGGTGCCAAGAACGGCGAGTTCGACTTCTGATCCCCTGTCCGCGATTCATGGTTCGTCTGCTGTATCTGCCGTTGATTCGGGTGTTTGGCCGGCTGGTGTTGCTGGGGCGTAGCCAGGCATCCAAGGATGTCGAGATCATGGTGTTCCGACACGAAGTTGCCATGTTGAAGCGTCAGGTAGTCCGGCCGAGGCCCGTCGGCCAATCCCCAAAGGGCGGTCTACAACGTCCCAAGGGCTTCGGACTGCATGACTCGACCGTAGCCGCCCACCGCAGGTGCACCAGGTCCGCGAGGGTGCGGACCTGGTGCCGATCACCGTACCGGGAGGTCTGGCAGGTCGTTGGCGGGCGGCACGTGCGATCGGGCCGGTACAGGCTCCCTGGGGGCCACGTGCGGCCGGTCCTGGTACTGGTTCAGCGCCCACAGCCCCACGATGTCGGTGATCGCGAGGACGAGCACCACGAGGATGACCAGGATGAGCCGGCGTCTGCGCTCGCGCCGTCGCCATTCGCCCTGGACCCGGCGGTAGGCGTCCGGGGCCGGCTGGACGCCGTTGGCGAGTTTGTCGAGAACCTCGCGTAGCTGGTCCTCGGTGCTGGCGGGGCCGGTCGTCATCGTCGCTCCTGCATGATCTTGGTGAGGGTGGCCATGCCGCGGCTGGTGTGCGCCTTGACCGCACCGCAGGAGATGCTCATGGCTTCGGCTATGTCGCTTTCGCGTAGACCGAGCCAGTAGCGCAGGACGAGGGCCTCTCGCTGCCGGGCCGAGAGCCGCTGCAGGGCCTCGATGAGCGCTTTCTGATCGTCGTGGAGCAGGGCGACGCTTTCGGCCGACCGCTCGAGGTCAGTGGTCCAATCGGTGTGCTTGCGGATGACCTGCAAGTGGCGCAGTCTCATGCGGGCCAGGTTGCACACCACCGAGCGCAGGTAGGGCAGGGCGGCCTCGGCCGAGCGCAGCCTGCTCCAGCGGCGGTGCAGCTGGCAGAACGCCTCGGCGACGATGTCCTCCGCGTCGTCGGCGCCGAGCAGCACGGCCAGCCGGAGCAGGCCGGTGTAGTGCGTCTCGAACAGCTGCGTCAGCGCGGCCTCGCGTCCGGCGTCCGGCGGGCCGGGGGTGGGCGGTCCCCCGGCGGACGGCCCGTCCGTCCGTGCCGGGGGCGGCGTGTCGACCGATACGGAGCCGGATTCGGCGAACGTCGGCAATGGTATGGGTGGCCGAATCCCGGTCATGTGATCGTCTCCGCTTCGGGGGGTAGGGGGACCGGAGAGCTCGACGCCGGAGTGTGCGTTCTGGCCACCCGGTTGAAGAGCGGGGTCAACGTCACGACGACGGTGAGGTTCAGTGTCATGGCGACCACCGCGGCGTATGCCTGGATCTCCTGGCCGCCCACGCCCAGGGGCACCAGCGACGAGAATCCGCTGTGCACCACCAGGAGGGTGCCCGCGGCCATACCGCTCATCCACCCGGCCAGTAACGCCCAGGGGTGCAGACGGCGGGTGAACACGCCGAGCGCCACGGCGGGGAAGGTCTGCAGGATCCAGACGCCGCCCAGCAGTTGAAGATTGATGGCGTCCTGGTTGCGCAGTCCGAACACGAAGACGACCGCCCCGACCTTGGTGCTGAGCGAGACCATCTGGGCGATCCGTGTCTGGTGCTTGGGTGTGGCCCTCGGATGGAAGTACTCGACGTAGATGTTGCGAACGAACGAGGTCGCCACTGCGATCGACATGACCGCCGCCGGTACGAGCGCGCCCACGGTGAGAGCGCCGAAGACCAGACCGGTGAGGGCGGCGGGCATCAGGTCCTTGACGAGCAGGGGGACGGCGGTTTCCGCGCCGGTGGATGGGGGCTGGATGCCGGCGGCGAGCGCAGCGACCCCGAGCATGGCGAACAGTCCGAGCACCGCCGTCCACAGGGGCAGCGCGACCGCCGCGCGGCGCAGCGTGTCCGGGCCGGACGCGGCGAAGGCGGCCGTCAGCACGTGGGGGTACATCAGCAGGGCGAGGGCCGAGCCGAGGGCCAGGGTGGCGTAGACGGGGAACTGGCTCGGATCGAGCGTCAACGATGCCTGAGTCGTCTCCCCGCCGGACAGTGCGCGCTCCGCGCTGTCGAACATCGGCCCGGGCCCGCCGAACCGATCGAGGACGAGGAAGGAGACGGCCAGGATCGAGCAGAAGACGGCCGCGCCCTTCATCAGCGAGATGATCGCCGGCGCGCGCAGCCCGTGCCGGTAGGTCGCCACGGCGAGGACAGCGAACACGGCGACCAGCGCGAGGTCGCCGAGCGCCCCCCTCGGGTACAGCCCGACGGCGGACAGGATCGAACGGATGCCCCCCAGTTGCAGCGCGATGTAGGGCATGGTCGCCAGCACGCCGGTCGCCGCGACGACCAGTGCGAGGGCGGGGGAGCCGTAATGACCCCGGACGAAGTCCGCGGGGGTGATGTACCCGTGCCGGCGCGCCGCCGACCAGAGCCGGGGGAGCAGTACGAACGCCAGCGGGCACATGATCACGGTGTACTGCAGGGCGAAGAACCCGAGCGCGCCCGTGCCGTACACCAGACCTGGTACGGCGGCGAACGTGTAGGCCGTGTAGATGGTCCCGCCGAGCAGGAACCACGTCGTCGGGGTGCCGAACTGGCGGCGCGCCAGCGCCCAGTCCTCCAACGTGGGCAGCTCGGGAGGCGGCCGGAACCAGCGCGCGGCGACCGCGAGCAGGGAGGTGCCGCCGAGCACGGCGAGGAACGTCACCGTGCTCATCGGCTCAATCATCGGCCACCGTCCACAACGCCCGGGAAGTACTTCTAGGTTGCGTAATCCGCACTGCTGGTTGACACGAAATCTCCTCGAAATCGGCGTAAACCAGATCGGAACCGTCCGCAACCCTTGCAACAAGAACGCGGGAACATTCCGGAGGACGACGATGGCGAAGCCGACGCGGCGGGCGCGACGTTTCGCGGCCGGTATCTGTCTGGTCCTGCCCATCGTGGCACTCCTGTGGGTGCCCTGGTATTCCTACGACGCGCCACATCTGGCCGGAATGAGGTTCTTCTTCTGGTACCAGCTCATCTGGGTGCCAGGGAGCGTGGTGTTCATGGCCGTTGCCTACGTCCTGAGACGTGGCGCGGATCGCCCGCCTCGCGATCGTCATCTCACCTACGACCGGCGTCGCCGGTAACACCGACCACATCACCTCGTTCGGATCTCCGGGCGATTTTTCCCTCGTAGTACCGGCTGCTCTGCCATGCCCTGAGTTCAGGAGAATCAGCCATGCCCGAAAACGGCACCGCGAAATCAAGACCAACCCCCAAGTCGATCCTCATATGGACGGCAGTCGCCCTGGTAGGTGCGGTCGCCTGGGGGGTCGTCGCCCTGTCACAAGGAGAGGAGATCTCGGCGATCTGGCTGGTGGCCGCCGCCCTCGGTTCGTACGCGATCGCCTACCGGTTCTACTCCCGGTTCATCGCCCGCCGGGTGCTCGGCATCGACGACCGTCGCGCGACTCCCGCGGAACGGCTGGACAACGGGGTCGACTACCATCCGACCGACCGGCGGGTGCTGTTCGGCCACCACTTCGCCGCCATCGCCGGTGCCGGGCCGCTGGTGGGCCCGGTCCTCGCCGCGCAGATGGGATATCTGCCGGGGACCATATGGATTATCGTCGGGGTCATCGTGGCCGGGGCGGTCCAGGACATGGTCACCCTGTTCTTCTCGATGCGCCGTGACGGCAAGAGCCTGGGCCAGATGGTGCGCGAGGAGATCGGCCCGGTGGGCGGGACCGCCGCGCTGGTCGCGGTGTTCGCCATCATGATCATCTTGCTCGCGGTGCTCTCCCTGGTGGTGGTGAACGCGCTCGCACACTCGCCGTGGGGTACCTTCTCCATCGCGATGACCATCCCCATCGCCCTTTTCATGGGCTTCTACCAGCGCGTTCTGCGGCCGGGGCAGGTCATGGAGACCACGGTGATCGGGGTCGTGCTGCTGCTGCTGGCCATCGCGGGCGGCGGCTGGGTCCAGAACTCGGCCTGGGCCGACGCCTTCACGCTGAGCCCGCAGACGCTGGTCATCTGCCTGGTGGTCTACGGGTTCCTGGCCTCCGTCCTGCCGGTGTGGATGCTGCTGACGCCGCGCGACTACCTGTCGACGTTCATGAAGATCGGCACGATCGGGCTGCTCGCGGTCGGCGTGGTCATCGCGGCGCCGCACTTGCAGAACGAGGCGATCACCACGTTCGCGCTCAGCGGCACCGGGCCGGTCTTCGCCGGGTCGCTGTTCCCGTTCCTGTTCATCACCATCACCTGCGGCGCGATGTCGGGCTTCCACTCGCTCATCGCCTCCGGCACCACGCCGAAGATGATCCAGAAGGAGTCGCAGGTCCGGCTGATCGGCTACGGCGCGATGCTCATGGAGTCGTTCGTCGCCATCATGGCGCTGATCGCCGCGTGCGCGCTCGAACCCGGTCTCTACTACGCGATGAACGCTCCCGCTGGTCTGCTCGGCACCTCGCCGGAAAGCGCCGCCGCCGCCGTGGCGAAACTGGGCTTCGTCATCACCCCGGATGACCTGCGCGCCGCCGCGGCGGCGGTTCAGGAGCAGACCGTGATCGCCCGCACCGGCGGTGCCCCCACCCTCGCGATGGGCATCTCTGAGATCCTGTCCGGGATCTTTGGCGGCGCCGCGTTCAAGGCGTTCTGGTACCACTTCGCGATCATGTTCGAGGCGCTGTTCATCCTGACCACCGTGGACGCCGGCACCCGCGTCGCCCGCTTCATGCTTCAGGACTCCCTCGGCAACCTGTGGAAGCCGATCGGGCGGGTGAGCTGGAAGCCCGGCCTGTGGGGCGCCAGCGCCGCGGTCGTGCTGGCCTGGGGCTACTTCCTGTACACCGGCGTCACCAACCCGCTGGGCGGCATCAACCAGCTCTACCCGCTGTTCGGCCTCTCCAACCAGCTCCTGATCGCCATCGCGCTGACCCTCGGCACCACGATCCTGATCAAGTCGGGCAAGTTCAAGTGGGCGTGGGTCACCGGCGTACCGCTGGCCTGGGACTTGGCGGTGACGATGACCGCCAGCTGGCAGAAGGTCTTCCACGATGACCCCAAGATCGGCTTCTTCGCCCAGCGGGAAAAGTACGCCGACGCGCTGGCCGTGGGGAAGGTGATCGCGCCCGCCAAGAACCTCGACGACATGCAGGCGGTCGTCGTCAACTCCACCGTCGACGGCGTGCTGGCGGCGATGTTCGCGCTGCTGGTCATCATCGTCGTCGGCAACGCCGTGGTCGTGTGCCGGCGCGCCCTACGGTCCCGTGACCCCCTGCCGATGGCAGAGGCGCCCTATGTCGAATCCAGCATCGTGGCACCTGCGGGGTTATTCGCCACCGCGGCGGAACGGCGCGAGCTGGCCGAGGTGGGTGCGGGGAACAACGGAGCGGACGGCCAGCGATCATGACCGTGGTTTCACTGCTGCGCTTCGCCCGCTGGTACCTGCGCGAACTCACGGGTTCCGGTGAATACGACCGGTACCTCGCCCAGCACCGATCCCATCCGCACTCGCCGCCGCTGTCACGGCGGGAGTTCGAGCGGCACCGATCCGACCTTCGGGAGAAGAGTCCCGGCATCCGGTGCTGCTGAGGCGGGATCCGTCACCTGATCCGCTATCCCCGCCGGCCCCCTCCCGCCTGCTCGCCCACCACTCTCGGGCGAGCGGGTGGGAGGGGCCGGCGTCCTGTCCTCACCTCGGGGGAGACGACGACACTTCAGGAGACGACGTGGCAACCCCATCGTCACCGCCGGCCCGGCCGGTCAGACACAGGACCTCCGGGCCCTGGGCGAAGCTGAGCATCGGGGCGCTGTGGCTGCCCTTCCCGGCGCTGCTCTGGATCGAAGGTTATGCGGGTGCTGAGCCACGGCTGTTCGGCCTCCCGTTCTTCTACTGGTACCAGTTCCTGTGGATTTTCCTGTCCTCCAGCCTCACCTGGTGCGCCTACCTTCACACGACCCCCACCCGCCAGGCTCGAACCGGCGCGCATCGGCCCGCCGGCCCCGGAGAGAGAAGCCGATGAACCGAGATAGCATCGACTGGACCGCTCTCACGATCCTCGTGATCTTCTTCCTGATCGTCACGGTCACGGGGTTCGCCGCGGTCCAGGGCAGGAAAGGCCGCCACATCACGGGCACCGTGAACGCGCTGGACCAGTGGGGGCTGGCCGACCGGGGCTTCGGCACCCTCACCTCGTGGCTGCTCCTGGGCGGCAACATCTACACGGCCTACACCTTCATCGCGATACCGGCGGCGATGTTCGCCTCGGGCGCGGTGAGCGGCTTCTTCGCCGTCCCCTACACCATCATCGTGTATCCGTTGATCTTCACAGTCATGCCACGTCTGTGGTCAGTGGCCCATCGTCACGGCTATGTCACTCCCGCCGACTTCGTGCGCGGCCGCTACCGGAGCAGAGGGCTCACGCTCGCGGTGGCCCTTACCGGACTGCTGGCCACCCTGCCCTACATCGCGCTGCAGTTGGTGGGGATCCAGGCCGTGTTCGAGGTGCTCGGCCTGGGGAGCAGCAACCCTCTCGTCAACGACCTGCCTCTCGCCGTCGCCTTCACCGTCCTGGCAGCCTTCACCTACGTCAGCGGGCTCCGGGCGCCCGCGTTCATCGCCGTCCTGAAGGCCTTTCTGCTGTTCCTCGTCGTGACCGCCGCGTTCGTCGTCCTGCTCCCACGGCTGGGCGGCCTTGAGACGATCTTCGCCTCGGCCCAGGAGAGGATGGCCGCGCCCGATCCGAAGACCGGGCGCCCCACTGGGGTCTTCATCCCGGGAGCGAGCGGCTTCTGGCCGTACGCCACGCTGGCTCTCGGGTCGGCGATGGCCCTGGTGGTGTATCCGCACACGGTCACCACCGTGCTCGCGACCAGAAGCCGCGACGTCGTGCGCCGCGGCGCCGCACTCCTGCCGGCCTTCACGCTGGTTCTCGGCCTGTTCGCGCTGCTCGGCTTCTTCGCGATCGCGGCCGGTACGCGCCCTGTCGGCATGGACGGTCAGCCCAACCCCCAACTCGTGATCCCGCGGCTCTTCGCGGACCTGTTCCCGAGCTGGCTCACCGGCATCGCCCTGGCCACCATAGCCATCAGCGCTCTCGTACCCGCCGCGATCATGTCCATCGCCGCCGCCAACCTCGTCAGCCGTAACGTCTATCGCGAGTTCATCAGGCCGGACGCGAGTTCCCAAGACGAGCTGCGCGTCTCCAAGGCGGCCTCCCTCTTCGTCAAGTTCGGAGCGCTGGCCTTCGTGTTGTTCCTCGACAGGAAGTTCGCGCTGGACTTCCAGCTCCTCGGCGGAATCTGGATCCTGCAGACCTTCCCGGCGATCGTGGTCGGGCTCTACACCCGCTGGTTCCACCCCGGTGCGCTGCTCGCCGGCTGGGCGTCCGGCATGGTGTACGGCACCGTTACCGTCTACGGCATCGTCAACCCCGGAACCGGCAGGCACTTCGGCGGATCGCTCGCGGAGATCCCGGTCATCGGCGGCGGCCGTCTCAGCTACGTCGCCCTGACCGCTTGCGTGCTGAACACGGCCGTGAGCGTGGCCGCCACTCTCGCGTTCCGTGTGGCGAAACGGCCGGCGGGCCGCGATGAGACCTCGGCCGACGACTACCATGCGGATATCGACGATCCGCGCGTCGAACCCATCCGGGAACTCATCCGGTGATTCCGGCTGGCGGGAACAGGGTCATGGGGGCGCGGAGCGCCCATGGGAGCCTGGGCGATGACGTCGCCGAGGCGCAGCGGCTCCTTCGGTCGTGGCAGGAGGTCGCGAATCTAGCGAGGCCTCTGGTCGTATCGGTACTTGGCGGCGAGGCGGACAGACGTGATCGCTGGCGTGCTGCGCTGCGCATGGTTCGTGGGGAGGACCAGCCAGACCAGAGGGTGCAAATGAGGATCGATCCGATGGAAGGGCCCTTCCCGCGGCATGCCTTCCCCTGGCGAACAGAGGCTTCCTTGTGCGCAGGCTAGAAGGTGTAGCGGGTGTGGCTGAACACCTGGCTGTCGTGCCCGAAGCTGTACGCCGTGCCGGGTGCCACCGCGAACAGCAGGTCGTCGCCCTTGCGGATGCTGTCGCCAAAGCCGTAGAAGGTCCCCTCAGACGAGGTGATGTGGTCCCCGTACTGCGCCTCGAACGCGGCGATGACCTCATCCTGCCGCGCCGGATCCGTCACCCGCTCCGCCATGCCCTCGATCACGATGTCGAGACCTTCGGAAAGCGAGTTGTGCCCTGTGGTGAGTGCGCAGTGGGCGTTGCCGGCCAGGTTCTTCGCCTTCTGCTCGTCCCGCCCGGTGCTGAAGTGCAGCGCCCCGTCGTGCCAGGCGGCGATCAGCGGCGTGACGTGCAGCCGGCCGTCCGCCCTGACCGTGGTGATCCAGAAGATCTCGGCGGCCCGCAGCCGGCGCTGGGCCTCGGCCCACTCGGTGGCGGTGACGTTCTCCGCGCCCGGGCGCGGGTTCAACGCCGAGCTGTAGCGAGCATCGAGCTCGGTCCTGGGCTCCTTCGCCGTCATGCGGAACTCCTTTCGCCTTCTTGTGACGAAGCCTACGCAACCCGGCGCCCAAGCCCGGCTTCTGACACAGATCGAGCTCTTCGCGAGTCCCGACGGATGCCTCACCCCGCACCATCCACTCCGGCTGTGTGAGTCAATGACCAGGAAGTGCGGCGCTGCCGACCGCTCGTGCCAAGGCCCTCCACCTCGACATCGCACACCACTGCTGGTCCACCGGCCGGTCACGTCCACGGAGGTGGTGCATGAATCAGCCTTCGCGTGATCCTGTTTCTGCGGGTTAGGCGGCAAGTGCCTGCGGGAGTGAGTTCGGGGCTGGTGTGTCAGTCGCGAGGAACCGGACGCGGGCCTTGGTAAGCACATCAGGCCCATGTAGCGGCGAGCCTCGGTCCATTCGTCGGTCTGCTCGACCAGCACCGCGCCGACCAGCCGGATGATCTCGGCCGAGAGCGGCTTTGTGAGCCCCTGGACGGGCCTGAGGGTAAGTCGGGCGCGGCCTGCCGTGCGCCCCTTGCATCGCACCCCTTGCCTTGAATGCCTGGCGGGTCCGGCTTTACCCATCGGGGCCAGGCCGCCCGGCAGCCGCCTACGCGAAGCGGGCATTCCATCCCTGGACACAGCCCACTGACATGCCGAACCCGTGCCGAAGAGCATGTGACGAGCATGATCTCGGCCATTCTCACCTCTCGGAGACGAGCCGAGAATCGAGAAAGCCCGGGTCAGATAGAGTATGGACTGGTAGGGTGCCCGGGGCTCGAACCCGGAACCTACGGATTAAAAGTCCCCAGCTCTGTTTACGCATGTCAGCGCGTGCCGCATTCTGTCCCGCGCGTTCAAAAGGTGTCAGCGCGACACGCATGCACGAAGCGACCGGTGGCGATCCGTCCATATATGTTGCGAGTCTTAAGCTATGCGCTGCTGCTGATTGCTCGAGCTGCTCGGTTCGGAGTCCGATGCCGATTTGACCAGGAGTTGGCCTCCCGTCCTGTCCTAACTCGGCCTTTCTGGCCGGTATTTAGATCAGTGACGTGATCTCAGCGAATTGCCAGTAGGTAGTCATGCTCGAAATGGGTGAGGACAAGTGCCGCGCGGGCGACGTCGCCGATTCTGCTGGGACTGACAGTGATGTGCTGGAGGGTCCGCCAGCGGCCTTTGAGCAGGGCGAACCCGCGTTCGCCGAGGCAGCGCAAGGCGCGTAGCAGCCGGTTGTAGGTGCGGTTGTCCGGGCTGAGGATCTGGTTGCCTTCGGGCTGCCTGATCGGCGTGTGGATGCCGATTCCGGCGCCGTCGTAGCCGCTGTCGGCGAGGGTGGGCAAATCACGTGCGGCTGCGGCGTACAGCGCGCCCAGCACCTGTGCGCGAGCGACGGTGAGGTCATGGACGGAGCCGGGCTCGACCTCGGCGATCCACAACGGCAGCCCGCCGGGTGCCAACAGTGCCTGGAGGTTGCCGGCGTGCTGGTGGGCCTTGCCGGAGTACCAGGCGTCGATGGGTTCGCCCTTGGCGCTGAGCCTCTGTTCGGCGCAGCGATCGATCGGGATCAGGGTGCCGTCCAGGATCACGTACGCCAGTCCTTCGGCTTGGGCACGGTCGAGGGCTTCGTGCAGATCCGGTGCTTGAGCTGCGAGCACTCCGATGCCTTCGTGGATGTAGCGGTAGGCGGTGGCCCGGGAGGTGCGATGGTCACGACCGAGCTTGGGAATGTCGTGCTCGCCGCGGAACCAGCGCAGCACTATGACCGCCTGCCGGAACGGGCTCAAGGCTCGGCTGCCTTGCGGGGTGCCACGCAGTCGGCGTTCTTCGTGCAAGAGCCGCGCGACGTACTGAACGAGTGCGCGGGAGACGTCGAGCGTGGCACGATGAGCAATCACGTGGAGCCTTTCGGCCGGCTGAGATTCTTGTGGTGAGAACTCTTCTACCGGGGGCTCCACGTCTGTTTCCGGCCTTCGGTGACTCCTCCCGAAAGGCCCGGAACGCCACAGACGGCGTCCAAGAAATCCCAATCGCCCGAACTATTTCGCTGAGATCACCTCAGTGACAGGGATGATTCGCTCGTTAGATCGGGGCGTCTGATGGTGACCGTACAGTCCAGCTACTTCGCCGACTCTTCATGCGCCTTCCGCACCAGCTGAGGCTGCCACCGTGCGATCGGCGAGGGACTCTCTGCGTGAGGCCGGCGTCCTCCGGCGAGGCATGCAATCCGATGCCATCCAGTCCTGGTCGCGACGTGCACCGGGGCATTGTGACCAGCGGATATCGCTTGACATGGGTGGTGAAGGTGGGCGTCGATACCGACCGCCCCGGGCCGGTCGGTGGCACCGCAGGTCCCCCGCTATAGGCCCCTAACGGGTCTGTACGGGCCGACCAGGGCCGCCCTCCGTGCCGGGGCGCGGCAATCCCCCTTCCGGGCCGCCGACGGCGACCCGCGCGGTGATGGACACGGTACGCCGAGCGCCGCCAGGAGCGTCCAGCATCCCTCGTACCCCACGGGGCGTGGGGACGGGGGAGCGCCGCGGGAAGCGCGACGTCAAGCGGTTGGCGACGCGAAGTCAGCGAACAAGGAAGGCGCAACGCGACGATGAACGGAACCACCTTCAAGACGTGTTCCTGCCGGGACGAGGCTACGGGGAAGAGGCTGGGCAAGGCGTGCTCGAAGCTGCGCCGCCCTGGCGGCGGGGAGCGGTGGAGCAGCACCCACGGTACGTGGGCCTTTCAGCTGGAGTTGCCCGCGCACGCCGACGGACAGCGACGCAATCCGCTTCGCCGCCGGGGCTTTGCGACGCTGGAGGAGGTGGAGGCCGAACTGGAGCAGGCTCGGGCGCTGCTGGCGTTGGATGAGGACCCGCACGTGCAGCGGGAGATCGCTGAGCTGATGCTGGCCACGCTCAAGGACACCAAGGCGTTGCCGCCGGTGGAGGAGGTGCGGCGCAAGGTCCGCACCCGCCAGGACCTCAACCCCACCGTCACAGTCGCCGAATGGATGGACGAGTTCCTGCGCCGCAAGCGGAAGATCGACCCGACCACGCGCCGCTCGTACGAGGCGCACATCCGCCTGTACTTCACCCCCTACCTCGGAGACATCCGGCTGGACCGGCTGCGGGTGTCGGATGTGGCAGGCATGTTCGATGCGATTGAGGAGTTCAACGACGTCATCACCACCGCCCGCGCCAGCGCCGATCCCGAGGAGCGGGCCAAGGTGCGGTATCGGCGGCCGGCCGGTCCGGCCACTATGCATCGCATCCGCGCCACCTTGCGGCATGCGCTGAACATCGCGATCAAGCAGGATCGGCTGATCGATTTCAACCCGGCTGCGGTGGTCGAACTCCCTGACGCCGAGCGGCCCAAGGCGTTGGTGTGGACCGATGAGCGGGTGGCCGCCTGGAACCGGGACCTGCAGGAGCGGCTCGATATCGAGCAGCGGCGGCGCGGGGCTCGGCTCAGCCGCGCTCAGATGGTCAACGTGTGCGCGTCCGTCTCCGGTGATGGTGTGGACGCCCTCGCACACGTTCGCCTTCCTCGCCCAGGCGGCGACCCGTCGGCTGTTCGCGCTGTATCGGTTGATCGCTCTGCGCGGGCTGCGCCGGGGCGAGGCGGTCGGGCTGAGGTGGAAGGACGTCGACCTGGCCGCCGGGACCGCAGGGGTGCACTGGCAGATCACCCAGCTGGGCTGGGAGCCGGTGCAGGGCAGGCCGAAGACCGAGGCCAGTGATCGCACCATCGCGTTGGACGCCGACACTGTCGCTGCGCTACGTGCGCACCGCAAGCGGCAGGCGGCTGAGCGGCTGGCGGCGGGGGAGGCGTGGACGGACAGCGGGTTCGTCTTCACCGACGAGGTCGGCCGGGCGTTGCATCCGCAGCAGGTCAGCGACCAGTTCTACCAGTTGGCCTTCCAAGCGGGGTTGCCGCCGGTGCGGCTGCATGATCTGCGGCATGGGGCCGCGTCGATCATGTTGGCCGCGGGGGTCGATCTGAAGGTCGTGCAGGAGACGCTCGGGCACGTGTCGTCCACCTTCACCCGAGACACGTACACCAGCGTCTACCCCGAGGTGGCCCGCGCCGCCGCCGAATCCACCGCCGCCCTCATCAACACCGCAGCCGCAGGTGCCCAGAGCGCCCGGCTGATCACCCTGCCGAACCACACCGGCGACGCCATTACCTGATCCACCGAACTCAGCAGGCCCGCCGATTCATCGGTGGGCCTGCGTGCTTGTTCTCCAGGGCCGGCGCACGGCCGGTTCAGCCGGTTGATTCCTTGCTTGCGCTGCAAGGGGGCTAAAGGATCGGCGCGAGTAGCAGCGGATCTTTTATCTGCTGGTTGGAAATGCCTGTCGAGCCCGACGGGGCGGCTTGGGCGAGACTTGACCGCACAACAAGTCATCGCTGACGGGCGGGGGCCGTGCAGGCCTTCTGGCTTGGTCTTCTGTTGGTCGTCACCGGGGTCTGAACTGACGATGGCGGTCTAAATGATCTACCGGCGTACACGGTCCGTACACAAGAGCAACCATGGAGCAACCAACCATGATCAATAGCAAGATCCGAGGGTAGCGAGAAGCGAGAAACCCCAGGTCGGATGCGGTTTTGATGAGTAGGGCGGGTGGGACTTGAACCCACGACCCACGGATTATGAGTCCGATGCTCTGACCGGCTGAGCTACCGCCCCTGGATTCAGTTGTGACATGCGGTGTGCGGCGGGTGGATCTTGGTGAGGCTCGCGCATGTCAAGGCTAGAGCATCGGATCCGGGTGTGCCGCACGGCCGGATGGGGACGGGGTCCCGCGGACATCATTCCATGCCGGGCAAGGTTGGTGGAGTCGTGTCGATCATATTCGGGTCTCGGTTGGGGGTTGTGTTTGCTGTGGGCGGAATGGGAGGGGTTGGGAGAGGAAGTACGGTGCCGATATGGCGATCAAGGTGGTGTACGAGACCCACTCCATCACTGTGGACAACGAGATCGGCGTCGCCACCGGGTGGCTGCCGGGGGAGTTGTCCGAGCGGGGGCGGGAGCTGGCCGCCGAGCTCGGGGTGCGGAGGCGGGGGGTGGACGTCGTCTACTGCTCGGATCTGCGCAGGGCGGTCGAGACGGTGGAGGTGGCGTTCGGGGGCGGGAAGGGCGGGAAGGGCGGGAAGGGCGGGAAGGGCGGGAAGGGCGGGAAGGGCGGGAAGGAGGTCCGGCTCGACGCGCGGCTCAGGGAGTGCGACTACGGCAGCTACAGCGGACGGCCGGTGAGCGAGGTGGCGGCCCTGCGCAGGCGGCACATCGACACGCCGTGGCCGGGCGGGCAGAGCTATCGGCAGGTCGTGGCAGCGACGGCCGCGTTCCTCGACGACCTGCGGGAGGAGTGGCAGGGGGCCACGGTGCTGGTGGTGTCCCATTCGGCCAATCGGTGGGCGTTGCAGCACCTGCTGGACGGCACTCCGCTTGAAGACCTGGTGGACGCGCCGTTCGAGTGGCGGCCCGGGTGGGAGTACGTGGTGGCGTAGCGCCTTGGGGTGTGTGGTGGCGTAGCGCCTCGGAGTGCGACATGGCATCGGGCCTTGGGTGCGAGGTGGCATTGCGCCTTGCCTGGAGGCGGGGGTCGGTTCAGGGTGAAGTTGGACGTGATGGTCGCGGCCCAGGCAGCCGGACATGGCTGATGCGCCGATCGCGTCCGCGATCAGCGCCGGCGGGTGGAGCTGGGTTGTCTCCCGCCGCTGGGGGTGCCGTCACGGTAACGGCGGGCCCACGGGGCGAGGAGTTATTACTTCACTCCTATCAGGGTGTTATGGCGCGGTGCCGTACGCCGGGTTGCGTGCGAGCCAATCGGAGTAGACCGGACTGCGGCGTACGGCCTCGGTGTGCGCCTGTTTGGCCTGGGCGACCACCCAGGTGGCGTCGGGGGCGGTGGGGTGGCGGCCGAGGAGCTGCCGCCAGCGCAGCGGCGCGCCGGAGAGCGGGACCATGGCCAGCCCCGGCAGGGCCTGGTGGGTCGCCTGGCAGAGCACCACGGCGCGGCCCACCTGGGCGAGGTGGGTGCAGGTCGGGACGTCCGTCTCGTAGATCGTTCCGGGGGTGAAGCCGGCTCGGGCGCACGCCATGGCGAAGCAGTCGGCGAAGCAGCCGTCGCCGGGGGTGACGGCCCATTGTTCGCCGGCAAGGTCGGCCAGCTCCACCTCCTTCTCCTTGGCGAGCGGATGGTCCTCGCCGACGAGGGCGAAGACCGGGTCGACGCTGATCGTCTCCCACAGGAGCGTTCCTGTGGGGGTGCCGGAGTCGCCGCAGGCGCCGGTCAGCACGTAGTCGAGGCGGCCGAGCTCGACCATGTTGATCAGCTCGTGCGTTGACCACGACGTGAACGTGGTGACCGTGCGCTCCGCGGCCAGCCGGTCGACCAGGCCGCCGAGTATCGGGCCGTTGGTGGCGCCGATGCGGAAGCCGGGGGAGGGGGTGTGGGCGAATCGTACTGCCTCGTCCTGCAATTCCTTGGCCGCGGGGAGCAGCACGCGCGCCCGGGCGAGCACCAGCTCGCCGAGTCGCGTGGGCCGCGCCCCGTGGCGGTCACGTTCGAACAGGGCGCCGCCGAGCACCCTCTCGATCCGTTTGAGCTGGGCGGTGAGGGCCGGCTGTGCCAGCCCGAGCAGGGACGCGGCCTTGCTCACACTTCCCGCGTCCGCTACCGCGCGGACGATCCTGAGGTGCCTGAGCTCGAGGTCCATACCGGGAAGGTAAGGCGACGAATCGCTCCCAAACAATGGCTATATGTCAGGAATTGTGACAGATATTGTCGGGGGTGTCTGGGGTAGGGGGAACCCATGACGACGATGGGAATAGATCCGGCCCAGCTCAGCGACGAGGATGTGGTACGCGAGCTGCGGCAACTCCATGCCACTCGTAGTGACACATTCTTCCATGGATCAGACGATGCTCTGGCACGTCACACTTCCCGTACCAATGAGCTAGAGGCGGAATACCTTCGCAGGTTCCCCGACCGCGAGGTCGATCCGGCCAGGCTGAGGGAGGGGGCGAGGCAACGTTGATGTCCGAGGGGCATGACGTCCAGGAGCTGTCGGACGTCGACATCCACGTCTACGAGGCGGTGGCCTCGCAGGCGATCGGGTCCGGCGGCGTGGCCGGCCTGGAGGCGGTGATCCGGGCGACCGGCCTGGAGGACGACGAGGTGCGCGACAGCCTGGCCGTCCTCGCGAACCAGGGATACGTCGTCCCGCGGGGCGACGGGTACGGCCTCGGTCCCCACACCTTCGAGGTCGAGTACTGAACGGGCGCGGACGGCCCCGCGCCGCCGCCGCCGCAGCGGTGCCGGCGCGGGGCCCGCAGGCCGGGCGTACGGCCTGTGGGCTGTAGGGCGGGTCGAGGGCGGTGCGGCTAGGGCTTGAGGGGGCGGAGGCGGGCCCACAGGACGAAGGCGGCGCCGAAGACGGCCATCGGCAGGCCCGTCCACAGGTTCACCGCGTCCCCCAGCAGGCCGGCCACGACGAGGATCACGCCGTACAGCAGGAACAGCCCGCCGATCACCATCCGGATGTCGCTCACAGGATCACTCCGTACAACAGGGCGGCCAGGATCACGGCGCCGGTGCCGAGCAGCACCGGCGAGCGGTACCAGCGTGTGTCGCCGGCGAGGGCGTCGTCCTCCAGGTCCGCGGCGTTCAGGCCGTACACCAGGCCGCGCAGCTCCCGCTCCGGCTTGGGCGTGGTGACCAGCGTGACGATCACCGACACCAGCACGTCCACGGCGAAGGCGATGCCCGCGCCCCAGAAGCTGGCGTTCAGCTCGGTGCCGAAGTCCACCACGCCGGCCTTGTAGGCGAAGTACGACGCGAAGGCGCTCAGCGTTCCCGCCAGCAGCCCCCAGAACCCGGCCCACGGCGTCATCCGCCGCCAGAACAGCCCGACGACGAACGTCGCGAACAGCGGCGCGTTGAAGAAGCTGAACAGCGCCTGCAGGTAGTTCATGATGTTGGAGTAGCCGGCCGCGATGAACGCCGTGCCCACGCCGAGCGCCACGCCGGCGACGGTGGCGACGCGTCCGACGTTCAGGTAGTAGCCGTCCGGGCGGTCGGGCCGTACGTGCGCCTGCCAGATGTCGTTGGTGAACACCGTGTTGAACCCGCTGATGTTGGCCGCCATGCCCGCCATGAACGAGGCCAGCAGCCCGGTCACCGCGACGCCGAGCACGCCGTTCGGCAGCAGGTCGCGCATGAGCAGCGGGATCGCGTCGTTGTAGTCCTGGCCCTTGCCCAGGTCGCCGAAGAGCACCAGCGCGATCATCCCCGGCAGCACCGTGACCAGCGGGATCAGCAGCTTGGGGAAGGCCGCGATGATCGGCGTCATCCGGGCCGCGTTGGTGTTCCTGGCCGACAGGGCGCGCTGCACCTCGGCGAAGTTCGTCGTCCAGTAGCCGAAGGAGAGCACGAACCCCAGCCCGAAGACGATCCCGATCCAGTGGGCCTGCATCGGGTTGGAGCCGGCGGTCCCGGCCCAGGTGTGCAGGCCGCCCTCGCCGAGCGCGCTCTGCCGTACCTTGTCGGACAGCCCGGCCACGCCGCCGACCTTGACCAGGCCGAGCACGGTCAGCGGGATCAGCCCGGCGAGGATCACGAAGAACTGCAGCACCTCGTTGTAGATGGCCGAGGACAGGCCGCCGAGCGTGATGTAGGAGAGCACGATCAGCGCCGAGACCACCACCGACACCGGCAGCGGCCAGCCCAGCAGGGCCTCCATGACCAGCGCGAGCGCGTACAGGTTCACCCCGGCGATGAGGATCTGCGCGACCGCGAACATGAGGGCGTTCAGCAGCTGGGTGGCGCCGTTGAAGCGCCTGCGCAGGAACTCCGGGACGCTGCGCACCTTCGAGCGGTAGTAGAAGGGCATCATCACGATGCCGAGGAACACCATCGCGGGGACGGCGCCGATCCAGTAGTAGTGCACGGTCATCGCGCCGTACTGGGCGCCGTTGGCCGCCATGCCGAGGATCTCGATCGCGCCCAGGTTGGCCGACACGAACGCCAGCCCGGTGATCCAGGCGGGCAGTCCGCGGCCCGCCAGGAAGAAGTCGAGGCTGGAGCTGATCCGGCGGCGGGCGGCGAACCCGATGGCGAGCACGGTGGCGAAGTAGACCGCGATGAGCAGGTAGTCGAGGAGGTTGACGTCTAATCGCACAACCGGCCCGCTACCCGGAAAACACCGCGATAGCCGCACTGCGGGTGGGGTGCGGGAGGTCGCCGTGGTGAGGTGCGTTGTGGTCGGCGTGCGGCGTGCGGCGGGCGCTGTGGTGGGGTGCGTTGTGGACCGTGTGCGGTGGTCGCCATAGTGTCGAGAGGTGGACGTCGCCACCTTGACCCCCGCGCAGGCGCGGGCCCGCTTCCGCGTCGGCGAACGGGTGCCCACCGCGGGCTGGTGCCGCGGCTGGACGCAGGCCAACCTGATCGCCGTGCCCGCCGCCCTGCGGTACGAGCTGCTGCTGTTCGCCCACCGCAACCCCCGGGCGTGCCCCGTGCTGGACGTGGGCGAGCCGGGCGCCTGGTCGACCACCCTGTTCCGCGGCGACCTGCGCACCGACCTGCCCGGCTACCGCCTCTACCGCGACGGCGAGCCCGTGGCCGACCTGGATGAGGTGACCGGGCAGTGGCGGGCCGACCTCGTGCCGTTCCTCATCGGCTGCAGCTTCACCTTCGAGGCGGCGCTGCTGGCCGCCGGCGTCCCGGTACGGCACCTGGAGCAGGGCAGGAACGTGCCGATGTACCGCACGAACGTGCCGTGCGAGTCCACCGCCTCGCTGTCGGGGCCGCTGGTCGTCTCGATGCGGCCGGTCCCGGAGGAGCTGGTGCGGCGGGCCGTCGAGGTGAGCGGCAGGTATCCGCGGGTGCACGGCGCGCCGGTGCACGTGGGCGACCCGGCCGCGATCGGCGTGCTCGACCTGGGGCGTCCCGACTTCGGTGACCCGGTGGAGCTGCGGCCGGGGGACGTGCCGCTGTTCTGGGCCTGCGGGGTGACGCCGCAGGCGGCGGTCATGGCGAGCGGCGTGGAGTACGCGATCGGTCATCTGCCCGGTCACATGGCCGTGCTGGACGTCCGGGACGACGACTATCGAGTGACTTGACCAGATATTTCGCGGTATAGGTGGATGCTTCGGTCAGTTCGGCCGGGGTGCCTTCGAAGATCACCTCGCCGCCGTGCCGGCCCGCCTCGGGGCCGAGGTCGATGACCCAGTCGGCGTGCTTGACCACGTCGAGGTCGTGCTCGACGACGATGACCGTGTCGCCGCCGTCCACCAGCCGGTCGAGCAGGGCCAGCAGCGTGTCCACGTCGGCCATGTGCAGCCCGGTCGTCGGCTCGTCGAAGACGTACACCTGACCGCGCTCGCGCATCCGGTGCGCCAGCTTGAGCCGCTGCCGCTCCCCGCCGGACAACGTGCTGAGCGGCTGCCCGAGGGTCAGGTAGCCGAGCCCCAGCGCGCCGAGCCCGCCGATGCCCGGCAGGTCGAACAGGCCCGCGGCCTCCTCGGCCGTCATCGCCAGCACGTCCGCGATCGTGCGGCCCGCCACCGTGTACGACAGCGCCTCCGGGCTGTACCGGCTGCCGCCGCACGCGTCGCACACCCGGGTCACCGGGTCCATGAACGCCAGGTCCGTCTTGATCTCGCCGCGCCCCTTGCACACCGGGCACGCGCCGGCCGAGTTGAAGCTGAACAGCCCCGGCCGCACCCCGTTGGCGTCGGCGAACAGCTTGCGCAGCGGGTCCATGGCGTCGAGGTACGTCGCCGGGGTCGAGCGCGGCGAGCCGCCGATGGCCGACTGGTCGATGAGCACCACGTGCGGATGCCGGGCGACCAGCTCCTGGCGCATCAGCGTGCTCTTGCCCGACCCGGCCACCCCGGTGACCGCGGTGAGCACGCCGAGCGGCACGCGTACGGTGACGTCCTTGAGGTTGTGGGCGTTCGCGCCCTCGACGGTCAGCCAGCCGGCCGGGGCGCGCACGGCGTCCTTGAGCCCGGTGACCCGCCGCAGCATGCGGCCGGTCAGCGTGCCGCCGGACGTCAGCGCCGCCACCGTGCCCTCGAACACGACCTGGCCGCCCCGCGTGCCCGCGCCCGGCCCCATGTCCACCACGTGGTCGGCCAGCTCGATCAGGTCGCGGTCGTGCTCGACGACCAGCACCGTGTTGCCCTTGTCGCGCAGTTCGACCAGCAGGTCGCCGAGCCGGTGGACGTCACGCGGGTGCAGCCCCACGCTGGGCTCGTCGAAGATGTACGTCATGCCGGTGAGGCTGCTGCCCAGGTTCCGCACGGTCTTGAGCCGCTGCGCCTCGCCGCCCGACAACGTCGGCGTCCCGCGGTCGAGGCTGAGGTAGCCGAGGCCGATGGCGTCGATCCGGCGCAACGACTCCACCGCCGCCTCCGCCACCGGGTCGCCCAGGCTCTCCAGCGCGCCGATGAGGTCGGTCACCTCCATCGCGCAGTGGTCGGCGATGGACAACCCATCGATGCGCGAGGCCAGCGCGGCCGCGTTGAGCCGCCGGCCGCCGCACTCCGGGCACGTGGCCTGCCGCACGTACGGCGCCGCCGCCTTGTCGAGCTGGTCGAGGTCGCGCTTGAGGTGGATCCGCTCGAACCGGGTGACCAGCCCCTCGTAGGTGTTGGTGTACTCGCCGCGGCTGACCTTGAAGCCGCCGCCGTACAGCAGCAGGTCGCGCTCCTGCGGCGTGAAGCCGCGCAACGGCTTGTCCGGGTCGAACAGCCCCGACCTGGCGTAGAGCTGCCACACGTACGACCCGGGCGGGGCCATGCGGATCGCACCCTCGTTCAGGGAGAGGTCCTCGTCGAGCAGCTTGCCGACGTCGGCCTCCACCTTCTTCCCCAGACCGTCGCAGACCGGGCACATGCCCTGCGGGTCGTTGAACGAGTACGCCGTCGCGGGCCCCGCCGACGGCTCGCCGCGCCGCGAGAACAGCACCCGCAGGATCGCGTGCACCTCGGTCATGGTGCCCACGGTCGAGCGGGCGCCGCCGCCGACCGGCTTCTGGTCCACGATCACGGCGGCGGTCAGGCCGGACATGCGCTCGGCGCGCGGGCGCTCGTGCTTGGGCAGCCGGTTCCTGACGAACGCGCTGAAGGTCTCGTTGAGCTGCCGCTGCGACTCCGTGGCGATGGTGCCGAACACGATCGAGGACTTGCCCGACCCCGACACGCCGGTGAACACCGTCAGCCGCTCCTTGGGCAGCCGCAGCGAGACGTCCTTGAGATTGTTCTGCCGCAGGCCGATCAGCTCGATGTCGCGCGACACGTGCCACACCCCCAATAGCTTTGGCTACTACCTATAGCCTAAGCTAATTCATGTGGCTGACATTCCCGACCGGCGAGCACGACGGCGAGCCGAGACGCAGGCCGAGATCCTCGGCATCGCCCTCGACGTGATGGCGGAGGAGGGCGTCGCCGGGCTGAGCCTGGCGACCGTGGCCAGGCGGCTCGGCATCCAGCCGCCGTCGCTGTACAAGTACTTCCCGTCCCGGCACGCGGTCTACGACGCCCTGTTCAGGCGCGGGCAGGAGGGCTACCTGGCGGCCGTGCGGCGGGGGGCCGAGCCGCACGAGCCGGGGCTGGCGGCCATGGGGTCGTCCCTGGAGGCCGGAGCGCGGTGGATCATGGAGAACCAGGTGCTGGCCCAGTTGATGTTCTGGCGGCCGGTGCCGGGGTTCGCGCCCTCGCCCGAGGCGTACGCGCCCGCGCTGGCCGTCCACGAGCACTTCGCCGAGCTGATCAGGGCCGCCGTCGGGCGCGGTGAGCTGCATCCCGACGCCGCGGGCGAGGAGGGGCTGGCCCTGGCCGCGAGCCTGATCGCCGGGCCCGTGTCCCAGCAGCTCAGCAACGAGCCGGGCGCCTCCTACGAGGAGGGGCGGTTCACCCGGCTCGTCCCCCGGCTGCCGGCCGTGTTCGCGGCGGTGTACCCGCCGCCGTGAGCTGGTCGCGGCGGTGTACCCGCCGCCGTGAGCTGGTCGCCGACCGGCGGCGCGCCCCGCCGGTTGTCGATCTCCAGGTGCGGCACGACGGGCGGCTCGTCCACCCGGATGTTCCTCAGGTAGTCGGCGAAGGCCGCCAGCTTGCCCGCGTCCCTGGCCAGGCCGCGCGCCTCCAGCCGGGCGCGCAGCGTCGGCCCGTCCGAACGCACCCACAACAGGCGCACGGGCGGGCCGCCCAGCTCCGCCACCCACCGCGCCCAGCGCACCGCGTCGTGCACCTGCGCGGTGAACGGGCCGTCGAGCAGCACCGGGCAGCCGTGGCCGCGGATCTGCGCGGCGATCCTGGTCAGGCCGGTGTACTCGTGGTGCTTGACGTGCCGGTCGTACCAGGGGCCCTCGCGCTCGCCCTGGTCGCGGCCGTGGGCCCGCAGGACCTCCGCGACGAGGTCGCCGTAGACGGTGTCCTTGTCGAGCAGGGCGGGCACCGGCGACAGGCGGGCCAGCAGCTCGGCCGCCACCGTGGACTTGCCCGCCCCCGGCGGCCCGCTGATCACCCACACGGTCGTCATGCGCCCAACCTACGCGGATCTGCGTACGCGGGTGCCTCGCCTGGGCGGACGACGTCCGGCCCGCCCGCGGACAGACTTCCTGCTCATGCTGACCGTCTTCGCCAGAGCGTTCCGGGTGCCGGAGCTGCGCAGGAAACTGCTGTTCACCTTGGGGCTGATCGTGCTGTTCCGCCTCGGCCAGATCATGCCCGCGCCCGGCGTGGACGTCGTGGCCGTGCGGCAGTGCGTGGGCTCGGCGAGCGGCGGCGTCTTCGACATGATGCAGATGCTCAGCGGCGGCGCGATGCTCCAGCTGTCGGTGTTCGCGCTGGGCGTCATGCCCTACATCACGGCCAGCATCATCCTGCAGCTGTCCGCCGTCGTGGTGCCGCGGCTCGACACGCTCAGGAAGGAGGGGTCCAACGGGCAGGCGCGGATCACCCAGTACACCCGTTACCTGACCGTCGGCCTCGCCGTCCTGAACGCCACGACCGTCGTCACCCTGGCCCGCTCGGGGAACCTGCTGCCCGGTTGCGCCCGTCCGCTGCTGCGCGACCAGGGGCTGCTCGCGGTGTCGGTGATCGTGGCGACGATGGTCGCGGGCACCTGCGTGGTCATGTGGATGGGCGAGCTGATCACCGACCGGGGGATCGGCAACGGCATGTCGATCCTGATGTTCACGCAGGTCGTGGCGGTGTTCCCGGGGTACATGGCGAAGATCTTCGTGCTCACGCCGTTCGGGTTCGCGGTGATGCTGGCGGCCGGGTTGTGCCTGGTGGCGGCGGTGGTGTTCGTCGAGCAGGCCCAGCGGCGGGTGCCCGTCCAGTACGCCAAGCGCATGGTGGGGCGGCGCATGTACGGGGGGAGCAGCACGTACATCCCGCTCAAGGTCAACCAGGCGGGGATCGTACCGGTGATCTTCACCTCGTCGCTGCTCTACGTGCCGACGCTGGCCGCGCCGCTGCTCGGCGCGGAGGCGGGCGCCTGGGTCTCGCGCAACCTGACCGCCGGGACCCATCCGCTCTACATGAGCGTGTACGTGCTGCTGATCGTCTCCTTCGCCTACTTCTACGTCGCGATCACCTTCAATCCCGTCGAGGTGGCCGACAACATGCGGCGGTTCGGGGGGTTCGTGCCGGGGATCCGGCCGGGCGCGCCGACGGCCCGCTACCTGGCGTACGTGTTGTCGCGGCTGACCGCGCCCGGAGCCGTCTACCTCGGCGTGCTGGCGCTGCTGCCGCTGGTGGCGTTCGCGATCCTGCGCGACCCCGGCACGCAGCAGAACTTCCCGTTCGGCGGGACCAGCGTGCTCATCATGGTCGGCGTCGGGCTGGACACGGTCAAGCAGATCGAGGCCCAGCTCCAGCAGCGCAACTACGAGGGCTTCCTGCGGTAGGCCGCGTGCCCGGCGGGGGGGTACCGTCGGTGGGCCGCGTGCCCGGCTCAGACCGGCGGCGCGAGCCCGGCCCGCATGGCGAACACCACGAGCTGGGCCCGGTCGCGGGCGCGCAGCTTGACCATGGCCCGGCTGACGTGCGTGCGCACGGTGTCGGGGCTGATCACCAGCTCCCTGGCGATCTCGTCGTTGGACCGGCCCGTCGCCACCCACGCCACCAGCTCGCGCTCGCGCGGGGTGAGCGTGCCCAGACCCTCGACGGGCTCGGCGCCGCCGCGGCCGAACAGGCCGATGACCTTCCTGGTGATGGACGGCGACAGCAGCGCCTCGCCCGCCGCCACCACGCGCACGGCGTTGACCAGCTCGTCGGGCGCGCTGTCCTTGAGCACGAAGCCGCTCGCCCCGGCCTGGAGGGCGGCGAAGACGTACTCGTCGACGGCGAACGTGGTCACCACGACGATCCGGGTGCCGGCCAGCGTGGGATCGGCGGCCACGGCCCGCAACGCGGACAGGCCGTCGGTGCCGGGCATGCGGATGTCGAGCAGCAGCACGTCGGGACGGGTGCGGCGGATCAGGTCGAGCGCCGCCGCGCCGTCGGCCGCCTCGCCCACGCACTCCATGCCGGGCTCCCGCTCCAGCAGCGCCCGCAGCCCCATCCGCACGACGGCCTGATCGTCGGCGACCGCCACCCTGATCACGCGGCCCCCGGCGCCCGTACCGGGCAGGGCTGTGCCGGGGGCGGGCGCGTCCGGGCCTGTCTGGAGGGGGGTTGGGCCAGGGGCGTACGCGGTCGGGCCTGGGCGGTGGGGGCCTGGACCGGGGGTGTGCGCGTCCGGGCCTGGGGGGTGAGGGCCTGGACCGGGGGCGGTCATGCCTCGGACCGGGGGAAGCGGGCGGTCACCTGGAAGCCGCCGCCCTCGCGGGGCCCGGCGGTGAGCCGGCCGCCCGCCTCGGTGACGTGGGCGCGCATCCCGGCCAGCCCGCGGCCCTCGGCGGCGCCGTTCCAGCCCGCGCCGCGGTCGGACACCTCCAGGACGAACGCGCACGGGCCGTCGGCCAGGCGCACCGAGGCCCTGGTCGGGCCGGCGTGCCGGAGCACGTTCGTGAGGGATTCGCGGACCACCCGGTAGACGGCGTCCTTGAGATGGGCGGGCACGGCGGGATCGGCAGGCTCGACGTCGACCGGCAGGCCCGCGGCGCGTACGCCGGCGATGAGGCCGGGCAGGTCGGAGGCCGGCGGGTCGATGCCGTCGAGCGCGGCGCGCAGGTGGGCCAGGGCGGTGGTGCTGGTCTCCCTGATCGCCCGGAGCGAGGCCCGTGCCTGCTCGGGGTCGTCGTCGAGGACGACGAGCGCGAGCCCGGCCTGCATGGCGATGGCGGCGAGCCCGTGACCGGCGGCGTCGTGCACCTCCCCGGCGATCCGCGCCCGCTCGGCCGCCACCACCTCGGCCTCGCCGAGCAAAGCCCCCGACCGCCCGAGCGCGGCGTCCGCCTGCCCGAACCCGATTTCCGCCGCGTGCGGGACGGTCTGCGGGACGGCCCCCGCTGTGTGCGGGACGGCGTCCGCCGTGTGCGGGACGGTCTCCGCTGTGTGTGGAGCGGCGTCCAGCGTGTGCGGAGCGGCGTCCGGCGTGTGCGGGGTGGCGGTCGCGGAGGCATCGGCGGTGGCGGCGGGCCGGACGGGACGAACGGTGGCGGCGGGATGGGCGACCGCGGGCGCCGGGATCCCCCAGGCCGCACCCACCGGCCAGGCCCCGCGCCCCGAAGCCGCATCCCCGCCCCCCGGACCGCACAACGCCCCGCCCCCACCAACGGGCACACCCGGGACGAACGCGGACGGCGACGAGGAGGGGGAAGTGAGCGCGGACGGCGACGCGGCGTGCGAGGCGAGCGCGGACAGCGGCGTGCTGTGGGGGGCGAGTGCGGACGGCGGTGGGGCGGTGTCGGAGGCGTGGGACGAGGGCGGGGGCTCGGCGTCGGCGGCGGCCGCCGCTGCCGCGGCCCTGGCCTGCGCGAGGCCGCTGAACGACCACGGGACGGCCAGCCACCCGGCCCAGGCCAGCATGACGACGACCGGGACGTCACCCGCCCGGCTCAGGCGCGACAGCGCCGCGACCGACCTGCGCAGGCGCCCGCCGCGTTGCGTGTGCTCGCTCACCATCCCCCACCCGGCCAGGCTCGTGTCGCCCCGATCCTAGCGAGTTCTGGGCGGCACGGTCCGATCACCGCCCGCCCGGCCGCCCCGAGACGATCTTGACGACAGGGCCCGGATCAGCCCCTCGGGCCCGCACACGCCCCTCGACGAGGGACTGCCCGCCGATCGGGCTCAGCACCCGGCCGGTCAGCCGGTGTCGGGGTGGCGGTCGGCGTCAGCGCATCCGGTCGGTCAGCCGGTGTCGGGGCGGGGCCCCGGGTCAGCGCATGCCGTCGGTGAGCCAGCGCAGGGGGTTGTCGTGGGTGATCAGGCGGATGACGTCCTCGCCGGTGCCGGCCTCGCGCAGGCGGGGGAGCAGGCTGTGGAACAGGTGGGCGTAGCCGCAGCCGCCGTACCGCTGGACCTGGGCCACGCGGCTCAGGCCGGTGCTGAGGAGCAGGCGGTCGGCGTGGCCGTCCTCGATGAGGCCGAGCGCGATCCTGGCCGCCTGGTCGGGGCCGAGCGCCAGGACGCTGAGGCTGACGTACGCGCCCGCCTCGGCGATCTTGCGGGCGCCGCCCAGGTCGCCGGAGTAGCCGGCGGCCACGCGGGAGCCGGGCAGGTTCTCGCCGAGCAGGATCTCCAGCAGCGCCGGGGCGTTCTGGCCGTGGGTGGCGACGGGCAGGCGCGACTGCCGGGAGGCGCGGGCGGCGGCGCGCAGGCAGCGCTCCTCGCGGGCGGTGGGCTCGGCGCCCCAGCTGCCGACCTCGCCGATCACGCCGGGGAAGACACCCGTGCCGTCCACGCCGCTGGAGATCTCGGTCATCAGGCGCCGGGTGAGCTGCTCGACGTCCTCGTCGCCGACGTCGGTGAACGGCTGGGCGAAGAAGCCGGTCGAGGCGATCACCGGCACCCGGCTGCCCGCCGCGATGCGGGCCAGGGCGGCGGCGTCGCGGCCCATGCCGAGACAGGTGAGCTCGACCACCAGGTTGAGCTCGTCGGACTGGCGCAGCTCGCGGAGCTCCGCGGTGACAGTGGTCTCCTCGTCGAGCCAGCGGTGGGGGTCGGAGTCGATGCCGACCGCCCAGCGCATGTCGTTGCGCAGGTGCTCGTGGGGGAGTACGGCGCCGTTCACCGCTGCCGCGCGGATCGGGCCGGTGACGGTGCGAAGGATGACCTCGGGCATAGCCGACATTAACCGATAGTTGCCGGAATACCCTTACTTCTGGCGGGAAATTTTACTCTTCGTCCTGTTTGGCGGCCTGCTAGTGGTCTGCAAGTGTTCCTGCCAATGTGGGCCGTATCCTGAGAGGCAGCCGACGACACGGGGGAGACGTGCCGATCCAGAACTCCGAGACGGGCGACGCCGACGTGATGAAGGACGAGGCCGCCGGCCGCTCTGCCATGCCCGCCCGCCGCGGCGGTCTGAAGGGCCGGCTCGACGGCATACGGTCCACCCGCGCGGGCGCGCTCACGCTGAAGATCGTGGTCGGCGTCATCGGCGCGGTGATGGTGGTCGGCGGCCTGATCATGGTGCCGTTCCCCGGGCCGGGCTGGCTCGTGGTGTTCGCCGGGCTGGCGGTGCTGGCCACCGAGTTCCACTGGGCCCACCGGGTGCTGGAGTTCGGCAAGCAGACGCTGCACGCCTGGACGCAGTGGTACAAGCGGCAGGGCTGGACGGTGCGCATCCTCGTGCTGCTGGTGACCGTGGCCGCCGCCGCGGTGATCGTCTACTTCGGCATGCTGACGCTCGGCATCGACCTGCTGGAGATCGCCCAGCGTTTCGTCTAGTTCCGCGGGGGCTTTCAGACCGGGTCGTTATCGTTCCCGGAATCGCCGCCTTTCCCTGCCTATTCTGCGGGCGTGCTCGCTCACCTAGCCGTCGCGCTGTCGCTGACGTTCCTCGCCCCGGCCGCCGCTCGGGCCGACCTGACGTTGCCGGAAACCGGCGGCATGAAATATCACGAGAAATCGGGCGACCCGGTACGGCTCAGCGCGTACGGCCTCGGCACCGGCCGCACCTACCTGCGCGCCGCCACCGGCGACTCCTTCACCCGGCAGAAGGGCCTGTCGGAGGTGGCGGTCTCGCCGGACGGCCGCCTGACGGCCGGGGTGCCGTCGTCCTACCGGGCGGGCTACGACTCCGTGGTCGTCACCGACCGGGCCACCGGCAAGACCGCGCGGATCCGTACCGTCAAGAAGCCCATGACGGCGGCCTACGCCTCCTGGTCCAGGGACGGCAGGAAGCTCGCGCTCACCGTCGAGCAGAAGAGCGGCGGGACGTGGCGGGTGCTCGGCTTCACGGTGGTGGACGTGCGCGCGGGCACCGCGAGCACGGTCCGCGTCGCGGGCCTGGCCCGGAAGGCCGGCTTCTGGTGGAGCCCCGACGGCAACCTCGTCAGCATGTACGGCACCGGCCTGCGCATCTACCGCCCCACGGACGGCGCGGTGCTGCGCACGTACGCGGACGTGGGCCTGCCGACCGGCCCCGAGGACTCCTACGCGCCCTCGGGCAAACGCCTGACGACGTGGTGCCCCTCGCGGTTCAAGGAGCAGGTGTGCCTGCTCGACCTGGCCACCGGCACGATCGCCCAGCGCGTGGCCGTCAAGCCGGCGGCCCTGTTCGGCTGGTGGGACGACACCCATCTGATCGCCGTCACGACGGCCGGGAAGGGCCGCCGCCTGTCGGTGCTCGACCTGACCGGCCGGACGACGCGGGTGCTCGCGGATGTGCCCGCCGCCACCTGGGCCGCCGAGCTGTGGGTCAACTTCGCCAGGACCCGGGTGTCATAGGTACAGGCCCGTGCCGTGGTCGGTCTCCTGGGTGGCCACCGCGTGCAGGTCACGCTCGCGCATGACGAGGTAGACCCGCGCGTGCACCTCGACCTCGAACTGGTCTTCCGGGTTGAACAGCACCTTGTCGCCCACCTTGACCGCGCGCACGTTCGTGCCGACGCCGCAGACCTCGCCCCACGACAGCCGGTTGGCCATCTTGACCGTCGCGGGGATGACGATCCCGGAGCCGCTGCGCCGCTCCTCGGCCTCCTGCTCCAGCCGGATCATCACTCGATCGTGCAGCATCTGAATCTCGAACTTGGGCGCTTCCACGGGTCACAGTTTACGAGCCGCCGCAGCTCCGGAATCCCGCGGTCGTCCCAGGTCCCGCCTTCCCCGGGGATGGGGTCACGGCAGCAGGAGCTCGGCGTACACCGGACGGTGGTCGCTGCCGACCGGCGCGAGCACCCGGAAGTCCCGCACCGCCATGCGGTCGCCGGCCAGCACGTGGTCGATCGTCACGCCGGGCAGCGGGCCCCATCCGCCCCACGTCGTGGACAGGCCGCGGCCCATGGCGTCGGCCGCGTCGCGGTAGCCGGCGGCCAGCAGCTCGCGCAGCGGGAGGTGGTCGAGGGTGGCGTTGAAGTCGCCGGCCAGCACGCGCAGCCGTCCGCCGCCGCGCGGCAGGCGCTCCAGCCCCGCCAGCCAGCACGGCTGCCGGCCCGTCCGCTTGGGGGCGCACGGATGCACCGAGACGATCTCCACCCGGGCCCCGCCGGGGTGCGTCAGCACGGCCGTGGCCTGGCCGAACCCGCCCGCCTCGATCAGCTCGCCGGCGGTGAGGGGATGGCGGGCGTACACGGCCGAGCCGCCCACGCCCTTGGCGCGCCACGTCACCGCGTACGGCAGCAGCTCGCGCAGCCCGGCCGCCGTCAGCCGCCGCTCGGCGAGGGGCGTGAACTCCTGCAACGTCAGCACGTCCGGCCGCAGCGACCTGACCTGCGCGGTCAGCTCGGCCGCGTCGGCCGTGCCGACCAGCAGGTTGGCGGCCAGCACGCGCAGCGGCGCGCCGTGGGCGGCCGGCGCGGGGTCGGGCAGCGCGCGGGGCAGCACCGCGACGCCCAGCGCCAGCACCGTGACCAGCGCGACCGCCCCCGCCGCCCACCGCCGCAGCAGCCCGGCGAGTGCCAGGCCCAGCGCCGCCCCCACCGCCGCGTGCGGCGTGAACGCGACCACCGGCACCCACGGCCAGTCCGGCTCGAACCCGCTCAGGCGCACCGCCGCCCAGACGGTGAACGGCGTCACCGCGATCCAGCTCATCCAGCTACGCACGTTCTGTATCGCCATATGTCGTGAAAGGCGTTCACGGCGTGAGAAAGTGTGCTGCATGCGCGACGTGGAAGCCCGGGTCCTGAACGCCATCGACGAGGCGGAGACCGTCGGCCTGCTGGCCGAGACGGTGCGCGTCCCGAGCGTCACGGGCACCGACGCCGAGTCCGACCTCCAGCACCGCTTCGCCCGCCTGCTCACCGAGGCCGGCCTGGACGTGGACGTCTGGAAACTCGACCTCGCCGACCTCACCGCGCGCGCCGGTTTCCCCGGCACCGAGGCCCCCAGGCAGGAGGGCTACGGCGTCGTCGCCGTGACCGAGGGCGAGGGCGTGCCGGCGCTGGCCCTCCAGGGCCACGTGGACGTCGTCCCGACCGGCGACCTGGCCAAGTGGGAGGGCAGCGACCCGTTCGCCGCCCGGATCACCGGCGACGTGCTGCACGGCAGGGGCGCCTGCGACATGAAGGCCGGCCTGGTGGCCAACCTGGCCGTCGTGCGGGCGCTGAAGCGGGCGGGGGTGCGCCTGGCCAGGCCCCTCGCGGTGCACTGCGTGATCAGCGAGGAGGACGGCGGCCTCGGCGCGTTCGCCACCCTGGCCAGGGGCCACACGGCGGAGGCCGCGGTGATCACCGAGCCCACCAGCGGCGCGGTCATCACCGCCAACGCCGGCGCGCAGACCTTCCGGCTGGAGGTCGCCGGCCGCGCCGCGCACGGCGCCACGCGGTACGAGGGCGTCAACGCGATCGAGGTCTTCTGGCCGGTGTTCGAGGCGATCAGGCGCCTGGAGGCCGACCGCAACCGGGACGTGCCGGAGCTCTTCGGCGCCAACCCCATGCCGTACCCCATCGAGGTCGGCACCGTGCGGGCCGGCGACTGGGCGAGCACCGTGCCGGACCTGCTGGTCGCCGAGGGACGCCTCGGCGTGCGCCTGGACGAGGACCCGGCCGCGGCGCGGGCGGCCTTCGAGGAGGCCGTCGCCTCGACCGGCCATCCGTGGCTGCGGGACAACCCGCCCGCAGTGACCTGGCCGGGCGGCCAGTTCGCCAGCGGCCGGCTGCCCGCCGGGCACGAGCTGCTCGGCGCGGTCGACCAGGCCGTCGCCGACGTCGCGGGCCGCCGTCCGGCCGAGGCGGCCGCGCCGTACGGGAGCGACCTGCGCCTGTACGCGGCGGGC
This sequence comes from Nonomuraea sp. NPDC050227, assembly GCF_044459705.1. Classification (NCBI taxonomy): domain Bacteria; kingdom Bacillati; phylum Actinomycetota; class Actinomycetes; order Streptosporangiales; family Streptosporangiaceae; genus Nonomuraea; species Nonomuraea sp. NPDC050227. The sequence continues at coordinate 442,765 of NZ_JBITJF010000008.1, read as the reverse complement.
GGCGTCCCGACCCTGCACTACGGCCCGGGGGACGTCCGGTTCGCGCACGCGCCCAGGGAGCAGGTCGAGCTGGCCGAGCTGCGCGAGGTCACCCGCGCGCTGGCGCTGCTCGCGGTGCGCCGCTGCGGCGTACTGTGAGCAGCTCCCGGTACGACGGTCACAGGGATGACTCGACCGGCAGGCCGGCCCCGACCCAGTCCTCGATGCCCTCGACGTACCGGCGCACGTCGGTGTAGCCGAGCGCGGTCAGCCGGTTGGCCACGGCCTTGCTGTTGCCGCAGGCCGGGTTGGAGCAGTAGGTGACGATGGTGGCGTCCTTGTCGGGCAGCAGCTCGGCGGCGCGCTCGGCGACCTCGCTCTCCACCAGGGCGACGGCCCCGGGCAGGTGCTGCTGGGCGTAGTAGGAGCCGCCGAGCGTGTCGAGCACGGTCACGCTGCCCAGACGGGCGTGCAGCTCCTCGCGGGTGATGGTCATTGTGGCCTCCGAGCGAAATGGACTAGAGTCCGGATGTGTGAATGGCCAGGAACCTAACGGACCGCAGTCCGGTTCGTCAAGCGAGTCGCTGGAGCTGCTGACCGGCAAACCGGTCAGGGAACGCGCGGACGCGGCCCGCAACAGGGAGAAGGTGCTCGCGGCCGCCGCGCGGCTGTTCGCCGAGAAGGGCGTGGAGGCCGTGTCGATGGACGCGGTCGCCGCCGAGGCGGGCGTCGGCAAGGGCACGCTGTTCCGCCGGTTCGGCGACAAGTCCGGGCTGGCGGTGGCGCTGCTGGACGCCCGCGAACGCGACCTGCAAGAGCGCGTGCTGTCGGGGCCGCCGCCCGTGGGCCCCGGCGCTCCGGCCGCCGAGCGCCTGACCGCCTTCACGGCCGCCTACCTCGACTACCTCTACGCCCACCTCGACCTGGTGCGGATGTCTGAGACGGCCAGCCCGGGGGCCCGCTACCGCATCGGCGCCTACCGCTTCTGGCACCGCCACGTCGCGATCCTGCTGGCCGAGGCCCGGCCCGGCGGCGACGCCGACGTGCTCGCCCACACCCTGCTGGCCGCGATGGGCGCGGAGGCGGCCGGGGTGCTGCGCGAGGAGTACGGCCGCGAGCGCGCGACCGCGGGCATCACGGCCCTGGCCGCCGCCCTAGCCCAGCCGGTCTAGCTCAGGCGGTCCGGCTCAAGTGGTTCGGGTCAGGCGGGGGCGGCCACCCGCCGCCGCGCCTCGGGCACGATCATCGGCGTGCCCGACTGCGGGTCCTGGATGATCTCGCACCGCAGGTCGAACACCCGGTGGACCAGCTCGGGCGTGACGATCTCGGCCGGCACGCCCTCGGCCACGACCTCGCCGGCCCGCATGACGATCAGGTGGGTGGCGTACCGGCACGCCTGGTTGAGGTCGTGCAGCACGGCGACCATGGTCCGGCCGGCCTCGTGCAGGTCGGCGCAGAGGTCGAGCACCTCGATCTGATGGGAGATGTCCAGGAACGTGGTGGGCTCGTCCAGCAGCAGGATCGGCGTCTCCTGGGCCAGCGCCATGGCCAGCCACACCCGCTGCCGCTGCCCGCCGGACAGCTCGTCCACGATCCGGTCGGCCAGCCCGGCGACGTCGGTCGCGCGCATGGCCTCGGCCACGGCCGCCTCGTCGGCCCTCGACCACTGGCGCATGAGCCGCTGGTGCGGGTAGCGGCCGCGGGCCACCAGGTCGGCCACGCTGATCCCGTCGGGCACGATCGAGCTCTGCGGCAGCAGGCCCAGCCGCCGCGCCACCTCCTTCGACGGCAGCGCGGTGATCACGCTGCCGTCCAGGTGCACGGCGCCCTTCCTGGGCCTGAGCATCCTGGCCAGCGCGCGCAGCAGCGTGGACTTGCCGCACGCGTTCGGGCCGATGATCACGGTGAAGGACTCGTCCGGGATGGCCACGCTGAGCTCGGTGGCCACGACGCGCTGGTCGTAGGCGAGGGTGAGGCCGGTGCCCGACAGGCGGTGGTCAACCATCAGTGACGATCCTTTCGCAGGAGCAGCGCGAGGTACGTGCCGCCGACGGCGGCGGTGACCACCCCGACGGGAAGCTGGGTCGGCGCGAGCAGCCGCTGGGCGACCAGGTCGGAGGCGGTCAGCAGCACCGCGCCCATGAGCGCCGAGGCGCCCATCGTGACGCCGGGGGAGCGGGTCAGCCGGCGGGCGATCTGCGGCGCGGCCAGCGCGACGAAGACGACGGGCCCGGCCGCCGCGGTCGCCACGCCGGTCAGCAGCACCCCGGCGGTGATGGCCGCGGCCCGTACGGCCTCGACCTTGACGCCCATGGCCCGGGCCGCGTCGTCGCCCATCTCGATCATCCGCATCGGCCGCGCCACCAGCGCGCACACCGGCAGCAGGACGGCCAGCGCCACCGCGACCGGGATCGCGTGGTCCCACCCGCGCCCGCCGAGGCTGCCGGTCAGCCACGCGCCCGCGGTGGCCGCGTCGTTGATGTTGGCCCTGGTCAGCAGGTAGTTGTTGACCGCCAGCAGCAGCGTGTTGGCGCCGATGCCGACCAGCACCAGCCGGTAGCCCTGCACGCCGCGCCGGAAGGCCAGCGCGTAGACCAGGACGGCGGTGACCACGCAACCGGCCAGCGCGCCGCCCGCGATCGTCATGGCCGAGCCGCCCCCGACGACGGCGAGGATGCCGCCCGTCGAGGCGCCGGCGGTGAAGCCGATGAAGTCGGGGCTGCCCAGCGGGTTCTTGGTCAGGCTCTGGAAGATCGCGCCGCCCGCCCCGAACGCCGCGCCCACCAGCAGCCCGGTGACCACGCGCGGGGCCCGCAACCTGCTCACGATCAGCTCGGCGACCGGCGTGCCCTGGCCGAACAGGGCGTCCAGGATGTCGGGCACTGAGACGGTGAACTCGCCGGTGGCGATCGCCGCCACGCCCACCCCGCAGCCGACCGCCACGAGGGCGGCGCAGACGAGCAGGGACCGGGGCGCGAGCCGTACGGACCAGGGGCCGAGACGTACGGTCACAGCGCCGCCACCCGCCTGCGCCGGGCCAGCAGGATGAAGATCGGCGCGCCGATCACCGCCCACACGATGCCCACCTGCACCTCTCCCGGACGCGCGATCAGCCGCCCGACGACGTCGGCGCCCAGCAGCAGCACGGGCGCGGCCAGTGCGGAGTACGGCAGCACCCACCGCTGGTCGCCGCCGACCAGCGCGCGCACGGCGTGCGGCACGACCAGCCCGACGAACCACAGCGGCCCGGCGGCGGCGGTCGCGGCCCCGCACAGCAGCGTGACGGCCACGCCGGTGAGGACGCGCGTCCTGCCGACCGCGACGCCCAGCGAGCGCCCGGCGTCGTCGCCGAGCGAGAGCATGTTGAGCGGCCTGGCCAGTGTCAGCCCGAGCACCAGCCCCGCCACCATGAAGGGAGCCAGCCGCGCCAGCGTGTCCGCGTTCTGCCCGGCCAGCGAGCCGGTCAGCCAGAACCGCATCCGGTCGAAGGTCTGCGCGTCCATGCGCAGGATCGCCGAGGCGACGGCCGTGAACACCATGCCGAGCGCGACCCCGGCCAGCGCCAGGCGTACCGGTCCGGCGCCGGAGCGGCCGGCCGCGGCCAGCGCGTAGACGACGACGGAGGCCACCGCGGCGCCGCCGAAGGCGAACCAGACGTACACGGCGGGGTCGGAGAGGCCGAACAGGCCGAGCGCGAGCGTGACGCCGAGCGCGGCGCCCTCGTTGATGCCGAGCAGCCCCGGGTCGGCCAGCGGGTTGCGGGTCAGGCTCTGGATGAGCGCCCCCGCCAGGCCCAGCGTCGCGCCGACGCCGATGCCGAGCAGCGTGCGCGGTATGCGCAGCTCGCGGATGACGACGTGGTCGCTGGAGCCGTCGGGGGCGAGCAGCGCGTCGATCACCGTCGAGAACGGCACCGACCGCGCCCCGAGCGCCACGCTCGCCATCGCCACCAGCGCCAGCACCCCCGCGGTCACGACCAGCCCGCTCACCAGCACGGACGCGGAGCGGCGCGGCCGTGGCCCCTCCCCGGTCCCCGCCGCGGAACCGGATCGGTGTTCCACGGTCCCCGCCGGACGCCCGCCGGCGGGCTCAGCCGTGTCCTCAGCCGGGCGCACCCGACCCCCTCTCGTAGCGGTCAAACTTAGGCAAGGCTAATCTAATGTCTCCGTAAGAAGGCAAGCCTAACCTTAGGAGCTGGACATGTCGGGACCGGTATTCGCGCGCAGAAGCTTCCTGGCCGCCACGGCAGGGCTCGCGGCGGCCCTGACGCTGTCGGCCTGCGGCGGCGGCACCCGGGCGGCGGGCGACGGCGGCGCCACCGCCTCGGCCGCGCCCGCCGCGCAGGGCTGGACGTTCACCGACGACCGCGACAGGAAGCTGGACCTGCCCAAGCGCCCGTCCCGGGTGGTGGCCCAGGTGGGCGCCGCCGCCGCGCTGTGGGACTTCGGCGTGCGCCCGGTCGCCGTCTTCGGCCCGCACAAGCTCGCCGACGGATCCAGGGACCCGCAGGTCGGCAACGTCGACATCGCCAAGGTCGAGGGCCTGGGCAACGTGTGGGACGAGTTCAACGTCGAGAAGTACATCTCCCTCCAGCCCGACCTGCTGGTCAGCGGCATGTACGTCAAGGGCGACCTCTGGTACGTGCCGGCGAAGTCGAAGGAGACCATCGAGCAGGTCGCCCCCACCGCCGGCGTCATGCTCACCGGCCGCAGCGCCACCCAGGTGATCGGCAGGTACGAGGAACTGGCCAGGTCACTGGGCGCCGACCTCCAGGGCGTGCCCGAGGCCAAGGCCCGCATGGAGGCCGCGACCAGGGAACTGGCCGCCTTCAAGGACCTCAAGATCCTCATGATGTCCGGCGGCGCCGACGCCATGTGGGTCGTCAACCCGCCCGAGTACCCCGACATCGTGCATCTCACCGAGAACGGCCTGGACGTCGTCAAGCCCGCGAAGGTCGACGAAGGTGGCTTCTTCCAGACCCTGAGCTGGGAGAACGCCGACACCTACGACGCCGACGTGATCCTCTACGACACCCGCACCCAGTCGCTCAAGCCCGAGGAGATGCTGAAGAAGCCCACCTTCGCCAAGCTCCCGGCGGTCAAGGCGGGCCAGTTCTACCCGTGGCGGGCCGAGGCCCCCTTCAGCTACCAGGGCTACGCCGCGTTCCTGGAGGAGCTGGTGTCGAACCTGAAGAAGGCCAAGAAGCTTCAGTAGGCCCCGCGCACCTCGACGATCTCGGCGAGCGGGAACTCCAGGTAGTCGCCGGCCTCCTCGCACCAGGCGTCGAGCGCCCCGGCGCGCAGCTCGCCATGGCTGATCGTGGCCGTCAGGCCGTCGGCCAGCGTGATGGCCGCCCGGACTCCCCGGTCGACGACGAAGCCGAGCAGCGACTGCTGGGCGGTCGGCAGCCTGGTCGCCATCCTGCCGATGACCGCCCAGGTGCGGCCGTGCTTGCCGGAGTCGTCCCGGCCGGCCGCGACCAGGCGGCGGGCGTGCTCGTGCGGGTCGGGGGCGGGCTCGGCGATCACGTACGGCGCGTGCGGCTGCGAGCCGGGCGTGAACTCCGACAGCTCGGCCACCTGCCCGCCGGGCAGCAGGATCAGCTTGCCGTTGTGCGGCTCCTCGGCCCTGGCCCGGTGGATGGTGATCTCCCCGGTGTCGGAGACGGGCACGGGGGAGTAGCCGTTCTCGCGCAGGGCGGCCAGCGTGCGCTCGGCCGGGGCCGCGCTGATCAGCACCGTGGGAGCCAGCAGCCGCAGGCCCAGCCGGGCCAGCCGCCGGTGCCCGGCGATCTCGGCGAGCAGCGCGGTGTCGCCCGCCTGCACGACGCAGCCGACCGTGGAGACCGTCACCTCGCCGTGCCGGCGCGCGGTGTCGCGCACCAGGTACTCAAGGGGCTGCGGGATCGTGCCGACCGTGGCCAGCTCGTCGAGCAGCTCGTCGGCGTCGTAGCCGTGGTCGAGCGCGCCGCGCACGCTCTCGGTGGTGAAACGCCACACCGAGGCCGCGCCGCGCGACTCGCGCTCGGCCACCCGGTCGAGCAGTGCCGCCAGCTCCGCCGACGGCGGCCCGGTCACCACCGCGGTGAGGTCGGGCCCGAACAGCGCGCTCCTGCGCACGCTGGCCAGCGCCCTGGTGGACGCCTCGGCCAGCACCGGATCGTGCTCGACCTGCGGGACGGCGTCGTCGTTCTCGTCGCCGGGGTCGGCGGTCAGCCCGGCCAGGGCGCGGCCGAGGTCGGTGAGCGCGCCGTTGGCCAGCAGGCCGAGCAGCGTGGCCTCCTCCAGCACGGCCGGCGCGCACTCGGCCAGCAGCGCCTGGTCGAGCAGCGGGGCGTGCCAGTGGACGTTGCGCACGAGGCTGTCGCGGTCGGCGAAGGCGGTGCCGGCCGGCAGATGGGCCAGCGCCGCCAGCATGGCCCTGCGCACCCTGGCCACCGCGCTGCCCGAGGGGTCGTCGCCGAGCACGGTGGCGTACTTGCCGTCGACCTTGCGCAGGGACGACCGTTCCATCCGCCACCACGCCGACAGCAGCACCCGCAGCCGGGCCGAGCCCTCGTCGAGCCGCCAGCGGTCGAACCGCTCGGTGGGGATCATGCCGCCCGACTGCTCGTCCCAGGCCAGCAGCCTGGCCACCGCGCAGACCTCCAGCAGCAGGCGGGTCTCGTCCTCGTCGCAGCCGGTCTCCTTGGCCACCCTGCGGACCTCGCGCACGCCCACCCCGCCGGTCTTGAGCAGCGGCAGCGGGGTCTTGGAGGTGTTGTCGAGCAGGGCCGCGCAGCGCTCGACCACGTGCGGGGCGGCCAGCGTCATCAGGTGGTCGACCTCCTCCGGGTCGACCGGGATCGAGGCCACCTCGGGCGCCTCGGGCTGGAACGGCGGATGGTAGGCGGGGCCGCGCAGGCACAGCGCCACCTCGCGGGGGATCTCGGCGACGTGCCAGCTCGGGCGGAACAGCAGGCCGTGGTCGGCGCACCACTTCTCCGGCGTGCCGGGGGTGACGAACCGGCCGCCGTCGACGTCGCGGGCGGGGCCGTCCCAGGCGAGGCGGCCGAGCAGCGCGAGCGTGCCGTCGGGGGCGGTGGCCGTCAGCCGGTCGAGGCGGCCGGGGTCGGACAGCAGCTCGATGACGCGGGCGATCGTGCGCCGCTTGTTGCCGTGGGCGGGCAGGCCGAGCACGCGGGCCAGGGCGCGCAGGGCGTCGTTGCTGATCGTCCAGGAGTTGAGGTAATGCTCCAGCGGCTCGCCCAGGCCGAGCGGCGCCGCCCACCAGCGCGCCACGCCCTCGGCCAGATGGATCACGCCGTCGGCGTCGGGCCAGGCCAGCGCGTGGTCGTACAGATGGTCGAGCCAGGGGGCCACCGTCTGGCCCGGGACGCCGAGGAAGGCGGCCAGCCCCTCGGGCGTCGGCCGGCTCATGGTCAGGCCCGCCTCGGCCAGTTGCAGGGCGGGCAGCGGCAGCCCCCGCATGGCCTCCATGACGGCGAAGCCGTTGCCCAGGCGCTGGGCCAGCGTGTCGAGCCTGCGGGGCCAGGGCGGCGCGATGGCGTCGGGCCTGTTGGCCAGGATGCGGGCAAGCCGGATTTCGTCTAGTGTGCGCAGCCAGCCGAGCAGGTGATCTTCCATCTGTCAGCACTCTCATGGGGTCGCGTGGGACTCACCGTGAGCCATGACCATCCACGGTAGTGCAGAGCACCCCTCTCTCAGGAGAGGACCGCCCAGACGATCTTGCCGTGGGGCGCGAGTGCCGACCACCCCCAGCGGAGGCTGAGTGATTCGACGATGTGGAGACCCAGGCCGCCGGTGTCAAGGGGGCCAGGGTATCGCAGCACGGGCACCGAGGTGCCGGGATCGGTGAACGCGCTGGTGACGAGCGAGCCGCGGCGCACCAGGGACATGTGGACCGGGCGCTGGCAGTGGGGCTCGTCGAGGCGCAGACCGTGGCGCAGGGCGTTGGTGGCGAGCTCGGAGACCACCAGCTCCATGTTCTCGGCCAGCTCGCCGAGCCCCCAGCCGGACAGGGTCCCCGTGGTGAAGCTGCGCGCGGAGTGGACCGAGGACGCGGTGGGCGGGAGCACGTACGTGGCGCTCGCGGACGGGCCGGTCACCAGGAGATCGCGAGCCGCCTCCGGCCACCAGCCGACGGGCGGCCACCAGTCGAACGTGGTCCACTGGCCGGACGCCGTGGTGGATTGCACGTGATCATTCTGCGGCAATCTCTCGTGCAGGTGCAAGAGCGAATGCACGTGCAGACAACTCGTGCAACCGCTACGGTTCTCCTCAAGTGGTCAATATGGGGGAAAGGGGATCTTGTCTGCGGCCCATGATCTTTCGGCCGCCAAGTGACAGACTGTGTCTTCAAGGAAACGACACAAGGAGCAGCACGTGTCCATTGATCCGCCCGGCTCCGGCTCGACCGTTCGGCGCATCATGCTGGGTGCGAGCCTCAGGCGCCTGCGCGAGGCCTCTGGGCTCGACCGCGGCCAGGCCGGGTTCCACATCCGGGCGTCCGAATCCAAGATCAGCCGCATGGAGCTCGGGCGTGTCGGGTTCAAGACACGTGACGTGGAGGACCTGCTCACCCTGTACGGCGTCGTCGACGATGCCGAACGCCGTGCCCTGCTGGAGATGGTCCGCGAGGCCAACACCCCCGGGTGGTGGCACAAGTACTCCGCCGAGCTGCCCTCGTGGTTCACGACGTACGTGGGCCTGGAGGAGGCCGCGAGCGTGATCCGTACCTATGAGGTGCAGTTCGTGCCCGGCCTGCTGCAGACGGCCTCGTACGCGCGATCGGTCTTCCAGCTCGGCAATCCCGACGCGAGTCCGGACAAGATCGAGCGCCGCGTGCACATGCGCATGCAGCGCCAGGAGCGCTTCACCCAGAAGGACGGCCCCAAGCTGTGGGCCGTCATCGACGAGGCGGCGCTCAAGCGGACCATCGGCGGGCGAGAGGTCATGTCCGAGCAGCTCCAGCATCTGCTGGAAGTCGCCGCCCTGCCCAACATCACCCTCCAGGTGATGCCCTTCAGGTTCGGCAAGCACGCCGCCGAGGGGGGCGCGTTCAGCATCTTGCGGTTTCCCGAGTCCGATTTGTCGGACGTTGTCTACGTCGAGCAGCTCTGGGGTGCCCTGTACCTGGACAAACGTGAGGACATCGACCCGTACCTCACCGCCATGGAGCAACTGTGCGTGGAAAGCACCACGCCAGGGGGCACCGTCGAGCTCATCGGCGGTCTTCTCAGAAAGATGTAGATGAACCACACCTACAACGGCATGCCCGCGGCCGACCTCACCCAGGTCGCCTGGCGCAAGAGCCGCTACAGCAACTCGCAGGGCAACTGCGTGGAGCTCGCGGAGCTTCCCGACGGAGGGATCGCGGTCCGCAACTCGCGCTTCCCCGACGGTCCTGCTCTCATCTATACCCGCGACGAGATCCGGGCCCTGGTGCTCGGCGCGAAGGACGGCGAGTTCGACGGCCTCCTCGTGTAACGGCCTGTTCACCTCCGGCGCGCTCCCGTAACGGGGGCGCGCCGGTGGCGTAACCGGCGGGGAATTTCCGCAGGTCAGGATGTCGTACATGCTCGACCAGATGAACCTGTACCCGATCGCCGACGACGTGCTGCTCGCGCCGGGCGGCAAGGTCGTGGTCCGCACGTACGGCGTGGCGCCCGCGGGCGCCGCCATCTCCTACCGCACCTGGGTGACCGGCCTGCGCGACCAGCCGCGCTACTGGCACTGGGGCCACTTCGAGGACGCCGCCTCCGGGCACCGCCGGGTGCTGGAGTGGCTGACCGGCAGGGGGCCGCGGCCTTCCCAGGCGCTGACCTGATCGCTATCCTCGTGCCAAGCAAATGCTTGGTAGAGGAGGCGTGGTGCGGCGCGCGATCCACCTGCTCGAAGAGGTCGACTTCCGGCCGATGAACTCCAGGCGGCCGCTGGAGTACCTGACCTGGCTGACCCGCTACAAACGCGAGGACGAGAGCCGCGCCGGGCCCGCCCTGACCACCGGCATGTCCATCAGGTCGCGCGAGATCGACCTCGTCGGCGCCTTCTACGCCGTGGGCATCACCGGCCACCCCCAGTTCAAGGCCGTCACACTGTGGGACTGCCACGGCGGGTGGGACGGCGGCTGGCGTCAGATGATGGACATCTACCAGGGCGTGGACGAGCGCCTGTTCCTGTCCGACATCGACGACCTGCGCTTCTCCGCCTTCTCCAGGCCGCTCGGCGCCGCGCCGGGCTGCCCGCCGCTCGCCGAGGCCCCCGCCGCCGAGTTCTACCTCTTCGAGAGCGCCCGGGTCCGCCCCGGGGCCGCGCTGGACTACCTGGACGCCGTCCGCGCCGAGCGCGCCCCGCTGCTGGCCGAGCACGGCCACACCCTGACCGGCCTGTACGAGGTGCTGTTCTGCGACACCGAAGCCGTCACCATGTGGGCCGTCTCGCTGGACGACCACCTGGCCACCCAGCGCGCCCGCGACGCCGCGCTCGGGCTCGACGACGAGGTCCCGCCCGATTCCCGGCTGCTCGACTGGGGCAGGCGGGCCCGCGGCTACCTCGAAGGCCCCTGGCGCGAGACCCTGCTCGCGCCGTTCCCCGGCAGCCGTCTGGCGCGGGAACCGCGGCCGGGTTAGCGTCGGCTGCGGAGGCAGCCATGACGGACCCGTACCTCTACGGCGTGGGCGAGGCCGGGGGCGTGGCGTCCGTGACCGTGCCGTACGCCGAGCAGGTGGCGCTCATGGACGACCTGCTCGCCGAGCTGAGCCCGGCCCAGTGGGACGCGCCGATCGCCCGGCACGGCACGGTCCGCGACCTGGTCCGGCACCTGGCCGCCAACGACGCCACCGTGGCCTTCTTCATGGGCCTGCCCGGCGCGGGCGCGGCCCCGGAGCGCCGGCGCTGGCGGGAGCAGGCCGGGGCGCTGCTGGAACGGCTCTCCAGCGTCGGAGAGGTGCTGCTCGGGGTGGAGGTGGCGCTGGCGGGGGTGCGCCCGGCCCGCGCGCCGCTGCGGCAGGCCCTGGTCCAGCGCACGTTCGAGACCTGGACGCACGCCGACGACATCAGGGCCGCGACCGGCCGCCCGCCCGCGCCGCCGCATGCCGGGCACGTGCGCCTGGTCGCCGAGTTCGGCCTGGCGCTGCTGCCCCGGGCGCTGCGGGGGCCGCGCCGCGACGTCTCGGTCACCGTCGTGCTGACCGGGCCAGGGGGCGGCACCTGGACGGTCCCGCTCTCGCGCACCCCGGGCCGGGACGCCGGGCTGATCTCGGCCGGCGCGGTGGACTTCTGCCGGCTGGTGGCCGGCCGGTGGCCCCCGGACGCCTTCCCGCACGCGTCGGAGGGCGACCGGGACCTCGCCCGCGACCTGATCCGCGCCGCCGCCACCCTCGGCTGCGACTGACGGGTCTCCTCAAGGGGCCGCGCCCCCGGCCTCCCCCCTCAGGCCACCGGCGAGTTCCAGCTCAGCAGCACCGGTTCGGCGTGCTCGAAGCCGAGCCGGGAGTAGGTGCCGGTGTCGAGCCGCAGCAAACGGCCGTCCGCCGGGTCGAGGCCGAGCCAGCGGGCGGCCAGCACGCGCAGGAAATGGCCGTGCGCCACCAGCACGACCCGCCCCTCGGCCCCGCGGGCCCGCTCGATCACCCGGTCGGCGCGCGCGGCCACCTCGGCGGCGCTCTCGCCGGGATGCTCCGCGTCGCCGGGGATCACGCCGTCACGCCACAGGTACCAGCCGGGCCGGGTCTTCCTGATGTCCGGCGTGGTGATGCCCTCGTAGCCGCCGTAGTCCCACTCCCACAGGTCGGGGTCGACCTCGTAGTCCGTCAAACCGGCCAGCTCCGCCGTACGGCGGGCCCGCTGCGCGGGGGAGACCAGCGCCAGCCCGAACGCGGACGCCTTGACCAGCGGCGCCAGCGCCCTGGCCTGATCCTCCCCCTCGGGCGTCAAGGGCAGGTCGGTACGGCCGGTGTGCCGGCCGGCCGTGCTCCATTCGGTCGCTCCGTGCCTCAGCAACAACATCTCATCCATGAGGTCCATCATCCGGCAGAGCCGCCAGCTCCTCGACGACAGGGGTGAAGGCGGCCAGGTCACGCTCGTGGTGCAGCACGAAGTAGGTGACGCCGTGCGCCTCGCGCCAGTGGCGCAGCTGGTCCGCGATGTCGCGGCGGGTGCCGAGCAGCACCTGCGGCGTGTCGCCGAGGCCCGAGCTGTCGGCGGCGCTCCACGACTCCTCCGGCTTGCGCTCGCCCACCTGCATCACGCTGGTGCCGATCTCCAGCAGGTGGTGGCGGGGGCTCCGCCGCAGCAGCGCCAGCTTGGCGAGGAACGCCTCCGGTCCGGCGTCGCGCGGGTCGGGGCCGGTGCCGTCCGCCTTGACGCGGGTGCCGAGGTTGACGATGTCGGCGTGCTCGGCGGCCAGGGCCAGCATGCGGGGGCCGCCGCCGCCCAGCAGGATCGGCGGGCGCGGGCGCTGCACCGGCCGGGGCTCCTGCTCCAGCCCGGCCAGGCGGTAGTGCGCGCCCTCGTACGTCAGCGGGCCGCCGTCCCACAGGCCCTTGATCACCTCCAGGGCCTCGCGCAGCCGGTCGAGGCGCACGCCGGGCGGGTCGAGCCGCAGCCCGGCCCGGTCGTACTCGTCGGCCATCCAGCCGGTGCCCAGGCCGAGCTCCAGGCGTCCGCCGGAGAGCAGGTCCAGGGTGGCGGCCTCCTTGGCCAGCACGGCCGGGTGCCGGAAGTCGTTGGCGAACACCAGCGTGCCGACGCGCAGCCGGGTGGTGGCGCAGGCCGCCGCCGTCAGCGCCGCGACGGGCGCGAAGCGCGGTCCGACCAGATGATCGGGCACCAGCAGCACGTCGAAGCCGGACGCCTCCAGCCGCCTGGCCCGCTCGGCCCACTCCTTGCCGGACCGCGCCCCGCGCAGCACCGCACCGAACCTGAACCGTCGCACGGCATCCTCCTCGACCCGGATCTTACCAAGCGCTTGCTTGGAGTGGCACACTGGTGGCCATGGAGATCCCGGTACGCCAGGCGACGGACGACGAGGTGGCGTTCTTCGGCGAGCACGGCTGGGTCCGCCTGGACCGGCTGGTCGCCCCGGACGCGGTCGGCGAGCTGCGCGAACGGGCCCGCGAGCGCCTGCGGTCGCGCAGCCGGGCCGGGGACACGCCGGTCGACCGGGCCTTCGGGCAGTCCCGCGACGTCGCCGCCGAGGACGAGCTGTTCGGCGCGCTGAGCACCAGCCCGGCCATGGGCCGCAACGCCGTGCGGCTGCTGGGCGGGGTGCGGGCCGTGCGCGTGCAGGTCACCAACCTGCTGGTCAAGGAGCCGGGCGAGCACGGCGCCACCGAGTTCCACCAGGACTTCCCGTGGATGCCCATGGACCGCTCGGCCATGCTGACCGTGTGGCTGGCGCTGGCCGACGTGCCCGCCGACATGGGGTCGCTGCGCTTCTACAGCGGCTCCCACCGCTGCGGCCTGCTCGGGCGCAGCTTCACCCGCGCCGGGGACGACCAGCTCAGCCAGCATCCCTGGCTCGCCGAGCTGGAGCTGTCGCCGCCGCTCGACCTGCGGGCCGGGGACGCCACCGTGCACCACGCGCTCACCGTGCACGGCGCGCCCGCCAACCGCCGCGACGCCGCCCGCCTGTCGTTCACCGTCACCTACTTCGACGCCGACGCCCTCTACACCGGGCTGCCGTACCGGCAGACCGACGGGCTCGGCCTGGAGGTCAACCGGCCCTTCGAGCACGAGAGGTTCCCGTGCCTGAGACCGTGAGGGGGCCGGTCGCCGACCTCGGGGCGACGCTGATGCACGAGCACGTGTTCGGGCTCAGCCCGGAGATCCTGTGGAACTGGCCGGACGTCCCGGAGGGCTGGGACCTGGAGCGGCGGGCGCGGGAGGCGGCGGCCAAGCTCGACGCGCTCAAGGCCGAAGGCATCGACACGATCGTCGACCTGACCGTCGTCGGGCTCGGCCGGTACGTCCCGGCGGTCCAGCGGGTGGCCGAGCTGACGTCGGTGAACATCGTGGCCGCCACCGGGCTCTACACCTACGACGCGCTGCCGCCGTACTTCGGGAACCGAGGGCCGGGGTCGCTGTTCGGCGGCCCGGACCGGCTGGCCGAGTTCTTCGTCCGCGACCTCGCCGAGGGGATCGGGCGGACCGGGGTGAAGGCGGCCATGCTGAAATGCGCCTCCGACCACCTCGGCATGACCAAGGGGTGCGAGCGGGTGTTCCGGGCCGTGGCCGAGGCCCACCTGGCCACCGGCGCGCCGATCACCACGCACTCGCACAGCGCCTCCAGGGGCGGGCTGGAGCAGCAGCGGCTGCTCGGCTCGCTCGGCGTGGACCTGGAACGGGTGGTGATCGGGCACGCGGGCGACTCGACGGACCTGGCGTACCTGGAGGAGCTGGTGGCGGGTGGCTCCTACCTGGGCATGGACCGGTTCGGCATCGAGACGATCAGCTCGTTCGAGGACCGGGTGGCGGTGGTGGCGGCGATGTGCGAACGCGGCCACGCCGGAAAAATGGTTCTAGGTCACGATTCGTACTGTTTCAATGACCGGTTCGACCCCGACGTCGTACGGCGTCGCCATCCGAACTACCACCTCCTGCACATCTCCCGCGACGTCGTGCCCGAACTGCGCAGCCGCGGCGTCACCGGCGACCAGCTCCACCAGATGCTCGTCGACAACCCCAGGAGGATCCTGCGATGACCTCTGCGACGCCCCCCGCTTCGGCGCAGGACTTCGACGTCGCCGCCGACTGGCACGTCGCCGCGCCGTACGACTTCCTGCGCCGCCTGCGCGCCGGACGGCCGGTGTTCCGCAGCGAGCACCTGGGCGCGTACGTGCTGACCCGCCACGCCGACGTGCGCGCCGCGTACGGCGACCCGGCCCGCTTCTCCTCCGAGGGCTCGCTCACGATCTCCCGCAGCCTCACCCCGCAGACCCGCGCCAAGCTGGGCGAGCACGGCTCGTTCCTGTCCAGCTTCGTGGCCAACGTGGACCCGCCCGACCACACCCGCCTGCGCCGCTCGGTCTCCCGGGCCTTCACGCCGCGGGCCGTCGCCGCCATGGAGGAGCGCTTCCGGCGGCTGAACGAGGACGTCCTCGACCGGGTCGCGCCGAGGGGCCGGGCCGACTTCGTCGCCGAGATCGGGCACGAGCCGTCGGTCAAGCTGACCGCCCGCTTCATCGGCGTGCCCGCGGCCGACGAGGCGTTCGTGCAGGCGCACGTCAAGGACTGGTTCATGCTGTTCCTGTCGCCGCAGCCGCCGGCCCGCCAGCTTGAGCTGGCCGACAGCTTCCTGGCCTACCTCGACTACGTCGACCGCCTGGTGGCCGCCCGCGCCAAGGACCCGCGGGACGACTTCACGTCCCTGATGACCTCGCTGATCGGCGACGAGCTGAGCCGTCGTGAGGTCGTCGAGCTGATCTCCACGATCCTGCTCGGCGGCAACGACACCGTCCCCAACCAGCTCGGCAACAGCGTCCTGCGGCTGCTGCGCGAGGACGCCTGGCCGGTGCCGCCGGACCTGATCCCGGGGGCGGTCGAGGAGTGCATGCGGATCGACGGCGCCTCCCTGGGCTCCTTCCGGCACGCCGTCCAGGACGTCGTCCTGCACGGCGTGACGATCCCGGCGGGCTCGCTCGTCCTGCTGTCCACCGACTCCGCCGGGCACGACGAGACCGTCTTCCCCGACCCGGACCGGTTCGTGATCGACCGTCCCAACGCCGCCGACCACCTGGTGTTCGGGTACGGCATCCACTTCTGCGTCGGGGCCGCGCTCGGCCGCCTGCAGCTGCGCACCGCGCTCGACGTCCTCGGGCGCCGCCTGCCCGGCCTGCGGCTCGCCCCGGACGCGCCCGTCGCCTACCGCAGGTCGCTGGTGGGGCGCGGGCTGAGCGCGCTGGAGGTGGAGTGGTGACCGCGGATCCCCCGAACGGGCGGTTCGGCGGGCGGGTGGCGCTGGTGACGGGGGCGGGGTCCGGCATCGGCGCGGCGTGCGCGGCCCGGCTGGCCGCCGAGGGCGCCCGGGTGGGCGTGCTCGACCTGCGCGCCGCCCCCGCCCGGGCCACCGCCGCCGCCGTACGGGCCCGGGGCGGCGCCGCCATGGCGCTGACCTGCGACGTGTCGGACGAGAAGCAGGTGGCGGAGTCGGTGGCCGCGCTGGTGGCCGCCTTCGGCCGGGTGGACGTGCTGCACTCCAACGCCGCCTGCCTCGACCGCGACGTCTACGGCCGCGACCGCGACCTGACCGCGATGGACGCCGCCGTCTGGGACCGCACGATGGAGGTCAACCTGCGTGGCGCGATGCTGCTGGTCAAGCACGTCGTCCCGGTGATGCGCGACGGCGGCGCGATCGTCCTGACCTCCTCGGTGTCGGGCCTGACCGGAGACGTGGACCACGCCGCGTACGGCACCTCGAAGGCGGCCCTGGTGGGCTTCACCCGCTACGTCGCCACCATGTACGGCGCCCGCGGCATCCGCTGCAACGCCGTCGCCCCCGCCCTGGTCATGACCGCCGCCGCCGAGCGCGCCCTCACCCCCGGGCAGCTCGCCGACAAGGCCGCCGAACGCCTCCTGCCCTGGCCCTGCGCCCCCGAGGACGTCGCCGACCTGGTCGGCTTCCTGGCCTCGGCCGAGTCCCGCTGCATCACCGGCCAGACCATCGCCCTCGACGGCGGCACCCTCGTCCACCGCCCGGAACACGCCATCCACCGCTCCCGCGCCTGACCGCAGGGGCCGGTGGGCGGGAGCCCGGACAGGGGATCTAAGGTCTGGAGAAAAGCGGACTAAGGGGGACGGATGGAGCCGGTCGCGGTCGGGCTGATCGGGGCGGGGCCCTGGGCGGAGATGGCGCACGCGCCGATGCTGGCCAAGGGCCCCCACACCCGGCTCGCCGGCGTCTGGGCCCGCCGCCCCGAACAGGCCGTCAGGCTCGGCGCCCCGGTGTACGAGCGGGTCGAGGAGCTGTTCGACGCCTGCGAGGCCGTGGCGTTCTGCGTGCCGCCCGGCGTGCAGGCCGAGCTGGCCGTCCGCGCCGCCCACGCGGGCAAGGGGCTGCTGCTGGAGAAGCCGCTCGCCGACTCCGTCGAGGGGGCCATGCGGGTGGCCGAGGCCGTGGCGGAGACGGGCGTGCCCTCGCAGATGATGCTCACCATGCGCTACGCCACCCCGACCCGCACGTTCCTGGCCCGCTGCGCCGAGATCCAGCCGTTCGGCGGGCACGCCGCCAACATCTCCGGCGCGCTGCTCGGCGGCAACCCGTTCGCCACCCCGTGGCGGCTGGAGCGCGGCGCCCTGTTGGATGTCGGCCCGCACGTGATCGACCTGCTCGACGCCGCGCTCGGCCGGGTCGTCGGCGTGCGCGCGCACGGCAACCCGCTCGGCTGGACCGGCCTGCTGCTGGAGCACGAGGGCGGCGCGGTCAGCGAGGCGTCCCTGTGCATGGCGGCCGTCGGCGACCTGCCGCCCTCGACGTTCGAGGTGTACGGCAGGACCGGCAACGCCGTCCTGCTGCCCGGCGACGAGGACCCCTTCGAGGTCGTGGCCGAGGAGTTCGCCCAGACCGTCCGGCGCGGCGGCGGCCACCCGCTGGACGCGGCGCACGGCCTGCGCCTGCAGGAGATCATCGCCGCCGCGGAGGCGCAGCTCGCCGCCTGACCCCGGTGGCCTTCGACGCCTGCCCCCGGGGGTTTCGACGCCTGACCCCGAGACCCCTTGACGTCGAGGACGTCTGGGGCATTGATAACGTTTGTCCGACGCGCAGTGCTGCAGCGAAGTCCGGTGCGATTCCGGCGCTGTCCCGCAACTGTCATAGCCAGGTCGCCTGCCTCTGCGCCGACGTCATCAACCCTCGTGGAAAAGGGTGATCCGTCGCTCATCGCGGGTCTCTCGGTTCCGACAGTGTGAAAGGACTACTCGTGAGGCCCGTACGCACGGCCTTCGCGGGCGCGCTGCTGGGAACGCTCGTCCTGGCCGGATGCGGCCAGACCGGCGCCAATGTCGCCCCCTCCGAACCCCCCACCCCTACCACCGCGGCGGCGAGCACCGGGGACTTCCCGGTCACCGTCGAGGCGGGCAACGGCAAGGTCACCCTCGCCAAGAAGCCCGAACGCATCGTCTCGCTCTCGGCCACCCACACCGAGACGCTGTTCGCGGTCGGCGCAGGCCCCCAGGTCGTCGCGGTGGACGACCAGTCGAACTACCCGCCGGAGGCGCCCAAGAGCGACCTGTCCGGCTTCAAGCCGAACGTCGAGGCGATCATCGCCAAGAAGCCCGACCTGGTCATCCTCTCCAACGACCAGGACAAGATCGTCGCCGAGCTGGCCAAGGTGAACGTCCCCGTCCTGCTCGAACCGGCCGCCACCGGGCTGGAGGAGGCGTACGAGGAGATCAGCGAGATCGGCGCGGCCACCGGCAACAAGGCCAAGGCCGACGAGGTCGTCTCCGGCATGAAGGCGGCCATGGCCAAGCTGGCCGCCGACGCCCCCAAGGACAAGAAGCTCACCTACTACCACGAGCTGGACCAGACGCCGTACGCCGCCACGTCCAAGACGTTCATCGGCCAGGTCTACGGCATGTTCGGGCTGACCAACATCGCCGACCAGGCCCCGGACGCGGCGGGCGGCTACCCCAAGCTGTCGGCCGAGTTCGTCGCCCAGGCCGACCCCGCGCTGATCTTCCTGGCCGACGTCAAGTGCTGCCAGCAGAGCAAGGAGACGCTGGTCAAGCGGCCCGGCTGGAAGAACCTCTCGGCCGTCAAGAACGACCAGGTGATCCAGCTCGACGACGACCTCGCCTCCCGCTGGGGCCCGCGCGTCGTGGACCTGGCCCAGGCGATCGGCGCGGCCGTGGCCAAGGCCGGCGGCGCGGGCTGAGCGTGACAGGCAAGGCGCAGCCGTCGAGGGCGCGTCCCGTCTGGGTGGCGGGCGCCCTCGCCGTGCTGGCCCTCACGATGGTCGCCGGGCTGCTCGGCGGCGCGGCGGACATCTCGCCGTGGCAGGTGGTCCTCCAGGTGGCGGACTGGTTGCCGTTCGTCTCGGCCGACTCGGGCCTCGCGCCGGTCGAGCAGGGCCTGCTGTACGAGCTGCGCCTGCCCAGGGTGCTCGTCGCCGCGGTCGTGGGCGGCCTGCTGGCCATGGCCGGCGCCGGGTACCAGGGCGTGTTCCGCAACCCGCTGGCCGACCCGTACCTGCTGGGGGCCGCCTCCGGCGCCGGGCTGGCCACGACGCTGGCCATCGTGCTGCTGCCCGGCGCGAGCGCGAGCATCCCCGTCGCCGCCTTCGCCGGGGCGGTGGGCGGGGTGTTCCTGGCGTACACGCTGGGCAACGCGGCCGGCCGCTCCGGCGGCGGCACCGGTGGCGGCACCGCGACATTGGTGCTGGCCGGGGTCGCGGTCACGTCGTTCCTGACCGCGATCCAGACGTTCGTCCAGCAGCTCAAGGTCGAGGAGCTGGAGCGCATCTACTCCTGGATCCTCGGCGACGTCGGCGGCGGATGGGACCAGCTCCTGCTGGTGCTGCCGTACGCCGCGGTCTCCTCCGTCCTGCTCCTGCTGCACGGCCGGATGCTGGACGTGCTCAGCGTCGGCGACGAGGAGGCCGGCAGCCTCGGCGTACGGGCCGGGCGGGTGCGCCTGACCGTCCTCGTGGCCGCCTCGCTGGCCACCGCGTCGGCCGTGGCGGTCAGCGGGCTCATCGGGTTCGTCGGCGTGGTCGTGCCGCACGTCGTCCGGCGGCTGGCGGGCGGCTCGTACCGGATCGTGCTGCCGCTGTCGCTGATCGGCGGCGCGGCCTTCCTCGTGGCGGCCGACCTCATCGCCCGTACCGTGATCGCGCCGGCCGAGCTGCCCATCGGGGTCGTCACGATGTTCGTCGGGGCGCCGTTCTTCGTCGGCGTCCTGCGCATGACCAGGCGGGTGGCCACGTGATCGGCGTACGGGCCCTGTCGGTGCGCCTGGGCGAGCGCGACGTGCTGACCGGCGTCGACGCGCACGTGCGGCGCGGCGAGTGGCTGGCGATCATCGGGCCCAACGGCGCGGGCAAGTCCACGCTGCTCAAGACCGTCATGGGCGCGATCGTCCCGCACCAGGGAGAGATCGTGCTCGACGAGCGCCCGCTCGCCGCGCTCAAGCCCCGCGAGCGCGCCAGGCTGCTGGCCTACGCCCCGCAGACGCCCGCCCTGCCGCCCGACATGACGGTCTTCGACTACGCCCTGCTGGGGCGCACGCCGTACATCCCCTACCTGGGACGGGAGAGCCGGCACGACCGCGAGGTGACCGGGTCCGTGCTGGACCGGCTGGACCTGACCTCCTTCGCCGGACGCCGCGTCGGCGAGCTGTCCGGCGGCGAGCGCCAGCGCGTCGTGCTGGCCAGGGCGCTGGCCCAGCAGGCCCCCGTGCTGCTGCTCGACGAGCCCACCACCGCGCTCGACCTCGGCCACCAGCAGCAGGTGCTGGAACTGGTCGACCGCCTGCGCCGCGCCGACGGCCTGACCGTCGTCACCACCCTGCACGACCTGACCGTCGCCGGCCTGTACGCCGACTCCCTGATGCTGCTGGCCGACGGCCACGCCGCCGCCACGGGCCGCCCCGAACAGGTGCTCACCGAGGCGCTGATCGGACGGCACTTCGACGCCCGTGTCAAGATCGAGCCGGGCCCCGACGGGCGGCCCGTGGTGCACCTGGTGCGAGGTGGGACGTGAAGCTGACCTATCGCGTGGAGGAGGGGGCCCGGCTGGGGTCCCTGCTGTGGGAGTTCGGGCCCGGCTTCCGGATGATCTCCTCGGCCATGCTCGGCGGCGGCATCGGCCCCCGCGAATGGGTGCTGAACGCCCAGGTCGTGGCCGGTTACGCGCGCATGGACCCGGTGGACCACCTGGTCGAGCTGGGCCCGTCCGGCCCCGGCGTCGGCATGCTGACCGCCGCCTCCGTCGACCGGTACGTGCGGGCCGCCGACGGGGGAGCCGAGGCCGTGGCCACCGTCGGGCTGCGCGTCCCCACCTGGGCCGCCGCCCCCGAGGGCGCCGCCGACCCCGAACTCGCCCCCATGCGGGCGGGCACCGTCAACATCGTCACCGTCCTGCCCGTCGCCATGACCGACGCCGCCCTGGTGAACCTGGTCATGACGGTCACCGAGGCCAAGACCCAGGCGCTGATCGAGGCCGGCTACCCCTGCACGGGCACCGCCTCGGACGCCGTCTGCGTGGTGGTGCCGCAAGACGGCCCCGAGCAGCTCTTCGGCGGCCCCCGCTCGGAGTGGGGCGCCCGCGCGGCCCGCGCCGTCCACACCGCCGTCCGCCGCGGCGCCGAGGCGTGGCGCCCCGGTGACTACAGGTGACGATTTTGGGGGAAGTAGCATGTGGACAAGGGCGTGACTCCCGATACTGAGTGGGTGACCGCATTGGCGATCGAACCGACGACGAGGCGCACCGTTCTTCCCGGCGCGCCGCCGTTCACAGTCGACGACCTGCTCAGGTTCCCCGACGACGGGAACCGCTACGAGCTCTTCAACGGGAGTCTGGTAGTGAGTCCTGCCCCCACCCCCCCGCACCAGGATGCGATCTTCCTGCTTCAGACGATCCTGCACCGCGCCCTGCCGGCGCAGCTGAAGGTGTACTCGACCGTCAACGTCCGAGCCTCGGAGAGAGACCTCTTCATCCCGGATCTGGCCGTCGTCACCAGAGACAAGGCCAGAAACGTCAAGCTCGTCTTCGAGGCCGCCGACGTCCTGCTGGCCGTGGAGGTGGTCAGTCCGAGCACCAAGACGCATGACCGGGGCAACAAGGCGGCCGCCTACGCCGCTGCGGGAATCCCCGCATACTGGCGCATCGAACTCGATGAGGGGCCTTCTCTCTACGTGTATGAGCTCGACGGCGGCTCCTATCGTGAACCCGTCGCCCACAAGGCCGGCACGATGGTGAGTCTGTCGTCACCCTGCCCGGTCAGCTTCGATCCCGAGGAACTGGTCGACTACTGAAGCCGTAGTCGGTCGCGGCGCCTTCGGGGGTGATGTGGCCGGACTCCAGGTCGGCCAGGATCGCCGCCGGGTCCCTTTCCGACGGGGGGCCGAGGCCGCCGCCGCCCGTGGTCTCCACGACGAACGCCTCGCCCGCCGCGAACCGCACGTTGTTGACCTTCGAGGCCAGGCGTTCCACCCGCCCGTCCAGGTGGCGCTTGTGGAAGCCGCCCACCCTGCCGGGCAGGCCGCCGTCCCGGCCCGGGGGCGGGAGGCGCAGGCGGTCGCCGCGGGTGGTGACGTGGCAGTCGGCCAGGAAGCGGTAGACGGTACGCGAGCCGAGCCCGCCCCGGAAGCGGCCGGGGCCGCCGGAGTCGGCGATCGTCCCGACCGACTCCACGATCAGCGGGCAGCGGCTCTCCACCGGCTCGGCCTGCGGCACCGAGTTGCGGCCGATGCCGAAGTGCACGCCCGTCGCGTCCGGCCCGTCCAGCCCCTGCCGGGCGCCCACCCCGCCGAAGTCGTAGGACAGATGGATCCAGTACGGCGCGCCCACCGCCGCGATCGAGAACGGCTGGAGGATCCCGCTGGCCGCGATCGCGCGGTCCGGCATCGCGTCCGACATCGCCTGGAACACCGCTTCCATGGCGGCGTAGATGGGGACGTACCGGCCGCCGCACGGATACGGCGAACGGGCGTTCAGCAGGGAGCCCTCCGGCAGGACGACCTCGATCGCGCGCAGGCAGCCGTCGTTCATCGGGATCGTCGGGTCCAGGAAGCAGCGCACCGCGAAGACGGCCGCCGCCAGCGACTGCGACGCCGAGGCGTTGATCGCGGCGGGCACCTGCGGCCCGGTGCCGGTGAAGTCGAGGACGGCCGCGTCCCCGCCGAGCGTGACGGCGACCCGTACGTGGTGCGCCACCCCCGGCCGCACCCCGTCGTCGTCGATCGGGTACGACGCCTCGAACCGTCCCCGGGGCAGCTCCGCCAGCGCCGCGCGGGTCCTGGTCTCGGTGTGGTCCAGGTAGTCCTCGACGCCCGCGGCCAGGCCCGCCACGCCGTACTCGGCCATCAGGGCCTCCACGCGGGCGGCGGCCACCGCCGTCCCGGCCACCAGCGCCCGCACGTCGCCCATGACCTTGTCGGGCGTGCGGCTGTTGGCCCGCAGGACGGCCTCCACGGCCGGTTCGAGGCCGTCCCGGGTGGCCAGGCGGACCGGCGGGAGCTGGAGCCCTTCGAGGAAGATGTCGGTGGCCAGCGGCGCCATGCCGCCGGCCGACAGCCCGCCCAGGTCGGAGACGTGGATCATGGTGGCGGTGAAGTACGCCGGGACCCCGCCGGCGAACACCGGCCGGTAGACCAGCAGGTCGTTGGTGTGCACGCCGCCCCGGTAGGCATCGTTGAGCGCGTACGCCTCGCCGGGCCGCATGGTGTGCGGCGGGACGTCCTTCAGCAGCTCGGGCAGCGCGACCTTCAGGGCCATGCTGTTCATCAGCGTGGTCGCCATGGACTGCGCGACCAGGCGGCCCCCGGCGTCCAGGATCGCCGCCGAGGCATCGGAGCCCTCCACGATGAACGTCGAGTACGCCGACCGCACCACCACGATGCTGGCCTCCTCGGCGGCCACGACCAGCGCGTTCCTCAGCACCTCGGCGGTCAGGGCGTCGTTCACGCGGCGCCCTCCAGGGTCAGGAGCACCGCGCCCGACGGGCCGGCCGCCGCCCGCCAGCCGGGCGGGACGACGATCGTGGACTCGGCGTCCTCGACGATCGCCGGGCCGCGCACCCGGTCCAGCGTCCGCCGGGTGTGCACGGGGACGTCGAGCCACCCGCCGGCCTCGGGGAAGTACGCCCTCCTGCGGCTCTCCGCGTCCCCACCAGACCCGGGTGCGGCGGGCGTGGCAGGCGCGGCGGGCGTGGCGGCGTCGGTGACGCGGACGCGGTAGCTGACCAGCTCGATCTCCCCCTGCTGGACAATCCCATACACCTGCGCATATTTCGCGAAGAACCGCGACGCCAGCTCCTCCCGCGACTCCGCCCAGTCCACGGTCAGGTCGTGCGACTGGCCCTTGAACCGCACGTCCACCGACCGGGCCACCCGCACCCGGGCGACGCCCAGGTCGGCGGCGGCGTCGGCGGCCAGCGCGGCGAAGACCTCCTCCGGGTCGCCCGCGTCCAGCCGCGACAACACCCGGTCCGTCGAGAGCGCCCCCGCCAGCAGCCCGGCCGCCGAGGCCACCCCGCAGTACGCGGGCACCACCACCGTCGCGATCCCGAACCGCCGCGCCACCCCGGCCGCGTGCATCGGCCCCGCGCCGCCGAACGCCACCAGCGCGAACCCCCGCGGGTCGATCCCGCGCTGGACCGTCACCACGTGCACGGCCGCGGCCATCGAGGCGTTGACGATCTCGTGCACGGCGTGCGCCGCCTCCTCCCGGGACACCCCGAGCGGCCCGGCCAGCCGGTCCACGGCCTTGGCCGCGAGCGGCGCCGACAGCGGCATCGAGGCCGAGGAGAGATAGCCGAGCACGAGGTCGGCGTCGGTGACCGTCGGCTCGCCGCCGCCGAGCCCGTAGCAGGCGGGACCGGGGGAGGAGCCCGCCGACCGGGGCCCGACGCGCAGCGCGCCCGCCGGGTCCAGCCACGCGATGCTGCCCCCGCCCGCGCCGACCTCGGCCAGGTCGATGGCCGGCGTCTTGATCGGCACGCCGGTGCCCGCCCGCCGGCCGCCGAAGCTGCCCTTGCCGCCCACGTGGAACTCGTGGGTGATCTCCGGACGTCCCCCGCGCACCACGCACGCCTTGGCCGTCGTGCCGCCCATGTCGAACGAGATCACGTCCGGCAGCCCGGTCGCGGCCGCCGCCAGCACCCCGGCGGCCGGGCCCGACTCGATGGTGGACACCGCGCGCCGGGCCGCCAGCTCGGCCGAGACGACCCCGCCGCCGGACTCCATGACGTGCACGGGCGCGTCGATGCCGATCGCGGCCAGGCGCTCGCGCAGGCGCGACAGGTAGGAGGTCATCAGCGGGCCGATGTAGGCGGACATGATGGTGGTGGTGGCGCGCTCGTACTCGCGGATCTCGGGCCAGATCTCGCAGGAGGCCACCACGTGCGGCACGTGCTCGCGCAGGATCGCCGCGGTCCGCCGTTCGTGGGCGGGCTCGGCGTAGGAGTGCAGCAGGCAGACGGCCGCCGAGGTGATGCCGCGCCGGGCGATCTCCGCGGCGGCCCGCCGTACCGAGCCGGGGTCCAGGGGGGTGAGCACGGCGCCGCGGGCCGAGACGCGCTCGTCCACCTCGAAGCAGTCGCCGGGCGCGACCGGGGGAGGGGGCGGCGTGAAGCGCAGGTCGTACCGGTCCTCCTCCACGCGGGCGTGACGGCCGAGCGGGACGGCGGCGCGGAAGCCCCGGGTGGTCACGAACGCCAC
This sequence comes from Nonomuraea sp. NPDC050227, assembly GCF_044459705.1. Lineage (NCBI taxonomy): Bacteria > Bacillati > Actinomycetota > Actinomycetes > Streptosporangiales > Streptosporangiaceae > Nonomuraea > Nonomuraea sp. NPDC050227. The sequence goes on along the minus strand of NZ_JBITJF010000008.1, from coordinate 417,408 downwards.
CCGCGCGCCGGTGCGTTCGAGCACCGCGTTGGTCGCCAGCGTGGTGGCGTGCACGACCCGGGTGACCCGGGCGGGGTCCACGGATCCGAGCGCGCGAGTAACGCCGGTGAGTATGCCCGCGATGGGGTCGTCGTGGGTGCTCAGACACTTGGCCACGGCGGTGACCCCGCCGGGGCCGCTCAGGACCACGTCGGTGAAGGTGCCGCCGACGTCGACGCCGATCGCGAACCCCATCCCGGTACGGTAGATCCCCGAGCAAGCGCTTGTCTATGTATCGATCTCTTGACTTACGGCATCTGATTGGGAACCTGGATCTATTCAGTGTTTGGAGCCAAGATGGCGCGCATCACAGCTCTGGCGGGCGGCGTGGCGGCGGCGCTCGTGCTGCTCGCGATCCCCGCCGCTCTCCCCGCCGCGGCCCACAACCATCCCAGCGGGATCACCGATCTGGTGACGCCGGCCGTGGTGCGGGTGGAGGCGGTGTCCCATGTGGAGATCACCCTGCTCGACCACATCGGCGAGCTGAAACACGTGGAGCGCTCCTACGACATCCCGTTCGCCTCGGGCACGGGGACCGTCGTCAACCCCGAGGGCGACGTCGTCACGCTCAGGCGCAACGCCGTCAACCCCGATGACGTCGCCGTCTACGCCGCCAACAAGATCTTCGCCGAGCACCACAAGGTGAAGATCCCGCTCGACTACCAGAAGCACAAGCTCAAGGACGACCTGCTCGACCACCACCTGCAGGAGTGCTACCCGCCCAAGACCAGCACCGCCACCTGCATCATCGACGTGACCACCGACATCACGGTGTTCACCAACGTCTCGCCGCCCGGCCAGGGCCTGAAGTACAAGTGCATCAAGGCCGGCAAGACCCCCGACACGCCCGCCGTGCTGGTCCCGCTCACGCCCGCCGCCGGCAGCGTCGGCATGCCGACCGCGCCGCTCGCCGACAAGGTGCCCGAGCAGGAGGGCTCGCCGACCAACGTGGCAGGCTTCCTCGGCCGGCCGGGGCCCGGCGTCCAGGAGACCGTGCAGATCGCCCACCTGGCCAAGGGCGGGCAGGCCGGCGTGTCCGGCAGGCCGTTCGCCGACCCGGAGAAGAAGGTGGACGAGCCGGTCAAGCTGGGCGCCCTGGTCGACCAGGGCCTGGCCGGCGCGCCGGTGATCGGCGACAAGGACGGGCACGTCATCGGCATGCTCATCGGCGGCGGCAAGACGGCCGCCATGCTGGGCGTCAGGGAGATCACCGCCACCCTGGCCGCGGCCAAGGTCGCGCCGCGCAGGGGCGCGATCGACACCGCCTTCGAGGCCGCGCTGACCCGCTACCACACCAGGTACTACACCGAGGCGGCGCCGGGCTTCCAGCGCGTCCTGGAGCTCTACCCCGGCAACGTGGTGGCCGCCACGCTGCTCAAGACGTCGCTGGCCAAGCGCGGCGGCCCCGAGGACCAGGGCACCAAGCAGGCGGCGGCGCCCCCGTCGCGCTCCACGCCGCTGTGGCCGTTCCTGGTGGCGGGCGGGCTGCTGCTCATCGCCGGGGCCGGCCTGGTGTTCCTGCTGTGGCGGCGGCGGGCCCCGGAGAGACCGGTCGAGCTGCCGGAGACCCTGCCGGTGCCCTCGCCCTTCGACGAGGGCGCGAGCCAGACCGTCGTCGTGCGCCGCTCGCAGCCGTTCCAGGCGGTCCCGCAACAGCAGCAGGTGATGACCGCCCCCGACTCGCCGCCGGTCAAGTACTGCACCTCGTGCGGCATGAGGCTCGGCCCGGCCCATCGTTTCTGCGGCTACTGCGGCCATCCCATCGAGACGTGATGCAATTGAACGACAGATCGCTCATCGGCCAGGAGGTGGCCGGGTACTACATCGAGGACATCGTCGGCAAGGGCGGCATGGCCGTCGTCTACCTGGCGCTCGACCCCCGGCTCAGCCGCCGCGTGGCGTTGAAGATCCTCAACCCGGTGCTCTCCGTGGACGACAGGTTCCGCCAGCGCTTCATCCTGGAGTCCAGGACGGTCGCCAGCATCGAGCACCCCAACATCATCCCCATCTACGAGGCCAACGCCGACGCCGACGGCGTGCTCTACATCGCCATGCGCTACGTGGACGGCCTCGACCTGCGCCGGCTCATCTACGACCGGGGCCCGCTGCCGCTCGCCCAGGCCAGCCAGATCTTCGCCCAGACGGCCGCCGCGCTCGACGCCGCGCACGCCCACGACCTGATCCACCGCGACGTGAAACCGGCCAACATCCTGCTGGCCGGCGACCACGTCTACCTGACCGACTTCGGCATCACCAAGCACCGCTCGTCGATCTCCGGCCTGACCCAGACCGACCAGTTCATCGGCACGCCCCGGTACATGTCGCCCGAGCAGATCAACAAGGAGCACATCGACGGCCGGTGCGACCAGTACGCGCTGGCCTGCGTGGTCTACGAGGCGCTGAGCGCGCGGCTGCCGTTCCAGCGGGAGAACGACATCGCGCTGCTGTGGGCGCACCTGGCCGAGCAGCCCGCGCCGCTGTCGCAGCTGCGTCCCGAGCTGCCGCCGCAGGTGGACGTCGTGATGGCGCGCGCGCTGGCCAAGGCGCCCGAGCAGCGCTACGCCACCTGCGTCGAGTTCGTGACCGCGCTGCGCGACGCGATCAGCGGCCAGGAGGCCGAGCCGGGCGGCCGGCACCCGTCGGGGCCCCATCTGGTCCCGCACGCCGTCCCGCGCACCGGCCCGCACGCGGCGCCGGTCCCGGGAGCGGCGGCGGGTCCACAGGCAGGCCCGCGTACGGGGCCTCAGGCCGTCCCACAGACAGGACCGCAGCAGAGCCCGTACGCGGTGCCCGGCACGGGCCCGCACGGCCTGGGGCAGCCCTCGGGGCCGCACGAGGACCATTCCCGGCGCGCGGCCCCCACCCATCCCACGGCTCCGGCCAGGCGGCCGGGGCGGCTGCCGATCGTGGCGGTCACCCTGGTGGCCGCCGCGGCCGCGCTGACGCTGGTCGCGATGATCATCTTCAACCACCGCGGCGACACCTGGTCGCGCTACGCCGCCAGCGCCGCCGCCCCGCTGGCCTTCGAGTACCCCGGCGACTGGACCGCGCGCACCCACCAGGACCTGTTCGCCGTGGCCTCGCCGCACGCCACCGAGTTCGAGTCGCTGTTCGTGGCCGGTCCGGGCGCCGACTGGTCGGCGATCTCCCAGATCGTCGCCGACGACCCCGACAGCGCCGTGGGGGTGTACGTCCAGGTCTCCGACACCCTCGACGCGGGCGGCGACTCCGAGCAGATGAAGAGCAAGATGGACAACCTGCTGCCCGGCCAGGTGGACCTGGGCAAGCCGGTCCAGGACCAGGCGGGCAGCAGCCCGGCCACCCGCTTCGACGGCGTGCTGCACGACCCGGCCGGCGGCACCCGGCTCGGATTCGTCAGCTACGTCATCGACCGTCAGCCCAAGACCATGCTCGTGATGTACTTCTGCGCCAAGAACACCTGCGACGACGCCGTCCAGACGCGCATCAGGCAGAGCGTGCGCCCTTCGTAGACTTGTAACTGACTTGTGCCCGGCTTGACCTGGGTGTCCAAGCCGGGCATCGGCCGTCTACCCTCCGCCTGTGGGCATACGAATCGTCATCGCCGACGACCAGGCGATGGTCAGGGCCGGGTTGCGCATGGTCGTCGAGAGCGACCCCGGCATGGAGGTCGTCGGCGAGGCCGGCGACGGACGCGAGGCCATCGCGGTGGCCCGCCGCACCAGACCCGACATCGTCCTGATGGACATCTCCATGCCTCGGCTCGACGGGCTGGCCGCGGCCAAGGAGCTGCTGGACACGCCCTCGCCGCCCAAGGTCATCACGCTCACGACGTTCGACACCGACGAGAACCTCTACGCCGCGCTGCGCGCCGGCACCAGCGGGTTCCTGCTCAAGGTGTCGCCGCCCGAGCAGCTGCTGGAGGCGATCAGGGTGGTGCACGCCGGCGACGCGCTGCTCGACCCGGCCGTGACCAGCCGGGTCATCGCCACGTTCGCCGGTCGCGCCGACCCCACGCCCTCGCCGATGCTGGCCGAGCTGACGCCGCGCGAGCTGGAGGTGCTGCGGCTGCTGGCCAGGGGGCTGACGAACGCCGAGATCGCCAGGGACCTGTACGTCGGCGAGGCCACGGTCAAGACGCACGTGGCCAGGGTGCTGATGAAACTGTGCCTGCGGGACCGGGCCCAGGCGGTCGTCTTCGCCTACGAATCAGGGGTTGTGCGCCCTGGTGCGGCCTGAGGTTTGACGGACAGGGGGGTACGTATGTGTATATTTTCCGTGAGAAGGCGGTAGCAACAGGAGATATTTCATGCCATCGTTCCCCCGGGTGCTGTTCGACGAGGCCCACAGCGAGTCGTGGACCATCCGCCGCGAGGTCGCCGAGACCATCAATCCCGCCCATCCCGACGACAACAGCTACGCGCGCGCGGCAGCCGCGCTGCGCCATCTGGGGCACGACGTGCTCGCCCACACCGAAGGCGCCCTGACGGCCGGGGCGCTGTCCGGCCAGGACGTCCTGGTGATCGCCCACCCGTCCGGCGACCGGTGGGAGCGCACCACCGGCCACGGCAGCCCCGTCTTCGCCGCCGACGAGCTGGACGCCGTCGAGTCGTTCGTGGCCGAGGGCGGCGGGCTCGTGGTGCTGGCCGAGGAGGAGCAGGACAAGTACGGCAACAACGTCGCCGAGCTGCTCGCCCGCTTCGGCGTCGGCGTCGGTCACACGACCGTGCGCGACCCGAGGAACGCCCACCGCGAGGTCGCCACCTGGGTGCTCGCCGAGCGCGCCACGGGCGACGGCGTGCTGGCCGGCGTCCAGCGGGCCTGCTTCTACCGTTCGGGCGTCCTGACCGCCCCCGAGGAGGCGACGGTGCTGTTCGCCACCTCGGCCACCGCCGACCCGGCGGGCGCGCCGCTGGCCGTCGCCCTGCGGCACGGCAAGGGCCGGGTCGTCGTGTTCGCCGACTCCGACCTGTTCGGCGACGACTCGATCGAGGACTACGACCACCGCAGGCTCTGGGGCAACGTGATCACCTGGGCCGCCCGCGTCCCCGGCGGCGACGAGGCCGCCGGATCCCGGGACGAGGCCAAGGCCGCGCTGTTCGCCCGGCTCAAGGAGGCCGTGGAGGAGCTGCGCCCGCTGCAGGTCAAGGACGGCTCGGTGCCGGAGGACAAGGAGCGGGCCAAGGCGCTGGTCGCCGAGATCGGCCGCCGCGTGGGCGACATCGCGCCCTACTTCCCCCATGACGCCGCCTACCTCCAGGCCGTCCAGGACGACCTGGCCGCCTGGGCCGAGCAGGACCTCGGCGTGCCCGACTTCCTGCGCGCCCTGGACCTCTTCCACCCCGACACCCAGCGCGTGGACGGCCTGGAGCACGTCGTGGTGTTCCCCATGTACACCCAGAACGGCAACCTCAGCCGCAACCTCGAAGCCGTCTGGATCCGCACCATCTGGCCCGACTGGCTGGCCCGGCTGGAGGCCGGCGGCTACGACAACCCGATGTTCGTGCCGATCGCGTTCGAGGACTTCACCTCCGGCTACGACACCCACTCGGCCGTGCTGTTCCCCGAGACGGTCGCGGTAAGCCAGGCGCCGGCCCGCTTCACCTGGGGCGGCATCTTCGCCGACCGCGAGTCCGCCCGGTTCCGCCGGGTCTCGGCGGCGGCCGCCGCCACGCTCCGGCTCGACCTGCCGCCGGACGCCGCCCGCCTGCTGGACTCCCAGCAGCTCGCCCAGGACACGTTCGTGCTGTGGGACCTGATCCACGACCGCACGCACAGCCACGGCGACCTGCCGTTCGACCCGTTCATGATCAAGCAGCGGATGCCGTACTGGCTGTACTCGCTGGAGGAGCTGCGCTGCGACCTGACGGCGTTCGGCGAGGCCGTGGAGCTGGAGGGCAAGGGCGTGCCGCACGCCCGGTACGTGCAGCTCGCCATCCTGTTCGACCGGCTGTTCAGGTTCCCGGTCACCGGTGACCGGGTGCGCAACTACGACGGGCTCGGCGGCCAGCTGCTCTTCGCGTACCTGCACCGCAACGACATCGTCCGCTGGACCGACAACCGGCTCACGATCGACTGGGAGCGGGTCGCGGACGGCGTGGCCGACCTGCGGGGCGAGGTCGAGAAGTTGTACCGCGACAGCATCGACCGGTCCAAGCTGGCCCACTGGCTGGCCGCGCACGAGCTGGTCAGCGCGTACGTGCCGCCGGCCCCCGGCTCGGTGTGGGCCAAGGGCGTCCAGGCCCTGCCCGAGGAGCAGAAGGCCAAGGTGGACGCGGTGCTGCCGGACGAGTTCCCGCTCAGCATGTTCTACGAGGCCCTGCGCCGTAAGCTGACAGACGTGGTCGAGTCGACTAAGGGGATCCGCGCATGATCATCCTGGTGACGGGGGCCGGCGGCCCCACCGGGGAAGCCGTTTCCGAGCACTTCCGCAAGCAGGGGCACACCGTGATCGGGGTCGACAAGGACGACGTCGACCTGCTCGACCGCGCGGCCGTCCAGGACCTCGCGGCCCGGATCGACGCCGAGCACGGCCGGGTCGACGGCGTGGTCCACCTGGTGGGCGGCTGGCGCGGCTCGCGCACGTTCGCCGACACCCGCCTGGAGGACTGGGACGCCCTGCACGACCTGCTGATCCGCACGCTCCAGCACGTGTCGCTGGCCTTCGAGCCGCTGCTGCGCAAGAGCGACAACGGCCGGTTCGTGATCATCTCCGCCAAGGCCGCCCAGCGGCCCACGGCGGGCGGCGCGGCCTACGCGGCGGCCAAGGCGGCCTCGGAGGCGTGGACGCTGTCCCTGGCAGACGCGCTGTCCGGCACGAACGCGGCAGCGGTCATACTGGTGGTGAAGGCCCTGGTCAACGACGCGATGAGGGCCGCCAAGCCGGAGGCGAAGTTCCCCGGCTTCACCGACGTCGGCGACCTGGCGGCGGCGATCGCCGGTCTCTACGACCGCCCCGCCGCAGACATCAACGGCACCCGATTGGACCTCACTTCTTGATCCCCCGGCACGACCCCCAGCTCAAGGCGTTCGCCAGCGACAACTACGCCGGCGTGCACCCGGAGATCCTCCAGGCCATCGTCCAGGCCAACGGCGGTCACCAGATCGCCTACGGCGACGACGTCTACACCGAGGCGCTGCAGCAGGTCTTCCAGCGGCACTTCGGCGACGGGGCGCGGGCCTGGCCGGTCTTCAACGGCACGGCGGCCAACGTGGTCTCGCTGCGCGCGATGACCGCCCACTGGGAGGCGGTCATCTGCGCCGAGAGCGCCCACATCCACACCGACGAGGGCGGCGCCCCCGAGGTGGCGGGCGGCATCAAGCTGCTCACCGTACCCACGCCCGACGGCAAGCTCACCCCCGAGCTGATCGACCGCCAGGCGTGGGGCTTCGGCGACGTGCACCGGGCCCAGCCCAAGGTGGTGTCCATCTCCAACACCACGGAGTGGGGCACCGTCTACACGCCCGAGGAGATCGCCGCGATCTGCGCCCACGCGCACGAGCTCGGCCTGCTCGTCCACCTCGACGGCTCGCGGCTGACCAACGCCGCGGCCGCGCTCGACGTGCCGATGCGGGCCCTGACCACCGACGCGGGCGTGGACGTGCTCTCCTTCGGCGGCACCAAGATCGGCCTGCTGTACGGCGAGGCCGTCGTGGTGCTCAACCCGTCGGCGGCCACCGGCGTCGACTACATCCGCAAGACGTTCATGCAGCTGTCGTCCAAGATGCGGTTCGTCTCGGCGCAGTTCGAGGCGCTGCTCTCGGGCGACCTGTGGCTGCGCAACGCGCGGCAGGCCAACGCCATGGGGCGGCGGCTGGCCGAGGCCGTGGGGCGCATCCCGGGCGTCACGCTGCCCCGGCCCGTGGAGGCCAACGCGGTCTTCGCGATCCTGCCGGCGGACGTCACCGAGCGGCTGCAGAAGCGCTTCCGGTTCTACACCTGGAACGAGGCGACCGGCGAGGTGCGCTGGATGTGCGCCTTCGACACCACCGAGGCGGACGTCGACGCGTTCGCGGCGGCGGTCGCCGAGGAGATGCGAGCCTGACCGGCGGTCAGGAGGCGTGCCGCTCCGCCTGCGTGGCCAGGCGGGCGGCCTGCCAGCCGCCCATCCCGTGCACGCCGGGCCCCGGCGGCGTCGAGGACGAGCAGAGGAACACCCCCGGCAGCGGGGTGCGCCACGGCGCGGCCGACCAGACCGGCCGCCGCACGAGCTGGACCAGGTCGTTCAGCCCGCCGCCGATGTCGCCGCCGACCAGGTTGGGGTTGCCCGCCTCCAGGGCGGCGGGGCCGGTGGCGTGCCTGGCCAGCACCCGGTCGCGGAAGCCGGGCGCGTACCGCTCGATCTGGGCCTCGACGGCGTCCGTCATGTCCGCCGCCGAGCCGTTGGGGACGTGGCAGTAGGCCCACAGCGTGTGCCCGCCCCTGGTCGGATCGGCCGCGTACGGCTGCACGACCAGCACGTACGGGCGGGGCGAGTGCCGTCCGGCGGCGACCTCCGCCTCGGCGAGCGCGATCTCCTCCAGCGTCCCGCCCAGGTGCACGGTCCCGGCCCGCGCGACCTCCGGGTCACGCCAGGGCACCGGGCCGTCGAGCGCCCAGTCCAGCTTGAAGACACCGGGCCCGTACCGGTAGCGGCGCAGGCCGCGGCGGTAACCGGCGGGCAGGTCGGCCATCGCGAGGAACTGCCGGGGCGTCACGTCGAGCACCACCGTCCGGGCGTCGAGCTCGTCGAGCCGCTCGACCCGGTGGCCGGTCACCGCCTCGCCGCCCAGCGACCGCAGCTCGGCCACCAGGGCGTCGGCCAGCACCTGCGAGCCGCCGCGCACGACCGGCCAGCCCACCAGGTGGGCCAGCGCCCCGAGCACCAGCCCGTAACCGGCGCTGACGGGGGAGCGCAGGTCCAGCATGGAGTGCGCGGCCAGCCCGGCCAGCAGCGCCCGCCCCTCGACGGTGCGCAGCGCCCCGCGGCCGAACGTCGTGGCCGGCAGCGCGGCCGCGGCCCCGAACCCGGCCGCCCGCGCGAACGTGCGCGGCCCGGCCCGCCACGGCCCGAGCGGGCTGAGCAGCACCTCCATGAGCGGGAACCCGGCCCGCGCCGCCGCCCCCGCGGTCGCCTGCCAGACCCGGCCGTCCCTGCCGAGCCCTTCGGCCGTACGGGCCGCGTCGCGGTGCAGCAGCACGGCCGGACGGTCGTCGAGCGGATGGGCCGCGGCCACTGGCGGATGGGCGAACTCGACCCCCTTGAGGCCGAGCGCCCGCATCGCCGGCGAGGCCAGCGCCATCGCCATCACGGTGGCGCCCAGGTCGTGCACCCGGCCGGGCAGCGTCAGCTCGCCGGAGCGCAGCCCGCCGCCGAACCGGTCGGCCGCCTCCAGCAGCAGCACCTCGCGCCCGGCGCGGGCCAGCATGACCGCGGCGATCAGCCCATTGGGGCCCGACCCCACGACGACCGTCTCAGCCCTTGCCGTGACCATGGCGCCCGCCCTTCCGCGCTCCGGGGCTCCAGCCTCTCACGCCGCCCCGCGCGGGGGTTCAGGAGGCCAGGATCGACGGGTACGGCTGCGCGCCCCGCTGCTTGAGCAGGTCGGTCATCAGCTTGATCTCACCGCTCTGCCCCTGGACGATCTTCTGGGCCATGCCGGCCACCTCGTCCCGCTTGGACAGCTTGAGCAGCCCCTCGGCCATCTCCACGCCGCCCTCGTGGTGGCGGATCATGAGCTGCAGGAACAGCACCTCGGCCTGGACGCCCTGCAGCTCTTTGAGCTTGGCCAGCTCCTGCGGCGAGGCCATGCCGGGCATCGCGCCCGCAGCCGTGCCCGGCGCCGTGCCCGCGGTCGCGGGCGTGGCGCCGTGGCCGTGGCCCGCCATCCAGGCCATCGGGCGCTGGTCGGTCGCCTGGTCGAGGCCCCACTGCTGCAACCAGCCCTGGAACATGCCGCGCTGGTTGGACTGCGTGGTGATGATGTCGAAGGCGAGGTTCCTGATCTCCTTGGCCGGGCCCTTGTCCCGGATGACGAACGCCATCTCCACGGCCTGCGCGTGATGCGTGGCCATGTCGCGGGCGAACCCGGCTTCGGGCGAGGAGTCCCCGGGCGTGGAGTCGCGGCCGAACAGCAGGAACGCCGCGGCGAGGAGCACCAGCACGGCGCAGACGATCAGAACGGGTTTTCTGGCGGGCTTTTCCATGGCCAGTCCAGCGTACCCATCCCCGCGCAAGCTGTGATCCGACGCTTATGCGCCTCTTATTCTCCGCATACGCCGGTAGGGCATAGGGTGACCGAAGTCAGGTACGCCGATGGAGGGACGATGACGAAGGAGAAGGCGCAGGCGCGGCGCGAGCATCTGCAGAAGATGCGGGCCGAGCAGCAGCGCAAACAACGCCGCGCCGCACTGCTCATGTGGGGGACGGGCGGTCTCATCGTCGTGCTCCTCGTCGGCGTGGTCGGCATCTACCTGGTCAACCAGGCGCGCGCGACCTCGCTCGACGCGGTGACCAACTACAAGTACGAGGCCGGCCAGCACGTCGCCAAGACGGTCACCTACAAGGAGACCCCGCCCGTCGGCGGCGAGCACAACAACTACTGGCAGCAGTGCGCGGTCTACGACAAGCCGATCCACAACGAGCACGCGGTGCACTCGCTGGAGCACGGCGCGGTCTGGATCACCTACCGCCCCGACCTGCCCAAGGCGCAGCTCGACGCGCTGAAGGACGTGGCCACCTCCACCGGCCAGCAGGACTACATGCTGGTCAGCCCCTACCCGGGCCTGCCGGCGCCGATCGTCGCCTCGACGTGGGGCCACCAGCTCAAGCTCCAGGACCCGTCCGACCCCAAGCTCCCGGCCTTCATCAAGAAGTACCAGAACGGCCGTGACACCCCCGAGCCGGGCGCCATCTGCGGCGGCCAGGACGCCATCACCACCACGTCCGACCAGGCCCCGCTGCCGCCCGCGCCGACGGGCAACACCCCGATGGAGACGCTGGCGCCCTCGCCCAGCCAGTCCAAGTAACTCCCCTTCGCGACACGTCGAGGGCCCGGCTCCGGCCGGGCCCTCGACGTGTGTCCGGGGGCTCGTGCTAGAGCTCGCCGACGAGCAGGCCGCGGCGCAGGCGGGCGTACTCCTCGAAGGAGATGCGGCCGTCGCCGTCGGCGTCGGCGCGCTGGAAGGCGGCCGAGAGCCCGTCGTCGCGGTTCCACAGCGTGCGGAACTCCGCGGCGGTGAGCTCGCCGTCGCCGTCGTGGTCGGCGAGGTCGAAGGTGGCGCGGAACATGGGGTTCAGCACGCCGTCGAGCGCGCCCGTGCGCACCAGCGCCTGGAAGGACTCGACGTACTCCTCCCTGCTGATCCGGCCGTCGTGGTCGGCGTCGAGGGCGTGCACGTGGACGTCCCAGGTGTCGAGGAACGCCGCCACGACCTTCTCGCCCTCGGGGCTGTCCGGCCGCGCGCCGGCCCGCCGGATGCGGTGGCGGGCCAGCGCGAGGTAGTCGTCCTTGGTCAGGAAGCCGTCGCCGTCGGTGTCGAGGTCGTCGAAGTTGCGTTCCGCGCTGCCGCGCAGGAGCACCGGATCCATCCAAGCCTCCGTCGTCACGGATCGTCATGGTCTCGCGACTCACCGTAACGCGCGGATCCGTGACGGCCAAGGCCCGGTCCCGTTCCACGCGACCGGGCCCGCGGCTCAGGTCAGCGCCTCCTCCAGCGGTGACCACTCCAGGCCGTGCGCCTCGGCCACCGGGCGGCTGGTCAGGCGTCCCTCGTGGGTGCTCACGCCCGCGGCCAGGGCGGCGTCCGTGCGGACCGCCTCGCGCCACCCCTTGCCCGCGACGGCCAGCGCGTACGGCAACGTCACGTTGGTCAGCGCGAACGTCGAGGTGTGCGGCACCGCGCCCGGCATGTTGGCCACGCAGTAGAAGACCGACTCGTGCACCCGGTACGTCGGCTCGGCGTGCGTGGTCGGCCGCGAGCCCTCGAAGCAGCCGCCCTGGTCGATCGAGATGTCCACCAGCACCGAGCCCGGCTTCATCCGGCTCACCAGGTCGTCGGTGACCAGCATGGGCGCCTTGGCCCCCGGCACCAGCACCGCGCCGATGACCAGGTCGGCCTCCAGCACGGCCTTCTCGATCTCCAGGGTGTTCGACGCGACCGTCTGGCAGTGGCCCTGGTAGATCATGTCCGCCTGGCGCAGCTTGTCGATGTTGCGGTCGAGGAGCAGCACCTCGGCCTGCATGCCGAGCGCGATGGCGGCGGCGTTCATGCCGGACACCCCGGCGCCGATCACCACGACGTTCGCCGCCCGCACGCCGGACACGCCGCCCATGAGCACGCCCCTGCCGCCCTGCGAGCGCATCAGGTGGTACGCGCCGACCTGCGGCGCCAGCCGTCCGGCCACCTCCGACATCGGGGCGAGCAGGGGCAGCGAGCCGTCCCTGTTCTGCACGGTCTCGTAGGCGATGGACGTGACGCCCGAGTCGAGCAGGGCCCTGGTCAGCGGGCCCGAGGCGGCCAGGTGGAGATAGGTGAACAGGATCTGGCCCTTGCGCATCCGGTGGTACTCCTCGGCCACCGGCTCCTTCACCTTCATGATCAGGTCGCACGTGGCCCACACCTCGTCGGCGTGCGGCGCGATGACGGCGCCCGCCGCGGCGTAGTCCTCGTCCGGGATGGCCGAGCCGAGGCCCGCCTGCCGCTCGACGTGGACCTGGTGCCCGTGGCGTACCAGTTCGTGGACGCCCGCGGGGGTGAGTGCGACGCGGTATTCGCTGTTCTTGACCTCGCGGGGAACTCCGACCTTCATGGGGTCATCCCTCGTTCGCGTGGAAAGTTGCCGACAACCTGCGTTCTCATTTCCATTTTTCCTCCGATCTCACAGATAGGTGAGGATTTTTCGGCTGATTACCCCGCTGCTGCCCGTCCTCGATAAGCTCACCGGCAGCCCGAACGTCAGGATGGGGTCGTCAACGATGGACAGACCGGTAGAGGCGCCTCCCGCGGAGCCGGAAGAGCCGGAGGAGCCGAAGGCCAGCCGCCTCACCACCATCGTGCTGACCGTCTCGCTGGTGCTCGTCGTCGTCGTGGCGGGCGTGCTCGGCACGGTCGCCGTCCTGATGACCAAGAGCCCCGACAGCCCGCTCCTCGGCGGCGCGCCGCCGCAGCGCCTGGCCATCCCCATCCACTTCGCGCCGGTCAAGGAGACCAAGACCGCGCCCTGTCCGGGCGACCCGGCCGTGCTCGACGAGCAGCAGACCACCTGTTACCTCCTGGAGGACGGCGTCACGGTCGGCGCCGTGCAGCGGATCGAGGCCGTCCGCGGCACCGACAACTCCTACTCGGTGCGCATCGCGGTCGCGCCCGTCTTCAAGGACCGGCTGGTGCGGCTCATCGACGAGCTTCAGCCCACGCAGCGGCAGGTCGCGATCGTGCTGGCGCCCGAAGGCGAGCAGACGCCGAAGACGGTCCTGGCCGCGCCGGTCGTCACCCAGAGCATGGACGGCGACAGCCTGAGCATCGCGGGCTTCACCAAGGAGGAGGCCGACGCGCTGGTGGTCCGGATGCTCGGCACGCCGCCGTCCCAGCCGTCCCAGCCCGCGCAGCCGCAGTCGTCCCAGCCGGGCACCGACCAGCAGCCCCAGCAGCCGACGGACCAGCAGCAGCCCACGAACCAGCAACCCACGAACCAGCAGCAGCCGAACCAGCAGCCGAACCAGCAGCCGCAGCAGCCCACGGACACCGGCCAGGGCACCGCGACCACCGGCACGACCGCCCCCGCGGGCGTCGCTCGCGTCCCCGACAAGCGGTACGCGAGCTGCAAGGAGGCCCAGGCCGCCGGCGACGGCCCCTACACGCGCGGACGGCATGAGGAGTACTCCTGGTATCCCGACCTCGACCACAACGGCGTGGCCTGCAACAGCGCTGACATCCGCTAACCGAACAGGGCCCGGAGGGCGTCGATGCCGAAGTAGGCCAGGAAGACCAGCGAGACGGCCCACAACAGCCACGGGATCTCCGCGAACTTCCCCCGGGCCGCCTTGATCAGCGTGTACGAGATCACCCCTGCCCCCACCCCGTTCGTGATCGAGTACGTGAACGGCATCAGCGCGATCGTCAGGAACGCCGGCACGGCCAGCTCGATGTCGGTCCAGGGCACGTTCTTGGACTGCGTCATCATCAGCGCCCCGACCAGCACCAGCGCGGGCGCCGCCGCGGCCGCCGGCACCACCGCGGCGATCGGCGTGAACAGCAGCGTCAGCCCGAGCAGCGCCCCGGTCACGACGCTGGCCAGACCGGTGCGCGCGCCCTCGCCCACACCGGCGGCCGACTCGACGAACACGGTGTTGGCCGAGGCGCTGACCGAGCCGCCGATCATGCCCGCGACGCCGTCGACGGTCAGGATGCGGCCCAGCCGCGGCACCCGCCCGACCTGGTCCACGAGCCCGGCCTCGTCGCTGACGCCGATGATCGTGCCCATCGCGTCGAAGAAGCCCGACAGCACCAGCGTGAACAGCACCACGGTCGCGGTCAGCGCGCCCGCCCTGGCGAACCCGCCGAACAGGTCGAACTGCCACACCAGCCCGAAACTCGGCGCCGCGACCAGCGACTCGGGCATGTGCGGCACGACCACCCCCCACTCCTTGGCGGGGACCGGCACCAGCGCGTTGACCACGACGGCCAGGACCGCGGTGACCGCGATGCTGATGAGGATGGCGGCCGGGGTCCTGCGCACGTACAGGACGATCATCAGCAGCAGGCCGAAGCAGAACAGCGTGACCGGCCAGCCGGTGAGATGGCCGGTCGCGCCGAGCTGCACGGGGGTGCCGGTGCCCCGGGCGACGAAACCGGCGTCCACCAGGCCGATCAAAGCGATGAACAGGCCGATCCCGACGCTGATCGCGTGCTTGAGCGCCAGCGGGATCGCGTTCATGATCAGGGTGCGCAGGCCGGTGACCGCCAGGACGATGATGACCGCGCCCTCCAGCACGACCAGGCCCATCGCCTGCGGCCAGGTCATGTGCGGCGCGGCCTGGTAGGCGACCACCGCGTTCAGCCCGAGCCCGGCGGCCAGCGCGAACGGCGCGTTGCCGACGAACGCCATGAGCAGGGTGGACAGCGCGGCCGCCAGCGCGGTCGAGGTGGTCAGCTCGGCGATGGACAGCCGGGCGCCGGTGACGTCCTTCGCGCCGGCCAGGATGATCGGGTTGAGCAGGATGATGTAGGCCATCGCCATGAAAGTGGTCAGGCCGCCGCGGACCTCGCGTCCGACGGTCGTCCCCCGCCCGGTCAGCTCGAAGAGTCTGTCGAGCACCACACGTCCCCCTCGTCATGGCGAGGGGAGTGCGGGTCACCTACCCGGCGGGGGACATGATCACGCCTTCTCGTGCCGCCCGTGGCCGACCAGGCCGACGAACTCCTCCAGGCCGATCCGGCCGTCGCCGTCGGTGTCGGCGGCGTTGATGAACGCCTCGATCTCCTCCTCGGAGGCGCCGTGGACCCCCAGCGCCTCGTTGGCCTGCCTGATCTCGGCCGCGGTCAGCAGACCGTCGCCGTCGGTGTCGAAGCGACTGAACTCCGCCTCGGCGGCTTCACGACCGCTTGCCATCGGATACCTCCCCGTGATTGGACAAGGCGATATCTTCCGGCCTGATCGGAACGCGAGTCAACCGGAGCCCGGTCGCGGCGCGCACGGCGGCGGCGACGGCGGGGGTGGAGGAGAGCGTGGGCGGCTCGCCGGCGCCGCGGAGGCCGTACGGCGCGGACGGGTCCGGATTTTCCAGGATTTTCAGCTGCATGGGCGGCATGTCGAGCATGGTGGGGATCAGGTAGTCGGTGAACGACGGGTTCAGCACGCGGCCGTCGCGCACCTGGATCTCCTCCATGAGCGCCAGCCCGAGGCCCTGGGCCGTGCCGCCGTGGATCTGGCCCTCCAGCGCCTGCGGGTTCATGATCTTGCCCACGTCCTGCACCGCGGCCAGCTCCACCACCTTGACCAGCCCCAGCTCGACGTCCACGTCCACCACCGCGCGGTGCACGCACAGCGCGAGCTGCGTGTGCGAGTCGCCCTGCCCGGTCACCGGGTCCATCGGCTTCGTGGGCCGGTGCCGGTACTCGCGGGTCTCCTCGATCGGCCCGAACCTGGCCAGCGCCTCCCGCGGCGGCAGCCCCTCGAACCGCTCGCGCACCGCCTCGCAGGCGGCCTTGACCGCGCCGCCCGTCACGTAGGACTGCCGCGAGGCCGACGACGAGCCCGCCGAGCCCACGGCGGTGTCGGCGGTCGCCACGGTCACGTCCTCGATGCCCAGCTCGGTCCGTGCGATCTGGGCCTGGACCGTGACCAGGCCCTGGCCCACCTCGGCGGCGGCGGTGTGCACGGTGACCCGCGGCTCGCCGCCGACCAGCTCGGCCCGCACCCGGGCCGTGGAGTAGTCGTCGAAGCCCTCGGAGAAGCAGATGTTCTTGATGCCGACGCCGTAGCCGATCCCGCGCCGCACCGACTCGCCGTGCGTGGTCTGCGAGACGCCGCCCGGCAGCGCGCGCAGGTCCGCCCCCGTCCGCGGGGCGGGCAGCGGCATGGCCTCCAGCTCGCGCAACATGCCGGCCAGCGGCGCGGGGGAGTCGATCACCTGGCCGGTCGCCAGCGCCGAGCCCTGGGAGACGGCGTTGCGCGCCCGGATCTCGACCGGCGACAGGCCGCACGCCTCGGCCAGCCGGTCCATCTGCGACTCGTAGGCGTAACACGCCTGCACCGCGCCGAACCCGCGCATCGCCCCGCACGGCGGGTTGTTGGTGTAGACGCCCGCGGCGTCGATCCACACGTTCGGCACCTCGTACGGCCCGGCCCCCAGCGAGGCGGCGTTGCCGACCACGGCGGGGGAGGAGGAGCAGTACGCGCCGCCGTCCAGCAGGATGTCGGCCTTGACGTAGACCAGCCTGCCGTCGCGGGTCGCGCCGTGCTCGTAGCGCATCAGGGCCGGATGGCGGTGCACGTGGCCGAAGAACGACTCCTCGCGGCCGTAGACGATCTTGACGGGGCGGTTCAGGCGCAGGGCCAGCATGCACGCGTGCACCTGCATCGACAGGTCCTCGCGGGCGCCGAACGCGCCGCCGACGCCCGACAGCGTCAGCCGGACCTTCTCCGGCGGCAGGCCCAGGCAGGGGGCGAGCTGGTCGCGGTCCACGTGCAGCCATTGGGTGGCGATGTACAGGTCCACGCCGCCGTCCTCGGCCGGGACCGCGAGACCCGACTCCGGGCCGAGGAACGCCTGGTCCTGCATGCCGACCTCGTACTCGCCGGTGACGACGACCTCCGCCTCGAACGTGTCGCCCTTGCGCACCGGCTGGCGCCTGACGTACTCGCGCGACTCGCGCGGATCGGTCACCGCCGGGCGCGGCTCGTAGTCGACCACGATGGCCCGCGCCGCCCTGCGCGCGGTCTCCGGGTGGTCGGCGGCCACCAGCGCCACCGGCTCGCCCTGGTGGCGGACCTGGTCGATGGCCAGCACGGGCTGGTCCTTGTGGTCGAGCCCGTAGAACTTCTCGCCGGGCACGTCCTCGTGCGTCAGGACGGCCAGCACGCCCGGCATGCGCAGCGCCGGGCCCACGTCGATCGACCGGATCCAGGCCGACGGGTGCGGGCTGCGCAGCGTCACGCCCCACACCATGCCGTCGAGCCACAGGTCGGAGGCGTAGGCGAACTCGCCGGTCACCTTCAGCGTCGCGTCCGGCCGCCGCGCGCTCGTGCCGACCCCCTCGGCCCCGCCGACGCCTTCGGACCTGGTGGAGTGGACCGTCTCCGTCATCCTCCGAGTAGAGCACCGGCCCGGCCCGGCCTCCTATGCCCGTGACGTGAAATCCCGGTCATCGCTTGACAGAGCGGGCTTGTATATTCCTCCAAGTGCGCATCAGTGACCTGCTGGCGATCGACGAGCTGGGTCTCAGGCTGCTGGCCGGCGACCCGGAGCGCGAGTTCGGCACGGTCCACATCACCGACCTGCCCGAGCCGGGGCGCTACCTGTCCGGCGGCGAGCTGGTCCTGACCGGCCTGATGTGGCGCGACACCGCCGCCGACTCCGCCCGTTTCGTCACCGCCCTGGTCGAGGGCGGGGTGGCCGCGCTCGGCGCGGGCGCGGCCCGGCTCGGGCACGTGCCCGCCGACCTGGTCTCGGCCTGCCGGCAGGCCGGGCTGCCGCTGGTCGAGGTGCCGGTCGAGGTCTCCTTCCGCACGCTGGCCGAGCTGGTCGCGCCCCGGCTGTCCGGCGACGTGCGCGACGCGCTCGGGCGTCACCGCAGGCTCGTGGCGGCCCTGGCCGAGGGCGCCGACCTGCGCGGGCTGTTCGAGCTGACCGCCGCCGAGCTGGGCGTCACGGGCGCCGTCCTGTCCGCGTCCGGTGAGGTGGTCGTCGGTACGGCCGCCGATCCGGCGGGGCTGGCCAGGGCGTACCTGACCGCGCCCCGGCTGCCCGCGCTGGCCGGCGGCGCGACGCTCTTCGCCGTCGGACGCGGCCACCGGGCGGCCGGCTGGGTCCTGGCCTGCGACGGCGACCTGCTCGGCCGCGCCGACCTCGGCTACGAGCTGGCCGCCTGCGTGGCACTCGAACGCGGCCGCCTGGAGGAGGGCCGCCGGGTCGAGCGCCGCCTGGCCGGGCAGCTCGTGGCGGCCGCCCTGGCCGACTCCGACGCGGCCGAGCTCAACGCCCGGCTGCGCACGTGCGGCATCGACGCGGACGAACCGTACGCCGTGGTCAGCGCCACCGCCCCGCGCCCCGGCACCCCCACCGCCCCCACGGCCCCCTCCGTCCTCGGCGGCCGGATCCTGGAGGAACTGCTCGCCCGTGAGGTCGTCGCCGCGCCCGTCCCGGCCGAACCACCTCAGGGAAGCGGTGGCACGGCCGTCGAGGGTGGCGGTCGCAGCGGCGGCGGTGGGGCGGTGGCGGTGGTCGCGTTGCGGGGGAGGAGCGTCGGGGAGCTGGCCGCGCGGTTGCGGGCCGGGGCCGCCGTGCTGGCCGCGCTGCCCGGCACCCGCCTGAGCGTCGGCGTGAGCGGCGCGCTGACCGGCGCCGCCGCGCTCAAGGGCGGCGTGGAGGAGGCCGGGCACGCCAGGCGGCTGGCCGAGGCCCGCGACGGCGGCGTGGTCACCAGCGACGAGATCTACACCCACGCGCTGCTGCTGGCCACCGTGCCGGGCGACGTGCGCCGCTCCTTCTCCGACCGGCTGCTGTCCCCGCTGCTCGCCTACGACCGCCGCCACCAGTCGGGCCTCGTGCGCACGCTCGACGTCTTCCTCGACTGCTCGGGCTCGTGGAACGCCTGCGCCGAACGGCTCCACGTGCACGTCAACACGGTCCGGTACCGCATCCGCAGGATCGAGGAGCTGACCGGCAGGAACCTGTCGGCGATGTCCGACCGCGTCGACTTCTTCCTCGCCCTCCGCGACACCACCCCGCCGCGCTGACCTCACGCCTCCCGATCCGCCGCCCCCATCGCCGCCCGCACGGCCGCCAGCTCGGCGTCGGCCCGCCGCTCCCACAGGGCGTTGCCCCCGGACTCCGCGTTGGCCACCGCCTCGGTCGCGTGGGACAGCGCCTCGTCCAGCCGGCCGAGCATTCTGCAGGCCCTCGACATGGTGATGAGACACTCGACCATGAACCGGTACCCGGTTCTGCCGAGCAGCTTCATCCCCTCGCTCATGTGCTCCAGGGAGAGCTCGGGATCGCCCAGGTCGAGCAGGACCTGCGAGAGCACGACGTGCGCGTGTCCCTCATGCGTCGTGTCACCGCTCTGGCGGGCCGCGGCCAGGGCCCGCTCCAGAGGGTCCCGCGCCTGCGCGTGGTGCCCCATGCCCTGGTGGGCCGTGCCGAGCATCAAGCAGGCGAAGCGGACGCCGACTTCGGAGCCGATCTGCCTGGCGACCGCGAGCTGCTGTTCGGCGTGGGGCAGCGCCTCTTCGTAGAGCTGTCTGGCGACGTAGGCGTTCGACAGGTTTCCCAGCACGCGCATCTGCCCGAAGCCGTCGCCGAGTCGCCTCGCGATGGCCAGCTCGGCCTCCAGGTGGGGGATCCCCTCCTCGGGACGTCCGGTCAGGCGCAGCCCGTTGGCGATGTGGCCGTGGGCGATCTGCGCGCCGGCGTCGTCGCCCAGTCGTTCGCACACCCGCAGTGCCATGGTGTTGAGCGTCAGCATGTCGTGCCCCTCGTGCGACCGCTGCTGATGCCACAACATCGCGAACGCGAGCCGCACGCCGAGTTCGGCGATCCCGTCGTCCGGGGAGGAGAGGGCCTGGACGGCCACCGCGTTCAGGACGTGCTCCTCCGCCCGCAGCCAGGCGAGCGCCTCCTCGGGCGTGGCGAACGCCCGGGACGTCGCTTCGTCCACCGGGCGCCCGAGCTGGACGCGGTGGGGGTCGATGACGACGTTCGCCTGCCGGGCGGAGGCCGCGAAGTACCCGAGCACCCGCAGGAGCGGCTTTTCCGGATCGCGTACGGGCAGGTCGCCGGCGAACAGCCGGACGAGGTCGTGCAGCTGATGACGACCGTCCCCGGTACGTTCGATCAGGTTCGCCTCCGCCAGCCGGTCCAGGGCGCGCCGTGCCTCGTCCGGTGTTCTGTCCAGCAGCACCGCCGCCACGTCCGCGGTCAGGTCCGGCACGTGCAGCCGTCCGAGGAGAGGCAGGGCGCCGGCCGCCAGCCGGTCCACGGGACGGCTGCCGCCGGTGAGCCCGTCGTAGCTGGCGGCCAGGCTGGACCGTACGGCTAGGTCTCCCGCGGCCAGCTCGTGCAGCCGTCTGCGCTGGTCCGCCAGCCGGCTGCCGAGGGTGCCCACGCTCCACTCCGGATGATCGGCCAGGCGGGCGCCCGCGATGCGCAGGGCGAGCGGGAGGCCGTCGCACAGCCGGACCAGCGTCGACGTCCCGGCCGGGTCGGCGCCCACCCGTCCGTCGCCGGCCAGCTTGGACAACATCGTCGTCGCCTCCGCCTCCGACAGCCGTCCCAGCCGGAGCTGGACGCAGTCGTCGCCGACGTTGAGCGACTCCCTGCTGGTCACGAGCACGCTGACACCGAGCGGCGTGGACAGGAACGGCCGGATCTGGCCCAGCCCGGAGGCGTCGTCCAGGACCACGAGCAGGTTCCTGCCGTGCAACCTGCTGCGCCACATGGCCGCCGCCTCGTCCAGCTCGGCCGGGACGTCCTCGCGAGGCGTCCCGATCCCGCGCAGGAGCCGGCCCGCGAGCCCATGGGCGGACAGACGCGGCACGTTGGGGGTGCTTCCGCGCAGGCTCACGTAGAGCTGGCCGTCGGGGAAGCGGTCCCGCACGGCGTGCGCGACCCGTACGGCGAGGGCCGACTTGCCCACGCCGGGCGGTCCGGAGATCACGACGAGCGGATGCGGCGGGAGGTCGTCACGGGGAGCCAGCAGCGCTGTCAGCCGGACGGTCTCCTGCGCCCGGCCCACGAAGCCGATGAGCTCGCGCGGCAACTGGCGGGGAACCGTCTCGGCGGCGACGCGGACGGACGCCCGATCGCCCGCCAGCACGACCCGATGAGCCTCGCGCAGCCCCTGACCGGGGTCGATGCCCAGCTCCTCGGCCAGGCTCACCCGGACGTCCTCGTACGCCCTGAGCGCCTCCGCCTGGCGGCCCGACCGGCCCAGGGCGAGGATGAGCAGCTCGTGCAGACGCTCGCGCAGGGGATGGCGGGCGGCCAGTTCCCGCAGCGTGGCGATGGCTTCGCCGGCGCGGCCCTGATGCAGGAGGAGCTCGGAGCGGCCCTCGAAGGCGACCAGGCGCCGTTCGTCCAGCACGGCGCGTTCGGTCTCGGCGAAGGGGCCCGTCACCCCGCTCAGCGCCACGCCCCGCCAGAGGCCGAGCGCCTCGTCGAACAGGCGTAACGCCTCTTCCTGAGCACCCGTGCCCCGCGCGCGCAGTGCCGCGTTCACCAGCTCGGAGAAGGCGAAGGCGTCCACCTTGTGCGGTTCGACGAGCAGTTGGTAGCCGCCCGCCTTGCTGATCAGCAGCTTCGACCGCTCACCCGGCCTGCGGCCCGGCTCCAGGGTGCGCCTCAGCCCCGCGACGTAGGTATAGACGCTCTGCCCGGCACTGGCCGGGGGCTTCTCCCCCCACAGCCCCTCCACCAGCTGATCCATGGTCACGACCCGGCCCGGCGGGGAGACCAGCATGACCAGGACGGCCTGCTGGCGGGCGGGCCCCAGGTCGAACGCCACCCCGTCGCGGGCGCCGGTCACCGGGCCGAGAAGGCCGATGCTCAGACTGTCGCTCATCCCCGCACCTCGCTCATGCGCCCCGGGCACCCGTGGCCTGCCGTGCCTCTCGTACGGCCTCCTGCTCGCTCCTGGCCTCCTGCTGCCATTCCGAGGCCAGCCTGTCGGTCACGGCCGCGGTCAGGGCCGCGGTGACACAACCGGTGGCGCTGTCCAGCTCGCCCAGAGCCCGGTAGGTGCGTGACAGTCCGAGGAGGCACCGCAGCCGCGACACCCGGTTGCCGGCGGGCTCGATCAGCTTCAGGGCGAGCAGGAAGTTCGGCAGGGCCTGGTCCGGCATGCCCAGGTCGAGGTGGACCTCGCCGAGCACCCCTCGAAGGTGGGCCTGGTGGGTGGTGTCGCCGACCTCCTCGGCGTCGGCCAGGGCCAGGCAGAGGATCTCGCGGGCCTGTTCCAGCCGGCCGCATCTGTGGTGGGCCTCCCCGAGGATGAGCCTCGCGTAGCGGACGCCCACCCGCGCGCCGATCGGCCCCGCGACGGCAAGCTGCTGCTCCGCCAGGACGATCGCCTGCTCGAAGTCCTCATCGTGGTAGTGCACGTTGGCGAGGTTGCCCAGCGCGCGCTGCTCGGAGAAGGCGTCGCCCAGCCGCCTGGCGATCGCCAGCTCGATCCGCAGGTGCTCGACGGCCTCGTCACTCCTGCCCTTCATCCTCAGGGCCGTGGCCAGCTCGCCGTGCGCGTGCATCGCGATCTCCACGTCGCCGAGCCGTTCGCAGACCCGCAGCACCATCAGGCCGAGCTCCACCAGGTCCGTCGTACGGTAGGCGCGCTGCAGGGGCCAATGCAGGGCGAAGGCGAGCGCCAGGCCCAGCGCGGCGATGTCGTCGTCGTCGTCGGTGAGCGCCTGGCGGGCCGCGGCCAGCAGCACGGCCTCCTCCTCCAGCAGCCAGGCCGTCGCCTCCTCCCGCGTGCCGACCTGGTGCGTGACGGCCTCGGCGACCGGGCCACGCTGGACGCGGTGCGGGTCCATGACCTGGCTGGCCAGCCGGGCGGAGGCCGCGTAGTACGCGAGCGCGCGCAGCACCGGCTTCTTGGGGTCAGCAGGACGCAGCTCGCCCGCGAACAGGCGGACGAGGTCGTGGAGCTGGTAGTGGCCCGGCCGGGGGCGGTCGAGCAGGTGCGCGTCGGTCAGCCGTTCCAGGGCCAGGTCGGCGTCGGCGGGGTCGGCGTCGAGCAGGGCCGCGGCGGCCTCGGCGGTGATCTCGGGCACGTGCAGGAGGCCCAGCAGGGACAGCGCGCGGGCGGCCAGCCGGTCGAGGGGGCGGGGGCTGCGTTCGAGCGCGGTGAAGCTGGCCGCCAGACCGGCGCGTACGGCCAGGTCGCCGGCCACGAGCTCGTGCAGCCGCCGGCGTTCGTCGCCCAGCCGGCCGGCCATCGTGGCGACGCTCCAGTCGGGGCGGCTGGCCAGGCGGGCCCCCGCGATGCGCAGCGCCAGGGGCAGGCCCTCGCAGAGCCGGACGAGCTCGGCGGTGTCGCCCGCCCCGGCCCGCACGCGCTCCTCCCCGGCCAGCCCGGCCAGCATCGCGGCCGACTCCGCGGGGGACATCCGGCCGAGTTCGAGCTGGTAGGAGTCCTCGCCCCAGGTCATGCTCTCGCGGCTGGTCACCAGCAGCGCGGTGCCGAAGGGGGTGGACAGCAGCGGGCGGATCTGCGCCAGGTCGGCGGCGTCGTCCAGCAGGACGAGGACCCGGCGGCCGTGCAGGAGGCTGCGCCACGTCGCCGCCGCCTCGTCCAGGTCGGCGGGTACGGCGTCGGCCGCCACCCCCAGCCCCCGCAGGAACCGGCCGAGCACGTCGAGCCCGGTCAGCGCGGGCAGCTCCGGCGTCGCGCCGCGGCAGTTGACGAACAGCTGGCCGTCGGGAAAGCGGTCCTGGACCAGGTGGGCGGCCTGAGCGGCCAGCGCGGACTTCCCGACGCCCGGCGGCCCGGAGACGATCACCAGCGGCGTCGGCGGACGCCCGCCGCCGGGGGCCAGCCGCCGCTCCAGCTCGTCCAGCTCACGCGAGCGGCCCACGAACCCGGCCAGGTGGCGCGGGAGCTGGTGCGGCACCCCGTCGCCCCGCCACGGCCCGGGCTCCCCGCGCAGAACCAGCTGGTGACACTTGCGTAACCCCTCGCCCGGTGTGAGGCCCAGCTCCTCCAGGAGCAGGACCCGGCCCTCCTCGTAGACCTTCAGCGCCTCGGCCTGACGGCCCGAGCGGTAGAGGGCCAGCATGAGCAGCTCGCGGGTGCGCTCGCGCAACGGATGGCGGACGGTCAGGTCGCGCAGGTCGTCGGTGATCTCGTGGTGGCGGCCCAGGTGTAACAGGCTCTCGTGCCGCTGTTCCAGCGCGGCCAGGCGTAACAGCTCCAGACGGGAGCGTTCCCGTTCGGCGAACGGGCCGGTCAGGCCGCTCAGCGCGGTGCCGCGCCACATCGCCAGGGCCTCGTCCAGGAGCTGTACGGCGCGGCGGTCGTCACCCTCGCGGCGGCACGTGCGGGCCTCGTCCAGGCGTTCGGCGAAGCACAGGGAGTCGACCTGTACGGGCCCGACGTTGAGGGCGTATCCCGCGCCGGTGCCCGACAACAGCCGCGACGGGGCGCGCCGCCCGCGGTCGGGCTCGAAGGCGCGGCGCAGGCCGGCGACGTAGGTGTAGACGCTCTGCTCGGCGTTGCGCGGCGGCTCGTCGCCCCAGATCCCCTCGACGAGCCGGCTCATCGGGACGGGCCGCGCGGCGGCCGAGGCGAGGACGGCCAGGGTGGCCCGCTGCCGGGCCGGACCGAGATCGACGGGCCGCGATCCGCGTTCGGCGTGAACGGTTCCGAGAAGGCGGATGTAGATGTCGTCGCTCACGCGTCCTCCCCGTTCACAGCCCCGGCGTCCCCCTTGCCAGGGCAGCGTATTCAGAATCCCGTGGCGGTACGGCGATCACGCGACTGTAGATCAAATGTAGAAGGGTTCGGGTACGCTCGGCCCCGGTGGTGAGAAGAGGGGGCACATCCGCGGACCGGGCCTCATCGTCCCCTGCTGCTGGAGAGCGCTCGTCCATGGGATCGGTGCGGTTCGGAGCACAGCCACGCGCCGTACCCCCTCTTGCTGCGAGCCTCAGCAGCAGTGCTGGTCTTCCTGGAAGGAAGAGAGGGCAGACGTCGCGGCGTTCGCGGCCGTAACATTGCCTCCTATAGTCACCAAGGCGACAATCGCGGTGACTAGCGCGGACAGGGCAATACGCATGCGCATGGGGGGTTCTCCCTCGCCTGTGTGGGGTTGCTCGGACTTCATCATCTCAGGGAGCAACGACTGTGACCACATCTGACCTGGTCGGACTCCGCATCAAGACCGTTCGGCGACAGCGTGGCCTGTCACAGGCACAGCTGGCGCATCCAGAGTTGTCGGACAGCTATGTCTCCTTGATCGAGAGTGGCAAGCGTACCCCTACCCCCGCCGTCCTGGAGCTGCTGGCCCAGAAACTCGACTGCTCGCTGTCCTATCTGATCAACGGCGTGACCGCCGAGCAGATGGAGGACATCGAGCTGGCGCTCGGCTACGCGCGTCTCGCGCTCGAGAACGGTGAGGTCGCCGAGGCCCGGACGCGCTACACCGAGCTGCTGGCGAACAACAATCTGACAGGCTTGACAGCTTTGCGTCAAGAGACCGAATTCGGACTCGCCTTCGCCGCCCAGGCCAGCGGAGACTTCGACGGCGCGATCGCGATCCTGCTCAGGCTGTCGGAGGAGGAGCTGCCTCCCGACCGCCGCGTCGAGATCGCCTCCAACCTGTGCCGGGCCTACCGCGAGAGCGAGCGGCTCACCGAGGCGGTGGAGGTCGGCGAGCAGATGCTGAGCAGCACCACGCGACCCGCGTGGAACGATCTGCTCGTGGAACTCGGCGCCGGCCTGCTCGCGGCGTACATGGAGCGCGGCGACCTGCTGCGCGCCCGGCAGTTCGCGGCCGAGCTGCTGAACGCCGCCGACGCCCTCGGCACGCCGCGCTCGATCGTGGCCGCCAACTGGATGGCCTCCAACACGGCCTCCGCCACCGGGCACGCGGAGGAGGCGCTGTCCTTCGCCGAACGCGCCATGGCCGTGCAGCTGGAGACCGGCCAGCCGGGCAGCATCGCCAGGATGCGGCTCGCGCACGCCCGCAAGCGCCTGCTGGCCCGCCCCCAGGAGGCCGCGGCCGTACGAGACGTGCTGCGTGGCGCGATCGCCGAGTTCGAGCAGACCGCCACCAGCACCGTCGAGCGGGCGCGGCTCCTGGTGGAGCTGGCCCGTGCCGAGTGCATGACCGGTGACCTCGACGAATCCGTGGAGCATGCCGACAGGGGCAGAGGGCTGGTGCCCAACACCGCCTCCGCCCTCAGGGCCGAGGCGGAACTGCTGCTCGCCAGGGTCTACGGCTCGGTCGGCCGCATGGACCAGGCCGAGCGGCAGCTGTCGTCCGTACGCGACTCGCTCTCGCCGTTGCCCGACTCCCGCCGGTCGGCCGCCACCTGGTACGCCACCGCCGAGACGATGGAGCAGCTGGGCGACTCCGACGGCGCCGTGGACGCCTACCAGCGGGCTCTCGCCTGCGCGGGGCTGTAGCGAGGTCAGGACCGGGCGGTGGCGTCGGTAGCCTTGGGGGTGCCATGAAGAGTTCCCCGCTCGCGGCACTCACCGCGATTCTCGCCGCCCTGTTCGTGCTCGGCACCGCCACCCCGGCGCTGGCCCACGACTCACTCAAGAGCAGCGACCCGGCCAAGGGCGCCGAGGTCGAGGCCCTCGACGAGGTCAGGCTGGAGTTCACCGCCAAGGTGCGCATGCCGTTCGTCATCGTCCGGGGCGCGGACGAGGCCGTCTTCCAGGAGGGCAAGCCCGAGGTCGACGGCGCGGTGGTGCGGCAGGCGGTCAAGGGGCCGCTGCCGGGCGGGAAGTACACCCTCGCCTACCGGGTCGTCTCCTCCGACGGCCATCCCATCGAGGGCGAGATCCCCTTCACGGTCAAGGCGGCTCCGGCGGCCTCGCCGAGCGCGTCGGCCACCGACGCGGCGTCGGCCGCGCCCTCCACCGCCGCCCCCGCTCCCTCCTCCGCCGCTCCGGTCGCTCCCGCGGCCGACCAGGCGGCGGCCACGCCGAAGGGCGGCTTCCCGACCTGGCTGGTCATCGTGATCGGCGCGCTGGTCGGCATCGGCATCGGGTTCCTGTTCAGCGCGCGGAAGAAGAAGCCATGAGCAGAACGGCGCGGCTCGCGCTCGCGGGCGCGGTGGCGGCGGTCGCCGCCCTGGTGATCGGCATGATCGCCGGCGGCCGGGCCTTCCCCAGGATCATCCCCGGGCTGCCCGACGCCGGGGCGGTGGTCAGGTGGGGCCTGCCGGTGTCCAAGCTGCTGATGGACGTCACCGGCGTGCTCACCGTCGGCCTGCTGCTCACGGCCGCCCTGCTGCTGCCCAACGACAAGGGCATGCTCGGCAAGCCGGGCCTGCTCTACGTCAGGGCCTCGTCCTGGACGGCGCTCGGCTGGGCCGCCTCGGCGTTCCTGGCCATCGTGTTCACCACTGCCGACTCCTGGGGCCGTACGGTCCCGCAGATCCTCAACCGGGAATACCTGACCAGCACCGCCACCCAGACCACCCAGGGCGTGGCGCTCACGCTGGTGGTGCTGTTCGGGGTGGCCATCGCGCTGTTCTCGCGCGGCGCGATCACCGCCGGGTCCGCGGCCGGCCTGCTGGTGTTCGCGCTGGTGACGATGTTGCCGCCGCCGCTGACCGGCCACACCTCCTCCTCGCCCAACCACGACCTGGCCACCTCGGCGGTCTCGCTGCACCTGCTCGCGCTGGCCCTGTGGGTGGGCGGCCTGGTCGTGCTGGCCGCGCACGCGATGCGCGGGCAGCCGCAGCTCACCGTGGCCGCCGCCCGGTTCTCCGCGCTGGCGCTGTGGTGCTTCGTCGCGGTCGGCCTGTCCGGCGTGTTCAGCCTGGTCGCCCGGCTCGGCGCGCTGTCCGACCTGTGGACCACCCAGTACGGCCTGCTGGCCCTGGCCAAGATCGTCGCCTTCGTGCTGCTCGGCTACGTCGGCTACTGGCACCGGCAGCGCACGCTCGTCGACCTGGAGGCGGGCCGGCCCAGGGCGTTCACCCGGCTGGCCGGCGGCGAGACGCTGCTCATGCTGGCCACCGTCGGGCTGGCCGTCGCGCTGTCGCGCACGCCGCCCCCCGAGTTCAGCGTGCCCGCCGACCGGGCCTTCGAGCTGCTCGGCTTCCCCGTCCCGCCGGAGATCACGATCGCGAACGTGTTCTCGCTGTGGTGGTTCGACCTGTTCTTCGCCGCGGTGGCCGCCGTGCTCGCCGGGCTCTACGGCGCCGGCGTCTACCGGCTGATGCGGCGCGGCGACTCCTGGCCGTGGGGGCGCACCGCCGCCTGGTTCATCGGCATCGCGCTGCTGGTGTTCGCCACCCAGAGCGGCCTGGCCCGCTACGCCAAGGTCCTGTTCGACGTGCACATGATCGAGCACATGACGCTGTCCATGATCGTGCCGATCTTCCTGGTCCTGGGCGGCCCGGTCACGCTGGCGCTGCGTGCGCTCAAGCCGGCGGCCAGGCGGGGCGACAGGGGCCCCCGGGAGTGGATCACCACGATCCTGCACAGCCGGGCGGTCAAGGTCATGTCCCATCCGGTCGTGGCGACGGCCATCTTCGTCGCCTCCACCTACGCCCTCTACTTCACGCCGCTGTTCGAGTCGGCCATGCAGGAGCACCTGGGGCACATCTGGATGACCCTGCACTTCCTGCTCAGCGGCTCGCTGTTCTTCTGGGTGATCATCGGCGTCGACCCGGGCCCGAGCCGGCTGCCGTACGTCGGCCGGCTGCTGATGCTCTTCGTCACCATGCCCTTCCACGCCTTCTTCGGCATCGCGCTGATGATGACCGGCTCGGTGATCGCCGCCGGCTGGTACGAGCCGCTCGGCCGTACGTGGGGCGACAACCTCCTGCAGACCCAGCAGGACGGCGGGGCCATCGCGTGGGGCTTCGGCGAGATCCCGACGCTGCTCGTGCTGCTGGCCATCGCGGCCCAGTGGTACCGCGACGACGAACGGCAGGCCCGGCGCGCCGACCGCAAGGCCGACCGGGGCGGCGCACGCGACACCGAACTCGACACCTACAACGACTATCTCGCCCGTCTCAACCGCGCTGACAAGGGCGAGTAGCGGTTCGGCCATGGCACCCTATCCTCGGCTCACAGGTCTCAGGACCGCCGGGTAGCCTGTCTCACAGGGGAGAAGGGCATAACCTCATCAGCTAGCGTGCGCAGACCTTGAGGGGGGATTGCGCGACGCGTGCGGGGCGCCGGAGTGGGGACCGGCGCGGGCCCGGGGTGCCGAGGAAGGCGAGACCATTGGCGGAAGAGACACGCATGCGCGGGGGGCAGAGCCTGGCCGAGGCGCTCGAAGCCCTTCTGGCGCAATGGTCGGAGCGGACGGGGATCACTGTCGAGACCTGGGCGCTGCCCGGCACCGACGTGCCCTCGCGGGTGTCCGGCGGCGTCATGGAGACGATGCGCGAGGCGCTGTCCAACGTCGAGCGCCACAGCCGGGCCCGTACGGTCGCGGTGGCGGTGACCACGGGCCCGAGCGGCCTGCGCCTGACGGTCAGCGACGACGGCCAGGGCTTCGCCGAGGGCGGCGCGGGGCGCGGGATCGCCCGGATGCGGGCCGCGTTCGCCGAGCTCGGCGGCACCCTGTCGGTCAACGGCGTGCCCGGAGAGGGCACGACGGTGAGCGGGGCGATCCCCAGGCGACGCTGACGGCCAGGGACGGTCAGGGAAGGCCGGTCAGGGGAGGGTCAGGATCTCGCTGCCCGTCTCGGTGACCACGATGGTGTGCTCGAACTGGGCCGTGCGCTTGCGGTCCTTGGTCACCGCGGTCCACTTGTCGGGCCAGATGTCGTAGTCGATCGTGCCCAGCGTGAGCATCGGCTCGATGGTGAACGTCATGCCCGGCACCAGCTCCACCCGCAGCGACGGGTCGTCGTAGTGGGGGACCATGAGGCCGGAGTGGAAGCTCGTGCCGATGCCGTGGCCGGTGAAGTCGCGCACGACGCCGTAGCCGAAGCGCTTGGCGTACGCCTCGATGACGCGGCCGACCACGTTGAGCTGGCGGCCGGGGGCGACCGCCCTGATGGCCCGCATCATGGCCTCGCGGGTGCGCTCGACCAGCAGGCGCGACTCCTCGTCGACCTCGCCCACCAGGTAGGTGGCGTCGGTGTCGCCGTGGACGCCGCCGATGTAGGCGGTGATGTCGATGTTGACGATGTCGCCGTCGCGCAGCACGGTGTCGTCGGGGATGCCGTGGCAGATGACCTCGTTGATCGAGGTGCACAGCGACTTGGGATAGCCCTTGTAGCCCAGCGTGCTGGGGTAGGCGCCGTGGTCGATCAGGAACTCGTGGCCGATGCGGTCGAGCTCGTCGGTGGTGACGCCCGGGGCGATGTGCCGGCCGACCTCTTCGAGCGCCTGCGCGGCGATGCGGCCCGCCACGCGCATGCGCTCGATGATCTCGGGGGTCTTCACGTCGGACTCGCCGGTCGTGGGGCGCTTCTTGCCGACGTACTCCGGCCGCTCGATGTGGGCGGGGACCTTCCGGACGGGCGAGACTCGCCCGGGCTGGAGCAGTGTCGTCATGAAACACGAGTCTACGGGGCAGAATTGACCATGTGAGCGAAGGCCAGTGGTGGTTCTGTCTCAAGCACATGCGGGTCGAGCCCGACCAGGGCTGCCCCAACAAGGACCGGATGGGTCCCTACGCCTCGGAGGAGGAGGCGGCGGGCGCGTTGCAGCGCGCCGCCGACCGCAACAAGGCGTGGGACGAGGCCGAGCAGGAGGACGAGTGACCCCCGCCTACGGCACGACGGCGTAGGCCCGCACGGGGAAGGTGCCCATGCCCGCGATCATCGGGGGCGCGGCATGGAACCTGAACCCCTCCGCGGGCAGCGCCGACAACCCCGTCAGGTGCTCGACGATCGGGATCCCCGCCTTCAGCAGGATCGTGTGGGCGGGGCGTTCGCCGTGCGGCGGGGTGTCGTCGATGTTGAGCGAGTCGATGCCGACCAGCGCCGCGCCCTGGTCGGCCAGCCACGCCGCCGACTCGGGCGCCAGATACGGGTGGTCGCGGAAGTAGGCGGCGGTGCCGAAGTGGCGGTCGAAGCCGGTGTGGATCAGCACCGCCCGGCCGCGTACGTCGAGCGCGGTGTCGGGCGCGGTGTCGAGCACCACCTCGCGGCCGTCCCCCGAGGCCGGCACGACCAGGCCGGGCAGGTCGGCCAGGCTGCTCAGCGGCACCTGCGCCAGGTCCTGGCCGCCTGCGTAGCGGTGGTGCGGGGTGTCCAGGTAGGTGCCGGTGTTGGCGGCCAGCGTGATCACGCCGATCTCGAACTCGGTGCCCGGAGCGTAGACCTCGCGTGAGTCCCCCCTGCTCAGATGGGTGCCCAGCGTCGGCCCCGGGACGCCGGGATAGGTGGTCATGCCCTCGGTGATGCGGTGGCTGAGTTCGACGAT
This sequence comes from Nonomuraea sp. NPDC050227, assembly GCF_044459705.1. Taxonomy (NCBI): domain Bacteria; kingdom Bacillati; phylum Actinomycetota; class Actinomycetes; order Streptosporangiales; family Streptosporangiaceae; genus Nonomuraea; species Nonomuraea sp. NPDC050227. The sequence goes on along the minus strand of NZ_JBITJF010000008.1, from coordinate 385,619 downwards.
CATGTGGCGGCTCCCACCCGGACGAGTCGGACGAGGGCCACCGTGCCGATGGCGGCCCAGACGAGGTTCAGCCCGGTCGAGGGCCAGGCGGCGTTGTAGGCGCTGTTGACCATGAGCCCGAGCGCGCCGAGCAGGTTGACGACCTGGTACGTCGCGCCGTCGCCGGACAGCCGCGCGGACGAGACCAGGGCGTACCCGGCCAGCAGCAGGGCGGCTCCGGCCCAGCCGACGGCGTCGAGGAGGAGATCCATGGCCGATATTCTCTGGATTTTTGGCCTTAAAGCACAAATAAAGAAAGCTAAAGGTAGACGTAAGCTGACCTGCATGGATATTGATCCTCGACGCCTGCGTGTCCTGCACGAGGTCGCCCGCCGCGGCGGCGTGATGCGCGCGGCCGAGGCGCTGTTCCTCACCCCCTCCGCGGTCTCCCAGCAGCTCGCCCAGCTCGAACGCGAGGTCGGGCTGGCGCTCATCGACCGCTCCCAGCGCCGCGTCTCGCTCACCCCGGCGGGACGCGTGCTCGCCGGGTACGCCGAGCGGGTCGAGGAGGAGCTGAGCGAGGCCAGGAAGGAGCTGACCAGGTTCACCGAACGCCTGGCCGGGCCGGTGCGGATCGCGGCCTTCCCCACGGCGATCAAGCACATGCTGGTGCCCGCGATGCGCGCCCTGGCCGAGCGCCACCCCCGCATCACGCCGGTCATCCACGAGGTCTACGGCCAGCCCGCCCTCCAGGAGCTGCGCCTGGGCGCGGTCGACCTGCTCATCACCGAGCAGGACATGAGCCTGCCGGTCCCGGCGCAGCCGTCGCTGAACGTCCGGCCGCTGCACGTGGACGAGTTCCGGGTCGTGCTGCCGCCGGACTGGCCCGAGCCGGAGTCGACGGCCGACCTGATGCGCCTGCCCTGGGTGGCCGCCGAGCCGGACCAGGCGTGCGGGCAGGCGCTCGACCGGCTCGCCGGGATCCACGGCGTCGAGCCGCGCAGGACGCACGTCGTCACCGACTTCTCGCCGGTGCTCGCGCTGGTGGCGGCCGGGCACGGGGTGGCGATCGTGCCCGCGCTGGCCCTGCTCGACGTGCCGGAGGGCGAGGTGCGGGTGAGCGAGGTACGGGAGGTGGGGGCGCGCCGCCTGGACGCGGTCACCCGGGTGAGCAGGACGCGGTCGGGCGAGCCGGACCCGGTGCAGGCGGTGGTGATCGGCGCCATCGAGGAGGCCACCGAGAACCTGCGGGCCGCCCTCGGCCCTCGCCTCGCCGCCCAGCCCTGACCTGCGAGCCGCCCTCGGCCCCTGGCCCGCGGCCGCGTTCTACTCCGACAGGCGGGGGCCGCTGACCTTCTCCAGCAGGCGGGCCAGGCGCTCGCGCAGCCCCGCCCGCCGCTCGACCTCACCGGCCGCCGCGCTGACCAGGTGCTGGGCGCCGTCGAAGGTGATCAGCCCGGTGGCCGGGACGGCGATGGAGTCGTGGGCCAGCCCGCTCAGCTCGGAGTCGGCGCCCTCGATCGCCAGGATGGTGGCCCCCGTACGGCGGGCGTCGTCGACGCGTTCCAGCAGCGGCACGGGCGCCGCCTGCTCCGACAGCACGAACAGGGTCTCGCCGCGGCCCGCCTGCCGCAGGCGGTCGAGGCCGACGCGCAGGTGGGCGGGGGCGTCGGCGGGCGGCGACCAGCGGATCAGGGTGGGGGCGAGCTGCGGCAGGCCGGAGAACCTGGCCTCGTCGCTGAGGTGGGCGGTGACGTGCCAGGGCTCGTCGTCCGGGGGGCCGACGAGCAGCAGGCCGCCCGGCGAGCGGGTGGTCCGCAGGGCCAGGCCCAGCTCGCGGGTGCGTTCGAGCCAGCCCGTCGTGGCCAGGAGCTCGCGCAGGAATGCCACCGAACCTGAGTCCATGCCTCCATGGTGCACGAGGAGCGCGGCGGAGGTGGCCCGTTCGCCGCCGGGTGGCGCCCCCGGGCTGCGGCCCGCGCCGCCGGGGCTGGCATGATCGGAGCCATGACAGATGTGAACGGGCTCTCCATCGCGATCCTCGGCGGCACCGGCGACCAGGGGAAGGGGCTGGCGCGGCGGTTCGCGCTGGCCGGGCACACGGTGCTGATCGGCTCGCGCAGCGCCGAGCGGGCCCAGGAGGCGGCCGGCTCGATCGGCTCGGGCGCGCGGGGCGGGGCCAACGCCGACGTGGCGGCCGAGGCCGACGTCGTGATCGTGGCGGTGCCGTACGAGGGGCACAAGGCGCTGCTGGAGTCGTTGCGCGCCGAGCTGGCCGGGAAGATCGTGGTCGACTGCGTCAACCCGCTCGGCTTCGACAAGCAGGGCGCCTACGCGCTGCCGGTGGAAGAGGGCAGCGCCGCCCAGCAGGCCGCCGCGGTGCTTCCCGAGAGCCGGGTCGTGGCGGCCTTCCACCACGTGTCGGCCGTGCTGCTGATGGACCCCGCCGTGGAGAAGGTCGACCTCGACGTGCTGGTGCTCGGCGACGACCGCGAGGCGACCGACACCGTGCAGGCGCTGGCCGAGCTGATCCCGGGGGTGCGCGGCGTCTACGGCGGCCGGCTGCGCAACGCCCACCAGGTCGAGGCGCTGACCGCCAACCTCATCTCGATCAACCGCCGCTACAAGGCCCACGCCGGGCTGCGCGTCACCGACGTCTAGAGCCAGCCCGCGTCCTCGGCGACGCGGACGGCGTCGATCTTGTTGCGGGCGCCCGTCTTGGTGATCGCGGCCGTGAGGTAGTTGCGCACCGTGCCCGGCGACAGGTGCAGGCCGGCGGCGATCTCCTCGGCGGTCGCGCCCCTGGCCGCCTGCCGGAGCACGGTGGTCTCGCGGGGGGTGAGCGGGCTCTCGCCGTACTCCATGGCCGAGGAGACCAGCTCGCTCTCCAGCACGCGCAGGCCGGCCGCGGTGCGCCTGATGGCCTCGGCCAGGCGGTCGCCCGGCGCGTCCTTGACCAGGAACGCCTCGATGCCGGCGGCCAGCGCCCGGCGCAGGTGGCCGGGCTGCCCCATGGCCGTGAGCACCAGGATCCGGCAGGACGGGAGCCGTTCGCGCAGCTCGGCGGCGGCGGTGATGCCGTCGGTCACCGGCAGGTCGATGTCCACGACCGCCACGTCGGGCCGGACGTCGAGGGCCACCGGCACGATCTCGTCGCCGCGCACGACCTCCGCCACCACCTCGATGTCCGGCTCCAGCCGGAGCAGGGCGGTGAGCGCGGCGCGGATCATGTGCATGTCCTCGGCCAGCAGCACCCGGATCACGCCGGAACCTCCATGGTCAGCAGGAAGCCGCCGCCGTCCGTGGGGGCGGCGGCGCACGTGCCGCCCGCCTGGGAGGCCCGTTCGGCGAGCCCGGTGAGGCCACCGCCGGGCACGCCGGGCTCAGCGCCCGGCTCGCCGCCGCCCGCGCCGTCGTTGGCGACCTCCAGGCGGACCCGGCCGTCCCGCAGCGACGTGGTGATCGTGCAGGTGGTGGCCCTGCTGTGACGCAGGACGTTGGTGACCGCCTCGCGCACCCCCCACGCCAGCGCCTCCTCGGCCCGCCGCGGCAGCGCCACGTCGGCCAGGTGCGCCTGGCAGCTCACCCCCGACGACTCCAGCAGCGCCGCCGCGCGGTCGGTCTCGCCGCTCAGCGACATCGCGCGGTAGCCGCGGGCCACGTGGCGGACGTCCTGGGCGGCCTCGCGGGCGACGCGTACCAGCTCGCCCACCTCGCCGCGGGCGGAGGCGGGGTCGCGGTCCATCAGGCGGGCGGCCAGGTCGCCCTTGAGCGCGATGGCGGTGAGGCTGCGGCCCAGGCCGTCGTGCAGGTCGCGGGAGATGCGCAGGCGTTCCTTGAGCACGGCGGCGTCGGCCAGCTCGGCCCTGGCCTCCTCCAGCTCGGCGGCGACGCGGACGAGCCGGACCAGGACGTAGATCATCGAGCCGGTGATGGGGATGGCGATCACGTAGAACAGGGTGACCACGGCGTAGTGGGGGCCGATCCACATGGTGGCGCCCTCGTACAGCATCATGAGGACGACCAGCGGCACGGCCCAGCGCAGCCCCAGGAACACCAGCAGGGTCCCGGCCAGCAGCGGGGCGGCGATCGACGACCAGCCGCTCGGCAGCAGGTAGTCGCCCGCGTAGGTGACGACGGCCTGGAGCACCAGCGTGGCCGGGAACAGCGGCGGGCGCCCGCCGCGCAGGGCGGCCCGCATGTTGACGTAGTGGGTGGAGACGACGGCGACCGTCACGGCCGCCGCGAGCAGCCCGATCGCCGGGCCGCCCATGAAGTAGAGCAGCCCGATGAGCGAATAGACGACCGAGACGCCCGTGATGAGCACGCGCGCGAGCCTCTGCGCCGAGGACGAGACCACCACAGCAGCGATTATGTCCGACTCAGGACCGGCGCGGTTCCCAGCGGAACCACGACCGGATCGCCACCACGCCCACCACCGCCCACCCGGCCAGGACGAGCGCCGGCACGAGCGCCTCCCCGGTCTTCGCCGCGTGCACCACGGCCGAGGTGGGCAGCAGGTCCAGCACCGGGCTCAGCCAGGAGGGCAGCGGGATCGGCCCCATCGCGCCCGCCGACACCGCGGCGACCAGGAACACCGGCATGGTGAACGCCCCGGCCAGCTCACTCCGCGGGATCGCCGCCGTGTACGCCGCCCCCAGCAGCGCCATGACGGCCGAGCCCGCGGCGGTCACGGCGGCGAACAGCAGCGGGTCGTCCGGCAGCGGCACCCCGGCGGCGAACCGCACGGCCACCGCGCACAGCACGATCACCAGGAAGGTCTGCGTGGCCGTGCTGGCGACCTGGCCGGCCAGGATCTGCGCGTCGGTCAGCAGCCCGGCGCGCAGCCGCTTGAGCACGAGCTGGTCGCGGCGGTTGGTCAGGGCGACCGCGATGTTCATGAACGCGGTGAGCGCCAGCACGATCGCCAGCGAGCTGTGGAACACCGCCGTCGCGAACGGCACGCCGCCCCCGGTGACGTGCCGCATCAGCGCCGGCATGCCCACGGTCAGCCCGACGGGGGTGATCACCGAGGCGGCCAGCATGGCGCGGTCGCGCCAGAACAGGCGGGTGCCGAGACGGTAGGTGGCGGTCAGGCTCATCGGGCGCTCCTGGGCAGGTCGAGGAAGAGGTCTTCGAGGGTGGCCGCGCGGACCTCCAGGCCGGTCAGCCGCAGCCCGCGGCCGGCCGCCCAGGTCAGCAGCGTCTGCGCGGCCAGGTCGGGGTCCTCGGCCCGGCAGACGGCGGCGCCGCCGTCCACGGTGACCGGCAGCGGCAGGTCGTCCGCGGAGATCCCGGCGGGCAGCCGGAACGTCACCCGTCCGCCCCGCGCGGCCAGCGTCTCGGCCATGCCGCCGGCCGCGACGATCTCACCCCTGTCCATGATCGCCATGGACGAGGCCAGGCGCTGGGCCTCCTCCAGGTAGTGGGTGGTGAGCAGGATCGTGGTGCCGCGCGCGGCCAGGCCGGAGACGACCTCCCACGTGTTCGCGCGGGCCTCGGGGTCCATGCCGGTCGTGGGCTCGTCGAGGAACAGCACGTCGGGGCGGCCGAGCAGGGCGAGCGCCAGGTCGAGCCGGCGCTTCTCGCCGCCGGAGAGCTGGCGCACCCTGGTCCCGGCCCTGTCCGTCAGGCCGGCCAGGTCGAGCGCCTCCCCGGCCGGGCGCGGCGCGGGGGTGAAGTCGCGCCAGACCGCGACCGTCTGGGCGACCGTCAGGTCGGGGAAGAACCCGGCCTCCTGGAGCATGATGCCGACGCGCTGCCGGACGGCCGCGCGGTCGGACCAGGGGTCGAGGCCGGCGATCCGGACGGCGCCGCCGTCCGGCCGCTGGAAGCCGGCCAGCACCTCGACCGTGGTGGTCTTGCCGGCGCCGTTCCGGCCGAGCAGGGCGAAGATCTCGCCCTCGCCCACCCGGAACGACACGCCCCTGACCGCCGGGAATGTCCCGTGGTTCTTCCTGAGCTCGGTCACCTCGATCATGTGTCCGACTATGGCCGGACGGGTCAGGGGGCCGACAGTGAAGAATTCACGACTTCCTGGACAGCTTCAGCAGCGCGTCCGTGACCCCCTCGGGGTCGATCACCTGGTGCAGGTGGAGGCCGGGCAGCCGGGTCACCGGCCAGCCGCGCCCGGCCGCGTCGCGGGCCACCTCCTCGTACGGCGGCCCGAACCACAGGCACGAGCACCTGACCGCGTCCCAGCCCGCGGGCACGGGGACGGGCTGCGTGTAGTAGTCGAGGGGCAGTCGCGGCTGCTCGCCCGTGACCAGCAGCCGCTGGGCGGGGTCGGGGAGCATGGCCACGATGTCCTCCTCGTCCCACCAGTCGGTCCAGCGCGGCAGCACGCCGTCGGGGCCCGCCAGGCCGCGCAGGAACGGCAGGAAGCCCTCCTCGGCCGTCCTGACCAGCCCCTGGGACGGCGGCACGTGCGCGTCGGCGAACACGCAGGCCACCACCCGGTCGCCCAGCCCCTCCTTGATCACCGGCACGAAGAACCCGGCGTTGCTGTGCGCCACCAGCACGAGCGGCCCGTCGGAGGGCACGGCCGCGCGCACCGCCGCGGCCACGCGCGGCCAGTACGGCGCCCCGCCGGCGGACACGCCGGTCAGGTCGGGGACGACGGCCGCCCGGCCGCGCCGCCCCAGCGACTCGGCCACCGGAGCCCACGTCGAGGGCCCGACGGAAGGGCTGTGCACCAGCACGAAGGTCGTTTCCATGGCCCCCACCCTGTCAGACGACGAGGGCGTGCCGGGAGACGGGTTTCCCGGCGCCGTCGTAGGCCGCCCAGGCCGCCGCGAGGTCGCACACCGCCCGCGACAGCTCCTCCTCGGGGAACAGGAAGTGCAGGCGCAGGTGGGCGGCGTGGCCGCCCAGCGGGTCGAAGGAGCCGCCCGGCGGCACCGCGACGCCGTGCCGGAGCGCCACCTGGGCGAAGGAGCCGGCGTCGCCGCGCGGCAGGCGCACCCAGACGGTCTGGCCGCCCTGGGCCGGCTCGAACGTCCAGGACGGCAGGCGCGCCCGCAGCTCGGCGCACAGGTGGTCGTGCCGCCGGCGCAGGGCGCGTACGCGGGTCTCGCGCACCTCGTCGAGGCGGCGCAGCAGCGCGACGGCGGCGAGCTGGCTGAAGACCTCGCCGCCGAGATCGTGCACGGCCCGCAGCCGGGACAGCCGCGAGACCACCGGCGCCGCCGCGCGGATCCAGCCCACCCGCAGCCCGCCCCACACCAGCTTGCTCAGCGAGCCGACGGTGACGACCCGCTCGCCCCCGCCGAAGGCGGCCACCGGCGCCGGCGTCCCGCCCGAGAAGCACAGCTCGGCGCAGACCTCGTCGTCGATCAGCGGCACGTCGTGCGCGGCGGCCAGGGCGGCCAGCCGCCTGCGGCCCGGGTCGTCCATGACCGCGCCGTCGGGGTTGCGCGCGGTGGGCACGCCGTAGACCAGCGCCGGCCGCTCGCGCACGGCGGGCCGTGCCTGGTCCTCACCCAGGTCGACGGGCTTGACGACGGCCGCCGCGTGCCGGAACACCTCCAGCGCGCCCGGGTACGTCGGCGACTCGGTCAGCACGGTGTCGCCCGGCGCCACCAGCAGCCCGGCCAGCAGCGTGAGCGCCTGCTGCGCGCCCGTCGTCACCATGATCTGGTCCGCCGTGGTGGGCAGGCCGCGCGCGGCGTAGTAGCCCGCCAGCGCCTCGCGGAGCGCGGGGTGGCCCGCCGGGTGGTAGCCCAGGTCGCGCAGGCCGGCCACCCGCGCCCCCGCCTCCTGGTACGCCTCGAACAGTGCCGGCGGCGGGTCGTCCGGCGCCGCGCAGGTCAGCAGCCGCACGCCGTCGGAGTCGTGCAGGAGGTTCAGCATCAGCGGGTTGGCCGCCACGCCGTCGGCCGTCCTGGTGGCCGGCGGGTCGCCCGGCGCGACGCGGGTGCCGCTGCCCTGGCGGCGCGTCACCCGGCCCTCCTGCTGGAGCAGCTCGTAGGCGGCGACCACCGTGCCGCGGCCGACGGCGAGCCGGTCGGCCAGCACCCGGTCGGGCGGCAGCCGTTCGCCGGGCGGCAGCACGCCGTCGTCGACGAGCGCCCGCAGCCGGGCGGCGAGCAGCAGGTAGAGCGGCCCGCGCCCGGAGGCCCACCGGCCCAGCAGGTGGACGAGGTCATCGGGATTGGCTCTATTCATGGACCAATTCTCCGGTATTGGCTCTGCACCCGCACACCAATCCGGGGGATATTCGATGACATGAGTGATTTTCGCCCTGAGACGCGTGCCGTCCACCTGCCGCAGCCCCCGGTCGAGGGCAGCCGGCCGATCGGCATGCCCATCTACCAGAGCGCCGGGTTCGCCTTCGACGACCCCGAGCTGATGGGCGTGGCGATGACCCGTCCCGACGACGCCTTCGTCTACGGCCGCGACACCAACCCCACCGTGCGCGCCCTGGAGCTGGCGGTGTCCGGCCTGGAGGGCGGCGCCGCCGCGCTGGCCGCCGCCTCCGGCATGGGCGCGATCAACACCGTGCTGCTCGCCCTGCTCAAGCCCGGCGACCACCTCATCGCCCAGCGCTCCCTGTACGGCGGCACCGCCACGATGCTCAACGACCTGGCCGGCAGGTTCGGCATCGCCGTCACCCACGTCCCCGAGAACGACCCCGCCGCGTTGCGCGCCGCCGTCCGGCCCGAGACGCGGCTGGTCTACCTGGAGACCATCAGCAACCCGCTGGGGCTGGTCGCCGACCTGCCCGCGATGTGCGCCACGGCCCGCGAGCTGGGCGTCCTGTCGGTGGTGGACAACACCTTCGCCACGCCCGTGCTCTGCCGCCCCCTTGAGCACGGCGCCGACGTCGTCGTGCACTCCGCCACCAAGTACCTGTCCGGCCACGGCGACGTGATCGGCGGCATCGCCGTCTTCGCCGACCCCGACCTGTACGGCAGGGTCTGGCACTTCGCCACCGAACTGGGCGCCGCGGCCGCGCCCTTCACGGCCTGGCTGACGCTGCGCGGGATCCAGACGCTGCCGCTGCGCATGGAGCGCCACTGCGCCAACGCCGACCTCCTGGCCCGCCGGATCGCCGAGCACCCCGCCGTGTCGGCCGTCCACTGGCCGGGGCTGCCCGCGCACCCGTCGTACGAGCTGGCCGCCAAGCTGCTGCCCGCCTTCGGCGGCGTGTTCTCCTTCGAGCTGGCCGGCGGGCGGGCGGCGGGGGAGGCGTTCATGCGGTCCGTACGGCTGGCGCGCATCGCCCCCTCGCTCGGCGGCGTCGAGACCCGCGTCATGCAGCCCGCCACCACCTCCCACCGCTTCCTCGGCCCGGAGGACCTGGCCAGGCACGGCGTGAGCGAGGGCATGGTGCGCGTGGCCGTGGGCATCGAGCATCCCGAGGACCTGTGGGCAGACGTGGCCCAGGCGCTCGGATAGCGTCGGCTCATGCCCGCCGATCGCGGGCGCACGACCGAAGGAGAGCCGTGACCACCGTCACTTACCAGGACGTCCTCGACGCGGCCGGCCGGATCGAAGGGCACGTGCTGCGCACGCCCGTCCTGGAGATCTCGCCGGGCCTGTTACTGAAACTGGAGTTGCTGCAGCACTCGGGCTCCTTCAAGGTGCGGGGGGCCTTCAACCGCATCCTGTCGGCCGGCCCGTTGCCCGCCGCCGGGGTCATCGCGGCCAGCGGCGGCAACCACGGATTGGCCGTCGCCCACGCCGCCAGGGCGCTCGGCGTGCGGGCCGAGATCTTCGTGCCGGAGGTGACGAGCCCGGTGAAGGTGGCCGGGCTCAAGGCGCTCGGCGCGCACACCACCCAGACCGGGGCGATCTACTCCGAGGCCGCGGAGGCCGCCGCCAAGCGCGCCGCCGAGACGGGGGCGCTGGCCGTGCACGCCTACGACCAGATCGAGGTGCTGGCCGGGCAGGGCACGACCGGGCTGGAGATCATGGAGCAGACCGGGGGCGTGGACACGGTGGTGGTGGCCGTGGGCGGCGGCGGGCTCGCCGGCGGGATCACCCTGGGGGCCCGTGCCGGGGGAGACGCGCCGCGGATCGTGGCGGTGGAGCCGTACGCCATCCCCACGCTGCACGAGGCGCTGCGCGCCGGGCGTCCGGTGCCGGTGCAGGTGGGCGGGGTGGCGGCCGACGCGCTCGGCGCCACGCAGCTCGGCGGGCTGGCGTTCGAGGTGTTGTCGGGGGCCGGGGTGGACAGCGTCCTGGTGGACGACGACGCGATCGTCGCGGCCCGGCGGACGTTGTGGGAGCGGCACCGGCTGGTGGCCGAGCCCGCGGGCGCGGCGGCGTACGCGGCGCTGCTGTCGGGGGCCTACCGGCCCGCGGCGGGTGAGCGGGTGGCCGTCGTGGTCTGCGGCTCCAACACCGACCCCGCCACGCTCTCCGGCGCGGCGGGGTGAGCCCGACCCAGGTGCGCGGGACGCGGGAACGCGCCCGGGGCCTTTCCGCGGTGCGGGAACGCGCCCGGGGCCTTTCCGTGGTGGGAGAAGGCGCCCGGGGCCTTTCCGGGGCGCGGGAAGGCGCTCGCGGTCAGCAGTAGGTGTGCTCGGGGGCCGGGAAGGCCCCCGAGGTCACCTCGTCGGCGAAGGCCCGCACCGCGCGGTCCATCTCCGAGGCCAGGTCGAAGTAGCGCTTGACGAACTTGGCCGGGCGCGGCGTCAGCCCCATCATGTCCTGCCACACCAGGACCTGCGCGTCCGTGGACGGCCCCGCCCCGATGCCGACCGTGGGGATCGACAGCGACGTGGTCACCCGGTGGGCCAGATCGGCCGGCACGCACTCCAGCACCACCGCGAACGCCCCGGCCCGCTCCAGGTCCTTGGCGTCGGCCATCAGCTCCTCGCCCGACTGGCCGCGCCCCTGCACCCGGTAGCCGCCGAGCGCGTTGACCGACTGCGGCGTGAGCCCGAGGTGCGCCATGACCGGCACGCCCGCCGACACCAGCGCCTCGACCTGCGGCAGCACCCGCCGGCCGCCCTCCAGCTTGACCGCGTGCGCCCCCGCCTCCTTCATGAACCTGGCCGCCGACTCCAGCGCCTGCTGCGGCGACCCCTGATACGACCCGAACGGCAGGTCCGCCACGACCAGCGCCCGCGACGACCCCCGCACCACGGCCGCGGTGAGCGGGACGAGGTGGTCGAGGGTGACCGGGAGGGTGGAGTCGAAGCCGTAGACGACCATGGCCGCGGAGTCGCCGACCAGCAGCACGGGCACGCCCGCCTGGTCGAACACCCGGGCCGTCATCGCGTCGTAGGCGGTGACCATGGGCCACCGCTCTCCGCGCTCCTTGGCCGCCGCGAGGTCGCGGACGGTGACCCGGCGGCCCGACGCGCCGCCGTACAGCGTGGTGGAAGACATGGAACTCCCTCCAGAAACGTCTCGAGGCGTCCCAGTGACGTCCCCGGACTCCTTCGATGATGTCATGAGGGGAAATCCAGTGGCGAAACTGTCGGTGCCTCTTGACACAATCGACGCGGAGGTAAACGACACACCATGGCTCTCGACCAATACCGCAGGCTCTTCCGGCTGCCCGGCGTCCGCACTCTGCTCCTGGTGGGGATGCTCGCGCGCGTCCCGGCCACCGCCATGGGAATGGCGCTCACCCTCCACGTGGTCTTCGGGCTGCGCCTCGGCTACGTCGAGGCCGGCGTGGTGACGATGGCCAGCACGGTCGGCATGGCCGTCGGCTCGCCGCTGTCGGGCCGGTTCGTCGACCGCCACGGGGTGCGTCCCGTGCTCGTCGTCACCACCCTGGCCCAGGCGGTGTTCTGGTCGTGCGCGTGGGCGCTGCCGCTGCCCGCCCTCGCCGTCGCGGCAGCCGTGGCGGGCCTGCTCAACCTGCCGGTGTTCAGCGTGACCAGGCAGTCGCTGGCCGCGCTGGTGCCGCCGGAGCAGCGGCGCACCGGGTTCACGCTCGACTCGATGCTGGTCGAGCTGTCGTACATGACCGGTCCCGCGCTCGCCGCGGCCGGCATCACCACGCTGGGCAGCACGACGACGCTGGTCCTCATCGGCGTCGGCATCACGGCCGCGGGCCTCGGCCTGATCGTGTTCAACCCGCCCACCCGGTCGGCCGTCGAGCTGGAGGGGCCGGTGGTGAAGGTGCCGCGGCGGCAGTGGCTCACGCCGGGCTTCGTCGCGCTGCTCGGCACCACGGCGGCGGCCACCTTCATCCTCACCGCGACCGAGCTCGGGCTGGTGGCCACCATCAACACCGCGGGCGAGACGCAGTGGGTGGGCCTCGCCGTGGCGATCTGGTGCCTCTACTCGCTGGTCGGGGGCTTCGTCTACGGCGGGCTGTCGCGCGGCTTCTCGCCCCTGGTGCTCATCGCGGGCATGGGCCTGCTGACCATCCCCGTGGGCCTGGCCGGCGCCGACTGGCGGTGGCTGATCCTGGCGATGCTGCCCGCCGGCCTGCTGTGCGCCCCGGCGCTGTCCTCCACCGTCGACGTGCTCAGCCGCTGGGTGCCCGCCGCGGCCAGGGGCGAGGCGATGGGCCTGCACGGCACGGCCCTGCTCATCGGCGGTGCCGCGTCCTCGCCGATCGCCGGGGCGATCATCGACGGCAGCGGGCCGACGTGGGCGTTCGTGGTGGCGGGGCTGGTCGGGGTGGTCATGGTGGCGGTCGCGCTGCCGCTGTGGCGGCGGCGTCCGCCGGTCGCGGGCACGCCGGTCGGGGCCAAGGAGCACGTGCTGCCTCCGGCGGCGGCCAAGAGCTGATCCGGCGGCGGTTCCAGCCTGCCGGCCGTTCGGGCCGGGGGGCCTGTCAGCGGTGTCCGCAGGGCCTTGGGACGGCCTGTGCGGGGGGTGAACGGGGTTTCCCGTTTGTTTCCCCGTGCGCACTCCGCCCGTCAGGCGAAAGTTACGAAACGAGACCGTTGCGTATCGGAATACCTTGCGATACGGTGACGTTGCGAAACTTGGTCGTATCGAAATTAAGGACGTTCTCATGGATCAGAACGCGGGGCATCCACGCAGGTGGGGCATCCTGGGAGTGCTGGTGTTCAGCCTCCTGGCGGTCGTGCTGGACAACACGATCCTCAACGTGGCGATGAAGACCATCGCCGACCCCCATGCCGGCTTGGGCGCGACGCAGGGTCAGCTGGAGTGGGCGATCAACTCCTACACGCTGGTGTTCGCCGGGCTGCTGTTCACCTTCGGCGTGATCGGCGACCGCACGGGCCGCAAGCGCATGTTGTTCATCGGCATGGCGCTGTTCGGCCTGGCCTCGCTGGCCAGCGCCTACTCCCAGGACCCGATGCAGCTGATCCTCGCCAGGGCGGCGATGGGTATCGGCGGCGCGGCGATCATGCCGGCCACGCTGGCGATCATCTCCAACGTGTTCCCGCCCGGCGAGCGTGGCAAGGCGATCGGCATCTGGGCCGGCGGCGTGGGGCTCGCGGTGGCGATCGGCCCGATCACCGGCGGCCTGCTCATCGAGCACTTCTGGTGGGGCTCGGTGTTCCTGATCAACGTGCCGATCGTGGTGATCAGCATGTTCCTCATCGCCGCCTTCGTGCCCGAGTCGCGTGACCCGAAGCCGTCCAGGCTCGACCCGGTGGGCGTGCTGCTGTCGATCATCGGTCTGGTCGCGCTGGTCTACGGCATCATCCGCGGCGGCGACCTGGGCACCCTGGCCAGCGCCGAGGTGATCGTCCCGACGGTGGCCGGCCTGCTCGTGCTGGGCGTGTTCGTGTGGTGGGAACGTCGCATCGACAACCCGGTGTTCGACGTGCGCAACTTCAGCAACGTACGGTTCAGCTCGGCCATCGGCATGATGGGCCTGGTCTTCTTCGCGATGATGGGCGGGATGTTCTTCCTGACCTTCTACCTGCAGATCGTGCTGGGCTTCAGCCCGATCCAGGCGGGGGCCCTGATGATCCCGTTCGCCGCCGCGCAGCTCATCTTCGCGCCGCTCAGCCAGCGGGTGAACCAGCTCTTCGGCGCCAAGCTGTCGGCCACGGTCAGCATGCTCGTGGTGACCGCGGCGCTGGGCAGCTACGCGCTGATGGACGTCGACACGCCCGTGGTGCTGATCGAGATCATCTTCTTCGTCCAGGGCGCGGCGATGGCGAACATCATGCCGCCCGCGACCACCGCCATCATGGAGGCGCTGCCCAGGGAGAAGGCCGGTGTGGGCTCGGCCATGAGCAACACCGTCCGCCAGGTCGCCGGCGCGCTCGGCGTGGCCGTGCTCGGCTCGGTCCTGTCCAGCAGCTACCGCGGCGAGATCGCCTCGGCGCTCCCGGCCGGCGCCCCGCACGCCGCCGGTGAGTCGATCATGGCGACGATGGAGTTCGCCGGGAAGCTCGGCGAGCGCGGCCATGCGCTGATCAAGCCCGCCTTCGCCGCCTTCGTCGACGGCATGCACGTCACGGCGATGGTGTCGGCCGTGATCGGCCTGGTGGGCGTCGCGGTGGTGGCCAAGTGGATGCCGGGCAAGGCGCGCCCGGTCCAGCAGGCGGAACAGAAGGAACCAGCGGTAGTGTGAGGCCGCGATGACGATCCAGGATTCAGGGACTGCCCGCCCGGCGGGCCGTCCGCGCAGCGAGAAGGCCGAGAAGGCGATCATCGACGCGACCCTCGACCTGATCGGCGAGGGCATGGGGGTGTCGGAGCTGTCGATCGAGGCCATCGCGTCGCGGGCGGGCGTCGGCAAGACCACGATCTACCGGCGCTGGTCCAACAAGGAGGACCTGGTCGTCGACGCCCTGTCCACGCTGAAGGCGCCGCTCCCGCCGCTGTCCGGCATCTCCGTGCGTGACGACCTGATCGTCCTGCTCGACGCGATGCGCCGGGAGGCGGGCCAGGCCCGCACCCGCTGCGTGATGAACATCGCGATGAGCGAGGCCGATCGTTATCCCCGGCTGATGGAACGCTTCGTGAAGCGGGCCGTCGAACCGCGCAGGGAGGCGCTGCGCTCGGTGGTCGAGCGCGGCGTCGCCACCGGCGAGCTCCGGCCCGACCTCGACGTCGACCTGGTGATGGCCCTGTTCTCCGGCACGATGATGTGGCAGTCGAAGTGGGGGCCGGCCGGCGACCTCCCGGCCGACCTGGCCGAACGGGTGGTCGACATGGTCCTGCTCGGGCTGGCCGGAGACCGCGCCGAGCCCTGAGCCGCCCTCACCCGCCACGGAGGCGCGTCCCTCGGGACGGCCTCCGTTCGTCGTTCCGGGGGCCTGTGCCCTACTGTCGCGCCATGCCCTGACCCGCCTGCGCCGCCGGGCCGGGGGCGTCGGTCAGGGTGAAGGGCACGGTGGCGGCCACGCGGCCGTTGACGATGACGTCGAGCTCGCGCGGGCCGGGCGGCTCGTTGCGGGTGGTGACCGGGCGGAAGGAATGGCTCTTGCGCAGCGTGAACGCCGCCCCCTCGGCGGTGGCCGAGCGTTCGCCCAGGTGGAAGACGCGGCGCGAGCCCGCCCGGCGGACGGCGTACCTGAGCACCAGCGGGCCGGGCGCGCCCGCCGTGACCGTGACGGTGAAGGTCAGGCTGCCGCCGACGGCGACCGTGTCGGACTCCAGGGTGAGCGCCCGCGCCGAGCCGCTGCCCGGCGTGGCGCCCAGCAGCGCGAGCGCCTCGGGATGCCCGGACCGCAGCAGCCCGCGCACCGCGTGGCGGACGACCCGCTCGACGTGCGAGCCGCCGCCCGCCCGCCAGCGGGCCAGCACGGCGAGCGCCGCGTCGGGGTGGTCCTTGGCCAGGTCGTTGACGTGGTTGGCGACCGAGCGGCGGACGTATTCGCTCGGGTCGTCGCGCAGCAGGTCGAGCAGGGGCAGGGTGGGGCCGGGCGCCATCAGCCAGCCGACCCGCGGCGCCCACGGCAGGCGCGGCCGGGAGCCTTCGGAGGCCAGGCGGCGCAGGTGCTCGTCGGGGGATTCGGCCCAGCCGTACATGATCTTGAGGGCGTCGTCGCGGTGGTGGTCGAGGTAGGGACGCACGGCGAACTCGCTTGTCGAGTACGGCGTGAGCGCCGCCAGCGTGGCCATCGCCGCCTCCAGGTGGCCGAGCCCGTGGACGGCGGTGTGGTCGGTGAGCGGCCAGCCGCTCCACAGGTCGAGCTCCCCGCGCGCGGCGCAGGCCCGCACCAGCTCGGCGGCCCGCGGGTAGGGCAGCGGGAGGGCGTCGTGGAGGGCCGCGGAGACGTGCCTGACGCGGCCCTTCAGCTCCAGTGGGCCGAGCCCGGCCAGGGCGTGCTCGGTGAACCGGGCGCGCGGGAACGACGGCCACACGGCGGCCATGCCGCCGGCCAGCACCGAGACGGACCGGGCGTTGATCAGGTCTTTGAGCGGTTGTGCCACGCGCCCACCCTGCCACGCACGACCGACAATCCGCCCGCCCCTCCGGAGTGGCGGGGGCGGGCGAGCCTGCCGGTCGTCTTGCGGAAGAAGGCGGGCGGGGCAGCCCGTCGTCCTGCGGGGGGACGACGGCGGTGGGTCAGCCGGTCGTCTCCCGCCACCGGTTGGTGATGGGCAGACGGCGGTCGCGCCCGAAGTTCTTCGGCGTGATCTTGGGACCCGGCGGGTACTGGCGGCGCTTGTACTCCGCCAGGTCCACCAGCCTGATCACCCGCGTGACCAGCGCCGGGTCGTGCCCGGCCGCGATGAGCTCCTGCGAGCCCATGTCCTTCTCCACATAGTCGTCCAGCAGCCGGTCCAGCACCTCGTACGGCGGCAGCGAGTCGGTGTCGCGCTGGTCGGGACGGAGCTCGGCGCTGGGCTCCTTGGTGATCGAGTTCTCCGGGATCGGCTGCTCGACGGCCATCAGGAAGCCCTCGCAGGTGTGCGCGTTGCGCCACCTGGCCAGCTCCCACACCATCGTCTTCGGCACGTCCTTGATCGGGGCGAAGCCGCCGGCCGAGTCGCCGTAGAGGGTGGAGTAGCCGGTCGCCAGCTCGCTCTTGTTGCCGGTGGTGAGCACCAGGTGGCCGTGCTCGTTCGAAAGGCCCATGAGGATCATGCCGCGCACCCTGGCCTGGAGGTTCTCCGCGGCCAGGCCGGACAGCTCGATCTCCTTCTCGAAGGCCGTGACGATCTCGGCGATCGGCGCGATCCTGGAGTTGATGCCCTGCCTGGCCACCAGGTCCTCGGCGTCGGCCAGCGAGTGGTCGGAGGAGTAGCGCGAGGGCATGAGCACGACGTGGACCCGGGACGGGCCGATCGCGTCGGAGGCGATGGCCGCCGTCAGGGCCGAGTCGATGCCGCCGGACAGGCCCAGGATGACCGACTGGAAGCCGTTCTTGGCCACGTAGTCGCGTACCGCGAGCACCAGGGCCGAGTACACCTCGGCGGCCAGGTCGAGCCGCTCGGCGACGGGGGCGGGCGCCGCCGGGTAGGGCGCCACGGGCTCCTGCGAGAGCACCCGGCGCTCCACGGTGATCGTGGTGCCGTCGAGGGCGTCGTGGGGGAACGTCCCGGGCTCGGCGTCGGCGACCGGCAGGTCGAGGTCCACGACCAGCAGCTCCTCGCGGAACTGACCGGCCCGCGCGACCAGCTCGCCCGAGCCGTCCACGACGATCGAGTCGCCGTCGAAGACCAGCTCGTCCTGGCCGCCGACCTGGTTGACGTAGGCGAGCGCGCAGCCGGCCTCGCGCGCCCTGCGGGCGCACAGCTCCAGCCGTACGTCGTCCTTCTCCTTCTCGTACGGCGAGGCGTTCGGCACCACCAGCAGCCCGGCGCCCGCCTGGCCGACGACGGACACCGGCCCGCCCTCCTGCCAGAGGTCTTCGCAGACCGCGATCGCCACGTCCACGCCGTGCAGCCGGAAGATCGGCAACCGGTCGCCGCGCACGAAGTAGCGGTACTCGTCGAACACGCCGTAGTTGGGCAGGTGGTGCTTGGCCGTGCGGGTGACGACCTCGCCCTTGTGCAGCAGCGCGGCCGCGTCCAGCGGCGCGCCCTTGGGCTGCCCCACGCGGGGGGCCAGGCCGGCGCGGTCGACGTAGCCGACGACCACGGGGAGGTCGCCCAGTCCCTCGCGGTCGAGCCTGCGCGCCACCTCCTCCAGGGTCCTGATGCTGGCGTCCACGAAGGACGTGCGCAGCACCAGGTCCTCGACGGGATAGCCGGTGAGGAACATCTCGGTGAAGACGACGAGGTGAGCGCCCCGCTCGGCGGCGTCACGGGTCCACGCGACCAGCCGCTCGGCGTTGGCGGCGAGGTCGCCGACGGTCGGGTTCGTCTGTGCCAGGGCTATGCGCAGTTGTGCCACGTCATTAGCCTAGTACGACCCGATTTTTATCGTCAAAGCGACGAAAAGTGTCCCATGTCGCCAGGAGTGACCAATCCGGACTCGTAGGCCGCCATCACCAGCTGCGCCCGGTCGAACAGCCCCAGGTGGTCCAGCAGCGACTTCACCAGCGCCGACACCTCCTCCTCGGGCAGCGCGAGCGTCTGGCCGATCTGCCGGTTCGTCAGCCCGCGGGCGACGAGTTTGAGCACGTCGAGCCGGGCGTCGGAGAGCCCGGCCAGCGCCGGCGGCGAGGCCGGGTCGGTGCGGCCGGCGAACGCCGAGATCAGCCGGGTGGTGACCGCCGGGTCGATGAGCGCGTCCCCGACGGCGGCCGCCCTGATGGCGGCCAGGAACTGCTCGGGGGCCGAGGTCTTCAGCACGAAGCCGCTCACGCCCGCGCGCAGCGCCGCGTACAGGTTCTCGTCGCTGCCGAACGTCGTCATCATGACGACCTTGGGCGGGCGTTCCCCGGCCAGGATCCGGCGGGCGGCGGCCAGGCCGTCCAGGTGCGGCATCTGGATGTCGAGCAGCACGACGTCCGGCCGGTGCGCGCGCACGCCCGCGATGGCCTCCTCGCCGTTGGCGGCCTCGCCGGCCAGCGCGACGCCGTCCTCGCTGTCGAGCATGGCGCGCAGCCCCGCCCGTACGAGCGCCTGGTCGTCGGCCACCAGCACGCGCAGCACCCGCTCGTCGGCGGCCGCGGCCGGCGCGGACGACGACGGCGCTGGGGACGACGGCGTCGGGGACGGCGGGGGCGGCGGCTCCTCCAGCCGCTGGGCCAGCATGTCGGCCTCCAGCCGGCGCAGCCCGGCCGACAGGTCGAGTCCCAGCTCGTCCCGCCACACCGCGCGGGCCCGGCGCAGCGCGGCCAGCGCGTCGCCCTGACGGCCCATCCGGTACAGCGCGAGGGCCAGCAGCCGCCACGCCTCCTCGCGCAGCGGGTGGGCCGAGGCGTGCGCCTCCAGGTCGGCCACCAGGGAGGTGGCCCGGCCGAGCGCGAGACCGGCGTCGGCGCGCCGCTCGACCGCGATCAGCCGCAGCTCCTCCAGCCGGCCCGCCTCGGTCGCCGCCCAGGTCAGCTCGGCGAACTCGGCCAGCGCCGGCCCGCGCCACAACCCGAGCGCGCTCTCCATGGCCGCCCACACCTGCGGCGGCGGCCCCTCGGTCTTCACCAGGCCCTCGAACCGCCACGAGTCCACCTGCTCGGGCGCGGCGCGCAGCGCGTAGCCGGGCGCGGCCGAGACCAGCACCTCGGCCTCCTCGCGCGGCGCGCGGCCGGGCTCCAGCGCACGCCGCAGCCGGGAGACGTAACCCTGGATGGTGGACAGGGCCTGCGCGGGCGGATCGCCCGGCCACAGCTCGTCGATGAGGGTGTGCACGGGCACGGCCCGGCCGCCCGCCACGAGCAGACGGGCGAGCACCGCCCGCTGCCGCTGGCCGCCGAGGTCGAGGGGGACGCCGTCGCTCCAGGCGTGGAACGGTCCCAGTGCGGTGAATGTCAGCATGTCAGGGGTAAGCGTAGAGGGAGAACACGTCCGGGGATATGGCGAATTGTCACAGGGGGAGTTCGGCGTGGACAACCGTGCCGCCTCCCGGTCCCGCTCGTACGGCGCAGGTGCCCCCGAGCTCGGCGGCCCGTTCGCGCATCGAGCCCAGCCCGACGCCGGGCCGCGCGTCCGGCGGCAGGCCGATCCCGTCGTCGGCGACCGTGACGCGCAGCCGGTCGTCGCGGCGCAGCGCCACCGTGATCCGTGAGGCACTGGCGTGCTTGCGGGCGTTGGTGAGCGCCTCCTGCACGATGCGGTAGGCCGCGACCTCGACCGCGGCGGGCAGGCCGGTCAGCTCGCCCGACGTCTCGATCGGCGTCCCGGCCAGCTCCTCGATCGCGCCGGCCAGGCCGAGCTCGTCCAGGGCGGGCGGGCGCAGGCCGTAGACGAGCTGCCGGATGTCGCCGGTCACGGCGTCCATGCCGGCGCGCAGCCCGGCCAGCAGCCGGTCGGCCTGCTCGGGGGCGCTGTGCACGGTCAGCCGGGCGGCGTTGATCGACATGGCCATGCCGGTGAGCGACTGGCCGAGCCCGTCGTGCAGGTCGCGGCGCAGCCGCCGCCGTTCCTCCTCCCGCGCGGTCAGGATGCGCTCGCGCGAGCGCTGCAACGCCGCCGTCAGCCGTACGGCGTGCGCGGCGTCGGCGATGTACGGCGTGATCGTGGCGATCACCCGCTCGTCGTGGGCCGCGGGGAACCTGCGCCGGTCCGTCGGCCCGATCAGCAGCAGCCCGACCGGCTCGCCGTGCCACACCAGCGGGACCGTCCTGGCCGCCGCGCCCACCACGCCGGACGTGGTGACCGCGCCGTCGGCCTCGACCGCCACGCCGGTCACCGACAGGCCCTCGCGCAGCACGTCGAGCGTGGCCAGCAGGCCGTGCACCGGGTCGGTGTGCTGGAGCCGGTGCCGCAGCCGCCGGGCCAGCGTGCCGGGGACGCCGGTGCTGCCGTACAGCAGGCGGTCCACGCCGCGTTGCAGGCCGCGGCGCATCGGCTGGAAGAACGCCCCGGCGAACAGGGCCGCCGGGATCCCGGCGATCCGGTCCACCTCCGACAGGAACAGGCTGAGCGCCGCGCTGACCGCCACGTACACGAGGGTGATCACGATGGCCAGGCCGGTGCCCACCAGCGCCCTGCTGATCAGCGTGTCGATGCCGAACAACCGGTAGCGCAGCACCGCCACGGCGATGGCCGCCGGGATCAGCGGAATGGCCAGCGAGGCCACCCACCAGACGTCCGCGCCGAGCATCCAGGGCACCAGCAGGCCCGGCAGGGCCACCAGCAGCCACAGCAGCTGCCGCCGCTCGACCGCGTCGCCGCGCCGGAAGCGCACGACCAGCGAGGCGAAGGCCAGCACCATGCTCGCCGAGAGCGTGCCGTGCCCGGCCTCGCGCAGCTCCGGCCGGTCGGTCAGCAGCCCGGCCCAGTCCAGCGCCTGCCCGGCCACGGCCGGCGCGATCACCGCCCGCCAGCGCCGCGACAGCAGCCTGCCCACCGGGTACAGCAGCGGCAGCAGGACGCCGAGGGTCAGCTCGCAGACGTTCCAGGTCAGGTTGACGACCGGCCAGCGCGGCCCCGGCCGTGCGTCGAGCAGCTGGTAGAGGTTGGCCGACAGGATGTTGGCCGCGGCGCTCGCCCCGCCCAGGCACAGCAGCCAGCCGATGATCAGCCGCGGCCTGCTGTGCACGAGGATCGCGCCGAAGACCGGGAAGGCCGTGCCCGCCATGTCCTCCGGCGCGAACGGCAGCGGCGTGTACGGCGACGGCGGCAACTGGGCGGTCACCCAGATGTCGGCCAGCTCCAGCACGACGGCGAACGTGGCGATCCCGATCGCGACGCGGGGAGTGGCCAGCCTCGTCACCGCCCGGCGCGCCCAGACTGCGTGGCGCATCCCACCATTTCCTTCCGTGATCGGCAGGAAATTATCGGGACGAAGCCAACATCCGATCAAAATTCTCTCAACGGCGGCGGATTCCGTGGAGCGCCGCCCCGGACCTCAGGCCGCGTCAGCGCCGCCGGATCGCCGGGCCGAGGGCCAGCATGCCGGCCGCCGAGACCAGCGCGACGCCGCCCACGGCGAACCACAGCGTCTTCGGCCCGGCCGCGAGCAGCGGGCCGCCCATCAGCGGCGCCAGCACCGAGGCCAGCGACCAGGCGAAGCCGAACAGCCCCGAGTACCGCCCCCGCAGGTGCTCGGGGGCCAGCGCGGCCACGATCGTCCCGGAGATGCCCGCGGTGATGATCTCGCCGACGGTCCACACCGCGATCGTGACGGCCAGCCAGAACGTCGTGGTGACGAAGGCCGTCAGCGCGAACCCGGCCCCCATGACCGCCAGCCCGAGCGCGAACGTGCGGGAGGGGTCCCTGCGCCCGAGCCAGCCGGAGACCAGCGGCTGGACGACGACGATCAGCACCCCGTTCAGCGCCATGGCCAGGCCGAACTGCCCCGGCGTCAGCTTCACCACCGACGTCATCGCGACCGGCAGCATGGTCACGGTCTGCAGGTAGACCAGCGCGTTGCCGAGCACGACCAGCGTGAAGGCCACCATCAGCCGGTCGCGCAGCACGACGCCGAACCCGCCGGACGACTCGCGCGCCGCCGGCCGCGTCTCCGGCACCGCCCGCCACACCAGCGCGGCGAAGACCAGGCACGAGACCGCGTCGATCCAGAACAACCAGGCGAACCCGACGCTCGCCAGCCAGCCGCCGGCCGTCATGCCGACCGCGTAACCCAGGTTGATCGCCCAGAACAGCAGCCCGTACGCGCGGGCCCGCTCCGACGGCGACACCAGGTCGGCCACCAGGGCGCTGGACGCCGGCCGGTAGATGTCGATCACCAGCCCGAGCACGAACATGGACGCGACGATCGCCGGCAGCGAGGTGCTGTAACCGAGCGCCAGCATGGTGGCCGCGGTGGCCAGCATGCCGCCCGCCAGCGTGACCCGGCGCCCGATCCGGTCGGTGAGCACGCCGGCGAGGATCTGCGACAGCAGCGAGCCCGCGCCGTAGACGCCCATGACCAGGCCCACGGCGGTCACCGACATGCCGCGGGAGTGGGTCAGGTACACGCCGGTGAACGGCATGACCAGGGTGCCCAGGCGGTTGACGAGGGTGCCGCTCCACAGGGCCCAGAAGGGCCGCGGCAGTCCGCCGATCTGGGAGCGGAGGAAGGAAGGCTTCTCAACAGCGGTGCTAGACACGGACCAAGGGTCAGGTCTGGAGGGCCGAGGCGCCATCGATTTAGTGCACACTAAAACCATGGCCGTCACCTGGGACCTCAAGCCGGAGGACGTCGCGCGTATCCGGTTCGCGTTCTCGCCCATGTGGGAGCTGGTCGCGAGCCTGCGCACCCTCCAGGACCCCTCCAGGCAGTCGATCCACCTGCCCTGGGTCAAGGCCGTGCGCCCCCGGCTGGCCGGGCTCGACCTCGACGAGCTGTTCGCGCTGGTGCCGCCGACCGGCTACCTGGCCGACTTCATCACCCCGCCCCCGCAGACGCCGCTGCCCGACTTCGCCGCCGAGCTGGAGCAGGTCCGCGGCACGCCGCCGGAACGCGCCCGCACGGAGGCCGCGACCATCGCGGGCACCGACCGGGCGCCGCTCGACCGGTTCATGGCGGATCCGGAAGCCGGCGTGGCGCGGGTGGCGGGGGCGCTGGAGACGTACTGGCGGGCCTGCTTCGAGGAGTTCTGGCCGCGCGTCTACGGGCTGCTCGAACGCGACGTGCTGCGCCGCTCCCGCCAGCTCGCCCAGGGCGGGGCCAGGGAGCTGTTCGCCGGGCTCGGCCCCGCCGTGGAGTGGACGGGGGAGCGGCTGCTCATCGACCGGCCCTGGTGCCACGCGGGCGGCCTGCACGGCGACGGGCTGCTGCTGGTGCCGAGCGCGTTCTACTGGCCGTCGGTGGCCGTGATGTCGGCTCCGTACCAGTCGATGCTCGTCTATCCGGTGCTCGGCGTCGGCACGCTGTGGGAGCAGGGCCCGCCGCCCGCCCCCGGCGCGCTCGCCGCGCTCATCGGCCGCAGCCGGGCGCAGATCCTGCTCGCGCTGGCCGAGCCGAGCACCACCTCGGCGCTGGCCGCCCGCATGTCGCTCACCCCGGGCGCGGTCAGCCAGCACCTCGGGGTGCTCAGCGACGGCGGGCTGGCGGTGGGCCTGCGCCTCGGCAAGCAGGTCGTCTACCGCCGGACGGCGGCCGGCGACATGCTCGCCGGCGCCGCCCCCTGACCGGCTCCCCTCCGGGGGTTCAGGCGTACCTGGACGACTCCAGCAGCCAGTCCAGGTGGGCGCGCGGCGCGGCCAGGTAGGCGCAGGCGACCTTGCTGACGTCCCTGGCCGCCTTGGGCGGGAGGTCGTCGAGCGGCAGCCGCCTGGCCGCCCGGTTCATGTCCTGGCAGCGCCCGGCGATCCGGTCGAGCACCCACGCCACGGCCTCGCGCTCGCCCAGCCCGAGCTGCCGCACCGCCAGCACGACCAGGTTGTGCACGTCGCCGCGCTCCTTGGGCCGCGAGGCCACGTCGTTGCACCAGGCCGTGACGTCGCTGCAGGCCTCCACCAGCTCCCGCCACGGGTCGCACTGGACCACCCAGGCCGGCACCTCGACCCGCAGGCACGGCTCCACCAGGTCGTACAGGTAGGGGCCCACGGTGCCCCTGCGCAGGGCCGGGTACTCCTCCAGCGTCGGCATGCGCCCGGCCGCCCGGTTGTCGGCCTCGGTGCGGCACGCGTCGGCCTGGCGGCGCAGGTTGACCGCGAAGCGGGCCCGCCACTGGTCGCTCATCCGCGCGCTGGTCACCCGCCACAGATCGGCGAATGCGGCCTCCAGCGGGTGCCGGGCCGCGCCCTTGAGCATGCCGCCGAAGATGTCCAGCGGGCACGACCCCTCGTCCAGCTCGTCGTCGAGGTGGAACAGCCAGGTCAGCCACTGGGCGAACAGCGCCGCCGCGGCCGCGTCGAACTCGGCGAACGCGCGCCCGGCCATCCGGTGGAAGCCCACCCCGGCGTCGGCGCGCAGGCCCGTCCGCCTGGCCCAGTCGATGACCGCGGCCTCGATGGCGTACACGGCCGGGTGCATCCGGCAGGGCGCCGCCATCGCCGGCACCCGCTCGACGAGCGGCAGCAGCGCCAGCGCGGGCGAGCCGCCCTTGCGCGGCAGCGGCAACATCGGCTTCCAGTGCAGGACCGAGCGGAGCGCGGTGCGCACCGTGGCGAACACGGTGGTGCTCACGGCCGTGTTCACAGCGGACCGTAAAGCCAGTTGCCCGCGGCGTTCGGGTCTGAGCTGCGGTAGTAGTCCTCGGCCGCGCGGATCAGCTCCTCGACGGTGAGCGCGCCTCTGCCCTCCCGGTCGAGCCGGTCGAACGCCTCGTCCACGTCGTCGTAGGCGGTGCCGAACGCGCTGAGCATCGTCCGGAACTCGCCCGGCCGGATCAGGCCGTCGCCGTCGCCGTCGCAGAGCTGGGCCACCGCCACCGTCGCCGGCCGGAACACCGGCTCGTACCGGTCGCCGGTGACGAACGCCGCCGTCATCCCGCCGCGGAAGTCCGTGCGCGCGATGCCGGAGTCGCCGTCGCGGTCGAGCGCCCGCGACAACGTCGACCAGATGCCGTCGAAGCTGCCGACGAGCCGGTTGCCGGTGACCGAGGTGGGGGACTCCCCGAAACCCACCAGCAGGCGTGCGCCCAGCCCCAGCAGGTCCTCCCGTTCGACGACGCCGTTGCCGTTCGCGTCGATGTGGTCGAACGCCCGATCGAGCTTGTGATTGAGCAGGTCGATAGCCACCAATGCCTCCCCCGAGACTAACTGCGTGATCACAGTAGATCTGGGCGGCCCCTTTGTCAGTGAGGCTCGCACCGGCACCCCCCGTAACGTGTGCGAAACACGGGCACGGCATGCTGATATCAAGACCCGCACCGTCTTCAACGAGGGGACGCCTTGGACCGCCAGCAGGAGTTCGTGCTCCGCACGCTAGAGGAACGCGACATCCGGTTCATCCGGCTCTGGTTCACCGACGTCCTCGGCTTCCTCAAGTCCGTCGCGATCGCGCCCGCCGAGCTGGAAGGCGCCTTCGCCGAGGGCATCGGCTTCGACGGCTCGGCGATCGAGGGCTTCGCCCGCGTCTACGAGTCCGACATGCTGGCCAAGCCCGACCCCTCGACGTTCCAGATCCTGCCCTGGCGCAGCGAGACGCCGGGCGCGGCGCGCATCTTCTGCGACATCCTGATGCCCGACGGCACCCCGTCGCACGCCGACCCGCGCTGGGTGCTCAAGCGCACCCTCGCCAAGTGCGCCGACATGGGCTTCACCTTCTACACCCACCCCGAGATCGAGTTCTTCCTGCTGAAGAACCGTCCCGAGGCCGGGCAGCGCCCCGAGCCGATCGACTCCGGCGGCTACTTCGACCACACGCCCCACAGCTCCGGCCACGACTTCCGGCGCCAGGCGATCATGATGCTGGAGTCGATGGGCATCTCCGTCGAGTTCAGCCACCACGAGGGCGCCCCCGGCCAGCAGGAGATCGACCTGCGCTACGCCGACGCGCTCACCACGGCCGACAACATCATGACGTTCCGGCTGATCATGAAGGAGGTCGCCCTGGAGCAGGGCATCTGGGCCTCGTTCATGCCCAAGCCGTTCACCGAGCACCCCGGCTCTGGCATGCACACGCACATGTCGCTGTTCGAGGGCGACCGCAACGCCTTCCACGAGGCGGGCACCGACTACCGGCTGTCGAAGATCGGCCGCTCGTTCATCGCGGGCCTGCTGCGGCACGCCGCCGAGATCACCGCCATCACCAACCAGTGGGTCAACTCCTACAAGCGGCTGTGGGGCGGCGCCGAGGCCATCGCGGGGCAGGGCGGCGAGGCGCCCTCCTACGTGTGCTGGGGGCACAACAACCGCTCGGCGCTGGTCCGGGTGCCCATGTACAAGCCGCACAAGGGCGGCTCGACCCGCATCGAGTTCCGCTCCCTCGACTCGGCGTGCAACCCGTACCTGGCCTTCGCGCTGGTGCTGGCCGCCGGGCTCAAGGGCATCGAGGAGGGCTACGAGCTGCCGCCGGCCGCCGAGGACAACGTCTGGACCCTGACCAGCGCCGAGCGCCGGGCCCTGGGCATCCAGCCGCTGCCCGGCTCGCTCGACGAGGCCATCGCCGTCATGGAGCGCAGCGAGCTGGTGGCCGAGACGCTGGGCGAGCACGTCTTCGACTTCTTCCTGCGCAACAAGCGGGCCGAGTGGCGCGAGTACCGCCGTACGGTCACCGAGTTCGAGCTGGGCCGCTACCTGCCGGTGTTGTGAGGCCGGGCGGGGGAGACCCGCCCGGTTCAGCCCTTGAACTCGCGCACCTCGACCGGCAGCACGCCCACGGCGCGGGCGAGCCGGCGTCCCCACTCCAGCGCGGCGTCCAGGTCGGGGGCCCGGATGACGGTGAACCCGCCGACGTGCTCCTTGCCCTCGGTGTAGGGGCCGTCGGTGGTGAACGTCTCGTCCGCGCGCATCCGGATCACCGACGCCTGCTCGGCCGGGGCCAGGCCGCCGGAGAAGACCCACGCGCCGGCCGCGCGCATCTCCGCCTCGACCGCGCCGATGTCGCGCATGATCGGCTCCAGGACCGCGGGCTCGGGCGGCGGGCCGTCGGGCTCGAACAGGGTGAGCAGGTACTGCTTCATGGGGCGTGGTCCTTCCTCGTGCGTCCGCATCCCCCCGGACGCCGTCAGTCGGCGGGGGCGCGGTCGGCGCTGTCGAAGACGATGTGCTCCAGCAGGTCGGCCTCGGCGCGGGTGAGCACGTGCGCGCTGACGGCCGGGGC
The DNA here is from genome assembly GCF_044459705.1 of Nonomuraea sp. NPDC050227. NCBI lineage: Bacteria > Bacillati > Actinomycetota > Actinomycetes > Streptosporangiales > Streptosporangiaceae > Nonomuraea > Nonomuraea sp. NPDC050227. The sequence goes on along the minus strand of NZ_JBITJF010000008.1, from coordinate 358,081 downwards.
CGGGTCGCCGCCGGTCACCCGGGCCAGCAGGCTCTCCCAGCGGCGGCGGTGGCGGGCGAACGTGCGGGGCGCGACCACCCGGCCCCTGGCGTGCTGCCCGGCGACCGCCGCCTCCGGCGGCGCGTCGAGCAGCAGCAGATGGAAACTCGCCCGCTGCCTGCGGGCCAGCCAGGCGAACCCCTTCAGCACGTACGTGGCGCAGCCCCGGTTGTGCGCGAGGACCGCCTGACCGCCGGCCAGCGCCCGGCTGATGCGGCTCAGGTGGGTGGCGAACACCACGGCGCGGCGCACCGGACGGGGGGCCCAGAGGATCCGGCCGTCCCAGCGCAGGCGGGACTGCCCCGAGTCGATCACCACGACCGCGTCGGCGGCGACGGGCGCGCTCTCGGCGCCGTGGAGGCCGTAGAGGCGGCGCAGCAGCGTGGTCTTGCCGGCGCCGGGCAGCCCGGTCAGCACGACCAGCGACCCGGGCGGAAAGCGTAACGTCGCCCGCTGCACAGACCCACCCCGCCCGATCGGATTCGCCTTGACCCCTGTTCGCGCCAGCATAGGGCGCGGGGGCGGGTGGCGGGCGGGCCCGGCCGCCGGAACGGTCCGACGGGATTCACCGGGAATGGGCCCGGGGCGGGGAAATCACGGGATAAGGTACTGCCGACGCCTTGATCGGTCTCACCCCGGATACAGATGCGGCTCCGGGTTGGGGCCGATTTTCGTTGTTCCTCACCCCCGAGTCACATCCGTGCCATCGACGGCGCCGACCCTGGGAGGGGACGGCCGGGGGCGGCCGGGGAAGTTTCGGCCACGCCTGTGGCGTTATGGCATGAGTCGGCCGCCGCTCAGGGACCCCCAGCATCGTGGTAATCCGGGAGTCCAGTAAAATCGGCCTACTCTTTACGATATTTCCGGACTTCTCGCCTTCTAGGGCGATATTGGAGGGTGTGGCATGACGACGGCTGCCCTGCAGACCGTGTTGACCGTTCCCGAGCGTTTCCGGGGCCCGGTGGGAGTCGCCAACGGCGGCTGGATCGCGGGCACCATGGCAGAGGCGCTGAACGGCGGCCGATCAGCGGTCGAGGTCACGCTGCACGCGCCCACGCCCCTGGAGACCGAGCTGCGCCTGGAGCACGTCGCCAACAGCGTCTCGCTGTCCGACGGCGACAAGGTCCTGGTCGAGGCCATCCCCGTCGCCGAGACCCTGACCGGGCCCGGGTTCGTGCCGTTCACCGACGCCGCCCGCGCCGAGGCAGGGTTCGTCGGCCTGAAGGCCCACCCGTTCGCCGAGTGCTTCGCCTGCGGCCTGCGCGAGCCGGGCGACGGCCTGCGCATCTTCCCCGGCCCGGTGGAGGGCTCCGACCTGGTCGCCGCCGGCTGGCGGGTGCCGTTCACGGTGAGCGGCGAGGACGGCGTGCCCGCCTCGATCGTGGGCGCGGTGCTCGACTGCATCACCGGCTGGGCGCACTTCGGCCCCGGCGAGTCGGCCCTGCTCGGCCGCCTGGTCGTGCAGATCAACGGCCCGGTGCTGCCGGGTGGCCGCTACTCCGTCGTGGCCCGTCCGACCGGCCGCGACGGCCGCAAGATGTACGGCGAGAGCGGCATCTACGAGGACGACGGCACCCTGGTGGCCGCCGCCCGCGCCACGTGGATCGCTCCACGCTGACCTGCGTCTGCGAACGGCCCCCGAGCTCGGCTCGGGGGCCTTTCTCATGCCCCGGTGATCCGTTCCAGGACGGTCGTCACCGGCTGCTCGTCGAACAGGATCGTGTAGTGGTTGCAGTCGGGCACGACCTCGTCGCGCAGGCCGGGCACGCGGGCGGTCCAGGTGCGGGCGACCTCGTCGGGGAGCATGCCGGTGTCCTGGTTCAGCAGGCCGCGCGGGGCCCTGAGCAGGTAGGCGGGCGCCTTGATCGCGGCCAGCGCGGCGCCGATCTCGGCGGTCTCGGTGCGCATCCAGCGCCCGTCCGCCATCACGGCCTCGCCGACCGCCCGCGAGCGCAGCGCGCCCTCGGGGCCGTCGAGGTCGTAGCGCACGTACGCCTCCACGTCGGGGCTCCAGTGGCCGACGAAGGCCGGGTGGGCCTTGAAGAAGTCCACGTACTCCTCCGGGGAGGCGAACGTCCGGCGCAACCGGTCCAGCGCGGGGCCGAGCGTGGCCGCCAGCGCGGCGTCGGGGTCCGCGCCCTCGGGCAGGGGGAGGGGGAGGCCGCCGTCCACCAGGACGACCCGGTCGAAGTCGCGCTCGGCCGCGGCCAGCACGGCCACGTACGCGCCCATCGAATGGCCGGCCAGCACCGCGTCCGGGCCCGCGCCGACGTGCTCGGCGACGCGCAGGACGTCCTCGGCGTGCCGGGGCAGCCCGTACGGGCCGGGCAGGGAGGCGCTGTGACCACGGCCGCGCAGGTCCATCGCGATCAGCGACCACTCCTCGGGCAGCCGTCGTCCGACCGCGCCCCAGGCCATCAGCGAGGCGCTGATGCCGTGGACCGCGATGACCTTGCGGGGGCCGGTGCCGAACGTGGCGACGCGGAGCCCGTCCACTTCGTCGAATCTCATAGCCGGATCTTAGGGACGCCGTCCGGGGCCGGGAGTCACCGGCCGTCGCGCGGGCAGTTCGCACGGCGGGCGTAAGGACGTTTTCGCCAAAAAATGCGGATAAATTACCCGATATGCGCATCACCGTGATCGAGCACGAGGCCGGCGCCGGGCTCGGCCACCTGGCGGACTGGCTGGGTCTGACCTGCGACGTCGTACGGCCGTACCGGGGCGAGCCGGTGCCGGAGCGGGCCGCCGACGGCCTGATCGTGCTCGGCGGCGCCGCGGCCGCCTGGGAGGACGAGCGCAGCCCCTGGCAGCCGGCCACCCGCGCCCTGCTGCGCCGCGCCGTGGCGGAGGGCACGCCCACGCTGGGCATCTGCCTCGGCGCCCAGCTGCTCACCATGGCGCTCGGCGGCACGGTCGAGCGCGGCGGGAACGGCCTGGAGGTGGGGGCGTGCGAGGTCGTCGCGCTGCCCGCCGCCGCCTCCGACCGGCTGCTGTCCGGCGTCCCGGCCCGGGCCACCGCCATCCAGTACCACCAGGACGCCATGACGCGGCTGCCGCAGGGCGCGGTGCCGCTGATGACCGGCGCCCAGTACCCGAACCAGGCCTACCGGGTCGGCGAGCGCGCCTGGGCGGTGCAGTTCCACCCCGAGGCCACCCCGGAGATCTTCACCTCCTGGACGGCGGAGTCGGACCTGGCGGCGGCCGAGGACCTGAACGCCGCCGTCAAGGCCGCCGGGCCCGCCCTGGTCGCGACCTGGCGCCCGGTCGCACAGGCGTTCGCCCAGGTGGTCAGAGCCTCCCGCCCGGCCTGACAGCCCACCCGGGCGGCCAGGAGCCGGACGCCGGTGCGGGTCAGAACCAGCGGTCGCGGCCGAGGCCGTCCGTGGCAGATGACTCAGCAGCCGACGACTCAGCGGCCGATGGCTCGGCGGCCCGGTCGTGGCGGCGGGTGAGCAGGTGGGCGACCGCGTGCACGCCGCCCACCGTCAGCGGCAGCGCCGCGAGCCCGTACGCGGCCGACCGCCCCGGCGCCGCCACCACCCCCGCCCGCCGCAACCGCCGCCACGCCCACGCCGAGAACGGGATCACCACCAGCGGCGCCGTCGCCACCCCCGGCGTGTACCCCCGCGTGGCGGCCGCCTGCGCCAGGTGGACGACCCCGTGCAACCCGAACCCGGCCAGCACCGCCTGGAACACCGGGCTGCGCCCGCCGCTGCGCGCCCCCAGCGCCGAGGCCCCCGCCACCACGCCGCCCATCAGCCCGATCGCCACGTTCACCCGCGCCTGCGACACCTCCAGCCGCTCCCACGGCACCCCCGGGTACAGCCGCTCCAGCCGGGGACGGGCCCGCCGCGCCCATCCCGCCATGGTCGCCAGCTCCTCGGCGTCGTGCACGGCCCAGGCCGCCAGCAGTCCCCAGGTCACCGCCGCGGGCATCCGGCTCATGTCGTCCCCCTCCTCAGCAAAACACAACGCTACGTTGCGTTGTACTCTACGGCTTTCCGGAAGCCACCTGTCAAGATGAGCAGGTGCCCAGGATCGAATCGACCGCCGCACGCCTGGCCAAGCTCGGCTTCGCCGACGGTGCCAGAGCCGCCCAGCTGCTCGACCGCACCCCGGCCGACCTCGACGGCCTCCTGGAGTTCCTGGTCGCCGTGGCCGATCCCGACCTGGCCCTGGTCTCGCTGACCCGCCTGGCCGAGCGCGAGCCGGCCGTCCTGACCGCGGTGCGCGAGGACGAGCGGCTCAGGGCGCGCCTGTTCGCCGTGCTCGGCGTCAGCGCCGCGCTCGGCGAGCACCTGGTCCGCCATCCCGGGCAGACGGCCCTGCTGGCCGAGCCCGAGCTGGGCGAGGCGCGCGCCGCGCTGCTGCGCGCCGTCGGCGCCGAGCCCGGCGAGCCCGAGCCGCGCGCCGGCGACCCCGACCCGCTGGTGGCGCTGCGGGTCGCCTACCGGGGCCGGCTCATGCACCTGGCCGCCCGCGACCTCACCGGGCAGGCCACGCTCCCGGAGGTCATGGCCGAGCTGTCCGACCTGGCCGGCGCGGCGCTGGAGGCCGCCCTCGCGATCGCCCGCGCCGAGGTCGACGACTCCGAGGCGCGCCTGGCGGTCATCGGCATGGGCAAGTGCGGCGCGCGCGAGCTCAACTACATCAGCGACGTCGACGTGATCTTCGTCGCCGAGCCGCGCGAGGGCGCCGACGAGACCAAGGCGCTGCGGTCGGCGACCCGGTTGGCCCAGGCCATGATGCGGGCCTGCACGGCGGCCACCCAGGAGGGCTCGCTGTGGGAGGTCGACGCCGGCCTGCGTCCCGAGGGGCGGTCCGGCCCGCTGGTCCGCACCCTGGCCAGCCACCTGGCCTACTACCGCCGCTGGGCCAAGACCTGGGAGTTCCAGGCGCTGCTCAAGGCCCGTCCGGTGGCGGGCGACCAGGAGCTCGGCGAGTCCTACGTCCAGGCGGTCAACGACCTGGTCTGGACGGCCGCCACCCGCGAGCACTTCGTCGAGGACGTCCAGGCCATGCGCCGCCGCGTCGAGTCGCACGTGCGCGCCGAGGGGGAGCGGCAGCTCAAGCTGGGGCCCGGCGGGCTGCGCGACATCGAGTTCGCCGTCCAGCTCCTGCAACTCGTGCACGGCAGGCTCGACCCGCTGCTGCGCCGCCGGGCCACCCTCCCGGCCCTGGCCGCCCTCTCCCGCGGCGGCTACGTCGGCCGCGACGACTCGCGCGGGCTCGCCGAGGCGTATTCGTTCCTGCGCCAGGTCGAGCACCTGTTGCAGCTCCACCGGCTGCGGCGGACCCACCTGCTGCCCACCGACGAGGCCGACCTGCGCAGGCTCGGCCGCGCCCTCGGCATGCAGGCCGACCCGGTGGGGGAGTTCACCGCCCGGTGGCGCCGGCACGCCATGGAGGCGCGGCGGCTGCACGAGAAGCTGTTCTACCGGCCGCTGCTCCAGGCGGTGGCCCGGCTGCCGGAGTCGGAGGCGCGGCTGTCCACGGCCGCGGCGGCGGCCCGGCTGGAGGCGCTCGGCTACGTCGATCCCAACGGCGCCCTGCGGCACATCGCCGCGCTGACCACGGGCGTGTCCAGGCGCGCGGCCATCCAGCGCACGCTGCTGCCCGTCATGCTCGGCTGGTTCGCCGACACGCCCGACCCCGACGCGGCGCTGCTCGGCTTCCGCCAGGTCAGCGACAAGCTCGGCAGCACCCCCTGGTACCTGCGGCTGCTGCGCGACGAGACGGCGGTGGCCGCCCGCATGGCCCGGGTGCTCGGCACCGGCCGCTACGCCACCGGACTGCTCATGCACGCCCCCGACGCGGTCGCGATGCTCGGCTCCGACGCGGAGCTGGCCGTGCGCCCGCCCGAGTCGCTGCGCGGCGAGGCGTCGGCCGCGGTGTCCCGGCACGCCGGCGACCCGGAGACCGCGGTGGCGGCCGTGCGCGGACTGCGCCGCAGGGAGCTGTTCCGCACGGCCGTCGCCGACATCTCGGGGCTGCTCGACATCGAGGCCGTCGGCACGGCCCTGTCGTCGCTCACCGACGTGACCCTGCAGGCCGCGCTCGACGCCGCGCTGGCCAAGGCCCCCGAGGTGACCAAATTCGCGGTCGTCGCCATGGGCCGGCTCGGCGGCATGGAGTGCTCGTACGCCAGCGACGCCGACGTGATGTTCGTGCACTCGCCGCTGCCCGGCGTCGAGGAGCGGGAGGCCACCGACGCCGCCTTCGCCGTGGCCAACGAGCTGCGCCGGCTGCTGTCGCTGCCCGCGCCCGACCCGCCGCTGCTCATCGACCCCGACCTGCGCCCCGAGGGCCGTCAGGGGCCGCTGGCGCGCACGCTGGCCTCCTACCGGGCCTACTACGCCCGCTGGTCGTCGCCGTGGGAGGCGCAGGCGCTGCTGCGCGCCCGCTTCTCGGCCGGCGACGCCTCGCTCGGCGCCGCGTTCACGTCGGTGATCGACGAGCTGCGCTACCCGGCCGGCGGGCTGCGCGAGGACGCGATCAGGGAGATCAGGCGGCTCAAGGCGCGCATGGAGGCCGAGCGGCTGCCGCGCGGCGCCGACCCCGCCCTGCACACCAAGCTCGGCCCCGGCGGGCTGTCGGACGTGGAGTGGGTGGCCCAGCTGCTCCAGCTCTGCCACGCGGGCGAAGTGCCGGCCCTGCGCACCACCCGTACCATCGGGGCGCTGCGCGCGGCGGCGGCCGAGGGGCTGCTGGACCCGGCCGACGAGCGCGTGCTGGCCGAGGCGTGGCGGTTCGCCTCCCGGGTCCGCGACGCGATCATGCTGGTCCGGGGCAGGCCGGGGGACAGCGTGCCGGCCGAGTCGGGGGAGCGCCGGCTCATCGCCCGTACGCTCGGCTACCCGCCGGACGGCTCGGAGGACTTCCTCGACGACTACCGCCGCGTCACCCGCCGCGCCCGCCAGGTCGTCGAGCGCGTCTTCTACGGGGGTTGATCCCGGTCCGCGGCCGGGTGTATCAAGGCGCAGGTGTTATCCGTTTACGTGGACCTGGCCCTCGGCCTGGTGGTGTCGTTCCTGCTGCTCTCACTGCTGGTGAGCGGGGTCAACGAGGCGTTCGTGCGCCTGCTCGCGATCCGCAGCAAGTTCCTGTGGGCCTACCTCAGGGACACCCTCGACGGCGCCGACGCGCAGGGCAGGTCGTGGCTGCCCGCCAAGGTGCGCGACGTGTTCGCCGCGCTGCCGTTCACCCGTGATCCCCGGCCGGTCCACAGCGACCAGCCCGCCCCCGCCGAGCCCGGCACGCTGCCGGTCGCCGAGCCCAAGGCGCAGGACGCCATGGTCAAACTGCTGTACGAACGCGTCCAGGAGATCGACCACCCGACGAAGGGCCGGACGAGCATCGCCAACATCCCGCCCGGGCGCTTCGCCGTCGCCCTGATGGAGATGGCGGCCGCCGAGCCGGAGGGCGTCGAGGGCTTCCTGGCCAAGCTCAAGGAGATGGGCAGCCCCCTGTACGGCCACCTGCGCGGCGTCTGGGAGACCGCGCAGCGCGACCTCGACCGGTTCAGGCAGGGCGTCGAGACCTGGTTCGACGGCGAGATGGAACGCCTGTCGATGTTGTACAAGCGCTACGTCAAGTGGGTGGTGGCCGTCCTCGGCCTCCTGGTCACGCTGCTGTTCACCATGGACGGCCTGGAGTACGGCAAGACGCTGCTGCGCGACAACGCCTTCCGCGCCTCGGTGACCGCCGTGGCCGAGGCGGGCCCGGCGGCCTACGACGAGCTCAAGGCCCGGTGCGGCCAGTCAGACCCCGTGCCGTGCATCACCGAGACGCTCAGCGAGCCCGCGATGGTCCAGATGCTCCAGCACGCGCTGGTCAGCATCGCCATCCCGGCCGAGGGCGACCCCACGCTGCACTGGAACGGCGCCACCTGGTGGAGCCGGCTCACCACCCCCAGCCACTGGCCCGGCTACCTGCTGACGTACGTGGCCCTGCTGTTCGGCGCCCCCTTCTGGTGGGACGTGTTCCGCCGCATCACCGGCATCAAGGCCCGGCGCAAGGACCAGTGAGCAGGCCGCCGGATCAGGCGCTCATGGCGTACAGCACGTCCCGCAGCGACTCCTCGCGTCCGCGCAGCCAGACCAGGCGCAGGGCCAGCGCGGGCGCCCGGCAGTCGAGCGCGACCAGCGCGCCGGAGCCGAGGTCGGCGCCCAGCGCGAAGTCCGGCAGCAGGGCCTGCCCGAAGCCCTGCCTGGCCCACTCGCGGGCGGTGGCGATGCTGGTCAGCTCCCTGCGCGGCACGTCCGGGCCGAACGCCTGGTCGGCCGCGAGCCGGATCGAGCAGCCGGGCGGGCTCACCAGCAGCGGCTCCCGCTCGCCGTCCGGCGCGGCGACCAGCGACAGCGCGACCTCGCCGACGTCGAGGAAGTCCATGCCGGGCGGCGGGGTGAACCCGAGGCCGCCGATCCGCGGGCCGAGGTCGAGCAGGAGCGCCGCGTCCAGGTCGCCGGAGGCCACCTGGGCCAGCAGGTCCTGCCGCATCAGGGAGCGCACGTCCACGTCCAGGTCGGGGCGGCGTTCGGACAGGCGGCGCAGCACGGCCGGCAGCCGGGCGGCGGCCAGCATCTCCAGCGCGCCGACGCGCACCCGGCGGCGCCGGCCGGTGACCGCGCGGCGCACCTCCTCGGCGTGGTCGAGCAGGCCCTGCGCGCGGCCGAGCAGCGCGGCGCCGGCCTCGGTCAGCCGCATGCCCTGCGGCGTGCGCTCGAACAGCGGCACGCCGAGGCTGCCCTCCAGCCTGCGCACCTGCTCCGACACCGACGCCGGGGCCAGGCCGAGCGCGTTCGCCGCGCCGGTGACGGTGCCCGCCCCCGCGACGGCGACAAAGCCCCTCAACTGCCGCAAGTCCATATAAAGCAGCATAAGGTTTTCCCGAATGCCCCGTACGGCGCCGCCTGTTGAGGGGGAAAGCGGCGTTTGACCAGGCTGTGGGCATGCGAATGTTCGGTTTCTCCCTCGCCTACTTCCTGGTGATCCTCGACACGACCGTGCTGACGATCGCGCTGCCGGACCTGCGCGCCTCCCTCGGCGGCTCGCTGGCCGGGCAGCAGTGGGCGGTCAACGCCTACACCGTCGCCTTCGCCGCGTCGCTGCTCACCGCCGGCGCCGTGGCCGACCGGTTCGGCGCGGCCCGCGTCTTCAAGGCCGGGGTGGCGTTGTTCGGCGCGCTGTCGCTGCTCAGCGCGGCGGCGCCGGACCTCGGCGTGCTGGTCGTGCTGCGCGCGCTGCTCGGCGTGGCCGCGGCGCTGTGCACCGGCGGCTCGCTCGGGCTGCTCGCCGAGATGTTCCCGGCGCCCGCCGCCCGCGCCCGCGCCACCGGCCTGTGGGCGGCCGTCACCGGCTCGGCGCTGGCCGCCGGCCCCCTGCTCGGCGGCCTCCTGGTCGGACTGTCCGGCTGGCGCGCGGTCTTCCTGGTCAACGTGCCCTTCGCCGTGGTCAGCCTGCTGATCATGCGGAACGTCGCCTCCCCGCGCGGCGCCCGCCGGATCGACTGGCAGGTCCAGGCCCTGGCCTGCGTGCTGCTCGGCCTGGTCGCCGAGGCCCTGATCGACACCTCCGCGCTCGCCGCCGGGCTGGCCGTGGCCGTCCTGGTGGCGCTGGTGCTGGTGGAGCGCCGCAGCCACGCCCCCGCCCTGCCCGGCGGCCTGCTCGCCGCCACCTGGCCGGAGCTGCTGGCCGGGACGGTCGCCAACTTCGCCTTCTCCGGCGCGCTGTTCGTGCTCACCCTCCTCCTCCAGGACACCCGCCACCTGTCCCCGGTCGCCGCCGGGCTCGCCTTCCTGCCGCTCACCCTGCCCATGACGGTGAACCCGCTGCTCACCGGCCGCCTGGTGGCCCGCTACGGCCCCCGTCCGCCGATCCTGGGCGGTCTCGCCCTCCTCGCGGCCGGCCTGGCGGGGGTGGCGTTCACCGACGTGCTCGCGCCCTGGCTGGTGGTCATGGGGTTCGGGCTGTCGTTCGTGTTCCCGGCGCTGATGGCGGGCATGGTGAACGCCGCCCCCGCGGGCACGGCCGGCACCGCGGGCGGCGTGCTGAACGCCTCCCGCCAGGTCGGCGCCACCCTCGGCGTGGCGGTGCTGGGCGTCGTCGGGCGGCCCCTGCTCGCCGCGGCCGTCCTGACGGCGGCGACGTTCGGCTGCTACGCCCTGGCGGCCGCCCGCGCCCGGCATGCCGCGCGGGGACGACGGGAGGCCGCCGCAGTATCGTGAGGCGCACGAGTCAGACGACCGGCGAGGTGACAGTGCGTTTCCAGCATTCCGCGGACATCTGGCGGGACTTCCCCGACCTGGTGCCCTTCGCGCTCCACGTGGCGGGCGTCGACGCCGCCGCCCGCGTCGACGACCAGGTGGCCCGCTACTGCGACCTGGCGGCCCGGCGGGCCGCCCCCGAGAGCGAGCTGCCCGAGATCCAGGCGTGGCGGCGGGCGTTCACCCGGATGGGGCTCAAGCCGACGCAGTACCGGTGCGCGTCGGAGTCGTTGCTGCGCCGCTTCAGGAAGGAGGGCGCACTGCCGCGCCTGCATCCCCTGATCGACCTGTGCAACGCGGTCTCGATCGCCTTCGCCGTGCCGGTGGCGGTGTTCGACGTCTCCCGCGTCTCCGGCTTCGTCGAGGTGCGGTACGCCTCGGGCGAGGAGACGTACCTGACCTTCTCCGGCGAGACGGAGCACCCGGCCGCCGGAGAAGTGATCTTCGCCGACGCGGACGGCCAGGCGCACGCGCGCCGCTGGACCAACCGGCAGAGCGGCCTGTCGGCGGTCCGCGACACCACCACCGACGTGCTCATCGTGGCCGAGGCCCTGCACGAGACGGCCCGCGCGGACGTCGAACGCCTGGCCACGGCCCTCTACGACGAGCTGACCGCCCTGTGGCCGGTGTCGCCGAAGTCGGAGATCCTCACCGCGTCGGCGCCCCGCTTCGACTTCTGACCACGGGGCGGTCCCCGCTCACGGCTCAGCAGGGCGTGAAGTAGACCTTCTGGGTGCCCGACAGGACGCCCCACTCGCCGGCGGGCTGGCCGCAGCCGAACCACCGCTGGCCGACGAGCTGGTCGCCGTTGAAGTAGGCGAAGACGACGAGGAGGTCGCCGCCGGGCGGCGGCGGCGGGATGGCGTGAGCCGGGGTCGAACCGAGACAGAGCGCGCCGGCGGCCAGCACCGCGGCTAACAGCCCTCGTCTGATCCTCATGACGGTCCTCCAGATCCTTCGGGCGCGTTCGGCCGATGGCCGGTTGCGTGATCTGGGATCAAGGTAACCGCGTTCGCCGAACCCCGCCAGAGCCCTCCCAATCGGCCGTCGCGGGGCCGATCGACCGGCCCGAAGGGCGCGGTGGCTCGGTTCCGCGGGAGTGAGCGGGAAAGGGCCCGGTGCCGTCATCGGCGCCGGGCCCCCTTCGTTCCGGGTTCTCCCGATGGGAGAACCGCGGCCTCACACGTCGTAATACAGCTCGAACTCGTGCGGGTGCGGACGCAGGCGGATCGGGTCGACCTCGTTCTCCCGCTTGTACGACACCCAGGTCTCGATCAGGTCGGGCGTGAACACGCCGCCTTCGAGCAGGTAGTCGTGGTCGGCCTCCAGCGCGTCGAGCACCTCAGGCAGCGAGCCGGGCACCTGCGGCACCTGGCGGGCCTCCTCCGGCGGCAGCTCGTACAGGTCCTTGTCGACCGGCTCCGGCGGCTCGATCTTGTTCCGGATGCCGTCGATCCCCGCCATCAGCATCGCCGAGAAGGCGAAGTACGGGTTGCACGACGGGTCGGGCACGCGGAACTCGATGCGCTTGGCCTTCGGGTTGGACCCCGTGATCGGGATGCGCACGCAGGCCGAGCGGTTGCGCTGGGAGTAGACCAGGTTGACCGGGGCCTCGTAGCCCGGGACCAGGCGGTGGTAGGAGTTGACCGTCGGGTTGGTGAAGGCCAGCAGCGACGGCGCGTGCCGCAGCAGGCCGCCGATGTAGTAGCGGGCGGTGTCGGACAGGCCCGCGTAGCCGACCTCGTCGTAGAACAGCGGCGAGCCGTCCTTCCACAGCGACTGGTGGCAGTGCATGCCGGAGCCGTTGTCACCGAAGATCGGCTTGGGCATGAACGTGACGGTGTGGCCGTACTCCAGGGCGGTGCTCTTGATGACGTACTTGTAGAGCATCAGGTTGTCGGCCGTCTTGAGCAGCGTGCCGAACCTGAAGTCGATCTCCGCCTGGCCCGCCGTGCCGACCTCGTGGTGCTGCATCTCGACGTCGATGCCGCACTCGATGAGGTTGCGCACCATCTCCGAGCGCAGGTCGGTGAAGTGGTCCATCGGCGGGACCGGGAAGTAGCCGCCCTTGTAGCGCGGCTTGTAGCCCAGGTTGCCGCCCTCGGCCCGCTTGCCGGTGTTCCAGGCGCCCTCGATGGAGTCGATGTAGTAGTAGCCGGCGTTCGCCTTCGTCTCGAAGCGCACGTCGTCGAAGATGTAGAACTCGGCCTCGGGGCCGAAGTAGGCCGTGTCGGCGATGCCGGTGCCCTTGAGGTACTCCTCGGCCTTGCGCGCCACGTTGCGCGGGTCGCGGCTGTAGGCCTCGCCGGTCAGCGGGTCGTGCACGAAGAAGTTGAGGTTGAGCGTCTTGTGCTGGCGGAACGGGTCGAGCACCGCGCTGGACGGGTCGGGCAGCAGCAGCATGTCCGACTCGTGGATCGCCTGGAAGCCGCGGATGGACGAGCCGTCGAACATGAGCCCGTCGGTGAAGACGTTCGCGCCGAAGTTCTCGACCGGGAAGGTGAAGTGGTGCGTCGTCCCCGGCAGGTCGGTGAACCTGACATCGACGAACTGCACCCCTTCGTCACTGATGAACTTCAGGACGTCGTCGGCGGAGTTGAACACTCTCGAACCTCCCTGAGGGACTGGCCATCATGCCGACGCTAGGTCGCGGCCGTTTCCGTACGGTGTCTCGATTGTTTCGCATGTGTTACGCAGGGTCACGTCCCCTGGGACGTGTCGCAGCCTCCGTCGAAATCCGGCCGGACGTCCAGGTCGTAGGGGTCGGTGGCCGGGCCCGTCGGCGCGACGGAACCGGGCGGGTCGTCCTCGTAGACGGGGTGGACGAACCCGTCGTCGATGTCGCAGTCGGCCGGGGTGCTGCTCATGCCCCAGTCCACGTACACGGCGGGCTTGCCGTCCGAGCGGTAGAGCTGCACCTCGCCGGTGAGCTGCGAGACCAGCCGCATGGTGGTGGCCGGCACGCCGGGCCGGCGCACGGCGTAGACGGCCAGGTAGTTCACGTCGACCTTGACGCCGTGCAGCCCGTCCTCCCGGAAGGTGCCGAGGCGGGCGGTGCCGTTGATCTTGACCACGTCGGTGGCGAGCTCGGCGCTGCCGGGGGCGAAGCTGTGCACCATCTGGCGGCTGTCGTACTTCTTGCCGCCCAGCTCCTTGTAGAACTCCTCGCGCTGGTCGGGGTCGAGCAGCCCGGCGAACGCCTTGGGCCTGCCGCCCAGCAGCGTCTCGCGGTCGAGCAGGGCCGCCGCCAGCAGGGCGCGGGTGCGCTCCAGGCCCTTGGCCACCTCCGCCTTCGACAGGCCGCCCAGCGCCTTCGCCGCCGGCATCACGAGGCCCGCGGCGCCGTCGGCGTAGCGCTCGGCGGGCGAGCCGGCGAAGGGGTCGTCCGCGTCCACGGGGTTCGCGGGCACGGACAACGCCTCCAGGCCGGGGTTCCCGCCGAGCAGGTCGGGGCGGTAGGTGACCACGAGCCCCGCGGCGCCCACGATCGCGCACAACGCGATCAGGGCGACCGACATGCGCCCGAGCCGGCGCGGGCCGTGGTCGACCCGAACGTGATCGGCGGGTAAGCGGTCCCGCCGCGGCGGGCGTGGCGCGCGTTGCCGCGTGACGCCCTCCTTGGCCCCCTTGGCGGCGGACGAGCGCATCCTGCGGCGCTCGCCCTCGTCGATCTGCGCGATCACCTCGTTGAAGCGCGCGTCAAGGTCATCCCCGTGTGGCATGGCGACCATGATGGCGAGGGCAGAGCGCGGTTGGGTCACGATGCCGACCGCCCCGGGGGCCGGATACCGTTGACGGCATGAGCAGCAACGAGCCTCGGTGGACGCAGACCTGGCTGGGCGGCATCCGGTCCGCCGGGATCGACCTCGGATACCCGGGTGAGCGTCTCGGGCTGCCCGAGGAGGGCAGCGGATCGGTCGCCGGGTGGGGGCGCAGGATCGCCGCGCTCGTGATCGACTGGATGATCTGCACCTGGGTCGTCGTGCAGCTGCTGCTCAGGATGAACCCGGCCGAGTCCCCGTGGGCGCCCGTGCTGGTGTTCGCGCTCCAATACCTGCTGCTCGTCGGCTTCATGGGCCAGACGTTCGGCCACCGGCTGGCCGGCGTCCGCGTCGCCGCCATGGACGGCGGCGCCCCGCGCCTGCTGCCCGTGCTGGTGCGCACCGTCCTGCTCGGCCTGGCCCTGCCGGCCCTGATCTGGGACCGTGACCACCGCGGGGTGCACGACCGGGTGTCCAACACCATGGTCGTCCGGATGTGACGACCCGCCGGGCCGGGACGGGCCGGTGGTTCGGCCCGCTCATGGTGGCGGCGGTGTGCGTGCAGGCGGCGACGTTCGCGGCCCGTCCGATGGTCAGCTACCGGGCCATCGAGATCGGCGCGGGCAACCTCGGCATCGGGCTCATCACCGCCGGGTTCTCGGTGCTCCCGCTCTTCGCGGCCGTCTCCGCCGGGCGCTGGGTTGACGCCTCCGGCGAGCGCGGCGCGGCCCTGCTGGGCGCCGGGCTGATCACCGGCAGCGCCCTGGGCCTGGCCGTGGCCCGCTCGTTGTGGGCGCTGGTGCTGCTCAACGCGCTGTTCGGGCTCGGGCACCTGCTGTCCGTCGTCGCCCAGCAGGCCGTCATCGCCAACCGGGTGGCCGCCGGGGGCCACGACCGCGCCTACGCGCGCTTCACCGTGTTCACCTCGCTCGGCCAGCTCGCCGGGCCGTCCGCCGCGGCCCTCGTGGCGGGTGGCACGCTCGCCACGAGCGGCGACGCGGGCGGTGCGGCCGGCGTCGGGCCCGCCCTCGTCGTGGCGGCCGGGTTCGGGCTGGTGGCGGGGCTGGCGAGCCTGTGGACCGACGGGCCGGGCCCGGCGCGCGGGCGGGCCGCCGTCCGGCGTTTCCCGCTGCGCGGCACGCTCGGCCAGGAGGGCATGTGGCAGGCCCTGGTCACGAGCCTGGCCACGGTGTCCACGATCGACCTGGTGCTGGCGTACCTGCCGGCCTGGGGGCAGAGCCGCGGCGCCGGGGTGGTCGCGGTCGGCGCGCTGCTGGCGCTGCGGGCCGCCACCACCATGGCGAGCAGGCTTGCCATGGAACGCCTGGTCCTGCGGTACGGCCGCCGCGCCGTCCTGGTGACCAGCACCGTCGCCGCCGCGGTCACCGTCGCCGCGCTGCCGCTGTGCGGCCCGGCCGCCGCGGTGCCGGTGGTCGCGCTGATGGGCTTCGCGCTGGGGCTGGGCCAGCCCCTGACGTTGTCCTGGGTGGCCGGTCGCGCGCGGGCCGGCGAGCGCGGCACGGCGCTCGCGCTGCGCCTGACCGGCAACCGGCTGGGTCAGGTGCTGGTGCCCGCCGTGGCGGGCGTGGTGGCGGGGGCGACCGGCGTGCTCGGCGTCTTCGCGCTGAGCGCCGCCATGCTCGCCGCCACCGCCGGTCTGGCCGCCCGCGCGCCGATGAGCACCGCGGAGTAGGAATCCGTACCGGGTTTGTTTTCTTACCCGGTACGGTTATCGTGGAGTCATGATGGCGGGACTCAGGGAGCGCAAGAAGGAGCAGACGCGGCGGCGCATCGCGGAGACGGCTCTGCGCCTGTTCGCCGAGCGCGGCTACGACGCGGTGACGGTCAACGAGATCGCCGAGGCGGCCGGGGTCGCGAAGGTCACGCTGTTCGCGTACTTCCCCAGCAAGGAGTGCCTGGCCCTCGACGGCGTCACGGAGGACACGGCCGCGATCGTGGCGGGCCGGGCGCCGGGCGTCTCGCCGCTCGGCGCGCTGCGCGAGCACTACCGGACGATGGCCGCCCAGGGGGCGCGGGACGTGGACGTGGAGGGGCTGCTGACCCGCGTCCGGGTGATCGCGGCCACCCCGGCGCTGCTGGCGGCCGTCCAGCTGACCCACGCGGGCGAGCGGCACGCGCTGGCCGCGGCGCTGGGCGAGGCCGTGGGCGCGCCCGCGGGCGACCTGACCGCCCAGCTCATGGCGGCCCAGATCACCGCCACGATCACCACGCTGCAGGAGGCGTTCTTCCACCGGCTCGCCTCGGGGGACTCGCTGGAGGAGGCGGGCCGGCTGCTGGCGGACGACGTCGAGACGGCCTTCGATCTCCTCGAAAACGGCTTTTCATCCATAAAAGAGGAAAAACAGTGAAAAAAGGGATTAACTATGACACTGGGTTTCTGAACGGCCCGCAGCTCAGCCGCCGGACCTTCGATCCCGACGTCGTCGCCCGCGAGATGCGGGTGATCGCCGACGAGCTCCACTGCACGGCCGTCCGCGTCTCCGGCGGCGATCCCGACCGGCTCTCCGTCGCGGCCGAGCGGGCCGCGGCGGCCGGTCTGGAGGTGTGGTTCGCGCCCTTCCCCGTGGACGCCACCCCCGAGCAGGCCGTCGCCCTCTACGCCGACTGCGCCGCGCGCGCCGAGTCCCTGCGCCGCACCGGCGCCGAGGTGGTGCTGGTCGCCGGGTGCGAGACCAGCGCGTTCTGCCACGGCTTCATCCCCGGCGCCACGTACGGCGAGCGCCTGCAGGCCATGACGACGGCCGACCTCGCCTGGTGGCAGACGACGGCCGCCGACGTCGCGCCCCGCTTCAACGCCTTCCTGGCCGAGGCCGCCGCGGCGGTCAGGGCCCGGTTCGGCGGCCGGCTCACGTACGCGTCGGGCCCCTGGGAGTTCGTCGACTGGACGCCCTTCGACATCGTCGGCGTCGACGCCTACCGCGCCGCCCACAACGCCGCCGACTTCCCCGCGGAGGTGCGCGCCCACTTCGCCCACGGCAAGCCGGTGGCCGCCACCGAGTTCGGCACCTGCGCCTACAAGGGCGCGGGGGAGCGGGGCGGCTCGGCGTGGCTGGTGCCCGAGGGAGCCGTGCCCGACGAGGGCGAGCAGGTCCGCTACTTCGCGGAGTTGCTCGACGTCTTCGAGGTCGAGGGCCTGGCGGCCGCGTTCTGGTTCACCTTCGCCGCCTACAACCGGCGCGGCGCCGACGACCTCGGCTCCTACGGCGTGGTCAGGATGCTCGACGAGACCCGCTGGGAGCCCAAGGAGGTCTTCGCGGCGCTGGCGGCTAGGTATTCGCGCAGGTGAAGATGGCCGTGCCGGGGATGTGCCGGCCGCGCAGCGGGCTCCAGCCGCCCCACGCCCGATCGTGCCCCTGCGGCCACTCCGGCTCCAGCAGGCCGGTGAGGGTCAGCCCGGAGGCGGCCAGCAGGCCGATCCAGTCGCCCATCGTGCGGTGGTGCTCGACGTAGGAGGGGGTGCCGTCGTCGTCCCGCTCGACGTAGGGCGAGCGGTCGAAGTAGGAGCGGTCGGAGGTGAGCCCGCGCGGGCCGGGATCGTCGGGGAAGGCCCACCGGATCGGGTGGCTCACCGAGAACACGAACCGGCCGCCCGGCCGCAGCACCCTGCGCACCTCGCGGAAGACCGCCAGCGGGTCGGCCACGAACGGCAGCGCCCCGTACGCCGAGCACGCCAGGTCGAAGGCGCCGGACGCGTACGGCAGCGACTCGGCGTCGGCCTGCGCCACGGGCACCCGCAGGCCGGTGTCGAGGTCGATGCGCTGGGAGTGGCGCAACTGCCGGTGGGAGATGTCGAAGGCGGCCACCCGGGCCCCCTGCGTCACCAGCCACCGCGCGCACTGCGCCGCGCCGCAGCCGATCTCCAGCACCCGCCGGCCGCGCACCTCGCCCAGGAGTTGCGCCTCGGCTTCGTCGACGCCCTCCGGGCACCAGACGAACCCGGTGTCCCGCAGGAAGCCGCCGTGCTCGACCTGGTAGTCGTCGGCGTTGCCGTCCCACCAGTGGCGGTTGGCCCGCGAGGAGACCGACAGCACTAGCGCATCTTCGGGCCGCGCGGCATGCGGGCCCCCTTGGGCATCGGGCCCTTGGGCATCGGCAGGTTCTTCGGCAGCGAGCGCAGCCGGTCCTTGACCTCGTTGACCGAGGGCTTCTTCAGGTTGCGCGGCAGCTTCATGATGTGCCGCTGGAGCTTGGCGATCGGCACCTGGCCCTCGCCGTCGCCGCACTGGATGTCGTAGATCTCGACGCCCAGCACCACGCGCGCGACCCGCTTCTTCTCGGCCGCGAGCATCTTGGCCACCCGGTTGCCGGGCCCCTCGGAGACCAGCACGACCCCCGGGAAGCCGACGACGAGGTGGACCAGGTCCTGGTCACGGTTGACCGCGATGGCCGGGGTGACCTGCCAGTTGCCCCGCATGCCCTGCAGGACCGCGGCGGCGGCGCCGGTCTGGCCGTGCAGGATCGAGTACTGGGCCTTCTGGGCGAGCTGGCCGAAGACGACCAGCCCGACGGTGAGCGCGGCCAGGACGCCGATGAACACCGAATACCACAGGTAGTCCGTGACCAGGCCGATCACGACGACCACAGCCAGCGTGCCCACCGCCGAGAGGAAGACGATCGGCATCCCCTTGGGATTGGCCTGCTTGATGATCTGCGCGATCATGCGGAGCTGCTTGATGCGCCCCGGCTTCTCTGGATCCTCGGACTTTGCCATGCTCAGAAGGATACAAACCAACTGGTGCACTATGGAAAACGCGACCGGCCTTTGTCGCTAGATCTTCACCGTGATCGACAGCCTCGGGTCCGCGACGTGGTGCGACGCCTGGAGCGTGTACTCGCCCTCGACCGTGCGCCAGCCGTCCTCCCACACCTGGAAGGCGCTGTCGGGCAGGAACACGGTCGTGATCACGGTCTCTCCCGGCCCGGCCTCGACCACGTCGAACCCGGCCAGGCGGCGGTCGGCGCCCCGGCAGAGGTAGATCTGCACGACCTCGCGGCCGAAGCGGTCGCCGGTGTTGGTCAGCGCGACGGTCACGGTCGCGCCCTCGGCGGCGATGGAGTCGTAGCTCCACGTCGTGTAGCCGAGGCCGTGGCCGAACCAGAAGGCCGGAACCCGCCCCGACCGCTCCCAGGCCCGGTACCCGATGAACGCGCCCTCGTCGTAGGCCACAGCGCCGTCCACGGGGGTGACGTCCGTGACGGGGGCGTCCGCGAGCGTGGCGGGCCAGGTGGTGGGCAGGCGGCCGCCGGGCTCGGCGCGGCCCGACAGCACGTCGGCCAGCGCTGACCCGGCCTCCTGCCCGGGGAACCAGGTCAGCAGCACGGCCGCGACCTCGTCCGCCCACGGCATCTCCACCGGCGAGCCCGCGTTGACCACGACCACCGTGCGCGGGTTGGCCGCGGCCACGGCGCGGATCAGCTCGTCCTGGCGGCCGGGGAGTGCCAGGGTCTCGCGGTCGAAGCCTTCGCTCTCGACCTCCGGCGTGGTCGAGGCCACGACTACCGCCACGTCGCTGTCCGCCGCCACCCGCACGGCCTCGGCGATCAGCTCGTCCGCCCCCGGCGCCGGGTCGGCGTGGCCCAGCGTGTACGCCACGAACGCCATGCCCCCGAAGGCCCCCGCCGGATGCGTCACGCTCAGCTCGTACGACTCGCCCGCGGCCATCTCGACGGCGAAGCGCCGCTCCGGCGGCGACAGGAACGCGGCCGCCGGATCGCCACCTTCCGGCTCGATCGTCGCGTCGAGGACGGTCTCGCCGTTCACCGTGACGGTGAAGGCGCCCACGCCCGCCACCGACAGCTCGTGCCGGCCCGACGTGCCCGGCGTGTACGCCGCCCGCAGCCGCACCGCCCCGAGCCGCTCGCCGTCCACGTCCGGCGGCAGCTGGCCGACCCACCGCGCCTCGGCCGCCGCCAGCGGATGCTCGGCCAGCAGGCCGCCGCCCGCGGCGAGGAACTGCGCCACGACCGGGCAGGCCAGCGGCGCCAGGCGGATCCGCGGGTCGGTCCCGACGGCGTGCCGGACCTCGACGCCCTCCAGCGCGCTCAGCCCGGCCAGCGGCGAGACGATCCGGTCGGGGAAGACCTGGGCGCTGCCGCCGCCCATGACCCGGGCCTCGCCGGCCGCCGAGCCGATGAGCGCGAGCGTGCGCACGTCCCGCAGCGGCAGCACGCCGTCGTTGGTGAGCAGGGTGAACCCGCGCGCGGCCACCTCGCGGGCCAGCGCGAGTCCGTCGATGGGGCCGTCGATGGGGCCGTCGATGGGGCCGGGGACGGGCCGGTCCTCGCCGCCGCCGAGCGCGCCCGTACGCTGTGCCAGCCGCAGGACGCGCCGGACCTTGTCGTCGACCACCGACTCGGGCACCCGCCCCTCCCGGACGGCGGCCTCCAGCTTGTCCCCCCACGGGCCGAACGGGCCGGGCATGGCCACGTCGGTGCCGCCGAGGGCGGCGGCCTCGGTGCTGCGCACGGCCGTCCAGTCGGACACGACGAGCCCGTCGAACCCCCACTCGTCCTTCAGCACGCCGTTGACCAGGGCGGAGTGCTCGGTCATGGTGGTGCCGTTCACCGCGTTGTAGGCCGTCATCAGCCCCCACGCGCCGGCCCGCACCACCCGCTCGAACGGCCGCAGGTACACCTCGCGCAGCGTCTTCTCGTCGACCCGCACGTCCACGGTGAAGCGGTCGGTCTCGAAGTCGTTGGCCACGAAGTGCTTGGGCGTGGTGGCCACGCCGCCCTCCTGCACGCCCTCGACGTAGGCCGCGCCGATCTCGCCGGTCAGGTACGGATCCTCCGAGAAGCACTCGAAGTGCCGGCCGCCGAGCGGGGAGCGGTGCAGGTTGATCGTGGGCGCGAGCAGCACGTGCACGCCCTTGCGCCGGGCCTCCTGGGCCAGCAGCGCGCCGGCCCGCCGGACGAGCTCCACGTCCCAGGTGGCCGCGAGCGCGGTCGGGCTGGGCAGCGCGATCGACGGGTCGGCGGAGGTCCACTGCTCGCCGCGGACGCCGATCGGGCCGTCGCTCATCACGAGCCGGTCGAGCCCGATCTCGGGGATCGGCGGAAGGGACCACATGCCGGCCCCGGTGAGCAGGCGGATCTTGGTGGGGAGGTCGAGCCGGGCGATCAGTTCGTCGAGTTCCACGGCATCAGTGTTCACCAGAAAACCGAGCACTCGATAGGTTTGTGACCTTTACGTTACGCAAAGCCTGTCACCGGGCGAAGAACTCCAGCAACTCGGGCACCAGCGCCTCCGGCGTCACGGCGTGGGCCTGCTCCTCCAGCACCCGGTGCCGCGCCCCCGGCACGCCCGCCGCGACCGCCAGCGCCGCGCCCGCCATCCACCGGGGGCTCCGCTCCCCGCTCAGCACCAGCAGCGGCTGTGCGATCGCGGCCAGCGTGGCGGCCGGCAGCCGGTTGCCCGGCCCGAGGACGGCGGCCTCGTAGGCCAGCGTGCGGGCCACGCCCTTGAGGTGCGCCCACGACGCGTCGGCCCGCATCGCGGCCACGGCCTCGACCGGCACCTCGGCCGCCTCCACCATGAACCGCTCGACCGCCTCCTCCCAGCGGCCCGCGTCCACCAGCGCGTCGAGCTGCGCGGCGAAGTCGTCCGGCAGCGGGGGAGCGTCGTCGTCCACGTGGTACGGCGGCTCCCACACCGCCACCCTCGTGATGCCGAGGCCCCGGGCGGCGGCCTCCAGCACGAGCGCCGCGCCGGACGAGCCCCCGAACACCATGGCCGTCCCGCCCGCCGCCCCGATCACCGCCGCCAGGTCCTCGATCTCCCGCTCGACCGCGTACGGCCGGGTGTCGCCGCTGCCGCCCCGGCCCCTGCGGTCGTAGTTGACGACCGTGAACCAGGGCGCCAGCGCGGCGGCCACACCCGCCAGCGTGGGGTGCGCCCGGTCGCCGAACGCGCCGTTGACCAGCACGACCGCGGGCCCGGCGCCGTAGCTGTCGTAGGCCAGCACGGTGCCGTCCGCCGAGGTGGCGTGGCCGTTCACGCGGGCTGGACCAGGCAGAGGGCCTCCCAGTGGTGCCCGTCGAGGTCGGCGAAGCCGCGCTGGTAGCGGAACCCGGCCTCCTGCGGCACGCCGGCCGGGGTGGCGCCGAGCGCGAGCGCCTTGTCCACCAGCTCGTCCACCTGGGCCGGGTTCTCCATGCCGAGCACCAGGATGGCCTCGGTGCTGGTGGTGGCGTCGGCGATCTCCTTGGTGACGTACGTGGAGAACGTCGGCTCGGTGAGCAGCATGACCTGGGTCTGCTCGTTGACGAGCACCGAGGCCATGCCCTCGGCCATGCCGTACATCGTGAAGCCGAGCTCGGTGAAGAACTTCTGCGACCGGTCCAGGTCCTTGACCGGAAGGTTGAGGAAGAGCTGCATGTCGTGCTCCTAGGCATCTGAGGTGTTGTGGAACACCTTCAGTCTGCTCAGCACGACCCCGCGCGTCTTGGATCCCCGTGCCAGGACGGTTGACGATCAGCGCACGGGGTTGGCGCGCCGGAACTCGGCCGGCGGCAGCCCGTACGCCCGCTTGAACAGCCTGCTGAAGTGCGCCGAGTCGGGCAGCCCCCACCGCGCCCCGACCTCGCCGACCGGCAGGTGCCGGGCGCCCAGCAGATCGGCGCGGCAGCGCTCCAGCCGCCGGTGCCTGATCCAGGCGGCCACCGTCGTGTTCTCGGACTCGAACAGCCGGTGCAGGTAACGCACCGAGACGTGGTGCGCCTCGGCCACCATCGCCGGATCGAGGTCGGACCAGCCCAGACGCTGGTCGATGAAGGCGCGCACGCGCAGCAGCAGGGCGCGGCGGCGGGCGTCCTCGGGCACCGCGGCGGCTTGCTCGGCCCGCTCGGCCAGGGCCGTGGTGACCAGCTCCATCACCACCGTCGCCAGCCTGGCCGCGCTGGCCGGGGTGTAGTCGTCGTAGTCCTCGGTGACCCGGCGCAGCAGCGGCACGGCCAGCGCGCCGGCGCCCTCGCGCGCCGAGACGGGCACCGCGGTCAGCCGGGCCACGTCGTCGTACGGCAGCGGCAGCAGCTCGTGCGGGAAGCTGAACACCGCCAGCTGCACCGCCGAGTCGTAGGCGATCTCGTAGGGGCGGGTGAAGTCGTAGATGGCGAACTCGCCCTTATGCAGGCGGATCTCGCGGCCGTCCTGGCGCAGCACCGGGCTGCCCGAGACGGCCAGCACGGCCCGGTAGAGCTCGGGGTTGTCGCGGTGGATCAACTTGGCCGTGCGGTGGACGCTGTGCGGCGTGGACGTGCGCACCCGGCCCACGCCCACGGGGCCTAATTGCCCCAGCTCGATCTCGCCCCGCAGCGGCGCGCCGGAATCGATGCGCAGGTCGAGCGGCCCGAGCGTGTCGCAGACGATGCCGCGCCAGGCGTCGTGACGGCTGCGCGCGGGCAGGTCGCTGGTGCGGATCACGGTCGCCACGGCCTCGCCCTCCCTCGGCAGCCCTGCCATGCTAGGGACGCGAAAAGCCCCGGGCAACGGCCCGGGGCTCCGCTCAAGCAAGATCAAGCGGGATCAGCTGGGATCAGCCTGGATCAGGTGGTCTGGCGGGCCGCGATGGCCTGCTGGTAGAGCCTGCCCGCGCGGTACGACGAGCGCACCAGCGGCCCCGACAGCACCCCGGCGAACCCGATCGCCTCGGCCTCGGCCTGCAGCTCGACGAACTCCTCCGGCTTGACCCAGCGCTCCACCGGGTGGTGGCGCGGCGTCGGCCGCAGGTACTGGGTGATCGTCAGCAGGTCGGTGCCGGCGGCGTGCAGGTCGCGCATCGCCTCGACGATCTCTTCGCGGGTCTCGCCCATGCCCAGGATCAGGTTGGACTTGGTGACCAGCCCGGCCTCGCGGGCCGTCGTGATCACCCCGAGCGAACGCTCGTAGCGGAAGGCGGGGCGGATGCGCTTGAAGATGCGCGGCACCGTCTCGACGTTGTGGGCGAACACCTCGGGCTTGCTGGAGAAGACCTCCTCCAGCTGGTCGCGGTTGCCGTTGAAGTCGGGCACCAGCAGCTCGACGCCGCAGCCGGGCAGCAGCGAGTGGATCTGCCGGGCGGTCTCGGCGTAGAGCCAGGCGCCGCCGTCGGGCAGGTCGTCGCGGGCCACGCCGGTCACGGTCGCGTAGCGCAGGCCCATCTGCTGGACGGACTCGGCGACCCGGCGCGGCTCGTCGCGGTCGTATTCCTTGGGCTTGCCCGTGTCGATCTGGCAGAAGTCGCACCGGCGGGTGCACTGGTCGCCGCCGATGAGGAAGGTCGCCTCGCGGTCTTCCCAGCACTCGTAGATGTTGGGACAGCCCGCCTCTTCACAGACCGTGTGCAGGCCCTCCCGGCGCACGAGCGATTTCAGCTCGGTGTATTCGGGGCCCGTCTTCAGCTTGGTCTTGATCCACGGGGGCTTGCGCTCGATAGGGGTCTCGGCGTTGCGCACCTCCAGGCGGAGGAGCTTTCGGCCATCAGGAGCAACGGTCACCCGTCCAGCTTACGTCCGCCGCGGAACCGGACCGGTCGAGGGTCAGGTGATGAGCCCGAAGCCACGGATCGCCCTGGTGTAGTGGCGCAGCAGCTCCTCGTCGATCAGCGCGGACCCGGCGGTGTCCAGCAGCTCCGAGTGCGGCGCCGAGGTCAGCACGCCGTCGTCGGTGAGCCGGTGGCGGGCCAGCGCGCCCTGCCTGATCTCGGTGACGCTCTCGCCGCGCAGCGCCGCGGCCTGGATGGGCGCCAGGTAGCCGCCGGCGGCCAGGCCGCGCAGCTCGTCCAGCTCGGCCTCGGACACGACCCGCCGGGCGATCGCCTCGCGCCGCTGCTCGGCACGGGGCCGCCCGGCGCGGGCCAGCGCCGTCAGCGCGTACTCCGCCAGCAGCACCGGGCCGCCCAGCACCCGCCCGATCACCCGGCCGAAGAACCCCGCCGCCTCGTACGTCGTGCCGGGCTGGTCGATCGCGCCCAGCGACGAAGCGGCGATCTTGGCCTGGGCCTCCTCCCTGATCTTCAGCGGAGCGCTCGACCCGAGCAGCGCGTCGTGCCAGGAGGCCAGCGTGAACAGGGCGCCGTCCACGATCAGCTCCTCGGCGGCGGGGGTGCGCGCGTACGCGGTGGCCAGCAGCGCCACCCGCTGCCGCGGCGTCAGGGCCAGCCACAACGGCAGCCCGATGACCAGCACCGGCGTGCGCGGCACGCCCACATGGTCATAGACGGTCTCGGTGGCCAGGTCCCGGACCGCGACCTTGCGCGGCCTCTTGACGCGGGCCCGGTCGGCCACGCGGTCGGCCAGCGAGTACAGCTCGCCGGCCGCGGCGCGGTCGAGCACCTCGGCGTCGGCCGGCAGGCGGGGCAGGCGGGGCCGCAGGGCCCATCCCACGGCCAGGCTCACGCCGCCGACCAGCCACGCCACGAGGGAGTCGAGGTGCGCCAGCACGGCCCACGCGCCCAGCGCGAGGAAGGCCAGCGTGAGCAGGTGAACCAGGAGCGCGAGAACGAGAGCGGCGGAACGCTTCACACGGCGATGTTAAGCCGGAAAGATCCAGATTCAACCGCTGTTCGATGCCGATTCGGTCACCTGCGCAGCAGATCCTCCTCGTGCAGGTCGAACGGCTCCCTGCCGAGGGCGTCGGCCAGCCGCTTCTCGGCGATCGGGATGACCTCCTCGACCACGATCCGGCGGCCGGTCTCGGCCGACAGCGAGGAGACCCCCGCGTCGGGCAGCCCGCACGGCGTGATGCGGTTGAACCACCGGGGGTCGTTGGCGCAGTTGAGCGCGAACCCGTGCATCGTCACGCCGCGCGCGACGCGGATGCCGACCGCGCCGAGCTGCCGGTCGGGCAGCCCCAGGGCGACGTCGCCGGCCGCCCACACCCCAGGACGCCCCGGCACCCGCCGGCCGGTGACGCCGAAGTCGGCGCACACCTGGATCATCGTCTCCTCAAGGGCGCAGACGTAACGGGTCACGTCGGCGACGGCGACGATGGGGTAGGCGACGAGCTGGCCGGGGCCGTGCCAGGTGACCCGGCCGCCCCGGTCGGCGTCGACGACGGGGGTGCCGTCGGAGGGGCGGTCGCCGGGCAGGGTGCGCCTGCCCGCGGTGTAGACGGGGGCGTGCTCCAGGATCAGGACCGCGTCGCCCAGCTCGCCGGCGACCCGCTTGCCGTGCATCCAGCGCTGCAACGACCAGGCTTGCTCGTAGGGGACGTCCACACCAAGGCGGACGACGGCCAGCGCGTGGGGATCGTCCCCGTGGATGGGGCGCATGAGCCTATTGTGCCGTTCCCTCACCCTGTCCGGGTAATCAGGGGGTCAACAGGCGTGGCTCGATCCTGAACTCCTTGACGCCGTTGGAGCCGTCGTACTCCAGCCGGTACGCGTAGGCCCGCGGGTCGACGGTGACCGCCTGGATGAACTCGGTGCCCACGTAGTGCAGGGCGACGCCCTCGTCGGCGGCGTACCCGCCGGGCAGCTCGCCGGAGGCGACCGACTCCTGCAGCAGCGGGCGGCGCTGCGGCTCGGCGTTGTAGTGGACCCCGCACGAGTACGGCAGCAGCGCGAGCCCGTCGGCCCACGGACGCAGCGCCGGGCCGAAGGAGTCGGTGTTGCCGCCCACGTGCCAGCACAGGGCGCCCGCGCTCTGCCCGGACAGCACCACGCCGGCCCGCCAGGCCTCCTCGAAGACCTCGTCGAGGCCGTGCAGCCGCCACAACGCCATCAGGTTGGCCACGCTGCCACCGCTGACGTAGATCATGTCCTGTTCGAGCGCCCAGGCCCGCGCGTCCTCCACGTTGGGCATGGGGAAGACGGTCAGGTGGCTCAGCTCGACGTCCCAGCCGGAGAAGGCGCCGTACATCTTCAGCAGCCAGTCGGAGGAGTCGCCGACGGCGGTGGCGACCAGGCCGAGCTTGGGGCGGTCCTGGCCGGTCAGGTCGAGGCCGTACCGCAGCAACCCGCTCGCCTCGATGAAGTTGTGACGCTCGCTCGGGCGGAACGACCCGCCCCCGATGGCCAGAATGTGCGACTGCCCGGACCTGCTCATGTCGGATCTCCTGCGTGCTGAAGGACGAACGGCACCCTACAGTACGGCGCGCAGCGCCTCGTCGAGACGGGTATGCGTGAAGCCGTAGCCGCTGTCAAGCAGTTTCCGCGGGATCATGCGATGGCTCGGCAGCAGCCCCGCGCGGGCGAATTCGCCCACCCCGATGGACAGGGCGAACGCCGGTACGGGCATGGGGACTGTGCCTTTACGCAGGCATTTACCCAGAGTCCGGGTGAATTCTTCGTTGGTGACCGGAGAAGGGGAGCCGAGATTGACCGGACCCTCAATATCCCGATTTTTCAGGATATGTAGTGCGGCGGCCACCCAATCGTCCAAGGAGATCCACGACCAGTACTGCCGGCCCGTCCCCAGCGGCGCGCCCAGCCCCATGCGGAAGATCGGCAACATGCGCCCGAGCGCCCCGCCGTGCCGGCTCAGCACCATCGCCGTCCGCAGCCGCGCGACCCGGCAGCCGGCCTCGGCGGCTCGCTCGGCCTCCCGCTCCCAGCGCTCGCACAGCTCGGCCAGGAAACCCTGACCCTTGCCCTGGCTCTCGTCGATCTCCCGGCTGCCCGTGTCGCCGTAGAAGTCGACCCCGGAGGCCGACAGCAGCACCTCGGGCGGCCTGCCGAGCGCGCGCAGGGCGTCGACCAGCAGCCGGGTGCCCTCTACGCGGCTGCGCACCAGCTCGCGCTTGTAGTCCGCGGTCCAGCGCCGGTCGCCGACCGAGGCCCCGGCCAGGTGCACCACGGCTTCGGCCCCTTCGAGCGCGGCCCGGTCGATCACCCCCGCCGAGGGGTCCCAGAACGCCTCTCCGGGCCCCGCGGGCTCCCGCCGGACCAGGCGGACGACCTCCCGTCCCTCGTCGCGCAGCGCCCCGACCAGCGCCGTACCGATCAGGCCCGACGCCCCGGTCACGATGATCGCCATGGCCCCACAGTACGCCAAAGGCCGGGCGGCCCCCGAAGGAGCCACCCGGCCTCATGAACGATGACTACGCGAGCCCGAGCTGGGCCTCGAAGCGGCCCTCCTCCAGGCGACGCTTGATCGTCGTCAGGAAGCGGGCGGCGTCGGCGCCGTCGACCAGGCGGTGGTCGTAGGTCAGCGCCAGGTAGACCATCGAACGCACCGCGATGACCTCGCCCTCGGGCGTGTCGAGCACGACGGGCCGCTTGACGACCGCGCCGGTGCCGAGCATGCCCACCTGCGGCTGGTTGAGGATCGGCGTGTCGAACAGCGCGCCACGGCTGCCGGTGTTGGTCAGCGTGAACGTGCCGCCGGTGACCTCGTCGGGCGTCACCTGGTTGTTGCGGGTGCGCTCGGCCAGGTCGGTGACCTTGCGGGCGAGGCCGGCCAGGTTGAGGTCGCCGGCGTTCTTGACGACCGCCGCGAGCAGGCCGCGCTCGGTGTCGACCGCGACGCCCAGGTTCTCCACGTCGAAGTACGTGACCTCGTTGGTCTCGTTGTTGATCGTGGCGTTGAGCTTGGGGTGCTGCTTGAGCGCCTCGACGGTGGCCATCGCGAAGAACGGGGTGAAGGTCAGCTTCACGCCCTCGCGGCGGAAGAAGTCGTCCTTCGCCCGCGCCCGGAGCTGGGCGATCTTCGTGACGTCGACCTCGACGACCGACGTGAGCTGCGCCGCGGTCTGCAGCGACTCGACCATGCGCTTGGCGATGGTCTGACGCAGCCGCGTCATCTTCTCCGTGCGGCCGCGCAGCGTGGTGTCCACCTCGACCGGCTCGGGCGCCGCGGCGACCGGGGCCTGGGCGGCGGCGGGGGCCGGCGCGGCGGCGGCCGGCTGGGCGGCCGGAGCCGCGGCCGGGGCGGCGGCCTGCGCGCGCTGGGACTTGGCGGCCTCCAGCACGTCCTGCTTGCGGATGCGGCCGCCGACGCCGGTGCCGTTGATCGAGTCGAGGTCGACGCCGTGCTCGTTGGCGAGCTTGCGCACCAGCGGCGTCACGTAGGGGCTGTCGCCCGAGGACGGCAGCGGCGTGGGCTCGGCGGGCTGCTGCGGAGCCGGGGCCTGCGGGGCCGGAGCCGGAGCCGCCTGCGGGGCCGGGGCCTGCGGGGCCGGAGCCGGGGCGGCCTGCTGGGGAGCGGGCTGGGCCGGGGCCGGCTGCGGGATGGAGGAGGCCGGGGGAGCCGGGGCGGGCTCGGGCTCGGGCTCCGGCTCGGGCTCGGGCGCGGCCTGCGGGGCCGGGGCGGCGGCGCCCGGCTGGGCGTTCTCGTCGATGATGGCGAGCTCGGCGCCGACCTCGACCGTCTCGTCCTCAGCCACGACGATCTTGGTGAGGACACCCGCGGAAGGCGACGGGATCTCGGTGTCGACCTTGTCGGTCGAGACCTCGAGGAGCGGCTCGTCGGCCTCGACGCGCTCGCCCTCCTTCTTCAGCCAACGGGTTACCGTGCCCTCGGTCACGCTCTCGCCGAGCTGGGGCATCTGTACGGAGACCGGCATCGTTATTCTTCTCTCGCGTTCTGATCTCGAGGGCTGGACTAGTTGTGTACGTGCAACGGCTTGCCGGCCAGGGCCAGCATCGCCTCACCGACTGCCTCGGACTGGGTCGGATGTGCATGGATGAGCTGGGCGACCTCTGCGGGCAGCGCCTCCCAGTTGTAGATCAGCTGGCCTTCCGTGACGAGCTCGCCGATGCGCCGGCCCACCATGTGGACGCCGACGACCGGGCCGTCCTTCTGGGCGATGACCTTCACCGCTCCGGAGGTGCCGAGGATCTGGCTCTTGGGGTTGCCGGCCAGGTCGTAGACCTGCTCGACGATCTCGATGCCGCGCTCGGCGGCCTGCGCCGACGTGATGCCGACCGAGGCGACCTCGGGGTCGGAGTAGGTGATGCGGGGCACGCCGGCGTAGTCGATCGGCGGCGGGTTGAGGCCGGCGATGTGCTCGGCCACCATGATGCCCTCGGCGAACCCGGCGTGGGCCAGCTGCAGCGTGGGGATCAGGTCGCCGATGGCGTAGACGCCCGGGACCGAGGTCTGGCAGTGCTCGTCGACCACGACGGCGCCGCGCTCGATGGTCACGCCCTGCTCCTCGAAGCCCATGCCGGACGACACCGCGCCGCGGCCGACCGCGACGAGCAGGAGCTCGGCGTCGAGGGTCTTGCCGTTGGCCAGGGTGACGACGACGCCCGTCTCGGTGGTCTTGGCGGAGTCGAAGAAGACGCCCAGCTCGTACTTGATGCCGCGGCGGCGGAAGGCCCGCTCCAGCAGCTTGGAGCTGGACTCCTCCTCGGTCGGCAGCAGGTGCGGCAGCGCCTCGACGATCGTGACCTCGGCGCCGAAGGAGCGGTAGACGCTGGCCAGCTCGACGCCGATCACGCCGCCGCCCAGGACGATCACCGACGACGGCACGCGGTCCATCTTCAGGGTGTGCTCGCTGGTGATGACGCGCTCGCCGTCGATCTCCAGGCCGGGCAGCGTGCGGGGGGCCGAGCCGGTGGCCAGCACGAGGTTGGCGCCCTCGTAGACCTCCGAGCCCACCTGCACGCTGCGCGGGCCCACCAGACGGCCCTCGCCCTCGACCACCGTCACGCCCGCGCCCTTGAGCAGGCCCTGGACGCCCTTCCAGGCCCGCGTGACGATCTTGTCCTTGAACGCGTGCACGCCCTGGACGTCGATGCCCTCGAAGCTCGCCTTGACGCCGAAGGACGCGCTCTCGCGCGTCTCGTCGGCGACCTCGGCCGAGTGCAGCAGGGCCTTCGTGGGGATGCATCCCCTGTGGAGGCAGGTGCCGCCGATCTTGTCCTTTTCGATGAGGACGACCGACTTGCCCAGCTCGGCCGCCCGGAGCGCGCAGGCGTAACCGCCGCTGCCGCCACCTAGGACGACGATGTCATAGGCCACAGGAAGGCTCCTTGTCGGGGTGTTCGTGATGCCGTCATCTTTTCATTTGTTTCAGATGCTCGCGTGCCGCTCTGCGAGTCCGATGAGGGTGCGGGTGATGGCGCCGGTGCCGCCCTTGGGGGTGTAGCCGTACGCCTCGCCCTTGTTGTAGGCCGGTCCGGCCATGTCGATGTGCGCCCAGCGCACCCCGTCGGGCACGAACTCCTTGAGGAAGATGGCGGCGGTGAGCATGCCGCCGAAGCGCTCGGGGTGGAGGTTGGCGATGTCGGCGACCGGCGAGTCGAGGCCCTTGCGCAGTTCCTCCGGCAGCGGCATGCCCCAGGCGCCCTCGCCGGCGGCGGTGGCGGCCTCGACGACCAGCTCGCGGACGGCGTCGTCGTTGGCCATGACGCCCGCGGTGCGCCAGCCGAGCGCGACGATCTGCGCGCCGGTCAGCGTGGCGATGTCGACGATCAGGTCGGGGTCGTCCTCGGCGGCGCGCGCGATGCCGTCCATGAGCACCAGGCGGCCCTCGGCGTCGGTGTCGAGCACCTCGACGGTCTTGCCGCTGTAGCTGTGGATGACGTCGGAGGGGCGCTGGGCGGTGCCGCTCGGCAGGTTCTCGGCCAGGCAGAGGTAGCCGACGACGTTGACCGGCAGGCCGAGCCGGGCGATGCCGACCAGCGCGCCGAGCACGGCGCCCGCGCCGCCCATGTCGGACTTCATCCAGTCCATGGCGGCCGACGGCTTGAGCGACAGGCCGCCGGAGTCGAACGTGATGCCCTTGCCCACGAACGCCAGCGTCTTGCCCGCCTCGGGGTGGCTGTAGGCGACGCGGACCAGGCGCGGCGGGTTGACCGAGCCCTGGCCGACGCCGACCAGGCCGCCGTAGCCGCCGTCCTTGAGCTGCTTCTCGTCGAGGACCTCGACGGTCAGCCCGTGCTTGGCGCCCTCCTGCTCGGCGATCTCGGCGAACTTGGCCGGCCACAGGTCGGACGGCGGCGTGTTGACCAGGTCGCGGACGAGCGAGACCGACTCGGCCAGCACGCCGGCCCGCTCGGCGGCGGACTCTCCCTGCCCGGACAGGACGGTGATCTCGGAGACGGGGGCCTTCGGCGGCTCGCCCGTGCGGTAGCGGTCGAAGCCGTACGCGCCGAGCAGCGCGCCCAGGGCGACGGCCTCGGCCTGGGCGTCGTCGTCGGCCGGCAGGGCCAGCGCGGCGCGCGCGGTGCCGGCCAGCGACCGCACGGCGGCGCCGGCGGCGCGGCGAAGGGACTCGTGGTCGGAGGAGTCGCCCAGGCCGACGGCGACGAGCACCGGGGCCTGGACGGCGCCGAACGTGGGCAGCTTGGCCAGCTCTCCGGGTTTGCCGGAGAAGCCGAGCGAGCTGAGGGAGGTGGCGAGGTTGCCGCCGAAAGCCGCGTCGAGGGACTCAGCGCCCGTGGCCGGGCGGGGGCCGTCCTGGCCGGGCCGGAAGCCGACGATCAGGGCGTCGGTGTCGACAGAGACTGGGTCTGCTGAGTTCAGCCGCACAGTGGTCACGTAAACCGATGCTATCCACGGTTTCTGCGTACTCACAAACAGGGGTTCATCCTACAAATGCTGGTCGGACGCATTCCGTTTCATGGTGCTAGTGTCATTAGCATCATGTTGCTCGCGCTCGATCTCAACGACGCACGGCCCCTCCACGAACAGGTGGCCGGCGCCATCCGCCGCGCCATCGGCGAGGGCTCCTACACGCCCGGTGACCGCCTTCCGCCGGCCCGCGACCTCGCCAGGGCGCTCGGCATCAACCCCAACACCGTGCTGCGCGCGCTGCGCGACCTGCGCGACGAGGGGCTGCTGGAGTTCAGGCGCGGGCGCGGGGTCAGCGTCGCGGGCCAGGCCGACGGGCGCGCGCTGCTCGTGCAGCGCGCCCGGGAGCTGCTGGAGGAGGCCGAGAGGCACGGCTACCGCCGTGAGGACCTCATCACCATCCTGGAGGATCTGCCATGAACCCCCGAATCCCCGCGGCCGGGTGGGGCGCGGCCGTCACGGCGGCCCTGCTCCTGGCCCCCATGGGGCTGCGCGACCGGCTGCCCGACCCGCTGGCCACCCACTGGGGTGCGGCGGGCGTCGACGGCTCGGCGTCCTTCCAGGCCCACGTGCTGACGGTGGCGGCGGTGTGGACCGTGGTGTGGATCGTGTTCCTGGCCGTGGCCGCGCGGGGCTGGGCGCTGCGGCACCGGAACGGGCGGGCGCTGTGGTGGGGCGGGCTGTTCTGCGGCGGCGTCCTGGTGCTCGGCACGCAGGCCTCCACGCTGGCGGCCAACCTCGACGTGCCCGACTGGACGGCCGCGAGCCTGCCGGGCTGGCACGTCCCGCTGGTCGTCGTCGGATCCCTCGCTGTCGGCGTGTTCGCGGGCTACCTCGGCAGGGGCGGGCCCGACCCGGTCGAGGCCGTTCAGCCGCCCCCGGCCATGAAGCTGCGGCCCGGTCGCCGTACGGTCTGGGTCAGCCGGCTGGTCAACCCCTGGCTGGTCGCGCTGTCGCTGGTGGCCGCGGCGGCGATCGTCGGGCTCTGCGGGCTGCGCCTGGCCGGCGTCGTGCCGGCGGCGACCATGGCCTCCGCCCTGCCCGGGGCCGTGATCGTGCTGGTCGCGGGGCTGGCGACGGCGACGCTGTCCGTACGGGTCGGCGACGACGCGCTCGTCATCGGCTTCGGGCCGTTCGGCGTCCCGGCGCGCAGGATCCCGCTGTCGCGGATCGACCGGGCCTGGACCGAGGACCGCAGGCCGAGCGAGGTCGGCGGCTGGGGCTTCCGCGGCCTGCCCGGCGCGGCCACCATCATGCTGCGCGGCGGCGAGTGCCTGGTCGTCGGCTACCGCTCCGGCGGGCGGCTGGCGATCAGCATCGACGACGCCGAGCGCGGCGCGTCCCTCATCAACGCCCTCGTCGCGGAGCGTGCACGGTCATGAGAAAACAGCTTCCCGTCTTCCTCGTCCTCGCCTTCGGGCTGTCCTGGCTGGTGGCGCTGCCCATCTGGTTCGGGGCGGGCCTGGGCTCGCCCGCGGCCAAGGGGCTGGCCGCGGTCATGATGTTCACGCCGACCGCCGGGGTGCTCGGGGTGTGGGCGCTGTCGCGCGCGCCCTGGCGGCGCTGGGCCGCCGAGACCGGCCTGACGCTGGGCGAGAGCAAGGGCCGCACCGGCCGGTACGTGCTGGCCGCCTGGCTGGGCGTGCCGCTGCTGATCGCCGTCTGCGCCGGGCTCAGCACCGCCGTCGGGCTGTTCCCGCTCGACCTCGACCGGTTCAGCCTGTTCCGGGCCCAGCTCGCGGCCGGGGGCGTGCAGCCGCCGGCCGACCCGGGCCCGGCGCTCTACCTGCAGATCGCCATCGGCGTGCTGGCGGGCCCGGTGCTGAACGCGGTCCCGGCGCTGGGTGAGGAGTGGGGCTGGCGCGGCTGGCTGCTGCCCCGGCTGTCCGCCACGTACGGCCCGATCGGCGGCCTGGCGCTGTCCGGGGCGATCTGGGGGCTGTGGCACGCCCCGCTCACCCTGCTCGGCTACAACTACCCGAGCCTCGGGTCGTGGGCGGCGCTGCAGTTCATCGGCTTCTGCGTGCTGGCCGGCATCGCGATCGGCTGGCTGCGGCTGCGTACGGGCAGCGTGTGGCCCTGCGTGGTCGCGCACGGCTCGCTGAACGCGGTGCTGCCCGCCGTGCTGCTGCTCGGGGACGCCGCGGCCCCGCCCGACACCGCGGTGTCCGGGCTCACCGGGCTGGTCGGCTGGGTCCCGCTCGCGCTGCTGTGCGTGGTGCTCCTGCGCCGCCTCCCGGCCCGCGCCCCGCAGCCGGTCGCCTGACCCGGCCTGCGCCGGGAGCCGAGAGTCGGAGCCGGGCGCGGCGACCGCGCCGCCGGTCCGCCAGTTTGCCGGTCAGCCAGTTTGCCGGTCAGCCCGGTCAGCGCGGTCAGGGCAGGATCGCGCACACCACCAGCGCGGCCGTGGTCCCGGTCTCCACCAGGGCGCCGAACACGTCCCCCGTGACGCCGCCGAGCCGCCGACGGGCGTGCCGGAGCAGCAGCAGCGCCGTCCCGAGCCCGGCCGCCAGCGCGATCGGCGGCGCCCACGTCCCGGCCGCCAGCCCCAGCCCGGCGGTCACGGCCAGGGCGGCCGCCGTGGCCAGCCACGCCGCCGGATCGCTCACGGTGCCCGCCACCATCGCCCCGAGCCCGCCGGACCGCGCGGCGGGCACGCCCGCCCGGCACGCCCAGGTGAGCGCCAGCCGCCCGGCCACGCAGGCGGTCACCAGGGCGGGATAGCCGGCCCCGGTCAGCGCCGCCGCCTGGACGAGCAGCGTGATG
The DNA here is from genome assembly GCF_044459705.1 of Nonomuraea sp. NPDC050227. Lineage (NCBI taxonomy): Bacteria > Bacillati > Actinomycetota > Actinomycetes > Streptosporangiales > Streptosporangiaceae > Nonomuraea > Nonomuraea sp. NPDC050227. The sequence goes on along the minus strand of NZ_JBITJF010000008.1, from coordinate 322,791 downwards.
ACCAGCGTCATCACCCCGAACGGCCCGATGTCCGACTTTTTCATGATGTCGAGGGCGTCTTTGGCGGGCCGGCCGCTGCCCAGGCCGTCGGCGAGGTCGGCCAGCCCGTCCAGGTGCAGGCCGCGGGTCAGCGCGGCGAGCAGCCCGAGCGCGAGCGCCGCGCCCAGCAGCGGCGGCCCCGGCAGCAGCAGCGCCAGGCCCGCCACCGCGCCGAGCCCCAGCCCGACCGCGGGGGCCGCCGCCATGGCCGGCCCGGCGACCTCCCGATCGACCCTGTCGACCCGCACGGGAACGGCGCTGAGCATGCCGATCGCGAAGCGCAGCCCATGGGTCAGCTCAGCAAGCGGCATAACGACCGATCCTAGGGCCGACTAATGTGGCGGGAATGCACGTGCTTGAACTCGAAGGTGTAGCTGTCCGGGTTGTCGGCAAAACGCTGCTCGACGGCATCGACTGGCAGGTGGCGTACGGCGACCACTGGGTGATCCTCGGCCCCAACGGCGCGGGCAAGACCACCCTGCTCTCGCTGGCGGGGGCGGTGCGCCACCCGAGCGAGGGCGCGGTCAGCGTGCTCGGCCACCGGCTCGGCCGGGTCGACCTGCGGGAGCTGCGCCGCCACATCGGCCTGGTCGCGGCCAGTCAGCGGCTGATCGACGAGGACCTGCTGGAGGAGGAGGGCGCCACCGCCCACACGGTGGTCCTGACCGGCCACACCGGCACGAGCGTCCCGCTGTGGGACAAGTACGGCGACAACGAGCGCGAGCGCGCCACCCGCCTGCTGGCCGACCTGGGCTGCAAGGACCTGGTCGAGCGCCCGTTCCGGGTGTGCTCGCAAGGGGAGCGGGCCCGGATCCGAGTGGCCAGGGCGCTCATGGCCGAGCCCGCCGTGCTGCTGCTCGACGAGCCGTTCGCCGGGCTCGACCTGCCGGCCCGCGAGGACCTCATCACCGCGGTCGAGCAGCTGGCCGCCACCCGTCCGGTGCTGACCACGGTCACGGTGACCCACCACCTGGAGGAGGTGCCCGCGACCACCACGCACGCGCTGCTCATGCGCGACTCGCGGCTGCTGGCCGCCGGGCCGGTGTCGGAGGTGCTCACCCCCGGCCTGCTGTCCGAGTGCTTCGGCCGTCCGCTGCACGTCGACCGCCTCGACGGCCGCTGGTACGCCAGAGCCGTACGCCCGTAGCCCCGGCTCCCGGAGGCCACGGGTCACAGTTCCAGCGGACGCCCCGCGACCACCAGGGCGACGTACTCCGACTCGGCGGCGAGCCGTTCGTTGAGCCTGCCGAGCGCGTCCCTGAAGGCCCGGCCGGCGGACGTGGCGGGCACCACGCCCATCCCCACCTCGTCCGAGACCGCCACGAGCGGCACCGGCGTGCCGCGCCACGCCTCGACCAGCTCCGCGCAGCGCCGGGCGACCGGCGTGCGGTCGCCGTCCCAGGCCCCGTGCTCGTCGAACACCGCCGCCAGCCACGTGCCCAGCCCGTCGATCAGCAGGGGCGTGCGCGCCGCCGCGATGACCCCGGTCAGGTCCGTCGTCTCGGCCGTGTCCCAGTGAGCGGGCCGCCGTTCCCGGTGCGCCCGTACCCGCGCCGCCCATTCGCCGTCCGCCGCGCCGTCGCCGCCGGTGGCGACATAGGTGACGTACGGCTCGGCCGCCAGTCGCAGCTCCGCCTCGGCCGACTTGCCCGACCTGGACCCGCCGAGCAGCAACGCCCGCCGCGGCGGCGTCTCGCGGACCGTTCCGCCGCTGCCCAGGACCGTCCCGTCCGGCACGGCCACCGCCCCCCACAACCGCAGCCGCCTGGCCAGCTCCTCCTCCGACCTGATCCGGTGGTCCAGCCACGCGGCCACCACTGCGGTCCGGTCGTCGGCCAGGCCGGCGCGGCGCAGCTCGCCGAGCCGCTGCGGGCGGTCCAGCAGGTCCAGCACGACGACGTCGTAGCGGGCGGGACCGTCCGAGGGGGCCTCCCGGCCCGGCGGCAGGCACAGCACCGCCGCGCCGTCGGCCGCCACCAGCCCGAGCCCGCCGCCGATCGCGCCGCCGCCGGTGAAGGGGAACCGCGCCGTGTCGTCCACGAGCAGCTCGAAGGGGCGGCGACGGCGGTCCTGGGGGAGCCGGGCGCACGAGGCGCACGGGCACCCGTCCACCGGCCAGCCCGCCGCACCCCCGGTCCCGGAGAGAAGAATCTTCACCGCCCAGAGGCTACCGACCGGCCCGACCGGCCCGACCGGGGCGGTGCCGGGCGGCCAGGGCCGTGCCCGCGCCGAGCAACAACAGCGCCCCCGCCCCGCCCGCGATCAGCAGCGCCGGAACTCCGCGGGGCGCGCCCGCGGGCGCGGCGGCCCGCTCGGCGGCGTCCGCGCCCTGGGACGGGGTCGTCCCCGCGGCCTGGGACGGGTAGCCGCTGACCGACACGACCTCGCCGCGCCCGTTCACGCCGACCCTGGCCGCGGAGGCCAGGAGCTGGGCGGCGGTCGCGTCCTCGGCGCCGGTCACGCAGCGCAGCAGCGGGTGCGCCGGCGGCCGCTCACCGGACGGGACGTCGCCCTCCCCGTCCCCGAAGTCCACCGCGACCGCCACCCGCTTGTGCCCCGAACCGGCCGCGTCCTGGACGCACACCGCCGGGAACGACGGCAGCTCACCCCCCGGCGGCTCGCCCACCGACCCGTCGGCCGAGACCGCGAAGCGCCACCCGACGACCGAGCCGTCCGCCGGCTCGTACGCGGCCGTGGACGCCAGCCACGCCGTGCCGTCGCTGCGCCAGACCCCCCACAGCCGCACGGCCCCAGGCGCGGGACCGCCGGGCCGCGAGGAGGGTGAGCCGAGCGCGGAGGAGGGGAGAAGGACTACGGCGGCCGCCCCCAGGACGACCGCCGCGGCGACACGGCCCGCGCGCAGCATCGATGGACCTCCGAGCTCGGGAGTAGGGTTCCAGTGCCGTCGGAGGGAAGGCGCCGGCGAACCCGCGGAGAAGGAGCGTATGGCATGACATGGCGGTGGCGTTATGAAAATGCAAATGGTGGTGAGGTGACGGACCGCCCTTTGCCGCGAGAGGTTTTCCCGAGTCAGGCCGATGCGGAGTCCTGGCTCGGGGAGAACTGGCGTGAGCTGCTCGAATCCGGCGTCGAGCAGGTGGCGCTGCTCGACGAGGACCGCGTCGAATACACGGGATTGTCATTGCGTCCGGAGTGATCCGCGAAAAAACGGAAACCCCTTGAGCGCATTGTGGCTCAAGGGGTTTTCCGTTCTCCGGTCACGGACGGACGGCGGGGCTCACCGTCTTGGCCGGGTCGCGCTCCACGACCGTGCCGAGCACGTCGTCGATGCGCTTGAGCACGTCGTCCTCCAGCTTGACGCCGGCCGCCTTGACGTTGTCGCGCACCTGCTCGGGGCGGGTGGCGCCGACGATGGCGCTGGAGACGTTCGGGTTCTGCAGCACCCAGGCCACGGCGAGCTGGGCCATGGTCAGGCCGAGGTCGTCCGCGATCGGCCGCAGCTCCTGCACGCGGGTGAGCACGTCGTCGTTCATGTACCGCGCGATCATGGCGCTGCCGCTCGCGTCGGTCGCCCGCGAGCCCTGCGGAGGCTGCTGGCCGGGCAGGTACTTGCCGGTGAGCACGCCCTGCGCGATCGGCGACCAGACGATCTGGCCGAGGCCCTCGCGCTCGCTCAGCGGCACGACCTCCGCCTCGATGACCCGCCACAACATCGAGTACTGCGGCTGGTTCGACACGATCCGGTCGAAGCCCATCTCGTCGGCGATCTTCAGCGCGCGGCCGATCTGCTCGGCCGTCCACTCGCTGACGCCGACGTAGAGCACCTTGCCCTGGCGTACGAGGTCGTCGAACGTCTTGAGGGTCTCCTCAAGGGGCGTCTCGTTGTCGAAGCGGTGAGCCTGGTACAGGTCGACGTAGTCGGTCTGGAGGCGGCGCAGCGAGGCGTTGATCGACTCGGTGATGTGCTTGCGGGACAGCCCGCGGTCGTTCTTGCCGGGGCCGGTGGGCCAGTAGACCTTGGTGAAGATCTCCAGCGACTCCCTGCGGACGCCCTTGAGCGCCCGGCCGAGCACCTCCTCGGCTTTCGTCCCCGCGTAGACGTCGGCGGTGTCGAAGGTGGTGATGCCCTCGTCGAGCGCCGCCTGCACGCAGAGCTTGGCGGCGTCCTCCTCGACCTGGGAGCCGTGGGTGAGCCAGTTGCCGTAGCTGATCTCACTGACCATGAGACCGCTGCGGCCGAGGTGTCGGAATTCCATACGTTCGACCTTAGAGCGTCACATGAGCCGATTCGATTCGGGATAGGGTGCGCGACGTGCTCAAGCTCGTCCGCCAGGCTCTCACCGCGGCCGTCCTGATCGCCCTCGCGGTGCGGTTGCGCCGCCGGGCCCGCCTGCCGCGGGCCGAGCCGCCGCCGTCCGTCCCGGTGCCCGCACCGCGGCGCCGACGTGCGGGAACGGTCCTGTCGTGGCTGGTCATCGCGGTCGTCGTGACGCTCACGCTGGGGTTCGCCCTGATGGGGACGTCGGTGCAGCGCGGCGCCCTGGCCCTCGTGCGTGCCGTCACCGAACAGCAGGAACCGCCCCCGGCCGGCCCCGAGCCCGTGACGCCCGTGACGCCTATGACGGCAGTGACGCCTGTGGAGCCGCCGGCCGAGCCCGTGGCGACCGCGCAGCCCACCCCCGCCGCCTCCGCCGCCCAGGCGCCCAACTGCGCGCCCCGGCGCCGCCCGATCGACCCCCGCAGGGTCGCGCCCGACGTCAAGCGGGCCGTGGACGTCCAATGGCGGCGCATCGAACGCTGGCTCAGGAGCAACGCCCCCCGCACCTACCGCACGCTCGGCGGCCCGGTCAGGGCGCGCACGATCGCCGTGGCCGAGTCGCAGATGGGCGTGGACTTCCCCGACGCCCTGCGCGCCTCCCTGCTGCGCCACAACGGCGCGCGCGGCGCCGGCGTCCTGGGCTTCCGCCCCGGCGTCGGCGACCACCTCACCGTCCGCGGCATCAGGGACGCCTGGCGCGAGATGTGCGCCCGCCGTCCGGCCGGGTCCTGGGACGGCCTGCTGATCCCGATCCTGTCCTACACGGCCGCCGACGGCGCCACGGCGTACGCCACCGTGAGCTCGGCCGACGGGACGGTGTCCGGGGTCACGGGCAGGCGGCTGCGGTCGTCGTACACGCTGCTGCGGACCGTCGCCGACGCCCTCGAACGGGGCGGCGCGATCGACGGCCGCCGCCCCGTGGTCACCGGCGGCGTCCTGCGCTGGAAACCGGCCCGCTGAGCGGGGACGCACGGCGAAAGGCGGGAAGCACGAGTGCCCACCACCGGACGGTGATGGGCACGCGAACGTCGCCGATAAGTCGTTTTCCCGAAAAATCGGGAAAACGGGGCTACTTCTTGGGCGGCTTCCCGCCCGGCAGCACCGTGGGCGGCGGGAACCGCAGCTTGCGGATCTGCAAAGCGCGCATGGCCGCGTAGAAGCCGACGCCCTTCACGCTCTCGTTCGGGAACTTGGCCGCGACCTCCTTCTTCACCTTCCACGCCACGTAGAGGGAGGTGGCCAGGACGCCGACCATCATGATCGGCCAGCCGACCGCGATCACGATGTTGAGCACCTTGGCGCGGATCTCGATCGGCCACGGGATCCAGGTCGCCAGCAGGATCAGTAGCGAGAACGGCAGGAAGTACTGGCTGGGCAGGCGCCGCGAGTCGACCCAGTCGCGCGCGAACTTGCGCCCTGGACCCTTGTCGCGAACCGGAAGATAACGCTCGTCACCTGCGAGCATGCCCTTGCGGGCCCGGTCGCGCTCGGCGGCCTGCTTGGCGCGCATCTGCCGATAGGCCTCCTTGCGGTCCTTCGGCGCGGAGACCGGCTGGCGTCGTCTGCCCTCGGCATCCCGGCGCTTGGGTGTGGGACGACCTTTACCCTGGGGCTTAGGATCGTCAACGGGGACGGGGGTGTCGTCCACGGAGGTTTGGGATCGGCGTCGCAACACACGTCAACCCTACCTGGACTGCAACTTAGTGACGCCCCCGTGCGTTATGCGTAGGGTAATCCCAAGGCGGCTGCGCTGCATTGGGTGAACACCAGCACGACCTAGAAGGGGACGGCCGACGCGCATGAGCGTGATGAAGAGACTTTCGATGATCTTCAAGTCCAAGGCCAACAAGGCCCTGGACAAGATGGAGGATCCGCGCGAGACGCTTGACTACTCCTATCAGCGGCAGCTCGAGTTGCTGCAGAAGGTGCGTCGAGGGGTGGCCGACGTGGCCACCTCGCGCAAGCGGGTAGAACTGCAGATCAACGGCCTGGAGGCGCAGGCCAGGCGCTACGAGGACCAGGGCCGCAAGGCGCTGTCCGTCGGGCGCGAGGACCTCGCGCGCGAGGCCCTGCAGCGGCGGTCCAATCTGCAGGGGCAGATGGCCGACCTCAAGGTCCAGCACGACAACCTGCAGGCCGAGGAGGAGAAGCTGACCACGGCTTCCCAGCGGCTGCAGGCCAAAGTCGACTCCTTCCGCACGAAGAAGGAGACGATCAAGGCGACCTACACCGCCGCCGAGGCCCAGACGCGCATCAACGAGGCGTTCTCCGGCATCTCCGAGGAGATGGGCGACGTCGGCCTGGCGATCCAGCGCGCCGAGGACAAGACGGCGCAGATGCAGGCCCGCGCGGGCGCGATCGACGAGCTGCTGGCCAGTGGCGCGCTCGACGACTTCAGCGGCACCCGCGGCGACGACATCCAGGCCGAGCTCGACCGCATGGGCGGCGGCATGGACGTCGAGCTGGAGCTGGCCCGGATGAAGGCCGAGCTGGGCCAGGGCCCGGCGCCCAAGAGCGCCATCGAGCAGGGGCAGCCCCAGCAGCAGGCCCAGCCGCAGCAGGGTCACACCCAGCAGCTGCGTCAGCCCGGGGAGAACGCATGATCGTCAGAATCATGGGCGAGGGCCAGGTCGAGATCTCGCCGGACGACATCGCGGTGCTCAACGAGCTCGACAGCGAGCTGGAGGCCGCCATCGAGACCGGTGACGAGGGGGCCTTCCGCGTCAAGCTGCACGCGTTGCTCGACAAGGTGCGCCATGTGGGCAAGGCGCTTCCCGACGACAGCCTTGAGCCGTCAGAGCTGATCCTTCCCCCCGCGGACGCCTCGATCGAGGAGGTCCGGGAGATGCTGGGCGACCAAGGCCTCATCCCGGGCTGAGTCCCGTGGGCACGCGGTTCGCGTCCGACAGCGGCCTGACCCGCCGCATGGTCGTGACGATGTTCCTGCTGGGGCTGCTCTACGTGGCGTTCGTCGGCGTGCTGATCGCCCTCGGCGTGCGCGCGCTGACCGTGCTGGTGCTCGCCGGGGGGCTGCTGCTGGTGCAGTACTTCCTGTCCGACCGCATCGCCCTGTTCGCGATGCACGGACGGGAGGTCTCCCCACAGGAGGCCCCCGAGCTCCACGGCCTGATCGACCGGCTGTGCGCGCTGGCGGACATGCCCAAGCCGCGGGTGGCGATCGCCGACTCCGACGTCCCCAACGCCTTCGCCACCGGGCGTAACCAGAAGCGGGCCGTCGTCTGCGTGACGACGGGGATCCTGCGCCGCCTGGAGCCTCAGGAGCTCGAAGGCGTCCTGGCGCACGAGTTGTCGCACGTCGCCCATCGCGACGTCGCCGTCATGACGATCGCCTCGTTCCTCGGCATCGTCGCCGGGCTGATGACGAGGTTCGCCCTGTACGCCGGCTTCGGCGGACGCCGGGACAACGGCCAGGGCGGCGTGCCGGTCGGGCTGATCATCATGTTCGTCTCGCTCGTCGTGTACGCCGTCAGCTTCCTGCTCACCAGGGCCCTGTCGCGCTACCGCGAGCTGGCCGCCGACCGGGCCGGAGCCCTGCTCACGCAGCGTCCCTCGGCCCTGGCCAGCGCGCTGACCAAGGTCACCGGCGACATGGCCCGCATCCCGACCACCGACCTGCGCGAGGCGGCGCCGTTCAACGCCTTCTACTTCGCCCCGGCTCTGGCCAGGGGGGAGACGCTGGCGAACCTGTTCTCCACGCATCCGCCGCTGGAGCGCCGGCTCGAACTCCTCGCGTCCATCTCCAAGCAGCTCGGAAGGGGCTGAGGCACGCATGGGCTGGCTCGACTCGCTGCTGGGCCGGTCCAAGCCGGTCAAGCCCAACCTCGACGCGCTGTTCGCGCTGCCGTCCGCCGCCGTGACGCTCCAGGCCGCGACCGGTCTCGTCCCCACCGGTCTCGGCTCGGTGTCGTTCAGGGCCGCGGAGGGCGGCGCGTTCGCCACGCTGGAGAGCGACGTCAAGGCGCTGCTCGGCGGGCGCGTCGAGGAGTCCGACGACGGCTACGGCTACACCTGGCTGCTGGTCCGCCGCGCGCCGGACGACGTCAGCGACCTGGTCACCGAGCTGCACGCGGTCAACTCCTCGCTGGAGTCGGCCGGGTTCGGGCCCTCGCTGCTGTGCTCGCTGGTGTCGTTCGCCGATCCGGCGGGCAGGCGGCTGGCGGTGGTCTACCTGTACAAGCGCGGCACGTTCTACCCGTTCGCGCCGCTGCCCGGGAACAGGCGCGACAACGCCCTCGAACTGCAGGCCAGAGGCGTCCTGGACGGCGAGCTGCCACTGGAGGCCGACCTCGGCCGATGGTTCCCGGTATGGGGTGCTCCGGGCCTTTGACCACGGATGGTGTTCTAATCATCACGTGGAGCGAAGGTTGTTCGTCGCCGCGGCCTCGGCGCTCATCGTGGCGGCCGTGCTGTACAGCGCCTGGATCACCGGCCAGTTCACCACGCCCGCCGTGGACAGGACCGACGGCTACGTGAGCGAGCTGGCCGCCCGCGACCAGCCGTGGACACGCCTGTTCCGGGTCAGCGACGTGCTGTCCGGGCTGGCCTGCCTGGCCGCCGTGGCGACGCTGCCCAGGGTGGCGCGCGAGTGGGCCGGCTGGCTGGCGCTGGCCGCCTTCGGGCTGCTGACGGTCGTCTCCGGCCTGGTCCCGCTCGACTGCGCCGTGCTCAGCGACCCCGCCTGCCGCGGCGAGACGGTCTCGCACCGGCTCCACATGGTGGCCGGCGCGCTGGCCACGACGGCCGTGCTGACCGCCATGGCGGTGCTGTCCGCGCGCTGGCGCTCGTGGGTGTCGTGGTTGTTCACCGGCCTGAACGTGGGCGCCACCGGGCTCATGCTGGCCGCCCTGGCCGCCGGGCGGCTGGCCGGCGTCGCCCACCGGATCCAGCTCACGATGGTCGCCGTCTGGGTCGTGTACGTGGCGCTCAGGCTGCTCGTCCACGACGACGACGAGGCCCCCTGTGGCCCTCCGCACGTCCTCGACCAGGGCGCGGGCCCCGGCGTGCTCATCACGGCGGGCCTGGGCGGCGCCTGGTTCCACTGGGACGCCGTGGCCGCCGGCCTGGCCGCCTGCCACCGGGTCGTCCGCTTCGACCGTCCGGGGCTCGGCCTCAGCCCGCCCGCGACCGACCGGCCCACCCTGTACGGCGAGGTGGCCCGGCTGGCCGCGCTGGCCCCCGCGCAGCCGTCCCAGGTCACCCTGGTCGCGCACGGCCTGTCCTGCTGGCACGCCGAGGCGTTCGCCCGGTTGCACCCGCTCTGCGTGGCCAAGCTCGTCCTGGTGGACCCCAGCCCGACGCCCGTGCGCCGGCCGCTCGCGCTCGCCGCCGTCCTGGGCGCGTGGCTGCCCGCGCTCGGCGGCACGTGGGGCGCGAACGTGCTGGCCCGCCTGACCGGGCCGCCGGCGCACCGCCTGGTCACGGGCATGGGCGACCCCTTCGGCGTGTACCGGATGGGCAAGGTGCCCGCGGCGGTGGCGGGGGAGTGGCTGGCCCGCCGCGACATGGCCGCCGACCTCCGTGACATCCGGGCCGGTCATCCCTTTCCCGACATCCCGGTCACCGTGCTCGGCGCGGGCGGCCGGGACGCCCGCAGGCAGAGCCTGGCGGCCCGCCTCGACGCCAAGCTGGTGCTGCTGCCCCGCTCGGGACACCAGGTCGAGCTGGACGATCCCGGCGCGATCGTCGACGCTGTCTGAGCCGCGGTCTGAACCGCCTTGTGAGCCGGCCGCGGGCGGGGGCAGGACACGCCCGTAGGATCGAGGCGAACCCAATCTTAGGGGGCAGGCGTGGACATCTCCGTCGTCGGTGAGGGCAGCGTGCAGGCCGCGCCCGACGTCCTGCGGTTGCTGGCGGGCGTCGAGGTGCGCAGGTCGTCGGCGTCCGAGGCGTTCACGGCGGTCAGGGCCGCCGCGGCCCGGCTGGCCGACGCGCTGGCCGGGGCCGGCGTCGCGGCCCACGACGTGCGCACGGTCGAGCTCTCGCTCGGCCCCGAGTACGAGGTCTACCCGAAGGTCTCCGCCTACCGGGCGGCCCAGGGCGTCGAGGTGGTCGTCAGGGACCTGTCGCGGGCCGACGCCGTCATTGACACGGTCGCCGGCGTGGGCGAGGAGGCCAGGCTCAACGGCGTGACCTTCGAGCTGTCCGACCCGGCGTCGGTGCTCGGCGAGGCCAGGGCGAGAGCGTTCAGGGACGCCGCGGCCAAGGCCGCCCACTACGCCGAGCTGGCCGGACGCCCGCTCGGCCCGGTCGTGTCGATCTCCGAGGAGATCAGGGGCGGCCCCCAGCCGCTGGTCGCGATGGCCGCGGCGGCCGAGAGCGCGTCCTCGGTCAGCCCGGGCCGCCAGACGCTCACGGTCGGCGTCCGCGTCGGCTACGACTTCGCCTGACCGAGCCGCAGCCGGAGCCGGGAACAGAGCCGGGCCCGCGGCGAGGGCGGGCGCTCCTCGCCACGGGCCCGGCCCGTCGGGGGAGGGCGTTACGGAAGCGCCAGCATGCGGTCCAGCGCGACCCTGGCCCAGTGGGCGGTGTCCTCGTCCACCGTGATCCGGTTGACGACGTCGCCCAGCACGAGCGACTCCAGCGCCCACACCAGGTGCGGCAGGTCGATCCGGTTCATCGTGGAGCAGTAGCAGACCGTCCGGTCCAGGAACGACACGTTCTTGTCGGGGAACATCGTGGCCAGCCGCTTGACCAGGTTCAGCTCGGTGCCGACGGCCCAGCTCGACCCGGCGGGAGCGGCCTGGAGGGTCTTGATGATGTGCTCGGTCGAGCCCACGTGGTCGGCCTTGAGCACCACCTCGTGCCGGCACTCGGGGTGCACCAGCACGTTCACGCCGGGGATGCGCGCGCGCACGTCGTCGACGGACTCGGCCGTGAAGCGGCCGTGCACCGAGCAGTGGCCCTTCCACAGGATCATCCGCGCCCGGTCGAGCTGCTCGCGGGTCAGCCCGCCGTCGGGGCGGTGGGGGTTCCAGACCACGCAGTCGTCCAGGGACATGCCCATCTCCAGCACCGCCGTGTTGCGCCCGAGGTGCTGGTCGGGCAGGAACAGCACCTTGCGGCCCTGCTCGAAGGCCCAGTCGAGCGCCCTCTTGGCGTTGGAGGAGGTGCACACCACGCCGCCGTTGCGCCCGCAGAACGCCTTGATGTCGGCGCTGGAGTTCATGTACGTGACGGGGACCACCTCGCCGGCCAGACCGGCGTCCTCAAGGGCCTCCCAGCACTCCTCCACCTGGTCGAACGTGGCCATGTCGGCCATGGAGCACCCGGCGGCGAGGTCGGGCAGCACCACCTTCTGGGCGTCGCCGGTGAGGATGTCGGCGGACTCGGCCATGAAGTGCACGCCGCAGAAGACGATGAACTCCGCCTCGGGCCGCGCGGCGGCCTGCTGGGCGAGCTTGAAGGAGTCGCCGGTCACGTCGGCGAACTGGATGACCTCGTCGCGCTGGTAGTGGTGGCCCAGCACGAACAGGCGGTCGCCCAGCGCCTCCTTGGCCTTGCGGGCGCGTTCGACCAGGTCAGGGTCGGACGCGGGCGGCAGCTCGCCGGGACAGTCGACGCCCTTCTCGCTGTGCGGATCGGCGCCCTGCCCGAGGACGAAGAGCGGCAGCCCAGTCTGGGTGGCCATCGCCATACCCCCTTATCGTCGTTTTGACGATACTCACTATGACACACGGACGAACGTGGTTATTCCGGGGGTAGGGGACCCGGGAATGTGTGGCATGGGCGAGGTGTTGGTAGCGTCATCAGTAGGACGTCGGAAACAGACAGCCGGGTTAGGGAGTCAGCAGATGACGGTTGAGAGCAGCGAGACCACGACGCAGGGCCTGATCCTGACTGACGCGGCCGCCGCGAAGGTCAAGAGCCTGCTGGAGCAGCAGGGTGAGGAAGGTCTGCAGCTGAGGGTCGCCGTGCAGCCGGGTGGTTGCTCCGGCCTGCGCTACCAGCTCTTCTTCGACGACCGTTCCATGGACGGTGACGTGGTGACGGACTTCGGCGGGGTCAGCGTGGTCACCGACCGCATGAGCGCCCCCTACCTGATGGGCGCCAGCATCGACTTCGTCGACACGATCGAGAAGCAGGGCTTCACCATCGACAACCCCAACGCCACCGGCTCCTGCGCCTGTGGCGACTCGTTCAACTAAGGGGTCACGGCTTCGGCCTGTGGGGTCCCGCCCGCCTTTGTGCGAGCGGGACCTTCGCGTATTCTCGTGGGGCTCATTGGCCTGCTGACAACGAGGAAGAAGAATCCCGTGCGCATCGCCGTAACCGGCTCCATCGCGACAGACCACCTGATGACGTTCCCAGGAAGCTTCGGCGATCAGCTCATCGCCGAGCAGCTCGACCGGGTGTCGCTCTCGTTCCTGGTCGACGACCTTCAGATCCGTCGCGGCGGCTGCGCGGCCAACATCGCCTTCGGCATGGGCTGTCTCGGCCTCAAGCCGATCCTGGTGGGCGCCGTCGGCAACGACTTCGCCGACTACCGCTCCTGGCTGGAGCGCCACGGCGTCGACTGCGAGTCCGTGCACATCTCCGAGACGCAGCACACCGCGCGCTTCCTGTGCACCACCGACGAGCACCACAACCAGATCGCCTCCTTCTACACCGGGGCGATGGCCGAGGCGCGGCTGATCGAGCTGCAGCCGGTCGCCGCCCGGGTCGGCGGCCTCGACCTGGTGCTGATCAGCCCCAACGACCCCGACGCGATGCTGCGGCACACCGACGAGTGCCGCCAGCGCGGCATCCCCTTCGCCGCCGACATCTCCCAGCAGCTCGCCCGCATGGAGGACGAGCAGATCAGGCAGCTCGTCGACGGCGCCGCCTACCTGTTCTCCAACGACTACGAGAAGGGGCTCATCGAGCAGAAGACCGGCTGGTCCGACGAGGAGATCCTCGACCGGGTCGGCGTCCGCGTCACCACGCTCGGCCCCAAGGGCGCCGTCATCGACCGCAAGGGCGAGCCGTCCATCCAGGTCGCCCCGGCCCCCGAGCGCGGCAAGGCCGACCCCACGGGCGTCGGCGACGCCTTCCGCGCCGGCTTCCTGTCCGGCCTGGCCTGGGGCCTGCCGCTGGAGCGCTGCGGCCAGATCGGCAACCTGACGGCCACGCACGTGCTGGAGCGCGTCGGCGGCCAGGAGTACGAGCTGGGCCAGAAGGTCTTCCTGGAGCGCTTCACGGCCGCCTACGGCGCCGAGGCCGCGGCCGACATCGCCGGCCAGGTGCGCTGCTACCACCCCTGACACGCGTACGCCCCGCCCGCCGCAGGCGTGGCGGGGCGATCCCCGTACGGGTGTCAGCGCTTGGCGTACACCCGGTGCACGAACTCGGCGAGCTGGTCGTCCGGCAGGCACCGGGCGAGGTCGGCCTCGCTGATCATGCCGACGATGCGCTCGTTCTCCAGCACCGGCAGCCGCTTGATCTGGTTCTGCTCCATGCGCGACAGCGCCTCCTGCACGGTGGCGTCCGCCGTCACCCAGACCAGGCCGGTCGCCAGCTCGCCCGCCGTCACCTGCGCGGGGTCGTGACCGGCCGCGACGCACTTGATGACGATGTCGCGGTCGGTGATGATGCCGGTCACCCGGTCGTCGGGGCCGCACACGGGCAGCGCGCCCACGTCGTTGTTGCGCATCATCTGAGCCGCCCGGTCGAGCGTCTCGTGCGCGGCGATGCACTCCGCGCCCGTGCTCATCACGTCACGGGCGGTCTCGTTCCCCTTGGCCATGGTCTCCCCCGAATGGTCGATGTGCCGTCAGGGGAGGGCCCTACCCACAAACCGTCAGTAGTTGCGCATCACGTGGATGGCCCAGCCGCCCTCGGGCAGCTCGTACGAGGCCACGTGGCGGTGGGACTTCAGCCGGCACCACGCCGGCACGTCGGTGTAGGCCGCCGGATCGTCGGCCAGCACCGCCACCACGGCGTTGAGCGGCACGTGGTTGATCTGCTCGGCGAGCATGATGATCGGGATCGGGCACTTCTTCCCGAGCGCGTCGATCGTCAATGACGGCTGAGTTACCTCGGTCATGCGACTCCTGCGTCGTGCCGGATGCGGCGCACCAGATCGGGCAGCACGGCCAGGAACCGGTCGACCTCGGCCGCGGACGTGCCCCTGGGCAGCGACACCCGGACATTCCCATGCGTCAGCACGCCCATCGCTTCGAGGACGTGCGATGGACGAAGCGTACTAGCGGTGCACGAGCTTCCGGACGATACGGCGAATCCCGCCTTGTCCAGCTCGGTGAGCAGCGCCTCGCCGTCGACGTAGAGACACGAGAAGGTCACGATGTGGGGCGCCCGGCCGACCGGGTCGCCGATCACCTCGACGTCCGGCACGACCTTCGGCACGGTCTCCCTGATCCGGGCGACGAGCGTGGACAGCCGGGCCTGCTCCTGCGCCGCCTCGGCGCTCATCGCGCGCAGCGCCGCCGCCGCGGCCACGATGCCCGGCACGTTCTCGAAGCCGGGGACCCGCCGCCGCTCGCGTTCGTCCTCGGGCAGGAACGAGCGGAACCGGGTGCCCTTGCGCACCGCCAGCACGCCCACCCCGGCCGGGCCGCCCCACTTGTGGGCGCTGGCGGTCAGCACCGACCAGCCCGGCGGGATCGGCATGCGGCCGGCCGTCTGGGCGGCGTCGACCAGCAGCGGCACCCCGTTGGCCCGGCACGCGGCGGCGGCCTCGGCGACCGGCTGCACCGTGCCCACCTCGTGGTTGGCCGTCTGGAGGCAGGCCAGCGCCGTGCCGGGACGCGCGACCGCCTCGGCGAACGCGTCGAGGTCGACCCGCCCCTCCAGGCTCACGCCCACCGTCTCGACCGTGCCGCCGTCGCGTTCGTGCACGCCGGCCGCGTGCAGCACGCTGGAGTGCTCGACCGCGCTGGTGACCAGATGACGCCCGACCCTGCGCCTGCCGTGTAGGGTGCCGAGCACGCCGAGATGCGCGGCCTGCGTGCCGGACGAGGTGAACGACACCTCGTCGGGGCGCGCGCCGAGCGCCTCGGCCACCTCCGTGCGGGCCTGCTCCAGCAGCAGGTGAGCGCGGCGGGCCTGGGTGTACAGTCTCGCGGGGTCGGCCCAGCCGACGTCGATCGCCGCCAGCAGCGCCTCGCGTGCCTGAGGGTGGAGCGGCTCGCTCGAGGCCGCGTCGAAATACGCCACGAGACCCATCGTCCCACTTGCGGCGCCATCGAGGGGTCGCGCGGTAGGGCGGGACACCTGCACGCTAATGTGTCTGCAATCAGCTGTGCATTTGGAAATACGAGCACCCAAGGGAAAGACTCTTGGGCTTCATCTGTGGGGTAGGCGATCCGTGAGTCCGACTCGCCGTACGACGCGGCGTTCGTTGGCCCGGCGCAGGGTGCCGCGCGCCGCCGCTTTGGCGTTGCTGCTGGCCACTGCTACGGCGTGTGCTAATGACGTTCCCAAGTTCGACTGGTCCAACGGCCTGCTGCCCGAGGGCGTGACCGAGCAGGCCGAGGTCGTTCAGCATCTGTGGAACGGGGCCTGGATCGCCGCACTCGCCACGGGCGTCGTCGTCATCGTCCTGATCGTCTGGGCCGCGATCTTCCACCGCAAGCGCAAGGGGAAGGCCGAACTGCCGCCCCAGGTGCGCTACAACCTGCCGATCGAGATCCTCTACACGGTGGTCCCGCTCGTCATGGTCTCGGTGTTCTTCTTCTTCACCGCCCGCGACAGCAAGGCCCTCACGGAGGTCGCAGGCGACGCGCCCGTCAAGGTCAAGGTCGAGGCCTACCAGTGGAGCTGGCGCTTCACCACGACCTACAACGGCAAGACGACGCAGCCCGTGTCCGGCATGCCGGTGCACGACTACCACCAGGGCCCTCAGCTGGTCCTGCCGACGAACACCAAGGTCGAGTTCGACCTCTCGACCGACGACGTGATCCACTCGTTCTGGGTGCCCGAGTTCCTGTTCAAGCGGGACATCATCCCCGGCATCCCGGAGGGCAACCCGGGGCGCAAGTTCGAGATCAAGACGCTCGGCGACGACCGCGTGGGCGTCTACGCCGGCCGGTGCGCCGAGCTGTGCGGCGTCGACCACAGCCGGATGCTGTTCTCGGTGAAGCTCGTCAAGCAGGCTGAGTTCGACCAGTACATCGCGACCCAGGCTGGGAGTGCCCAGTGACCGCCATCCAAGAACCGCTTCGGGCGCCGGTCCGGCCCGTCACCAAGGGCCAGATCATCGCCAAGTGGATGTCCTCGACCGATCACAAGATCATCGGGCACATGTACCTGATCACGTCGTTCGCCTTCTTCCTGATCGGCGGCGTCATGGCGCTGATCATGCGGGCCGAGCTGGCGCAGCCGGGGCTGCAGATCACCAGCAACGAGCAGTTCAACCAGCTGTTCACCATGCACGGCACGATCATGCTGCTGATGTTCGCGACGCCGCTGTTCGCCGGCTTCGCCAACGAGCTGATGCCGCTCCAGATCGGCGCCCCCGACGTGGCCTTCCCGCGCCTGAACATGGTCAGCTACTGGCTCTACCTGTTCGGCAGCGTCATCGCCGTGTCCGGCTTCCTCACGCCGGGCGGCGCGGCCTCCTTCGGCTGGTTCGCCTACACGCCGCTGTCGAACGCGATCCACTCGCCCGGCATCGGCGGCGACCTGTGGATCATGGGCCTGGCCCTGTCGGGTCTCGGCACGATCCTCGGCTCGGTGAACTTCATCACCACGATCATCTGCATGCGCGCGCCCGGCATGACCATGTTCCGCATGCCGATCTTCACCTGGAACGTCCTGCTGACCAGCATGCTCGTGCTGATGGCCTTCCCCGTGCTGGCCGCCGCGCTGCTGGCGCTGGAGGCCGACCGCAAGCTCGGCACGCACATCTTCGACCCGGCCAACGGCGGGCCGATGCTGTGGCAGCACCTGTTCTGGTTCTTCGGCCATCCCGAGGTGTACATCATCGCGTTGCCGTTCTTCGGCATCGTGACCGAGATCCTGCCGGTCTTCAGCCGTAAGCCGATCTTCGGCTACATCGGCCTGGTCGGCGCCACCATCGCGATCGCCGGTCTGTCCATCACGGTCTGGGCGCACCACATGTTCCCGACCGGGCAGGTCCTGCTGCCGTTCTTCTCGTTCATGACGTTCCTCATCGCGGTGCCGACGGGCGTGAAGTTCTTCAACTGGATCGGCACGATGTGGCGGGGTCACCTGTCGTTCGAGTCGCCGATGCTGTTCTCCGTCGGCTTCCTGATCACCTTCCTGCTCGGCGGCCTGACCGGCGTCATCCTGGCCTCGCCGCCGCTGGACTTCCAGATCAGCGACACCTACTTCGTCGTCGCCCACTTCCACTACGTGGTCTTCGGCACGGTCGTGTTCGCCATGTTCGCCGGCTTCTACTTCTGGTGGCCCAAGTTCACCGGCAAGATGCTCGACGACAAGCTGGGCAAGGTGCACTTCTGGCTGCTGTTCATCGGCTTCCACACCACCTTCCTCGTCCAGCACTGGCTGGGCATGGTCGGCTTCCCCCGCCGGTACGCCGACTACAGCGCGGCCGACGGCTTCACCGACCTGAACATGATCTCGTCGGTCGGCGCGTTCATCCTGGGCGCCTCCACGCTGCCGTTCTTCTACAACGTCTGGAAGACCTGGCGGTCGGGGGTCAAGGTCACCGTCGACGACCCCTGGGGCTACGGCGGCTCGCTCGAATGGGCGACCTCCTGCCCGCCGCCGCGGCACAACTTCACCTCGCTGCCGCGCATCCGGTCCGAGCGCCCGGCGTTCGACCTGCACTACCCGCACATGTCCGCCAAGTCCGCCCAGGAGGTGGAGGCCTGATGAAGGTCCAGGGTTGGCTGTTCCTGCTGTGCGGCCTGTTCTTCGCCGGTGTCGACGTCGGCTACTGGTTCTGGACCAAGGCCGCGACCGGCCACGGTGAGCCCGTGGGCACCACCGCCATGGCGATCTCGGTCGGGTTCGCGTTCATGGTGGGCTACTACCTGATGTTCACCGCGCGGCGCATCGGCGCCCAGCCGGAGGACGACAAGCAGGCCGACATCAGCGAGGGCGCCGGCGAGATCGGCTTCTTCAGCCCGAGCAGCTGGTGGCCGCTGTTCCTGTGCCTGGCGGCGGCCTTCGCCTTCGCCGGGTTCGTGATCGGCTTCTGGATGTTCCTGATCGGCGTCTTCCTGATCATCATGGCCATGATCGGGTTCGTGTTCCAGTACTACCGGGGCAACTTCTCGCACTGACAAGCGGCTCGAAGCGGGCGTCCTTCCCATAGGGGAGGACGCCCGCTTTTTCGTGTTCTTTACCAGGTTACGGATGTCGTGAATAGATCACTCAGGGTAATAAGGGAGGAGAAGGTTGGATCTTGGGCGAGGGGGTCACTCGTGAGACGCGTGGCGAATGGATCGGCCGGCCTGCTGGCCCTGGCGCTGCTCACGGCGTGCTCGCTGAGCGGCGCGGCGAACGAGACGAAGGAGCTGACCGCGGTCGCGCGGCAGCCGGCGGTGGGCGTCACGCCCCAGGACAAGGCCGTGAACGTGGCCACCGACCAGCCCGTGGTGGTGTCCGCGCACGGCGGCACGATCAAGAGCGTCCGGGTGGACGGCGGCAAGGCTGGCCGGCTGAAGGGCGTCCTGAGCGGGGACGGCACCCGCTGGCGCAGCACGACCACCGCCCGGCCGAGCGCCGGCTACACCGTCACCGTCGTCAGCGTGGACGCCTCGGGCAAGCAGAGCGAGACCTCCAGCACGTTCACCACGGTCAAGGGCGACAAGACATTCGACATCCAGACGATCACTCCCAACAAGGACGACACCGGGCTGACGGTCGGCGTCGGCATGCCCGTCATGATCGCCTTCGACAAGCCCGTGAGCGACCGGGTGGCCGTCGAGCGCAACCTGACCATCCGCAGCTCCAAGCCGGTGGACGGGGCCTGGCACTGGTTCGACGACAGCCATGTGGACTTCCGGCCGGAGGAGTACTGGCCGGCGTACACGAAGGTGCGGCTGGAGGCGAAGCTGGCCGGCGTGCGCGGCGGCCCCGGCCTGTACGGCAAGCGCGACGTCACCCTCGACTTCAAGATCGGCCGCTCCCAGATCACCCGCGGCAGCACCGACGAGCACGTGCTGACGGTCCGCCGGGACGGCAAGCGCATCCGCACCATGCCGATGAGCGCCGGGCAGGGCGGCCAGTGGAAGTACTACACCACCTCGGGCGTGCACCTGGCGATGTCGCGGGAGCCGGTGACTGTCATGACCTCGCCCGGCATCGGCCCGGGACAGTCGGGCTACTACCAGCTCACCGTCTACAACACCGTCCGCATCTCCAACAGCGGCGAGTACGTGCACAGCGCGCCCTGGTCGGTGGGCTCGCAGGGCAACTCCAACGTCAGCCACGGCTGCGTGAACGTCAGCCCGGAGAACGCGGCCTGGTTCATCAAGAACACCCTGATCGGGGACCCGATCATCATCACGGGCTCGCCGCGCAAGCTGGAGCCCACCAACGGGTGGGGCCACTGGCAGGAGAACTGGAAGGACTGGCTCAAGTGGAGCACGCTCAAGGACGGCCCGAGCATCACCTTCTGACCGCCACCCGGCCCTGAGCAGGCCCTGGAGGCTCTGCCAGGGCTCCCGGGCACGCGTAAGCGCCGAAGGATGTGAGCGCGCCTCAGGGGCGCGCTCACGGTCACGACGGGCGGTAGGAGCTGCTGACCTCGATCCAGCGGCGCAGCGTGTCGGCGGCCGCGCCGGAGTCGATCGCCTGCGTGGCGCGCTCGTAGCCCTTGATCATCGCCGTGTCGAGGTCGTCGCCGGCGCCGTCGTGGGCGACCAGCGCGGCGGCGGTGTTGAGCAGGACCGCGTCGCGCACCGGCCCCTTCTTGCCGCCCAGCACGTCGTGCACGGCCTGGGCGTTGAACTGCACGTCGCCACCGCGCAGCGCGCCCGCGTCGGCCCGGGGGATGCCCAGGATCGCGGGGTCGAACCGGGCCTCGGTGGCCGTGCCGTCGCGGACCACCCACACCGTGGAGGTGCCGGTGATGGTCAGCTCGTCGAGCCCGTCGTCGCCGCGGAAGACCAGGGCGGACACGCCGCGCTCGGCGAAGACGCCGGCGATGACGGGCAGCATGCGGGCGTCGTAGACGCCGATGGCCTGGGCGCTGGGCCGGGCCGGGTTGGTCAGCGGGCCCAGGAAGTTGAACACCGTGGGGACGCCGATCTCCTTGCGCGCCGGGCCGGCGAACCGCAGCGCCGGGTGGTAGACGGGCGCGAAGCAGAAGGCGATGCCCGCCTCGCGCGCCACTCGCGCGGTCTGCTCCGGCGTCAGGTCGAGCCTGATGCCCATGTGCTCCAGGACGTCGGCGGCCCCGCACAGCGAGGAGGCCGAGCGGTTGCCGTGCTTGACGACCCTGGCCCCCGCCGCGGCGGCCACGATGGCGGCCATGGTGGAGACGTTGACGGTGTGGGCGCGGTCGCCGCCCGTGCCGACGACGTCGAGGACGGGCCCCTCGACGGTCAGCGGGGTGGAGAACTCCAGCATCGTCCTGGCCAGGCCCACCACCTCGGCCACCGTCTCGCCCTTGGCCCGCAGGGCCAGCGCGAAGCCCGCGATCTGGGCGGAGGTGGCGTTGCCCGAGAAGATCTCCCGCATCGCCCAGGCCGTCTCGTCGGCCGACAGGTGCTCGCCGGAAAGGAGCGCGGAGAACAGGGCAGGCCAGGTCGTCCGGGAGTCCATGGGCACCTACTTCGCGTTGAGTCGGGTGGCGGAACGGCGGCGCATCAGGTCGGCGACGGTGTCGGCCAGGACCATGGGCTCGATGGGCTGCGGGACGACGGCGTCGGCCTTGGACCACTCGGCCAGCCAGCGGTCGTCGCGCCTGGCGATGATCAGGCAGACGGGCGGGCAGTCGTAGACCTCGTCCTTGGCCTGACGGGAGACGCCCATGCCGCCGGCGGGCTGGGTCTCGCCGTCGAGGACCGCCACGTCGATCTCGCCGGAGCCGAGCCACTGGTGGACCTTGGGCTCGGTGGCGCACTCGATGATCTCGACGAGGGGCAGATCGGCCGCCGGCCGCCGGCCGATCGCCTGGCGGACCTCGGCCCGGGTGGTCGCGTCGTCGCTGTAGACGAGGACCCTCATCGTGTCGTCGGTGCTCCCAGAGGACGTCACTGTCGCGCTCACTATCGGTCGAAGCTGTATGGTCACCTGGATCGTACCGTTGCGCCGGGATGCAATCCCAGGCCACCGGGTCTGACAGGCGTTTTGTCCCAATTATCCCAGGTTGATGGCCGGTTTGTTCCTCCTAACGGGGGGTCGTTGGCCGGACCGAACACCGGAGCCGCAATAATGCTGCCCGTGGCGACAGCATCCGCAATAACTTCGACGACGACAGCACAGTCGTACCGACGGCCGAACCTGGTCAGTGTCGGGACGATCGTCTGGCTGTCCTCTGAGCTCATGTTCTTCGCGGCGCTGTTCGCGATGTACTTCACCATCCGGTCGGTGAGCGAGGGGAAGGGCATCGAGTGGGGCCCTGCCTTCCTTCCTGCAGGCGTTGAGGCAGAAGGCGCTCACCTGAACATCCCGTTCGCGACGGTCAACACGATCATCCTGGTCCTGTCGAGTGTGACGTGCCAGCTGGGCGTGTGGGCCGCGGAGAAGGGGCAGGTCGGCAAGCTCCGCTTCTGGTACATCGTCAGCTTCCTGATGGGCGCGATCTTCGTCGCCGGTCAGCTGTACGAGTACGGCGAGCTGGCGTCAGAGGGCGCGACCCTGTCCGCCAACGCTTACACCTCGGTGTTCTACCTGACGACGGGCTTCCACGGCCTGCACGTGACCGGTGGCCTGATCGCGTTCCTGTTCATGCTGGGACGCACGTACGCCGCGAAGCGCTTTACGCATGAGCAGGCCACCAGCGCGATCGTCGTGTCCTACTACTGGCACTTCGTAGACGTCGTCTGGATCGGTCTTTTCGCGACCATCTACATCATTCGTTAAGGAACGGGATCTCTGTGACTAGGATCACCGCTTGGCGGCGGCATCCCCTCGCGAGATACGCCGTCCTGATTTTGGCGTTGGCGCTGGTCGGGATGGTATACGCCGCCTTTGTCCAGGCGGGCAAGCCTGCCGACGCGGCGCTGGCGGCAGGCAAGGTCGACGACGTGGCCGAGGGCAAGAGCCTGTTCGTGGCCCACTGCTCGAGCTGCCACGGCATGAACGCGGAGGGCACCAACACCGCCCCCACGCTCGTCGGCGTCGGCGCCGCGGCGGTCGACTTCCAGATGAGCACCGGCCGCATGCCCGCCGCCAACCCCGGCCCGCAGGCGCCTCGCAAGCCTCCGGCCCACTGGGTCACCGAGGAGACGACCCGTCAGGTCGCCGCCTACGTGCAGTCGCTCGGCGGCGGCCCGCAGGTCCCGGGCAAGGAGCAGGTCGACCCGAAGCTCGGCGACGCCGGCAAGGGCGGCGAGCTGTTCCGGGCCAACTGCATCCAGTGCCACAACTGGGCGGGCTCCGGCGGTGCCCTGACGCAGGGCAAGTACGCGCCCAACCTCAACGAGTCCTCACCGACGCAGATCTACGAGGCGATGGTCACCGGCCCGCAGGCGATGCCGGTCTTCAACGACTCGACGATCACGCCTGAGGAGAAGCGCAGCATGATCGCGTACATCACCCAGGTACGTGAGCAGAAGGACCCCGGAGGGTTCGGCCTCGGGCGCATCGGCCCGGTCACCGAAGGTCTCGTAGCGTTCGTGGTAGGCATCGCCGCCCTAGCCCTCGCCGCCATCTGGATCACCGCGAAGAAGCGACAGAAGTCATGACAGACAACGAGCACGAGATCGAGCAGCCGGACGAACGCGTGCCCAAGCGCGTCATCGGCACTCCCGCGCCGGGCACGTCGATGCTGGGCGCCGCGGAGAAGGAAGACGTCGCCGACCGCGACGTCCCGGGCGTGACGCTGCAGGACGAGAGCAAGGCCGGCAAGGCCGAGAAGATCGTGGCGCTCTGCTTCGCGATCACCTTCCTGGCCGGCATCGCCTTCCTCATCTCCTACGTGGTGTTCCAGGTCGGCAGCCCCGAGGCGACGGGGGTCTCCAACCTCGCCCTCGGCGGCACGCTGACCCTGGCCGTCCTCGGCCTCGCGGTCGGCATCGTGGTCTGGGTCCGCCAGATCATGCCGAAGTACGCGCTGGTCCAGGAGCGCCACACGATGGCCTCCGACGAGGACGACCGCGAGGTCGTCTCCGAGACCTTCCTGCAGGGCGCCAACGAGAGCGGCTTCGTCAAGCGCAAGCTGATGCGCCGCACGCTGCTGCTGGCCGCCGCGCCGCTCGGCCTGGTGCCGCTGGTGCTGCTGCGCGACCTCGACAACTCCAAGATGCCCGGCGCGAAGTTCAACAAGCTGCTGCGCCACACCGTCTGGGGTGAGAAGACCAAGGAGGGCAAGCCGCTGCGCCTGGTCGTCGAGGGCACCGGCCAGCCGATCCGCGCGGCCGACTTCAACTCGCCCGGCGGCATCCTGTCGGTGGTGCCCGAGGGTTACGAGCACGACCTCAACGCGCTCGCCAAGGCCACGCTGATCCTGATCAAGTTCCGTCCGGAGGAGCTCAAGAGCGGCGTCAAGCAGAACTGGACGCACGACGGCATCGTCGCCTACTCCAAGATCTG
Organism: Nonomuraea sp. NPDC050227; assembly: GCF_044459705.1. Lineage (NCBI taxonomy): Bacteria > Bacillati > Actinomycetota > Actinomycetes > Streptosporangiales > Streptosporangiaceae > Nonomuraea > Nonomuraea sp. NPDC050227. The sequence goes on along the minus strand of NZ_JBITJF010000008.1, from coordinate 298,823 downwards.
CACGCACGTCGGCTGCCCGGCGGCGCTCTACGAGCAGACCACCCACCACATCCTGTGCCCGTGCCACCAGTCGACCTTCGACGCGGCCGACGGCGCGAAGGTCATCTTCGGCCCGGCCGCCCGGCCGTTGCCGCAGCTGCCCATCACCGTCGACAGCGAGGGCTATCTGATCGCCCAGGGTGACTTCAACGTGCCCGTCGGTCCCAGCTACTGGGAGCGCGGCGACGCCGAGGCCGAGGCCAGGGAGAAGGGAGGCCAGGCATGAGCGACCTGAACGCCGTACCGAAGGCCATCGCCGGGCCGTCGACCTTCCTCGACGACCGTCTGGGCGGGGCGAACTTTCTCAAGCGCAACCTGCGCAAGATCTTCCCTGACCACTGGTCGTTCCTGCTGGGTGAGATCGCGCTCTACTCGTTCATCATCCTGCTGCTCACCGGTACGTTCCTGACGCTGTGGTTCAAGCCGAGCATGGGCGAGATCGCCTACGACGGCTCGTACGCGCCGCTCAAGGGCGTCATGATGTCGGAGGCCTACGCGTCGTCGCTGGAGATCAGCTTCGACGTCCGGGGTGGTCTGCTGATGAGGCAGATGCACCACTGGGCGGCCCTGCTCTTCGTGGCCGGCATGACGGTGCACATGCTGCGGGTGTTCTTCACCGGCGCCTACCGCAAGCCGCGCGAGCTCAACTGGATCATCGGCGTGCTGCTGCTGACCCTGGCGCTGGCCGAGGGCCTGACCGGCTACTCCCTCCCCGACGACCTGCTCTCCGGCGCCGGTCTGCGGATCACCGAGGGTGTGGCGATCTCGCTGCCGCTGGTGGGCACGTACATCACGTTCTTCCTGTTCGGCGGGGAGTATCCGGGCGAGGACGTCATCTCCCGGTTCTACTCGCTGCACATCCTGCTCATCCCGGGCATCCTGCTGGCGCTGGTCTCGGCTCACATGGTGCTCATGTGGGTGCAGAAGCACACGCAGATGCCGGGCAAGGGGCGCAACAACAAGAACGTGGTGGGCGCGCCGTTCTACCCCGCCTTCATGGCCAAGGCGGGCGCCTACTTCCTGTTCACGCTCGCCGTGGTGTCGGGGCTGGCGACGTTCGCCCAGATCAACCCGATCTGGCTGTTCGGGCCGTACACGCCGGCGGACATCTCCGCCGGTTCGCAGCCCGACTGGTACATGGGCTTCCTCGAAGGCTCGCTGCGGCTCATGCCGCCGTGGGAGTGGAACCTGTTCGGCACGGCCCACGCGGGCACGTTGCCGATGAGCGTGATCATCCCGGCGCTGGTGCCGATGGGCATCATCATGACCGGTCTCGCGCTCTACCCGTTCATCGAACGGTGGGTCACCGGGGACAACCGCGAGCACCACGTCGCCGACCGTCCGCGCAACAACCCCCACCGCACCGCGATCGGCATCTCGGCGATGACGTTCTACGGTGTGCTGTGGCTGCTCGGCGCCAACGACGAGATCTCGGCCAACTTCCACGTCAGCCTCAACTGGACGACGTACATCGGCCGGGTGCTGGTCTTCGTCGGGCCGGCGCTGGCCTACCTGATCACCTACCGCATGTGCCTCGGCCTGCAGCGCAGCGATGCCGCGGTCATCGGGCACGGTGTGGAGTCGGGTGTCATCAAGCGGCTGCCGCACGGTGAGTTCATCGAGGTGCACACGCCGCCGTCCGACGACCTCGAGGCCCACATGCGGGGCAAGGAGGCGGTGGCGGCCCTGCCCGTGGACGAGGACGCCTCCGGCATCCCGCCCAAGGGCATGCGCGGCCCGCTCGGCAAGCTCCGTGGCCGGATGTCCAAGGCGTACGGCGGGGAGAAGATCCCGCTCGACGACGGGCACCACGGCGAGCACGGGGAGCACGGCGAGCACGCCGCGATCGGTTCCGGCGACGACCGGAGCCTCACCCACTAGGGTTTCGCCTGATCGAGATCGGCCCGGCCGGGGTTTCCCCGTCCGGGCCGTTCCGCGTTCCGGCCCACCGGCCGGGGACGATCGGGCCCGGGAAACGCGTCGGGCCCGGCCGAAGGACGGCCGGGCCCAGAAGACGGACACCGAAGACGGACGCCCAAGGCGGGCACCCAAGACGGACGCAGAAGCAGAAGCGGGCGCAGGCGCCGACGCTGAAGCGGATGCGGGGATTTACGCGGGGACCGCGGGGGAGCGGGTCAGTCGGATTCGGGGAAGCCGATCGAGAAGGCGGCGTCGAGATCGTGCCTGGAGTAGGTGCGGAAGGCGATGTGCGTCTCGGTGTGCTCGACGCCGTCGACCTTGTTGACCCGCCCGGGGATGACCTCGGCCACCTCCTCGTAGCGGGCGACCCTGACCATGGCGAGCAGATCCCATTCGCCGGTGATGGAGTAGACCTCGCTGACCCCGTCGATCTCGGCGATCGTCTGGGCGACCTCCGGGATCCGGTCTACCTCGGCCTTGATGTGGACGATTGCCGTGACCATGTATTAACTGTATCCGGTCATCGCAAAGGACGTCCCTCTCGGTCGCGCCGCTGATCAAGCCCGCGGTAGGCCAGGTCGATGCGGGCCTTGTGGCGGGCGGCGCCCCGGGCGGGCATCGACCACACGCCGTCGACCTCGACCAGCCGCACGCCCGGCGACTCCAGCCAGCGCAGGATGCACTCGGTCTCCTCGGCGCTGGCCGCGTGGACCGGGCCGGGGCCCGGGATGACGGCCTCGGCCATGGCCTTGAGCGAGGCGACGAACGGTGTGGGGTGGGCGCCCTTCGGCATCACGCCCGCCGCGGCCAGCCGCCCGTAGCGGACGACGTGGATGTCCCAGCCGCCGTCGAAGGCCGGGCTGGCGGCCACGAGCTCGGGGATGCGGGTGATGGCGCTCAGGCGCTGCATGCGGGCCGCCGCCCGGACGAACGCGGCCAGCCGGTCGCGGTCGACGGACGCCTCCTCGTAGCGCTGCTCGACCGACAGGCGCTCCATGCGGGCCGAGACGGCGGTGTAGACGAGCGAGGCGTCGGAGGTCATGGCCCGGCGGGCGCTCTCGACGTGCGCGGCGTACTCCTCCGGGCTCTCCTTGCCCGCGCAGGGCGCGCCGCAGCGGCCCATCTCGTGCAGGACGCAGGCCGCCCGGCGGGTGCGTAGGCTGATCGGCTGGGTGCACTGGCGCAGCGGCACGGCCTCGTGCAGGGCGATGCGGGCCTCGTCGGCCAGGCGGGAGCTGCTGAACGGGCCGAGGTAGGTGGCGTCGTCGTCCTTCAGCTCGCGCACGATCGACAGGCGGGGGAAGGGGCCGGCGGTGAGCTTGAGCCAGACGACCTTCTCCGGGAAGCGCGAGCGGCGGTTGTAGCGCGGCTTGGCGCCGCCGATCAGCCGCAGCTCCCTGACCTCGGCCTCCAGCCCGGTGGCGCAGACGACGTGGCGCACGCGCTCGGCGATGCCGATCATCTCGCGGATGCGCGGGCGGGTCTCGGCGGCCGTGAAGTAGGAGCGCACGCGGTTGCGCAGGTTGGTGCTCTTGCCGATGTAGAGCACCTCGCCGCGGTCGTCCTCGAAGAAGTAGACGCCCGGGGCGTGCGGGACGGACTCGGCCAGGTGGCGCTTGCGCTGCTGCTCCGGCGTGGGGGCGCGGACGAACGACTTCAGCTCCTCCAGCGTGTGGACCTGGAAGGAGCCGGCCCGCTCGATCAGCCCGTGGAGCACGTCGACGGTGGCCCTGGCGTCCTGCAGGGCGCGGTGGCACGGCTCGGTGGGGCTGCGGAAGAAGCGGGCGAGCGTGGACAGCTTGGCGTTGGGCGTCTCGTCGCGGGTCAGCACCCGCCGGGCCAGGTCGACGGTGTCGACGACCGGGTTGGCGGGCGGGGGGTAGCCGTGGGCGGCGCAGGCGGCCTTGACGAAGCGGGTGTCGAAGCCCGCGTTGTGGGCCACCAGCGTGGAGCCCTTGATGAACTCGAGGAAGCTCGGCAGCACCGCCTCGATGCGCGGGGCGGCCACCACCATGGCGTCGGTGATGCCGGTCAGCACCGAGATGAACGGCGGGATCGGCCCGCCGGGGTCGACCAGGGTGGAGAACTCGCCCAGCACCTCACCCGCCCGTACCTTGACCGCGCCGATCTCGGTGATCGAGTCTTCGGCCGGCGAGCCGCCGGTGGTCTCCAGGTCGAACACGACGAACGTGACGTCGCTCAGCGGGGTGCCGAGCTCGTCGAGGGTGCCTTGTACCGCGTCCACGTTCCAAGACCATAGAGAGGGGGACCGACAGTTACTCCGCCGGACCACGCCGGAGCGCGGGGAAGGGGGCCCGGGGCGGCATGGGGGGACGTGCTCGAATAACCATCCTTCTTGATCCTTAGTTACCCTTCCCTTTATGTCCGCGGGAAGACTTGCCGGCCGCTACGCCCTGCTGCGCCCACTCGGCGCCGGCGGCATGGGGAAGGTGTGGCTGGCCAAGGACGAGATGCTCGACCGCGAGGTCGCGGTCAAGGAGCTCACCCTGCCCGAGGGCATGCCGTCCAAGGATCGCGCCGACGCGGTCACCAGGGCCGTGCGCGAGGCGCAGGCCACCGCCCGGCTGCGCCATCCCGGCATCGTGGCGCTGCACGACGTCATCGTCGAGCACGAGCGGCCGTGGCTGGTCATGGAGCTGCTGCGGGGCCGTACGCTGGCCGACACCGTGCGCGAGTTCGGCCCGATGCCCCCCGAGTACGCCGCCCGCGTCGGCGCCGACGTGCTGGAGGCGTTGCAGGCCGCCCACGCCCAGGGGCTGCAGCACCGCGACGTCAAGCCGGGCAACGTGTTCCTGACCGACAGCGGCAGGGTGGTGCTGACCGACTTCGGCATCGCCCGGCAGGAGGGGCAGGCCGCGCTCACCGAGCAGGGGCTCATGATCGGCTCGCCCGGGTTCATCGCGCCCGAGCGGCTGGAGGGCGAGCCCGGCGGCCCGTCCAGCGACCTGTGGTCGCTCGGCGCGACCCTGTTCGCCGCCGTGACCGGCGGGAACGCCTACCAGGGCTCGGTCGCCGAGCGGGTCCGGGCGACCGTGACGCAGCCGGTGCCGGTCGCGCCGGGGCCGCTCGGGCCGCTGCTGGCCGCCATGATGGCGCGCCATCCTGACGCCCGTCCCGATCCGCGCAACGTCGTGCACGCGCTCAGGCAGCTGGCCGCGGGCGGCCCGGCGCCGGTCCTGGCGGCCGGCGAGCAGGCCACCGCGCCCCGCCGGGTGGGGCGGCGCGGACGGCCGCTGCTGCTGTGGGGCGCGGTCGCGGCCGTGCTCGTGGTCGCCGCCGGGGCCACCGGCTTCGTCGTGCTGCGCGACGACGACGGGCCGCCGGCCGCGTTCACCGTGCCGATGGACGTGTGCACCCTGCTCACCCCGCAGGACGTCGGCGGCCTGCTGCGCACCCAGAGCCCGCCCAAGGCCCAGCCGGACAGCAACGAGGTGGGCCCGGAATGCGGCTGGCCGACCGCCGGCACCGGCATCGGGCTGCAGGTGCAGAAGGACTCCGACACCGTCGATCCCTGGTCGATGACCGCCGCCACGGCCCGCACCCTGTTCCAGAACCAGAAGCGCTACTGGGCCAAGTACGACCAGATCGACTGGACCTGGCCGGAGATCGGCGTCAAGACCGACATGCGCTCCACCCGCACCCCCGTCCACGACCTGGCGGGCCTTGGCGAGGAGGCGTTCGCGTTCGAGCTGAAGGGCAAGACCGGCCGCGTCCACTCGGCTCACGTCTACTACCGGATCGCCAACCTGGTGGTGGCCGTCCAGTACGCCACCCTGGCCGACAAGCCGACCGACGAGGACGTCCGGCAGGCGGCGATCAAGGCGGCCCGGGCGAGCGAGCAGGCGTTGCGCCGTGCGAAGTGACCACTACCTGCTGGCCGGCCGCTACCGGCTGGTCGAGCAGCTCGGGCAGGGCGGCGCGGGCACGGTGTGGCGGGCGCTGGACGAGACGCTCGACCGCGAGGTCGCCGTCAAGCAGGTGCGGGTGCCGCCGGGGCTGAGCCCCCACCAGCGGGCCGAGTTCGCCGACCGCGCCATCCACGAGGCCAGGTCGGCCGGACGCCTGCGCGACCCGGCGATCGTGCTGGTGCACGACGTGGTGCTCGACGGCGACCAGCCGTGGATCATCATGGACCTGGTCACCGGCCGGTCCCTGGACAAGGTGATCAGGGAGAACGGGCCGCTGCCGCCCCCGTACGCGGCCCGCATCGGGCTGCAGGTGCTGTCGGCGCTGGAGGTCGCGCACTCCCACGGCATCCTGCACCACGACGTCAAGCCGGCCAACATCCTGCTCGACGCCGACGGCTCGGCCATGCTGACCGACTTCGGCATCGCCGTCCCCATGGGCGGTCAGGGCGACGGCGCCGGCAGCGGCGGCTCGCCCGGCTACATGGCGCCCGAGCGGCTCAACGAGCAGGCGCCGGGCCCGGAGTCCGACCTGTGGTCGCTGGGCGCCAGCCTGTACACCGCCGTGGAGGGTCGGGCGCCGTTCGAGCGGCAGCTGCCCGCGGCGGTCGCGGCGGCGGTGCTGCTGCACGACCCGCCCTTCCCCGCGCGGGCGGGCCGCGAGTTCGGCGGGCTGCTCATGGCGATGCTGGCCAAGGAGCCCGCCGCCCGTCCCACGGCGGCCCAGGTCCGGCAGGTGCTCAGTGGCGCGCCGGTGCGCTCCGGCCCGGTCCCCGGGCGTCGCCGGCGGTGGTTGCTGCCGGTGGCCGTCGCGTCCGGCGTCGCGGTGCTCGGCGCCGGCTGGTACGCCGTGGACGCCCTGGCCGGTCAGCCGGAGACCGGCCGGTACGCCGCCGCCCCCGACCCCTGCCGCCTGCTGAGCGACGCCCAGGCCGCCGAGCTGGCGAAGGGCGCCGTCCGGCGCAGCGCCACGCGGGACGGCGAGTGCCAGTGGGTCGCGGGGCTGGAGGAGCGGCGGGGCCGGCGGATCACCGTACGGACCTGGGTCGAGAAGCCCGACGGCGACCTCGGCGGGCCGCAGGTGGCCGCGCGCCGGTTCGCCAGCGAGAAGGGCACCAGGAACGCGGCGCAGGGCACCCGGGCGCGGATGGCCGCCGGTGAGGTCGTGGACGTCGCGGGGGTGGGGGAGGCGGCGTTCGTGCAGAACCGGTTCGAGCTGTTGATGTCCTCCAGCACGGTCGGCCGGTTCGACAGCATCGTGCTCTTCCGGTCCAGCAACCTGCTCGGCGAGGTGATCTGGCACCGCGACGAGGTGTCGGTCAAGGCGCCGGTCGACAAGGAGACGGCGCTGCGGATCGCCCGGGCGGTCTCCGGGGCGCTGCCGGGATGATCGTTGTGCGTGCTGCAAGGGGCATTTCGCCATGTCTCACCGCAAGTCAGGGCAATCTCAGGAGTCGCAGTGAATCCCGGTAGCGAGTACGAGCCGCCGACCACCCCTCATCCGGTGCCGGGCCGGCGGTTCGAGCCGCAGGGAAGGCCGCCGACACCGCCGCCCGGCCCGCCCTTCGGTCCGCAACCGGGCCCGCAACCGGGCCCGCAGCCTCACCCGCAGCCTCACCCGCAGCCGGGCCCTCAGCCTGTTCCTCAGCCCGGTCCGCAGTGGGGGCCGCCGTCGGGGCCGCAGTGGGGGCCGCCGCCGGAGCCGCCCACGGGGCCGATGGGCGGGCCGCCCGCCGGTCGGCCCGGACGCCGCCCGGCGTGGTTGCTGCCCACCCTCGCCGCGGCCCTGGTGGTGGTCGTGGCCGGCGGCGGCGTGGGGGCCTACCTGTTGCTGTCCGGCAAGGGCGGCGGCGGGACGGCCGCCGGGCCGTCGTCGTCGGCGGCGCGGTCCGTGGTGCCGGCCGCCGCCGCCCCCGGCCCGGACGCCTGCTCGATGCTGCCCGCGGACGAGGCCGAACGGCTGGCGCCCGGCGCGACGGTGAGCAAGTCCTCCAGGGACTCCGACTACACCGTCGCCTTCACCTGCAACTGGCAGAACCAGCGCATCTCGTTCGGCGAGTTCTGGCGCAGCAGGGAGATCGACGTCAGGATCGAGCAGCACAAGGGCGAGGGCGCCAAGACCGGCCGCTCGATGGCCCAGAACTCCTACGAGATGGACTACCGCGGCGCCAAGTACGGAGCCACCGCCAAGCCCTCGCTCGACCCCGACGAGAAGGAGTACGTCTCCCCGGTCAAGGACGTCACCGGCGTCGGCGAGGGGGCGTTCGCCCAGTACACCTGGCGGCGCGACGGCAAGCTGCTGTGGTACTCCTTCGGCCAGGCCCACGCCCAGGTCGGGGACATGACGATCCGGGTCAAGTTCCAGGCCGGGCAGCAGCGCAAGGACGCGCAGATCCTGTCCAACGAGAGCACCAGGTCCATCACCGAGGAGAACGCGATCCGCGAGGTCAGCGGCCTGATCGCGTACTTCGCCAAGGGCGTGGCCGCCTGGCAGGCGCAACACCCCGGCGTGCTGGCCAAGGCCGACCAGGCCCCGGCCACCCAGAGCCCGGCCGCCCGCCCGACGCCCTCGCCCACGGAGCTGGCCGCCTTCCCGCCCGCCTGCCAGGCCGTCACGGAGGCCGCCACCCGCCTGGTGCCGAAGCCCACCACGAGGGCGCGCGCCACCGAGTCGGGCAACGACGACGAGACCGAGTGCCGCTGGCTCAACCTCGACCTGCCGGGCACGGCCGGGAACGTCAGGATCCGCAGCATGCTGATCACCACCCACCGCTTCACCAACCGGGCGGGCGCGATCGACCCGGGCGCGGCCAAGGCGTACTACGCCGGCGAGTACGGCGGCGACAGGAAGACCGCCGAATCGTCCATCGGCGGCATCACGTGGGGCGAGCTGCGCGACATCGAGGGGCTCGGCGAGCAGGCCTACGGCCAGTTCGTGCAGACCAGGCAGGGAGAGGTGTCGGCCTCCAGCGGCACGGTGATCGCGCGTACCGGCGCGCTGGTGGTCAGGGTCGACTACTCCGGCGCCGAGCGGCCCAAGGGCGAGCCGGCGAACTCGCCCAAGGCCCGGCTCATGCCCCGCAAGGAGGCGCAGGACGGCGCGCTCGCCCTGGCCAGGGCATACCTGGCCGAGCTGGCCAAACAGCCGGCCGGAAGCTGATCCCGCGCGGCGAACCTCAGGGCGCGGACGTGGGGGCGCGGGCGTGGGGGCGCGGGCGTCAGGGCGCGGGCATCAGGCGGCCCGCACGCGAGCGTCAGGAGGCCCTCAGCCGGACGTCACGCGGGCCTCACGCGGCCCTCGGCCGGACGTCACGCGGGGGCCTCACGGAGCCGTTCGACGCGGATGCCGCGCAGGAGCAGCTCCGACACCGCCCCCGCGACCAGCAGGCTGACCAGCAGGGCCCGCGCCGACGACGAGCGCGACCGGCACCGCAGCGACCTCGTGCGGCAGCGGCGGCGTGCCCGGCGGCACGGTGAACTGCGGGATGCGGCCCAGCGCCACCTTGGCCGCCGTCAGCCCGGCGGCGAGCCCGGCCAGCGTGCCGGCGGCCACCGTGATCACCTGCTCCAGCAGCAGCGCGACCCGCAGCGCCGCCACCCGCGCGCCCGACGCCTTCAGCCCGGCCAGCTCGTACCCGCGCCGCTTGGCGGCCGTGTGCAGGGCCGGCACGGTCCTGCCGAGCGCCAGCACCGCCGCCGACAGGGCGGCCACCAGCAGCAACAGCAGGGCCAGGCCCGGCCCCTGACCGGCGAACGAGGTGGCCGGCTCCGCGGCGCGGGGATCATCCTCCCGGCGGGCGATCTACGTCAACGGTCAACAAGGCTGCAACTCGGTTGCAAGCGCGACAAATAGCGTATTGACCAGAAAGCCGCCGGGCCGCGCGATCACGGCTTGTCCGCTACAGGGGCATGGGCAACCGTGATGGATCACGCGGCCTGCCGCCCGCCGCCCGGACCGCCGCCCCGCCCACTGCCCCGTCCGCCGCCCTGTCCGTCGCCCGGGCCGCCGCCCTGTCCGCCGGTCAGGAACGGCTCCAGCAGGCCCGGGACCGCGCGTGCCGCCAGGTCGAGCCCGTCGCCGCGGCCCACGTCCAGCACCTCGTAGTGGCCGCCGCCCGCGGCTGTGCAGGCCGAGACGGTCAGCAGGCCCGAGCGCCGCTGGAAGAACGACTGCCGGAACGTCCAGCCGGTGATGCCGGCCCGGTCCAGCGCCACCGTACGGCGGACGAGCGCGCCGCGGCGCGTGACCAGGTGCCGCGGGCCCAGCGCGTGACCGAGAGCGCGCCGGCTCTCGGCGGCCAGCCACAACCCCACCGGGAGCGCCAGGACGGGCGCCGCCCACACCCACGCGCGCGGCCACGACGCGGGCAGCAGCCACCAGGCGAGCCCCGCGCCCGCCGCCAGCACGACGGTGGCCACCAGCGCCCGCACGACCCGCCGCCGCCCGGCCGCCACCGGATGCACGACCAAAGACGCGCCCCCCGCGCCGATCCCCGCCCCCGCGCCGATCCCCGGGCCTGTCCCGACGCCCGCCGTCGTGTTCGCGATCGCGGCGGCGACGCGGGCGGCCTCGGCGCGGGGGAGCGGCGGGGTGAGGGCGGCCACGTCCTCGGTCTCGTCCTCCGTCTTGGCCAGGCCGGTCGCGACGGCCTTGACCCGGGCGCCGCCGCCCAGCCGCAGCAGCAGCGGCTCGCTGATCTCGACGCCGCGCAGCCGCCGTTCCTCCAGGGTCAGCGAACGCGTGGTCAGCAGCCCGCGGCGCAGCCTGAGCCGGCCGGGCTCGCGTTCCAGGCGGTAGCGGCCCCAGGACTCGGCGTACAGCAGGAACGCGCCGAGCGCGCCGACGGCCGCGTTGAGCGCCAGGACCAGCGGGACGGCGAGCCACGGCTGCGCGCTCACCCAGCCCCACAGGCCGCTCGCCGCCCGGTCGGTGAAGTCCTTGAGCCCGACGGCCCCGAGCCCCTTGTAGGCCGCGCCCAGGACCACCGCCGCCCCGGTGAACGTCCAGACCGACAGGGGCGCGTACCGGATCCACGACCAGCGCAGCTCGGCCAGGGGACCGTCCTCGGGCGCGGGCGCGTCCTGGCGCAGCAGCGTGCGGCGCAGCATCTCGGCCGAGTGCCGGTCGAGGGCGTCCAGCACCAGCTCCGAGCCCTCGGCCGCGCGCTCGCCGGTGCCGACCTTGACCACGGTCAGGCCGAACGCCCGGCGCACCGGGTCGGCGCGCAGGTCCACGCTGCGCACCCGGTCCAGCGGGACCGCGCGGTGCTGCCGCACGGTCACGCCCGAGCGCAGTTCGAGCCGGTCGGACGTGAGCCGCCAGGCGGTCGTCCGCAGCCGGGCCGCCTCGTAGGCCACCGCCCCCGCCACGATCAGCACGGCGGCCCCCGCGCACGCGGCGACGACGCCGCCCGCCTCCCAGTCCTGGCCCACCAGGAACCGCGCCAGCGCGGCCACGGCGCCGGCCGCGAACGCCAGCGACCTGGCGGCCGCGTTCCACAGGCCCCGGCCCGACAGCCGCTGCCAGCCGGTCACGTCGCGTCCCCGGGCGTCGCCTGGGTGCGCGCGGTGAGCCGTTCGGCCAGGTCCGCGGCGAGCCGGTGGTCCAGCGCCGTGATCTTGACGGCTCCGGCAGAGGAGGCGGTGGTCACGGTGACGTCGGCCAGCCCGAACAGCCGCTGCACCGGCCCCCGCTCGGTGTCGACCCGCTGGATCCGCGACATCGGCGCCACCTTCCACGTGTGCGTCAGCCACCCCTGGCGGACGTAGACCGCCTCCTCGGTGACCTCCCACCGCTGCACCCGGTAGGCCGCCCGCGGCTCGGCCAGCGCCACCAGCAGGCACGCCGCCGCGAACGCCACCGCCGCCACCCCCAGCCCCGGCGTGCGCGGCGTGAACACCAGGTACGCGCCCACGGCCGCCGCCGCCGGGGGGACCATGAGGACGAGCCACTGCACCGTCCACCACGCCACCGCCCGGCGGTCGGGACGGTGCCGCGGCGGACGCAGCGCGGTCCCGCTCATCGGCCCTCCTCCGCCCCGCCGGCCGTCCGCCCGGCCGCGCCGGCCACCGAGAGCAGCGCGAACCCCAGCACGCCGATCACGACGGCCGCGAAGACCTCGTAACCGTCGAGGAAGGGCAGCACATTGACGACGAGCAGGCCGTGCGCCCACCCCCACCAGCCGAACAGCGTGTTGAGCAGCCCGCCGACCCCCTGCAGGATCAGCAGCCAGCCGAACACCTCCACCACCGCTTTCATGCCGTCCACACTCGCCGCCGCGGCGGCCCGCCCGCCTCGGCCATCGGTCTGCGACGACACCGACTTTGGTCGCTGTCGCCGGCTCCCGCGCAGGGCATAACCTCGACGAATGTGAGGGAACTGCGGGGGGAGGGCGATCCGGCCCTGGAATACCGGTGGGCGTTGCCGTCCACGCTGCTCGGCGACGGGCGCGGGGGCCGGGTGCGGCGCTCGACCCTCGACTGGGTCTCCGACATCGCGCTGTTCCTGCTGGCCTGCGGCGTGACGTTCATCAGCCTGGAGGAGATCAGGAACGAGCCCGAGCCGCTGCTGGCCGTCGAGCAGATCGTGGGCGCGCTGGCGTGCGCGGGGGTGTGGCTGCGGCGGCGCTGGCCGGTGGGGTTCGCGCTGGTGACGATCCTGCTGTCGTCCTACCTGGAGCTGGTCGGCGGGGCCTCGCTGGTGGCGCTGTTCACCGTGGCGGTGCACCGGCCGTTCAAGGTGTCGGGGCCCGTCACGCTGCTGGCGCTGGTCACCCTGGCCCCGTACGTGCTGCTGCGGCCCCAGGAGGACCTGACGCCGCTGTGGGGGGCGGCGTTCGGGGTCACGATCGTGCTGACCGTCTACGCCTGGGGCATCGTCATCCGGGCCAGGCGGCAGCTCGTCTGGTCGCTCAGGCAACGGGCCGAGACCGCCGCCGAGGACGCCAAGCGGCTCGAACGCGAGCGCATCGCCCGCGAGATGCACGACGTGCTGGCCCACCGCATCTCGATGCTCAGCCTGCACGCCGGGGCGCTGGAGTTCCGTCCCGACGCGCCCGCCGAGGACGTCGCCAGGGCCGCCGGCGCGATCAGGAGCAACGCCCACCTGGCGCTCCAGGACCTGCGCGAGGTGATCGGCGTGCTCCGCCACACCCCGCCGGGGGCCGCCGACCCGGTGCCCGACCGGCCGCAGCCGACGCTCGCCGACCTGCCCGCGCTGGTCGAGGAGTGCCGCCAGGCCGGCATGGACGTACGCCTCGACCTGGGCGCCGCCGACGGCGTCCCGGCCGGGGCGGGCCGCAACGTCTACCGCATCGTGCAGGAGGCGCTCACCAACGCGCGCAAGCACGCGGACGGCGCGCCGGTGGCCGTGGCCGTGGCGGGCGAGCCGGGCGAGGGGGTCTCGGCCGAGGTGCGCAACCCGGTGTGGTCGCGGCACGGGCCGCGCATGCCGGGGGCGGGCGCCGGGCTCATCGGGCTGACCGAACGGGCCGAGCTGGCCGGCGGCCGGCTGGAGCACGGCGTGACCGGCGGCGAGTTCCGGGTACGCGCCTGGCTGCCGTGGCCGCCGGAGCAGGACGGGGACGGACGTTGACCGACGGAGGGCAGATGGACGCGCCGATCAGGGTGCTGATCGTGGACGACGACGCGATGGTGCGGGCCGGGCTGTCGATGATCCTCGGCGGGGCCGCGGACATCGAGATCGTGGGCGAGGCGGCCGACGGGGCCGAGGTGCCGCCGCGGGTGGCCGAGCACCGGCCGCACATCGTCCTGATGGACATCCGCATGCCGGGCGTCGACGGGCTCACCGCGACCGAGGCGCTGCGCCGCACCGCCTCGCCGCCCGAGGTCGTGGTGCTGACCACCTTCCACGCCGACGCCCAGGTCGTGCGGGCGCTGCGCGCGGGGGCGGCCGGGTTCCTGCTGAAGGACATCCCGCCCGGCGACCTGGTCGACGCCGTCAGGCGGGTGGCCGCGGGGGAGCCGATCCTGTCGCCGGCGGTGACCCGGCAGCTCATCTCGCACGTGTCCGACGGGGGCGGCCGCGACCGCACCGAGCGGGCGCGGGGGCTGCTCGGCCGGCTGAGCGAGCGGGAGCGCGAGGTCGCGCTGGCCGTGGGGCAGGGCAGGTCGAACGCCGAAATCGGGCGGGAGCTGTTCATGAGCGTGCCCACGGTCAAGGCGCACGTCTCGCGCATCCTGACCAAGCTCGACCTGAACAACCGGGTGCAGATCGCGCTGCTGGTCTACGACGCTAGCGGGTGAGCAGCTCCTCGATGGCGGCCCGGTGGAGCACCAGGTCGTCGGGGTCGTCCGGCATGGGCTGCTCGCCGAAGTGGATCCTGCGCTGCCACACCCGGGCCATGATGACGCCGTGGCGGAGGGCGGCGTACATCTCGTAGAAGTCGAGGTCGCGGGGTTCGTAGCCAGTTATTTCGCAATATTTCTGGCAAACATCGTCGCGGCGCATGAAGTCCGGCATGCCGGGCAGGCCCATCGTCACCGCGAGGTCCTGGAAGAAGCGGTGCAGGAAGATCATCCAGGAGAGGTCCAGCTCGCGCGGGCCCACGGCGGCCATCTCCCAGTCGAGCACCGCCACCGGCGTGAAGTCGCGGTACATCACGTTGCCGATCCTGGCGTCGCCCCAGGTCAGGACGTCGGGGCCGGGGTCGTCCGGCCAGTGTGAGCCGAGCCAGTCGAAGGCCCGCTCCAGCACGGGGATCGGCCGGGCGCCGTGCGCCCACCGGTAGTAGGCGCGCTGGGCCTCGACGTGCGCGCGCAGGCCGTCCGTGCCGCCGGGGGCGAGCGGGCCGAGCACCGCGACGTCCTGCCCGGTGTACGGCGTCTCGTGCAGCGCCGCCACGAGCCCGACGCTCGCCTCCTGCAGCCGCCGCCGGTCGCCGGGGGAGGCGTCGTGCAGCCAGCCCCCGAACGTGTACGGCATGACGTCCGGCGGCACCTCGCCCTCGGCCCGCTCCATGACGAAGAACGGCGTCCCGAGCGGCGCGGGGTCGGGCTCGAACCAGAGCGGTCTCGGCGCTGGGATCCCAGCTTTCTCCCTGGCCAGCCGCATGACCTCGAACTGGGCCCGCAGATCGTAGGAGGGGAACACCGGAACGGCTTCCGCCGCAGGTGCGAGCCTGGCCACGCACCGCCGCGTCCCGGCGGCCCAGGTGGCGGTGAAGAACAGCGTCTCGCTCGACATGCCGTTGCCCGAGGGCCGCGACAGCTCCGACACCGTGGCGTCCCCGCCGACCCGTCCGCGCAGCCAGCGGGACGCCCGCTCGCGCAGTTCCGCCAGGTCACGCGTGGACGTGCGCATCTGTTCCGTCACCGCTCACCTCCAGGCCGCACCGCTGCCCCGGCTCAGTCGTATACCCCCTACCAAGCGCTTGTCTAGGTTCAAGGGACCGTTACGGTCAGGTACGCAAGAGCCGTACCCTTGTCTGAAAGGGCATGTCACGAAGGGACAAGTGGGATGAGTTCAGCGGGTGAAGGCCTGTCTCGCCCGCTTCCCGAGCAGGTGCGCCTCAACGTCGTCGACCTGGCCGCCCAGGTTCTCGGCACGATGCCCGCCGTCTCCGTGCCGCCGCCGCTGCGCGGCATCGCGAAGTTCGACCCGCGCAAGCGCGCCAAGCTGGGCAGCGCGCCGATCGCCGCGCAACTGGAGAACGACAAGAAGTTCCGCGAACTGGTCGCCGAGTCCGTCGCCGCCGGATGGCCCGAGCTGGTCGCCGCGCTGGCCGAGGGCAGTGTGCCGCCCGCCGCCGACCCCGTGCTGGTGGCTGCCGCAGCCTATCTCACCAGGCCCCCCGGCTGGGCGGAGATGATCGAAACCGCCCGCGCCGACCTGGAGCAGTCCGCCGTGGCGGCCGAGGGGTCCGAGCGCGAGGAGGCGGTGACGCGGCTGCGCGAGCAGCTCGCCGCGCAGAAGACCGCCGCCAAGGAGGAGGCCGACCGGCTGCGCGAGCAGATCAAGGCGGCCCGCGCCGAGAACTCCGACCTGCGGCGCAAGCTCCACGACGCCCGCGAGCGGGCCAAGGCCGCCACCCGCAGGGCCGAGGAGATGGAACAGGCCGCCGACGACGCCCGGCACGCCGCCTCCGCCGCCGGCAACGCGGGCGAGGCCGAGCTGCGCCGCCTGCGCGAGCGCCTGGCCGACGTGGAGAGGCAGCTCGAAGCCTCCCGCCGGGCCGCCCGCGAGGGCCGCAGCATCGAGGACGCCCGCATCAGGGTGCTGCTCGACGCCCTTCAGGACGCCTCGGCCGGGCTGCGCAGGGAGCTGGCGCTGCCCACCACGATCAGCAGGCCCGCCGACTCGGTCGCGGCCAGCACCGGCGAGCGTCCGGGGGTGCGCGGGGTGCCCGCGCGGGCCCTGGCCGACGACGACCCGCAGCTCCTCGACCAGCTCCTGGCGCTGCCGCAGGTCCACCTGATCATCGACGGATACAACGTCACGAAGACCGGCTACGGCACGCTCACCCTCGCCGACCAGCGCAACCGGCTGATGACCGGCCTCGGCGGGCTGGTCGCCCAGACCCGGGTCGAGGTGACGGTGGTCTTCGACGGCGCCGAGCTCAACGCGCCGGTGCAGGTGGTGGCGCCGCGCGGGGTGCGGGTGCTGTTCAGCGCGCCGGGGGAGATCGCCGACGACCTGATCCGCCAGCTCGTCCGGGCCGAGCCGCCCGGCCGGGCCATGGCCGTCGTCTCCTCCGACCGCGAGGTCGCCGAGTCCGTACGCCGGATGGGCGCCAGACCGGTTCCGTCCGGTCTGCTGCTGCGCCGGTTGGGCCGCGCATAAGTTACGAATTAGCACTATTGGCGAGACCCAGCCCGCCACTTCTGTACTATTTCGCCCCAGGTGTAATCCCTGGGAGGCGACGCTGTGAGGTTTGGCCGGGTGACGGTGGCCGCGGGTCTCGCGATCGGACTGATGACGGTCCCGATGGGTGCGGCGCTCGCTGATCCCAAGCCCACTCTCAAACAGGCCAAGGCCAAGCTGGAGAAGCTGAACGACAAGGCCGACAAGGTCGTCGACCGGTACAACACGGCGACCGAGAACTACAAGAAGGCCAAGGACGCCTACACCAGGCTCAACGACCGCTACAAGCAGAAGCTGCAGACGGTCGCCGACCTCCGCGCCGAGATCATCAGGGTGGCGGTGGACTCCTACAAGCTGGGCGGGGACGTCACGTCCCTGCCCGGCATGGTCGGCGTCGACGACCCCGAGAACCTGCTGGCCGGGCTGGCCATGGCCGGGCAGCTCTCGCGCGAGCGGCTGGAGAAGCTGGCCGCCTTCGACCGCGAGAACAAGGGGCTCAAGGCCGAGCGCGACAACGCCCAGACCGCGCTGGCCGACGCCGACAAGGAGCGGGACGCCGTCCAGCGGGAGCGGGCCGAGGTGCTGAAGCTGGTCGGCCAGCAGAAGAAGCTCCTGGACAAGCTGGGGGCCTACAACCCGGGCAACCCCAACAGCACCGGCATCAAGTACACCGGTCCCGCCTCGGGCAGCGCGGCGGCCGTCCTGAACTTCGCCTTCGCCCAGGTGGGCAAGCCGTACATCTACGGGGGCACGGGCCCGCGCGGCTACGACTGCTCAGGGCTGACGCAGGCGGCCTGGCGCGCCGCCGGCGTCTCACTGCCGCGTACGACCTGGCAGCAGTGGGCCTGGGGCGCGAGCCGGAAGGTGGACCTCAAGGACCTCCAGCCGGGTGACCTCATCTTCAGCGAGGGGCTCGGGCACGTCAGCATCTACGCGGGCGGCGGCAAGATCGTCCATGCGCCGCAGACGGGCGACGTCGTCAAGGTCGTCCGCCTCGCCGACTACGGCCGCCCGCTCGTCGGAGCCATCCGCCCCTGACTCGGCCCCCGCCCGAAATCTCGGGCGGCTTCGGCGTGCCCGTGATCGCTGCGGCGAACGGGACAAATGGGGCGAAAGTGCCCTGACAATCGGGTGTGTCGGGAAGTGTGAGAAGGGTCACAAACCGGTAACGGAACCCTGAGGTCCAGCAGGGGTTTCACCCTTTACTTGCACCTTTATCTGATCTTTACAGGCCGAGTCTCTCTTTGCCAAATCTTGACCCGTCGGCGTAGTTTCTGGCGTCGCGGTCAGCAAGCCATGCGCACCGCGGATCGACATCGGAACCCCGATGCGGACCAGATAAAAATCCAGCGGTCGCCGCCGATATCCCCGTTCAGGCACAACCATCGGGCGGCGACCTGCCGAGTCCGTGCAGCCAGGAGGCACGGAGCCGGGGACCCACAGATCCCGTCATCCCCCGGGATCAGGGGTGAATCGGCGCGTCTTCGCGCCGTAGGGCGACTTCCAGGCCCGAATCCGTCAGCTAACCCGGTAGGCGTTCGTGGAAGACACAAGGAGAAATCCTGTCTACCTCCCTGCATAACCCCCGTCTGTCCCGTCTTGCCCTGAGGGGCGTCGCACTCACGATGACCGTGACGGCCGGAGGTGCGGTTCTCCATGCCGTGCCGGCCGGGGCGCAGACGGTGAGCGAATCGGCCGCCAGGCTCACCGCGGTGTCCAGCACCGCCAAGGCGGCCACTGCGAAGTCGGCCAAGTCGGCGAAGACCGTCAGGTCTGCCAAGTCGGCCAAGGCCGCGCGGCAGGCGTCGAAGGCCCGCAGGGCCGTCGCCGTCGCCAAGCATCAGGTCGGCGACCCGTACCGGTACGGGGCCACGGGCCCTGGTGCGTTCGACTGCTCCGGACTCGTCCAGTACGCCTGGAAGAAGGCCGGGGTACGACTCCCGCGCGTGACGAACAGCCAGTTCGCCCGCATCAAGCGCAAGGTCTCCTGGCGCAATCTCAAGCCGGGCGACCTGATGTTCTTCAACGGGCTGGGCCACGTCGGCATGTACGTCGGCCACGGCAAGATGGTCCATTCGCCGCGGACCGGCGAACGGGTGCGCATCGACAAACTGGGCGGATGGCGGAAGTCGTCGTTCGTCGGCGCGGTGCGTCCCGGCGCGTGACAACGGGCCCCGCCCGGACCCTCCCCGGTCCGGGCCGGGGCCTGTCGCATGCCCGGCCCCGAGCAGGACCCGGTCCGGCGGAGGGCCCGGCTCCGCGACGGGATCGGTCCGGCGGAGGGCCCGGTCTCGGGAAGGGGCCGGGAGGGGCGTGGGCCTACTAGCATCGGGCCGTGTCCTCGCAGGTGCGTCCGTCCCTTCGCGGTCCGCGGCTGCTCCTCTCGATCCTGCTGCTGTCGACGGCGGTGCTCGTGGTCGCCGACGCGCCGCCCGCCGCCGTCCTGCCCGCCGGGGCGCGCGGGTTGTGGAGCGACGGCGGTCAGGTTGCCCGCGGCGCGCGGTCCGTGGTCGTGGGGCACCGCGCGGAGCCCGGCGTGCTCGCCGATCTGGCCCGCCGCGCGGATCTCGCCGGACGGCGGGTGTCCGCGGTGCTCGGCCGGCCGGTGCGCGCGCTGGTCGTCGTGCCGGACTCCGACGCCGAGGCGGCCGGGCTGGCCGGCACGGGCCCGCTGGACGGGCTGGCCGCGGTTGCCGACGGCGCCAGGGTGATCGTCGTGCCCGGCTCGTTCGCCCGGCTCACCCCCACGGGACGCGACGTCGTCCTCACCCATGAGCTCACCCACGTCGCCGCGGGCACCGACCGGCTGCCCGTCTGGCTCTACGAGGGGTTCGCCGACTACGTGGCCTACCGCGACGCGGGGCTCCCCGTCAGGACGGCCGCCGCCGAACTCGCCGCCGACGTACAGGCCGGCCGGCTGCCGAGCGAGTTGCCCGGACCTGCGGCTTTCGCCCCCACGGCCGCCGATCCCGGACGGCTCGCGCGGGCGTACCAGGAGGCATGGATGGCGTGTCGCTTCCTCGCAGACCGGTTCGGTGACGGGACCCTGGTACGGCTCTACCGTGATGCCCGCGTGGCCGGCGTCGATCAGGCGCTCGCCTCCGTGGGGCTCACCGCCGAGACGCTGGCGGCACGGTGGCGCGAGTACGTACGAGAGCAGCTCGCGTGAAGGGGAGGCAGATGAGCGAGCGGAACGACCCGCCCCGGGAAGGGGACGAGCCCGCCGGAGCGGTCGCCAGAGGGGCCGACGAGCCCGGCACGGCGGTCGCGGCGGCGCACGGCGGCGGTGTGGCCATCAGGGACGACGGCGGAGACCGGCCCGGTGACGGTGCGCCGCCGGAGCCGTCCGGCACCAACGAGCCCCCCGAGTCCCCGGGCCACGCCGACGATCCGGACTATCCGGACGCCCGCCCCGACGCGGACGCCGACCCCGACACCGAGGACCCCCGTCACCCCCGACCCCCCACCCCCGACGACCGCCCCCACGCGACCCACGCCGACGCCCCCGCCGCCGACGCCCAGCCCTGCGCGCAGGCCGCCGATGGCACGGACACCCCCGGCAGGAGCCCCGAGGCCCCCGACGAGCCCCCGGACCACCCCGGCAAGGGCGGCAAAGGTGGAGGCGAGGGCAAGGGCCCTGGCAAGGGCGCGGGCGATCCCGCCACCCCCTTCGCCGAAGGCGTCGAGGCCCGTCCAGGAACCGGCAAGCTGACGGGAACGGCGGAGCACCTGATCGCCCGCGAACGGCAACGCGTGGAATCCCGCTCCAGGCGCGCCGCCGGCGCCGCCCTGGCCCTGGTCGGCGGCGTGATCCTGGCCGTGGTCGCGTTCACCACCCCCTGGCGGGTCCTGGCGGCGGGCGCGCCCGCCGTCGCCCCCGACCCCGCCCGTGACTTCAGCGCCGCCCAGATCGCCAGGGCGCAGGCGTTCGACGCGGCCACCACCCTGCCCGGCTACATCTCGCTCGGCCTCACGGTCCTGTTCGCCGGGCTGCTGGTCCTGACGCCGTTCGCGGCCAAGGTGCTGGGCGTGCTCAGGGGCCCGTGGTGGGTGCGGGTGATCCTCGGCGTGGTGGTGCTCACCGCGATCACCGAAGTGCTGAGGTGGCCGCTCGGCATGTGGTTCGAGACGATCCTGCGCGACTACGGCCTGTCCACCCAGGACTGGGCGGGCTGGGCCGCCGACCGGCTCAAGAACACCGGCGTCGGCGTGCTGCTGACGGCCGTCATGCTGCTCGCCCTCGTGGCGCTGGCCCGCAAGGTGCGCCGCTGGTGGATCCCGGCCGCCGTGGGCGCGTTCGCGCTCACCCTCGGCGTGTCGTACGTCTACCCGGTGGTGTTCGAGCCGCTGTTCAACGACTTCACCTCCATGCCGCAGGGCTCGCTGCGGTCGGAGCTGCTGGCCATGGCCGAGCGGGACGGCGTCCCGGTCGAGGACGTGCTGGTCGCCGACGCCTCGCGGCGCACCACGGCGCTCAACGCGTACGTGTCGGGCTTCGGGGCCACCCGCCGGATCGTCGTCTACGACACGCTGCTCAAGGCGCCGGAGTCGGAGGTCGAGCTGGTGGTCGCGCACGAGCTGGGCCACGCCAAGCACGCCGACGTGCTCGACGGCACGCTGCTCGGCGGCCTGCTGGCCGCCTTCGGGGCGATCGGCCTGTTCCTGCTGGTCGGGCCGCTGCGGCGGCGCACGGGGATCGCCTCGGTGGCCGACCCGCGCGCCATCGGCGTGCTCATGGGGCTGATGACGCTGGCCTCGCTGGTCTCCGACCCGGCCCAGAACCTGATCACGCGGCACGTGGAGGCGCGGGCCGACGTGCACGCCCTCGACCTCACCAGGGATCCGGCCACGTTCGTCGCGATGCAGAAACGCCTCGCCATAACCAACATTTCCGACTTGTCGCCGGATGCGGTGGAATATGTGCTCTATGCCTCCCATCCCTCCAGCCCCGAGCGCAACGCCCTGGCCCGCTCGTGGGCGAGACTGAACGGCGTCCCCGAACCGTGACCGACGTGGTCTTCGTGACGAACGACTTCCCGCCCAGGCCGGGCGGCATCCAGTCGTTCGTGCACGGACTCGCGCTCCGCACGCCGGGTGTGGCCGTCTACGCCCCCGCCTGGCCGGGATGCGAGGAGTTCGACCGGCGTCAGCCGTACCGGGTCGTCCGGCACCCGACGCGGCTGATGCTGCCCACCCCGGCCGTCGCGCGCAGGGCGGCCGGGCTGGTGGCCGAGCACCGCGCCGAGACCGTCGTCTTCGGCGCGGCCGCGCCGCTCGGCCTGCTCGCGCCCCGCCTGCGCGCGGCGGGCGCGCGGCGGGTGGTGATGCTCACCCACGGCCACGAGGCGTCGTGGGCGGGCGCGCCGGGCTTCCGCTCGGTGCTGCGCAGGATCGGCGCGCACGCCGACGTGGTGACCTACCTGGGCGACTACACGCGGCAGCGCCTGGCCGCGGCGATCCCCCCGCACAAGCTCGTCCGCCTGGCGCCCGGCGTCGACGTCGACCAGTTCCACCCGCGGGCCGCCAAGGCGGCGCTGGGCCTCGACGGCCGGCCGGTGGTGGCCTGCGTGTCCCGGCTGGTCCCGCGCAAGGGCCAGGACCAGCTCATCCGGGCCTGGCCCAGGGTGCTGCGCGCGGTGCCGGACGCGGTGCTGCTGCTCGTGGGCGGCGGCCCGTACCGGTCGCGGCTGGAGCGCCTGGCGGGCGGGCACGAGTCGATCAGGTTCACCGGCACGGTCCCCGCCGCGAGCCTGCCCGGCTACTACGCGGCGGCCGACGTCTTCGCGATGCCCTGCCGCACCCGCTGGAACGGCGTGGACGTCGAGGGCCTCGGGATCGTCTTCCTGGAGGCGTCGGCGACCGCCCTGCCGGTGGTCGCGGGCAACTCCGGCGGCGCGCCGGACGCCGTCCGGCCCGGGGAGACGGGCCTGGTCGTGGACGGCGCGGACGTCGCGGACGTCGCCCAGGCCGTCGTCGACCTGCTCTCCGACCCCGCGCGGGCACGCAAGATGGGCGCCCGCGGCCGCGACTGGATCACCCGCGAGTGGACGTGGGAGCAGGTCGCCACCCGCTTCCACGCCCTGCTCCGACCCTCCTGACCTTGGCCAGGTACACCTAGCCCTTGGTCGAGCCCAGCGTGAGCCCGGCGACGAACTGCTTGTGCAGGAGCTGGAAGACGACCAGCGTGGGCAGCGCCACCAGCAGGGACCCGGCCGCCAGCAGGTTGTAGTCGGTGAAGAACTGGCCGCGCAGGTTGTTCAGCGCCGAGGTCACCGGCAGCTTGTCGCCCGAGGACATCAGCACCAGCGCCCACAGGAAGTCGTTGTACATCCAGGTGAACTCCAAGGTGGCCAGCGCCGCCAGCACCGGCCTGCACAGCGGCAGCGTGAGCCGCCAGTAGCGCTTCCACACGCTCGCGCCGTCCACGAGCGCCGCCTCGGTGATCTCCTCCGGGATCGTCCGCATGAAGTTCGCGATGACGAAGACGCAGAAGCCGAACTGGAACGCCACGTGGATGAGGATCAGCCCGAGGTAGGAGTCGTAGAGCGACTGGGAGTCCGACAGCCAGGCGGGCAGCGGCACCAGCGTGTAGAGGGTGTACAGCGGGGTGATGAGCACCTGCGGCGGCATCAGGTTCCCGGCGGTGAACACGATCAGCAGCGCCTTGCGCCCCGGGACGCGCACCCGCGCGACCGCGAACGCCGTGAACGAGGCCAGCAAGAGCGTGACCAGCACCCCGGGGACGACGATGATCAGCGTGTTCAGGTAGTAGCGGGGCAGCTCGGCCCGGCTCCACGCCTCGGCGTAGTAGCCGAGCGTGAGGTGCTCGGGCACCGACAGGTAGCCCAGCCGGGCCGTCTCCGCGTACGGCCGCAGCGAGGCGTAGACCGACAGGGCCAGCGGCAGCACCCAGCCCAGCGCGACCAGCGCGAGGAAGACGTGCAGCAGGACGCGCAGCGGCCGCACGGGCCGGCGCGCGGGCGGCCGCCGGTCCTGGGCCGGGGGAGCGGCGGCGGGCGCGGTGAGCGTCATCGCTCCTCCTTGAACAGCTGCGACAGGTACGTGACGATGAACCCCAGCGAGATCACCAGCAGGATCACGGCGATGGCCGAGCCGAAGCCGATGCGGCCGGCCTCGCCCACGATGTTCTCGGTGACCAGCACCGACAGCAGCTCCAGGCCGTTCCTGCCCTTGTTGACGGCGTAGACGACGTCGAACGCGCGCAGCGCCTCGATCACGGTGATGACCAGCACGATCACGTTGACCGGCCGCAGCGTCGGGAACACCACGCGGAAGAAGGCCTGCGCCTCGGTGGCCCCGTCGATGGCGGCGGCCTCCTTCAGCGCCGGGTCCACGGCCTTGAGCCCGGCCAGGTAGATGATCATGACGTAGCCGACGTGCCGCCATCCGGCCGCGACCATCACGACCCAGATGTTGATCGACCGGTCGCCCAGCCAGTCCACGGTCAGGCCGGTGACCGCGTTCAGCACGCCGTAGTCGGAGGAGTAGACGAGCTGGGCGATGAAGCCCACCACGGCCAGCGACAACACGACCGGCAGGTAGAGCGCGCTCTGGTAGACCCGTGACCAGCGCAGCCGCCGGTCCAGCAGCACCGCGCAGAACAGCCCGAACGGCGTCGCGACCAGCCCCAGGAAGCCCAGCCACAACACGTTGTTGCGCACCGCCGACCAGAACGGCGGGTAGGCGGTGGCCAGGTCGTGGTAGTTGCGCCCGCCCACCCACTCGATCGGCCCGATGCCGTTCCAGTCGGTGCCGGACAGCGCGACGGAGGCCAGCGCGGGCCCCCAGATGAGGCCCACGTTGACGATGACGGCCATCCCCAGCCCGATGACCAGCACGGTCACGTCCCGGGCGGAGTAGCGACGGGTTTTGACGGTCATCAGCGGAAGATGTTGGCCTTCTGCTTCTCGATGCCCGCCAGCAGCGAGTCGATCTCGTTCGGCGCGCCGACGAACGCCTGCAGGGACGGGATCATCACGGTGGAGGCGAAGTCCGGCCGGGTGTCGCGGTCGAGGAACTGCGCCAGGTGGGTGGCCTGGGAGACCAGTTCGGCGCCGCGCTTCTGCAGCGCGCTGTAGCCGCTGGTGTCGGCCTTGGAGCTGGACGCCAGCGTGCCCGGGTCGAGCTTGGTCGCCTCGTTCTGGGACGAGCCCTTGGCCAGGTGCTTGAGCAGGGCCTTGGCGCCGTCCACGTTCCTGGCCTTGGCCGAGATCATGTAGCCGTCGATGGGGGCGTCGATCGAGTCGGTGCCGTGGGCGGGGTCGATCTCGGGGAAGGTGAAGAAGTCGATGTCGTCGCGGTCGGCCTCGGGGAACTGCTGGGCGACGAACATGCCGAGCAGGATCATGCCGGTCTTCTTCTGCGCGAGCGACTGCCCGGCCTCCTGCCAGGTGCGCCCGAGCGCGGCCGGCTGGTGGTACTCCATCAGCCCCCGCCAGGTGTCGAAGACCTGCCTGACCCTGGGGTCGGTCCACGACTCCTTCCCGGCCATGAGCGAGATGTGGAAGTCGTAGCCGTTCGTGCGCATGTTGAGGATGTCGAACGTGCCCATCGCCGGCCAGCCGTCCTTGTCGGCGAACGCGATCGGGACCAGCCCGTCGGCCTTCATCCTCCTGGCCAGGGCGGTGAACTCGTCCAGGGTCCTCGGGGGCTCGTACCCCTTGGCGCGCCACAGGCTCTTGCGGTAGAAGACGGCCCACGGGTAGTAGGTGAACGGCACGAAGTACTGCTTGCCGTCGGTGCCGGTCGACTGGTCCTTGAACGCCTGCGTGTAGTCGCCGCCGATCTCCCGCCACACGTCCGAGATGTCGGTCGCCAGGCCCTGCTCGGCGAAGAAGCGCATCCGGTAGCCGGCGAACCAGGTGAACACGTCGTCGGGCGTGCCCTTGAGATAGCGGTTGATGTTCTCCTGGAACGTGTTGTGGTCGACCGTGTTGACCTTCGGGACGGCCTGGGTGAAGCCTTTGAGCACGGTCTCCAGGGCCTTCTTGGGCACCTCGTCGGAGGCGTTCGAGCCGATCGTGACCGTGCCCGTCCCGCCGCCGGACGACCTGCCGGGCCCGGGGGAGGGGCTGCCGGACCCGCACCCGACGAGGACGGCGGGCACGCCGAACGCGGCGGCTCCGAGGAGTAGACGGCGGCGGGAGATCGGCATGTGTCGGTCCATGGTGGTTCCTCCTTGCCGGACCCTTCAGATTCCCCCGAGTTCGCTCACACCCATTCATCGAAAGACGAAGCTCTACCGCTGTCAACGCACTGTTTCATGACGTTTTCGACGCATTCACCAGGCCGGTGTCATGTCATGATGCGGACGGGATGTGTCGGAACCTGTTGGGATCTGGTGATGCGATGCTCGCCCCGCAGCGTCAGCAGGCGATCCTGGACCTCGTCCGGCAGAACGGCGGCGTCAGGGTCGTGGACCTGGTGCGCACGTTCGGCGTCTCCGACATCACGATCCGGCGCGACCTGGAGCTGCTGGCCGAGCGCGGCCTGCTGGCCAAGGTGCACGGCGGCGCGACCACCATCGGCGCCACGAACGAGCCCGGCTTCGCCGCCAAGTCCGTGCAGCAGGAGGAGGAGAAGCAGGCCATTGCCGGGCACGCCGCCGCGCTCGTCCGCCCCGGCACGGCCGTGGCCCTGTCGGCCGGCACCACGACCTGGACGCTCGCCCACCACCTGGGCCAGGTCCCCGGCCTGACCGTCGTGACGAACTCCGTCCGCGTCGCCGACGTCTTCCAGCACGCCGGCCGTCCCGACCAGACGGTCGTGCTCACCGGCGGCGTGCGCACCCCGTCCGACGCCCTGGTCGGCCCGGTCGCGGTCGCCGCGATCCGCCGGCTCAACGTGGACCTGCTCTTCCTGGGCGTGCACGGCATGACCGCGAGGACGGGCTTCACCACCCCGAACATGATGGAGGCCGAGACCGACCGCGCGCTGGTCGAGGCGGCCTCCCGGCTCGTCGTGCTGGCCGACCACACCAAGTGGGGGACCGTCGGCATCAGCACGATCGCCGAGCTCGGCGAGGCCGACGTGGTCGTCTCCGACACCGGCCTGCCGGAGCCGGCCAGGCAGGCGCTGTCGGAGCGGGCGGGCCGGCTCGTCCTGGCCGAGGCGCGGCCCGTCCCGAGATGAGGCCCGTCACGAGGTAAGGCCCGTCACTGGCTGAGGGGCCGCGCCGCGCCCCCGCTTCCGGACGGCG
This sequence comes from Nonomuraea sp. NPDC050227, assembly GCF_044459705.1. NCBI lineage: Bacteria > Bacillati > Actinomycetota > Actinomycetes > Streptosporangiales > Streptosporangiaceae > Nonomuraea > Nonomuraea sp. NPDC050227. Next base: position 271,897 of record NZ_JBITJF010000008.1, on the reverse strand, counting down.
GCCTCAAGCGACCGCCGCCGACAGCCGGTCGTACTGCTCGTCGGAGAGCTCGACCGACAGCGCCGCCACGTTCTCCTCCAGGTGCCCGATCGAGGAGGTGCCCGGGATCGGGATCACCGTGGGGGAACGGCGCAGCAGCCAGGCCAGCGACGCCTGGGCCGGGGTGACGCCGATCTCGGCCGCCACCGCCGCCAGCGGCGTGCCGGGCCCGGCGTGGGAGCCCGCCGCGATCGGGAAGAACGGCAGGAACGCGATGCCGTGCGCGGCGGCGTGGTCCACGACGTCCTCGTGCTGCCGGGTGGCCAGGTTGTACATGTTCTGCACGGCCGCGATCGGCGTGATCTCCGCCGCCTGGCGCAGCTCCTCGGCGCTCACCTCCGACAGGCCGATGTGCCGGACCTTGCCCTCGTCCCTGAGCTGCTTGAGCGCGCCGATCTGGTCGGCGAGCGGGTAGGCCGGGTCCAGGCGGTGCAGCTGCAGCAGGTCGATGCTCTCCACCCGCAGCCGGCGCAGGCTCAGCTCGGCCTGCTGGCGCAGATAGGCCGGATGGCCGAGCGGCACCCACTCGGCGGGCGAGGGCCGCAGCACGCCGATCTTGGTGGCCACCGCCACGCCGTCCCCGTACGGGTGCAGGGCCTCGGCGATCAGCTCCTCGTTGGCGCCCAGCGCGTAGGAGTCGGCGGTGTCGAAGAGGTTCACGCCCAGCTCGGCCGCCCGGCGCAACACGGCCACGGCGCCCGTGCGGTCCGCCGGCGCCTCCCAGATGGGCGCCTCCATCGCCGAGCGCGCGGGGTCGGGGGCGTCGGCCAGCCGCATCGACCCGTAGCCGATCCGGCGCACCTCCAGGTCTCCGCCAATGGTGAACGTCTGTACAGTTTCGCGAGGAATTTCTCTCATGGACGTCACGCTAGAAGCTCACATCGATGTGAGATGCAAGCGGTGTGAGGAGCATCACGTGAAGATCGGCGCGCTCTCCGCGGAGACCGGGGTCAGCCCCCGGCTGCTGCGCTACTACGAGGAGCAGGGGCTGCTGACCTCGTACCGGGCCGACGGCGGTCACCGGCGCTACGGAACGGACGCGCCCGTCGTGGTCCGGCGCATCCGCACGCTGCTCGCCGCGGGCCTGCCGACCAAAGTGATCAGGGACGTGCTCCCGTGCGCCTCCGGCTCCGGCGAGGTGCTGGACGCGTGCACCCTCGATGCCCTCCGCGGCCGGCTCACCGGCCTGGACGAGCAGCTGGCCGAGCTCCAGGCCACCCGCCAGGCCCTGGCCGCGATCCTGACCGCGACCGAGCGGGCCGGCGACCCGGCCGATGAGCCGGCCGATGATCCGGCCGATGATCCGGCCGGTGAGCTGGTCGGGGCCGCCTGACGGCTAGTGGCCGTAGAGCTCGTCGATCTCCTTGGCGTAGTCGCGCATCACCAGGTTGCGCTTGACCTTCAGCGTGGGCGTCAGGTGGCCGCTCTCCTCGGTGAGGTCGGTGTCGAGGATCGTGAACTTCTTGATCTGCTCGGCCTTCGACACCGTGCCGTTGGCCCGGTCGACGGCCTCCTGCACCTGCGCCAGGATCGCCGGGTCGGTGCGCAGCTCGGCCGCGCTGCGGCCGGCGGGCGTCGCCTCGGGGTCGAGCGTGACCAGCGCGGCGACGAACGGACGGCCCTCGCCGACGATCATGGCCTGGGACACCAGCGGGTGGGCGCGCAGCGCGTCCTCCAGCGGGCCGGGGGCGACGTTCTTGCCCGCGGCCGTCACCAGGATCTCCTTCTTGCGGCCGGTGATGCGCAGGTAGCCGTCGGCGTCGAGCTCGCCGACGTCGCCCGTGTGGTACCAGCCGTCGGCGTCGACCGCCTCGGCGGTGGCGGCGTCGTTCTTCCAGTAGCCGTGGAAGACGTTGCGGCCCTTGGCCAGGATCTCGCCGTCGTCGCCGATGCGGACCGAGACTCCGGGCAGCGGCTTGCCGACCGTGCCGATCTTGTTCCCGCCCGGCATGTTGACCGAGATGGGGGCGGAGGTCTCGGTCAGGCCGTAGCCCTCGAAGACCTCGATGCCGACGCCCCGGAAGAAGTGGCCGAGCCGGTCGCCGAGCGCCGAGCCGCCGGAGACGGCGGCCGACAGCCGGCCGCCGGTGGCCGCCCGCAGCTTGGCGTAGACCAGCCGGTCGAACAGCAGGTGACGCAGCCGCAGGCCGAGCGGCGCGCCGCCGGACGCCTCCGCCTTGCTCCAGGCCACCGCCACGTCGACGGCGCGGGCGAAGATCTTGCCCTTGCCGCCCGCGGCGGCCTTCTGCTCGGCGCCGTTGTAGACCTTCTCGAACACGCGCGGCACGCCCAGCAGGAACGTCGGCTTGAAGTCCTGGAGGTCGGGGGCGACGTTCTTCATGTTCGGGGTGTGCGCCATGATCGCGCCGGCCTCGACCAGCACCACCTGGATCATCCGCGCGAAGATGTGCGCGAGCGGCAGGAACAGCAGCGCCGCCGGGGCGTTCGAGCTGAACAGCCGGTCGAGCGGCCCGCGCAGCACGTTGAGCGCGGTGAACAGCAGGTTGTCGTGGGTGATCCGGCAGCCCTTGGGACGGCCGGTGGTGCCCGAGGTGTAGACGATCGTGGCCAGGTCGGCGGCGACGACCTTCTTCCTGCGCTCCTCCACGGCCGAGTCGGGCACGCCCTCCGCGTCGAGCCGCCCCTCGACCCGCCAGACGGCCTTCAGCTCGGGCGCGGCCTCGCGGACGGTCTCCTCGTGCGCGTCGAGCTCGACGAAGGCCGCCTTGGCCTCGCTGTCGGCCAGGATCCACCGGACCTGCTCCACCGACGAGGTCTCGTAGATGGGGACGGTGACCGCGCCGACGGACCAGAGGGCGTAGTCGACCAGCGTCCACTCGTAACGCGTGCGCGACATCAGCGCGACCCGGTCGCCGTGCTCGATCCCGGCCGCGATGAGCCCCCTGGCCACCTCGACCACCTGGTCGCGGAACTCGCCCGCGGTCACGACGGGCCAGCCGTCGTCGGTCTTGCGGCGCATGATCACGGTGCCGGGCTCCCGCTCGGCCCGGTCGAAGACCGTGTCCGGCAGGCTTGCTGAGGCAGGCACATCGACCAGGACGGGGACGCTGTACTCGCGCACGAACTTTCAACTCCTCTACGGGGACCGCCTGGACGTTACCGCCTTAAGTTACGCGCCGGTAGCATCGTCATGGGAGCGTTATGAAGGGCGTTCATCACGCTAGCAGCCGTCCCACCTAGGATTTCCCCATGAGGGTCCACGTGGTGAGTGACGTGCACGGCAGGGCCGACGCGCTGGCCCGCGCGGGCGAGGGCGCCGACGCGCTGGTGTGCCTGGGCGACCTGATCCTCTTCATCGACTACGACGACCACGCCAACGGCATCTTCGCCGACCTGTTCGGCGCGGAGCGGGCCGCCGAGTTCATCGCCCTGCGCACGGCCAAGCGCTTCGAGGAGGCCAGGGCCATGTCGGCGCGGCTGTGGGCCACCCTCGACGGCGACCCGCGCGAGCACATCGAGCGCAACGTGCGCGCCCAGTACGCCACCCTCTTCGCCGCCATGCCCACCCCCGCCTACCTCACCTACGGCAACGTGGACATTCCCCGCCTGTGGCCCGACTACCTCAAACCGGGCCATCAGGTGCTCGACGGCGAGGTGGTGGAGATCGGCGGCCTGCGCTTCGGCTTCGTCGGCGGCGGTCTCAAGACCCCCTACCGCACCCCGTACGAGATCGGCGACGAGGAGTACGCCGCCAAGGTCGAGGCGATCGGCGAGGTCGACGTGCTGTGCTGCCATATCCCGCCCGCCCTGCCCGAGCTGCTCTACGACGTCGTGGCCAGGCGCTTCGAGCGCGGCAGCGAGGCCACGCTGGCGGCCATCCGGCGCACCCAGCCGCGTTACGCCCTGTTCGGCCACGTCCACCAGCCCCTCCACCGCCGCGCCCGCGTCGGCCGCACCGAGTGCGTGAACGTCGGCCACTTCCGCGGGAAAGGAGAGCCGTTCGTCCTGGAATGGTGAGCCGTTCGTCCTGGAATGGTGAGCCGGGCGGCCGGTGACCGGCGCTCCGCCGCAACGGGCGGATTCTGCATTACGGTGGTCGCATGGCTGATCGCACCACTTCGAGCACCACCATCGGCGCCGGCCGCGCAGAGGTCATGGCGGTCATCGCCGACTTCCCCGCCTATCCCGAATGGGCCGGATCGATCAAGCGCGCCGAGGTCGTCAGTACGGGCGCCGACGGGCGGCCCGAGCAGGTGCGGTTCGTCCTCGACGCGGGCGTGATCAACGACACCTACACCCTGGCCTACACCTGGGACGGCGACGACAACGTGCGCTGGCAGGTGGTCGAGCCGGGCAAGATGGTCGGCGACCTGCGCGGAAGTTACCAGCTCGCCGAGACGGGCAGTGGCACCGACGTGACGTACGAGCTCACCGTCGACCTCACGGTGCCCATGATCGGGATGATCAAGCGCAAGGCCGAGAAGGTGATCGTGGACACCGCGCTCAAGGGGCTGAAGAAGCGCGTCGAGGGCCGTACCCGGTGAGCCCCCGGGTCCTGCTCTTCACCGGCAAGGGCGGCGTGGGCAAGACCACCGCCGCCGCCGCGACCGCCACGCTGGCCGCCGAACGCGGGCTCAAGACGCTGATCGTCTCCACCGACACCGCCCACTCGCTGGCCGACGCGCTCGCCGTCGAGCCCGGCGAGATCGCGCCGGGCCTCCACCTGCACCAGGTCGACACGCAGAAGACCCTGGAGCGCCACTGGGGCGACCTGCAGCACTACGCCAGGGGCGTGCTCACCGAGCTCGGCCTCGACGAGATCACCTCCGAGGAGATCACTGTCCTGCCCGGCGCCGAGGAGGTCATCGCCCTGCTCGAACTGCGCGAGCACGCCCGCCACGGCGCCTGGGACGTCATCGTCATCGACTGCGCCCCCACCGCCGAGACGCTGCGGCTGCTGGCCCTGCCCGAGGCGCTCGACTGGCACGTCACCAGGCTCATGCCGGTCGGCCGCAAGCTGGTCAAGGTCGTCTCGCCGTTCATGCGCAGCGTGGCCCGGGTCAGCGCGCCGGGCGACGACGTCATGAACGCCGCCGAGCGGTTCCACCGCGGGCTGATGGAGGTGCGCGAGCTGCTCACCGGCGACAGCGCGTCCGTGCGGCTCGTGCTCACCCCCGAGGCCGTGGTGCTCGCCGAGGCCAGGCGCACCCTCACCTCGCTCAACCTGTACGGCTACCGCGTCGACGCCGTCATCGCCAACCGCGTCTTCCCGGCCGGCGGCGCCGACGAGTGGCGGGCCAACTGGGTGAGCGCCCAGGCCAGGCTGCTGGCCGAGGCCGAGGAGTCGTTCGCGCCGCTGCCCGTCCACACCGTTCCCTACCTGCCCGCCGAGCCGGTCGGCCGGCGCGCGCTGGCCGAGGTGGGCGCCTCCGTCTACGGGGACACCGACCCGTTCGCGGCGCCCGCCGTCGAGCCGCCGCTGCGGCTGAGCGCCGACGAGCTGACGCTCGCCCTCCCAGGGGCCGACCACGACGACGTCGACCTGGCCCGCAAGGGCGACGAGCTCATCATCACCGCCGGCCCGTACCGCAGGATCCTGGCGCTGCCCGCGGCGCTGGCCCGCAGGAAGATCGGCTCCGCCGTGCTCCGCGACGGCGCGCTGAGAATACGGTTCAGTGTGGGGAGCGAATCCGGCTCCGAATGAGTTGAGCAGGATGAGCGAACCATACGCAGGGAGGGCCAGATGACCGAGAACAACGACAGAGACCCCATCGGCACCGTGGCCGACGAGGCGCGCAAGCTGTTCGAGACGATCCAGGGGCGCGCCACGCGCCAGGTCGGCAAGACCGTCTACAACTCCTTCACGGGCGGCGGCGCCCGCAAGGAGCGGGACGTGTGGAGCGAGGCGGTGTCCGAGCCCCACGACGAGTACATCTGCCGCGCCTGCCCGGTGTGCCGGGCGATCGCGGCGCAGCGGGAGTCGGGCTCCGACGTGACCGGCCACCTGGTGGCCGCGGGCGGCGAGCTGTTCGCCGCGGTGCGCGGGGCGTTCGACGCGCTGAGCAGGCCCGCCCCCCGCGGGCCGCGCGACACCCGTGACCGCGACCGCGGCGACGTGGAACACATAGATCTGGGATAGGGAGACACGCGGCATGCTCACGATCGGTGTCGACATCGGCGGTACCAAGGTCGCCGCGGGCGTGGTCGACGACAACGGCGAGATCGTCGAACACACGCTCAGGCCGACCGCGGCCGACCGGCCCGACGTGGTCGCCGACACGGTCGCGGACGTCGTCCGCGAGCTGTCGCAGGGCAGGGACGTCGAGGCGGTAGGCGTCGGCGCGGCCGGGTTCGTCGACGAGACCCGCTCGATCGTGCGCTTCGCCCCCAACCTCGCCTGGCGCGAGGAGCCGCTGCAGAAGAAGATCGGCGACCTGGTCGGCCTGCCCGTCGTGATCGAGAACGACGCCAACGCCATGGCCTGGGGCGAGACCAGGTTCGGCGCCGGGCGCGGCCAGTCCCACGTGGTCTGCCTGACGCTCGGCACCGGCATCGGCGGCGGCATCGTCATCGACGGCGCCCTCTACCGCGGCCGCTGGGGCATGGGCGCCGAGCTCGGCCACATGCAGGTCGTGCCCGACGGACGGGTGTGCGGCTGCGGCAACATCGGCTGCTGGGAGCAGTACGCCAGCGGCCAGGCCCTGGTCAAGGAGGCCAGGGAGATCGCCGCCCGGCAGCCCGACCGCGCCGAGATCCTGCTCGGCCTGGCCGGCGGCCGGATCGAGGGCGAAGAGGTGACCGAGGCCGCCCGGCTGGGCGACAAGGCCTCGCTGGCCGCCTTCCGCAGCCTGGCCGACTGGCTCGGGCAGGGCATGGCCGACCTGGCCGCCGTGCTCGACCCCGGCTGCTTCATCGTCGGCGGCGGCGTCTCCCGGGCCGCCGACCTGTTCCTCGACGAGGCCCGCGAGGTGTTCGCCAGGCAGCTCACCGGACACGGCCACCGGCCGCTCGCCGACATCCGGCTGGCCGAGCTGGGCGCGTCCGCGGGGGTGGTCGGGGCCGCCGACCTGGCCAGGCGGCGCTAGCGCGTGCCGGCCGTGGTTCCCCCGTCCGGCGCGCGGGGCATGCGCGACGGCGTGCTGGTCAGGGTCGCCTCGTACAACGTGCGCAGCATGCGCGACGACGTGCCCGCGCTGCGCCGGGTGCTCGCCGCCATGCGGGCCGACCTGGTGTGCGTCCAGGAGGCGCCGAGGTTCGCCCGGTGGCGGGCCAGGCGCCGGGCCCTGGCCGAGGCCGGCGGGCTGCGCGTGGCCACGCCGGGACGCGCCGGCGGCGTGTGCGTGCTGGCCGGGCCGCGGGCCCGGGTGCTGGAGGCGCGGCTGCACCGGCTCAAGGCGTTCCCCGGCCTGGAACGCCGGGTGCTGGCCGTCGCCGTCGTCGAGATCGGCGGCGCGCGGCTGGCCGTCGGCTCGCTCCACCTCGACCTGCACCTCGCCGCCCGGCTGCGGCACGCGGGCGAGGCCATGTCCCTCATGGAACGGGCGGCCGCCGCGCACGACGCCGCCGTCGTGGTCGGCGCCGACGTCAACGAGCGGGGGCACCAGCCGGCCTGGCGTCTCCTGGCCGCCCGGCTGTCCGACTGCCACGCCGCCGCGCCCGCGGGCGACGGGCTGACCTTCCCCGCCGCGCGGCCCGCCGAGCGCATCGACGCGGTGTTCGCCGCGCGCGAGGCACGCGTCCTGTCCTGCGGGGGAGTGGCGGCCGCGAACGCCGATCTGGCCGGGGCCAGCGACCATCTGCCGGTGCTCGCCGAGTTGCAGGTTGGACTCTGACGGGCGAGCCGCCCGGGCCAGCCCGTAGCATTTGTTCATGACCCGTCGCTCTCAGCGGCGTGCGCTCTCCGTCCTTCTGGCGACGTCCGTGGCCTTGCCGCAGGTCACGCCCGCCGCGCATGCCGAGCCCCGCCCCGCCGCCGAGGCGTGGCAGAAGTCGACGAGCGCGCGCCTCGACGCGGACGGCTCGCTCTCCGACGTGCTCGCCGTCTCGCCGGGCGACGTGTGGGCGGTCGGCCAGCAGGAGATCTGGGACGTCTGGAAGAACCGCGGCACGATCCGCCACTGGAACGGCACCTCCTGGAACGAGGTGGCCGTGCGCGACGCCACCGCCGCGGGCAACCTGCGCGGCCTGGCCGCCGCCGGCGCCTCCGACGTGTGGGCGGTCGGCGACGGCCACGACGGCCTGCCCTACCTGGCCCACGGCGACGTCACCGGCTTCGACCGGGTCCGGCCGCAGGGGCTGCACGCCGGCGACTGGCTGGGCGGCATCGACGCCAAGTCCGGCCGGGTGGTCGCGGTCGGCAGCCGGGAGAAGTCCGGGCTCATCCTCACCGGCCAGGGCAACACCTGGACCGTCCAGGAGACCAAGGAGAAGGGCGCGCTCTACGCGGTCGCCTCGGGCTTCGCCGTCGGTGACACCGGCGGCGCGCCGCTGATCATGCACTACACGTCGGGGGCCTGGAAGTCGATGTCCGTGCCCGCCGTCCCCGGCGGCTACCTGCGCGACATCCAGGTCGACAGCTCCAAGCGGGCGGTGGCCGTCGGCGGGGTCTACCACGGCCCCGGCGAGATCTCGCCGCTCGTGCTCACCTGGAACGGCAAACGCTGGCAGCGCCTGGCGATCCCGGCCACCGGCGCCCGCCTCTACGGCGTCACCGGCGACGGCAAGGGCCGCTACTGGATGACCGGCTACGACCCGGAGCAGGCGGCCCAGCCGTTCGTGATGCGCTGCGAGAAGGACGCCTGCCAGATCATCCGCGGCGCCGCGGAGAAGGGCCGCAGCAGCGTACGCCTCCAGGCGGTGGCCTACCTGGCCGGCAAGGGGGCGCTGTGGGCGGTCGGCCACGCCGTCGACGCGGCCGACCGCTACACCGACGTCGTGGAGTCCTTCGCCCCCCGCACCACCACGGCCAAGTCGTGACGGGCCGGGCTACAGGACGGCGCCGTCGTCCCAGCCGGAGTCGTTGGGCGGGCCGTCGCCCATGCGCACGACCAGCGCCACGAACCCGCCGATGAACGCCGCCACCGCGGTGAACAGCGCCCACCCCTCCATCTGCCAGCTGGCCATCGCCGCCACCAGCAGGTAGGCGGGCCCGCCGAACAGCGCCACCCAGGCGAGCTTGGTGGGCAGGTCGAGCTTGGGCAGCGGCGGCGGGGGAGGCGGCTCGAAGTGCCCCTCGTCCTCGTCGTCGTCGCGGACGGGTTCGTCGCGGTCGTCACGGTCGTCGCGGTCGGGCGCGTCCTGGTCGAGTTCGGGCTCCTCGGACGGTTTGACCACCCTGCGGGTGGGCTCGGCGGGCACGTTCTCGCTGTCCGGCCATGGCTGGTCGGCCGAGTCGCGCTCGGCTGTGTCGTTGAAGGACGCGACGATCTGCCGCCAGACCTCGTCCTCGTCACTCTGGGGCGTCACCTAGATGGGCCTCTCCGCAGCGATCGCGACTTCCCCCTGGGTGCGATCAGTCCCTCTGCAAGGGTACCGAGGCATGTGTCCGGATGAAGTCGAGGCTACCGGCAAAGATCCTGTCGGCATCGTTGTCAAGCGTCGCAACATGGTAGCTGTCCGTGAGCTCCTCGATCGTGGCCTGCGGGACCTTCTGGCGAATGATCGCCACACTCGTCGGTTTCACCACGTGGTCGTCGCGGCTGTGGAAGACCAGCAGCGGCTGGGTGACCTTCGCCAGGTCGGCCTGCACCAGCGACCACAGCCCCGGCAGCGACGCGGCCGCCTTGACGGGCGTGCGGGCGTAGGCCAGCTCGGTCACGCCGGGCTTCTTGACGTCGCCCGCGACGCCGGGCACCGACGGCAGGAACCACTTCAGCAGCGGCGCCAGCCTCAGCAGCGGCACGTCACTGGCGATGGACGGGTTGACCACCACCACGCCCCTGACGGCGTCCCCGTGCACCTCGGCCAGCCGCAGCGCCAGGCAGCCGCCCAGCGACAGGCCCGCCACGAACAGCTCCGAGCAGCGCCCCTGGAGGTCGGCGAACGCCTTCTCCACCTCGGCGTACCAGTCTTCCCAGCGGGTGCGGTTCATCTCCTGCCACGTGGTGCCGTGCCCCGGCTGGCGGGGCAGCGAGACGCTGACCCCATGGCCCGCCAGGTACTCGGCCCAGGGCCGCAGCGACTGCGGCGTGCCGGTGAACCCATGGCACAGCAGCACACCGACCTGACCCGCTCGGTGGTGGTAGGGCTCCGCGCCTGGCATGAGCGGCATAACAGCTCCTTGACGCAATTTCATCCCGGAACTGCCCGATCGTCGCACGTTCAGGGGTGATTGTGCGAGAGCTGGTGTAGTTGCATCTCGCCAGGGATGGGAAGATGACTCTGCTCAATCACGATGTCCTGGGGAAGAGGTGGCCGGGTGTTCTACTGGGTGGTCAAGGCCATCTTGAAGCCGATCCTCATGCTCTTCCGCCCGTGGACGGAGGGCGGGGACAACGTACCCAAGCAGGGTCCCGCGATCCTGGCCGGAAACCACCTCTCCTTCGCCGACCACTTCTTCGGCCCGCTGCAGATCCGCCGCAAGGTGATCTCGCTCGGCAAGGCCGACTACTTCACCGGCACCGGCATCAAGGGCTTCTTCACCCGGCTGTTCTTCAGCGGCGTCGGCACCGTGCCGATCGACCGCTCCGGCGGCAAGGCCAGCGAGGCCGCGCTCCGCACCGGCCTGCGCATCCTGCGCGAGGGCAACGTCCTCGGCATCTACCCCGAGGGCACCCGCTCGCCCGACGGCCGCCTCTACAAGGGCAAGACCGGCGTGGCCCGGCTGGCGCTGGAGTCGCGGGTGCCGGTCATCCCGTGGGCGATGGTCAACACGTACGAGATGATGCCGCCCGGGCGGCTGTTCCCCAAGCTCGGCATCCGGCCGGGCGTCCGGTTCGGCAAGCCGCTCGACTTCTCCCGCTACTACGGCATGGAGGACGACCGGCTGGTCCTGCGCGCGGTCACCGACGAGATCATGTACGCGCTGATGGAGCTGTCCGGCCAGGAGTACGTCGACAAGTACGCCGCCAGCGCCCGGGTCGAGATGGAACGCGCCCGCCGCGCCGCCGCCAAGACCGGCTCCTGAGGGCCTGTCCGTTTTCGCGGTCAGCTCCTGAGGGCCTGTCCGTTCTCCGGCCGGTTCCCGGCGCCTTCGCGGTCAGCTTCTGAGAGCCTGTTCGCTTTTCGTCATCGCGCTGGTCAGTGAGGTCAGCTCCGCGCGGGTGAGCCGGTCGATCAGGTAGTCCCGCACGACCTCGACGTGCCCGGGAGCGACGCGTTCCAGGCAGCGCTCGCCCGCCTCCGTGAGCACCGCCAGCACCCCGCGGTCGTCGGACGGGCACGTGGTGCGCTCCACCAGCCCGGCCTTCTCCAGCTGCGTGATCTGGTACGTCAGCGCGCTCTTCGACACCACCACGCCCCGGGCCAGCTCGGTCATGCGCATCCGGCGCTCGGGGGCGGCCGACAACCGCACCAGGATCTCGTACTGCGGGTGCGTCAGCCCGGCCGCGGCCTTGAGCTGCTCCTCGATGCGCCGTTCGAGCAGGTGGGAGGCCGACAGGAAGGCGCGCCAGGCGGCCATCTCCGTCTCGTCGAGCCAGCGGGTGTCCGTCACGTCCCAAGTGTACTTGTTGTTCAGATTTGAACTACCGGTAGAGTGGTTGTTCAAATCTGAACGACTCCCTTTGGAGGGTCCATGATCGACCAGGCGCGTCCCATCGCCCTGCTGCTGGCCAGGATCGCCGTCGGCGTGATCTTCCTGGTGCACGGCTACCAGAAGTTCGCCGACATGGGCATCGCGGGCACCACGAAGTTCTTCGAGTCCGCGGGCATCCCCCTGGCCGGGGTGGCCGCGCCGGCCGTGGCGGTGCTGGAGGTGGCCGGCGGCATCGCGCTGATCCTCGGCGCCGCGCTGCCGATCGCGGGCACGCTGCTGGCCCTCGACATGATCGGGGCGATCGTGTTCGTCCACGGCTCCAGCGGCTTCGGGGCCGGTGAAGGGGGCTATGAGTTCGTCCTCGCGCTGGCGGCGGCGAGCCTGGCGGTGGGATTCACCGGCGGCGGCGCCCTGGCGCTCGACGCCCTCCTCGGCCGACGCCGCACCACGGCTCCGGCCGCCGCCTAGCGACCCGCCCGTTCCGGCCGCTCAGGACCCCCGCGCGCCCACGCGTGGGGGTCCCTGCGGCCTTGCTGTCGTCCGTACGGCGGCCGGGGGCGTCGGGTGTGCCGGTGACGTCTCGCTGGGGCCTGGGCCTGGGGCGTCAGGTCAGGTGGGCGCGGATCTGCCTGATGTGCTCGGGGGTCGTGCGGCAGCAGCCGCCGATCAGCGACGCCCCGGCGCGCTCCCACTCCTTGGCGGCCAGCCCGTACTCCACCGGGTCGGACAGGCCCAGCCACCGGCGCTGCTCGGCGTCCCACGTCTCGCCCGAGTTGGGGTAGACCACGACGGGCAGGCCGCCGGACAGGCGGGCGACCAGCCCGGGGATGTGCCGCGGCGCCGTGCAGTTGACGCCGACCGCCACCACCTGAGGGTTTCCGGAGAACAGCGCGGCGGCCCGGTCGATCGGGGTGCCGTCGTTGATGCGCTCGGCGTCGCGGCAGGAGAAGCTCACCCACGCCTTGACCCCCGGCGTGGAGGCCAGCAGCCCGGCCAGCGCCCGCGCCTCGGCGTAGGACGGGATGGTCTCGCAGGCCAGCAGGTCGGCGCCGGCGGCGGCCAGGATCTCCCAGCGCGGACGGTGCCAGGCCAGCAGGCCGTCTTCGTCGAGGTCGTAGTCGCCGGTGTACTCGGCGCCGTTGGCCAGATAGGCGCCGTAGGGGCCGACCGAGGCCGCCACCAGGCCGCGACCGGCCTCGTCGCGGGCCTGCCCGGCCAGCTCGACAGACAACCTGATCAGCCGCTCGGCCTCGGACCGGTCGAGCCCGCGCCGCTGGAAGCCGGGGATGGTGGCCTGGTAGCTCGCCGTGGTCGCCACGTCGGCGCCCGCCGCGTAGTAGTCGGCGTGCACCCGCCTGATCAGCTCGGGCTGCTCCAGCAGCAGGCGCGCCGACCAGAGCTCGTCGCGCAGATCCGCGCCGAGCGACTCCAGATGCGTGGACAGGCCGCCGTCCAGGACGAGTGTGCTCACCCGTCCAGAATAGGAGGCCGCGGGGGATGGTGGCACATGGGAATGGCACGCCTTTTCCCGGGGAGGCCTGAATATCGCGGCGGAGATATCGCCGGGCGTGGAATTCATAATGGGTCGTGGGGGCATTCGCGCGCCGGTACGCGGGTGTGCCGGGTCGTTCGCGGCAGCGGGGCCCGTCATGGCGTGCCATCGTTCCCTGGACGCCCGCCGCGGCCCATTACGCCGGGCTCGCAGATGATTAGGCAGCGAAATCAGCAAAGAATCCAGAATCCCCGCCTTTGGTGGAAACGGCGGTTCTGGAAACGGCGCTACCACCAAGTCCGGTGCGGCACGGTTGGACCCGTTAGTGGCCGATGAGCCATTCGCCCCAAGTGTCCGTGAACACGAGCCCCCGCAGATCACCGCCCAGCCCGCCGGGGCACTGCCCGACGCCGCACAGCCGCGCCGCCGGGCCGCGCTGCGGCGTGTTCCCGCGTCGGACCGCTCATGGACGGAGGCGGCAGCGCTGCGGGGTGGTGCAGCGCTGCCGGGGTGTCAGGTGGGCGTCAGCCTCGTTTCCAGAAGGGACGGTGGTGCTTGCCGGGCTCGGGGTCGCCTGGAGCGAGCGGGCCGTCCTTGGGCAGCGGGTCGCCTGGGGCGAGTGGGCCGTCCTTGGGTAGGGGGTCGCCCGGCGCGATGGGATCGTCCGGGAGAGTGGGGTCGGTCGGGGCGTGGTCGGCGGGGGTGCCGGTGAGGGTGGCCAGCGCTTCGACGGCGTGGTCGTGCAGGGCGCGCAGGTCCGTGCCGGGACGTTCGGCCGCCTCCAGGTCGCGGGCCAGCGTCGCCAGCGCCTCGTTCCCGCCCAGGTACGCCGCCAGCGCCGCCAGACGCGAGCCCAGGTCAGCCAGGTACAGCGCGTCCGGTACGCGCATTGCCCTGAGCCGGTCCAGTTCGGCCTTCAGCTGCGGCCTGACCGACTCCAGCCGGTGTGCCGGGCGCGGCGACGACGGAGGCGCGAACTTGGGCGAGGCTCCATGCCCAGGGCCGCCACCGGAGCCGGGTGCGGACGGCGCAGGCCCGGCAGGGCCGCCCGTGAGAGGCGGGGCCGGGAAGGGGGCGTCGGCCGGGGAGGGGCCGCCGAGCGGACTCGGCGCGCCGAAGCCCTGGTCGAGGCTCCGGTCGAAGCCCTGGTCGAAGGACGACGGGGCCGGCGGGGCCGGCGGCATCATCCGGGCGGCACCCGCGGGACGCGCCATCGTCATCGCCTGCGCCACGAACCCCCCGCCCATGGACGGGTTCGGCGGCAGCTCCCACCCGCTGGGCGGCTCGACCGGCTGGATCACCCGGTGCTCGGGCGCGCCCTCCGCGACCTGCCTCGTGTCGATCGCCACGTACGCCGTGAACCTGCACAGAACGCCGTTCTCCAGCGAGACCTCGACGATCCGCGACTCCAGGCCGTGCTCGCCCATGGCGTACCGGTCCTCCAGCTCGCGCAGGTGGGCGCGGGCCCAGACGGCGCGGAGGGCCGGACTGCCGGTGGTCACCCCCGTGACCCGCTCCTCCCACGGCCCCCCGGCCGACGTGCCGCGCACGGTGACGGCCTCGCCGCCCTCGCGGCACCGTCCGTACACCCGGAGCGGGACCCCGGGGAAGATCGAGCCGAGGTGGGTCACGGTGCCGGGCTCGGTCTCCAGCCCCTTCAGGGACAGGTCCGTCACCAGCGGCGCGCCGATCCTGCGGTGGATCTGCTCCATCGCCGCGTCGAGCCGGTCCTCGGACTCGACCAGCTCGCACCGGCCGGCGCCCAGCCCGGCGAGCCGGCCGAGGAAGCCGGCGTTCACCGCCCGGTCGATGCCGACCGTGTGCACCCGCATCGCCGACAGCGCGCCGCCGGCCTGCTCCAGGATCTGGTCCTCGTTGCCCACCTGGCCGTCGGTGACCAGCACCACCACCCGCTCCCTGTCGCCGGGCGCGCCGAGGAGGGCGGTGGCGCGGCGCAGCGGTTCGAGCAGCTCGGTGCCGCCGCGCGCGTCGACCCGCGCCAGGTGCTCGACCGCGCGGTACCGGTTGCGGTCGGACGCCTCCACCAGCCCCTCGAACGCCGCCTCGACCACCGAGTCGAACGTCAGCACGTTGAAGCGGTCGTGCGCGGTCAGCGTGTCGACGATGCGCGCCGCCGCCCGCCGCGCCGCGACCATCTTCCAGCCGCCCATGCTGCCCGAACGGTCGAGCACCAGCACCACGTCCCGCGGCGCGCGGGCGGCCTGGAGGGCGGGCGGGACGACGGTGAGCGCGAACGTCCCCCGCCCGTCGAACTGCAGGGACGTGGACGCCTCGAACGACAGCCGCAAAATGAAGTCACGGTCGAGGCGCTCGCCCGGACGCAGGCGCACGGTGTGGCCGTCCTCCTCGACCACGTGCAGGCTGGAGGCCACCTCACGCAGGTCGAGCCCGGAGGCGTCGACGCGGGCGGTGAGTGAGAGCCGTACGGGGTTGGGGAAGCCGGGCAGCAGCACCGGCGGCGTGATCCTCGACGCGTCGGGGACGGCGTCGGTGTCCGGCGCCACGCCGGAGCCCGCCGGGTCGCCGTCGAGCGGGGTGCCCGGGACGTACCGCGGGGCCACGACGAGCGGGAACCGGAAGGTCGCCGCGCCGTCCTCGTAGGGGAGGGGCTGGCTCATGGTCAGCCTGATCGAGACGCGTTCGCCGGGCAGGATGTTGCCCACCCTGATGGTGAAGACGTCGGGCCGGTCCTCCTCGGCGATGGCCGCCCGCCTGCCCTCGCGCAGCGCCTGGTCGTAGTCGGCCCTGGCCTGGCCGCGCTCCTTCAGCACGCCCTCCACGACCCGGTCGTCGGCCTCCATCCTGAAGGCCGTCACCGCCGCCCGGTCGGGCAGCGGGAAGACGTAGGTCGCCTCCAGCGTGACGTCGAACGGGTTGCGGAACCCCTGCTCGACCTCCACCCCGGCGACGAGCCCGGCGATGTCGGCGTGCACGTCCACGCTGTCCAGCGGCAGGTTGCCGCGCTCGGTCAGCAGCGCGCCGAACCCGGCCTCCGGCACCGGCAGGCACCGTGCGGGCTCCAGCGAAGTGATCTTCACAGCAGTCTCCTCTCTACGAGCACCGCGAGCAGCGGCCCAGCCGCCGCCAGCACCGCCTGAACGTCGTCCTCGGACGGAGGCCGCCCCCCGTCCCACACAATGCGCACCCCGTCCGCGAGCACGACCCCCGCGGCCGGCCCGCCCCCGGCACGCCCCGCTTCGGCGTCGGCGGGGCGTTCGCTCCCGGCCGGGGCGCGGCGGACCGGCCGCTCGGCCCAGAACCTTTCACGCCCCGGCTCGCCGCCGCCGCCTCCGGCCCGCCCGCCCGGAGGGCGCCGCGCCGCGCGCGCCTGGCCGTCGAAGGTCCCGTTCGCCTCGCCGCCGGACGTCACGTTCGTCGTCGTGGCGACGACGGACGTGGGCCCCGCCGAGCGCGGGCTGTCCGGCGGAGAACCAGGGACCGCCCGCCCGTCGCCCGCGGACGGCACGTCGGCGAGCCCGGCGGCCGCCGCCAGCGTGGCGTTCGTCGCGCCGGCCAGCGCCGTCTGGATCTCGGCGATCGAGTGCCCCGCCGCCTGCATGCGCTTGACCGCCACCAGTTGCAGCAGGTGCCGCCGGCCGTAGCGGGCGATCCTGCCGCGCCGGGTCAGGGGCGGGTCCACGAGGCCGATGGTGGTGTACCACCTGATCAGGCGTTCCCCGGGCACGTCGCGGACCCGGCCGTTGACCGGCTGGGCGCCCGCGCGCAGCGCCCGCGCCGCGTGCTCGGCCAGCTCGCCGATGGTCCAGGTGTCGCTCATACCTCCATAATGACACTGTCACTATTACACTGTCAACGATCGAAAGATCGGAAGAATCCAGCCCCGGATGACGTTCTAAACAGGCATAAGCACCACTGAAGGGGAGGAAATACGACATGGCTACGATCACCGGTCCGCTCTCGGGTGAAGCCAAGAACACTGTCGCCGAAGCCCTGCAGGACGCCCTGGTCGATCTGATCGATCTGTCGCTGATCGCCAAGCAGGCGCACTGGAACCTTGTCGGCGCCCATTTCCGCCCGATTCACCTCCAGCTCGACGAGCTGACCGACCTGGCCCGTGCCCACATGGACACCATCGCCGAACGGGCGGTCGCGCTCGGCGTGAACCCCGACGGGCGCTCGGCGACCGTCGCCAAGTCCACCAAGCTCCAGCAGCCCGAGCGCGGCTGGCTGGAGGACGGCAAGGTGGTGGCGACGATCACCGACATCCTCGACGGCATCAGCAAGCGCATGTACGAGCGCATCCGCGCCACCGACGAGGCCGACCCGGTCAGCCAGGACCTGCTCATCGCCGTGACGCAGGACATCGACAAGCAGCACTGGATGTTCCAGGCCCAGCGCTGACCGCGCGCGGCCGCCGGCCGCATCACCCGAAAAGCCCGGGCACGCCCACAGTGCCCGGGCTTTCGCGTGTCCGCCCCCAAGGTGGGCGATCTTCCGTCCGGTGGGTACGGACTGTCACGCATCGTCCAGGGCCTCCGGCGATCTCACGCCACGACGGAGCGCGGGGTTTGCGCAGAGTTTGATGTCGCGAGTCCTTGCCATTCATGTCGGTGCGGTCGACTAGCGTGGCACCTAGAGGGAGGCCCCACGATGTCCCACAAGACTCTCCTCCGCACGGGCCCGCTCTTGCAGGGCGGCATCAGCCCGTACGGGCCGCTCACGCCGGCGTCCGCCGACGGGCTCGCGCTCCCGCCGGGCTTCACCGGCCGGGTGGTGGCCCGGTCGGGCGACAAGGTGGCCGGGCTCACCTGGCACGCCGCGCCCGACGGCGGCGCCTGCTTCCCCGACGGCGCAGGCTGGATCTACGTCTCCAACTCCGAGCTGCCCCTGCTCGGCGGCGCCTCCGCGCTGCGCTTCCACGCCGACGGCACGGTCGCCGACGCCTACCGCATCCTGTCCGGCACCGACCTCAACTGCGCGGGCGGCGCCACGCCGTGGCACACCTGGCTGTCGTGCGAGCTCGGCGACCGCGGCCGCGTCTTCGAGTGCGACCCCTACGGCGCCCGCGCCGCCCGCCCCCGCCTGGCCATGGGCCGCTTCCGGCACGAGGCCGCCGCCTGCGACCCCGAGCGGCGCGTCGTCTACATGACCGAGGACGAGCACGACGGCTGCTTCTACCGCTTCCGTCCCGGCGACTGGGGCGACCTGACGGAGGGCACGCTGGAGGTGCTGTGCGCGTCGGGCGGATGGCGGCCGGTGCCGTCCCCGGCCGCGCTGCTCACCGCGGCCCGCCACCAGGTCGAGGACGCCCGCCACTTCGACGGCGGCGACGGCTGCCACTACGCGGGCGGCGTCTGCTACTTCACCACCAAGGGCGACACCGGCCTGTGGGCCTACGACGCCCACACCTCCACGCTCGACCGGCTGTGCGAGGGCGTGCGCGCGATCACCGCCGCCCCCTCCGGCGACCTCTACGTGGCCAGGGAGACGACGGAGATCGACGTCATCGCGCCCGACCGGGCCGTCACGCCGTTCCTGCGGCTCACCGGGCACGAGGGGGCCGAGCTCACGGGGCTGGCGTTCTCGCCGAGGGGCGACCGGCTCTACTTCTCGGCCAGGCGCGGCCGCACCGAGGGCCACACCTTCGAGGTTCGCGGCCCCTTCCGTCCCTGATCGCAGGCTCAGGTCAGGCAGCGGCCCCTTCCTCCCCTGATCGGTCTCCCGCCTCTCCCTGGCCCGCTTCGAGGCGCCGGGCTCGGAGTCCGACCGGGCCCAGGCCGAGCTCGTCCGCCGGTTCGGCACCGGCAGCCCCGACCTGGTCTTCCTGGTCACCCCCAGGTCGGGCACCGTCGACGACCCCGCGGCCGAGGCGGCGGGCCGCGCCCTCACCGACCGGATCGGCCGCTCGGACGGCGTCGCGGAGTCCTCCTCGTACTGGACCAGGGGCAGGCCCGCCACCCTGCGCAGCCGGGACGGCCGGCACGCGCTGATCGTGGTGCGCGTCCCCGGCGACGCCGACCACGTGCGGGCGCGGGTGCTGCCCGCGCTGGTGCCGCGGATCGTCGGCGAGCAGGGCCCGCTCCAGGTGCGGGCCGGCGGAGGGGAGGAGGTGTTCCGCGAGACCGTGCCGCTGGCTAGGCAGGACTTCGTCCGGGCCGAGCTGGTCATCTTCCCGCTGGCGTTCGTGCTGCTCTGGCTCTACCAGCGGCGGGTCATGGCCGCCCTTGCGCCGATCCTGGCGGGGGTGCTGGCCATGGTGGTCGGCCTGGCGCTGCTGCGCGGCGTCCTGGTGTTCGCGGAGGTCTCCACCTTCGCCCTCAACCTCACCCTCGCCATGGGCCTCGGGCTCGGCATCGACTACTGCCTGTTCGTCGTCCAGCGTTTCCGCGAGGAGGTGAGCGCCGGACGCGACCGCGCGGCAGCCGTCGCCGGAGCCGTCGAGCACGCCGGGCGGACCGTGCTGTTCAGCGGCCTCACGGTGGCCGCCTCGCTGGCCGTGCTGTTCGCGCTGCCCTTCGACTTCCTGCGCTCCTTCGCCTTCGCGGGCATCGCGGTCGTGGCCGGCGGTCTGTTCGCGGCGGTGATCGTGCTGCCCGCGGTGCTGGCCTCGGCCGGCGGCGCGATGCTGCCCGGGCCGGGGCGTCCCGGGCGCGGCGGAACCGAGGCCCGGGGAGCCGGGTTCTGGCACGGCCTGGCCGTCCGGGTCATGCGCCGGCCGGTGGTGTCCGGCGGCCTGGCGGCGGCGCTGCTGCTGGTGCTCGCCTCGCCGTTCCTCGGCCTGCGCTTCGGCACGGCCGACGACCGCATCCTGCCGCCGGAGGCGTCCTCGCGGCAGACCCAGGAGGTCATCCGGCAGACCTTCCCGGCGGAGGAGACCGACGCCATCCAGATCGTCTCGACGGGTGCGGCGCGGGCCGCCGACGTCTCGGCGTACGCGATGCGGCTCTCGCGGGTTCCCGGGGTCGCCCAGGTCGACTCCGCCGCCGGCGCCCACGCGGCCGGGCGGCGGGTCGGCGACGGCGACCCGGCCCGCTTCCGCGGGCAGGGCGCGTGGTTGTCGGTGGTGCCCTCCGCCGAGGCGCTGGCCGGTGACCCCGTCCGGCTGGTGGAGTCCGTACGGGCCGTGCCGCCGCCCTTCGAGGTCCTGGTCGGCGGCTATCCCGCCGAGCTGGCCGACTTCCGCGCCTCGGTCGTCGACCGCCTGCCGCTGGTGCTGGCGCTCATGCTGGGCGTCACGTTCGCCGTGCTGTTCCTGATGACCGGCAGCCTGGTGCTCCCGCTCAAGGCGACCTTGCTGAACGTCCTCAGCCTCGGCGTCATGTTCGGCGCCGTCGTCTGGATCTTCCAGGAGGGCCACCTGTCGGGTCTGCTCGGCTTCACCCCGACCGGCACGCTCGACCCGAGCATCCCGATCCTCATGCTCTGCGTCGCCTACGGCCTGTCGATGGACTACGAGGTCTTCCTGCTGTCCAGGATCAAGGAGGAGTACGACAGGACGGGCGACACCGGGCAGGCCGTCGCCACCGGCATGCAGCGCGGCGCGCCCCTGATCACCGCGGCGGGCGGCATCCTGGCGCTCACGTTCGCCGCCTACGCCACCGCGCGGGTGGCGTTCGTGCAGATGCTCGGGGTCGGCATGGCCGTCGCGGTGCTGGCGGACGCCACCGTGATCAGGGCGGTGCTGGTGCCGAGCCTGATGCGCCTGGCCGGGCCGCTCAACTGGTGGCCGCGAGGTCGAGCGACCACATCTCCTCGGTGACCTCGGCGCCGTTCTCCACGCCCGGCTCCGCCGACTCCAGCTCGAACCCGGCCGTCTGGTAGATGCGCCGCGCGCTCACCAGGCAGTCGCGCGTCCACAGCGTGATCCGCCGGTAGCCCCGGTCCCTGGCGTGGCGCAGGCACTCGGCCACCAGGCGCCGCCCGATCCCGAGGCCGCGCGCCGACGGCTCGACCAGCAACATGCGCAGCTTGGCCGTCGTGTCGTCCTGGTGCACGCAGAACACGCACCCGGCGCGCTCGCCGTCGACCTCGGCGATCCAGCCGGCGTCGCGGGCGGGGTCGTAGGCGCCCACGATCCTGGCCACGAGCTGCTCGAACTCGGTGCCCCAGCCGTACTCCTCGCTGTAGAGGGCGCCGTGCCGGTAGGCGACCCAGCCGAGGTCGCCCGTCCGCGGGGGCCTGATCACGTACGAGCGGGCGGCCGGCTCGCCGAGCAGCCGCCGGATCGTCGCCATGCTGCCGACCAGCAGCGCCCGGTCGGCCTCGGGCAGGCCGTCGAGCAGCCGTTCGATCTCCTCGGCCGAACGGCGGTCGAGCCCGGCGAAGGTGGCCGCGCCCGCCTCGGTCAGCCGGACGAGCTGCTTGCGGGCGTCGGCGGCCGACCGCTCGCGGGCGACCAGCCCGTCGCCCTCGAAGCGGGCCAGGATCCGGCTCAGGTAGCCCGCGTCGAGGTCGAGCAGGCCGCGCAGCTCGCCGGTCTCCATGCTCTCGGCGTGCGCGAGCTCGAACAGCACCCTGACTTCCGTCAGCGAGTAGGGCGAGTCGAGCATGCCTGCCTGGAGGACGCCGATCACTTTCGTATAGAACCGGTTGAAGGCTCTGATCTCAGAAACCCTTGCCTCCGTCAACGAATTCATTGCCCCAGTCAACCATAAGAAGGATCCCGTTGTGAACCTCTACATAGGCGGTTACGGCCCCGGCATCGTCACGGTGGGCGGCGAGCTGACCCGCGTGGCCTCGCCGTCGTTCCTGGCCGCCCACCCCACCCTGCCGGTGCTGTACGCGGCTGGCGAGCTGCAGCGCGGCTGGCTCACCGCCTTCACCACCGAGGGCGGCCTGTCCCCGCTGGACGAACGGTCCAGCGACGGCGACAGCCCCTGCCACGTCGCCGTCCACCCCTCGGGGAGCCTGCTGGCCGTGGCCAACTACGGCGACGGCACCGCCGGCCTGCACCACCTGGACGAGCGGGGCGCCTTCACCGGCGACCCCGTCGTCCTGCGGCACGAGGGCTCGGGCCCCGACCCCGACCGCCAGGCCGGCTCGCACGCCCACATGTGCGTCTTCCACGACGACGTCCTGCACGTCTCCGACCTGGGCACCGACGAGATCCGCCGTTACCGCCTGGACGGCTCCCCGCTCGACCCGATCACCCTGGCCCCCGGCACCGGCCCCCGCCACTTCGCCTTCGCCGGCGACCGCCTGTACGTGGCCGGCGAGCTGGACGGCACCGTGACCCTCGTCGAGGGCGAGCGCCGCACCGTCGTGCCCGCCTCGCGCGCCGGGGGCGACAACGCGCCCAGCCACCTGCAGCTCGACGGCGACCTGGTCTACGTCGCCAACCGCGGGCCCGACACGGTCTCGGTGCTGCGCGCCGCCGACCTGTCCCCGGTGGCCGAGGTGCCCTCGGGCGGCGTCTGGCCCCGCCACTTCGCCATCGCCGGCGACCGCCTGTACGTCGCCAACCAGAACTCCGGCGAGGTGACCGTGTTCACGCTGGAGGACGGGGTGCCCGAGCCGGCCGGCCAGTCGTACGAGGTGCCCAGCCCGTCCTGCGTGCTGCCCGCATAGAACGCCGGGCGGGAAGCGGCCCGGTGTAAGGATCTGGCCAAGTCGTGGCCCGGCCCCGTGGCG
This sequence comes from Nonomuraea sp. NPDC050227, assembly GCF_044459705.1. NCBI lineage: Bacteria > Bacillati > Actinomycetota > Actinomycetes > Streptosporangiales > Streptosporangiaceae > Nonomuraea > Nonomuraea sp. NPDC050227. The sequence continues at coordinate 249,098 of NZ_JBITJF010000008.1, read as the reverse complement.
GGCCGCGACGATGGCCGGGTGCGCAAGCTCCTGCTGCTCCTCACCCTGTTGATCGCCGTCCTGCCGGCCGCCGGATGCGGCGGCGGTCCCGTGCGGCCGGCGCCGTCCGCGTCGCCCGCGCCGCCCGTCCCGCAGCCGTCGGAGACGGGACGGCCGTCGCCGCCGCCGGTGGACGCGGGGGAGTCCTGGCGGATCACCACCCGCGGGGCCGACCACGAGATCGAGGGCTACGCCGACCATGTGAGCGTCCTGCCCGGCCGGCCCTTCGCCCTGCACGTCTCCACCACCGCCCCGCGCTTCACCGCCGGCGCGTTCAGGATGGGCGCGCACCCGGCCAAGGTGTGGGAGTCGCCGCAGGTGGAGGGCGTGCGCCAGCCTCCGGCCAGGACCGTGCACGGCATGGTGACCGCCGCCCACTGGAAGCCCTCGCTCACCGTGGACACCCGCGGCTGGACGGAGGGCGCGTACCTGATCAGGCTCGACGCCTCGACCGGCGCCCAGCGGTACGTGCCGATCACCGTCCGCTCGGCCTCCACCCGGGGCCGCGTGGTGATGGTGAACGCGGTGACCACCTGGCAGGCGTACAACCTGTGGGGCGGCCGCAGCCTGTACCTGGGCCCCGGCGGGTTCGCCGACCGCTCGCGCGAGGTCACCTTCGACCGCCCGTACGACGGCGGCGGCGCCCGCCTGTTCCTCGACTTCGAGCAGTCGGCCCTGGCCGTGGCCGAGCGCAGCGGCGTGCCCCTGGCCTACCTCACCAGCCTCGACCTCGGCCCCGGCGTGCTGGACGGCGCCCGGGCCGTGGTCTCGCTCGGCCACGACGAGTACTGGTCGCCCGCCATGCGCACGGCCGTCACCAGGGCCAGGGACAGCGGGACGAACCTCGCCTTCCTCGGCGCGAACGCCGTCTACTGGCGCATCGCTATCAAGGGCAGGACGGTCGCCTGCGACAAGGAACGGCTCTGCCCGCTGTGGCGGGACTCCCGCCCGGAGAGCGCCCTGGTGGGGCAGATGTACGACTGCTTCCCCGCCCAGGGCGCCTACACGGTCCGCAGGCCGGGCCACTGGATCTTCGCGGGCACCCGGGGGCGGCGCTTCCCCGGCATGGTCGGCCCGGAGACCGACAAGGTCTCGCGCGGCTCACCGAAGGGCGTGGAGGTGCTGGCCGACTCGCCGTTCTCGTGCGGAGGACGCGGGACGACGTCGCAGAGCACGTACTACACGGCGCCGAGCGGGGCCGGGGTGTTCGCCTCGGGCACGATGCGCTGGGTGTGCGCGATGCGCGGCAAGCGCTGCGGCCACGGCGTCCCGGAGTCCGCGGCCGCCTTCACCCGCCGCGCCACGGCGAACGTGCTGACCCGGTTCGCCGCCGGCCCGGCCGGGCGCTCCGGCCAGCCCGCCCACCCTCCTCAGGGCCACGCGGGCCCCCCGGGGAACGCCGCCCCCGGGGCCGGCCCGAGGGCGGCCGGGGCGGCTATGAGCGGCGCTCGCGCAGGATCGCCGCCAGCCGCTCCCTGATCTCCCGCTCGGCCGCCTCCTTGTGCACGCCGAGATCGGCCAGGGCCCGCACCACCGGGCCCTCCTCCAGGGAGAGCACGCCGAGCAGCAGGTGCTCGGTGCCGACGTAGTTGTGCCCGAGCCGCAGGGCCTCGCGCAGGGTGAGCTCCAGCGCCTTGGCGGACTGCGCGGAGAACGGCAGGGTGACGGGCGACTGCCCGCCGCCGGGCGCCATGGCCGCCGTGACGGCCTCCCTGACCGCCTCGGGGGAGGCCCCGAGCGTGGTCATGGTGGCGGCGGCCAGCGCCTCGGGCACGTGCAGCAGCCCGAGCACCAGGTGCCCGACCTCGATGTGGTCGTGCCCCGACAGGCGCGCCTCCTCCTGGGACTTGACCACCGCGACCCGGGCCTTGTCGGTGTAGCGGGCGTAGTTGCGCAGGTCGTCGGCGAGCGAGCCGCCCTCCTTGACCACGAACCGCTTCTGCGCGGCCTGCTTGGTCACGCCCATGCTGCGGCCGATGTCGGTCCAGGAGGCGCCGGAGTGGCGGGCGTGGTCCACGAAGTGGCCGATCAGGTGGTCGGCCACCTCTCCGAGGTGCTCGCCCAGCGTGACGGCGTCGGAGAGCTGGCCGAGCGGGTCGCCGTCCGGATGACGGCTCTTGATGGCGGCGATGAGGTCGTCGAGACGTACGGTTTCATCCATGCGTCAACCATAGGTTGACGCTGATGTGCCGTCAACCCCGGGTTGACGATCGCCGCTTCCAGGAAATGATCGAGGGCCGCGCGTTTGGTCTAGACCACTGAGCGTCGCGGCAGGCACAATGCGAGCAGTCACCGAGCAATGGTTCGTGAACCCCATCGGGAGGAACCCGCCATGCGTATAGGAGTGCTCACCGGAGGCGGAGACTGTCCGGGTCTCAACGCCGTCATCAGGGCCGTGGTGCGTAAGGGGGTGAGCACGTACGGCCATGAGTTCGTGGGCTTCCGCGACGGCTGGCGCGGGCCCCTGGAAGGCGACACGATGCCGCTCGACATCCAGGCCGTACGAGGCATCCTGCCGCGGGGCGGCACCATTCTCGGATCCTCCCGCACCAACCCGATCAAGATCGAGGGCGGCGTCGACCGCATCAAGGAGAACCTCGCCGCCACCGGCGTCGACGCCCTGATCGCCATCGGCGGCGAGGACACGCTCGGCGTGGCCAAACAGCTCTACGACCGTGACGTCAAGGTCGTGGGCGTGCCCAAGACCATCGACAACGACCTGTCCGGCACCGACTACACCTTCGGCTTCGACACCGCGGTCAACATCGCGATGGAGGCCATCGACCGGCTGCACACCACCGCCGAGTCCCACCACCGCGCGCTGATCTGCGAGGTCATGGGCCGCCACGCGGGCTGGATCGCGCTGCACGCGGGCATGGCCGGCGGCGCGAACGTGATCCTCATCCCCGAGAAGCCGTTCGACATCGACCGGGTCTGCGAGTACGTCGAGTCCCGCTTCCGCACCCGCTACTCGCCGATCATCGTCGTGGCCGAGGGCGCCCACCCGATCGAGGGCCAGATGGAGCTGCAGACCGGCACCCTCGACGCGTTCGGGCACGTCCGGCTCGGCGGCATCGGCGAGGTGCTGGCCAAGGAGATCGAGAAGCGCACCGGCAAGGAGGCCCGCACCACCGTGCTCGGCCACATCCAGCGCGGCGGCACCCCGACGGCCTACGACCGGGTGCTGGCCACCAGGTTCGGGCTGCAGGCGATCGACGCCGTGCACGAGGGCGACTACGGCACGATGGTCGCGCTGCGCGGCACCGACATCGTCCGGGTCGGGCTCGACGAGGCGACGGCCGAGCTGAAGACCGTCCCGGCCTCCCGGTACTCCGAGGCCGAGGTGTTCTTCGGGTGAGGCTCTCTACGGCTGGCTGAAAGCGGCTTGCAAGCGCCGGGCCGTACTTTCTGGGCAGCGGGGTTACCGCTTACAACCCCCCTCGGGGTACGGCTTGGGGCGCAGCGAGTCGGCGGCCCACTTTGCGCCGCAAGCCGTACCCAGGAGATAGCTCAATCGCGGGGCGCGCCGAGGTGATCCACCTCCGGCGCGCCCTCGTCGCGTCCGGCCCCGTCCGGACGCTCGTCGCCGCGGGCTACCTGCGGCGGGTGCGCATCATCCGCTGCTGTTGCGGGCGGGGGGCGGCCTGCGGCGCGGGGTAGGCCAGGCGCTGCTGCTGCTGGGCGGCGCGCCGGCGCAGCTCCAGGCGGGCGACCATCTCGGCGTCCTCGTGCAGCTCCTCCTCCGAGGGCGCGAGGATCACCATGAGCAGCATGGTCAGCGTGATCAGGCTGATCACGGTCATGAGCGGGACGAGGAAGTCGAGGGCGTCCGCGCCGGTGACCATGCCGGGCTCGGCGTCGACGGTGACCCGCATGGCGTACATGCCGGTGTAGTGCATGCCCGAGACGGCCACGCCCATGACCAGCGCCGCGCCGGTGATCCAGACCGGCTTCTTGACCCGCAGCGTGAACCAGAGCGCGGCGGTCGCGGCCACGACGGCGATCACCACGGACCCGGCCACGATCGTGCGGTCGTAGGAGACGTGGGCGCTCATGTTCATCGCGTACATGCCGAGGTAGTGCATGCTGGCCACGCCGAGCCCGGTGAGCAGGCCGCCGCCGAGCAGCGCCAGCGCCCGGCCGCGGCCGTAGGAGACCAGGAACAGCCCGGTGCCGACCACCACCACTGCCACGGCGGCCGAGGCGACGGTGAGCGGCACGTCGTACTTGATCTGCGTGCCCTCCACCGCGAAGCCCATCATCCCGACGAAGTGCATGACCCAGATGCCGGTGCCGCCGATGGAGATGGCCGCGCCGATCAACCAGCGCACCCGCGACGCGCCGCGGCTGGCGTGCGCCTGTGCGGTGAGCCGCAGTCCGAGCATCGAACCCAGGCACGACATCAGGTACGCCAGCAGCGGTGTGAGCGGTCCGTGGGTGAAATGATTAACAGCGGTCATATATCGACATTCCTTGTGATTAGGGGTTGACGGATTGTGTCATCCGGTCCGCCCCTCCTGTATGGATAACGCAACTATCTGTCAACCGGCGTGTCGGAAACATGAGAGGGTCTCATGAGCATCGAGGGGCCCTTCTGGCGCGCGATCGCCGTCTTCCGCGCCGCGTCGTTGCTGTACGCGGCCGTGCTGATGGCCCAGTACCGCGGGTACGAGCAGCCGGTCGCCGGCTGGCTGGTGATCGCCCTGATGGCGTTGTGGACGGCCGGAGCCACCTACGCGTACGCGTCGGAAAGGCTGCGCGGGTGGCCGCTGCTGGCCGTGGACCTGCTGGTGGCGCTGGCCTGCCTGCTGACGTCCCCGTACGTGGAGGGCGCCCGTCAGGGCGTGGCGGGCACCATGCCCGTGCCCGCCACCTGGGTCGCCGCGCCCGTCCTGGCCTGGGCCGTGTACGGCGGCAGGCGCGCGGGCGCGGTGGCGGCGGCCCTGGTCGCCGCCGCGGACCTGTGGCTGCGCGTGCGCGCCCCCGAGGCGCCCGTGATGATCAACGGCGCGGTCCTGCTGTTCCTGTCAGGAGTGGTGGTCGGACACGTGGCCCGGCTGGCCAAGGAGGCCGAGGAGCGCATGCAGCGCGCGGCCGAGATGGAGGCCGCCCAGCGCGAACGCGACCGGCTGGCCCGCGACCTGCACGACTCCGTCCTGCAGGTGCTGGCCCTGGTCCAGCGGCGCGGCCGGCAGATCGGCGGCGAGGCGGCCGAGCTGGGCCGCCTGGCCGGCGAGCAGGAGGCCGCGCTGCGCGAGCTCATCGCCGCCCGCCCCGCCCCGACCGGCGCCACGGACCTGCGCTCCCTGCTCATGCGGCACGGCTCGCCGCTGGTGACGGTCTCCACCCCGGCCACGCCGCTCGTCCTGCCCACGCCGGCGGCCGAGGGCGTGGCGGCCGCGGTCGGGGCCGCACTGGACAACGTGCGCGAGCACTGCGGCGCGGGCGCGCGGGCCTGGGTGTTCGCCGAGTCCTGCGACGACGTGGTCATGGTGACCGTGCGCGACGAGGGCCCCGGCATCCCGGAGGGGCGCCTGGAGCGGGCCGCCGCCGAGGGCCGCCTGGGCGTCGCGCAGTCCATCCGCGGGCGCGTCGCCGACCTGGGCGGGACGGTCGCCGTCGCCTCCACGCCGTCCGGGACCGAGATCGAGATCAGTCTTCCCTGCGGATAGGCGCGGATAGGCGGGGACCGGCCCGGTTAGAGTGACGTCATGGTGCGGGTCATGGTGGTGGACGACCATCCCATGTGGCGCGACGGCGTGGCCAGGGATCTGTCCGAGGCGGGCTACGAGGTCGTGGCCGTGGTGGGGGAGGGCCGGCAGGCGATCAGGGCGGCCGCGGCCGTGCGCCCCCAGGTCGTCGTGCTGGATCTGCGCCTGCCCGACATGTCCGGCGCGGAGGTGGCCGCCGGGCTGGCCGGGGCCGAACCGGCGCCCAAGGTCCTGGTGTTGTCGGCCAGCGCCGAGCAGGACGACGTGCTGGCGGCCGTCAAGGCGGGCGCGTCCGGCTACCTGGTGAAGTCGGCGAGCCGGGAGGAGTTCCTCGACGCCGTCCGCCGCACCGCCGAAGGCGACGCCGTCTTCACGCCGGGCCTGGCCGGGCTGGTGCTGGGGGAGTACCGGAGGCTGGCCGCGCGCCCCGCCGCCGGACGCGCCGACGACGACGGCCCGAGGCTGACCGAGCGCGAGACCGAAGTGCTCAGGCTGGTCGCCAAGGGCCTGACCTACCGGCAGGTCGCCGACCGCCTGGTGCTCTCGCACCGCACGGTCCAGAACCACGTGCAGAACACGCTGAGCAAGCTCCAGCTGCACAACCGGGTGGAACTGGTCCGATATGCGATCGAGCAGGGCCTCGACGCGGACTAAACTCGATGGGTCGCGGCGTTGCCTTCCTAGCGGCCGCGCCTTCCCCGTCTTCCCCGGAGGTTCCACCATGACGATGTCCGCCCTGGGCGAGCCATGCGTTCTGCTCAAGCTGGGCGAGATCGTTCTCAAGGGCAAGAACCGTGAGCTGTTCGAGCGCCGTCTGATCGACAACATCCGCTTCGCGCTCCAGGATCTCGGCCTCAAGACGGACGTCCGCCGGCGCCACGGCGTCGTCGCGATCTTCCTGCCCGAGGGGTCGGACGTCGAGCAGGCCGACGCGGTGGCCCGGCGGGTCGCCGACGTGCCCGGCCTGGTGTGGATCCACCGCGCCTGGCGGGTGGCCAAAGACCCCGACACCGTGCTCAAGGCCGGCCTGGAACTGATCCGCGACCGCGAGGAGGTCGCCCGCGGGGCCCGCTTCGCGGTGCGCTCCCGCCGCCGCGACAAGCGCTTCCCGCTGACCTCCAACGAGCTCGACCGGCTCGTCGGCGGCGCGATCAACGACGAGTACCACCTGCCCGTCGACCTGAAGAACCCCGAGCTGACCGTCTTCATCGAGGTCGACCGGGACGAGGTGTTCGTCTTCACCGACGGCATCCCGGGCCAGGGCGGCCTGCCGGTCGGCAGCAGCGGCCGGGCGCTGGTGCTCATGTCGGGCGGCATCGACTCGCCGGTGGCGGCCTACCGGATGATGAAGCGCGGCCTGCACGTCGACTTCCTGCACTTCTCCGGCATCCCGTTCACCACCTCCGAGTCGATCTACAAGGCGTACGCGCTGGTCAGGAAGCTCGACAGGTTCCAGGGCAGGTCGCGGCTGTGGGTGGTGCCGTTCGGCAAGGCGCAGCAGTCGATCCGCAACTCGGGCCAGGACCGCCTGGCCGTGATCGCCCAGCGGCGGCTCATGCTGAAGACGGCCGAGGAGGTCGCCCACCGCATCCGCGCCGGCGCGCTGATCACCGGCGACGCGCTCGGCCAGGTCTCCTCCCAGACGCTGGCCAACATCACCGCCCAGGACAACGCGGTCGAGCTGCCGATCCTGCGCCCGCTCGTGGGCTGGGACAAGACCGAGATCATGGCCGAGGCCCGGCGCATCGGCACGCTGGAGATCTCGGAGCTGCCCGACGAGGACTGCTGCTCCCTGCTGGCTCCCAAGCGCGCCGAGACGCGGGCCAAGATCGACGACCTCAAGCAGATCGAGAAGCGGCTCGACGCCGAGGAGCTGTGCGTGCAGCTCGCCGACTCGATCCAGGAGTACACGCTGTAGCTCAGGCCGCGTCGACCTTGAACGGGTCGTGCTCGGCCAGCAGCTTGTCCAGCCTGGCCTGGTCCACGCGGTTGGTCACCTCCGCCAGCTCCTGCCGGTCGCGGACGACCTTGCACAGGTTGACCGTGGAGGTGACCACGTACAGCAGGCCGAGCGCGAGGAACGCCCTGATCCAGCCGGAGGCCGGCAGGTAGATCAGGGCGATCACCACGGACGACACGGAGACGGCGAACGACAGGACCGCCTGGACGTAGAACGCGGCGGTCTGCGTGGGACGGATGGGCTTGCTCATGAGTTCATGGTGATCTCGCAGGCCAGGCCGTCGCATGGGCTTTCGTACTCAAGTTACTAATGAGTACGAAAGGCTCGGCCGCAGCCCCGGACGCGGGGCGCGGGCGGGCCGATGGCAGGATGGCCCAAGACGCGAGATCGGTGAGGGGAGTGATCGTGGAGGAGTCGCGCCTGCCTCCAGGCCAGTACGTCCCGCGCGGCCGCCCCGTGATCCACTACGGCAGGGTGCCCGCCTTCAAGCCGGACAGCTGGGACTTCCGCGTCTTCGGCGCCACGGCCTCCGGCGAGGAGCACTGCCTGACGTGGGCGGACTTCGAGCTGCTGCCCCGGGACACGCGCATCGCCGACTTCCACTGCGTGACCAAGTTCTCCCTCATGGCCAACGAGTGGCGGGGCGTCACCCCGGCCACGATCATGGAGCTGGCGCCGCCCGACCCCGGCGTGCGCCACGTCATGATCTGGGCCGAGTACGGCTACAGCGCCAACCTCCGCATGTCCGACTTCGCCGCCCCCGACACCCTGTTCGCCACGGAGCTGGACGAGAAGCCGCTCAGCCCCGACCGCGGTTTCCCCGTGCGCATCGTGGTCCCCCACCTGTACGCGTGGAAGAGCGTCAAGTGGGTGCGCGCCGTCGAATACCTCCTGGAGGACCGGCGCGGCTTCTGGGAGGAACGCGGATACCACAACCTGGCCGATCCCTGGCGCGAACAGCGCTACTCCTATCAGGAGGAACCCGGCGAGGGCCCCCCGTAGACTTCACTGCGGGTTTCCACCCGAACACGACCGGTTATTGGCTACGGTTTGGCGCATGCAGACCACCGCATGCGTGGCGCTCTCCCTCCTGCTCTTCCTCCTCGGCTACGCCTGCGCCAGGACGCGCCGCCCGGCGCTCCCGGAAGGCGGCGGCAAGCACGAGGCCACCTTCACCGCGTTGCACGTCGCGGGGCTGGCCGCGCCCGCCCTGCGCGGCGGGCTCGACCGCGACTCGGCGCGCAAGGCCGTACGCCACCTGCACGCGCTGCTCGGCACCCGCGCCGTCGCGATCACCTCCACCGACGCCGCGCTGGCCTGGAACGGCCCGTGCACCGACGACGTGCTCACCTACGCCCGCACCACCCTGGCCGCCGGGCGGGCGCAGGTGTTCGCCGGGCAGCCGTACGGGGCCGTGGTCGTGCCGCTGACCGTGGACGACACGGTCGTGGGCACGCTGGCGGCCTTCGACGAGGAGGTCAGCGCGGCGCTCGTGCGCGCCGTGACCGAGCTGGGTCGCTGGGTGTCGGGGCAGCTGGAGCTGGCCGACCTCGACGCCTCCCGCAGGCGGGCCCTGGAGGCCGAGATGCGCGCCCTTCGTGCCCAGATCTCGCCGCACTTCGTCTACAACGCGCTGACCACGATCGCCTCGTTCGTCCGGACGAACCCCAAGCGCGCCCGCGAGCTGCTGCTCGACTTCGCCGACTTCTCCCGTTACGCCCTGCGCCGGGCCCACGACTTCACCACCCTGGCCGACGAGCTGACCTGCGTCGACCGGTACCTGCTGCTGGAGCGCGCCCGCTTCGGCGACAAGCTGCGCTTCAGCCTGCAGGTCGCGCCCGAGGTGCTGCCGGTGCCGGTGCCGTTCCTGTGCCTGCAACCGCTGGTGGAGAACGCCATCAAGCACGGCATGCGCGGCCGGCGCGGCGGCGGCGAGGTGCGGGTCGTGGTCCGCGACGCCGGCCCCGAGGCCCACATCACCGTCGAGGACGACGGCACCGGCATGGACCCCGAGTGCGCCAGGCGCATGCTCGACGGCGAACCGGCCCGCGAGGGCGGCGGCATCGGCCTGGCCAACGTGGACCTGCGCATGCGCCAGATCTACGGCGACGGCTACGGCCTCGTCGTGGAGACCGCGCTCGGCGCCGGCACCCGGGTCCGGCTGCGCGTCCCGAAGACGCAATTTACCTCATTGTAGTCAATTCCTTACGCTGAGCTGGCGTGTCGCTTGTGACCTCTGCTTTCATACGGCAGCGTGGAGCCCATGCTGAGGGTCCTGGCGGTCGACGACGAGCTGCCCGCTCTTGAGGAGCTCGCCTACCTGCTGCGCCAGGACACGAGAATCGAACACGTCGCGACCGCGGCCGACGGCGTCACCGCGCTGCAGGACATGGTGCAGATGATCGGCGGCGGCGAGCGGCTCGACGCGATCTTCCTCGACATCCGCATGCCGGGCCTCGACGGGCTCGACCTCGCCCGGCTGGTCGGCGGCTTCCCCTGCCCGCCCAAGCTGGTGTTCGTCACGGCGCACGAGGAGTGCGCGGTGCAGGCGTTCGAGCTGGAGGCCGTCGACTACCTGCTCAAACCGGTCCGGGCCGAGCGCCTGGCGGAGGCGGTCAGGCGGCTGGAGGCGGCCTCCGCGCCGCTCGCCGAGCCGAGCCAGGACGACGTGATCCCGGTCGAGCTGGGCGGGCGCACCAGGTTCGTGCCGCAGCAGGCCATCTGGTTCGCCGAGGCCAAGGGCGACTACGTGCGGCTGCACACCGGCGACGGCAGCTACCTCGTCCGCATGTCGCTGGCCGCGCTCGAACGCCGCTGGTCGGAGGCGGGGTTCATCCGCGTCCACCGCAGCACCCTGGTCTCGGCCCGGCACGTCAGCGAGCTGCGCTTCGAGGGCGGCCGGGTCACGCTCACCGTCGGCACCGAGACGTTGCAGGTCAGCCGGCGGCACAGCCGTCAGGTGCGCGAACAGCTCGTCCGCCAGCATCGCGGCGCCTTCTCCTGACCGCCGGCCCGCGGGGGCTGGTGCCGATGGGTGGGCGTGAAGCTGGGCGCGTCCGGCGGGCGCCGGGCGGGCGCCGAGCCCCGGCCGCCGGGCGGTCTGCCGCCGTGATGGTAAAAGATTTCCCAGGTCACGTCGGGGGTGGGCCCTTGGCGGCGGTTCCCGCGATGCCCTCCAGGGGCCTGCCGGTCGCTGGGAGGAACCATGAACCAGCCGTTCGTCGCTCGCCGGTGACCGCTCGCCGTCCGGCCACCCTCCGTATGTCGATGACTACAGACCGTTCAGCGAGCTGGCCGTGAACAGGGTTTCGCCCACAAGATCGCGACCGTAGTGTTTCGGCATCGGAAGCCACCCGGCGCATCGGGGGGGACGGGCCGCAAGGCTCAAGCAAGGGCCTGATGCGTCGGCTTCACCGGTGACCACCAGGTCACCACGGCTGTCGGGCCTTTGACCGGGGGGTAGGGCCCGCCTGCCGATCAGGTGAGGGGGCGCCTGCGGAGGCCACGGACCCCGGCCCCGCGATCCGGCCTTCGGGGGCGGCCGGATCGTGCGAGCAGGCGCCCCTATCACGATTGCTGACCAGGACGGGCTCTCATCCCCGTCACCGGGGATCGCGCCGGGTCAGCCCTCGTCGCGGAGCTTCTTCAGCAGCTCGATGTCCTCGCGGTGCTTGTCGGCCTTGCCGGGCGTCTCGATGCAGATCGGCACGCCCGCCACCGCCGGATGCCGCATGATCTCGGCGAACGGCTGCGCGCCGATGTGGCCCGCGCCGATGTTCTCGTGCCGGTCCTTCTTGGCCCCGCACACGTCTTTGCTGTCGTTGGCGTGGATGAGCTTGAGCCGGCCGGGCGCGATGGCGTGCAGGGCGTCGAACGTCTCCCGCACCCCGCCCTCGGCGGCCAGGTCGTGGCCGGCGGCGAAGGCGTGGCAGGTGTCGAGGCAGACGCAGGCCCGCGGGTGCCAGTCGAGCGCCGCGAGATAGGGCTCCAGGTCCTGGACGGTCGCGCAGAGCATCGCGCCCTGGCCCGCCATGGGCTCCAGCAGCAGGTCGGGGCCGCCCTCGGGGATCTCGTCGAGCAGCGGCAGCAGGGTCTCGTGAATCTGCCGCAGCGCGTCGTCGCGGGACTGGGTGACGGCCGAGCCGGTGTGGACCACGACGCCCTTGGCGCCGGTCTCGACCCCGCGCCGCAGCCCGTGGCGGACGACGGCGATGGAGTTGGCCAGCGTCTCGGGGTTGGGCGAGCCGAAGTTCACCAGGTACGGCACGTGGATGAACGCGGTGACGCCGGACTCGGCCAGCTTGGCGTCCTCGGCGGGCTTGCCGTCGTTGAGCGCCCAGCCGCGCGGGTTGGTGACGAACACCTGGACCATCTCGGCGCCGATCTCGGCCATGTACTTCAGGCCGCCGGTCGCCAGGCCGCCGGTGACGGACACGTGCCCGCCGATCAGGGATGTCAAGGTCATGATGGCTCCCAGTGTAGGCGCAGCTCAGGGGCGTCCCGGCCGGGGCCGGGTTGGAGCATGACACGAAAAGTCCTGGCCATCCCGTTGCGTACTTGGGAGTTCTCACGGATGGACCGGGAACCAGGCCCGTGTGTGTACTGCTGACATGTCCAACTCCCTGGCCGGGTTCAACCGGCGGCCGCGCGCGGAGGCGGAGGCGGAGCTGCTGGCCTGCTGCGCCTCCCGCGCGTTCGCCGCGGCGGTGGCCGCCCGCAGGCCCTACGCCGCCCGCGAACGGCTCGCCGAGGCCGCCGAGACGGCGGTGCGCGAGCTGACGTGGCCCGACGTCCTGGAGGCGCTGGCGGCCCACCCGCGCATCGGGGAACGCCCGTCCGGGGACGGCCGGGAGTCGCGCTGGTCACGCCAGGAGCAGGCGGGCGCGCACCCGGACGCGCCGGGGGCCGAGGAGCTGCGGGCCGCGCTGGCCGCGGGCAACCGCGCGTACGAGGAGCGGTTCGGGTACGTCTACCTGGTCTGCGCCGCCGGCCTGAGCGGGGCCGAGCTGCTGGCCCGGCTGCGCGCCCGGCTGGACAACGACGAGGAGACCGAGCGCGGGGTCGTCCGCGAGGAACTGGTGAAGATCACCCGGCTTCGGCTGGGGAAGCTCATGGAAGGGGAGGGGAGATGAGCTTCTCGACGCACGTCCTGGACGCGGTCTCGGGCCGCCCGGCCGCCGGGGTGGGCGTCCGGCTGGAGCACGAGGGCCGCGTGCTGGCCCGGGGCAGCACCGACGACGACGGCCGGATCAAGGGCTGGGACACCGAGGAGGGCGTGCACCGCGTCGTCTTCGACACCGGCGCCTACCTGGCCGACACCTTCTACCCCGAGGTCGTCATCGCCTTCACCGTCACCGATGCCGCCGCGCACCACCACGTGCCGCTGCTGCTCAGCCCGTACGCCTACTCCACCTACCGAGGGAGCTAGATGACCGTCAAGCTGGGCCCCAACCGTTACGGCAAGGCGGAGACCAGGCTGGTCCACGTGGTCAGGGAGGGGGCCGTCCACCACCTCAAGGACATCAACGTCAGCACCGCGCTGTCGGGCGACATGGAGGAGGTGCACAGGAACGGCAGCAACGCCGCCGTCCTGCCCACCGACACGCAGAAGAACACCGCCTACGCCTTCGCCAGGAAGCACGGCGTCGGCGAGATCGAGGACTTCGCCCTCTTACTGGCCCGCCACTACGTCTCCGCGCACCCGTCCATCCATCACGCGCGGGTGGAGATCGAGGAGTACGCCTGGAACCGCATCCCCGGCGAGTCGCGGCACTCCTTCGTGCGCGACGGCGGCGAGGTGCGCACCTGCGTCGTCCACCACGACAGGGACGGCCGCACCACCGTCGTGTCCGGCCTGACGGACCTGGTCGTGCTGAACTCGACCGGCTCGGAGTTCCACGGCTACCTCGTGGACGAGTACACCACCCTCCAGCCGACGACCGACCGCGTCCTGGCCACCGCGGTCACCGCCCGCTGGCGGCACGCCGGGACGGGCGGGCGCCCGCCGTACGCGCAGGTGCGCGCCTGCCTGCTGGACGCCTTCGCGCAGACGCACAGCCTGTCGTTGCAGCAGACCCTCTACGCGATGGGCGAGCGGGTGCTGACCACCTGCCCGCAGGTCTGCGAGGTCCGGCTGACGCTGCCGAACAAGCACCACTTCCTGGTCGACCTGTCGCCGTTCGGCCTGGACAACGAGAACGAGGTCTTCTACGCCGCCGACCGTCCCTACGGGCTGATCGAGGGCAGTGTGCTGCGTGAGGACGCACCCGACGCGGGATTCGCCTGGGAGTGAGGACGATGGACTTCTTGCGGCCCACCACGTGGGCGCAGGCGCTGGCCGCCAAGGCGGACCGGCCCGGAGCGCTGCCCGTCCAGGGCGGCACCGACGTGATGGTCGAGATCAACTTCGACGTGCGCAGGCCGGAGGCGCTGCTCGACCTCAACCAGGTGGCCGAGCTGCGTGAATGGGGCATGACCGACGGGGTCTGCCGGATCGGGGCCGGGGTCACGTACGCCACGGTCGTCGACGAGCTGGGCGGCGTGCTGCCGGGGCTCGCGCAGGCCGCGCGCACGGTCGGCTCGCCGCAGATCCGCAACCGCGGCACGGTCGCCGGCAACCTCGGCGCGGCCTCGCCCGCGGGCGACAGCCATCCGCCGCTGCTGGCGGCGGGCGCGGTCGTCGAGGTCGAGTCGCGCGAGCGCGGCACCCGGCTGATCCCCGCGGCCGAGTTCTACCTCGGGGTCAAGCGCAACGCCCTGGAGCCGGACGAGCTGATCAGGGCCGTGCGCGTCGAACCCGCCCAGGGGCCCCAGTACTTCTCCAAGGTCGGCACGCGCAACGCCATGGTGATCGCGGTGTGCTCGTTCGCGGTCGCGCTGCACCCCGGCGAGCGGCGGGTCGGCACCGGGATCGGCTCGGCCGCGCCCACGCCGCGCCGCGCCCTGGAGGCGGAGGACCTGCTGGCCCGGGAGCTGGACTGGCACGCCCCGCTCGACCCCGCGCTGCTGGCCCGCTTCGGCGAGCTGTGCGCGCGGGCCGCCGCGCCGATCGACGACGTGCGCGGCACCGCCGCCTACCGGGTGCACGCGGTCGGCGTGATGGCCCGGCGCACGCTCACCTGGGCCTGGAACGACCACCTCGCGAGAAGGGCCGCCTGATGCGCCTGAACGTCACCGTCAACGGCCGCGCCCACAGCGTGGACGACGTCTGGGAGGGGGAGAGCCTGCTGTACGTGCTGCGCGAGCGGATCGGGCTCCCCGGCTCCAAGAACGCCTGCGAGCAGGGCGAGTGCGGCTCGTGCACGGTCTACCTCGACGGGCTGCCGGTCTGCTCGTGCCTGGTCGCCGCCGGGCAGGCCGAGGGGCGGCGGGTGCGCACGGTCGAGGGGCTGGCCGCGGGCGACCGGCTCGACCCGGTGCAGGAGGCGTTCGCCGAGTGCGGGGCCGTGCAGTGCGGGTTCTGCACCCCGGGGCTCGTCGTACAGGCCCATGACCTGCTCGAACGCGTGCCCCGGCCGTCCGACGCGGAGATCCGCGAGGCGCTGGCGGGCAACCTGTGCCGCTGCACCGGCTACGAGAAGATCCTCGACGCGGTCCGGCTGGCCGCCGCGCGGAAGGCGTCCCGATGACCCTGTTGATCGAGAACGTGCACATCGCGCCCGTCGCCGGCCCCGAGATCCCCTCCGGCCACCTCGTCGTCGAGGGCGACCGGATCGCCGCCCTCGGCCCCGGCCCCGCGCCCGCCATCCCCGGCGCCCGGCGGGTGGACGGCTCCGGCTGCCTGGCCACCCCCGGCCTGGTCAACACCCACCACCACCTCTACCAATGGGCCTCCCAGGGGCTGGCCCAGGACGCCACCCTGTTCGAGTGGCTGGTGGCGCTCTACGACGTGTGGGCCGCCATGGACGCCGAGGTCGTCAGGGGCGCGGCCACGGCCGGGCTCGGCTGGCTGGCGCTGTCCGGCTGCACCACCTCCAGCGACCACCACTACGTCTTCCCCAAGGGCCGTGGCGACCTGCTCGCGGCCGAGGTCGAGGCGGCGCGGGAGATCGGCCTGCGCTTCCACCCGGCGCGCGGCTCGATGGACCTGGGCCGCTCGCAGGGCGGGCTGCCGCCGGACGAGGTGGTCGAGGAGCTCGACGACGTGCTGGCCGCGACGGCCGAGGCGGTGGACGCCCACCACGACCCGTCGCCGTCCTCGATGGTGCGGGTCGCGGTCGCGCCGTGCTCGCCGTTCTCGGCCGGCGCCGAGCTGATGACCCAGTCGGCGGCCCTGGCCAGGGCCAAGGGCGTCCGCCTGCACACCCACCTGGCCGAGACGCTCGACGAGGACGAGCACTGCGTCGAGCGGTTCGGCCTGCGTCCGGTCGACTACATGGACAAGCTCGGCTGGCTGGGGCCCGACGTGTGGCTCGCGCACGCCGTGCACCTCAGCGACGCCGACATCGCCAAGCTCGCCCGCACCGGCACGGGCGCGGCCCACTGCCCCTCCTCCAACGGCCGCCTCGGCTCCGGGATCGCCCGCGTGTCGGAGATGCTGCGCCGGGGCGTGAACGTCGGGCTCGGCGTGGACGGCAGCGCCTCCGCCGAGCTGACCTCACTGGCCGGGGAGATGCGGCAGGCCCTGCTGTTCCAGCGGGCCAGGTACGGCCCCCGCGCGCTGTCGGCCCGCCAGGCGCTGGAGCTGGCCACCCTGGGCGGGGCGCGCAACCTGGGCCGGGAGGCCGAGCTCGGCTCGCTGGAGCCGGGCAAGCTGGCCGACGTCGTCCTGTGGCGGACCGGCGGGCCCTTCACCGCCGCCGTGGCCGACCCGGTGTGCGCGCTGGTGTTCGGGCCCCCGCCGCCGGTGGCCCGCGTCCTGGTCGGCGGCCGGACCGTGGTCGAGGACGGCGAGCTGCGGACGACGTCCCACGACGCGGCCGGACGGGCGGGCGCCGAGGCCCACCGCAGGCTGATGCGGCTGGCGGCCGAGCGCGGGCACTCGGCGGGCAGGGAGGTCCAGCACTAGGGTGGTGAATGTCCGGAACGTGGCATTCAGTACCGAAAGGCGGTCCCGTGTCGGCAGAACTCCCCGGTGAGCGGCTGGCGCAGCTCAAGAGCACCTTCGCCGAGATCGACACCGACGGCGACGGCTTCGTCAGCGAGGCCGAGCTGAAGCGGCACTTCCCCGACCTGCCCGCCGAGGCCCTCGGCGCGCTGAGCCAGGAGGCCGACTCCGACCAGGACGGGCGCTACTCGCTGGAGGAGTTCATCCGCGTCGTCTCCTGACGTCCTACTCCGCCAGCGCGCGCTCCAGGGGCGTGCGGAAGCGGGGCGTGATCCGCACGCCGCCGAGCCAGGAGGCCAGACCGGCGATCTCGGCCTCCACGGCCGCCACGGCGTCGGAGCCCAGGTCGGTGAGGGCCCGCCACCCGATCTCGCCGCCGGGCCGCTGCCCCCAGCCGCCGACGACCCGCCCGTCCCACCACACGGTCGGGCCGACGTTGCCGCTGCGGTCGAACAGCTCGGCCCGGTGCTCCTTCGGCAGGTACCAGTCGCGGCCCTGCCAGCCCATCGGCGTCGGGTCCAGGGCGGGCAGCAGCGCCGCCCACGGCTCCGGCTCGGGCGTCTCGTCCAGATCGCCGGGCAGGACGTATCCCGCGCCCTCGTCCAGCTCGACCTCGACCGCGCCGACGGCGGCCAGCGCGGCGCGCACCTCGCGCAGCGTCCAGCCGGTCCACCACTTGACGTCGGCCTCCGTGCCGGGGCCGAACGCGGCCAGCCAGCGGCGCACCAGCTCCGCCTGGGCCTGCGGGACCGTGGTCGCGTCCATGGGCGGGGCGACGGCCCACAGGTGCTGCGTGCTCGTCCACGAGCCGGACGGGCGGCCCTGGCGGACGAGCCGGCCCTCCATCCCCATCAGCGTGATCAGCCGCTGCCCGACGCTGTGCACGGCCTCGTACGGCTTGCCCACGGCCACCCGGAACTGCTCGCGCAGCCGCGGCTCCAGCACCCCCAGCCGGGCCGCCGTCGCCGTGCCCTCCGCCGCCAGGACGCGCAGCACCGACGACTCCACGTCGGCCAGCCAGGCCTCGTCCCAGCCGCCGGCCGCGGTGAGCTCCTTGACCAGCGCCTTGCGCACCCTCGTGGCGACCGCGAGCGTGGAGGAGTGGTGCACGACGGGCACCAGCGCGGCCGGGACCACGAACACCGTGCGGCGCATCCCGTGCATGCGCACCAGGGTGCGGTCCTCGTACAGGGCCCGCTCGACCGGCGCGGTCCCGGGCGCGGTGAGCCGGGCGCCCGCCGACAGGAACACCGTCGCCGGGTCGGTGGCGTGCAGCGCCACCACGGACGCCGTCGCCTCCTCCGGGGTCGCCGCCTTGGCCGCCAGGCTGTGGCGCACGCCCAGCCGGCGCCGCCTCTCCCGCTCAGATATGCGCATCAAACGCCTCCTTACGGGATGTGAGCCTAATTGGAGGATCACACACCTCAGAACCCGCCAGAACAGCTCAGGTTCGTGCTCGCGGCCCATGGGCGGCGGGCGCGGGCGCCTGCTTCACTGAGAGCACCTTCCTTGAGGGCACCTTTCACTGAGGGCGCCTACCCTCGGCCGCCGCCGGCCGGGGGGCTGATGTGATGATGAGTCACGCCTTCCTGCCCGCTCGCACCGGGCAGGAAGGCGTGTCCGGCCATTGTTCAGCATCTTGTGGGAGTTCGTAGTGGTAAAGCAGGTTCTGGTGGCACCCGACAAGTTCAAGGGCTCCCTCACGGCCGCCGAGGTCGCGGCCCGGGTGTCGGCGGGGCTCGGGGTGCCCACGGTCGAGCTGCCGGTCGCCGACGGCGGCGACGGCACCGTCGAGGCGGCCGTGGCCTGCGGGTTCGACCGCGTCACCGTGGAGGTCGCCGGGCCCACCGGCGAACGCGTGAGCGCGGCGTACGCCTGGCGGGCGGCCGGCGGCACGCCGACGGCCGTGGTCGAGCTGGCCGAGGCGTCGGGGCTGCGGCGGCTGCCCGCCGGGCCGGCCCCCTTGACCGCCACCTCCTACGGCACCGGAGAGCTGATCGCCGACGCCCTGCGCAGGGGCGCCCGGCGGGTCGTCCTCGGGCTCGGCGGCAGCGCGTCCACCGACGGGGGAGCGGGCATGGTCCGGGCGCTGGGCGCCCGCCTGCTCGACGGCGAGGGCGCCGAGCTGCCCGACGGCGGCGCCGCGCTGCGCGGGCTGGCCCGCATCGACCTGTCCGGGTTCGCCGACGTCTCCGGGGTGGAGTTCGTGGTGGCGAGCGACGTGGACAACCCCCTGCTCGGCCCGCACGGGGCCGCCGCCGTCTACGGGCCGCAGAAGGGCGCGACCCCCGAGGACGTCAAGGTGCTGGAGGCGGGCCTGTCCCGGCTGGCCGCCGTCGCCACCCAGACCCACGGCCTGGTCGGCGCCGTCGAGCACGACGACACCCCGCGTGCCATGGGCGTGGCCGGAGCCCCCGGGGCGGGCGCGGCGGGCGGCGTCGGGTTCGCGGCGCTGGCCTTCCTCCACGCCGAGCTGCGGCCCGGCATCGAATACCTGCTCGACCTGCTCGGCTTCGGCGCGCTCGTCCAGGGCGCGCGGCTGGTGATCACCGGCGAGGGCTCGCTCGACGAGCAGTCCCTGCGCGGCAAGGCGCCGATCGGCGTGGCCCAGGCCGCGGCCAGGGCGGGCGTGCCGGTGGTCGCGGTCTGCGGACGGCGCACCCTCGGCGACACCGAGCTCAAGGACGCCGGCATCGAGGCCGCCTACGCCCTGACCGACCTGGAGCCGGACCCGGCCCGGTGCATGGCCGAGGCCGGCCCGCTCCTGGAACGCCTGGCCGCCCGGGTGGCCGCCGAGCATCTGGAGGGCAGATGACCGTTCACGACCTCGTCGTCCGCTCCCGCAGGGTGGTCACGCCCGAGGGGGAGCGGGCCGCGGCCGTGGCCGTACGGGGCGAACGCGTCCA
The DNA here is from genome assembly GCF_044459705.1 of Nonomuraea sp. NPDC050227. Classification (NCBI taxonomy): domain Bacteria; kingdom Bacillati; phylum Actinomycetota; class Actinomycetes; order Streptosporangiales; family Streptosporangiaceae; genus Nonomuraea; species Nonomuraea sp. NPDC050227. Next base: position 229,436 of record NZ_JBITJF010000008.1, on the reverse strand, counting down.
CGCCCTGTACGACTACGCCGAGCCCCTCGACGCCGCCGAGGACATCGACCTGCGCGACCTGCCCCTGCTCCCCGGCCTGGTGGACACGCACGTGCACGTCAACGAGCCGGGCCGGACCCATTGGGAGGGCTTCGCCTCGGCCACCAGGGCGGCCGCCGCGGGCGGCGTGACCACGATCGTGGACATGCCGCTCAACTCCCTGCCTCCGACCGTCAGCGTGGAGGCGCTGGAGGCCAAGCTGCGGGCCGCCCGCGGGCAGTGCCACGTGGACGTGGCGTTCTGGGGCGGCGCGGTCCCCGGCAACCTCAAGGAGCTGCGGCCGCTGCACGAGCGCGGCGTCCGGGGCTTCAAGTGCTTCATGTCCCCGTCGGGCGTCGAGGAGTTCCCGCCGCTCGCCACGGCCGAGCTGCGGGCGGTGCTGACCGAGGTCGCCGGGTTCGGCGGGCTCGTCGTGGTGCACGCCGAGGACCCCGAGCTGCTGGCCGAGCCGGGCGGGCCGACGTACCGGGAGTTCCTGGAGTCGCGGCCGGGAGCCGCCGAGCGCAGCGCGGTCGCGCGGGTCGTCGCGCTGGCCGCCGAGACCGGCGCGCGCGTGCACATCCTGCACGTCTCCAGCGCCGAATGCCTCGACGTGCTGGCGCGGGCCCAGGCCGACGGGGTGGCGGTCACGGCCGAGACCTGCCCCCACTACCTGACGCTGGAGGCCGAGCAGGTGCCCGAGGGGCGCACGGCGTACAAGTGCTGCCCGCCCATCCGCTCGCGGGCCAACCGCGAGCTGCTGTGGGACGGCCTGGCCCGCGGCGTGCTGAGCAGCGTCGTCTCCGACCACTCGCCCTCGCCCGCCGACCTGAAGGTGCCCGACTTCGCCGCCGCCTGGGGCGGTGTCGCCTCCCTCCAGCTCGGCCTGTCCGCGGTCTGGACGGAGGCCGCCCGGCGCGGCCACACCCTCGCCGACGTCGTCCGCTGGATGTCGGCCGCGCCCGCCGAGACGGCCCGGCTCCCCGGCAAGGGCGCGATCCGCCCCGGCGGCGACGCCGACCTGGTCGCCTTCGACCCCGACGCCGACAACCCGGTGGACGCCGCCCGCCTGCACCACCGCAACCCCGTCACCCCCTACCACGGCCGCGTGCTCAAGGGCGCGGTCCTGACCACCTGGCTGCGCGGCCGTCCCGTGGACGGCGAGCCGCACGGCCGCCTCATCCTCGGGGAGCAGTAGATGCCCGGCTTCACCGCCCTGCCCGACCTGGCCCTGCGCACCCTCGGCGGCGCGGTCGTGGCGGCCAGCGACGAGTCCTTCGCCGAGAAGGAGAGCCTGATCAGGCCGGGCCGCCCCGGCTTCCGCGCCGAGACGTTCGGCAACAAGGGCCAGGTCTACGACGGCTGGGAGACCCGCCGCCGCCGCACCCCCGGCCACGACTGGGCGCTGGTGCGGCTGGGCCTGCCGGGCGCGATCCGCGGCGTGGTGATCGACACGGCCTGGTTCAAGGGCAACTACCCGCCGTACGCCTCGGTCGAGGCCGCCGCCGTGCCCGGCCATCCCTCGCCCGCCGAGCTGGCCGCCGCCGACTGGACGGAGATCGTCCCGAGGACGGCGCTCAAGGGCGACGCCGAGCACCACGTCGAGGTCACCGGGGACGACACCCGCTACACCCACGTACGCCTGAACATGTACCCCGACGGCGGCATCGCCCGTCTGCGCGTGCACGGCGAGGTGCGCCCCGACCTGTCCGTCTACGAGGGGCTGAGCCTCGACCTGGCCGCCCTCCAGAACGGCGGCCTGGTCACCGCCTGCTCCGACGAGTTCTACTCCGCGCCGAACAACGTCATCGCCCCCGGCCTGGCCCGCCACCAGGCGGAGGGCTGGGAGACCGCGCGCCGCCGCGGGCCGGGCAACGACTGGCTGCTCATCCGCCTGGCCGGGCCGGGCCTGGTGCGCCTGGCCGAGATCGACACCACGAACCTGATCTTCAACGCCCCCGGCCACGTCGCGCTCACCGGGCTGTCCGGCGGGCGCGAGGTCACGCTGCTGCCGAAGACCCGGTTGCAGCCCGACACGCCCCACCGCTTCCGGCTCGGCCACCCCGAACCGGTCACCCACGTACGGGTCGACATCTACCCCGACGGCGGGCTGGCCAGGGTGCGCCTGCACGGGCACCTGGCCTGACCCGGCGCGCTACTGCCAGAGGAAGACGGTCGCGCCGGGCGGCCGCTCACTGTTCGGTAACGGCCGCTGGTACTGCACGACGCCGCCGTTGGCCAGCCGCTGGACCCGTACGTGGAAGCCCAGCGACTCCAGCTCCGACTTGGCGTCCTTGACGTTCTTGCCGATGACCGCAGGCACCAGGCGGAACTCCTGGTCGTCGCGGGCCTCGTTGTCGCCCTTGAACCAGTCCCAGAAGTCGGTCTGGCAGCGCGCCACCGTGATCATCGCGGGGGTGCCCTTGTCGACCTCGGACTTGGCCTTCGGCGCCTGGGCGATGACCGTGCACGGCTCGGCGTCGTCGTCGACCTCGTTGACCTGCACCGCGAAGCCCTGGCCGCCGAGGTAGGCGGCGGCCTCGTCCTTCGGCATGCCGGTCACGTCGGGCATCACCATGCCGGCGCTCACGAAGATGCCGACCTTCGCGCCCTCCTTGACCTTCTCGCCGGCCTCGGGGGAGCTGCGGATCACCTTGTTCCGCTCGACCTCGCCGTTGGGCAGGCGCTTGACGCTGCCCACGGTGAGCCCGGCCTCGGCGATCTTGACGCGGGCCTCGTCGCTGGTCAGGCCCCTGACGCTGGGGACGATCACCCGCTTGGGGCCGAGCGAGGGCACCAGCGTGATCGTGCTGCCGCTCTCCACCTCGGTCTTGCCCTCGGGGTCGGTACGCAGCACCAGCCCCTCGGCGGTGTCCTCGTTGTACTCGCCGGCGACCTTGTTGACCTTGAAGCCCTTGCTCGTGGCGGCGCGCTCGGCGACCACCACGTTCTGGCCGACGAGGTCGGGCACCTGCACGTACTGGGTCTGGGAGAAGTACCAGCCGGTCACCGCCACCGCGACGACCATGACCGCGGCGAGCAGGACCAGGAACCAGTTGGGCCTGAACGAACGCCTGGACGGCGGCGGCGACACCGGCGGCGTCACCTCGGCGCGCGGCTGGATCAGCGTGTGCGCCGGCGCGGCCAGCGGCATCGACGGGGCGCCCGCGCCGCTCGGCCGCGGCGGCATCGACTGGTTGAACACGGCCGTCATGGCCGGCGGGGTGCTCAGCCGGGGCAGCATCCGGTGGGCGTCGACCGCCTCGACCAGCATCGCCGTGGCGTCGGCCGGGCGGTCGTGGGGCTCGCGGGCCGTGGCGTGCCCGACCAGCGTGTCGATCAGCGGCGGCACCTCGGGCACCAGCGACGACGGCGGCGGCACCGTGTCGTGCACGTGCCGGTAGGCCACCGACATCGGCGTCTCGCCGTCGTAGGGCTGCTGCCCGGTCACCAGCTCGAACAGCATGATGCCGGCGGCGTAGACGTCGCTGCGCACGTCGGCGCCGCCGGTGGTGACCTGCTCGGGCGACATGTAGCCGATCGTGCCGATCATCACGCCGGTACGGGTCTGGTTGGTCGCCTCGATCGCCCTGGCCAGCCCGAAGTCGACGACCTTGACCCGGCCGTCGTCGGTCATCAGCACGTTCTCGGGCTTCACGTCGCGGTGGACCATCCCGGCCTGGTGGGCCGCGCCCAGGGCGGCCAGCACCGGGATCATGATCTCCAGCGCCTCGCGGGCGGGCAGCCTGCCGCGCTCGCGCAGGATGTCGCGCAGCGTGCGGCCCGGCACGTACTCCATCGACAGGTAGACGACGTCGGTGTCGGTGCCCTGGTCGAAGACGTGCACCACGTTGGGGTGGGACAGGCTGGCCACCGACTTGGCCTCGCCGATGAACCTGCGGACGAACGCCGGGTCCTCGGCGAGCGAGCGGTGCATGACCTTCAACGCGACAGTGCGATCCAGCCGGACGTCGAGCGCCAGGTAGACGGTCGCCATACCGCCCCGGGCGATCCGGCTCTCGATGCGGTAACGCCCATCGAGGAGCCGCCCGACCAGGGGGTCCGCAGTCGTCTTATCCACCACCCCCCTGAGTTTACGGGCGTTTTGCCACCGGCAGGGCCCACGCGCCCGAAACCGATGCGGAGACGTTCCCGCGAGAGCGGCCCCGACCGGCGGAAGGGCCGGCGCGAGCCGGTCCCTCCGGCAGTCTCGGAGGGGGATCTCCAGGGGATCACCAGGTCGTCTCCGGGGCGTCTCCGGGGCCGTCTCGCGCGGGCGTCTCCGGGCCGTCTCCCGGGGGCGTCCCCGGGGTGTCTCCGGGGTGTCTCCGGCCGTCTCCTGGGCGTCTCTGGGGCGCCTTTAGGGGGTCGTCGGTGAGGACGCCTCGGCGTAGCGCCGGCGCGGGATCCGGCCCGCCTGCCGAGCCTGGCGTCCGGCCGCCACGGCCGCCCTCATCGCCGAGGCCATGAGCTCGGGCCGCTGCGCCCGGGTGACCGCCGTGGCCAGCAGCACCGCGTCGCAGCCCAGCTCCATGGCCAGGGCGGCGTCGCTGGCCGTGCCGATGCCGGCGTCGAGGATCACCGGCACCCCGGCGGACTCCACGATGAGCTCGATGTTGTGCGGGTTCCTGATCCCGAGCCCCGAGCCGATCGGCGCGCCCAAGGGCATCACCGCCGCGCAGCCGGCCTGCTCCAGCCGCCGCGCCAGCGCCGGGTCGTCGCCGATGTACGGCAGCACCACGAACCCGTCGGCCACCAGCCGCTCGGCGGCGTCGAACGTCTCGATCGGGTCGGGCAGCAGCGTGCGCTCGTCGGCGATGACCTCAAGCTTGACCCAGTTCGTCCCCAGGGCCTCGCGGGCCAGCCGGGCCGTCAGCACGGCCTCGCCCGCGGTGAAGCAGCCCGCGGTGTTCGGCAGCACCTTGATGTCGCGGCGGCGCAGCACGTCCAGGACCGAGCCGCGGGCGCCCGGGTCGAGCCGCCGCATGGCCACCGTGGTCAGCTCGGTGCCCGAGGCGACCAGGGCCTGGTCGAGCACCTCCAGGGAGGGCGCGCCGCCGGTGCCCATGATGAGCCGGGAGGCGAACTTCTCCCCGGCGATGATCAGCTCATCCACCCTGCACCGCCGTCAGAACCTCGACGCGGTCGCGGTCGCCGAGCGCCGTCGTCTCCCACGAGCTCCGCGTCACCACCTCGTCGTTCACGGCCACGGCCACGCCGGTGGTGGCGGTGGTCAGCGTCCGTACGGCCTGGGCCACGGTGGTGCCGTCGGCCACCTCGTGCGCGGCGCCGTTGATCGTCACAATCATGAAATATCCCGAAATCTCGCGGGCGAGCACAGCGCGGCGAGCTCGCCCTCCTCACCCGTCAGAATCCCCGCGCCCGTCGAAACCCCCGCCACCCGAGCCGCCGCCTGGGCCGCCGGCTGCGTGCCTGTCTGCACCGCCGCCTGGGCCGCGGCCTGTGTGCCTGTCTGGGCCGTTGTCGGGGCCGCCGTCGGGGGCCTCGACGTCGCGGACGGGGGCGTCGTGGACGGTGTCAGCACCGCCGACGTGACCAGGGCCGCCGTCAGGGGGGCCAGCAGCACCCCGCCCCGATGGTGGCCGGTCGCCAGCACCAGCCCCGGGACCTCGCCCGCCCCGATGATCGGCAGGTTGTCGGGGGTGCCCGGACGCAGCCCGGCGACCACGTCGGCGACCTCCAGCTCGGTGACGCCCGGCACCAGCTCCCTGGCGTCGCGCAGCAGCTCGTAGAGCCCGCCCGCGGTCACCCGGGTGTCGAACCCCAGCTCCTCCTGGGTCGCCCCGAGCACCAGCTCGCCGTCGCCCCTGGGGACGAGGTAGACGGGCGCGCCGTGCACCATCCCGCGTACGCACCGGCCGAGCAGCGGCTGCGGCGAGCGCAACCGCATGATCTGCCCCTTGACCGGCCGGACGGGCACGTCGGCCAGCTCCCCGCTCCACGCCCCGGCGGCCAGCACCACCCGCTCGGCCGCGATCTCCGGCACCGCCGGCTCAGGCTGACCGAGCACGGCCTCAAGCCGCACCCCTGTCACAGCACCTGTCACGGCTCCCGCCACAGGTCCTGCCGCACCGCCTGCCCCAGCACCGATCCCAGCGCCGGTCCTAGAGCTGATCCCACCGCCGGTCAGAGCGCCGGTGCCAGAGCTGGTCCCAGCGCCTGTCGCGGCGCCCGGAGCGGCGTCGCCGTCGCGCAGCAGGCCGGTCACCCGCGCCCGCACCACGGGCACGCCCAGCCGGTCGAGCGCGGCCAGCAGCGCCGCCGTGACCCGGCGCGGATCGACCCAGGCGTCACCGGGGGCCAGCAGCCCGCCGCGCACCGAAGGGGCCAGCATGGGCTCCAGACGCCGGCACTCGCGCCCGGTCAGCCGCTCGACCCGCAGCCCCAGCTTGTCCATGAACGCCGCCAGGTCGTCGAGCGCCGCGAGGTCGTCGGCCCCGAAGGCGACGTCGAGCGTGCCGTCGGCGCGCAGGTCGAGCGCACGACCAGCGGCCCCCTCCGGCCCGATCACCCCGAACGCGCCCCCGAACGCCTCCCCGGCCCTCGCCCCGGCCCCGCCACCGGGACCGCCGCTCAGCCCCGTGCCGAGACCCGCCCCAGAGCCCGCACCGAGATCGGGGCCGAGGCCCGCGTCGGCGGCCAGTTCGGCGGCGAAGGACGGCCATCGGCTCAGCGAGGCGGCCCCCAGCCGCAGCAAAGGCTCCTCGGTGTAGGCGACCTCGCTGACGGGCGCCAGCATCCCGGCCGCCGCGTAGGACGCCCCGCGCCCCGGGGCCGGATCGACCACCGTGACGGGCAGCCCCTCGCGGGCCAGCCGCCAGGCGATCGACAACCCGACGACGCCGCCGCCCACGATCACATTCATCCGCGCTCCCTTCGCCGGCATGATCCGGATCAGGTGTCTTGCGGTCGAAGGCCCGCTCAAGCCTTCCTCTCAGCCCGGTGACGGCCGGACTCCCGCGCGTCTTGCGCCTCCAGCCTACGGCCTCGGCGCGACGTGCCGGCACCGCCCCCGTTATGGTCATGAACGTGAACCATGTCGTAGTGGTGGGAGCGGGCCTGGCCGGGCTGCGCAGCGCGGAGGCGCTGCGCGGGCGCGGCTTCACCGGACGGATCACGCTGATCGGCCAGGAGCGCCATCGGCCCTACGACCGTCCGCCGTTGTCCAAGGCCGTGCTGTCCGGCGCGGCCGACTCCAGCTTCCTGGAGGCCGACCTCGACGCGCTGGAGGTCGACTTCTGGCCAGGGGTCACCGCCAAGGCCCTGCGCGAGGGCGTCGTGGAGACGACCGAGGGCGAGCTCGGCTACGACGGCCTCGTGATCGCCACCGGCACCGAGCCGATCACCGTGCCCGGCGACGGCCCCCAGCACGTCCTGCGCACCCTCGACGACGCCCACGAGCTGCGCGCCGGGCTCGTGGCCGGAGCCCATGTGGCGATCATCGGCGCCGGCTGGATCGGCGCCGAGGTCGCCACCGCCGCCCGCAAGGCCGGCTGCTCGGTGACCGTGATCGAGGCCGGCCCCGCCCCGCTGGCCAACGCCGTGGGCCCGGAGATCGGCGCCCGCACGCGACACTGGTACGACGGCATCGACCTGCGCCTGAACACCATGGTCGACGAGGTGGACGAGGGCGGCGTGCGGCTGGTGGGCGGCGAGTTCGTCCAGGCGCACGTGGTCGTCACGGGCATCGGCGTGCGCCCGGCCGTCGAGTGGCTGGCCGGCTCCGACATCGACCTGCACAACGGCGTCGTCACCGACGAGCACCTGCGCACGTCCATGCCGAACGTGGTCGCCGCCGGCGACTGCGCGGCCTGGTGGTCGCGCCGCTACGGCGTCCGGCTGCGCGTCGAGCACTGGGACACCGCGCTCGGCTCGCCCGAGGTCGCCGCCGCGACCCTGCTGGGGGAGGAGGCCGTCTACGACCCGGCCCCCTACTTCTGGTCCGAGCAGTTCGGCCACATGGTCCAGTACATCGGCCACCACCCCTCCGGCGACCGCCTGCTCTACCGGGGCGAGCCCGAGGGCAAGTGGTCGGCCGTCTGGCTGACGTCCGGCGACACCCTCGCCGCCGTGCTCGCCGTCGACCGGCCCCGGGACTACGTGCAGGGCCGTAGGATCATCGAAGGCGGGCATCGCCTCGACACAGAACGCCTGGTAGATCCAGAGGTCCCCCTACGGGATTGTGTTGTTTGAGCAAGGACGGCATGTGGTAGTTGTGGTTTCGTGACGCTTTCTGTTGCACAGATCGACCGGGAGACCGACCAGCTCGTCGACGAGTGGCTCACTCTCCCCGAAGTGGCCTCACGCCTCGACCTCTCGATCGGGCGGGCCAAGCAACTCCTCAAGGACCACAAGCTGCTCGGCGTGCGCCGTGGCGGCGGCGGGCCACAGGTTCCCGCGGTGTTCCTCGACGGGAAGGACGTGATGAAGGGCCTGCCCGGCACACTGACCGTGTTGCAGGACGCCGGCTACGACGACATCGAGTCGTTGCGCTGGCTCTTCACCCCAGACGAGTCCCTGCCGGGGTCGCCCATCGAGGCGATCAAGGCCGGCCGTCACACGGAGGTCAAGCGGCGTGCCCAGGCCCTCGCTTTCTGAGGCCCGCCTCTATCTCTGCACCGACGGCCGCCGCGACCGCGGCGACCTGGCAGAGTTCCTCGACTCGGTGCTGGCCGGCGGCGTGGACATCATCCAGCTGCGGGAGAAGGGCCTGGAGGCACGCGAAGAACTCGCGCTCCTGGAAGTCTTCCGCGACGCCTGCGACCGGCACGGCAAGCTGCTGGCCGTCAACGACCGGGCGGACATCGCCTTCGCCGCCCGGCCCGACGTGCTCCACCTGGGGCAGGACGACCTTCCCGTGACGGTCGCGCGAGAGATGCTCGGCGACGACATCGTCATCGGCCGGTCCACCCACTCCGTCGCCGAGGCGTCCGCCGCGGCCGTGGAGGAGGGCGTCGACTACTTCTGCTGCGGCCCGATCTGGCCCACGCCGACCAAGCCGGGCCGCCACGCGCCCGGCCCGGCGCTGCTGCGGCACGCGGCCTCACTGGGACCGGCCCCGGGGGCGGCCGCGCCGCGGCCATGGTTCGGGATCGGCGGCATCGACCTCACCAACCTCGACGAGGTCATGTCGTACGGCGTGAGCCGCGTGGTGGTCGTACGCGCGATCACCGACGCGGAGGACCCGGGGGCGGCGGCGGCCGAGTTCGCCAAACGCCTGACCCCCTGACCCCTTGCCCCCCTGACCCTGACACTGACCCCCTGACACTGACCGGGCGCCCGTCCACGACGGGCGCCCGCACTCCGCGGCGAGGCCGCCTGCGAAGCGGGCCGCTCAGGCCGGCCGCCGGTACCAGGGGCCCGGGGTCAGGTCCTGCGGGATGTCGCGGCGATGGCCAGCTCGGTCAGCGCCGTGCGCGAACCGGCGGTGACCGGCGCCTCGTCGAGCGCGGCCAGCGCGTCGGCGAGATAGCCGGCGATCAGGTCCTCGCACTCCCGCAGCGCGCCGCTGTCCGTGATGATCTCGCGCAGGGCGCTCACCCCGTCCTCGTCGAGCGCGGGGTCGCCGAGCAGCCTGCGCACCGTCGCGGCCGCCTCCGGAGCCGCCCCGGCCAGGGTGCGGGCCACCAGCATCGTGCGCTTGCCCTCCCGCAGGTCGTCGCCGGCCGGCTTGCCGGTCTGGGCCGGGTCGCCGAAGACGCCGAGGATGTCGTCCCTGAGCTGGAAGGCGATGCCGACGCGGCGGCCGTAGCCGGTGCACAGCTCGTCCATCCACGGCTCCAGCGCGCCGGCCGCGAGCACCAGGCCGAGCCTGAGCGGCTGCTCCACCGAGTACTTGCCGCTCTTGAACAGCGCCACCCGCAGCGCCGACTCGAAGGTGTTCTCGCCGTGGGCCTGCTCCAGCAGGTCGAGGTACTGGCCGCACATCAGCTCGGTGCGCATGTGGTCGTGGACGGGCTGGGCGGCGGCCAGCGACGCCGGCGGCAGGCCGCTGGTGCGCCACATCTCGCCCGACCACACCAGCAGCAGGTTGCCCAGCAGGATGGCGGCTCCCTCGCCGAACTGCTCGGCCGAGCCGTGCCAGCCCTCCTTCTCGTGCAGGGACTGGAAACGGCGGTGGGCGGCCGGCATGCCCCTGCGCAGGTCGCTCTTGTCCATCACGTCGTCGTGCACGAGCGCGCTGGCCTGCAACAGCTCCAGCGACGCGGCGGCGGTGAAGATCTCGGGCACGTCGGTGCCGCCCGCGCCGCGCCAGCCCCAGTAGCAGAACGCGGGACGCAGGCGCTTGCCGCCGGCCAGCAGGTCGCCCGCGGCGGCGCGCAGCGGTTCGAGCTCGGCGTCGCCCGAGGCGGGCAGCTGCCGTTCGACGAACTCCCCGAGGGCGCGCTCCACCTGGGTGCGCAGGGCGTCCATGCTCGCGGCGTCAGTGGTCATGCCTTGAGACTAGTGGGCGCGGACTCGGGGTCGGGTCCCCGGTCTAGGGGCGGCCGACCCGGACACCGGCCTGTACGCTTGGGACATGGCGCTTGGTCGACCCTCCATCCTGCCCGATCGTGTCCCCACCGTCCGCGAGCTGCTCGCCGCCGGTGGCCGGTCGTTCTCCTTCGAGTTCTTCCCGCCGAAGACCGACGAGGGCGAGCGGCAGCTGTGGAAGGCGATCAGGGAGCTGGAGTCCCTGCGCCCCACGTTCGTGTCGGTGACCTACGGGGCCGGCGGCTCGACCCGCGACCGCACGGTCGACATCGTCGAGCGCCTGGCCCACGACACCACGCTCACCCCTGTGGCGCACTTCACGGCGGTCAACCACTCGCTGCGCGAGCTGCGCCACCTGGTCGGCCGCTTCGCCGACGCGGGGGTGCGCAACATCCTGGCCGTGCGCGGCGACCCGCCCGGCGACCCGACCGCCGAGTGGGTGCGGCATCCCGAGGGCGTGCTCTACGCCGAGGAGCTGGTGCGGCTCATCCGGCAGGCGGGCGAGTTCTGCGTGGGGGTGGCGGCGTTCCCGTACAAGCATCCGCGCTCGCCGTCGATCGAGTCCGACACCGAGTACTTCGTGCGCAAGTGCCGCGCGGGGGCCGACTACGCGATCACCCAGATGTTCTTCCAGGCCGACGACTACCTGCGGCTGCGCGACCGGGTGGCGGCCCAGGGCTGTGACACGCCGATCATCCCGTGCATCATGCCGGTCACGCAGATGAGCACGATCGCGCGGTCGGAGCAGTTGTCGGGGGCGCCGTTCCCGGCCGAGGTGGCGGCCCGCTTCGAGGCGGTCGCCGACGACCCGGCCGCGGTGCGGGCGCTCGGCATCGAGCACGGCGCGGAGTTGTGCCAGCGGCTGCTCGACGAGGGCGCGCCCGGCATCCACTTCATCACGTTCAACCGGTCCAGCGCCTCGCGCGAGGTGTTCCAGCGCCTGACGCCGGTCGCCGCCACAGCCTGACCCGCCGTCCCGACCCCACGCAGAGCGGATGCCCGTCACCCGCCCGCAGGGGGACCGGGCGGGTGACGGGCAGGGGGTGGTATCCAGTCGGTAACGTGTCCGTCACTTTCTGTCATGAAGATGCCCTCGGGCATGACCTGGCAAACCCTGCGAGTACGGGCTTTACCTGCGGTGATGTGCGGCGCCCTCAGTCGAGGGGGAGTGGGCGGCCGACGATCGCGTACTCCTCGTGGCCGCCGGGGAAGACGAAGCGGGTCAGCAGGTCGGCGAAGCCCATGCTGGCGTAGAGGTGGCGGGCGGCCGTGGGGCGGTCGTGCGTGGACAACACGGCCGAGCGCTCGGCGCGGCCGGCGCACAGAGTCCGGATCATGGCCCGGCCGATGCCCTTGCCCTGGTGGTCGGGGTGCACGTGGATCTCGGCCAGCTCGAAGGCGTGGCCCATCCAGGCGTGCGCGGCCTCCTCGCCCGCCTCGTCGGCCAGCGCCCTGCTCACCACGTCGTGCCACCACTGGCCGGTCGCGCCGCGGAAGCCGTACGCGAAGCCGACGGTCCGGGGGCGCGCCACACCGGTCGGGTCACGCAACTCTGCGAAATAGCACTGGAAATGGGGATATGTGCCGTGGTTTCGCATGATGGTCTTGCGGCCGGCGATCTGCTCGGGGGGCGGGTTCATCGCCGCCGTGTAGATGTCGATCACCGTGTCCAGGCGTTCGGTGAACTCGGCCGGGCCCGCCCCGCGAAACTCGATCACTCGTCGCACATTACTCGACGTCGACCGGAGTGCCTCCGGTGATCGCCACCAACTCCTCGAACGTCGTCGGGAACACTGTCAGCGGGTGGCCGCCGGCCGCCCACACCACCTCGTGCTTGCTCAGCCAGTTGTCCACCAGGGTGCGGACGGGGGCAGGATGGCCGACCGGGGCCACCCCGCCGATCGGCTGACCGGTCGCCGCCCTGACGAACTCCGGCGTGGCCCGCCGCACCTTGGCGACACCGGCCGTACGGGCGATGAGCTCGACGTCCACCCGGTGGGCGCCGCTGGTCAGGACCAGCAGCGGCGCGCCGTCGGCGTCGAAGATCAGGCTGTTGGCGATCGCCCCCACCTCGCAGCCGAGCTGGGCGGCCGCGGTCGCCGCGGTCGGGGCCTTCTCGGGCAGGACGACGATCTCTCCGGTGGCGCCCGCCGCGCGCAGGGCGGCCTCCACGACGACGGCGTTCGCCGGCAACTTCTCGGACATGAGGACACTCTAAACAGGTTGACCGGCTTATTACCTGTTCATGGTAGGTGGTGTAGGGTCCATCGATCCGGATAGTTCGTGATATGAGAGGTGGTACCGGTGGGGGCTCGACGGCTGCCCGGAGTGGCTGCTCTGCTGACGGCTGGGGCCGTCGTACTCACGGGCTGCGGCGCGCACGCGGGCACATCAGCCGCGACGACCGTCACCGGCGTGTCCAGCACGCCAGGCGCGGCGGGGGCCAAGGCAGGCCCCGCGAAGGCGCCCGTCACAGCGCCTGTCACGGCGCCTGTCACGGCGCCGCGCAAGACGCTGAAGCTGGGCGCGAAGGGCACGTCCGTCACCTGGCTGCAGCGGCGCCTGGCGGCTCTGGGCTACCTGCCCGGCAAGGCCGACGGCCGTTACGGCGGCACCACCCTCGCCGCCGTCTGGGCCTTCCAGAAGGTCAACGGCATCACGCCGACCAGCACGATCGCCCGCAGGACGTGGGAGGCGCTGGAGCAGCCGAAGACCCCGAAGGTGCTGGTGGGCAACGGCAAGCCGACCCGCGCCGAGGTCAACCTGACCAAGCAGATCATGGTCCTCTACATCGACGGCCAGGTGCGGCTCATCACCCACGTCTCCTCCGGCAGCGGCGTCCCGTACTGCGAGACGACCACTTGGCAGGGCAAGGAGCAGCGCTTCTGCGGCTCGGCCCGCACGCCGACCGGCGACTTCCGCACGACGTGGCGGGCGAGCGGCTGGCACAAGTCCTACCTGGGGCAGCTCTACAACCCGATCTTCTTCAACGGCGGCATCGCCTTCCACGGCGCGCTGTCGGTGCCGCTCTCCCCGGCCTCGCACGGCTGCGTGCGCATGCCGATGAACGTCGCCGAGGTGCTGCCCGGCCTGCTCGGCAAGGGCGTGCCGGTGCATGTGAGAGGCGCCTTCAGGCGCGCATAACGTCCGCATAACCGGATCCGGTGACGGCCGGGTTATCCGCCTCTTGCTGGACTTCCCCCGATTTGAGGGGGAATTCCATGACGACGTTCGCAGCTCGTGTTCCGGCTCCTGCCCCGTACGTGCGGCGCGGGAGCCGGTCGCGTTCGTGGTGGTTGCTGGCGATCGGATGGGTGGCGCAGGTCGCGCTGCGGCTGTGGTTGTTCCGGCAGCACGCCGGGCCCGTGGCCAACCCGGACGAGACCGGATACCTGATCGCCGCCCGGTGGCTGGCCGGCGGGCCCGGGGCGGATCTGACCGGCTTCACCTTCTACCAGGGCGGCTACCCGCTGCTGCTGACGCCGGTGTTCTGGTTCACGCAGGATCCGGTGGTGGCCTACCGGCTGGTCGTGGCGGTGGGGTCGATGGTGGCGGCGGGGGCGTTCCCGCTGGCGTACCTGCTGCTGCGGCGGCTGGGGACCGGGCCGCGGGCGGCGATGGCGGCGGCGTTCGCGGGCGGATTGTCGCCGTCGCTGCTGCTGTTCTCGGGGCTGGCGCTGGCCGACGCGGTCCTGCCCACCCTCGTCCTGGCCTGGCTGGTCGCGCTGCACGACCTCGTGGCCAGGGGGTCGGTCAGGGCGGGGGTGCTGGCGGGCGGCCTGGCGGGGTACGCCATGGCGGTGCACCTGCGCGGCACCGTCGTCCTGGCGGTGACCCTGCCGGCGATGGCGGGGCTGCTCATCGCGGGCCGCCGGGGCCCGGCAGGGAGGTTCTTCGCGCGCCGCCGCGGCGCGGTGGCCGGGACGGCGACGGCGGGGCTGTCCATCGCGCGCCGCAGGGGCGCGGCGGCCGGGCTGGTGGCCGCCGTGGTGGCGGCGGGAGCGGCGACGGCGCTCAACCGGGTGTTGTCCGCGGCGCTGTACCCCGGCGGGGCGCGTGACCTGTCCGGCCTCCTGGCCGAGCGGGTGAGCGGGCTCGACGGGCAGGCGTGGGCGCTGGCGGGGGCGGCCGGGCAGCTCTGGTACCTGATCGCCGGGACCTGGGGGCTGGCCGGGGTCGGGCTCGCGGGCGCCGTCGCCGTCGTGGCCAGGCGGTCGGCGCCGGGTCCGCGGCGCGTGCTCGCGGCCGTCCTGCTGGCCACGACCCTGGGCATCGCCTACGCCTCCTCGGCCGCGCTCCCCGACGAGCACCGGATCGGCAACTACGCCTACGGCCGTTACCTGGCCTGCGTGGCGCTCGCCTGGACCCTGGCCGGGCTGCTCGTGCTGGCCAGGGCCGGCCGCGGGGCCGTCGTGCGGCACGCGCTCGCGGCGGCCGGGCTGCTCGCGGCGACCGGCGGCGTGGTGGTCCGGTACGCCGGGGACCGGCTCCAGCGATACGCGTTCATCGCCTTCGACTTCCCCGAGGCGATCTTCCTCAGCCGGGTGCGGGACTCCTTCGACCTGGTCGCCACCTCCCTGGCGGCGCTCGTCCTGCTGGCGGGCCTGGTGGCAGCGGCGCTGCTGACCGCCCGCCGGGGGTGGCCGGCGGTCCTGGCCGTGCTGGCGGCGGTCAACGTGGTCTTCGCCGCCGACCTGGCGCCGAAGTCCGCGCCCGCCGCCGGGCCCGACTGGCTGCCCGTGCTCACGGGCCCGGGACGGGTGGCCGTGGACCGGCGGGTGGTGTGGAACGTCCGGGCCGTCCTGGCCTACCGCGTCTCCTGGACCGAGGCCGAGCTCTACGACGGCACGCCGCCGGCCGGCGTCTGCACCGCCGTCGTCCCGCCCGGCTCGGGGCCGGCGCCCGCGGGGTGGGCCGCGACCGGCGCGGGCGGCACCCGCGAGGGCTGGACCACCTGGGTCAGCGACCGCTGCCCCGGCGGGTCAGCGCGGGAGCGTTGACGCCGTCCGGGCCGCGGTGTACGCGCGGACCATGCCAATGGCCTGGGCCAGGGCCGCCGCCAGCAGGAGCAGGGCCGAGAACCACTGGTACGGCGGGAGCGCGTCGGCGAAAGCCTGATGGTCGTAGAATCCGGCCAGCCCCGGCACGGGGTTGTAGACGGCCGCCGCGAGCCCGAGCGTGTACGGCAGGATGAGCACGCCCGACAACACCAGCAGCGCGCCGCGACCCCGGGCCGCGCGGCGCAGCAGCAGCAGGCCCACCACGGCGATCCCCGCGGCCGCGACGCCCGCCACCAGCGCGATGCCCCTGACGATCCACCACAGGTCCGAGCCCAGCGACGTCAGGCCGCCGGAGGTCATCGGGTCCGCCGGATCGGGGCCCCGCGCGCCCGACGCCGTGCGCAGGGCCGCGTAGTTGACGGCCGCGTACGCCGCCGCCAGGACCGGCCCCGACAGCAGCAGGATGAGCGTGCCCGTCCGTCCTCGCACCGATCCCCCTCACCCGGCCGTGCCCGTACGGCCGATCCGCCGGTTGTCCGCCACCCGCGCCGATTCGCGTACGGCCGGTCCGTCAGCTGTCCGCCATCCGCGCCGACAGCCTGTCAGACGCGTGCCGTCACCCGCCACCCGCGGCCGCGCGGGCAGGGTGGTCAGCGGGGGAGGCCGTGGAGGGCGATGTCGGCGGCCCGGCGGGCGGCGTCGCGGGCCTCCTCCACCGGGAGGCCGTCGTTGAGCGTGGTCATCACGGCCAGCTTCACCGCGCCGATCAGCGACCCCACGGCGGCCGCCGCCTCGACCCGGTCGAGCCGGCCGGGATAGGCCGCCGACAGCGCGTCCGCCAGCCGAAGCTGGCTGTCGAACAGCAGGTGCAGCGCCCGCGCCTGGAGGGGCGGCTCGCGCATGATGAGCTCCAGGCGCAGCGCCGTCTGCTCCGACCAGGTGTCCTGGCCGTCGTCCGACGTCGAGAGCGCGTCCTCGATGAAGGCGCGCAGCAGGTCGGCGGGCGTCTGGCCGGGGGCGGGCGCGGACAGGAACGCCAGCGCGCGCTCGATCTGGTGCTCGGAGTCGTAGAAGAGCACGTCCTCCTTGCTGGCGAAGTAGCTGAAGAAGGTGCGCGTGGAGACCTCGGCGGCGGCGGCGATCTCCGCCAGCGTGGTCTCCTCGTAGCCCTTCTCGCCGAACAGCCGGAGCGCGCCCTCGATCAGCGCCCGGCGCGTGCGCTGCTTCTTGCGCTCCCGCAGTCCTACCATGACGGAACTCTACACCGATTTACGAATTTCATGCATTGAAGTTTTGCATCGATTGAGGTTTTCTAGGGAGTGAGCTCGGAAGGGAGCCAGCATGTCCGACCTGACCTTTCCCATCACCCGCCGGCGGCCGTTCGATCCGCCCGAGGAAGCCACGGCCCTGCGACAACAGGGCGCCATGCACCGCCTGACCTTCGCCGACGGCCACCTCGGCTGGCTGGTCACCGGCTACTCGGCCGCCCGCGCGATCCTGGCCGATCCCCGCTTCAGCAACCGTCCGGAGCGGCTGCACCCCGTCGTGCCCACCCGGGTGCAGCTCCAGCAGCAGCTGCCGCCCGGGTTCTTCCTGCGCATGGACGCGCCCGAGCACACGCGCTACCGCAAGCTGCTCATGGGACAGTTCACCGTCCGACGGATGAAGGCGCTGGAACCCAGGATCGAGGAGATCACCCACTCCTGCCTCGACGCCATGCAGGCCGCCGGGCCGCCCACCGACCTGGTGCAGTCCTTCGCGCTGCCGATCCCGTCGCTGGTGATCTGCGAGCTGCTCGGGGTGCCGTACGAGGACCGCGCGGTGTTCCAGGAGGAGACCAAGATCCTGGTCAACCTGGAGACCAAGGCCGACGACGCCCTGGCCGCGTTCGCCAGGATCGGGGCGTACCTGTCGGAGCTGATCGGCCGCAAGCGGGCCGAGCCGGCCGACGACCTGCTCAGCGGGCTCGTCGGGGAGCTGAACCACGAGGAGCTGACCGGGGTCGCGTTCCTGCTCCTGCTGGCCGGGCACGAGACGACCGCCAACATGCTGGGGCTGGGCACGTACGCGCTGCTCACCAACCCCGACCAGCTCGCCGCCATGCGCGACGACCCCTCCGTGGTGGACAACGGCGTGGAGGAGCTGCTGCGCTACCTCACGATCATCCACCTCGGTCCGGTGCGCAGCGCCCTGGAGGACGTCGAGATCGAGGGCCACCTGGTCAGGGCGGGCGAGTCGGTCGCCTTCCACCTGCCCACTGTGAACCGCGACCCCTCCCGCTTCCAGGACGCCGACCGCCTCGACGTCCACCGGCCGGTCGGCGGGCACCTGACCTTCGGTCACGGCATCCACCAGTGCCTCGGGCAGCAGCTCGCCCGGGCCGAGATGCGCATCGCGTACCCGGCGCTGCTGCGGCGGCTGCCTGGCCTACGCTTGGCCGTAACGCCTGAGGAGGTGCCGATGCGTTCGGACATGAGCGTCTACGGAGTGCACCGCCTCCCTGTCACTTGGTAGGTCACGATGAAGATCACAGCGGATACGACGGTGTGCATCGGGGCGGGCATGTGCGCCCTGACGGTGCCGGAGGTGTTCGACCAGAGTGAGGACGAGGGCACGGTGGTGCTGCTGCGCGAGGTGCCCGAGGAAGGGCAGGAGGAGGCCGTGCGGCGCGCGGTGTCCCTGTGCCCGTCGGGGGCCATCTCCGTGTCCTGAGCCGCCGTCTCGTCCGGTCTGACCGTCCGCCGCCGCCACCGCCCCCGGTGGCGGCGGCTTCGTGCGCTCCTGGCGCCCTCGCGGGCGGCGATCACCGTGCCCGAACGGAGGGACGTCGCGGGACGGATCGATCATTTCGCGGCATGGTCATCGAACCTGTGTTCGTGGAACAGGTTGACACCGAGCGTGATCGAAATTATGTTCGACCTAGTGGCGGTGAGGCTCGCGGCTCAACGTCACCCAAGGGCCTGGCCGCGGTCGTTCGCTTCCCCAAGCGATTCCCGTGGCCAGGCTCCACGGGCGAAGGGCGCGTCCTCGTCGTCGGCGGAGACGAGTGGGCGTGTCCTGGCCGGACGGGGAGAGGGGAAGCTCCTCGTCCGGCCGGCCCGGCGGAAATGTCGGTGGCGTCTGAGAGTGTTGGCCTCACCGGCGGAGACGCCGGCCGCCGCCCACGACTCCAAGGAGGCGCGCAAGATGGCACCACGGCCTAGAGAAACGCCCGGGCCCCGGCTGTCGCCTGCGGTTCGGGCACACTTGACCGATTCACGTTCCTGCCTGGCGGAGGCGACCGCCGCTCGCACCCCGGCATCCCGATATGTGGCCGCCCACCTGGCGGCTCTTCGTGCGGCTGCGGCGATCCTGGCCGCCCGTCCCCGTCCCATGGAGGGCCGCAGGCGCCGTCTGCGCAGCGCGTGGGAGCTGCTGCCCGAGGCCGAGCCGCACCTCGCCGAGTGGGCCGCCTACTTCTCCGTGAGCGCCGCCAAGCGCGCGGCCGCGGAGGCGGGCGTGGTCCGCGGCATCAGCGCGGCCGACGCCAATGAGATCCTGGCCGAGGCCGAGACGTTCGTCTCGACGGTGGAAGACCTGCTCGGCGTCCCCGCCCAGCCCCAGCTTCCGGTGGACGTGCCGCTGGCGGGCTGACCCCGCCGCCCGGCTCTCCAGGCGACGCCGCCGCGCGGAAGAGCGCGGGTGGCGGGGTCTAACAAAGCCGATGAACGTGAGCAAGGCGGCTGTTGCTGACACGTGTGCCCAAAGGGGCCGGGGGAGGTACCGCGACGCCTGTGGGGCCTGTTTCGAGGGGCGCGGCTTCGCCGGCTTTTCGCCAGGACGGCCGGGTCTTCGCTACGTCGGGCCTTGGTGGTCCCGCTTGTCCCTCTGATGGGCCTCGCTTCGCGCCTGGCCCCTCGGGGGCGCGTGCAGGCCGCAGGAATCCGTTTTTGGGATTCGGGCCCTTTGTCGCGTTCGCCGAATAATTGAAAGTTCATTTTCGGGGCGGTACGACGGAGGGCCCGCCAGGGGAATTGGCGGGCCCTTCGGGGGTGAAGCGGTGGGTTCTAGAAGGACTCGACGGCCCGGCGCGCCTCGGCGTCGAGCACGCCCCAGCTGATGAGCTCCTCGGTCAACTCGCTCGGCGACTTGTCATAGATCACAGCCAACGAACGCAGGTCCTCCTGGCGGATCGACAGGACCTTGCCGTTGTAGTCGCCACGCTGGCTCTGAATGGTGGCGGCGTAACGGGCAAGCGCTCCGGCCTTCTCCTTCGGCAGTGTCGCCAGGCGCTCCAGGTCGATCACAAGCTTGGGAGTGGGCCCGAGCGGGCTCGGCGCGGCGCCTCCGGGCAGCAGCTCGGAGACGGGCACCCCGTAGAAGTCGGCAAGCTCGGCAAGCTTCTGCACGGTGACAGCTCGGTCGCCACGCTCGTAAGAGCCCACGACCACGGCTTTCCACCTGCCGCGCGACTTCTCTTCGACTCCATGCAGGGACAGCCCCTGCTGGGTGCGGATGGCGCGGAGTCGTGCACCCAGCGACTTTGCGTACTCAGACGGCATCGTGTGGCCCCCCGGCTCTCGTATGTATCGCTCTTAGTAGATTGTGCTCCCTTGCGGCATATGCCCCAGCCACCGGGGGGTACGGTGCCAGGCTCGGCACCATCGGTAGCCGTGGCCCTGGGTTTACCCCAGAACGCCGCGCGGTGTGGTTACGCACAGTGACGGTAAAGGGGTGGGAGCCTAAGGTCAAGCTGATTGGAAAAAAGATGCCGAATCCGGTCCGGGAGGGAACGCAACAAACGCCCCTCTTGTACCGGTGGCAACACTACTTCGTCATAGTTTGACGAGTGAAATCGAGCGTCAGGTCTCGCGCGTCAGAATCATGACCGGGCAGGTCGCGGCCTGGACGATCTTGATGGACGTGTCGCCCAGGAAGACCCGGCGCAGCGGCCCCGCGTCGCTGGAGGCGCACACGAGCAGCTCTCCCGGCAGCCACGTGGTCGTGCCGAGCGCCTGTGCCACGTTCCGGCCCTCCAGGAGCTCCACCTCGACCTGAAGCCTGCGCCGCTGCCCCCGCGCCGCCGCGCGCAGGTCCGCGGCGGCCTGGTCGCGCAGCCGTACGAGCATGTCCTCCTCGACCTGGACGCGGCGGCCGGTCCTGACCACCAGGGTGACCAGCCGCAGCGGGATGTCCAGGGTGACCGCGGCCTTGGCCGCGCCCCGGACGGCGGCGTCGGCGCCGGGCCCGCGGCGGTAGGCGACGGTGATGCGCTCGAACGCGGCCGGCGGGTCGTCGCCGTAGCCGCGCGGGGCCAGCAGCACGGGCACCGGCGAGGAGTGCAGGAGCTGGTCGGCGGTGCTGCCGACGGTGATGCGGGACCGGGTGCCGCCGGGCGCCGAGCCGATGACCACGACGTCGGCGCCGCGCCTGCGGGCCACCTCCACCAGGCCGCGCCCGCTGCCCTTGTTGGTGTGGCGCACGTACTCGGCCTGGTCGCCGGCCAGCTCGCGGGCCCGCGCCAGCGCGGTCTCGGCCTGCTCACGCAGGTAGGAGCGCCAGGCGCCCTCGTCGGCGCGGGCGGGGCCCGGCGTGGTCGTCACGGGCGGCTGGACGGTCGCGACCGTCAGGCTGCCCCCGGTCTGCCGGGTCAGCACGACGGCCAGCGCGAGCCCGTCCCCGCCGCGCGGCTCGGCGATGTACCCGGCCAGCACCTTGTCGAACTTCATGTCACCGCACCTCGGCATTCAGCCGTGAATGCCCGTAGCCGTACAGGAAATAGCAGATCAGGCCGACCAGCATCCACAGGCCGAAGGCGGCCCAGGTGACGCCGGCCAGCCCGGCCATCACGATGACGCAGAAGATCGCGCCGAGTGCCGGGGTGAGGGGGAAGAGCGGCGTGCGGAAGCTGCGCGGCAGCTCCGGGCTGCGGTAGCGCAGGACCAGCACGCCGACGTTGACGATGAGGAAGGCGAACAGCGTGCCGATGCTGGTGGCCTCGGCGAGCTGGCCGAGCGGCACCAGCCCGGCCAGGACCGAGATGAACAGGGCCACGATCAGCGTGTTGGCGACCGGCACCTGGTGGCGCGGGTTCACCCGCTGGAAGATCCGGGGGATGAGCCCGTCGCGGGACATCGCGAACAGGATGCGGGTCTGGCCGTAGATGACCGTGAGCACGACGCTGGCGATGGCGATCACCGCGCCGAAGGAGACGATCACGCCCGGCCAGGTGGCGCCGGTGGCCTGGTCGACGATCTGCGACAGGCTCGCCTCGGTGCTCTCCGGGGCGAACTCGGTCCACGGCTTGGCCCCGATGGCGGCCACGGCGACCAGGACGTACACGGCGGTGACGATGAGCAGGGACAGCAGGATGGCCAGCGGCAGGTCGCGCTTGGGGTTCCTGGCCTCCTCGCCGGCGGTGGAGGCGGCGTCGAAGCCGATGTAGGAGAAGAACACCTGCGAGGCGGCCGCCGTGATCCCGGCCACCCCGAGCGGCGCGAACGGGGTGAAGTTCCCGGACTGGAACGCCGTGAACGCCACCGCGCAGAAGAACACCAGCACCGCGATCTTGATCAGCACGAACACCGCGTTGGCCTTGGCCGACTCCGAGGCCCCGTAGAGCAGCAGCCAGGTGGCCAGGAGCACGATGAGGATCGCGGTGACGTTGACCACGCCGCCGTCCTGGCCGGGGGAGCGGGTGATCGCCTCGGGCAGCGTCCAGCCGAACAGGCTGCGCAGGAACGCGTTGAGGTACTCGCCCCAGCCCACGGCCACGGCCGCGACGGACACCGCGTACTCCAGCATGAGGCACCAGCCGCACACCCAGGCCACCAGCTCGCCCAGCGTCGCGTACGCGTAGGAGTAGGACGACCCGGACACCGGGATCGTCCCGGCCAGCTCGGCGTACGACAGGGCCGAGAACAACGCCGTGACGGCCGCCAGCACGAACGCCAGCACCACCGCCGGCCCCGCCTTGGGCACCGCCTGGCCGAGGATGACGAAGATGCCGGTGCCCAGCGTGGCACCCACGCTGAACAGCGTCAGCTGCCACAACGTCATCGTGCGCCGCAGCTCGCCGCCCTCGCCCTGCCCGCCCTCGGCCACGATGCGCTCGGTCGGCTTGGTGCGCAGCAGCCGTGCGGCCAGTGTCACGTCGGTCTCCTAGCGGGTCGGTCTCCTAGAGGGTGCTGGTCAACGGCCACATCCCGTTGGGCGTGACAATCGTGCCCGCGGAACCGGCGAGTATGTCCTTCGCCTCGTCCAGCCTGCCGATGGCGGCCATGTCACCGGTCGTCTCGACGAAGCGGCACACCGCCTCGACCTTGGGTCCCATCGATCCGGCCGGGAAGCGCAGGCCGCGCAGCTCGTGCGGGGTGGTGCAGGCGATCTCGCTCTGGCCGGGGGCGCCGAAGTCGCGGTACACCCGCGGGACGTCGGTCAGGATGAGGAAGGCGTCGCACTCCAGCGCCTCGGCCAGCATCGAGGCGGTCAGGTCCTTGTCGATGACGGCCTCGACGCCCGCCAGCCGGCCGCGCGCGTCCCGCACCACCGGGATGCCGCCGCCGCCCGCGCAGACCACCACGACGCCCTCGCGGACCATCTTGCGGATCAGCCGGGTCTCCACGATGCGCTGCGGCGTGGGGGAGGGGACGACGCGCCGCCAGTGGTCGCCGTCGGGCTTGACCGTCCAGCCGTACTCGGCGGCCAGCTTGCGGGCCTCGTCCTCCTCGTAGATCTGGCCGACGAACTTGGTGGGGTCGTCGAAGGCCGGGTCGACGGCGCTGACCAGGGTCTGGGTGACCATGGCGAGCACCTGCCGGCCGGGCAGGGCGTTCTGCAGCGCCTGTTGCATCCAGTAGCCGAGCATGCCCTGCGTCTGCGCGCCGAGCGTGTCGAAGGGGTAGGGCCGGCTCAGGTTCGGGTCCGCGGCGCTCTCCAGCGCCAGCATGCCGACCTGGGGGCCGTTCCCGTGGGTGATGACCAGCTCGTGCTCGCCGGCCAGCTGTGCCAGCGTCCTGACGGCGGTGGCGATGTTGTCCCTCTGCACGCCGGCGTCCGGCTTCTGGCCGCGCTTGAGCACCGCGTTGCCGCCGAGTGCGACGATGACCCGCATTCAGTCCCCCAGGGTTGCGACCATGATCGCTTTGATGGTGTGCAGCCGGTTCTCGGCCTCGTCGAAGACGATGGAGTGCGGCGACTCGAAGACCTCGTCGGTCACCTCCAGGGCCTCCAGGCCGGTCCTGGCGTGGATGTCGGCGCCGACGCCGGTCTCCCGGTTGTGGAAGGCGGGCAGGCAGTGCATGAACTTCACGTCCGGATTGCCGGTGGCCCGGACGACGTCGTCGTTCACCTGGTACGGCAGCAGCAGCTCGATCCGCTCGTCCCACACCTCCTTCGGCTCGCCCATCGAGACCCACACGTCGGTGTAGAGGAAGTCGGCGCCCCTGACGCCCTCGGCCACGTCCTCGGTGATGGTGATCCGGGCGCCGGTGGACCTGGCCAGCTCCTCGGCGGGCCGCACCGCGAGGTCCCGGTCGGGCCGCAGCGCGGCCGGGGTGACCAGCCGGATGTCCAGGCCGAGCAGCGCGCCGGTGACCAGCAGCGAGTGGCCGGTGTTGTTGCGCGCGTCGCCCAGGTAGGCCAGGGACACCTCGCGCAGCGGCTTGTCGCTGTGCTCCTGGACGGTGAGCATGTCGGCCAGCATCTGCGTGGGGTGCCACTCGTCGGTCAGGCCGTTCCACACCGGCACGCCGGACAGCGCCGCCAGGTCCTCGACGTAGGACTGCTTGCTGCCCCGGTACTCGATGCCGTCGAACATGCGGCCCAGCACCCGAGCGGTGTCCCTGACCGACTCCTTGTGCCCGATGTGCGAGCCGGCCGGGTCGAGGTAGGTGACGTGCGCCCCCTGGTCGTGGGCGGCCACCTCGAACGCGCAGCGGGTGCGGGTGGAGGTCTTCTCGAAGATGAGCGCGATGTTCTTGCCCTTGAGCCGCTGCCGTTCGATCCCGGCGTACTTGGCGGCCTTCAGCTCCGCCGACAGGTGCAGCAGGAAGCCGAACTCCTCCGGCGTGAAGTCCAGTTCCTTGAGGAAACTGCGGTTGCGCAGGTTGAACGCCATGTCGCCCCTTCCTGTGGCCGTCCGGGTGCCGGCCGGACGTCCGCTAGATGCCGTCGCGCTCCAGCGGGCAGCTCATGCACCGCGGGCCGCCGCGCCCTCTGCCGAGCTCGCTGCCCCGGATGGTGATGACCTCGATGCCGTTGTCGCGCAGGTGGTTGTTCGTGGTGGTGTTGCGCTCGTAGGCGATGACGACGCCGGGCTCGACGGCCAGGCCGTTGCAGCCGTCGTCCCACTGCTCGCGTTCGGCGGCGTACACGTCCTGGTGGGGGGTCAGGACGGTGATGTCGTCCATGTCGAGGGCGCGGGCGATGGCCTTGTGCATGTCCTGGGGCGGGTGGTCGGTGACCCGCAGCTCCTTGGAGGTCTCGCCCGGCTCGATCGTGTACGTCGGCAACATCCCGAGCCCGGCGTACTTGGTGAACACCCCGACGTCCAGCATGGTCATGACCGTGTCGAGATGCATGAACGCGCGCGCCTTCGGCATGTCCAGCGCCACGATCCGGGTCGCGGACCCGGCCGCGAACAGCCGCTGGGCCAGCATCTCGACCGCCTGCGGCTGGGTGCGCTCGCTCATCCCGACCAGCACCGCGCCGCGCCCGATGACCAGCACGTCGCCGCCCTCCAGGGTCGCCGGGGCCATCGCGTGGCCGGGCAGCCAGCAGTGGAAGCCGCCCTCGTAGGGCCGGTCGAAGCCGGCGGCGAACATCGGGTGGAACCGGTAGACGGCCTCCAGGTTGACCGTCTCGCGCATGCGGGCCTTCTTGCGCATCGCGTTGATCGACACGCCGT
The DNA here is from genome assembly GCF_044459705.1 of Nonomuraea sp. NPDC050227. Classification (NCBI taxonomy): domain Bacteria; kingdom Bacillati; phylum Actinomycetota; class Actinomycetes; order Streptosporangiales; family Streptosporangiaceae; genus Nonomuraea; species Nonomuraea sp. NPDC050227. The sequence continues at coordinate 204,038 of NZ_JBITJF010000008.1, read as the reverse complement.
CGTAGATCCAGCAGGAGGTGTCGCGGGTGAACAGGTGGTTGGGCAGCGGCGGCAGGACGAAGTCGTCGTCGGCGGTGGTGTGGAAGGCCACCGACTTGGGGTCGCAGCCCATCGCGACCAGCTCGCGCTTGGTGATGCCGCCGGTCAGGTGCATCTGGAGGGTGCCGGCGTCCATGCCGTCGAGGGTGTTGCGGATGTCGTCGATGGCGGTCGGGCCGAGCCAGCGTTCGTCGATGACCGCGTCCAGGATGTGCTTGCGGGCCTCGGGGATGTCGACCACGTCGCGCAGGAGGTCGGCCAGCATGTGGACGACGATGCCGCGCCCGCGCAGCACCCGCTCGAACTCCTCGTGCTCCTCCACCGCGCGCTGCACCCACAGCACGTCGTCGAACAGGAAGGCGTCCTTGTTGCTGGGGGTCAGCCGCTTGAGGGCCAGCTCCGGCTTGTGCAGCAGGACCTGGCGCAGTCGGCCGACCTCTGAATCGACATGAAAGGTCATTTTTCAGATATCCCCTCAGCGCGCCGGACATCACGCGGGCCGTACTCGCCGTGCCTGGCCTTCAGCCAGATGTAGACGGGCACGCCGACCAACAACATCAGCGTCCCGCCGAGCACGGCGGGGGGCCCCGAGCCGTACGCCATCCAGAACGAGAACAGCAGCGCGAGCACCGCGACGGCCAGGTCGCGGGCCAGCCGCCCGCGCTCGATCCGCCGCTCCCGGGTGACCAGCCAGAACAGTTGCGCGGCGGCCGAGAAGAAGTAGGGGATGACCGTGGTGAAGGAGGCCAGCAGCACGATCGTGTCGAAGGCGTTGGCGGAGGCGTAGCCCACCAGCAGCATGAGCGAGGTCAGGACGGTCCCGGCCAGGATGCCCGTCAGGGGCGCGCCGCGCCGGGAGACCACGGAGAAGGCGGGCGGGAACAGGCCGTCCTTGGCGGCGGCCAGCGGCATCTCGGCGACCAGCAGGGTCCACCCGTTGAGCGCGCCGATGCCGGAGACGACGGCGCAGGCCGCCATGAGCAGCCCGCCGCCGGTGCCGCCGAACATGTGGTCCAGCGCCGCGGCGAAGGGCGCGGTGGACCCGACGAGCTCCTCCTGCGGCACGGTGCCCATCACGGCGACCGTGCTCAGGATGTACATGACGGCGCAGGCCAGCACGCCGATGACGCTGGCCCGGCCGATGGTGCGGACCGGGTCCTTGACCCGGTCGGCCGCGATGGCGGCGCTCTCCACGCCCGAGTAGATGAACAGCGTGACCGCTCCCGCCAGGGAGACGGCCGAGACCCAGCCGCCGCCGCTGGCGTTGAACGCCGGGTAGTTGTCCTGGTGCACGAAGAACAGGCCCACGATCGCCACGAACAGCAGCGGGGTGAACTTCAGGACCGTGGTGACCACCTGGAAGGCGGCCGCGTTGCGCACGCCGGCCAGGTTGACCACGGCCGGGATCCACAGCCCGGTCAGGCCGATGAGGATCGCGCCGAACGTGCTGCCCCAGTTGAGCCCGAACAGCCCGTGGGCCAGGTACTGGACGTAGCCCACCCAGGCCACGGCGATGGCCGCGTTGCCGATCCACGCGGTCAGCCAGAACGACCAGGCGATCCAGAACCCGGCGAACTCCCCGAACGCCTCGCGCGCGTAGGCGTAGGGGCCGCCCGCCGCCGGGATGCGCCCGCCCAGGCGGCCGAAGACGATCGCCATGGCGATGGCGCCCGCGGTGACCAGGACCATGGAGACCAGGCTCACCGTGCCGAACGCGGCCAGCGAGGCGGGCAGCAGGAAGATGCCGGTGCCCACGACGTTCCCCATGACCAGCGCGACGGCCGCGCCGAGGCCGAGGCCGCCGGCGGCCGCCGGGCGCCTCCCGCGGGCCGCCGTGGTCACGCCGTCGGAGGGCGGACGTGGTTCCCCCATGCGTGCCCCCCGCGCGAGTCCCCAGGAAGAGCCGCCGCCGAGCGCGTACGGCCCTCGGGGACGTGCCCTACGCGAAGGACGCCGACACGGGAGGTTGCGGGGGTTTTACCTGATCACGGCGTGCGGCAGGGGGTCGGGTGAACCCGTCACCAGCAGCACGACGGCGAACACCGCCAGGCACAGCGCCATCAGCGCCAGCGGCCAGGCCAGCGACGCCGGAGCGCCGTGCCGGGACATGGCCGCGAACAGCTCGGGGTCCTCGTCCCTGACCTGCCGGGCGATGGCCTTGAGTACCGACTGCTCGCGTGCCGACAGCGCCATGTGAAACCTCCCCCGAGAAGACTTAGAGCAGGTTTTATACCTGTATGTCGGTAATTGCCAAATTCGCCGGGCCGGCCGGGGTGAACGGCCGGCCGGGACGCCCGCCACACCCGGACGGCAGGGCGGGGCGCTCACGTTGTACCAGGTAGCCCCTGGTACTGTGTGTCCCGACCAACACCCTTTTAAGACCCGTCCCGTGAGGCGGGAAAGGTGGTGAGATCCCTCCATGTCCGATTCCAGGGCCGTGCTCGAAGGCCCGGACATCCACCGGGCGCTGACCCGAATCGCGCACGAGATCCTCGAACGCACCAAGGGCGCCGGTGACGTAGTCCTCCTCGGCATCCCGACCCGCGGCGCCACGCTCGCCCGCCGGCTCGGCGACCGCGTCGAGCAGTTCGAAGGGCTCAAGATCCCCGTCGGCTCGATCGACATCACCATGTACCGCGACGACCTGCGCCGCGGCCCCGTCCGCCCGCTCGGGCGCACCGAGCTGCCGCCCGACGGCATCGACGGCAAGGTGGTCGTCCTCGTCGACGACGTGCTCTACTCCGGCCGCACCGTCCGCGCCGCGCTCGACGCGCTCAACGACCTCGGCCGCCCGACCGCCGTGCAGCTCGCCACGCTGGTCGACCGCGGCCATCGCGAGCTGCCCATCCGGGCCGACTACGTGGGCAAGAACCTGCCCACCGCCAAGAGCGAGAAGGTCAAGGTCTACCTCTCCGAGATCGACGGCCGCGACGCCGTCCTGCTCATGAAGGAGGACGACAGGTGAACCGGCACCTCATCTCGGCGGGCGACCTGACCAAGGACGACGCGCTGCTCATCCTCGACACCGCCGAGGAGCTGGCCAGGGTCTCGGAACGATCCATCAAGAAGCTGCCCACGCTGCGCGGCCGCACGGTGGTCAACCTGTTCTTCGAGGACTCCACCCGCACCAGGATCTCCTTCGAGGCGGCGGCCAAGCGGCTCTCGGCCGACGTCATCAACTTCTCGGCCAAGGGGTCGAGCGTCTCCAAGGGCGAGTCGCTCAAGGACACCGCGCTCACCCTGGAGGCCATGGGCGCCGACGCCGTCGTCATCCGCCACGGCTCCTCCGGCGCGCCGCACCGGCTGGCCGGCTGGGTGCGCGGCAGCGTCGTCAACGCCGGCGACGGCACCCACGAGCACCCCACGCAGGCGCTGCTCGACGCCTTCTCGATGCGCCGCCGCCTCGGTGGGCTCGACGGCCGCCGGGTCACCATCGTCGGCGACGTGCTGCACAGCCGGGTCGCCCGCTCCAACGTGCTGCTGCTCAACACGCTCGGGGCCGAGGTCACCCTCGTCGCGCCGCCCACGCTGCTGCCCGTCTCGGTCGGCACCTGGCCGTGCGAGGTGTCCTACGACTTCGACGCCGTGCTGCCCAAGTCCGACGCGGTCATGATGCTGCGGGTGCAGAAGGAGCGGATGAACGCCGCCTACTTCCCCAGCGAGCGCGAGTACTCCCGCCGCTACGGCCTCGACCGCGACCGCTTCGCCAAGATGCCGGACGAGGCCATCGTCATGCACCCCGGGCCGATGAACCGGGGCATGGAGATCGCCGCCGAGGTGGCCGACTCACCGCGCTCCACCATCGTGGAGCAGGTCGCCAACGGCGTGACCATCCGCATGGCCGTCCTGTACCTGCTGCTCGGGGGAGAGATCCAGTGATCATCAAGAATGTCAGGATCCTCGGCGGCGAGCCGGTGGACCTGCGGATCGCCGACGGGCGCATCGCCGAGATCGGCGCCGGCCTCGACGCCGGCCCCGGCGGCGAGACCGTCGACGGCGGCGGCGCGATCGCGCTGCCCGGCCTGGTCGACCTGCACACCCACCTGCGCGAGCCCGGCCGCGAGGACGCCGAGACCGTCCAGACCGGCACCCAGTCCGCGGCCCGCGGCGGCTACACCGCCGTGCACGCCATGGCCAACACCTCGCCCGTCGCCGACACCGCCGGCGTGGTCGAGCAGGTGTGGCGGCTCGGCCACGAGTTCGGCCACTGCGACGTGCAGCCGGTCGGCGCGGTGACCGTCGGCCTGGAGGGCAGGCAGCTCGCCGAGCTCGGCGCGATGGCCGACTCGGCGGCCCGGGTCCGGGTCTTCTCCGACGACGGCAAGTGCGTCAGCGACGCCGTGCTGATGCGCCGCGCCCTGGAGTACGTCAAGGCGTTCGACGGCGTCGTCGCCCAGCACGCCCAGGAGCCCAGGCTCACCGAGGGCGCCCAGATGAACGAGGGCGTCGTCTCCGGCAGGCTCGGCCTGACCGGCTGGCCGGCCGTGGCCGAGGAGGCGGTCATCGCCCGCGACTGCCTGCTGGCCGCGCACGTCGGCTCCCGCCTGCACGTCTGCCACGTCTCCACCGCCGGCTCGGTCGAGATCATCCGCTGGGCCAAGTCCAAGGGCTGGAACATCACCGCCGAGGTCACCCCTCACCACCTGCTCCTCACCGACGACCTCGTCGAGGAGTCCCCGGTCGGTGCCTACAACCCGATCTACAAGGTCAACCCGCCGCTGCGCACGCACGCCGACGTCCAGGCGCTGCGCGCCGCGCTGGCCGACGGCACGATCGACGTCGTCGCCACCGACCACGCCCCGCACCCGGTCGAGGACAAGGAGACCGAGTGGCCGGCCGCGGCCATGGGCATGATCGGCCTGGAGACCGCGCTGAGCGTCGTCCAGGAGGCCATGGTCGAGACCGGGCTGCTCGACTGGGCCGGGGTCGCCGAGCGCATGTCGATCACCCCCGCCCGCATCGGCCGCCTGTCCGGCCACGGCCGTCCGCTGGAGCCGGGCGCGCCGGCCAACATCACGCTGTACGACCCGTCGGCCCGCACCGAGGTGGACCCCTCCGCCTACGCCTCCAAGAGCAGGAACACCCCGTACGAGGGGATGACGTTGCCCGGCCGGGTGGTCGCCACGTTCCTGCGCGGCACGCCGACCGTTCTCGAAGGGAAGCTGGTTTGAACACCGCGGTGCTCGTCCTGGAAGACGGCCGCGTCTTCCACGGAACTCCTTACGGCGCCGAAGGCGAGACGTTCGGCGAGATGGTCTTCAACACCGGCATGACCGGCTACCAGGAGACCCTCACCGACCCCTCCTACCACCGGCAGATCGTCGCCATGACGGCCCCGCACATCGGCAACACCGGCGTCAACGACGAAGACCCCGAGTCGGGCCGCGTCTGGGTCGCCGGGTACGTCGTGCGCGAGCCGTCCAGGATCGTCTCCAACTGGCGGGCCGACCGCTCGCTCGACGACTACCTCAAGCAGCAGGGCGTCGTCGGCATCGCCATCACCGGCACCCGCGCCCTGACCCGCCACCTGCGCGAGCGCGGCGCGATGCGGGCCGGCATCTTCTCGGCCCCCTCCGCGACGGTCGAGGAGCTCGTCGAGCGGGTGCGGCGCGCGCCCGCCATGGAGGGCGCCGACCTGGCCGCCGAGGTGGCCACGGCCGAGCCCTACGTCGTGCCCGCCGTGGGCGAGAGGCGCTTCACGGTCGCCGCCGTCGACCTCGGCATCAAGGGCATGACCCCGCACCGCATGGCCGAGCGCGGCTGCGAGGTGCACGTGCTGCCCGCCACGGCCACGTACGAGCAGATCATGGCGGTCGAGCCCGACGGCGTGTTCTTCTCCAACGGCCCCGGCGACCCCGCCACCGCCGACGTGTCGGCGCTGCGCGGCGTCCTTGAGGCCGGGGTGCCGTTCTTCGGCATCTGCTTCGGCAACCAGCTGTTCGGCCGGGCGCTCGGGCTGTCCACGTACAAGCTGCGCTACGGCCACCGCGGCGTCAACCAGCCGGTCCAGGACGTGCGCACCGGCAAGGTCGAGATCTCGGCCCACAACCACGGGTTCGCCGTCGAGGCGCCGATCGGCGAGCCGTTCGAGACGCCCTACGGCCCGGCCGAGGTCAGCCACGTCAACCTCAACGACCGGTGCGTGGAGGGCCTGCGCCTGCTCGACGGGCGCGCCTTCAGCGTCCAGTACCACCCCGAGGCCGCCGCGGGGCCGCACGACGCCGCTTATCTCTTCGACGAGTTCTGTGAGGTCATGAGCCGTGCCCAAGCGTGAGGACATCCGGTCGGTCCTGGTGATCGGCTCCGGCCCGATCGTGATCGGCCAGGCGTGCGAGTTCGACTACTCGGGCACGCAGGCCTGCCGCGTGCTGCGGGCCGAGGGCTTCCGCGTCATCCTGGTCAACAGCAACCCGGCCACGATCATGACGGACCCCGAGTTCGCCGACGCCACGTACGTCGAGCCGATCACCCCCGAGTACGTCGAGAAGATCATCGCCAAGGAGCGCCCCGACGCGCTGCTGCCCACCCTGGGCGGCCAGACCGCGCTGAACACCGCGGTCGCGCTGCACGAGTCGGGCGTGCTGGAGAAGTACGAGGTCGAGCTGATCGGCGCCGACTTCGACGCGATCCAGGCGGGCGAGAACCGCGAGAAGTTCAAGGAGATCGTCGCCAAGGTCGCCCGCGAGCACGGGCTGAACGCCGAGTCGGCCAAATCGGTCATCTGCCACACCATGGAGGACTGCCTGGCCGCCGCCGGCGAGCTGGGCTACCCGCTGGTCGTACGGCCCAGCTTCACCATGGGCGGCGTCGGCTCCGGCTTCGCCTACGGCGAGGACGACCTGCGCCGCATCGCCGGCGCCGGCCTCGACGCCTCGCCGACCACCGAGGTGCTCCTGGAGGAGTCCATCCTCGGCTGGAAGGAGTACGAGCTGGAGGTCATGCGCGACAAGGCGGACAACGTCGTCATCGTGTGCTCCATCGAGAACATCGACCCGATGGGCGTGCACACCGGCGACAGCGTCACCGTCGCGCCCGCGCTGACCCTGACCGACCGCGAGTACCAGAACATGCGCGACGTGGCCATCGCGGTCATCCGCGAGGTCGGCGTGGACACCGGCGGCTGCAACATCCAGTTCGCCGTCGACCCGCGCACCGGGCGCATGATCGTCATCGAGATGAACCCGCGCGTCTCCCGCTCCAGCGCCCTGGCCTCCAAGGCCACCGGCTTCCCGATCGCCAAGATCGCCGCCAAGCTGGCCATCGGCTACACCCTCGACGAGATCCCCAACGACATCACCAAGGAGACCCCGGCCTCCTTCGAGCCGACCCTCGACTACATCGTGGTCAAGGTGCCGCGCTTCGCCTTCGAGAAGTTCCGCGGGGCCGACCGCACGCTGACCACGCACATGAAGTCCGTCGGCGAGGCCATGGCCATCGGCCGCTCCTTCACCGAGGCGCTGCAGAAGGCGCTGCGCTCGCTGGAGAAGAAGGACTCCGCCTTCACCTGGGCGGGGCCCGTCCAGGACAAGGACGAGCTGCTGGCGGCCTGCCGCACCCCGCACGACGGGCGGCTGCGCACGATGCAGCAGGCCGTGCGCGCGGGCGCGACCGCGGCCGAGCTGTTCGAGGCCACCAGCGTCGACCCCTGGTTCCTCGACCAGCTCCTCCTGCTGGAGGAGGAGGCCCAGGAGATCGCCGCCGCGCCCGAGCTCACCGCCGCCGCGCTGACCCGCGCCAAGCACCACGGCTTCTCCGACGCGCAGATCGCCGAGATCCGCGGCGTCGAGGAGGCCCACGTGCGCGGCCTGCGCCACGCGCTCGGCGTGCGGCCGGTCTACAACACCGTCGACACCTGCGCCGCCGAGTTCGCCGCCAGGACGCCGTACCTGTACTCCACCTACGACGAGGAGACCGAGGTCCCCTCCGGCGAGCGGGAGAAGGTCATCATCCTCGGCTCCGGGCCCAACCGCATCGGGCAGGGCATCGAGTTCGACTACGCGTGCGTGCACGCCTCCTTCGAGCTGTCGCGGGCCGGGTTCGAGACCGTCATGGTCAACTGCAACCCCGAGACCGTCTCGACCGACTACGACACCTCCGACCGGCTCTACTTCGAGCCGCTCACGCTGGAGGACGTCCTGGAGGTCGTGCACGCCGAGCAGCAGACCGGCCCGGTCGTGGGCGTGATCGTGCAGCTCGGCGGCCAGACGCCGCTCGGCCTGGCGCAGGCGCTCAAGGACGCGGGCGTGCCCGTGGTCGGCACCTCGCCCGAGTCGATCCACCTGGCCGAGGAGCGCGGCGCGTTCGGGCGGGTGCTGGCCGAGGCCGGGCTGCCCGCGCCCAAGCACGGCACCGCGCTGACGGTGCCCGAGGCGCTGGAGATCGCCGGGGAGATCGGCTACCCGGTGCTCGTGCGGCCCTCGTACGTGCTCGGCGGGGCCGGCATGGCCATCGTCTACGACGACGAGACGCTGACGACGTACATGGCGGCCCAGGAGGGCGGCCACCCGGTCCTAGTGGACAAGTTCCTCGACGAGGCCATCGAGATCGACGTCGACGCGCTCTACGACGGCCAGGAGCTGTTCCTCGGCGGCGTCATGGAGCACATCGAGGAGGCCGGCATCCACTCCGGCGACTCGGCCTGCGCGCTGCCGCCGCTCACGCTGGGCAGCCACGACGTCAAGCGCATCCGCGCCGCCACCGAGGCCATCGCCGCCGGGGTGGGCGTGCGCGGGCTCCTGAACGTCCAGTACGCCATGTCGGCCGGCGTCCTGTACGTCCTGGAGGCCAACCCGCGGGCCAGCCGTACCGTGCCGTTCGTGTCCAAGGCGACGGCCACGCCGCTGGCCAAGGCGGCGGCCCGGGTGATGCTCGGCTCCTCGATCGCCTCGCTGCGCGCGGAGGGCATGCTGCCGGCCACCGGCGACGGCGGCACGCTGCCGCTGGAGGCGTCCATCGCGGTCAAGGAGGCCGTGCTGCCCTTTAACCGCTTCCGGGGCGTCGACACCGTGCTCGGGCCCGAGATGCGCTCCACGGGCGAGGTCATGGGCATCGACGCGTTCTTCGGCGTGGCGTTCGCCAAGTCCCAGGCCGGGGCCTACGGCGAACTTCCGACCAAGGGACGCGCGTTCGTGTCCGTGGCCAACAGGGACAAGCGTGCGATGATCTTCCCTGTGAAGGCACTGGCCGACCTCGGCTTCGAGATCCTCGCCACCGAGGGCACGGCCGAGGTGCTGCGCCGCAACGGTGTCCATGCCAAGATCGTGCGAAAGCACAGCGAGGGGACCGGGCCCGGAGGTGAGCCTACGAGCGTGCAGGCGATTCTCGACGGCGAGGTGGACCTGATCGTCAACACGCCGTTCGGCAGCCCCGGTCAGTCCGGGCCGCGCCTGGACGGCTACGAGATCCGCACCGCGGCGGTGCTGCGCGGCATCCCGTGCATCACCACCGTCGCGGGGCTGGCCGCGGCGGCGGCCGGGATCCAGGCGATCGTCCGCGGCGACGTCGGCGTGCGGTCACTCCAGGAGCACGCACAGGCACTACGCGGCTGACCCGCGCGGGAGGTGAAGACGACTGGCCGGCACACCTGTGCAGGTGACGGGCACGGTGCTGACGACGCGCCGGGTCGACGCCTACCATGCGCTGACGGTGGTGGCGCCCGGCATCGCCGAGCGTTACCGCCCCGGCCACTTCGTCTCCGTGGCGGTCGGCGGGGCCCACACGTCGATGGTGACGCGCCGCGCGCTGTCCATCCATGACGTCAAGTCCGACTACGGCGGCACGGTCGAGCTCGTCTTCACCGTCGCCGGGCCGGGCACGTCCTGGCTGGCCGAGCGGCGCGCCCGCGACACGCTCGACCTGGTGGGGCCGCTCGGCCGGCCCTTCCCGCTGCCGCGCGACCCGGTCAACTGCGTGCTGGTCGGCGCCGAGTACGGCTCTGCCGTGCTGTTCCCGCTGGCCGACGCGCTGCTGGCGCGCGGCTGCCGGGTCGACTTCGTGCTCGGCGGCGCCGGGGCCGACCGCGTCTTCGGCGCCATGCGGGCCCGCCGCATCGCCGAGACGACGACCCTGACCACCGAGGACGGCTCGCTCGGCCTGCGCGGCAAGGTCACCGACGCGCTGCCCTCGGTGATCGCCGACACCCGGGCCGACGCCGTCTACGCCTGCGCGCCCATGCCGGCGCTGCGGGCGGTGACGGCGGTGGCGATGGAGTTCGACATCCCCGTGCAGGTGGCCGTCGAGGAGCAGATGGCCTGCGGCATCGGGGTGTGCATGACGTGCGTCATCCCCGTCATCGGCGACGACGGCGCGACCAGGATGGTCCGCGCGTGCGCGGAGGGACCGGTGTTCCGGGGGGAGCGGGTGCGCTTCGAGGACGTGGGAACGATCCCGTTCGACGCGCTCGGCGCCCCCGGAGGCGGTGCACGACATGTCAGTTGATATGCGTACGTTTCTGGCGCACGTCGAGCTGGCGAACCCCGTCACCACGGCCGCCGGCTGCGCGGGCTCCGGACGCGAGCTCGCCCAGTTCTTCGACCTCCACCGGCTCGGCGCGCTGACCACCCGGTCCATCACCATGGCCCCCCGGGCGGGCCGGCCGACCCCGCGCATGGCCGAGACGCCCTCCGGCATGCTCAACGCCGTCGGGCTCCAGGGGCCGGGCATCGAGGCGTTCCTGGAGCGCGAGCTGCCCTGGCTGGCCCAGCGCGGCATCAAGACCATCGTCTCGATCGGCGGCGGCACCGTCGCCGAGTACTCCGAGCTGGCCCGCAGGCTCGCCGACGCGCCCGGGGTGACCGCGCTGGAGGTCAACCTTTCTTGCCCGAACATGGAGGACAGGGGGCGTGTCTTCGCGCGCGAGGGCAGCGCCGCGGCCGAGGTGATCGCCTCGGTGCGCTCCATCATGCGCTACGACGTCCCCGTGGTGGCCAAGCTCGCGCCCGACGTGGCCGACATCGTCTCGGTCGCGCGCGCCTGCGTGGACGCCGGGGCGGACGCCCTGTCCATGATCAACAACCCGCTCGGCATGGCCATCGACACCGAGGCGCTGCGCCCGTCGCTGGCCGCCGTCACCGGAGGGCTGTCGGGGCCCGCCATCCTGCCCCTGGCCGTCCGGTGCGTGTGGCAGGTGCACGCGGCCCTGCCCGGGGTGCCGCTGATCGGCATGGGCGGCGTGATGACCGGCCGGGACGCCTTCCAGCTCATCCTGGCGGGCGCCTGCCTGGTCGGGGTGGGCACCGCGCTGTTCCACGACCCCTACGCGTGCCTGCGCATCGAGCGCGAGCTGGAGGACCTGCTGCGGGCACGCGGCTTCCAACGCCTCGCCGACGCCGTCGGCCTGGCCCACCGGCCGCCGGGGAGCGCTCCCCGGCACCTTCTAGTCGACTCCGAGGAGAGCTCCCCTTGACGCCCGCACCCATCGCCGTCGCCCTCGACGCCCCCGACCTGGAGACCGCCGCCAGGTGGGCGAGCCTGGTGACGCCGCACGTCAGCACCATCAAGGTGGGCCTGGAGCTGTACCTGCGCTACGGCCCCGACGTGATCGCCTCCGTGCGCGGCGCCAGCGGCGTCCAGATCTTCCTCGACCTCAAGCTGCACGACATCCCCAACACCGTCGCGGGCGCCGCCAAGGCCGTCGCCCGCCTGCGTCCGGCCATCCTGACCGTGCACGCGGCCGGCGGGGCCGCCATGATCCGGGCCGCGGTCGAGGCCGCCCCGCAGACCAAGATCGCCGCTGTGACGATCCTCACCTCGCTGGACGAGTCCGACCTCGACCGCATGGGCCTGGCCGGACCGGCCGACGAAGCCGTGCGCCGCCTGGCCGCCCTGTCGGTCGAGGCCGGGGCCACGGCGCTGGTGTGCTCGCCCAACGAGGTCGCGGCGGTGCGGGCCGAGGTGGGGCCCGGCATCACCCTCATCACGCCGGGCGTGCGCCCTCAGGGGGCCGACGTCCAGGACCAGGTGCGCGTGGCGACGCCCGAGCAGGCGCTGGCCGACGGCGCCGACCTGCTGGTCATCGGACGTCCGATAACGGGCGCGGCGGACCCGGGCGCGGCGGCCGCCGCCATCGCCGCCTCACTGCGCCGCACGACCGCCTCCTGAACCCCGGCCGAGGCCCCGCCCCCGGCCACCCGCCTCCCACCCGCCGCGCCGGCTCCCGGCTCAGGCGGGCCCCGGCCTCGGGCACCCGCCTCCGACCCCCCGGCGGCGGCTCCCGGCTCGGGTGTGGCCTCGCGAGGGCAGGGCAGGGCTCTTTGCGGCGCGCGGAGGCGCGCTTCTGGCGTGCCGCGAGGTGTGCTTGTCCGCGGGAGGCGGGGGCACGATCGTCGCGTGCGCGGAGGGGGTGTTCTCCGTGCGGGCGCGGGGCATGGCGGCAGGTGTCGCCGGACCGTTCGCACAGCCCTCGCTTCACAAGATCGTAATGCATCCGCAGGGCGTTCGCGCACCCTTCCTGATTCTGGTTTCGGTCCAGGTCCGGCCCTGGTTTCGGACATCGTCCGGTGCCGCGCGGGCGATCTTCGCCCTGCTCCGGGACGCCGTCCGGAGCGGACGCGCGAAGCGGGAAGTGAGGGCGATTTGATCAGCAGTGTGTAATTTTACGCTCACGGACAGTGATGAAGTGGATTTTGTGAGGAGAGAAACCGCTCTTGACGTTGCTTAGGGGGCGATGACCAGCTAGTTTCCCTTCCCGTCCGAGTACATCGACAGAAATTCGAGGTGACCCGGCGTGGCTCTTCCTCCCCTGACCCCTGAGCAGCGCGCCGCAGCCCTTGAGAAGGCTGCCAAGGCCCGTAAAGAGCGTGCCGAGGTCAAGAACCGGCTCAAGCATGGCGCGGTTTCTCTGGCTGAGGTGCTCAAGGATGGGCAGACCGACGACGTCATCGGCAAGATGAAGGTGTCGGCCCTGTTGGAATCGCTCCCCGGCGTGGGCAAGGTCCGCGCCAAGCAGCTCATGGAGCGGCTTGCCATCGCCGAGTCCCGCCGCGTGCGGGGTCTCGGCGCGAACCAGAGGGCTTCCCTCGAGCGCGAGTTCGGTGGCAACGAGAGCTAATCTCTGTTCCACAAGAAAGCGCAGGTTCAACGGGGGGTAGGAAGTGACCGACAGGTCCTGGTCCGGCGAAGCAAGGGCCCACGAGGCAGTCGGATCGGGAGCGAAGGTCGGCTTCCTCCCCCTGAGCAGGAGGCGTCTGACGGTCCTGTCAGGGCCGTCGGGCGTCGGCAAGTCCACGGTCGTCGCCGAGCTCCGGCGGGCACACCCCGAGGTGTGGCTGTCGGTCTCGGTGACCACCAGGAGGCCCCGTCCCGGCGAGGTCAACGGGGTCCACTACTTCTTCGTCGACGGCGAGGAGTTCGACCGGCTCGTCGAGGCCGGCGAGCTGCTGGAGTGGGCCGAGTTCGCGGGCAACCGCTACGGCACCCCGCGCGAGCCGGTGCTGGACAAGCTCGCCCAGGGCGTGCCGACCGTCCTGGAGATCGATCTGGAAGGCGCCAGGCAGGTGCGCACCACCATGCCCGACGCCCTGCTGGTCTTCCTGGCCCCCCCGACGTGGGAGGAGCTGGAGAAGCGGCTGCGCGGCCGCGGCACCGAGCCGGAGGACGTCATCGAGCGCCGGCTCAAGGCCGGCCGGGTCGAGATGGCGGCCGAATCGGAGTTCGACCTCACGCTGGTGAACACGAGTGTCCAAGAAGTGTGCCACCGGCTGATAGCCTTGATGACTGACCCTCAGGGGGTCACCACCACCATCAACCGAGAGGTCTGACAATCGTGGCAGGCACCACCCCGGCCGCGGAGGGCATCACCAACCCGCCGATCGACGCGCTGCTCGACATCGTCGACAGCAAGTACTCCCTGGTGATCATGGGTGCCAAGCGCGCCCGCCAGATCAACGCCTACTACTCCCAGCTCGGCGAGGGCCTGCTGGAATACGTCGGGCCGCTGGTCGAGACGCATGCTCAGGAGAAGCCGCTGTCCATCGCGCTGCGCGAGGTCTCCGAGGGCCTGCTCAACGCCGAGCCCATCGAAGGCGCGGTCTGACCCCTTCGATGAAGGTCGTCCTCGGCGTCAGCGGCGGCATCGCCGCGTACAAGGCATGTGAGCTGCTGCGGCTGTTCACCGAGTCAGGTCACGAGGTGCGGGTCGTGCCGACCCGCGAGGTCCTGCGTTTCGTGGGCGAGCCCACGTGGGCCGCCCTGTCGGGCAACCCCGTGACCGCCGACGTCTGGGACGACGTTCACGAGGTGCCCCACGTCCGCATCGGCCAGCGCGCCGATCTCGTCGTGGTGGCGCCGGCGACCGCCAACACCCTGGCCAAGGCGGCCCACGGGCTCGCCGACGACCTGCTGACCAACACGCTGCTGACGGCGCGCTGCCCGGTCGTGTTCGCCCCGGCCATGCACACCGAGATGTGGCAACATCCGGCCACCCGCGCCAACGTCGCGACCCTGCGCGAGCGCGGGGCCGTCGTCATCGACCCGGCCGTGGGGCGCCTCACCGGCGCCGACACCGGCCCCGGCCGCCTGCCCGACCCCGCCGAGATCTTCCAGGTCTGCCTGCGCGTGCTGCGCGGCAGGCCACGCGACCTGGCCGGGCGCAAGGTGGTGATCTCCGCCGGGGGCACCCGCGAGGCGATCGACCCGGTCCGCTACATCGGCAACCGCTCGTCCGGCCTGCAGGGGTACGCCCTGGCCCGCACGGCGGTCGCGCGTGGCGCGGAGGTGACCCTCGTGGCGGCCAACGTCGCCCTCCCCGATCCCGCGGGGGCCGCCGTGGTGCGGGTGGGGTCCACGGCCGAGCTGCGCGAGGCGGTGCTGGCCGCCACCGAGAAGGCCGACGCCGTCGTCATGGCGGCCGCGGTGGCCGACTTCCGCCCGGCGTCCCGGCACGAGACGAAGATCAAGAAGACCGACGGCGAGCCCGATCCCATCCACCTGACGAAGAACCCCGACATCCTGGCCGAGCTGGGCCGGCTGCGGCGCGAGGGCGGCGCAGGTCCGCGTGTGATCGTCGGGTTCGCGGCCGAGACCGACGACGTGCTCGCCAACGGGCAGGCCAAGCTGGCCAGGAAGGGCTGCGACCTGCTGGTCGTCAACCAGGTGGGGGAGGGGCTGGCGTTCGGCACGCCCGACAACGCCGCCACCGTCCTCGTCGCCGGCGGCGAGCCGGTCGAGGTGCCGCGCGGCCCCAAGGACGACGTCGCCGACGCCGTCTGGGACCTGGTCGCGCCCCGTCTGTCCTGACGCGCGGTTTTCGCGCAAGAACGATTACCTGATCGCCAGTTGCGGCACCCCGGACGCCTACCGATACTTGGGGGCAAAGGGGGACGGAATGCCGGTGGGTTCCGCTGTCAGGGAACGTTGCAGGAGATTGCTGGAGGACCAGGGAGGTATCCGTTACGTCTTCCCCGCGTTGTCCGTGGGGCCGACGGGAACGGGCCACTTCCTCATCGTCGTCACCGATTCGTCCGTCTCGGTGCTCACCACCAGGACCCTCAGGAGCGACCGGCCGGTCGCGGTGTTCGCCACGTACCCGCGGCACACCAGGCTCGGCCCGATCCTGCCCGGCCCGTTCATCGAGCTCGGCACCACCGTGTTCGAGTTCGACGAGGAGTACGCGGCGGTGGTGTCCGCCGCCGACGCCGAGGTCTTCGCGCCGGAGACGCTGCCGCCGGATCCCCTTCCCGACCTGTGACCGGTCACAGGTCCGGACACATGCCGGACATGTGACCGGACACGGACACGGGACGGTTTCGCGACCGGACGCCGGGTGGGGCTAGACTTCGGCGAGGCCCTGGCGTGTTCTTCCGTCCCGGGCCCAACATCCGTCAGCAGCCGCTGCATGAGGAGCCACTGAGTTGTCACGTCGCCTGTTCACCTCCGAGTCGGTCACCGAAGGCCACCCGGACAAGATCGCCGACCAGATCAGTGACGCGATTCTCGACGCCATGCTCAAGGACGACCCCAAGAGCCGGGTCGCCGTCGAGACGCTGATCACTACCGGCCAGGTCCATGTCGCAGGCGAGGTCACGACCGAGACCTACGTCGACATCCCCGGCGTCATCCGGGAGAAGATCCTGGAGATCGGCTACGACGCTTCCCACAAGGGCTTCGACGGCGCCTCCTGCGGCGTGTCGGTGTCCATCGGCGCGCAGTCGCCCGACATCGCCCAGGGTGTCGACGACGCCTACGAGCACCGCGTGGGCGGCGACGCCGACGAGCTCGACCGCCAGGGCGCCGGCGACCAGGGCCTGATGTTCGGCTACGCCTGCCGCGAGACGCCGGAGCTGATGCCGCTGCCGATCACGCTCGCGCACCGGCTCGCCCAGCGCCTGTCCGAGGTCCGCAAGACCGGCAAGGTTCCCTACCTGCGCCCCGACGGCAAGACCCAGGTCACCATCGAGTACGACGGCGACAAGCCCGTCCGCCTCGACACCGTGGTCGTCTCCACCCAGCACGCGGCCGAGATCGACCTCAAGGAGATGCTCGCCCCCGACATCAAGGAGCACGTGGTCGACCCCGTGCTCGACGGTCTGGAGATCGAGACCGAGGGCTACCGGCTGCTGGTCAACCCGACCGGCCGCTTCGAGATCGGCGGCCCGATGGGCGACGCCGGCCTGACCGGCCGCAAGATCATCATCGACACCTACGGCGGCATGGCCCGCCACGGCGGTGGCGCGTTCTCGGGCAAGGACCCGTCCAAGGTCGACCGCTCGGCGGCCTACGCGATGCGCTGGGTGGCCAAGAACGTCGTCGCGGCCGGGCTGGCCGACCGGTGCGAGGTGCAGGTCGCGTACGCGATCGGCAAGGCGCAGCCGGTGGGCCTGTTCGTGGAGTGCTTCGGCACCGAGAAGCTGCCGGTGGAGCAGATCCAGGCGGCCGTGCTGCGCGTCTTCGACCTGCGTCCGGCCGCGATCATCCGCGACCTCGACCTGCTGCGCCCGATCTACTCCGAGACCGCCGCCTACGGGCACTTCGGCCGTGAGGGCTTCTCCTGGGAGTCCACCGACCGCGCCGAGGCCCTTCGGACGGCTGCGGGTCTCTGACCTACTCGGTTTCTGGTTTCGTGCAGGTGCCGCATTCGGCCCTTTTGAGGGCTGGGTGCGGCACTTGTCGTCGGCTGGGGTGGTTCGGTGCGGGCGTTCGCCTGGTCTCTTGAAGGCCGCAGCTCGCCGGTGGCTGCTGATCTTTTGAGGGGCGGCGGGTTCGCTGGTGGCTGCTGATCTCTTGGGGCGGCGGGCTCGCGGGTGGCTGCTGGGCTGACGCTCTCTTCTGCCGCGCCTGCGGCCCGGTGACGATCTCGGGCTGGTTTCCTGGACGGCGGCTTCGGCGGCGGCGGTCGGTGGGCGTCGGGGGCTCGTCGGCCGTGTTCGGTGGGCGACGGCTGTGCTCGGTGTGAGGCGCGGGTGAGGCGGCTTCTGGCGGGGGCTGCGTTTCTTCGGTGCGGGCGGGTTCGTCCGTCTTCGCGGGGGCGTTCCTGATCGGATTTGGCGGTGGGCGCGGGTCTGCGTGCTTGTCGCGTCCTGTGTGCTCTTCTGCGCTGTTCGGGCTGGTGGGGGAGTGGGTGGCCGGCGGGGGCGGTGCGGGGGTGTGCGCCGGTGGTGTGGGGATGGCGGGGCGCGGGGTCTGGTAGACGTTAGTGCGTGACCCACTCCGACGACGCCCTCCTGCCGCTCGACGCCGTGCGGCCTCCTGCGTCGTCCAAGGACACCAAGGGGGCGGTGGTCGCGGCGCCCGAGCGGCCCGTCGCGCGGGTGGTCGTGGACAGCCCGCTGCCGCACCTCGACCGGCCCTTCGACTACCTGGTGCCCGCCGCCATGCACGAGGCGGCCCGGCCGGGGGTGCGGGTGCGGGTGCGGTTCGCGGGCAAGCTGATCGACGCGTTCGTGATGGAGCGGGTGGACGAGAGCGACCATGAGGGCAAGCTGACCCCGCTCGAACGGGTGGTCTCGCCCGAGCAGGTGCTCACGCCGGAGATCGCCGGTCTGGCCCGCGCGGTGGCCGACCGTTACGCGGGCACCCTCACCGACGTCCTGCGCCTGGCCATCCCACCGCGCCACGCCAAGGCCGAGGCGGAGGTCCCGCCTCCAGCAGACCCGCCCCCCGCCGATCTGGTCCCGGCGGCCGTCCCCTCCGGGGAGGCGGCGCAGTGCGCTTCCCCGGCCGTGGCCCGAGCCGCCGCGAGTGCGTCTCCCGTCGCGGTCCAGGCGGCTGAGCCTGGGGCTCCTGCCGCGGCCCGAGCTGCCGGGAGCGGGGTTCCCGACATCGTCCGGGCCACCGGGAACGAATCTGCCGCCGTCGCGGTCGCACAGGTCGCCTCGGGTGCGCCTGCCGCGATCGGGCAAGCGCGAGACGTGGGGGGCTCGTCCTTCTCGGGACGGGGGCTGGAGCCGGCGGCCCCGATGGACGGGCGGGCCGAGCAGGACGGCACCCCGCGCCGGGTCGCGGCCCGACCGGCGGAGGCCCCGGCGCGCGGACGGACGGCGGCACGTCCGGAGCACATGAACGGGACGGACACCCCCGAACGGGCGGCAGAGGGCCGCAAGAGCGCCTGGGACGCCTACCCGACCGGCCCCTCCTTCCTGGACGCCCTGCGCCACGGCCGCGCCCCCCGCGCCGTGTGGTCCGCGCTGCCCGGCGCCACGGGATGGGCCGGAGCCATGGCGGAGGCGGTGCTCGCCACCCTCGACGGCGGGCGCGGAGCGGTCCTCGTGGTGCCCGACGGCAAGGACGTCGCGCTGGCGGACGCCGAGTTCGAGCGGCTGCTCGGCCCCAGCAGGCATGTGGCGCTCACGGCCGACCTCGGACCCGCCGAGCGGTACAGGCGATGGCTGAAGGTCCTCAGAGGCCAGGTGCGCGCCGTCGTGGGCACCCGGGCCGCCATGTTCGCCCCCGTCGCCGAGCTCGGCCTGGTGGCCATCTGGGACGACGGCGACGACCTGCACGCCGAACGCCTGGCCCCCTACCCCCACGCCAGGGAGGTCCTCGGCCTGCGCGCCCACCGGACGGGCGCGGCCATGCTGATCGGCGGCTACGCGCGCACGGCCGAGGCCACCCAGCTCATCGCCGCGCGCTGGGCGAGGCCGATCGTGGCCGCCCGCACGACGATCAGGAGCCTGGCCCCGCGGGTGCGTCCCGCCGGTGAGGACGCCGAGCTGGCCAAGGACCAGGCGGCCCGGCAGGCGAGGCTGCCCAGCCTGGCCTGGCGGGCGCTGCGCCAGGGGCTGGAGAGCGGGCCGGTGCTGGTCCAGGTGCCCAGGCGCGGTTACCTGCCGGCGCTGGCCTGCCGGCACTGCCGCGCCCCGGCGCGCTGCGTCCTGCCGCCCACCAGGATCGCCCCGCACCTGGCCGCGCCGGTCCCCGGCGGCCGGCAGACGGCGGCTCTCGGCGAGGCGGAGCCGGACGCCGGAGCCCTGAGCACCGCCACGGACGCGACGGGCGGGACGCCGGAAGGCCACGGGAGCGGCGAGTCGCTGTGCCACGGGCCGCTCGCGCTCAGAGCCGGGCACGCCGCCCCCTACTGCCGCTGGTGCGGCCGGGTGGACGCCGACTGGCGGTGCCCGTCCTGCGGCAGCCCCCGGTTGCGGGCGGTCGTCACCGGGGCCCGGCGCACCGCCGAAGAGCTGGGGCGGGCCTTTCCGTCGGTGCAGGTGCGCACCTCGGGCCGCGACGGCGTGCTGGCCGGCGTGCCCGCCACGCGCGCCCTCGTGGTCGCCACGCCCGGCGCCGAGCCGGTGGCCGAGGGCGGCTACGCGGCGGCCGTGCTGCTCGACGGATGGGCGCTGCTCGGCCGGGCCGACCTGCGGGCGGGGGAGGAGACGCTGCGCCGGTGGATGAACGCCGCCGCGCTGCTGCGGCCCTCCGCCGAGCTGGTGGTGCTCGGGGACGCCGGGCTGCCGTCCGTGCAGGCGCTGCTGCGGTGGGACCCGATCACGCACGCCGAGCGCGAACTGGGCGACCGGGCCGAGCTCGGGTTCCCGCCCGCCGTGCGGATGGCGACGCTGACGGGTTCGGCGAGCGCCGTCCGGCAGATGCTCGACGAGGTGCGCCTCCCGCCGGACGCCCAGGTGCTGGGCCCGGTCCCGGTCGACGAGTCTGGCCTGGAACGGGCCATGATCCGGGTACGGCGCGGCGGCGGGGCGGCGTTGTCGGCCGCGCTCAAGGGGGCCAGTGGGGTGCGTGCGGCGCGTAAGACACCAGATGTCGTGAGGGTGAGTGTCGACCCACTCGACCTGATTTAGACCGTTTCCCCGATTCGCTCATCTGTTGGTCAGCCGTTAGCGTGCCCCTGTGTCGATCGAATGGGTGAACCAGGCCATCGACGACCTGCGCGCATGGGGGCGCGCGCGGGAAGTCGAAGTGGACGCGGACGAGGTCCGCCTGCTCTGCGACTACGCCAGCGACTATCTCAACGTCAACGAACTGCGCGACTTCACGCCGGAGACCTTCGACGAGCTGCTGCTGTCCATCTACCCGCGCAAGGTCATCGCGCCGCCCGAGAGCGCGCCCGAGACCGTGGCGGCCGCCCGCACGCTGGTGGACTACCTCGGCGAGGCCGGTCACGCCAGCCCGGCCACCGTGGCCGGAATGCGTGCCCGGCTCGACGACATCGGCCCCCGCATGCCCGAGGCGCTGGCCGACCCGGCCAACTTCGGCATGGCCAAGAGCCTGTTCAGCTCGATCGGGCCCGAATCGCTCGAACAGGCGGTGCCGATCCCGTCCGGGGAGCTGCCCGACCTGGGCGAGGCGCCGTGCGACTGTCCGGGCTGCACCCCGCTGCCCGCCGTCCGGCTGGCCTCGGAGGAGGAGCTGACCGAGGCGCTGCGGACCGTTCCGAAGCTGGCCGGCGGCCCCCCACCGGGCGACGGCGAGCCGCTGGACGCCTGGGCCCAGACCGTGGCCCGGCTGCTGGAGGACGACACCGGCGGCGAGATCACCGGCCACGCCGAGCTCGACGAGGGCCTCTACGACCTGTTCGACATGCTCTACCGCCTCCAGACGCCGGTGCCGCTCCAGGTCGTCGCCGACTACCTGGAGGAGGTCTCGGGCGAGGGCGGCATCGACGTGGCCGGGGCGCTCGACCGGCTGGCCGGGTGGGGCATGGTCCGCCTCGACGGCGAGGCGGCCGAGCTGACGCCGCTGGCGGTCTGGGGGCTGCGCGAGCACTACCTCTCGCTCGGACTCGACGCCCCGGTCGCCCCCGACCTGGGCGAGGCCGACGCGCGCGGCCTCATCGAGGGGCTGCTCGAAGGGCTGCCGGCCGAGCTGGCCGAGCAGGACATCTCCCGCTGGCTGTCCGGCCGCGCGCCGGGCGAGGCCGCGGCCGAGCTGCTGACCGCCGCCTCCGGCGCGCCCGCCGTGGCCCGCGGCATCGCGATCACCATCGTCGACCGGCTGGGCGCCGAGGCCGAGCCGCAGGTGCGCGACCACCTCGACGACCAGGAGTTGCGCCCGCACGTCATACACTGGCTGGCCGCACGTGGTCTCGGCGCGCCGCCGCTCACCCAGGACGAGCTGCTCTGGGTCAGCGTCGACATGCTCGCCCTGGCGATGCCCGCCGCGCGGGAGGATCCGGAGATCTTCGCCGAGAACATGGCGGCGTCCGGTCCGCCGGCCCATCTGATCGAGGAGATGTGGCGGGTCGACCACCCCGACGTCGTCGAGGTTCTGGAGCTGCTCGGACGCTCCATCCCCGACGACACGGTGGCCAAGGCGGCGCGCAAGGCGGCGTTCAAGGCGCGCTCCCGGGCCATCCGTTGAGTACGTCCTTGTGACTGCTGTGCAGTAAGTTTCCTGGGTGGCAAACAATGTCTTCGACCTCGCCGAGCTGCGCAAGCTGATCGATGAGCAGGCCGCCGTGCCTCCACGGCCACCTGAGGAGACCTCCGTGGAGCACGAGGCGCTGACCTTCCCGCCCGTCCTGCTGGCGAGCGACGCCGAGCTGGCCCGCGCGGTGCCCGCGGTGCCGCTCGTCGCCGACGCCATCCGCCTGACCGCCTGGACGGGCAGCCGCGAGGTGGGCGCCGACGGCATGCTGAGCGAGTCCGACGCCAGGGCCGCCGCGGAAGAGCTGGGGCTCCAGGAGTCGCGGCTGCGGCTCATCTGGATCGTCGCGGTCAACACCGGCCTGCTGCGCATCCTCGGCGGCCGGGCCTCCCGCGGCCCGCTGTCGATGCAGCTCACCGTCGAGGCCACGCTGGAGTTCTGGGACGGCGTGGTGATGGACGTCCTCGACCGCGCCGACGAGGGCCTGACCGGCTCCTCCGTGGTCGACGACCACCTGGCCGAGATGCTGGCCACGATCTACTCGGTGCGCTCCGGCGTCGCTGTGGGCAACCTGGCCAGGGGCATCCTGCAGTCGCACGAGGTCGCCTGCGCGCCTGGCCCGGTCGAGATGCGCAGGCTGGCCGCCGCGCTGCCGGCCGAGCTGCTGGAGGCGGTCTCGCTGCTGGCGTACTGCGGGCTGGTGGAGCAGACCGAGGCCGGGCGCACGGCGCTCACCCCGCTCGGGGTCTGGGCCGTCCGGCGCGACCTGCTGCGCGAGGGCCACGACGCGCCCACCGCCGCCGAGGTGCAGGTCTTCGCCGACCTGTCGGCCGCCGAGCTGGTCGAGGCGCTGGTGAAGGGCACCGCCACGCAGAGCGCCGTGGCGGGCTGGCTGGAGCGGCGGCCCCCCGAGGCGGCCGCCCGCGAGCTGATCGAGATCGCCGCCTCCGGCACCGCCGGGCAGCGCGGCGCGGTCGGCGCGATCCTGGAGGAGCTGGGCCCCGAGGCCGAGCAGCCCGTGCGGCAGGCGCTCGACCACCCGCTCATGCGCCGCTACGCCGCCTCCTGGCTGCACATCCGCGACCTGGAGGCCCCGCCGCTCAGCCCCGAGGACCACACCTGGATCGCGGTCGACAACCTCGCCGCGCTCATGCACCTGTCCGGTCCGGCCGCGGGCCGCCTCGACATGCCCGAGCCGGGCGAAGACCTGATCAAGCTCGTCGGCCAGATGCCCGCGGTCGGCCACCCCGACACGCTGGCCGTGCTCGACATGCTCGCCGGCTCCCACGACGACCGGGCGGTGGCCAAGGCGGCGCGCAAGGCCGCGATGAAGGCCCGCTCCCTGCGCCACGACCGGCCGCCGGCCCACCGCCGGTAAACTGGGCTGATCCACGTTCGAGAACAGGAGTGAGCCCCTTGGCGATCCAGTCGATCCGGCTGTTCGGAGATCCGGTGCTGCGCACCCCGGCGGCCCCGGTCGTCGACTTCGACAAGGAGCTCCGCAAGCTGGTCAAGGACCTCACCGACACGATGATGGACGCCCCGGGCGCGGGCCTGGCGGCCCCGCAGATCGGCGTCGGCCTGCGGGTGTTCACCTACTACGTCGACGACCAGCTCGGCCACCTCATCAACCCCGACCTCGACCTGTCGGCCGACCTCGACGAGGAGGGCGAGGAGGGCTGCCTGTCCTTCCCCGGCCTGTCCTACCCGACGCCGCGCGCCGTCCGCGCCGTGGCCAAGGGCTTCGACATGCACGGCGAGCCGGTCACGCTGGAGGGCACCGACCTGATGGCCCGCTGCTTCCAGCACGAGACCGACCACCTCGACGGCATCCTGTTCATCGACCGCATGGACCCCAAACAGCGCAAGCTGGCCATGAAGGCGATCCGCGAGGCCGAGTGGAGCGGCCTGTCCGCCCCCGTGATCAAGATGTCGCCGCACGCCACCGGCGGAAGGGCGCTCTGACGATGCGGCTGGTCTTCGCGGGCACACCCGAGACGGCGCTGCCGTCGCTGCGCATGCTGATCGACTCGCCGCGGCACGAGGTCGTGGCCGTCATCTCCCGTCCCGACGCCCAGTCAGGGCGGGGGCGCAAGGTCCACCCCTCGCCGGTGGCCGAGCTCGCGGAGGAGGCCGGCATCGAGGTGCTGCGCCCGGCCAAGGTCGGCGACCCCGCCTTCCTCGACACGCTGCGCGCGCTGGAGCCCGACTGCTGCCCGGTGGTGGCCTACGGCGCGCTGTTGCCGCAGTCGGCCCTCGACGTGCCCCGCCACGGCTGGATCAACCTGCACTTCTCGGTCCTGCCGGCCTGGCGCGGCGCGGCGCCCGTCCAGCACGCGGTGCTGCACGGCGACGAGATCACCGGCGCCACGACGTTCCAGATCGTCAAGGAGCTCGACGCGGGCCCGGTCTACGGCGTCGTCACCGAGGAGATCCTGACCCACGACACCAGCGGCTCCCTCCTCGAACGCCTGTCGGTCTCCGGCGCCGGCCTGCTGGCCGCCACGCTCGACGGCGTCGAGGACGGCGCGCTGGAGGCCCGTCCCCAGCCGCTCGACGGCGTGACGATCGCGCCCAAGATCAACGTCGCCGACGCGCGGGTCGACTGGACCAAGCCCGCCATGCGGGTCGACCGCCTGATCCGCGCCTGCACCCCCGGCCCGGGGGCGTGGAGCGAGTTCCGGGGCCAGCGGGTGAAGCTCGGCCCCGCCAAGGTCGCCGTCCAGGCCGACCGGCTCGCGCCCGGCCGGATCCTGGCCACGAAGAGCCACGTGCTCGTCGGCACCGCCACCGACCCGGTCGAGCTGGGCGAGGTGCAGCCGCAGGGCAAGCGGGCGATGGGCGCGGTCGAGTGGGCGCGCGGCGTCCGGCTTGCGAGTGACGATGCCTTCGCGTGAACCCCGCCGGTCGCCGGCCGGCTCCACGGGCACCAGGCCCCGCGGAGCGAACCGCCCGCGCCGCCCCGCCCGCGACCACGCCCGCAACGCCGCCTTCGACCTCCTGCGGGCCGTCGACGAGCGCGACGCCTACGCCAACCTGCTCCTGCCGCGCCTGCTGCGCGAGCGCGACATCCGCGGGCGCGACGCGGCGCTGGCCACCGAGCTGGCCTACGGCACGCTGCGCGGCCTCGGCACCTACGACGCGATCATCGAGATGTGCAGCGACCGGGCGCCCGACCCTGCCGTGCGCGACGCCCTGCGGCTGGGGGCCCACCAGCTCCTGCGCATGCGCGTCCCGCCGCACGCCGCCGTCGGCACCACCGTCGATCTCGTACGCCTGCGCATCGGCCAGGGCGCGGCCAAGTTCGTCAACGCGGTGCTGCGCAAGATCGGCTCGCGCGAGCTGGAGGACTGGATCCCCATCGTCGCGCCCGACTCCGACCAGGACCCGGTCGGCCATCTGGCCGTCGCCTACGGGCATCCCCGGTGGATCGTCTCGGCCTTCCGCGACGCGCTGGGCGGCGGCGGGGAGCTGGCCGACCTGCTCGACGCCGACAACGTCCGGCCGCTGGTGACGCTGGTCGCCCGGCCGGGGCGCAGCTCGGTGGCCGAGCTGGCCGAGTCCGGCGCTGATCCCGGCCGTTACTCGCCGTACGCGGCTTACCTGCGTGAGGGCGACCCCGGGCAGATCGAGGCCGTGGCCGAGACCCGCGCGGCCGTCCAGGACGAAGCCAGCCAGCTCGTGGCGCTCGCCCTGACCCGCGTGCCGCTCGACGGCGAGGACGAGCTCTGGCTCGACATGTGCGCCGGGCCGGGCGGCAAGGCGGGCCTGCTCGACGCCGTCGCCACGTACGGCGACCTCGCGGGCCTCGACGGCGAGCGCCGTCCGGGCGACGGCGACGCGGCGAGCGGCGGCGGTGCGGCGAGTAACGGCGGTGCGGCGGGCGGCGGCCCTGTGGCGTTCCCCGGTGGGGCGCGGGTGCTGGCCGCCGACGTGCAGTACCACCGGGCGCGGCTGGTCTGGCAGACCACCAGGACCGCCTCGGTCGTCACCGCCGACGGCACCGAACCCGCCTGGCGGCCCGGGGTGTTCGACCGGGTCATGCTCGACGCCCCCTGCACGGGGCTGGGCGCGCTGCGGCGGCGTCCGGAGGCCCGGTGGCGGCGCGACCCGGCCAGCATCGCCGAGCTGGGCGCGTTGCAACGGCGGCTCCTCGGCACGGCCCTCGACGCCGTGCGCCCCGGTGGGGTGGTGGCGTACGTGACCTGCTCGCCGCACCTGGCCGAGACGCGCGTCGTGGTCGGCGACGTCATGGGCCGCAGGGGTGACGTGGAGCAGCTCGACGCGCGCGACTACCTGCCGGAGGTCGACGGGCTCGGCGACGGCCCGTACGCGCAGTTCTGGCCCCACCGCCATGGCACCGACGCCATGTTCCTGGCCCTCCTCCGCAAACGCCCCTGACCCCGCCCGCCCCTCGCCCGCGAGCTGGGCGTCTGCGTGCTGGGCGCCTGTGCTGGGCGTCTGCGTGCCGGACTCCCGCGTGCCGGGCGCCCACGCGTTGAGCGCCCACGCGTTGGGTGCCCGTCCGCTCCTCTCCCGTCCCTTGCCCGTGTGGTGGCGGGTTGGCGTGGTGGGAGGGGGCGTCGAGGGGGAGCGGGGGGTTCAATAGACTGGCGCATCATGGCCGTACAGATCTCGCCCAGCATCCTCGCCGCCGACTTCGCGCGGCTGGCCGACGAGGCCGCCGCCGTGCCGAACGCCGACTGGCTGCACGTGGATGTCATGGACTACCACTTCGTGCCCAATCTCACCCTCGGGCTGCCCGTGGTGGAGTCCCTGCGCAAAGCCACCCAGACGCCTCTCGACTGCCACCTCATGATCGCCGACCCCGACCGCTGGGCCCCCCAGTACGCCGAGGCCGGAGCGGGCAGCGTGACCATCCACGCGGAGGCGTCCAAGGCGCCGGTGCGGACGTTGCGCGAGATCCGGTCGCTCGGCGCCAGGGCGGGGCTCGCGCTCAACCCGGCCACGGCGGTGGAGCCGTTCGAAGGGCTGTTCGGGGAGATCGACATGCTGCTGCTGATGACGGTCGAGCCCGGCTTCGGGGGGCAGAAGTTCCTCGACATGGTGCTGCCGAAGGTGCGGGCGGCGCGGGCGATGATCGAGCGGCACGGCGGGTCAGTCTGGCTGCAGGTCGACGGTGGTGTGACGGCCGAGACGATCGAACGCTGCGCGGAGGCGGGCGCCGACGTGTTCGTGGCCGGCAGCGCCGTCTACGGGGCCGCCGACCCGGTGGCCGCCATCGACGCCCTCCGCGCCGCCGCCACCCGCTGACCCTCCCTCGGCACTCGCCCAAGGTTCCCCGGCACTCGCCTGACGTTCCCGGGCACTCGCCGGCCGTTCCCGCCACCCGCTGACCCTTCCCCGTTCACCGCTGCCCCCTTCCCGCCACGGGCGTGCCCCGCGCGCTCCCGTGGCCCCTTCGCCCCTCCACAAGGTGTGGTCGGCGGCAGGGGTGTGCGGCTCCTTCGCCTCACCACGAGGCGTGCGCCGCACTGGGTGGAACCTCGCGAGGCCCGTCAGGCACCCCCGCGGCCTCTCCACGAGGCGCGCACCACAGTCCTGCCGCCGCGCCTCGGTCCACTGGGGCGCGCGCCCTCTGGGGCACGCGCTCACTGAAGCTGCGGGCCAGAGGAGTTGCATGCCCACTGGGGTGCAGGCTCACCAGGGGTGCAGGCCCGCTCAGGGTGCAGGTCCGCTCGTGCGAGGTCCGCTCGGAGGGTAGGTCCGCCCAGGGTGGAGGGCTCAGGGGAGTGCAGACGCTCTGGGGGCTCACCAGGGGTGCCGGTCCGTTGTGGGCGCAGGTTCGCTCGGGGTGAAGGCCCGCTCGGGGTGCGGATCCGCTCGGGGGCGGGCCAGGGGAGTGCAGGCCCACTTGGGGGTTGAGGTCCGCTCGGGGCGAGCCCATCCGGGGTGCGGGGCTCTCTGAGGGGTGTGGGTCTGCTGGATGTACGGGGGCCGCTGGGGGCGGGGTTGGGTGGCGGGGCCGGTCTCGTGCCGAGGGGCGGCGGGGGCCGGGAGCCGCAGTGGTGAGCGGAGCGTGAGCGTGGGGGGATCGTCCCGGGGACGCCTTCGGGGCGGGCGGCAGCGTGCCCTCGGACCGACCCACCTCGGCCACCCGCCTGAGATCAATAGCCGCGACATCGCGAAATATCAATCCCCAGCCTATTGATCAGTATGACGTGCGTCACTTCGGGATTGGGTTATTTTTTGTCAGGATTCTGTGACATACGCCGATCCGATAGCGCGCGTTACCGATCTTGGTAGAGCGCGTTTCCCCAGGTCAACCCCCCTGTAGGGCGATGATCGACGACGAGCCGCCACCGTGCTTAGTGACCCTACCGTTATGTCGAACTATTGCTGACTGTGATGTTTGGCTAGATATCCTGCGTTTTGATCGCCGTTCCGCGTCATGACTTTTCGCGGCGTAAGACGGTCTTTTTCCATTGCGGGGGTCTTCTCCTACCGGGGTTTCCGGGCCCTCGTTCAGTGCGAACGGAGGGTAATGGGCAAGTACCTGCTCCGCAGGTTGGCGATCAATCTGATCTTGGTCGCGATCGCGGCCAGCTTGGCTTACATGCTCGCCGCGACGACCATGAACCCCCGCGGCGCGTATGAAGGCCGCCAGCCTCCCGTCGCCGAGGAAGTCATCGACGCCACCCTCGACAGCTACAACCTCAACGACAAGACGCCCGTCCTGGAGCGCTACGCGACCTGGGCCAAGGGCGTCGTCACGGGTGACTTCGGCAAGACCTGGAACGGCGGTTCGGTCAACGACGAGATGGGCCGGCGGATCTTCGTCAGCCTCCGGCTGCTGCTGGTGGGCACGATCCTCGGGTTCGTCTTCGGAGTGGCGCTCGGCGCCCTGTCGGCGATCAAGCAATACCGGGTGACCGACCGGGTGATCGGCGTCGGCTCGTTCGTGATCATGGCGATTCCGGTGTTCGTGCTGGCCACGCTGCTGGCGATCAGCGCCTACAACCTCAACCGCGGGCTCGGCTTCACGCTGATCGAGTTCACCGGCGAATACAACCCCAAGCTGTCCGGCTGGGACCAGTTCACCAACCGGCTGAACCACCTGATCCTGCCGACCATCTCGCTCAGCCTGGGCTCGATCGCCTTCTACAGCCGCATCCAGCGCAACATGATGCTGGACGTGCTCGGCCAGGACTTCGTCCGCACCGCGATGGCCAAGGGCCTGCGGCGCAGGACGGCCCTGATCAAGCACGCGCTGCGCACCGCGCTGATCCCCGCGGCCACGTACTTCGCCTTCGCCTTCGGCACGATGCTCACCGGCGCCACCTTCACCGAGAAGATCTTCGCCTGGAACGGCATGGGCGCCTGGCTGGTCGACTCGATCAACCAGAACGACGTGAACTCGGTGGCCGCGGTCAGCATGTTCGCCTCCGTCTGCGTCCTGTTCGCCGGCTTCCTGTCGGACCTGCTGGTGGCGGCCCTCGACCCTCGAGTGCGGGTGAGCTAAGTGCGTTCCAAGGTTGTTCTCGGGCGGATGCTGCGCAACCGGCAGGCCCGCTACGGCTTCATCGCCCTCGTGCTGCTGGTGGCGCTGGCCTACATCGGCCCCCTGTTCGGCGCCTACGACTGGACGGACAAGGACTTCCTCGCCTTCCTGTCGGCGCCGTCGTCCGACCACTGGTGGGGCACCACCACGATCGGCCAGGACATGTACGCCGTCACCCTGCGCGGCATGCAGAAGTCGATCATCATCGGCCTGCTCGTGGCGCTCATCTCGACCGGCCTGGCCGCCGTGGTCGGCGCCTTCGCCGGGTACTTCGGCGGCTGGGTGGACCGCGTCCTCATGTGGGGCGTGGACCTGCTCCTCGTCCTGCCCAGCTTCCTGATCATCGCGATCGCCTCGCCGCGCCTGCGCGGCGCCTCCTGGCTCTGGTTCGTGGTCCTGCTGGCGGCGTTCGCCTGGATGATCACCTCCAGGGTGGTGCGCAGCATGACGCTCTCGCTCCGTGAGCGCGAGTACGTGCAGGCGGCCGTCTACATGGGCATCCCCCGCTGGAAGATCATTTTCCGGCACATCGTGCCGAACCTGTCCTCCTTGCTGATCATCGACGCCACCCTCAACGTGAGTGGCGCGGTCATCGGCGAGGCCGCGCTGTCCTTCTTCGGCTTCGGCATCCAGCCGCCCGACGTCTCGCTCGGCACGCTGATCGCCGAGGGCTCCCGCAACGCCACCGGCTACCCCTGGCTGTTCGCCTTCCCCGCCGGGCTCCTGGTGCTGCTGGTCCTGAGCATCAACCTCATCGGAGACGGCCTGCGCGACGCACTCGACCCGGGGAGCAACTCATGAGCATCCTGGAGGTTCAAGACCTCACCGTGACGTTCCCGGGCGGCATCGAGGCCGTGCGCGGCGTCAGCTACGAGGTGGCCCGCGGCGAGGTCCTGGGCATCGTGGGCGAGTCCGGTTCGGGCAAGTCCGTCACGTCCCTGGCGATCATGGGCCTGCTGCCGCGCGCCGCCCAGATCAGCGGCTCGGTCAAGCTCCACGGCCAGGAGCTGATCGGGATGAAGGAAGACGACCTGGTCAAGGTCCGCGGCAAGTCGATGAGCATGATCTTCCAGGATCCGCTGTCGGCCTTCACGCCCGTCTACACGATCGGCGACCAGATCTCCGAGGCGCTGCGCGTCCACCAGAAGCTGGGCAAGGACAAGGCCGCCAAGCGCGCCGTCGAACTGCTCGACCTGGTCGGCATCCCGCACCCGGACGTGCGGGCCAAGGCGTTCCCGCACGAGTTCTCCGGCGGCATGCGCCAGCGCGCGATGATCGCGATGGCCATCGCCAACGACCCCGACCTGCTGATCTGCGACGAGCCGACCACCGCGCTCGACGTGACCATCCAGGCCCAGGTGCTGGAGGTGCTCAAGACCGCCCAGCGCGAGACGGGCGCCGGCATCGTCATGATCACGCACGACCTGGGCGTCGTCGCGGGCATGGCCGACCGGGTGCTGGTCATGTACGCCGGCAAGCCGGTCGAGCAGGGCAACGTCGACGACATCTACTACCGGCCGCGGATGCCGTACACGATGGGACTGCTCGCCTCGATCCCCAGGATCGACGGCGAGGAGGGGCCGCTGGTGCCGATCGAGGGCAACCCGCCCTCCCCGGCGGCGCTGCCGCCGGGCTGCCCGTTCGCGCCGCGCTGCCCGATGAAGATCGACTCGTGCGACGACGAGGAGCCCCCGCTCACCGACGTCGGCGGCGGCAGGCACGTCGCCTGCATCCGCTCCCGCGAGATCGAGTACAAGGGCCTGACCGGCACGGACGTGTTCCCGGTCCCGGTCATCCCGGTCAGCGAGGTGGTCCGCGTGCCGCGCGAGCAGCGCGCGACCGTGCTGGAGCTGGACAACCTCATCCGGCACTACCCGCTGATGAAGGGCGCGGTGTTCAAGCGCCGCGTCGGCACCGTGCACGCCGTGGACGGCATCAGCTTCGACATCGCCGAGGGCGAGACGCTGGCCCTGGTCGGCGAGTCGGGCTGCGGCAAGACCACGACCCTGCAGCAGATCATGCAGCTCGCCCCGCCGCAGAGCGGCCGGATCGTCGTGCTCGGCCAGGACAGCGCCAAGCTCGGCCCGTCCGGGCGCAAGGCGCTCAGGGGCGA
The DNA here is from genome assembly GCF_044459705.1 of Nonomuraea sp. NPDC050227. Classification (NCBI taxonomy): domain Bacteria; kingdom Bacillati; phylum Actinomycetota; class Actinomycetes; order Streptosporangiales; family Streptosporangiaceae; genus Nonomuraea; species Nonomuraea sp. NPDC050227. The sequence goes on along the minus strand of NZ_JBITJF010000008.1, from coordinate 172,608 downwards.
CCTGCAGATCGTCTTCCAGGACCCGATGGCGGCGCTCGACCCGCGCATGCCGGTCGGCGACATCATCGCCGAGCCGCTGCGCGCCCACGGGCGCAAGAACGTCAAGCAGCGGGTGGCCGAGCTGCTCGAACTGGTGGGGCTGGCGCCCGAGTACGCCGAGCGCTACCCGCAGAGCTTCTCCGGCGGCCAGCGCCAGCGCATCGGCATCGCCCGCGCCCTGGCCCTGGAGCCCAAGCTGCTCGTCCTGGACGAGCCGGTCTCGGCACTGGACGTGTCCATCCAGGCCGGCGTGATCAACCTGCTGGACGAGCTGAAGAACACCCTGGGGCTGTCGTACCTGTTCGTGGCGCACGACCTGGCCGTGGTCCGGCATCTGGCCGACCGCGTCGCGGTCATGTACCTCGGCAGGATCGCCGAGATCGGCACGGTCGAGGAGGTCTACGACCGCCCCGCGCACCCCTACACGCAGGCGCTGCTGTCAGCGATCCCGCTGCCCGACCCCGAGATGGAGCGCACGCGCAAGCGGATCCTGCTCGAAGGCGACCTGCCCAGCCCGGCCGACCCGCCATCGGGTTGCCGGTTCCGCACCCGCTGCCCCAAGTTCGCCCTCCTCACCGAGGCCGAACGCCGGCGCTGCGTGGACGAAGAGCCCTCGGTTGCCCGGCTCGCGACCGCCGTGGACCACGGCGCCGCCTGCCACTACGCGGAGGAAGTCGAGGTCATCACGGCCTCGGACGATCAGGAGGAAAAGTGAAGGTTCGTTACCGGGCGGCGGCGGGAATCGCCGTCCTCGCCATGGCCGCGGCGGCTTGTGGCGGTGGTGGCGGCGAGGCCAAGAAGCCGAGCGCCGAGCAGTCGCAGCAGGCTCAGCAGCAGATGTCGCAGACCCCTGGCATCGCGATCAACCCCGTCCCGTACGAGCAGGTCAAGGACGGCGGCACGCTCACCCTCTCGGTCGGCCAGTGGCCGAGCCAGTGGAACGGCAACCACGTCGACGGCAACCAGCGCGACACGGCGGACATGCTGGACTCGCTGATGCCGCAGCTGATGGTCGCCGACTCCGAGGCCAACTTCAAGGCGAACCCCGACTACCTCACCGACGTCAAGATGGACCTGTCGTCGGGCAAGCAGGTCGTCACCTACACGCTGAACGAGAAGGCCCAGTGGTCGGACGGCACGCCGATCACCTGGAAGGACCTCGAGGCGGCGTGGAAGGCCAACAGCGGCAAGGACAAGAAGTTCAAGCCGGCCTCCACCGACGGCTGGGACCGCATCGAGTCGGTCACCAAGGGTGACAGCGACAAGGTCGCCATCGTGACGTACGGCAAGAACTACCCCGAGTGGATGGGGCAGTTCTCCCGCTCGCCGCACCTGTACCCGGCCTCCCACATGGAGACCCCGGAGAAGTACGAGAAGGACTACCTGCAGAAGATCCCGGTCACCGCCGGGCCCTTCAAGGTCGAGAGCATCAACGAGGGCACCAAGACCCTGACCGTGGTGCGCGACGACAAGTGGTGGGGCCGCAAGGCCAAGCTCGACAAGGTCATCTTCCGTACCATCGAGACGCCCGCCGCGCAGGTCAACGCCTTCGCCAACGGTGAGCTCGACGCGGTGGAGATCCCGCCGGGCAGCCCGGCCGACCTCAAGCGCGCCAAGGAGGTCCCGAACGTCGACGTCCGCAAGGCGCTCAGCCCGAACTGGCGGCACATCACCGTCAACAACCAGAGCGAGTTCCTGAAGGACAAGTCGGTCCGCCAGGCCGTCGCGTACGCGATCAACCGTGACGTGATCACGCAGTCCGACCTCAAGGACATGGACTGGCCGCTGCAGACGCTGGGCAACCACGTCTTCATGAACAACCACAAGGCGTACGTCGACAACTCCGGCGAACTGGGCAAGTACAACCTGCCCAAGGCCAAGGAGCTGCTCGACGCGGCCGGCTGGAAGCAGGAGGGCGACGTCCGCAAGAAGGACGGCAAGGAGTTCTCGCTGAACTTCGTCGTCCCGGCGGGCCTGCCGTACGCCAAGACCGAGGGCGAGCTCACCCAGGCCATGCTCAAGGAGGCCGGGATCAAGCTGACGATCCGCCCGGTCCCCGATGACAAGTTCTTCACCGACTACATCATCAAGGGCGACTTCGACCTGGTGCCGTTCTCCTGGATCGGCACGCCGCTGCCCCTCGGCGGCCTGCCGCAGATCTACAAGACCGGCTCCGAGTCGAACTTCCCCAAGGGCAGCGACCCGGCGCTGGACGCCGCGATCGACGCCGCGGTCAGCGAGATGGACCCGACCAAGGCCTACGAGCTGGCCAACGCGGCCGACAAGCTGATCTGGGACCAGGTGCACACCATCCCGCTGTACCAGCGTCCTGACATCCAGGCCACCAAGAAGACGCTGGCCAACTACGGCGCCTTCGGCTACCAGGCCGCCGACTACACGGCGATCGGCTTCACCGGCTGATCTCCGTAGCCTCGACGAAAGCCCCCGGCCGGTTCCCGGCCGGGGGTTTTTGGCATGGTTTGTCGCCCCACTGGGTAACTGTTCACTTATGGACGACGACTATGGGATCTTCGGCCCCGAGTCGGTGACCTGGCGGGTGATGGGGGAGCCGATCCAGCTCGTCGGCGGCTTCCGCGCGCTGCTGATGCAGGGGCTGCACCCCAGGGCGATGCGCGGCGTGCTGCAGAACTCGGCGCTGCTCGATCCGGCCGAGGCGTGGTCGCGCTTCCTGCGGACCAGCGAGTTCGTCCGGGTGCGCACGTACGGCACGCGCGCGGAGGTGGAACGGGCCGGCCGCCGGGTGCGCAAGATCCACGCCACGCTGACCGCCCGCGACCCCGACACCGGCGAGACCTACCACCTCGACGACCCCGAGGCGCTGCGCTGGGTGCACGTCGGCGAGGTCGACTCCTACCTGACGGTGGCCCGCCGCGCCGGCGTGCGGCTGTCCGACGCCGACGCCGACCGGTTCGTCGCCGAGTGGCGGCGCGCCGCCGAGGTCGTGGGCCTGGACGGGGACGACGTGCCAGGCTCGGTGGCCGAGCTGCGCGCCTACATCGACGGACGGCGTCCGGGGCTGCGGCTGGTGCCCGAGGCGGCCCATCCGCTGCGGCTGTCGCTGCACACGCCGCTGCCCGGCGCGTTGTCCGCGCTGCGGCCCGCCGTGCCCGCGCTGACCGTGCTGGCCCTGGCCACGCTGCCGCGCTGGGCCCGCCGCCTGTACGGCCTGCCCGCCACGCCGGTCGGCGACCTGTGGGCCTCGGCCACGCTGCGCGCCCTGCACACCGGCATCGGCCTGGTCCCCGAGCAGGTCCGCTACGCGCCCTCGGCCCGCCGGGCGCGCAAGTTGATGGCCGCCTGAGCGAGCGCTTGTTCAAATAGCACGGGGGCGGTCGCGCTTTCCGTAATCGGCATGGCAAACTGGTACAAGAAGAGAGCTAGCGTGCTCCGGGGTCGGTGAAAGTCCGAACCGGCGGTTACAGTCCGCGACCCGGCCGATGCCATCGGCCGGTTGACCTGGTGAAATTCCAGGACCGACGGTTAAAGTCCGGATGGGAGGAAGCGCGCGAGGTGTCCGGCGTCCCAGCCGGGCTCCTGACGTGGTGCCGTGCCGGCACCCGAAAACCCCCCGGGGCCCGCCGTGGCTTGAAGCTACTGGCGAGTAGGAGACCCGGGTGGACATCTCAGCCGCCGACGCCGCGCACATGGCGCGCGCCGTCGAGCTGGCCGCGCGCGGACACGGCGGCACCAGCCCCAACCCGGTCGTCGGCTGCGTCGTGCTGTCGGCCGCCGGGCAGGTCGTCGGCGAGGGCTTCCACGCCTACGCGGGCGGGCCGCACGCCGAGGTCGTGGCGCTGGCGCAGGCGGGCGAGCAGGCGCGGGGCGGCACGGCGTACGTGACGCTGGAGCCCTGCGACCACACCGGCCGCACCGGGCCGTGCAGCCGGGCGCTGCTGGCCGCGGGCGTGGCCCGCGTGGTCGTCGCCGTCGCCGACCCCAACCCGAAGGCCGCCGGCGGCGCGGCGCGGCTGCGCGCGGCCGGGGTGAGCGTGACGCAGGGCGTGCTGGCCGAGGCGGCCGAGCGGGTCAACGAGGAATGGCTCACCTACGCCCGGCTCGGCAGGCCGCACGTGACCTGGAAGTTCGCCGCGACCCTCGACGGCAGGTCGGCCGCCGCCGACGGGACCAGCCAGTGGATCACCTCGCCGCAGGCGCGGGCCGACGTGCACCGGCTGCGCGCCGCCTCCGACGCGATCGTGGCCGGGATCGGCACCGTGCTGGCCGACGACCCCCACCTCACCGTCCGCCTCCCGGAGAACGCCGGGGCGCAGGCGGGGGAGGGCGACGCGGGGGCGCTGCTGGCCGGCAGCCCGCCGCTGGCCGGCCGGCCGCTGGGCGCCCGCCCGCCGCTGCGGGTCGTCGTGGACACCGAGGGCAGGACGCCGCCCGCGGCCCGCGTCCTCGACGACGAGGCCCCCACGCTGGTCGCCGTCGCCGACGACGCCGTGACGGGGCTCAAGGCCGGCCTGCTGCGCCTGCCCCGGCACGCCGACAGCGGCCTCGACCTGCACGCCCTCCTGCGCGAGCTGGCCGCCCGCGAGGTGGTCGCCGTGTTCCTGGAAGGCGGCCCCACCCTCGCCGGCGCGTTCCTGCGGCAGGGCCTCATCGACCGCGTCTACGCCTACCTCGCCCCCGCCCTCCTCGGCGAGGGCAGGGCCGCGCTCGGCCCGGCGGGCGTCGCCACGATCAGCGGCGCCCACCGCCTCACCTTCGACGAGTTTTCCCCCATCGGGCCGGATCTGCGGCTGACCGCGCGGCCCGCTCCGCATCAAGGCAGGGAGAAGTGATGTTCACCGGAATCATCGAGGAGAAGGGCGAAGTCGTCGCCATCGAGCCGGCGGGCGGGCAGGCCGGCGGCGGCGCCCGGCTGTCCGTACGCGGCCCGCTCGTCACCTCCGACGCCGCCCACGGGGACTCGATCGCCGTCAACGGCGTCTGCCTGACGGTCGTCGAGGTCAAGGACGACGTGTTCACCGTCGACGTCATCAGGGAGTCGCTGGACCGCAGCTCGCTCGGCGGCCTCACCGCGGGCTCGGCGGTCAACCTCGAACGGTCCGTACGCGCCGACCAGCGCCTCGGCGGCCACATCGTCCAGGGCCACGTCGACGGCACCGCCCGCCTGCTGTCCCGCGCCCCCGGCGAGAACTGGGACGACCTGCGCTTCTCCCTGCCCGGCCCGCTCAGCCGGTACGTGGCCGAGAAGGGCTCGATCGCCATCGACGGAATCAGCCTGACCGTCACGACGGTTGACGACGACAGCTTCGGCGTGAGCCTCATCCCGACCACGCTGAAGCTGACCACCATGGGCGACCGCCAGGTGGGCGACGTGGTGAACCTTGAGGTCGACGTGATCGCCAAGTATGTGGAGAGGCTGGTGGGCACCCGATGAGCTGGGTGGACGCATCGATTGACATCTTCGGTCTGCCGGTGAAGTGGACCGACCTGGTGGGCAACGTGTTCGCCCTCGCCACCGTGGCGTTCGCGATGCGCAAGTCCATGTGGACCTGGCCGGTCCAGTTCACCGGCTCGGTGCTGCTGTTCCTCGCCTCGATCAGCGCGCACGTCACCGGCAACGCGCTCAAGCAGGCCCTGTTCGCCGTGCTGGCCGTCTACGGATGGTGGAAGTGGCGGCAGGGCACCCAGGACCACGCCCTGTCCGTCCGGCCCGCCACGGGCGGCGAGCGGTGGCGGATGCTGGCGGCGCTGGCGGTGGGCACCGCGGTGGTGACCGTCCTGTTCAAGACGTTCGACCTGTCGTGGTACCCGGGCGCGCCGGTGTCCGTCGTGGCCTCCGACGCCTACATCTTCGTCGGCGGCGCGGTCGCCACCTGGGCGCAGGGCCGGGCGCTGGTCGACTTCTGGATCGTCTGGGTGCTGGTCGACCTGGTGGGCGTGCCGGTGGCCTTCAAGTCCGAGCTCTACGTCTCCGGCGCCGTCTACGGCGTGTTCTTCGTCATGGTCCTCACGGGCTTCGCCAAGTGGCTGCGCGAGTACCGCGCCGCCGCCCGTCCGGAAGTGGTGGCAGCGGCATGAGCGAGTTCAAGCTCGACCCGATCGAGCGGGCCATCGAGGACATCCGCAACGGCCGTCCCGTCGTGGTCGTGGACGACGAGAACCGCGAGAACGAGGGCGACCTGATCTTCGCCGCCCAGAAGGCCACGCCGGAGCTGTGCACGTTCCTGATCCGGCACACCAGCGGCATGATCTGCGTGGCCATGGACGGCAAGGAGCTCGACCGGCTCGGGCTGCCGCTCATGGTGTCCCAGAACCGCGAGCGCATGCGCACGGCGTACACGATCACCGTCGACGCCCGTGACGGCGTCACCACCGGCATCTCCGCCGCCGACCGCGCCAGGACCATCCGCACCCTCGCCGACTCGGCCACCGAGCCCAACGAGCTGGTCCGGCCCGGCCACATCTTCCCCCTGCGCTACCGCGAGGGCGGCGTGCTGGCCCGGCGCGGCCACACCGAGGCGGCCGTCGACCTGGCCAGGCTCGCCGGGCTGTCGGCCGCAGGGGCGCTGGCCGAGGTGGTCAACGACGACGGCACCATGGCCCGGCTGCCCCAGCTGCGCCGCTTCGCCGACGAGCACGACCTGGCGCTGGTCTCCATCGAGCAGCTCGTCGACCACCGCCGCCGCGCCGAGAGCATGGTCACCAGGGTCGCCGAGACCCGGCTGCCCAACGCGTACGGCATGTGGCGGGCCTACGGCTACTCCAGCGCCCTCGACGGCGGCGAGCACGTCGCGCTCGTCTACGGAGACCTCGGCGGCGGCGAGAACATCCTGGTCAGGGCCCATTCCGAGTGCCTGACCGGGGACGTGTTCGGCTCGCTGCGCTGCGACTGCGGCGTGCAGCTCGACCACGCCATGGGCGCCATCGCGCAGGAGGGCCGCGGCGTCGTCGTCTACCTGCGCGGCCACGAGGGCCGGGGCATCGGCCTGCTGGCCAAGCTCCGGGCCTACAGCCTCCAGGACAACGGCAGCGACACCGTCGACGCCAACGTCGAGCTGGGGCTGCCGGTGGACGCCCGCGAGTTCTCCAACGCCGGGCAGATCCTGGCCGACCTCGGCGTGCGCTCGGTGCGGCTGCTCACCAACAACCCGGCCAAGCTCAAGGGCATGGACGGCTACGGCATCAAGGTGCTCGGCCGCGAGCCCATGCCCGTGGCCCTGAACCCGCACAACGAGCGGTACCTGGAGGCCAAGCGCGACCGGCTCGGCCACGACATCTCCTCCAGCGTCCCGCACGAGATCTCGGAGGCGTCATGAGTGGCGAAGGCCGTCCCGGAGTGGCCGTGGTGGACGCGGCGGGCCTGGTCGTGGGCGTGGTGGCGGCGAGCTGGCACGCCAAGATCACCGACCAGCTCGTGGCGCGGGCCGTGCAGGCGTGCGACGACAGCGGCGCCACCGCGACCGTGGTCCGCGTGCCCGGCTCGCTGGAGATCCCCGTCGTGGCCCAGGCCCTGGCCCGGCGTTGTGACGCGGTGGTCGCACTCGGCGCGGTCATCAGGGGCGAGACCGCCCATTTCGACTACGTCTGCGACTCGGTCACCAGCGGGCTGACCCGCGTCTCGCTCGACGAGGAGACGCCCGTCGGCAACGGCGTGCTCACCTGCGAGACGATGGACCAGGCGCTCGACCGCTCCGGGCTGCCCGGCAGCAAGGAGGACAAGGGTTACGAGTCGGCCCTGGCCGCCCTGGAGACCGCCCTCCTCCTGAGGGACCTCCACTGACCTGCGGTAGGTTTCCCTCGTGCCCGAGCCCGTGACCCCGCCGCCCCTGCCCGTGACCTGGCGTCCCCGCCGGGGCCGGATCGTGCCCTACGCCTTCGCCCTGGTGGTGGTGGCGGGGGCGGTCCTCATGGCGATCTTCATCGCCGACCCGTTCAAGCTGCCCGACCGGGTGGCGATCGTGGGCTTCGGCCTGGCGGTGGCGTACGTGCTCCACCTGCTGGGCCGGGTCCGGGTGGAGGCCGACGAGCAGGGCCTGACCGTCGTCAACGCCCTGCGCGTCCACCGCTACACCTGGCCCGAGGTCATCGACGTCACCCTGCTGGTGGGCGACCCGTGGCCGAAGATCGACTTCTCCGACGGCCGGACGATCGGCGCCATGGGCATCCAGGGCTCGGAGAAGGCCCGCGCCCGCCGGGCCACGGCCGAGCTGGCCGCGCTGATCCACGAACGCGGCGAGGCGTCCGAGTCCGGCGACTGAAACGCGATGATGAGGGCGAGCCGATATCGCAGGGCCGGGGTCGCGACGTAGCCTGAAGGCGTGCTGCGGCGGACAATCAGGGCAATGGACATCGAGTCGCCGGACAAGCTCATCGAGCTGCTCGACCGGCACGACTACCTGGCCGACCGGGGGCTGGCCACGGCCGCCTTCCTGGCGCTGCGGATGGGGCGGCCGCTGTTCCTGGAGGGGGAGGCGGGCGTCGGCAAGACCGAGCTGGCCAAGACCCTCGCGAGGCTGCTCAAGGCCCCGCTGATCCGGCTGCAGTGCTACGAGGGCCTCGACGCGTCCCAGGCCCTGTACGACTGGGACTTCGCCCGCCAGCTCCTCCACCTCAAGGCCGCCGAGGCCGCCGGGATCACCGACGCCGCCCGGCTGGAGGGGGAGATCTACGACCGGCGCTTCCTGATCGCCCGCCCCCTGCTGAAGGCCGTGGAGACCCAGCCGAGCGTGCTGCTGGTGGACGAGATCGACCGGGCCGACGACGAGTTCGAGGCGTTCCTGCTCGAAGTGCTCTCCGACTTCACCGTCTCCATCCCCGAGCTGGGCACGATCAGGGCCGCGACGCCGCCGGTCGTCGTGGTGACCTCCAACCGCACCCGCGAGGTGCACGACGCGCTCAAGCGGCGCTGCCTCTACCACTGGCTGGAGCACCCGAGCTTCGACCGCGAGGTCGCGATCCTGCTGCGCCGCCTGCCCGGCTGCACCGAGGAGCTGGCCCTGCAGGTGGCGCGGGCGGCCGAGCGGCTGCGCCGGGCCGACCTGGTCAAGCCGCCGGGCGTGGCCGAGACCCTCGACTGGACCGAGGCGCTGCTGACGCTCGGGGCCAGGGAGCTCGACCCCGACCTGGCCGCGGCCACCCTGGGCGCCGCGCTGAAGTACCGCGAGGACGTCGCCGCCGTCCTGGGCGACGGGCTGCTGTCCGGTGGATGAGCTGGTCCGGACCGTGACGGGCTTCGTCAGGACGTTGCGCGCGGCGGGCGTGAACGCCGACCACGAGCGGACGCGGAGCCTGCTGCAGGCCCTCGGCCACCTCGACGCCGGGGACCGGGAGGCGTTCTACTGGGCCGGCCGGCTCACCCTGTGCGCCACGCCCGACGACCTGCCCCGCTACGACCGCTGCTTCGCCGCCTGGTTCGGCGGACGGCGGGCGGCGGCGGCCCGTGCCGGGACGACCAGCGTCACCCGGCACCTGGCGGCCGGCGACGGCGAGGAGGCGGGCGCGGGCGAGGACGCCGCCGCCCCGGCCACGGCCAGCCGCGCCGAGGTGCTGCGGCACCGGGACGTCGCCCGGCTCACCCAGGCCGAACGCGCCGAGGTGCACCGCATGCTGGCCCTGCTCGGCCGCGGCCGGGCCGCGCGCCGCTCCCGCCGTTTCGAGCGGGCCCACCGGGGCGGGCTGGACCAGCGCCGCACCGTGCGCGAGGCGCTGCGCAACGGCGAGGTGGCCCGGCTGCGCCGCCGCCGGCACACGACCAGGCCCCGGCAGGTGGTGCTGTTCGTGGACGTCAGCGGGTCGATGGCCCCCTACGCCGAGACCCTGCTGCGCTTCGCCCACGCGCTGGTCAGGAGCGAGCCGCGGGCCACGAGGGTCTACTCCGTCGGCACCCGGCTCACCGAGGTCACCGCCGAGCTGCGCCACCGCGACCCCGGCACGGCGCTGAACGCGGCCTCGGCGGCCATCCCCGACTGGAGCGGCGGGACCCGGCTCGGCGAGGAGTTCAAGGAGTACCTGACCCGGCACAGCGCCCGGGGGGCGATCGTGGTCATCGCCTCCGACGGCTGGGAACGCGGCGACCCCGCGCTCCTGGGCGCCCAGCTCGCCAGGCTGGCCCGGCAGGCGTACCGGCTCATCTGGGTCAATCCGCACAAGGGATATGAGGATTACCAGCCGCTGACCGGAGGCATGCGGGCCGCCCTGCCGCATCTGGACGATCTGGTGGCCGGGCACAGCCTGGCCGCCTACGAGGAACTCAGCGAAAGGCTCGCCCATGCGTGACGTGCTCCCGGAGATCATGCGGTGGTGGAGGTCGGGGCTCAGGTTCGGGCTGGCGACCGTGGTGAGCACGTTCAGCAGCGCGCCACGCCCGCCGGGCGCGGCGATGGCGGTGCGCGGCGACGAGGTGGTGGGCAGCGTCTCGGGCGGGTGCGTCGAGGGGGCGGTCTTCGAGCTGGCCTCCGAGGCCGACGCGCCCGTCCTGCAGCGGTACGGCGTCAGCGACGACGACGCCTTCGCCGTCGGGCTGACCTGCGGCGGCATCATCGACATCCTGGTCGAGCCGGTCTCCATCGAGACCTTCCCGGAGCTGGGCGAGATCTTCGCCTCGGTCGAGGCGCACCAGCCGGTCGCGGTCGCCACCATCGTCGCCGGCCCCGGCCCGATCGGCGCCCGCCGGATCGTCTGGCCCGGCCGCTCCTCGGGCACCCTGGGCCTCGACCGCCTCGACGAGGCCGTGGACGACGACGCCCGCGGCATGCTCGCCCAGGGCCTGACCGGCATCCGGCACTACGGCGGGCACGGCGAGCGGCGGCTGGACGACCTGTCGGTGTTCGTCCAGTCGTTCGCGCCGCCGCCGCGCATGCTGGTCTTCGGCGCGATCGACTTCGCCGCGGCCGTCGCCAAGGTGGGCAAGTTCCTCGGCTACCACGTCACCGTCTGCGACGCCCGGCCGGTCTTCGCCACCGCCAAGCGCTTCCCCGAGGCCGACGAGGTGGTGGTCAAGTGGCCGCACGACTACCTGGCCTCGGTGCGGGTGGACGAGCGCACGGTGATCTGCGTGCTGACCCACGACCCCAAGTTCGACGTGCCGCTGCTGGAGGTGGCGCTGCGGACCGAGGCGGGCTACATCGGGGCCATGGGCTCGCGCCGCACGCACGAGGACCGGCTGGCCCGCCTGCGCGAGTCGGGGCTCACCGAGGCCGAGCTGGCCCGGCTGAGATCGCCCATCGGCCTCGACCTGGGCGCCCGCACGCCGGAGGAGACGGCCGTGTCGATCGCCGCCGAGCTGATCCAGCTCCGGTGGGGCGGCTCGGGCCGGCCGCTGTCGCAGACGGGCGGGCGCATCCACGGGGAGCCGGCGTGATCGCCGGGCTGCTGCTCGCCGCGGGGGAGGGCGCCCGGCTGGGCACGCCCAAGGCGCTCGTGGAGTTCGGCGGCGAACGGCTGGTCGACCGCGGGGTGCGGCTGTTGGCGGAGGGCGGCTGCCGTCCGGTGGTGGTCGTGCTGGGCGCGGCGACTGTGCAGGTGCGCGGGGCGGTCAGCGTGCGCAACCCGGACTGGCGCACCGGCATGGGCTCCTCGCTGCGGGCCGGGCTGGCCGCGCTGCCGCCGGAGGCGACGGCCGTGGTCGTCGCGCTGGTGGACCAGCCCCTCGTCCGGGCGGGCGCGGTGCGGGCACTGGCCGCGTCGGGGGCCGGGCTGGCGGTGGCCACCTACGGCGGACGGCGGGCGAACCCGGTGCTGATCGCGCGCGAGCACTTCGCCGGGGTGGCGGAGCTGGCGGTGGGCGACGTGGGGGCGCGGGCGTTCATGAAGGCGCATCCCGGGCTGGTCACCGAGGTCGCCTGCGACGAGCACGGCGACCCCGCCGACATCGACACGCCGCAGGACCTGGAGCTGCTGGAGGGCCGCTAGAAGCGCAGCGAGGCGATCGCCGCGCGGTGGTCGCTGCCGGTCGCCGGGGCGACCCCCGCCTTGGTCGCCGTCATGCCCCTGAACAGGATGTGGTCGGGCCGGGTGATCGGGAACTCGGCCGGCCAGGTGAACCCGAACCCGTCGCCGGCCACGCTCTGGGCGTCGGTCAGCGGCGGGGTCAGGCCGCGCATGCCGCGGTCGGTGGTGGCGGTGTTGAGGTCGCCGAGCAGCAGGACGCGCTTGCTGGGGTCGCCGTCGACGAGCCGGCGGGCGTGCGCCAGGGAGGCGTCGCGGGAGGCGGTGTGGCCGGGCCTGGCCGAGGCCAGGTGCATGACGTAGACGGTGACCTTGCCCTTGGGCGTGGTCACCACCGCGCGCAGCGCCCGCGGCCAGCCCATGCCGACGTCGAGCGGGCTGGTCTCGCTGATCGGGTAGCGGCTCCACAGGCCGACCGTGCTGACCGGGTAGTGGTAGCGGAACATCTTGTTGAGCTGCTTGGCCGCGGGCCCGCCGGGGGTCAGCTCCTGGGCGGCCAGCAGGTCGAGCCCCTCGGCGATGGCCTTGACCGCCTCGCCGGAGGCGCTGTTGCGCACGCCGACGTTGACCGTGCCGACGGCCAGGTCGCTGGGGCCGCCGGGCGGCGCGGCCAGCAGAGTGGAGCCGAACATCGCCGCCCACACCAGGCCGGGCGCCAGCGCCGCGAGCGCGGCCGCCCTGGACCGCGCCAGCAGGGCGAGGAGCAGCAGCAGCGGCACCGCCACCCCCAACCAGGGGAGCAGGCTCTCCAGGACCGGCGTGAAGCCGCCGAGCGACGGGATCAGCGAATGACCCGCCAGGGCCAGGGCGACCACTGCGGAGGCGACGACGACGACCCGGCTCAGCACCCGAACCAGGCTAGTGCTTCGCCGCGCGACACGCCGACACGCTAACCTGTTGACGTCGCAACGGAACAACATTCGGTTCATCGGGAGCCCGGCATGCGCATCGGTATGGCACTCAACTACTCGGGCGGTTTCAAGGAGACGGTCGCCGAGCTGGCCGACTACGAGAAGGCGGGCCTCGACATCGTCTTCGTGGCCGAGGCGTACAGCTTCGACGCCGTCAGCCAGATGGGGTACATCGCGGCCAAGACCGAGCGGGTGCAGATCGCCTCGGGCATCCTGCCGATCTACTCCCGCACGCCGACCTTGCTGGCCATGACCGCCGCGGGCATGGACTTCGTCTCCGACGGGCGCTTCACGCTGGGCATCGGCACGTCGGGGCCGCAGGTCATCGAGGGCTTCCACGGGGTGCCGTACACCGCGCCGATCGGGCGCACCCGGGAGGTCATCGAGATCTGCCGCAAGGTGTGGCGGCGCGAGCGGCTGGAGCACGCCGGACGCAACTACCAGGTGCCGCTGCCCGCCGGGGAGGGCACCGGCCTGGGCAAGCCGCTGAAGATCATCAACCACCCGGTGCGCCCGCGCATCCCGATCGTGGTCGCCGCCATCGGCCCCAAGAACGTGGAGATGACCGCCGAGCTGGCCGAGGGCTGGGAGCCGATCTTCTACTACCCGGAGAAGGCCGCCGACGTGTGGGGCCCCTCGCTGGCCGCCGGCCGGGCGAAGCGCGACCCCGAGCTGGGCGAGCTCGACGTGATCGCCCAGGCGGCGCTGGCCATCGGCGACGACGTGACCGGGCTGCGCGAGTTCGGCCGGGCGATGGCCGCCCTGTACATCGGCGGCATGGGCGCCAAGGGCAAGAACTTCTACAACGACCTGGCCCGGCGCTACGGCTACGAGAAGGAGGCCGAGCAGATCCAGGACCTCTACCTGGAGGGCAAGAAGGACGAGGCCGCCGCGCTGGTGCCCGCCGAGCTGCTGGAGAACATGTCGCTGATCGGCAGCGAGGGCTTCGTCCGCGACCGGATCGCGGCGCTGAAGGAGTCGGGGGTGACGACGCTCAACGTCGCGCCGCTCGGCCGTACCCACGAGGAGCGCGTCCGCCTGCTGGAGAAGGTCAAGGAGCTGGCCGGCTGATCGGACGGGCTCCGGAAGGGGTGTGACGCACGTCACAATGCCGAGCGGGAATATGCCCCGTTTCGCATGGTGTTGTACGTCCTCGTGAGGTTCTCTGTGGTCATCGTGCGGCTCGTCGAGCGTCTGCACGTGGATCTGTGCCGTCTGCACGGATCCCTTTGTCGCTGATCGGCGCGTCCCCCAGACTCCCCCCTTCCTCACCCGCATGCCCCCTTCGCCGTGGCATGCCTGACTTCCGGAGCCTTCCTCCCGTGAAGAGATTCACCTTCTCCCTTCAGCTGCTGCTCGGCCTGGCCGTCGGCGTCGCCCTGGGGTTCGTCGCCAAGATCTGGGACGTGGCCTGGCTGGCCGAGACGCTGACCCAGGTCGGCAAGATCTTCGTCCAGCTCCTCAAGCTGGCCGTGCCGCCGCTGGTGTTCACCGCCGTGCTGGTCAGCGTGGCCAACCTGCGCAACGTCAACGGCGCCGCCCGTCTGGCCTCCAAGACCCTGCTGTGGTTCCTGATCACCGCGTTCGTCTCGGTGGCCTTCGCGATCGCGCTCGGCCTGATCATCAACCCGGGCCAGGGCGTCACCCTGGACACCGGCGCGGCCAAGGCCGTCGACACCGAGGGCGCCGGCACCTGGCTCGACTTCGTCACCGGCATCCTGCCCACCAACATCGTCACGGCCTTCACCGAGGTGAACGTCCTCCAGATCGTCTTCCTGGGTGTCGTACTCGGCGCGGCGGCCCTGGCGGTGGGCGAGAAGGCCGAGCCGTTCCTCAACCTCAGCCGTTCGGTGCTCGAACTGGTGCAGAAGGCCCTGTGGTGGGTCATCCGCCTGGCCCCGATCGGCACCGCCGGCCTCATCGGCAAGGCCGTCTCCACGTACGGCTGGGACCTGCTGGCCCCGCTGGCCAAGTTCAGCGTCGGCGTGTACGTCGGCTGCTTCATCGTGCTGCTGGCCGTCTACCCGACGCTGCTCGCGGTGTGGGGCAAGGTCAACCCGATCACGTTCTTCCGCAACGCCTGGCCCGCCATCGAGCTGGCCTTCGTCTCCCGGTCCTCGGTCGGCACGCTGCCCCTGACCCAGCGCGTCACCGTCGAGCGCAACGGCGTGGACCGTGACTACGCCTCCTTCGCGGTGCCCTTCGGCGCCACCACCAAGATGGACGGCTGCGCCTCGGTCTACCCGGCGCTCGCCGCGATCTTCGTGGCCCAGGTGTTCGGCGTGCACCTCGGGGTGGGGGACTACCTGCTGATCGCGTTCGTCTCGGTCGTCGGCTCGGCCGCCACCGCCGGTCTGACCGGCGCGATCGTCATGCTGACGCTCACGCTGAGCACGCTGGGCCTGCCGCTCGAAGGCGTCGGCCTGCTGCTGGCGATCGACCCGATCCTCGACATGATCCGCACCGCGACCAACGTGGCCGGCCAGATGGTCGTCCCGGTCCTGGTGGCCCGCTCCGAGGGCCGTCTGGACGAGGCGGTCTTCAACGCGCCGCCGCAGCCGCTCGACGACGCCCCGGCGTCGGCCGCCCGCACGCCGCGCGCGCCGGAGCCCGCGACGGCCTGACCGGAATTCGACCGAGGGCGGGTGGCCGTGCGGCCACCCGCCCTCAGTCGTAGGTGAGCAGATCGCCGGGCTGACAGCCCAGGGCCTCGCACAGCCGGGTCAGCGTGGAGAAGCGGATGGCCTTGGCGTGGCCGTTCTTGAGTATCGACAGGTTCACGACGGTGATCTCCACCTTGTGCGACAGCTCGGTGAGGGTCATGCCGCGCTCGGCGAGCAGTTCGTCCAGGCGTACCCGGATGGTGCCTGCGGGCATCAGATCGTGGCCTCGACCTCGTCGAGCAGGGCCACGCCCCGGCGGACGATCTCCGAGACCCCGAGCGCGCACAGGCCGGCCACCAGGCCCGCGAGCGGCACGCCCGGCGCCGGGACGAACGCCGGACCGGTCGTCAGCAGCATGCCGGACAGTATGGCCTGCGCCGCCGTGCCGAGCCCGGCCGACACGAGCGAACCGGCGATCAGGATCCAGCCCAGCCGCCGCAGGTGCCCGGCCGTCACCGCGGAGAACAGCGCCCGGTCGCCCGACCGCGCCCTGCGCAACGCGCGGACCACGGTGTAGAGCGCGAGCAGCCCGGTCGCCGTGGGCGGCGCCCACAGCAGGAGGTAGAGCAGCGCCGCCGCGGGCGAGGGCCCCACGGGGCGGAGGGTCACGTCGGCCGCGGCGCTGACGATCTCCACCCCCGGGACGGGGGTCACGGGCGGCGTCACGCCGGAGACGTGCAGCGGGACGCCGATGCCGTTGGCCGTGCCGAACACGGCGATCAGGACGGTGGCCCCCAGGGCGGTGAGCGCGCCGAGGCAGCCGAGGGCGAGGCCGATGCTCAACAGGACCTCAAGCCGGTTGATCCACTTCATGGGCATAACGATAATCGTAAATAACGAAAGTCGTTATGTCGAGGGACGGCGGGCGCGGCCTGACGGGGGATGCGAACCGTGGATCATGGGGCGGGGAGGGGCTGGGGGGCCCTATGGTGGGTCGGAAATAGCCCACTTTTCGAGTTTTTGGCGGGGATATGTCCGACGCTACGCCTTCGATGGTCGCCGACCGGTACCGGCTTGACGAGCTCATCGGCAGCGGTCCGATGGGTGAGGTGTGGCGGGCCTACGACACCCGCGCCGACTGGGTCGTGGCCGTGAAGATCCTGGGCGCGGGCGAGGCCGGCGCGGCCGGCGAGGCCGCCAGGGAGGCGCTGAAGCAGCACGCGCAGGCGGTGGCCAGGGTGATCCACCCCAATGTGGCCATGGTCCTCGACGTGGGCGACCAGGAGGGCGCCCCGTTCCTGGTGACCGAGTTCCTCACCGGCACCAGCGTGGGGGAGGACCTGGCGGCCGAGGGGCCCATGCCGATCGTCGAGGTGTGCGACCTGGTCGGCCAGGCGGCCGCCGGGCTGGACGCCGCGCACCGCGCCGGGGTGTTCCACGGGCAGATCGACTCCGGCAGCTTCCGGCGGGCGGCCAGCGGCGTGCTGAAGGTCGTCGGGTTCGGGCTGCCGGACGAGGAGCCGTCCCAGGCCGAGCGCCGCTACCTGGCCCCTGAGCGGGCCTCCGGCCGTCCCGCCACGGCCGCCGCCGACCTGTACGCCCTCGGCGCCGTCTGCTACGAGCTCCTCTGCGGCCGCCCGCCCGCCGCCGCCCCCGACCTGCCGGTGACCGGCATGCGCGCCACCCCGCCGTCCCCGCCCTCCGCCCCCGCAACCCCGGCCCCTGGAACCGAGGCTCCGGAAACCGCAGGCGCCGGGGCCGTGACTCCCGGGACCGTGGGTGGCCCGAGTGCGGCTCCCGGCGCCGCGGCGCCCGGGATTGCCGGGCAGGGGGTCGTCCCGCCCAGTGCGATCCGGCCCGAGATCCCGGCCGAGCTGGACCGGCTCGTCCTCGCGATGCTCGCGCCCGACCCCGCCAGGCGGCCTTCGGGCGGCGAGCCCGTCCGCCGGGCCCTGGCCGCCATCGCCCGGCCCGGCGCGGCCCCGGGAGCGGCCCCGGCGGCCGCCAACCCCGCCGGCGCCCCGGCGGGCCGGCCGGGCGACACCCAGGTCTACGACTTCAACGGCGTCCCGCGGGCCGGTGACACCGCCGTCTACGAGTCCGCCGAGCTGGACCCGGCGCCGCCGCGTACCGGGAACAAGCTGCTGATCCAGATGGGGATCGCCGTCGCGGTCATCGCCGTGGTGGCCGTCGCCATGGTGATGTGGGCGGGCTCGCGCGAGGAGACCCCGGTGGCCGAGCCGAGCGCGAGCAGGCCCCCCACGCCCGTCCTGACGCCGGACGTCGCGCCGCCCGCCCGCCCGACCTCCGAGCCGCCCCGAGCCAGCCCCACCGACCTCACCCCGAGCGACACCGCCACCAGCCTGGTCCAGACCGTCGGCCCCAAGGCGACCCTGGACTCCGGGCAGACCCCGGCGGGCGGCTGGGACCACTGGCTGGTGAAGTTCGACGAGGCGGTGACGGCCCAGGAGGACATCGGCGACATCGACCCCCATGTCGCCGAGAAGGTCCACGACAAGCTCAGGAAGGCCGCCAAGAAGCTCCAGGACGGCCATTTCGAGCCCGCCCGCGGCCAGATCGCCGGCGTCTACCGGGACCTGCGCAAGGCCCAGGTGAAGGGCGACGTCCCCCTGTCGGGCCCCCTCGCCTCCTTCCTGGACGACTTCGCCGTCTCCTGACCGTGACGGGGGGCGGGGGGCCCGTGGTTTCCCCTCTCCTGGCCGGGTGGGGGAGGGGGCGGGGCGCGCGTACATTGGCGGGATGACCATCGACCACGCGGCGCGCCGGGCACGCCTGGCCGCCGCGCTGCCCGCCCACGAGGTCCCCGCGCTCCTCGTCACCTCCCCCGTCAACGTCCGCTACCTCACCGGGCTGGTCAGCTCGAACGCGGCCGTCCTGGTCAGGGCGGACGGGTCGGCGCTGCTGGCGACCGACAACCGCTACATCGACAAGACCCGCGCCCTGGACGTGCCCGCGGTCGAGGCGCCCGACGTGGCCGGCCGGCTGGCGGCGCCGGGCGTGGGCATCGAGGCCGCCGCCATGACCGTGGCGACCTTCCGCCGCCTGGAGGCGGGCCTGGCAGAGAGCGGAGGCGACAGCGAGGGCCAGGGCCTGGTGCCGCTCGGCCCGCTGGTCGAGGAGCTGCGCGCGGTCAAGGACGAGGCGGAGCTGGAGCTCATCCGCACCGCCTGCGCCCTGACCGACCAGGCCTTCGCCGACGTGCTCCCGCTGATCGCGCCGGGCCTCACCGAGCGCGCCCTGGCCCGTCTCCTCGACAACCGCATGACCGAGCTGGGCGCCGACAAGCCGGCGTTCGACACGATCGTCGCCGCCGGAGAGAACGGAGCGATCCCGCACCACGCCCCCACCGACCGCGAGCTGCGCGCCGGCGACCTGGTCACGATGGACTTCGGCGCCCGCTACCACGGCTACCACGCCGACATGACCAGGACGGTCTGCCTGGGCGCGCCCGCCGCCTGGCAGCGTGACCTGTACGACCTGGTCAGGCGCGCCCAGCGGGCCGGCCGGCACGCCCTGACCCCGGGAGCCCGGGCCAAGGACGTCGACGCCGCCGCCCGCGGCCTGATCGAGGCGGCGGGCCACGGCGAGCACTTCCGGCACGGCCTGGGCCACGGCGTCGGCCTGGAGATCCACGAGGACCCGTTCCTGGGCCCCTCCAGGACCGGTAGACTAGAGGATCGAGTTCCGATCACCGTCGAGCCTGGGATCTACCTCCCCGAGCGGGGCGGGGTTCGCATCGAGGACACCCTCGTGACCCGTGAGGGCGGGCCGGAACTTTTCACCAAGACCACCAAGGAGCTGCTCGTCCTTTAGAGCGGCCACACGCGGGAGAGAACGAGTGGCGACGACCAACGACCTCAAGAACGGCATGGTGCTGAAGCTCGAGGGCGGTGAGCTCTGGAGCGTTGTCGAGTTCCAGCACGTCAAGCCGGGCAAGGGCGGCGCGTTCGTGCGCACCAAGCTCAAGAACGTCCTCTCCGGCAAGGTCGTCGACAAGACCTTCAACGCCGGCGTGAAGGTCGACGTGGCCAACGTCGACAAGCGCGAGATGCAGTACTCCTACAAGGACGGCGACGACTTCGTCTTCATGGACACCGAGACCTACGACATGGTCAACGTGCCCGCCCGCACCGTCGGCACCGCCGCCAACTACATGCTGGAGAACACCCTCGCCACGATCGCGTTCAACGAGGGCTCGGCGCTCTACGTCGACCTGCCCGCCGCCGTCGAGCTGCTGATCTCCAACACCGAGCCCGGCCTGCAGGGCGACCGCTCCACCGGCGGCACCAAGCCCGCCACGCTGGAGACCGGCGCCGAGATCAAGGTGCCGCTGTTCATCACCACCGGCGAGAAGGTCAAGGTCGACACCCGCAGCGGCGAATACCTCGGCCGGGCCTGAGGTGTCTGCACGCGGCAAAGCACGCAGGCGCGCCCTTGACATCCTCTTCGAGGCCGAGCTGCGCTCGGAGGATCCGCTGAAGATCCTCGCCGAGCGCGTCGAGCGGCAGGAGCCGCCGGTCAACGAGTACACCTCGGCCATCGTCGAGGGCGTCGCCCGCCACCATGCCCGCATCGACGAGCTGATCACCACCTACTCCGAGGGCTGGACACTCGACCGCATGCCCGCGGTCGACCGCAATCTGCTGCGCGGCGGCACGTACGAGCTGCTGTGGATGCCCGGCGTGCCGGAGGGCGTGGTCATCAGCGAGTGGGTGCACCTGGCGGGCGAGCTGTCGACCGACGAGTCGCCGCAGTTCATCAACGGCCTGCTGGCCCGGTTCAAGCAACTCAAGCCAAGCCTCACCCTTTAGACAAAGGCCGCGAAGGCCGTTTCGGAGTACGTTCCACTCAGACGGTCCGTACGGCTCGCGAAGAGGCGGCGGGAGGCGCGCCGGCGCGCGGCCTTCCGGTGCGGTCCCCGGCCTGGCCGCGGGGCCGTGAGCCGGTCCGGGGAAGTGGCGCGTCACCAGCCGCGACGCGCCCTTTTCCGGCCCTGTCCGGCCTTGTCCGGCTTTCTGGGTGAGCATGGGTCCCATGGTGACCGAAGACGAGGTGCGCGCCCTCGCCCTGGCGCTCCCCGAGACCGCCGAGAAACCCATGTACGGCACGCCCGCCTTCTACGTGCGCGGCAGGTGGTTCGCCCGGATCACACAGGAGGACGGCGTGCTCGCCGTGCCGGTGGGCGGCGTGGAGCTCAAGCACGAGCTGATCGCCGCCGTCCCCGGCACGTTCCTCTCCACACCCCACTACGACGGGCACGCCGTGGTGCTGGTGCGCCTGGCGGCCGTGGCGGCCGGCGAGCTGGCCGAGCTGCTGACCGACGCCTGGCGGCTGCGCGCGCCGAAGAGGATCGCGGCGGCCTTCGACGGTTAGGGTCCGGCCTGCGGGCGACGCCGCGTACGGCGTAGGCTGGGCCCGTCCGCACAGGGCGAGGGCCGCCCGCGGAGGAGAGAGAGGCGAGCCGACGTTGCGAGCAGAAGGCGTCACCACGAAGACCCCGGCGGTGCGCACCGCCGTCGTGTGGGGCGCGTTGCGGTCGGTGCTGGCCGAGCGTGCCGAGGCCGTCGGCCGGGCCACGCTCGACATCGTCGACGCCGGCGGGGGCACCGGCGGGTTCGCCGTGCCGCTGGCCGAGCTCGGCCACACCGTCACCGTCGTCGACCCCAGCCCCGACTCGCTGGCCGCGCTGGAGCGCCGGGCCAAGGAGAAGGGCGTGGGCGTGCGCGGCCTGCAGGGCGACACCGCCGACCTCGGCGACCTGCTCGACCGCGACAGCGCCGACCTGGTCCTGTGCCACAGCGTCCTGGAGTACGTCGACGACCCCACCGGCGCGCTGGCCGCCGTCGCCGGGCTGCTGCGCCCGGGTGGCGCCGTCAGCGTGCTGGCCGCCAACCCCGTGGCCAGCGCGATCCACCGGGCGCTGGCCGGGCAGTTCGACGAGGCCAGGGCCGTGCTGGCCGACCCGCGCGGCACGTGGGGCGACCGCGACCCCACGCCGCGGCGTTTCACCGCCGAGACCCTGGCGCAGCTGCTGACCGCCACGGGCTTCACCGTCGGCGCGGTCCACGGCGTGCGGGTCTTCGCCGACCTGGTGCCCAGCCGGCTCGTCGACGGCGAGCCCGGCGCGGCCGACGCGCTCGTGGCGCTGGAGCAGGCCGCCGCCGTCCACCCCGTGCTGCGGGACGTCGCCACCCAGGTGCACGTCCTCGGCCACCGCCCCTAGTCTGGAACGTCTGTTCGGATAGACTCGCAGGCGTGTCCCGCAAGCAGATCACAGGCATCGGCCCCGCGCCGCGGACCGGGGTCGATGACAGCGGCTGCCCGATTCTCCACGTCGACATGGACGCCTTCTTCGCCAGCGTCGAGCTGCTGGAACGGCCGGAGCTGCGGGGCCGCCCGGTGATCGTCGGCTCGCCGGCCGGGCGCGGCGTCGTGCTCAGCGCCACCTACGAGGCCAGGGCGTCCGGCGTGCACTCGGCGATGCCGATGAGCAGGGCGCGCCGGTTGTGCCCGCAGGCCACGATCATCCCGCCCAGCCACGGCAAGTACTCCGAGGTCTCCCGGGGCGTCATGGAGATCTTCCACTCGATCACCCCGCTGGTCGAGCCGATCGCCTCCGACGAGGCGTTCCTCGACGTCGGCGGCGCCCGGCGGCGGCTCGGCCCGCCCGCGACGATCGCCGCCATGATCAGGGAGCAGGTCCTCGACCGCTACGGCATCACCTGCTCGGTCGGGGTGGCCTCCAGCAAATTCGTGGCAAAGCTGGCCTCCAAGCAGTGCAAGCCCGACGGCCTGCTGGTGGTGCCCGAAGGGCAGGTGGTCGACTTCCTCCACCCGCTGCCGGTCGCGGCGTTGTGGGGCGTGGGGGAGCGCACCGAGCAGTCCCTCGTCCGGCTCGGCATCCGCACCGTCGGCGACCTGGCCAGAGTGCCGCTGGGCACGCTCCAGCGCGAGCTCGGGCAGGCCGTCGGCGGCCACCTGGCGACGCTGGCCTGGGGGCGCGACGAGCGTCCGGTGACCGCGCACGTGCCCGACAAGAGCATCGGCAACGAGGAGACCTTCGCGGCCGACGTCGACGACCCCGAGGTGATCCGGCGCGAGCTGCTGCGCCTGGCCGAGCGCGTGGCGGCCCGGATGCGTAAGGGCGGACACGTGGGCAGAACTGTAAGTGTGAAGCTGCGCCGGGCCGATTTCACCACGATCACCCGGTCGCGCACCCTGCGGGAGCCGACCGACGTGGCCCAGGTGATCTACGCCACCGCCTGCGAGCTGTTCGAGGCCGCCGGTCTCCAGCGGGTGCGCCTGCGCCTGGTCGGGGTCCGGATGGAGAACCTGCGCCCGGCCGGCGAGGCCACCCATCAGCTCGGCCTGGGCGAGCGCGAGACCGGCTGGCGCGAGGCCGAACAGGCGATGGACAAGGCGATCCGGAGATTTGGCCCCGATGCGGTGCTCCCAGCGTCGCTGGTACGTGGCAAGCTTGATGAAATAGAGACATGACGCCCATGTCCTACTCGATCGGTCAGTCGGGTAGGAGAAGGATGTCGCGATTTTGGGGGAAGGGGTGCGAGATGGTCCACAATGGAGCCATGACGTCACCTCCGGTTTGGTCTGCGTTGGACGTTTGCTTTCGCCTACGTCTACAGCCTCGTATTCTGGGGATAACCGACCGCGAGGTTCGGACACCCCGTGTCGTCCGTTGCCGTCTTCCCCGTCCTGGGGCTGTCCTTGGGAG
This sequence comes from Nonomuraea sp. NPDC050227, assembly GCF_044459705.1. Lineage (NCBI taxonomy): Bacteria > Bacillati > Actinomycetota > Actinomycetes > Streptosporangiales > Streptosporangiaceae > Nonomuraea > Nonomuraea sp. NPDC050227. Next base: position 149,380 of record NZ_JBITJF010000008.1, on the reverse strand, counting down.
GCGCCGTGCCGCTCTCTGAGCACGAGCAGCGCTTGCTCGACCAGATCGAGCAGGCCCTCTACGCCGAGGACCCGAAGTGGGCCAACACCGTGAGGATCAGTGACCCGCGCAGCCATTACAAGCGTCGCCTGATCAAAGCCTCCATCGGCTTTGCGCTCGGCGTCGTGATCATGATGGTCGGCGTGGTCATGAGTCAGATCCCGCTCGGCGTCGGCGGTTTCGTGGTCATGCTCGCCGCGTGTCTGTGGGGTCTGTCCAGCTGGAAGCGCATGAACGGGTTCGGCGACTCGCCGCCGGCCCCGGGCGCCGGCGCCACGGGCAGGCAGCCCCGGCGCGCCAACCGGGGCACCTTCATGGAGCGCATGGAGGAGCGCTGGCGCCGTCGTCACGACGAGCGCTGACCTCCTCGCCGCTCCTCGCCGGTCCCGAACCTTCCGCCCTACGCGAACGTGCGGCCGTTCCCCTTCCGGGGAGCGACCGCACGCTCGGTCCTGGGCAGGCGGCTCAGGCGCCCTTGTGGGCCGCCGTCCGCCGCAGCCTGATGTTCTCCAGCAGGTCGAAGCCGTCCAGCAGGCGCTCGCCCAGCGCCCGCAGCCGCCGCAGCGTCGAGGGCGGCAGCAGCACCGCCCGCATCCGCCGTCCCCGCGACACCGTCGCCGCCAGGGCCTGCCGCACCTTGCGCAGGTCCTTTCTCATGGGCCCGATCGTGCCCGGATCCCTGGCGAACAGCACCCGCTCGACCGTCGTCGCGATGGCCGTCATGGCGGCCGCCGACTCGGCGTCGAACTCGTACTGCCGGCTCAGCCGCCGGGCCAGCGCCCTGGGGGTCTCGCTGGCGCCGCGGGTCATGCCGTAGTCGCACAGCACGTCGTCCAGCTCGGCCCAGACGGCCGCGATCGACGGGTGGTGGGCGGTCGCGATCCTGGCCGTCAGGTCGTCGGCCGGTTGCGAGACCTTCCAGCCCAGCGCGCGCACCCGCCGGTTCCTGGTGAGCAGCCGCAACGCCGCCGGGACCAGCAGGAGCAGCAGCAACGCGCCCGCGCCGATGCCGATCTTGCCGATCAGCGGCATCGAGTCGTCCGGCGGCAGGCCGCCCGTGGCGATCAGGCCCTCACGGTCGAGCTCGCGCGGGTTGCGCCGGGTGGAGGGGTTGATCGGGTCGTCGGCGCCGGACTCGGTCGCGCCGCTGCTCGGCGAGGTGGACGGCGTCGTCGAAGGCGCCGGCGGGACCGTGTAGTCCGGCACCCGCGCGCTGCCCTGCCCCAGCGACCCGGACGGCGTCGGCTCGAACGGCAGCCAGCCCACGCCCTCGAAGTACAGCTCGGGCCAGGAGTGCGAGTCGCCGGTCGTGACCGTCCAGTTGTCGCCGGCCTTCGTGCCGCCGGTGTAGCCGATCGCCACCCGCGACGGGATGCCGACGATCCTGGCCAGCACCGCCATCGAGGCCGCGAACTGCTCGCAGTAACCCGTGCGGTCGCGCAGCAGGAAGTCCCGCAGCGCGGAGTTGCCGTGCCCCTGCGTGCGCAGGTCGTAGCGGAAGTCGCCGTCCTTGGTGAAGAACTGCTGGAGCTTCACCGCCGCCTCGTAGTTGGAGTTGGTCTGCGCCGTCAGCGAACGCGCCAGCCGGACGATCTCCGGCGGCAGGTTGTCCGGCAGCTTCAGGTAGCGCCGGTCCACGCTCGGCTGGACACCCTCCAGCGACTCCAGCAGCTCCGGCGTGGCGGCCGGCTCGCTGGTGGCGACCTCGTACTCCAGGCCGGCCGCCTCGTCGGGGATGGAGAAGACCATCAGCGTGCCCACGTCGGCGCGCCAGTCGCCGTCCACCCGGATCTGCCGCGGCGGGTACGGCAGCGGCAGGAACTGCAGCCGCTCGATCTCGTCGCTCATCCGGATCCTGGTGACGACGTTGCTGACCTTCGTGCTCGCGCTCAGCCCCGGAGGCGGCGGCAGCGGGCCGTTCTCCGTCCTGTTGTCCGGCGAGCCCTTCGGCTCGGTCATGCCGAACTGCTGGCCGTCGAAGGTGTCCAGCGCGTAGATCCGCAGGTATCTGGGCTTGTCGTCGTTGTTGTTGTAGGTGAGCACCACGCGCCGCTCGGGCAGTTCGAGCTGCCCCCGCAGGCTCGCGATCGGGCTCGCGATGCTGATCGAGTTGCCCTTGCCGCCGCCCCGGCCGCCCACGCCGAACTGGAAGAAGGAGACCGGCTCCATCACCGGCAGCGCGGCGGGCAGCAGCACGGCCAGCGCGATGGCGGCGAACCCGATGCGCTTGCCCGACAGCCGCAGTCCGCTGGTGTCGGCCCTGGCTCCGCCGGTGTCCGGACGCGGCCCGGTCGCCGCCCTGGTCCGGCGGACGAGCACCGCCCGTCCCCAGTGGCCCACCCGCTCGCGCCCGTCGGCGATCAGCAGGCTGACGAAGCCGAGCGCGGCGATGATGAAGGCGGGCCAGCTGATCGGCTCGGCCAGGATCGTCGCCGGGACCGTGGCCAGCGCCAGCAGCGGCAGCCCGGCCAGCGCCGCCCGCCGCAGCCGCGCGGCGAGCAGGTCCACGGCGATCGCGATGACGCCCACGCCGCCCGCGGTCAGCAGCGTGATGCCGTCCGTGGACGGCACGGGCGCGGCGTAGCGCTGGATGTCGGCCCAGCCGACCCCGAGCAGCCGGCCCAGCTCCCACACCGACTCCTTGGTCGGGATCACCAGCGCCCACGCCTTGCCGGAGGCGAAGACCACGGTCAGGAAGATCCATAACGCGGCCAGCCCGGCCGGCGGCGCGGCCCAGGCGGGCAGCGACAGGCGGGAGCCGATCAGCCCGGCGGCCATCACGGCCAGCACCGCGCCGAGCGACGTCCAGAACCAGGCGCCGCCCTGGAAGAGCGGATAGAGCAGGATCGCCGCGGCGAACGCGGCCACACCCGAGGCGGCCGTCAGCCTCATGCCGCACCTCCCGTGGGGTTGAGCGCGTACCTGCCGCGGTTGGCGGCGTCCGGCCAGACCGAGGCGATGGAGGTGCCGGCGGGCAGGCGGACGATCCGCCAGCCGTAACCGGCCAGGACGCCCTGAACGGCGTCGAAGTTCTCGTGCGAGCCCCGGCCTGCGCCCTCCCAGGTGCCGGCGTCGAGCAGGACCGCGACACCGGTGACGCCGCTGTGCCGCAGCCTGGCCAGCTCCCTGGCCTCCTCGGGGTCGAGCGCGCCGAGCACGGCCACGATCAGGCCGTCGCCGCCGCCCTGGCGCAGGGCCGAGACGCCCATCTCCAGCGAGCGGGCCGAGCTGTGCCGCACCACGGCGAGCGTGTCCAGCAGCGAGTAGCTGAGACCCTGGTCGGTCAGGTGCTCGGCGCCCTGGTCGGTCACCAGCCGCAGGCCCAGACCCTCGTGGGCGAGATGCACGCCGATCGAGGCCGCGGCCGAGACCGCCACCTCGAAGGAGGAGCGCGGGCCCTCGCCGCGGTGGGCGTGCCTGCGGGTGTCCAGCAGGAGCGCGCCGCGGCTCTGCCACTGCTGCTCCTCGCGGCGCACCATCAGCTCGCCGTGCCGGGCGGTCGAGCGCCAGTGCACCCGGCGCAGGTCGTCGCCCTGCCGGTACTCGCGCGGCGCCACGTCGTCGTCGCCGGCCGCGGCCACGCTCCTGGTGCGGCTGTCCCCGCCGCCCGTCCACTCGCCCGACAGCCGTACGTGCGGCAAGGCCACCACCTGCGGCGTCACCACGAGCGTGTCGCTGATCGTGAACGCCCGCGTCAGCTCCACCAGCCCGAACGGGTCGGCGATGCGCACCGACAGCGGCCCGATCGTGTACCTGCCGCGCAGGTCGGACCGGACCCGGTAGTCGATCTCCCGCACGCCCTTGGACTCGACCCGGTCGAGCACGAACCGCGGCCGCACGCCCAGCGCGTACGGCACGGTGTCCTCGATCAGCAGCAGCCCGGTCGGCAGCCTGGTCACGTTCTCCAGGCGCAGCGTCACCGTGGCCTCCCCGCCCACCTCCGCCCTGGGCGGGTCCAGCCTCCGCGCGCAGCTCAGCCGGTACCTGGTACGTGCCACCACCAGCGCGGCCAGCAGCGGCAGCGCCGTGACCAGCACGCCGATCCTGAACAGGTCGTTCTCGCCCAGGATCAGCGCCATCAGCAGCGCCGCGATCCCCGAGGCCAGGAACGACCTGCCGCGGGAGGTCAGCGCCCGCAGTCCGGCTCTCACGACGCTCGCGTCTCCGGCACCGGCACCCGCCTGACGAGGTCGGTCACCACCTGCTCGGGCAGCCGGCGCTGGCCCTGGGCCTCGACGCTGGGCAGCAGCCGGTGCGCCAGCACGGGCACGGCCAGGTCCTGCAGGTCGTCGGGGATGACGTAGTCGCGTCCGGCCAGCGCCGCGTGCGCCCTGGCCGCGCGGACGAGCTGCAGCGTGGACCGGGGGGAGGCGCCCAGCCGCAGGTCGGGGGAGTGGCGGGTGGCCACGACGAGGTCGATGGCGTACTTCTTGACCGGCTGCGAGACGTACACGCCGCGCACGGCCTCGATCAGGGCGCGCACCTCGGCGGTCGTGGCGACCGGCTCCAGCTTGTCCAGCGGCGAGGTGCTGCCGTGCACGTCGAGCATCTCCAGCTCGGCGGTCGGCTCCGGGTAGCCCATGGCGACCCGGGCGGTGAACCGGTCGCGCTGGGCCTCGGGGAGGGGGTAGGTGCCCTCCATCTCGATGGGGTTCTGGGTGGCGATCACCATGAAGGGGGCGTCCAGGGGGTACGTCACGCCGTCCACGGTGACCTGGTGCTCCTCCATGCACTCCAGCAACGCCGACTGCGTCTTGGGGGAGGCGCGGTTGATCTCGTCGCCCACGACGATGTTGGCGAACACCGGCCCGGGCTTGAACTCGAACTCACGCGTCTGCTGGTTGTAGGCGCTGACCCCGGTGATGTCACTGGGCAACAGGTCGGGCGTGAACTGCACGCGGCGCACCGGGCAGTCGATGGACCGCGCCAGAGCCTTGGCGAGCATCGTCTTGCCGACCCCCGGCACGTCCTCGATCAAAAGGTGGCCCTCGGCGAGCAGGACGGTCAGCGTGAGACGGACGGCGTCGCTCTTTCCCTCGATCACCGACTCGATGGCCTGCCGAATTCGGTGGGCGGTGGAGACCAGCTCGTCAAGCTGGGGAGGGACGTCATGGGTTAGTGCCACCAGGCCTCCATAGTGCGACGGCTGTCCCGCACGGTGCCATTACGGGAGCCATGCCATTCCTTTTCCATTGTCTGTACGACCCTACGACGCTGCGGGTTCTTGAGCGACATTTGTGGATATTCCAGGGAACCCCGCTGATGTTCCTGTTCTTGTCGCATAGCAGTGCGAATCCCGTGACACTGACCCCCTCGGCGGCCCCACTTTCCTCCACCCCCGCCTTCGCGCCCGCCGGAAGCCCCTATACCGCCGGTCTTTCCAACCCTCGACACGCCCATGAGGGTTGGCCCGCCCCCCCCGGCGCCCCCCACCCCCGCTCCACCGCTCTGACCTGCGGTAACGCAACGGAAACTGATGATGAAGACGGTTCGAATCAGTTGACGGTGGGGAGAAGTGGAGTATGGTGGTGCGCAGTGGAGGGCCCGGTGCACCAGCGCTGAGCGCTTCGCTGAGGCACGGGAGGTGGCGCCGATGTTCCTCGGCACCCATCAACCGCGTCTTGACGACAAGGGACGGCTGTTCCTGCCGGCTAAGTACCGTGAGGAGCTGGCGGAGGGTCTTGTGATCACCAAAGGCCAGGAGCGATGCCTCTACGTCTTTCCAGTAGAGGAGTTCCAGCGCATAACCGAGGCTCTCAGCACCGCCCCGGTCACCGCCAAGGCGGTGCGTGACTACAGCCGCGTCTTCTTCGCAAGCGCGTCCGACGAGAAACCAGACAAGCAGGGACGCGTCACGATCCCGCAGAGCCTGCGTCAATACGCCGGCCTGGAGCGTGACTGCGTCGTCATCGGGGCCAACACCCGGTTGGAGATCTGGGACTCGCAGGCTTGGGACACCTATCTCAACGCGCAGGAGCAGGCGTTCGCCGATCTGTCGGAGGAGGTGCTGCCAGGGATCTTGTAGTGACCACGGTCGATCCGTCGGTGATGTCGTTCGGCGAGGTCTCCACCCGCAACCACTGCCTGCCAACTGATGCACCTTCCCCGGTGTCAGAGGGCGGGCGTCCACGAAGAGGGTGCGGATGGGGACCTGGCCGGACGGCGCCGGGTGGGGACCCAGGAATGACTGACGATTGACCGATACGCGTCATCCGCGAGCAGGACGCGAGAGGGGGGGTTGGAGATGGACGACAACGCAGGCACGGGCGGTCACGTTCCGGTGATGCTCGACCGCGTACTGGAGCTGCTGGGCCCGGCGCTGTCGGGGCCGGAGCCGGTCGTCGTCGACGCCAATCTCGGGCTCGGCGGCCACTCCGAGGCCCTGCTCGCCGCCTTCCCGTCCCTGCACCTGATCGGGATCGACCGCGACCCGTTCGCGATCGACTTCTCCACCCGCAGGCTCGCCCCCTATGCCGGCCGCACCACCCTGGTCCACGCCTCCTCGGGCGACCTGGCCCAGATCGTCGCCGAGGCCGGGCATCCCACGGTCCACGGCGTGCTGTTCGACCTCGGCGTCTCCTCGCCGCAGCTCGACGAGGCCGAACGCGGCTTCGCCTACTCCTACGACGCCCCGCTCGACATGCGCATGGACACCGAGCAGGAGCTGACGGCCGAGCGGGTGGTCAACACCTATCCGGCCGCCGACCTGGCACGAATCCTGCGCGACTACGGCGAGGAACGTTTCGCGCCGAGGGTCGCGGGGCTTATCGTCAAGGAACGCGCCAAGGAGCCCATCACCTCCACCAAGAGACTCGCCGACATCGTGCGCGACGCGATCCCCGCGGCGACCAGGCGCACCGGCGGCAACCCCGCCAAGAGGACTTTCCAGGCGCTGCGCATCGAGGTCAACGCGGAGCTGTCCGCCCTGGAGGCGGCGCTGCCCGCGGCGCTCGACGCGCTGGCGCTGGGTGGGCGGGTCGTCGTGCTCTCCTACCACTCCCTTGAGGACCGGCTCACCAAGCAGGCCCTCACGGCGCGAACCAAGGACACCAGCCCGCCAGGGCTGCCTGTCCCGCTACCGGCACACCAGCCGAGGTTCCGCCTGCTGACGAGGGGAGCCGAGCTCCCCAGCGATGAAGAGCTCGCCCGCAACCCGCGGGCGGCCTCGGCCCGGCTACGGGCGGCAGAGAGGATCCGCGTTGACGATTGAGCAGGAGACCGGCCGGGTCGCGCCCGTCCGCCGCGCCATGCCCAAGCCGGGCACGCGCAGGCCGGGCGTCTCGCACCAGACCAAGCCGCGGCCCCGTCCTGACACCGGTGACCGGCGGCCGGCGGCCGCGCGTCCCGGCGAGAGCGCCGCGCCCGCGCGCCGTCCCGCCGCGCGGCGGCCCTCGACCAAGCGGCAGCGGGCGCCGTTCGTGCTGCTCGTCGTCGGGTTGATGTGCGGCGGGCTGGTGAGCCTGCTGCTGCTCAACATCATGCTCAACCGCGACGCCATCACCGACGCCAAGCTGCGTGAGGAGATCGCGGTGGCCCAGCAGGAGAAGGAAGCGCTCCGGCTGGAGTACGAGCGCAAGATGCAGCCCCAGAACATCGCCGACCGCGCCGAGGCGCAGGGCTACCACCTGGACAAGAACCTGCGGCCCTGGGACAAGGGCGAGCCGAGTGTCCCGGCGGTCCCGGAGCGGTGAGGGATTCAGGCGGCAGGGGACAGGGTCCCGGCCGCGGCGCTGGCGGCGCCGGCTCTCCTGGAGGGCCCGGCGCCGCTCGTCGTACGCCGGGCGGTCCGGGGCGGGCAGGGCGAGGGGGCTCTGCCCGTTCCGACGGGGCGGGCCGCCCGGGGGCGCCGGACGACTCGCCGCGCAAGCGTCCCCCCGACCCGTTCGACCTGCCGTTCGACGACGACCTGAGGGGCCGCCGGCCCCACGACCCCGACGACGACGCGCGCGGCAGCGCCCGCCGCGACTCCGCGGGCGGCTCCCGCGGCCGGCAGCGCCGCGACGACGGCGACCGCGCCCGGCCCCGCGACGACGACGAGGGCACCCGTTCGCGCCGCGACCCGGGCGACGGCCCCCGCCGCCGCCCGCGCGACGACTCCCGCGACGATTCCCGCAACCGCGCCGCCTCCCAGGGGCGCGACGACGACGACCGCCCGCGCGGGCGCACCCCGCAGAGCCGCGACGGCGACGACCGGCCGCGTGGCCGTGCCGCCCAGGGACGCGACGAGAGCGGCCGTCCGCGTGGCCGTGCCCAGGGGCGGGACGAGAGCGACCGGGCGCGCGGGCGCGCGTCCCAGGGGCGCGACGACGGCGCCAGGGACAGGGCGCCGCAGGAGGGGTCACGCCGTCGTGGCGACGGCCCCGGCCTCGACCAGGCCCGCGGCTCAAGATCCGACCAGGGGCGCGGCTCCCGGCCCGACCCGGCGCGTGGCTCGCGATCCGACCAAGGACGCGGCTCGCGGTCCGAGCCTGCGCGGCCCGGTTCGGGGCCGGGCCAGAGCCGGAGCTCCCGGCCCGACCAGGGGCGCGGCGGCAGGCCCGGTCAGACCCGCGGTCCCGGGGCCGGTCAGGGGCGCGGTCCGGCGTCCGGCCAGGGGCGCGCCTCCGGGCTGGACCAGGCGCGCGGGCGTGAGCGCGGCATGCTGCGCCGCGGCGCGGACGTGCCGCCCCCCAGGGGCCCGCGCCGCCCGCCCACCCCGCCGCGCCCGCCGCGGCCCCCGCTGGTGCTGCGCCTGGGCAGCCCGCGCCGGCGCATCAACATCGGCCTGATCGGCATGACGTTCGTCCTGTCGATCTTCGCCGGCCGGCTGATCCAGATGCAGGGCCTCGACTCCAAGGTCTACGAGGCCGCCGCCGTCGGCCAGCGCCAGCACGTCGAGGAGATCCCCGCCAAGCGCGGCACGATCACCGACGTCAACGGCAACGCGCTGGCCCGTACGTCGGAGGCCCGCGAGGTGTCCATCGACCCCTCCAAGGTCCCCGCGGACGTCCGCGCCAACGTCGCCGCGATCCTGGCCAGGCAGCTCGGCAAGACCGTGGAGGAGATGACCGCCAAGCTGTCCAGGACCGGCAGCCGCTACCAGCTCCTGGCCCGGGACGTCGACCCGGTCGTGGCCACCCGCCTGCTCCAGGCCCGCGTGCCCGCCCTCAGCACGAAGAAGACCTACCGCCGCGACTACCCGGCCGGCGACCTGGCCGGCAGCCTCATCGGCTTCGTCGGCGACGAGGGCAACGGCCTGGGCGGCATGGAACAGGCCAAGAACACGATCCTGGCCGGCCGCGACGGCAAGCAGCGCGTCGAGACCGGCCGCGACGGCCTGCGCATCCCCATGACCAGCAGCGAGCGCACCGCGCCCGTCAACGGCCAGGACGTGCGGCTCACCATCGACCGCGACATCCAGTGGGCCGCCCAGAAGGCGGTCGCCGAGCAGGTGCGCGAGTCGGGCGCGAGCAGCGGCGCGGTCATCGTCATGGACGTGCGGACCGCCCAGATCATCGCCATGGCCAACGCGCCCGAGCTCGACCTGGGCAACTGGCGCAGGGCCCCCGCGTCCTCCTACGTCAACAAGGCCGCCGCGGACGTGTTCGAGCCCGGCAGCACCAACAAGGTGATCACCGCCGCCGCCGCGCTGGAGGCCAAGGAGGTCACCCCCGACACGGTGTTCCAGGTGCCCGACAACATCAGGTGCGCCGACCGGGTGCTGCGCGACGCCCACGCCCACAAGCCCGAGGCGATGACCTTCCGGCAGGCCATGGCCCAGTCCAGCAACGTCGCCACGATCATGGCCGCCCGCAAGGTCGGCAGCGAGCGCCTGTACGCGATGCTCAGGGCGTTCGGGTTCGGCAGCACCCCGGCGGGCGGCGTGCCCAACGCCGAGGCGGGCCTGCTGCCCAACTACAAGAACTGGTCGGGCAGCCAGAGCTGCACGGTCGCCTACGGCCAGGGCGTGTCGGTGACCGCCCTGCAGACCGCCAGCGTCTACCAGACCATCGCCAACGGCGGCGTCCGCGTCGATCCGCAGATCGTGGCGGGCACCACCGACGCGTCCGGCAGGTTCGTCCCGGCTCCCGCGGGCAGGCAGACCAGAGTGGTGAGCGAGACGACGGCCAAGGAGATCACGACGATGCTGGAGACCGCGGTGAGCGCCGAGGGCACCGGCGCGCTGGCCGCCATCCCCGGCTACCGGGTGGCGGGCAAGACCGGCACCGCCGACCGCTACGACGCCGAGCTGGGCCGCTACGACGGCTACACGGCCTCCTTCGCCGGGTTCGCGCCCGCGGACGCGCCCCGGCTGGTGGTGCTCTCGGTGCTCCAGAACCCCAAGAACGGCCATTTCGGCGGCCAGCTCGCGGCCCCCGTGTTCAAGGATGTGATGACGTTCGCCATCAAGAGCAGGAAGATTCCTCCCACAGGCTCGGACGCGCCGCCGGTGCGTACGCGCGCGGGACAGTGAGCAGGGAAGGTACGCTCTCGCCGTGCGTCCCCCGTCGTCTATGCGTCCCAAGACCAGCCCGCCCCGTCCGCTGACCGGGCTCGCGACCATGCTCGACGCCGATTCCGGCACGTCGAGGTCGCCCCATGCCGCCCTGACCGGCGTCACCATCGATTCCCGCGCCGTGCAGCGCGGCGATCTCTACGTGGCGCTGCCGGGCAACCGCGTGCACGGCGCGACCTTCGCCGCAGAGGCGATGGCGCGCGGAGCCGTGGCCGTCCTCACCGACCCGGCCGGGCGGGAGGCCGCCGTGGCCACCGGCCTGCCGGTGCTGATCGTGCCCGATCCGCGCGCGCTGCTCGGGCAGGTCTCCTCCTGGGTCTACGGCCAGCCGGCCCACGACGTCCAGGTCATCGGGGTGACCGGCACGAGCGGCAAGTCCACCACCACCTTCATGGTGGAGGCCGGCCTGCGGGCGGCCGGCCACACGACGGGCCTGGTCGGCGGCGTCGAGATCGCCGCCGGAGACCTCCGCTTCGAGCCCACGCTGACCACGCCGGAGGCCCCGCAGCTGCACGCCCTGTTCGCGCTGATGCGCGAGCAGGGGGTCACCGCGGCCACCATGGAGGTCTCCAGCCACGCGCTGGCGCTCGGCCGGGTCGACGGCATCTTCTACGACGTCGCCCTGTTCACCAACCTCTCCCAGGACCACCTCGACTTCCACAAGGACTTCGAGGACTACTTCGCCACCAAGGCCAGGCTGTTCCAGCCCGAGCTGAGCCGCGTCGGCGTGACCAACATCGACGACCCGCACGGCCGGGAGCTGCTGCACCGGGCCAAGGTGCCGATGACCACGTTCTCGGCGCTCGGCGACCCGGAGGCGGAGTGGCGGGCGCTGGAGGTCCGGCTCGGCGCCGACGGCAGCGCGTTCCGGGTGGCCGGTCCCGGCGGGGTCGAGGCCGACGCGCAGATCTCGCTGCCCGGCCCCTTCAACGTCGCCAACGCGCTCGGCGCGATCGTCTGCCTGGTGGAGTCGGGGGTGCCGCTCCAGACCGCCGTGCACGGCGTGGGCAGCCTCACCGGGGTGCCCGGGCGCATGCAGCGCATCACCTCCGCCGAGGAGGAGTTCCAGGCGCTCGTGGACTACTCCCACAAGCCGGGCGCGGTGGAGTCGGTGCTGCGCTCGCTGCGTGAGGTGACCGCGGGCACGCTGACGATCGTGCTGGGCTGCGGCGGCGACCGCGACACCGGCAAACGCCCGATCATGGGCGAGATCGCCGCCCGGCTGGCCGATGTGGCGATTTTCACCAACGACAACCCGCGCTCGGAGGATCCGCTCGCCATCCTGGCCGCGATGATGGAGGGAGCGCTCGGCGTTCCGCCCCGCGACCGCGCCCATGTGATCATTGAGCCCGACCGCGCGGCCGCGATCGACCTGGCCGTCGGCCGGGCCGGCCGCGGCGACGTGATCGTCGTCGCGGGCAAGGGTCACGAGCAGGGCCAGTACGTCTCTGGCGAAGTGATCCCGTTCGACGACCGCGAAGTGGTCGCCGAAGCGATCGACGCACGCAACGAAAGCAGGAAGCACCGATGATCCCGTTGCCGCTGGCCAGGATCGCCGAGATAACCTCGGGCGCCCTGTCGGGCATGGCAGACCCCCGCGCCGTCGTGCGCGGGCCCGTAGTGATCGACTCACGCGCGGTGGAGCCGGGATCGCTGTTCGTCGCCCTCGCCGGCGAGCGGGTCGACGGCCACGACTACGCCGCGCAGGCGATCCGGGCCGGAGCGGTCGCCGTCCTGGCCTCCAGGCCGGTCGACGCGCCGGCGGTGATCGTCCCCGACGCCGCGGTCGCGCTGGCCGCGCTGGCCGCCGCGCAGGCCGCCGCGCTGCCGCAGGCCACCGTGATCGGCGTGACCGGCTCGGCGGGCAAGACCAGCACCAAAGACCTGCTGGCCAGGCTGGCCGGCCGGATGGGCCCGACCATCGCGCCCGTCGGCAGCTTCAACAACGAGCTGGGCCACCCGCTGACCGTGCTGCGCGCCGACGTCGACACCCGGTTCATGGTGCTCGAACTGGCCGCCCGCAACATCGGCCACATCGCGGACCTCACCCGCATCGCGCCGCCGACGATCGGCGTGGTGCTCAACGTCGGCACCGCGCACCTCGGCGTGTTCGGCGGCAAGGAGGCCATCGCCAAGGCCAAGGGCGAGCTGGTGGAGGCGCTGCCGCGCACCGGGGTGGCGGTGCTCAACGCCGACGACCCGCTGGTGTCGCAGATGGCCTCGCGCACCGACGCGCGCGTCACGTACTTCGGGCGCGGCGAGGGCGCGGCCATCAGGGCCGAGCAGGAGACGGTCGACGGGCGCGGGCGGGCCTCGTTCACGTTGCGCACGCCGTCCGGGGCCGCGCCGGTCATGCTCCAGCTCTACGGCGCCCACGCCGTGGAGAACGCCCTGGCCGCCGCCGCCGCGGCCTACGAGCTCGGCCTGCCGGTCGCCACGATCGCCGAGGAGCTGTCGGAGGCCACGCCGCGCAGCCGCTGGCGCATGGAGGTCACCGACCGGCCCGACGGCGTCACGGTGGTCAACGACGCCTACAACGCCAACCCCGACTCGATGCGGGCCGCGTTCGACATGTTCGGCGTGATGGGGCAGGAGCGGCGGCGGTTCGCGGTCATCGCGGCGCTGCGCGAGCTGGGCGAGGAGAGCGCGGCGCTCAACGCCGAACTGGGGCGGCTGGCGGGCGGTTCGGGCCTGACGGGCCTGGTCGTCGTCGGTCCCGACGCCGGCCCGGTGCTGGAGGGCGCCAACGCGGCGGCCTCGGCCGCCGCGGGACCGCCAGGTGGCGGAGGGCCATATGCTCCCCAGATGACCCGGATCGTACATGTCCCTGATGCCGAGGCAGCGGCGGCCGCACTGGCCGGCCTGCTGCGCCCCGGCGACGCGGTGCTCGTCAAGGGCCCCCGCGCGATGGGCCTGGAACGCACGGCGGAGCTCCTTCTCGGAGGTGCCGCTCAGTGATCAACATCGTCATCGCCGGCGCGGTGGGCCTCGTCCTGTCGATGCTGGGGACCCCCTTGGCGATCAGGCTGTTCTCGCGGCGCGGCTACGGCCAGGAGATCCGCGAGGAGGGAGTGCAGGCCCACCTGGGCAAGCGCGGCACCCCCACCATGGGCGGCATCGTGTTCGTGCTGGCCGCGCTGCTGGCCTACGGCGGCTCCCACCTGGCCACGCTGTCGCCGCCGACGGTGTCGGGCATGCTCGTGCTGTTCCTGATGACCGGCCTCGGCGCGGTCGGCTTCCTCGACGACTTCATCAAGATCTACAAGCAGCGCAGCCTGGGCCTGCGCAGCGGCGCCAAGGCCCTCGGCCAGCTCGTCGTCGGCGCCGTGTTCGCCGTGCTGATCACCCGCCAGCCCAACGTCTACGGCATCACCCCCGCCGAGACCCGGCTGTCGTTCCTGCGCGACATCGGCCCCTCGATCGGCATCGTCGGCTTCACCATCTGGGTGCTGTTCATGATCGTCGGCTTCTCCAACGCCGTGAACCTCACCGACGGCCTCGACGGCCTGGCCAGCGGCGCGACCGGCGTCGTGCTCGGCGCGTACGTGCTGATCGGCAACTGGCAGCTCCGCAACAACTGCATCGACCAGCTCGGGCCCAACTGCTACTGGGTGCGCGACCCGCTGGACCTGTCGGTGGTGGCCGCGGCCGTGCTGGGGGCGCTGGTCGGGTTCCTGTGGTGGAACGCCCCGCCGGCGAAGATCTTCATGGGCGACACCGGCTCGCTGGCCCTGGGCGGCGTGCTGGCCGGCCTGGCCATCGCCACCCGCACGCAGCTCCTGCTGATCATCCTGGCCGGGCTGTGCGTGATCATCACGGCGTCCGTCATCATCCAGGTCGGGTTCTTCAAGATGACCGGGAAACGGGTGTTCAGGATGGCGCCGCTGCAGCACCACTTCGAGCTGAAGGGCTGGGCCGAGACCACGATCGTGGTGCGGTTCTGGCTGATCGCCGGGCTCTGCGCGGCGCTCGGGCTCGGGCTGTTCTACGTCGAGTGGATGCCCAAGCCATGACGTTGACGTGCGTGGCCGGGCTCGGCGTCTCCGGCACCGCGGTGGCCGGGGCACTGGCCGGACGCGGCGAGCGGGTCGTGGTCGTGGAGGCCGTGGAGGGTGAGCGGCAGCTGGCCGCCGCGGCCGAGCTGGCCCGCGCCGGGGTCGAGACCAGGTTCGGCGAGATGGTGCTGCCCGAGGGCACGACCAGGCTCGTCACCACCGGCTGGGCCCCGCACCACCCGCTGGTCGCCGCCGCGCTGGCGGCCGGCGTCGAGGTCGTCGGCGAGGTGGAGCTGGCCTGGCGGCTGCGCCCGCCGCACGCCGCACCCTGGCTCGCGCTGACGGGCACCAACGGCAAGACCACGGCCGTGCGCATGCTCACCTCGATCCTCCAGGCCGCCGGGCTCGACGCCCTGGCCGTGGGGAACGTGGGCGTTCCGGTCGTCCGCGCCGTCGCCGAGCCGTACGACGCCCTGGCCGTCGAGCTGTCCAGCTTCCAGCTCCACTGGTCCAGCACCCTGGCCCCGCACGCCGCGGCGATCCTGAACATCGCCCCCGACCACCTCGACTGGCACGGCTCCATGGCCGAGTACGCCGCCGCCAAGGGCCGCATCTACGAACGCGCCGGCACCGTGATCTACAACGCCGACGACCCCGAGTGCGCCCGCCTGGCCGAGCCCTACCAGGGCGCCGTCGGCTTCACGCTGCGGGCGCCGCGCAGCGGCCAGATCGGCGTGGTCGAAGACCTGCTGGTCGACCGGGCGTTCGTGGCGGACCCGGTCGAGGCGGCGGAAGAGCTGGCCACGTTCGCCGACATCCGGCCCCTGGCCCCCCACAACGTGGCCAACGCCCTGGCCGCCGCCGCCCTGGCCCGCTCGCTCGGCGTGCCGTCCGAGGCCGTACGGCTGGGCCTGCGCGCCTTCAAGCCCGACCCCCACCGCCTGTCCCACGTCGACCGGATCGGCGACGTCGACTACGTCGACGACTCCAAGGCCACCAACCCGCACGCCGCCGCGGCCGCGCTGAGCGCCTACCCGTCGATCGTGTGGGTGGCGGGCGGTCAGCTCAAGGGCGCCGACGTCGACGACCTGGTCCGGCGGGCCGCGCCCCGGCTGCGCGGCGCGGTGCTGCTGGGCGCCGACCGCGCGGCGATCGCCGAAGCACTCGCGCGACACGCGCCGAATGTCCCCGTCGTGGACATCCCGGGCCAAGACACTGGTGTGATGGACACCGTCGTCACCGAAGCCGCGCGGCTGGCCTCCCCCGGGGATACCGTGCTGCTCTCCCCAGCGGGCGCCTCGCTCGACATGTTCCCCGGCTATCCGGCACGAGGGGAGGCCTTCGCCCGTGCCGTCCACGAGCTGAGGCGGCGGCGTGAGCAGTAGCACCGGCACCGCCGGCGCCCGCCCGGCCGCCGGCGAGCCCACCCGGTCCAAGGCCCAGGAGGGCCCGGCGAGCTGGGTCCGCGAGCAGCGCGCCGTGCTGAAGGAACTGCTCGACAAGCCGCTGACGACCTACTACCTGATCATCATGTGCAGCGCGCTGCTGCTCGCGCTCGGGCTCATGATGGTGCTGTCGGCCTCCGCGATCGAGGCCCAGCAGAAGACCGGCAACCCGTTCTCGTGGTTCATCAAGCAGTCGTTGTCGGCCGGCGTCGGCGTGCCCGTGATGTACGCCTGCTCGCGCCTGCCGCCGAAGTTCTTCCGCTGGGCGGGCTACCCGCTCATGGCGCTGGCGGTGCTGGCGCTGGTCATGGTGCTGTTCATCGGCGAGTCCGAGCTGGGCGCGCAGCGGTGGATCTACCTCGGCCCGTTCACCCTCCAGCCGTCCGAGCCGGCCAAGCTGGCGCTCGTGCTGTGGGGGGCCGACCTGCTGGCCAGACGGGCCAGGCAGGGCCGGATCGAGTGGCGGCAGATGCTGATCCCGCTCATGCCCGGCACCGCGATCCTGGTCGTCATGGTCCTGCTCGGCCGCGACCTCGGCACCACCCTCGTGCTCTTCATGATCTTCCTGGCGCTGCTGTGGGTGGTGGGGGCGCCGATCAAGCTGTTCGGCGGCATCCTGGCGCTGGCGGTGCTGGCCGCGGCCATCATGATCAAGGTGGAGCCGTACCGGATGAAGCGCATCGGGGCCTTCCTCGACCCGTGGGCCGACGCCCAGGGCGCCGGCTACCAGGCCGTGCAGGGGCAGATCGCGATGGGCTCTGGCGGCTGGTTCGGGCTCGGCCTGGGCAGCAGCCGCCAGAAGTGGAGCTGGCTGCCCCACGGCGAGAGCGACTTCATCTTCGCCATCCTCGGCGAGGAGCTCGGGCTGATGGGCACGCTGATGGTGGTGGCGCTGTTCGGCCTGCTCGGCTACGCGGGGCTGCGGGTCGCGGTCCGGGTCAACGACGGCTTCGTCCGCCTGGCCGCGGCCGCCATGGTGGCCTGGATCGTCGGGCAGGCGGCCGTCAACATGGGCGCCGTGCTCGGCGTCCTGCCCATCACCGGCATCCCGCTGCCGCTGGTCTCCTACGGCGGGTCGTCCCTGCTCCCCACGCTCGCCGCGCTGGGCATCCTGCTGTCGTTCGCCAAACGCGAGCCCGGCGCGCGCGAAGCCTTGGCCGCGCGTGGCCCCGGACCCGCCGCACGGGGCCTAAGCTGGCTTGGCCTGGGGGGTACGTCCAGAGGCCGAGTGAGACGTTAGGGAGTGACCGAGATGAGGGTGGTCCTCGCCGGTGGGGGGACGGCCGGGCACATCGAGCCCGCGCTCGCCCTTGCGGACGCGCTGCGCCATCTTGACCGGAGCGTCGGCATCACCTGCGTGGGCACCGAGCGCGGCCTGGAGACGCGGCTCGTGCCCGCCAGGGGCTACGATCTCGAACTGGTGCCGGCCGTGCCGCTGCCCAGGGCGATCACCCCGAGCCTGCTGACCGTGCCGGGCCGGCTGGCTGGGGCGATCAACGCCGTGTCGGGCGTCCTCGATCGGGTCGGCGCCGACATCCTGGTCGGGTTCGGCGGCTACGTCGCCACGCCCGCCTACCTGGCGGCCAAGCGCAAGGGCCTGCCGATCGTCGTCCACGAGGCCAATCCCCGTCCCGGCCTGGCCAACCGGCTGGGCGCCCGGCTGACCGACCACGTCTTCACCGGCTTCCCCGACGCCGCGCTGCCCAAGGCCGAGTTCATCGGCACCCCGCTGCGCCGCGAGATCGTCACGCTCGACCGGCTGTCCACCGGCGACAAGGCGCGCTCCTGGTTCGGGCTGGAGAACGACCGGCCCACGCTGCTGGTCTTCGGCGGCTCGCAGGGCGCCAGGTCGCTCAACCAGGCCGCGCTGGCCGCCGCGCCGGTGCTGCGCCGGGCCGGCATCCAGGTGCTCCACGTGCTCGGGCTGAACAACACCGTCGAGCACGAGCCGCCGCCCGGCGACCCCCAGTACGTGCTGCTGCCCTACGTCGACCGCATGGACCTCGCCTACGCCGCCGCCGACGTCGCGCTGTGCCGCAGCGGGGCCCTGACCTGCGCCGAGCTGACGGCCGTGGGGCTGCCGGCCGCGTACGTGCCGCTGCCGCACGGCAACGGCGAGCAGACCGTCAACGCCGAGCGCGTCGTGCGCGGCGGCGGCGGCCTGATGGTCGACGACTCCGACCTGTCACCCGATTGGATCATCCAGAACGTGCTGCCCATGCTCCACGACCCCGAACGGGTCGCCGTCATGTCGGAGGCCGCCTCCCGGCTGGGGCGCAAGGACGCCGATATCATGCTTGCCAGGAAAGTGTTGGAGATAGCCCGATGAGTCTCGTCAAGCTGGTCGATCCCGTAGCCGTCGAAGACCTCGGCCGCGTGCACTTCATCGGCATCGGCGGCGCGGGCATGTCGGGCATCGCCCGCATCCTGCTCAAGCGCGGCGTCCGCGTCACCGGAAGCGACGCGCGCAGCTCCGAGCTGGTGACCGAGCTGCGCGAGCTGGGCGCGACCGTGCACATCGGGCACGCCGCCTCGCACATCAGGGACGTCGACACCGTGGTGGTCTCCACCGCCATCCGCGACTCCAACCCCGAGCTGGGCGAGGCGCTCAAGCAGGGCCTGCGGATCATCCCGCGGGCCGCCGCGCTGGCCTCGGTGATGGCCGGCCGCACCGGCGTGGCCATCGCCGGCACCCACGGCAAGACCACCACCACCTCCATGCTCACCGTGGCGCTGCAGAAGTGCGGCGCCGAGCCGTCCTACTGCGTGGGCGGCCAGCTCGTCACCACCGGGCTGGGCGCCGACGAGGGCGCGGGCCGGGTGTTCGTGGCCGAGGCCGACGAGAGCGACGGCTCCTTCCTCATGCTGGCCCCCGACATCGCCGTGGTGACCAACGTCGAGGCCGACCACCTCGACAACTACGGCGACCCGCGCGCGGTGCACGACAGCTTCGCCCGCTTCGCCGACCGGGTGGGCTCGCTGCTCATCGTCTGCGCCGACGACCCGGGCGCCGCCGAGCTGGTCGGGCGGGCGCGCGAGCGCGGGCTGCGGGTCAGGACCTACGGCGAGCGGGGCGAGGACTACCGGGTGACCGGCGTGCGTCCCGACGGCTTCGGCACGGTGTTCTCCATCGAGGGCAGGGGAGACGTGCGGCTGGCCGTCCCCGGGGCGCACAACGCGCTCAACGCCACCGCCGCCATCGCCGTGGCCGACGAGCTGGGGCTGGCGTTCGAGGACATCAGAGACGGCCTGGCGGCCTTCACGGGGGCCAAGCGGCGCTTCGAGGCCAAGGGCGAGGCGGGCGGCGTCGCGGTGTTCGACAGCTACGCCCACCACCCGACCGAGCTGGCCGCCGACCTGCGGGCCGCGCGCGACGTCGTGGCCTCCTACTCGGGCACCGGCCGGGTCATCGCGATCTTCCAGCCCCACCTGTACTCGCGCACCCGGTTCTTCGCCGACGAGTTCGGCGCCGCCCTCGGGCTGGCCGACGAGGTCATCGTCCTCGACGTCTACGGCGCGCGGGAGGATCCCGAGCCGGGCGTGTCCGGCGCGATGGTGGCCGGGCGCGTGCCGCTGCCCGCCGAGCGGGTGGCCTACGCCCCCGACCGGGCGGCGGTGCCGGACCTGGTGGCCGGGCGGGCGCGGCCGGGTGACATCGTGCTCACGATGGGGGCGGGCGACGTGACGGAGCTCGGGCCGCAGCTCGTGGCGCGCCTGTCCTGAGCCGTACGGGCGTGGCGGGCGGGCGCCGGACGGCCCGGCGGCGTACGTTCGAAGCCGGCGTGCGAGGAGGGCGATGAAGGCGCGTAACGCGTTCCTGGTGCTGTTGACGGCGGGGGTGGTCGGCTCGGCCGCCTGGCTGGTGTTCTTCTCGCCGGTGCTGGGCGTGCGGTCGATCGAGATCGTGGGAAATCTCACAGTGACCAGCGAGCACATCAAGCAGCAGGCCGCCGTCCCCGACCTGCATCCGCTGGCCACGGTCGACCTGGCCGACGTCCAGGCGCGCGTGCTCGGCATCCGGCAGCTCGCGACGGCGAAGGTCGACCGGGTGTGGCCGGGCACGCTCAGGATCGAGGTGGTCGAGCGCGAGCCGGTCGCGGTGATCCCCGCGGGCGGCCGGTTCGCGGTGGTCGACAAGCAGGGCGTGGTGATCGAGGTCAAGGACACGTCGCCGTTCATGCTGCCGTTGCTCAAGGTCGACCGGCCGGCCGCGGGCGACCCGGCCACCATGGCGGCGCTCCAGGTCGTCCAGGCGTTGCCGCCGGTGGTGGCGGGCAAGGTCCGGCAGGTGCGCGCCGCCTCGGCCGAGGGCGTGACGCTGGAGCTGTCCGACGGCCGTACCGTCCTGTGGGGCGGGGCCGACAGGCCGCAGGAGAAAGGCCGCATCCTGGTCTCGCTCCTGAGCCGCAAGGCCACCCTGTACGACGTCAGCTCTCCCGACGTCGTCACCTTGAAGTGATCACGAGTGTCAGGGTCTGGCAACTCCGTGGCAAGGGCATCGCGTGCCTGTGCGAGGTGGGGGTCGCGGCGTGAGAGCCTGTAGATCGGAGCTTCGGCAGAGGAAGGCCCCGACCAGGCGCGACTCCGGAGCGAATCGGACAGCCCGCGACACGCCGGACGTGCTTGCGGCGCGGTTAGTTGACCCGCCTGGTAGGGGCCTCCTACTGTCCGTATCAATCCTCAGGTTGACATAAATCTAAATCTCAACCTGAGGTTGAGAGTTACGAAAACTGAGAAAAAGCGGAGACGATCCGCACCGAAATGGCAAGTCAACGAGCGGAAAGGCCCCTCGTCGTGGCAGCACCGCAGAACTACCTCGCGGTCATCAAGGTCGTCGGCATTGGCGGCGGCGGAGTGAACGCCGTCAACCGGATGATCGAGGAGGGACTCAAGGGCGTCGAGTTCATCGCCATAAACACCGACGCCCAGGCGCTGCTGATGAGTGACGCCGATGTGAAACTCGACGTGGGCCGCGAGCTCACGCGCGGACTGGGCGCCGGAGCCAACCCCGACGTGGGGCGCAAGGCGGCCGAAGACCACCGTGAGGAGATCGAGGAGGTCCTCAAGGGGGCCGACATGGTCTTCGTCACGGCCGGCGAGGGCGGTGGCACGGGCACCGGCGGCGCGCCGGTCGTGGCCAACATCGCCCGGTCGCTCGGCGCGCTGACGATCGGCGTGGTGACCCGGCCCTTCAGCTTCGAGGGGCGGCGTCGCGCCTCGCAGGCCGAGGCCGGCATAGAGACACTGCGCGACGAGGTCGACACCCTCATCGTGATCCCCAACGACCGGCTGCTGTCGATCTCCGACCGCCAGGTGAGCGTGCTCGACGCGTTCAAGGCGGCCGACCAGGTGCTGCTGTCCGGTGTCCAGGGCATCACCGACCTGATCACCACGCCCGGCCTGATCAACCTCGACTTCGCCGACGTCAAGTCGGTCATGTCGGGCGCGGGCTCGGCGCTCATGGGCATCGGCCACGCGCGCGGCGACGACCGGTCGGTCGCCGCCGCCGAGATGGCGGTCTCCAGCCCGCTGCTGGAGGCGAGCATCGACGGCGCCCACGGCGTGCTGCTGTCGATCGCGGGCGGCTCCGACCTCGGCCTGTTCGAGATCAACGAGGCGGCCCAGCTCGTCTCGATGGCCGCCGCGCCCGACGCCAACATCATCTTCGGCACGGTCATCGACGACGCCCTCGGCGACGAGGTGCGGGTCACCGTGATCGCGGCGGGCTTCGACGACGTGCCGCCGCCGGCCGAGAAGCCGCTGCCCAGGCCCGCCGCCCGGCCCGCCGCGCAGCCCGCTGCGCCGGTGTCGTCCTCGGCCCTGCGGCCCGGTGTGCCGGCTTCGCCCAGCGTGAAGTCCGAGCCGCCCGCGCCGCGCCCTGAGCCGAGGCCCGAGCCGCGTCCTGAGCCGCGTGCCGAGCTGCGGTCGGAGCCCCGCCAGGAGTTCAGGCCGGAGCCGCGCCAGGAGTTCAGGCCCGAGCCCAGGCAGGAGTTCAGGCCCGAGTCGCGCCCCGAGCCTCGCCCGGAGTCGCGCGAGTTCAGGCCGGAGCCGCGTCCTGAGCCCCGGCCGGAGCCGCGTCCCGAGCCGGTGCGGCCGGTGGAGTCGGTCCAGGCCGCCGAGCCCGTCGCCGCCCTCGGCGACGACGAGCCGCAGGCCCCGGTCTCCATCCCGAGGCCCACGCCCGAACCGGCCAACCCGCCCACGCCCATCACCTCCCGCATGTCGGAGCCTCCCAAACGTCCTCGGGTGATCTTCGAGGAGCAGGAGGAGGAGCTCGACGTCCCCGACTTCCTCAAGTAGCTCACCACCCACCGCCGCTCCCCGCAGGCGTACGGGAGCGGCGCCGTCGTGTGTGCCGGGATCCGACCCGCGGCACGGAAAGGGGGCCATCGTGGCGTACGGCGTACAGGCCGAACTGCGGGGCGATGGAGGCAGGGAGAGAGAGACAGACGTGCGGAGGGACGAGATCGCGGCCGGTCTCACCGAGATCGAGGACCGCATCGGCGCGGCCTGCCACGCGGTGGGCCGCGACCGCGGCGAGGTCACCCTGATCGCGGTCACCAAGACCAGACCGGCCGACGACGTGCGCATCCTGTGCGAGCTGGGTGTGCGCGACGTCGGCGAGAACCGCGACCAGGAGGCCGCGCCCAAGGCGCACGAGCTGGCCGGCCTGCCGCTGACCTGGCACTTCGTCGGCCAGCTGCAGACCAACAAGGTGCGGTCCGTCGTCGGGTACGCCGACGTGATCCACTCGCTCGACCGCCTCCGGCTGCTGGAGGCGATCAGCAAGGAGGCCGTGCGGCAGGGCCGCAAGGTCGGCTGCCTGATCCAGGTGGCGCTCGACGACGACCCCTCCAGGGGCGGCGCCCGGCCCGCCGACGTGCTCGCGCTGGCCGACGAGGTGGCGCTGGCCGACGGCGTGTGGCTGGGCGGCGTCATGGCGGTCGCCCCGCTGGGAGTGGAGCCCGCCCGCGCCTTCGCCGTGCTGCGCGAGGTCGCGACCCGCGTCCAGGAGCAGCATCCGCGGGCCACGATGGTCTCCGCGGGCATGAGCCAGGACCTCGACGAGGCGGTCGCCTACGGTGCGACACACGTGCGGATCGGTACGGCGTTGCTCGGTCGTCGCAGGCCCTTCGTCAGGTAATGTCCCCTCAAGTGGGTCTTCAGGCCCATGATCAAGTAGAGGTCGATCCGCGGTGAGCTCCAAGGGGGTACGGCTGCCGCCTCGGCCCCGGCGACGGGTCCGAGCCAGTGCGACCATGAGCAGGAGGACGACGTAGCGATGGCCGGCGCGATGCGCAAGATGGCGGTCTACCTCGGTCTCGTGGAGGACGACCGCTACGAGAGGTACGAGACCTACACCGACGAGTACGCCTACGACGACGATGTCCAGCGGACCGGCGAGGAACGGCCCGTGGCCGTCCAGGACCGCGACGAGGAGGCCGACTCCGCGGTCCCCGCGCCCAGGCCCGCCACGACGATCCTGGAGCGCCGCACGACCGACCTGGCGCGCATCACGACCCTCCATCCCCGGACCTACAACGAGGCCCGAACCATCGGAGAGCACTTCCGCGACGGCACCCCGGTCATCATGAATCTGACCGAAATGGTTGACAGCGACGCGAAGCGGCTCGTGGATTTCGCGGCAGGTCTGGTCTTCGGCCTACATGGAAGCATTGAACGTGTTACCAACAAGGTGTTCCTGTTGTCCCCTGCCAATGTCGAGGTGACCGCCGAGGACAAGGCCCGAATCGCGGAACGCGGGTTCTTCAACCAGAGTTAGAGTCTCTGTATGTCCATCGCACCCAACCGGGTCCACGCGCGGCCGGGAGGGCACACCAGAAGTGGAGGCGCGGCCGGGCCGTGGAGATCGTGAGTGGGATCTTGGTCGTAGTCCTGTCTCTGTATTTGGTACTGCTCATCGGCAGGATGATCTTTGAGACGGTGCAGGCGTTCGCCCGGCAGTGGCGGCCTTCCGGGGTCGTGCTGGTGCTGGCGGAGGCCACGTACACCGCGACAGACCCACCTCTCAAGTTCCTCCGCCGTTTCATTCCCCCGCTCCGGTTGGGTACGGTGGCCTTTGACCTAAGCTTCACTGTCCTGTTCATCGTCGTTCTGATCTTGATCCAGATCGCTGGGTCACTGGGCGGCCGGTGAGGCGGGCTGGTGGGGTGGCCGGTCGTGATCCAACTCGTGTCCGCGCTGAAGTGATTCGGGTTCACCGTCCCTCCGGACAGACTCCAAGCGCGCCAAGGAGACCAAAAAATGCCGCTGACGCCCGCTGATGTGCGGAACAAGCAGTTCAGTACCACCCGGCTGCGGCCGGGCTACGACGAGGAGGAGGTCGATGCCTTCCTCGACGAGGTGGAGGCTGAGCTCGACCGCCTGATCCAAGAGAACGAGGAGCTACGCGCCAAACTGGCCGAGTGCCTGCGTGGGAAGGTGCCGGGCGGCATGGGCATGCCCATGGCCTCCGCGCCCGTCCAGGAGCAGCCGAAGCCGGAGATGATGGCGCCGCCGCAGCCGGAGCCCATGCGGGCCCCCGAGCCGCAGCCGATGCGAGCCCCCGAGCCGCAGCCCGTGGCCATGAGCATGCCTCCCGCCGAGGACAACATGGACACCGCGGCCCGCGTGCTGGCCCTCGCCCAGCAGACCGCCGACCAGGCGATCGCCGACGCCCGCCGGGAGGCGGACGAGACGGTGACCCGCGCCCGCCGCGAGGCCGACGAGATCCTCACCAAGGCCCGCCGCCAGGCCGAGCAGGTCATCGGCGACGCCCGCGCCCGCGCCGAGACGCTTGAGCGCGACGCTCAGGAGCGCCACCGCCAGGCGATGGGCTCGCTGGTGCAGACCCGCGACGAGCTCGAGCGCAAGGTCGAGGAGCTGCGCAGCTTCGAACGCGAGTACCGCAGCCGCCTCAAGCTCTACCTGGAGAACCAGCTCGCCGAGCTCAACGTCTCCGCGGAGGGCAGCGGCGGGTTCCCGGTCATGTCCGGTCCGCAGGGGCAGGCCCCCGCCATGTCGCACGCGGTTCCCCAGGGTGGCCAGCAGCCTCTTCCCGGTGGCCCCAACCCGTTCGGCGGCGAGGCTCCGCAGGGCGCCTTCCCCGGCGGCGACGGTCCGCACAACGACCGCCGGTAAAGTAACGGGTCACTAGGACCTGTCACTCGAAAGAGCCCCCTGTGATCCTTATCAGTGCTGGTTTGGTGCTCGCGGCGGTCGTGTTGCTGATCGCGGGCTTCGTACTGGCTAAGCCGTTCCTGATCATGTGGTCCATCGTGGTCAGCGTGCTGTCCGCGCTGTTCCTGGTGATCGGGGCGTTGCTGCGGCGTCACGAGCTGTTTCCCGGTGGTGGGCGGGCCGCTGCGCCGGCCACCCCTCCGGCCCCGCTCCCGCCGCCCGGCCTGCCGTACAACCAGACCGGTCCTGCCGGGCCCCAGCCGCACCCGCGGCCACAACCCCACCCGCATCCGCACCCGCAGACGCTTCAGCGGACCGCCGTTCCGGCCTCCGCGCCTCGCCGCCCCGCGGCGAGCGGCATCTCGCCGGACGCGATCGTGCTGGTGATCCCGGGCCGCAAGAGATACCACGTGCCGGGCTGCCGCCAGCTGGCCGGACGGGATCACGAGGAGCTCACCTACGAGGAGGCACGCGAGGAGGGCTTCACGCCCTGCACCACGTGCCTTCCGGACGCCGCGCTCGGCGGACGGCAGTTGCCGCCTGCCGCCGACCCCGAGCCCGTCGTCGCCCCCGGCCCCGGTGCCACCCCCTCCGCCGTGGCGGAGAGCCGGGCCGAGACCTCCGCGGAGACCCGGGACCTGCGCCCGCCGGTCGTACCGCCGAAGCCCGACACGAAGGCTTCCACCCCCACCCCGGAGCCCGCCGCCCCCCGCGAGGAGGGCGCCACCGGGTGGTTCGGCCGTCCGGCCGCCGCCGCGCAGGCGAGCGACCCGGCCACGTCCCCCTCCTCGCCCGCCGCCGCGCCTGATTCCGAGGTCGGTGCGGACGACGAGCAGGGGGAGATCGAGACTTCCTACTTCCGGCCGCCGTCGGAGCGTGAGCGGCCCGCGCGTCCCTCTTCGCCGGACGACGCCAAGGGCCCGTCGGCCGCCCCTTCGCGCCCTGCCGCCGCCTCCAAGGGGGCGCCGGCTTCGGGGGCGTCCAAGAGTTCGGCCGAGGGCTCGTCCGAGAGCCCGTCGGCTGAGGGTGCGGCTCCGGCCAGGTCGTCCAAGGGCGCGGCCGCGGCCAAGGCCGGTGCGGGTGCGGCGGCTTCGGGCAAGACGGGCGATGACGCGGCTGGTTCCGGCAAGTCGGTCGAGAGCGCGCCGGGCAAGCCGTCCTCGGCCGCCCGGCCGTCGCCCGCCGACCGGCCCGCACAGCCTGCCGAACAGCCTGCCGATGACGGTGACGACGCGTCCGACCCGGACACGGCGCCGCAGCCTCGTGTGACCGCCTCCGGGCTGCCGGTCCAGCCGGAACCCTCTGGTGGGGCTTCCGGGGCTTCCGGGGCGTCCGAGCGGCCTTCTGGGGCTGCGCCGGCCCCTTCCGCCCGTCCGGCGGCGGCCGCCCCGGCGCCGAAGACCGGGAGCAAGGACACCGAGCCCGGCACGACCGGCAAGGAGAGCGCAGCGAAGGGCGAGACGCCCGGCGCCAAGCCCGGCAAGACGGGTGAGGGCTCGAAGGGCGAGGCCGGCGGCACGTCCGGTCCGGCCGGGCGTCCAAGGACGGTCAAGGTCATCACCGGCACCCGTCGCTACCACAGCGCCACCTGCCCGCTGATCAGGGGCGCGGGGGAGACGGGCGTGGAGACCATGACGATCCCCGAGGCCGAGGACGCCGGTCTGACCAGCTGCCCGGTGTGCCAGCACGACCGCGAGACGGCCAAGTAACCCCCACCCGCCCCAGGCCCGCCGCGCATTGACCGGCGGGCCTTCGGGGCTCAAGGACACCCATCCCATGGGGCCGGCTCAAGGGCCGTTCACACCAGCGGGCCTTCCGCGCTCGTCCGGCGTCCGCCAAGGCGGGCGTCAGGGGGTGGGGGCTGTGGTGCAGGCGAAGGAGCCAGGGGTGGGGCCGCGGCCAGCCTGTGGCGGCGGCCGTCGTCCAGTGGTGGCAGGACGGTCTCGAAGTCGATCTCGTCCTTCGGGCGGGGAGCCGTGGACTTGTGGAGGAGCCGCACCTCCGGGACGAGGCGCCGGAGGTCGTCCCGCATGATTGTCAGGGCTGTCAGGGGACGGCGGATCCGCGGGTCGAGGCGATAGATCCACTCGTCCTCGGCGGACTCGTCGAGCATGAGCTGCCAGCGCCACGGTGCGCCGGGTCTGATCGCGGCGTGCACGTCCCAGCCGGTCAGAAGCCGCCGGACGGCGAGCCGGTCGCGGCGCAGTGGCGCGACGATCTCCTCCAGGGGCGCGGCCTCCCAAGGGCCCCACGGCGAGTCGATTCGCGTCGTGTCCGCCCTTCTCCGGACGAGGTACCGCCGGGAAACCCCGAACGCCCCCGTGACCTGGCAGAGCTCACCGGGCTCTCCACGCGGCCGCCGTCCTGCTGGTGGACTTGGCCGTGACGGGACCGGCCCGCGGGGCGGGCCACACCTGGATCAGGTACTCCTCGACGAGGGCGTCGTCGTCCCGGGGGTCGCCGTCGTCGCGGTTGCGTCCGTGGACGCGCAGCCGGTAGTCGCCGGGGCCGGGCAGTTCCAGCTGTGCGGCCGGGTTCTCGCCGTCGCCCGTCGTCGCGAAGTCCATGAACGCCGATCGCCAGGCGACGGACACCTCGGCGACGTCCTGCCACCCGTCGGTGGCCAACGGCGGGGCGGCGTCCCACAGCTCGGCGGTGACGACGATGTCGCCGATCTCCTGGCCGCACACGATGCGCGCGCCGTCGCCGTCGGGATCGGCCTGGACCAGGCCCGTCGCGGTCATGTCCCACGCGAACTCCGTCACGAGGTCCTCGCCGGTCAGGTCGACGGTGGACGCGTCCACGAACACCCGAGCGCGAGCGCGGCGGATCGGAGTCGGCACAGAACTGGGTCCTTTCGGAATGCGAGAGGAGGCACGCACGCGGGGGCGCCACCGAGGTGATCGGTGGCGCCCCCCATGTGGACGGATCGCGGCCCGGGTCAGGCGCGGCGGAGGTGGAACGTCAGGCCCAGGTCCTCGTCGTGGTGGGCCGGGAGGTCGTCCTGGGCGCCCTCGGTGAGGGACGCGGCCAGGACCTCGTCGGCGACCGTGCCGCCGCCGGAGCGCAGCGCGGCGGCCAGGTCGGGCGAGGAGGCCGTCCACCACAGGTCGATGCGGTCGGTGATCGACAGGCCGGAGGACTTGCGGGCCTCCTGGACCAGCCGGATCACCTCGCGCAGCAGGCCGGCGCGGCGCAGCTCGTCGGACAGCTCCAGGTCGAGGGCGACGGTCTCGCCGGTGCCGGTGCCGATGGCGCCGGTCTCCACGGCCCAGCCCGCGCGCGGCTGCTCGGTGACGATCACCTCGTCGGGGCCGAGCATGATCTCGCCCAGCTCGTCCGCCTCGATCATGACGGGGGTGCCGCCACGCAGCGTACGGGCCACGCGGGTGGCGTCGGCGGCGGTCACCGCGGCGGCCACCAGCTTGGTGCGCGACCCGAACCGCTTCCCGAGCGCCCGGAAGTTCGGCTTCACTGTGTACGACACGAGATCGGCGTCGAATCCGGACATGTCCTCCAGGGCCTGGACGTTCAGCTCGTCCGCCACCAGCCCCCGCAGCTCGGCGGGCAGCGACGGCCAGCCGTGCGCGCCCACCAGCGCCCGGCGCAGCGGCTGCCGCGTCTTCACGCCGGAGGAGGCGCGGGCCGAGCGGCCCAGCTCGACCAGCCGGCGGACCAGGGCCATCTGGTCCGACAGCGCCGGATCGAGCAGGTCCTGGCGCACCTGCGGCCAGCTGGTCAGGTGGACCGAGGAGGGGGCGCCGGGCGCGCGCAGCACGTCCCAGAGGTAGTCGGTGACGAACGGCGTGATCGGCGCCATCAGCCGGGTGACCGTCTCCAGGCACTCGTACAGGGTGGCGAACGCCTCGCGCGAGCCCTGCCAGAAGCGGCGGCGCGAGCGGCGGACGTACCAGTTGGACAGGTCGTCGAGGAAGTCGGCCAGGCGGCGGCCGGCGCGCTGGGTGTCGTACTCGTCGAGGGACGCGGTGACCTCGGCGACCGTCCGGTGCAGCTCGGCCAGCACCCAGCGGTCCAGCAGCGGACGCTCGGCGGCCGGCGGAGCGGGCTCGGACGGGCTCCAGGACTCGGCGTTGGCGTACAGGGTGAAGAAGGAGGAGGTGTTCCACAGGGTCAGCAGGACCTTGCGGACGATCTCCTCCAGGGCGTTGTGCCCCACCCGGCGGGCCGCCCACGGCGATCCGGAGCAGGCCATGAACCAGCGCAGCGCGTCGGCGCCGTGCTGGTCCATCAGCGGGATCGGCTCCAGGATGTTGCCCAGGTGCTTGCTCATCTTGCGGCCGTCTTCGGCCAGGATGAGGCCGAGGCAGAGCACGTTCTCGTAGGAGGACTGGCCGAAGACCAGCGTGCCGACCGCCATCAGCGAGTAGAACCAGCCGCGGGTCTGGTCGGTGGCCTCGCAGATGAACTGCGCGGGGTAGACGCCCTCCGGCTTGCCGTGCTCGCCCCACTGCGCGAACGGCATCGAGCCCGAGTCGTACCAGGCGTCGATGACGTCGGGCACGCGGGTGGCGAGCTCGCCGCAGGAGGGGCAGTCGAAGGTCACGTCGTCGACGTACGGGCGGTGCGGGTCGAGCGCGGAGACGTCCTGGCCGGCCAGCGTGCTCAGCTCGGCCAGCGAGCCGACGCAGGTGACGTGGCTCTCGTCGGCCGAGCACACCCACAGCGGCAGCGGCGTGCCCCAGTAGCGCGAGCGCGACAGCGACCAGTCGACGTTGTTGCGCAGCCACTCGCCGAACCGGCCCCACTTGATGGTCTCGGGGAACCAGTTGGTGTTGGCGTTCTCCGACAACATCTGGTCCTTGACCGCGGTGGTGCGGATGTACCAGGACGGGAGCGCGTAGTACAGCAGCGCGGTGTGGCAGCGCCAGCAGTGGGGATAGGCGTGCTCGAAGTGGGTGCCCCGGTACAGCAGCCCGCGCCGGCGCAGGTCCTCGGTGAGCTCCTCGTCGGCGTCCTTGAAGAAGCGGCCGCCGACCATGGGCACGTCGTCGAGGAACCGGCCGTCGGGGCCGATCGGGTTGACGATCGGCATGTCGTACCGCTTGATGACGGCCATGTCGTCGGCGCCGAAGGCGGGGGCCTGGTGGACCAGGCCGGTGCCGTCCTCGACGGTGACGTAGTCGCCGAGCACGACGTAGTGGGCGCCGGGGATGTCGACCAGGTCGAAGGGGCGGCTGTAGCGGGTGCGCTCCAGCTCGCGGCCCGTGTAGCGGGCGACCTCGGTGACGTCCTCGCCGAGGACCGACAGCAGCGGCTCGGCCACCACCAGCACCTCGCCGTCGGCGGTCCTGGCCGCGACGTAGGTGACGTCGGGGTGCACGGCGACGGCCGTGTTGGACACCAGCGTCCAGGGCGTGGTGGTCCAGATCAGCAGCGCCGCGCCCAGCTCGGCCAGCGGCCCGGACGTCACGGGCATGCGCACGTAGACCGAGGGGCTGGAGACGTTCTCGTAGCCGCCCGGCTGGCCCAGCTCGTGGTCGGACAGGCCGGTGCCGCAGCGCGGGCAGTACGGCGTGATGCGGAAGTCGCGGAACAGCAGCCCCTTGTCGAAGACGACCTTCAGCGACCACCAGACCGACTCGATGTAGGACGGGTCCATCGTCCGGTACGCCTGGGACAGGTCGATCCAGTAGCCCATGCGCTCGGTCATCTGCTCGAACGCGTCGACGTGCCGCAGCACCGACTCGCGGCACTTGGCGTTGAACTCGGCGATGCCGTAGTCCTCGATGTCCTTCTTGCCGGTCAGGCCCAGCTCACGCTCGATGCCGACCTCGACGGGCAGGCCGTGGCAGTCCCAGCCGGCCTTGCGCGGGACGCTGAAGCCGCGCATCGACTTGTAGCGCGGGAACAGGTCCTTGAACACCCGGGCCTCGACGTGGTGCACGCCGGGCAGGCCGTTGGCGGTGGGCGGGCCCTCGTAGAACACCCAGGCGGGGTTGCCGGCGTTCTGCTCGACGGACCGCTCGAAGATCTTCCCGTCCCGCCAGCGGTCGAGGACCTCGCGCTCGAGCGCGGGCAGGTCGACCTGCGCGGGAAGAGAGCGGAATGATGGGGAAGACATGTCGGGCGGGACCTCCACGCGTCGTCGGCCGGTTGTGGCGTGCGCGAAGGGACGAAGCCTCGCGGCTCCGCGGTACCACCCTTCTTGGCCTCCGGGGAGGCCCTCTTCATTCGCTTGCTGCCGGGTCTAGTGAGCTCTGCCGAGCCGTTCTTCCGGCGGCTCCGGGGTGATATCCCTCACAGCGGGGCCCCATCAACGCCTTGCAGTCTCAAACCATAACGCAGAGTGGAGCCGAAGACTTCCAGGTTTCCTCCCGCAGCCGGGGGCGTTGGTACGCAAGGAGGAAATTTGTGGGAATGGACGTCCCCGGGGAGGAGTTGAACGGGCGAGGCGGGATAGTACGGGTGAGGTAAACCATCCGGCGGGTCGTTTGCCGTTCCGTTATGAGGATCCTAAGCTGCCCGCACCATTCACGGCCTTGATCAGCATGGAGGCAGCCATGGCGGCAGTCACGCAGACCGCTACACCGTCGATGTGGTCGGAAGAGGAGCTGGCCGAGGTACGCGGCAGGCTGCGGACCGAGATCGACGAGCTCGAGGCCGACATCCTCCGCCACGAGTCGGAGATAGCCTCTGGTGACGTCACCCAGGGCGCGGGCGACGACCAGGCGGACGCCGGCGCCAAGACGTACGAGCGCGAACGCGAGATCGCCCTTACCCTGAATGCGCGCGATCTGGTCGCGCAGAACGAACGTGCGATCGCCAGGATCGACGCAGGGACCTATGGAGTGTGCGAATCGTGCCACAAGCCGATCGGCAAGGAACGTCTTCAGGCGTTCCCGAGGGCGACGCTGTGCGTGGCCTGCAAGCAGAAGGAGGAACGCCGCTAGGCAGGCCACGCGGACGTCTCCTCGCGATCCTCACCTCGCTGGCGGTCGTCGTCTACGCGGCTGACCTGATCAGCAAGACGATCGTGCTGCGAACGCTCGAAGGCAAGGCGCCGCTCGTCGTCCTCCAGGACGTCCTGCAGTTCCGGGTGATCTTCAACTCGGGCGCGGCGTTCAGCATCGGCACGGGGATGACGTTCGTGTTCACGTTCATCGCGGCGGGCGTGGTGGTGGCGATCGTGCGCACCGCGCGCAAGCTCCACAGCCTGCCGTGGGCGATCACCCTCGGGCTGCTCCTCGGCGGGGCGCTCGGCAACCTGACCGACAGGCTGCTGCGCTACCCGTCGGGGTTCGGCCGGTCCACGCAGCTCCAGGGGCACGTCGTGGACTTCATCGAGGTCCTGCCCGGGCACTTCCCGGTGATCGACTACTTCCCGGTGTTCAACGTCGCCGACTCGGCGATCGTCTGCGGCGGCATCCTGGCGGTGCTGCTGGCCTGGCGCAACGTGCAGATCGACGGCACCAGGGAGACCGAGCACACCGAGGAGACCGCCGCGGGGACCACCGCGGAGACCGGGAAGGAGCCCAAGGATGGCTGAGCGGCGGAGCCTGCCCGTCCCCGACGGGCTGGAGGGCGAGCGGGTCGACGCGGCGATCTCGCGGCTGTTCGGCTTCTCGCGCACCCGCGCGGCCGAGCTGATCGCCGCAGGCGAGGTGCAGGTCGACGGCGGGCAGCCGGCCAAGTCCGACCGCGTGCACGCCGGCGCCTGGCTGGAGGTGACGCTGCCGCCCCCGGTCAGCACGCCGATGCCGGTGGCCGAGCCGGTGCCCGGCATGACGATCGTCTACGAGGACGACGACATCATCGTGGTCAACAAGCCGATCGGGGTGGCCGCCCATCCCACCGTCGGCTGGACCGGCCCCACAGTGATCGGCGGCCTGCTCGGCGCCGGGCACACGATCGCCACCAGCGGCGCGGCCGAGCGGCAGGGCATCGTCCACCGCCTCGACGCCAACACCACGGGCGCGATGGTCGTGGCCAAGAGCGAGCACGCGTACTCGATGCTGAAGCGGGCCTTCAAGGAGCGCACGGTCGACAAGCGCTACCACGCGCTGGTCCAGGGCCACCCCGACCCGTTCAGGGGCACCGTCGACGCGCCCATCGACCGCCACCCCTCGGGCGAGGGCAAGTTCGCCGTGGTCGCGGGCGGCAAGCCGTCGGTCACCCACTACGACACGATCGAGGCGTTCCGCGCGGCCTCGCTGCTGGACATCAAGCTGGAGACCGGCCGTACGCACCAGATCCGCGTGCACATGTCGGCCCTGCGCCACCCCTGCGTCGGCGACATGCTCTACGGCGCCGACCCCACGCTCGCGGCCCGGCTGGGCGTCACCCGGCAGTGGCTGCACGCGGTCTCCCTCGGCTTCGAGCACCCGGCCACCGGCGAGTGGATGTCCTTCAGCACCGACTACCCCGAGGACCTGCAGAAGGCGCTCGACGCCGTCGCCGCCGACACCTGAGCCGGCCGCTACTCCTCGCCGTCCTGCGACGGGTCGATCTGGCCGGGGGTCCTGGAGGGGGCGTCGTCCTTCTTCTTGTCCTGCTCGTCCCGCTGGGCCGTCGACTTGGTCGGCGTCGGCTTCTTCGCCGGGGACTTCGCGGGGGTGCTGGTCCGTTCGCCGCTGGTGGGCGAGGGGGCGCTGCGCCGGGGCGCGGCGGACTGCGAGGGATGCGCGGACTGCGAGGGATGCGGGGTCGCCGGGGGCGGCTCGGAGTCGGTGACGGTGGTCTTCGGCGGGTCCGTCGGGGCGTCGCTGCCGGGCGGGGTGACGACCGCCGGGATCGTCGGGGCGCGGCCCTGCACCGGCTGGTCCGACTGCTTCGTCCACCAGGCCGCGCCGCCGGTGACCAGGCCCACCAGCAGCGCGCCCGCCGCGATGGCCAGGATCGGCATCCTGCGCGGGCGGCGTACGGCCATCGGGGGCACCGGCACCGGGCCGGTCTGCTCCAGCGGCCCCCCGGTCAGGACCAGTCTCAGCCGCTGCTCGGCCTCCTCCAGCGACATGCGCTGCGCGGGGTTCTTGCGCAGCAGCCCGAGCAGCACGGGGGCGAGCACGCCCGCGCGGGCCAGCGGTTCCGGCTCGGCGTGCATGACCGCGCCGAGCGTGGCCAGGGCGTTGTCCCGGTGGAATGGGGAGTGGCCCTCGACCGCCATGTACAGCGTCACGCCCAGCGACCACAGGTCGGAGGCGGGCCTGGCCTGGCCGCCGGCCGCCCGTTCGGGGGCCATGAAGGCGGGGGTGCCGATGAGGATGCCGGTCCTGGTGACGGGGGCCTCGTCCTCGGTGGTGGCGATGCCGAAGTCGGTGAGCACCGCCCGGCCGTCCTCGGTGAGCAGCACGTTGTCGGGCTTGACGTCACGATGGAGCACGCCCGCCGCGTGCGCGGCGCGCAGCGCCTCCAGCAGTTGCAGCCCGATGGCGGCGACCTTGGCCGGCGGCAGCGGGCCGTCGGCGCGGATGGTCTCGCCCAGGGTGCGGGAGTGCACGAGCTGCATGACGATCCACGGATGCCCGCCCTCCTCCAGCACGTCGTAGACGGCCGCCACCCCCGGATGCGCCACCCGGCCGGCCGCCCGCGCCTCGCGGAACGTGCGCACGGCGAACACCTCGCGCTCAGGGCCGCTCAGATCCGGCGGCGGCAGCACCTCCTTGACGGCCACGTCACGGCCGAGCACCTCGTCGTGCGCCTGCCACACGGTTCCCATACCGCCCTGGCCGATCGTCCTGAGCAGCCGGTAGCGGCCACCGACCATCCCCGCAGAATCGGACATGCACGGCGACTACCCAAGAAACATCCGGGCAAGCGCGGTGACGACGGCCGCCGCCGCCAGGATCACCAGGAACGGCGCCCGCAGCACCAGGGCGACCACGGCCGCCACCAGCCCCGCCGTCCGCGCCGGGTCGAACGCGGGCCGGCCCTGCTCGGTGAACATCTGCACCGCGATCAGCGCCGACAGCAACGCCACGGGCACCAGTTCGGCGAACCTGCGCACCGCCGGATGGTCCAGCACCCGGCGCGGCGCGGCCAGCCCGGCCAGCTTGAGCGCGTAGCAGCCGAGGCAGACCGCGACGATCGCCCACCAGACCGTCATCGCACCATCACCACCAGCACCGCGACCGCCGACAGCAGCACCGGCACGCCCGGCGGGAAGAACGGGCTGGCCGCCAGCGCGACCGCCGCCCCGGCCACCGCCAGCACCCGCAGCCGCCCGCTGGCGGCCAGCCGCGGCCACAGGATGGCCAGGAACGTGGCCGGGCCCACGGCGTCGAGCCCGAGCACCCGCGGGTCGCCCAGGAAGGACGTGCCGACCGCGCCGGCCAGGGTGGTGAGGTTCCAGGCGACGTACAGGCTGGCGAAGGTGGCGAGGAAGCCGGTGCGCGCCGACGGCTCGTCCGGCTGGGCCAGCGTGACGGCGGTGGTCTCGTCGATCACGCCGTGGGCGGCCAGCAGCCGGCGCGGGCCGCGGACGTTCAGCAGGTCGGCCAGGCGCAGGCCGTAGAGGGTGTTGCGGCCGCCGAGCAGCAGCGCGCCCGCGGCCGCGGCCGTCAGGTCGCCGCCCGCGCCGATCGCCCCGGCCAGCGCGAACTGCGAGGCGCCGGTGAAGGCCAGCAGGCTCAGCACGCACGCCTGGGGCACGCTGAGCCCGGCGGTGATCGCCGCCGCGCCGAACGCGAGACCGGACAACCCCACGGCCAGTCCCACACCGAGGCCGTCACGCACCGCGGCGGAACGGCGAGTTGTCGTTTCCATGGGAAACAGCTTATGAACTGGGCAAATATCCGGTCTTGTACGTTCCTGCGGCCTTTTGGTAGGCGGCGGGTGGGACGCCCACGACGCGCTTGAAGTGGCGGTTCAGGTGGGCCTGGTCGGTGAAGCCGACGTCCGCCGCCACCTGCGCCGGGCGTACCCCCTCAAGGAGCAGCCGGCGGGCCTGCCGCACGCGCAGCGAGGTGAGGTAGGCGTGCGGCGGCAGGCCCGTCACGGCCTTGAACGCGCGCAGCAGCGGGAACGGCCGCACCCCCACCGCCGCCGCCAGCGCCTCCAGCGTCGGCGGGTCGAGCAGGCTCTCGTGCAGCAGGGCCATCGCCTCGCGCACCGCCTGCCGGCCCGCGCCCGGCGGGCTCGCGTCCGGCCTGGGCGCGGCGTGCCTGCTCAGCAGCTTGGCGAACAGCGTGCGCGACAGCGTGGAGGCGGCCAGCGCGTCGCCGCGCTCGGCCGCCTGGTGCGCCCGCCCGAGCAGGGTCGCCACCTCCGGGTCGCGCACCACCTGGTGGGGGAAGTACGGGGTGGCCAGGGGCGCGTCGAGCTCGGCCGCGATCCCGGCCAGCGCCTCGACCGACGGATACAGCATCCGGTACGCCCACCCGCCCGGCGTGCCCGCCTGACCGGTGTGCACCGAGTCCGGGTTGACCAGCACCAGCTCGCCCGCGCCCGCCCGGTGCAGGGTGCCGCGGTAGTCGAACTCCTCCACGCCCGCCACGATCAGCCCGATGGCGTACCCGTCGTGGACGTGCCGGGAGAAGCGGTGGGTGACGTAGCGGGCCTTGAGCAGGTCGGTCTCGGGAACCGCCGGATGCCGCCAGAAGCGGGCCCGTTCCCGCGCGCCGTCGTGCTCCGGCGTCATTCCGGGCGGAAGGTCTTGACGAAGGTGTCGAACCAGTGCCGGTCGGCGGCCCAGCGGGAGTCGAGGGTCTCCCAGTACAGGGCGTACGGGCGGCCGGCCGCGGTGTGGAAGCCGCGGTTGATCACGTGGATGAGCTGGCCCTTGCGCATCTGGGTGAACTCCCAGTCGGAGGCGCGCAGGCCGAGGTATTCGGTGGGGGTGATGCCGATCCGGGTGTAGTGGTCGAACTCGCCCTTGGCCTTGATCTCCTTCTCCAGGCCGAGCCAGTGCTGTTGCGGGTCCTTCCACGGGATGTCGGGGACGGTCCACTCCACGATCATCGCGCCGGGGGTGCCGGGGCCGGACAGGCGGATGCTGTCCCTGGTCGGGTTCTTGGCGGCCGTCCAGGTCTTGGGGACGGCCATGGAGAAGCGGCCGGCGGCGCTGGTGAGGGGGCGCCAGCCGGCGGGCACCGCCGGGGCCGTGGGGGTCGGCTCGCCGGTGGGTTTCTTGGTCGGCTGGGGGCTCGGCTCGGGCGTCGGGGACTTCGACGGCGGCGTCGAGGGGTCGGGGGTGGGGTCGCCGGTGGCGGGCGGCTGGGCGCCGGCCGTCGGGGTGGGCGTGGCGGACCCTGACAACTGGTCGTAGAGCAGCACGCCGCCGCCGCCCAGGAGCGCCAGGACGGCCACCGTGGCGGGCACCGCGATCCACATCGTCCGGCCGCGCCGCCGCGGGTCTCCCGGGACCGTCCGGTGCGGCGGCCGCGCGTCGCCGGTGACGGGCGGCGATCCCTGCGGCGCGGGGTAAGGGCCGCTGGGCGTGGCGTGCGGGCCGTGCGGGGCCGGGTTCTGGGGGTACGGGCCTTGGGGGGACGGACCGGGGGCGGCGGGCCCCGGGGCCGGGAAGGGGGCCGACCACATGGGGGTCTGGTCGGCCAGCAGCGGTTGCCCGGTCGCCACCTGGTGGAGCAGGCGCGCGGCCTCGCCGGCCGGCATCCTGGCCGCCGGGTCGCGCCGCAGCAGCCCCATGATGACCGGCTGCAACGCCCCCGCCCGCACGGGCGGCTCCGGCTCGTCGCGCAGCACGGCCGCCACCGTGGCGGCCCACGAGTCGCGCTTGAACGGCGGCCGCCCCTCCACCGCCGCGTACAGGGTGGCCCCCAGCGACCACAGGTCGGACTCCGGACGGGCGGCCTCGCCGTTGAGCCGCTCCGGCGGCATGTACGCCGGGGTGCCCACCAGCCCGCCGGTCGCCGTCAGCCCCGACTCGGCCTCCAGCGCGGCGATGCCGAAGTCGGTCAGCACGACCCTGCCGTCGTCGGCCAGCAGCACGTTCTCGGGCTTCACGTCACGATGGAGCACCCCGGTGGCGTGGGCGGCCCGCAGCGCGTCGAGCACCCGGCCGCCGACCATCGCCACCAGCGCCGCCGGCAGCGGCCCGCGCT
Organism: Nonomuraea sp. NPDC050227; assembly: GCF_044459705.1. Taxonomy (NCBI): domain Bacteria; kingdom Bacillati; phylum Actinomycetota; class Actinomycetes; order Streptosporangiales; family Streptosporangiaceae; genus Nonomuraea; species Nonomuraea sp. NPDC050227. The sequence goes on along the minus strand of NZ_JBITJF010000008.1, from coordinate 111,207 downwards.
CGCCGATCACCTCGGCCAGCGAACGGGACCGGACGAGCTGCATGACGATCCACGGCCGGCCGTCCTCCTCGACGACGTCGTGGATGACGATCACCGACGGGTGGTCGAGGCGGCCGGCCGCCCTGGCCTCCCTGATGGTCCTGCGGTTGAGGTCGGCCCGCTTGGCGTCGCCCACGCCCGTGTAGCGGACCTCCTTGATCGCCACCGTACGGTCGAGCAGCTCGTCGTAGGCACGCCAGACCACCCCCATGCCGCCCTCCCCGAGGGGCTCGATGAGGCGATACCGGTTGCTGACCTGCCTTTCCACGCAGGGAAGCCTACTTTGCTGGTTTGAAGGTCGCGCTGAAGCCCTCGAAGAAGTGGTAGTCCTTCTTCCAGTGGCTGTTGAGGGTGTGCCAGTAGATGGCGTACGCCCTCCCGTTCTCGGTGATGAAGCCGCGGTCGCGCACCCGGGTCTTGCCCGTGTTGGTGTTCCAGGTGAAGTCCCAGTCGGCGGCGGCCTTCATGTAGTCGACCTTCTTGATGCCGATCTTCTTGTAGCCGCCGAAGTTGTGCTTGAGCGACGGCTCCTGCTTCTTCCAGTCCTTGTACGGGTCCTTGCCGGGCTTGGCCGCCTCCTCGATCATCAGGTAGGCGTTCGATGCCGCGCCGGGGCCCTTGAACTTGACCTGCCGGCCGCCGCGGTCCCAGACGTCCCAGCCCTTGGGCAGCCCGATGGAGAAGCCGAGCTCCTTGTCCTTGTACATCTTCCAGCCGCTGGGCAGCGGGTCGGCGTCCTCGGTCTTGTCCGGCGTGGCCGAGGGCGAGGAGGACGGCGAGGACGAGGGCGTGCTCGTGGCCGGCGGCTTCGACTCGGTGCCCGACGTGGACGCGGTGGGCGCGGAGGACGAGGTGTGGGCCTTGGCCGACTGCCTGGCCTGCGGCGGCCTGGACGAGTGGTCGTCGGGGGCCGACCTCAGGCCGAGATAGCCGCCGACCCCGGCGACCAGCACGACCGCCGCGGCGGCCAGCGCGATCGGCCCGAACTTGCGGCCCTGCCGGCGGCTGCTCACCGTGGGCTCGCCGGTGGGCGCGTCGGGGAGCGCGGAGTCCCCGGTCGAGGGCGGGATCCGCCCGCCGGTCCCGACGGGCGGCGGCGTGCCGGCGGCCCTGCTCCTCGGCGTGGGCGCGGGCCTGGGCGTGGTCCGGGGCGCGGGCCTGGGCGGGGGGACGGGCAGGTCGGGGTCGGTCGGGGTGTCGTCCTCGTCCTCGACGGGGTCCGGGGCGGGGACGGCGGCGCGCAACTTCCGGCTGGGGAAGCGCCTGGTCTCCGCCGGGCTCGACGCGGTGGCGGCCTCGCGCAGCATCCGCGCGGCCTCCTCGTACGTCAGGCGCTGCACCGGCTCCTTGACCAGCAGCCCGCTGATCACCCCGGCCAGCGGCCCGGCGTGCGGCGCGGGGTCGGGCTCGTCGGTCAGGACGGCGTGCATCGTGGCCAGCGCCATGCCGCGCTCGTGCGGCGAGCGGCCCTCCACGGCCGTGTAGAGCGTCGCGCCCAGCGACCACAGGTCGGACTCACGGCGCGCGGGCAGCCCCTTGAGCCGCTCGGGCGCGATGAACGCGGGGGTGCCCGCCAGGCCCGTCACGGTGAGCTGCGTCTCGGTCTCCAGCGTGGCGATGCCGAAGTCGGTCAGCACGACCCTGCCGTCGTCGGCCAGCAGCACGTTCTCGGGCTTGACGTCGCGGTGGAGCACCCCGGCCTCGTGCGCCCGGTGCAGCGCGTCGAGCACGGCGACGCCGATCTCGGCCACCCGCTCGGGCGGCAGCGGCCCCTCCTGCTTGATCACCGCCCCCAGGGAGCGCGACTGGACCAGCTGCATGACGATCCAGGGCCGGCCGTCCTCCTCGATCACGTCGTGGACGACGATCACGTTGGGGTGCTCGAACCTGGCCGCGGCCCGCGCCTCGCGCATCGTGCGCCGGTTGAGCAGCTGCACCTCGTCGCCCAGGGCAGCGGCGTAGCGGACTTCCTTGATGGCGACGGTGCGGTCGAGGAGCTCGTCGTGGGCGCGCCAGACGATGCCCATGCCGCCCTTGCCGATGGGCTCCAGCAGCTCGTACCGGCCGGCGATGCGGCGTCCGTCCTGCTTGCGATCCGACATCAACGGCCTCAAACCCTCCCTCTCGGCCAAGAAATACTCCCATAGCGAGGGATCATCGGCGACTCGCCGGAAGGTCAGTCCGCCATATGAGAAGGAACGTCCAGCAGGTGGAGGCGGGTGTAAGGTTTCAGACATGACTTGTCGCTACACCTTTACCGAGCCGGCTCCGGGAGGGCCGGTCGTCAGCTAGCGACCACCTGGAGTCGGCACAAGGCAGAGACGCCCCGTCTCTGCCTTTTTGGTTTTCCTGCCGGCTTCGCTGGGCCGGCCCGAGTGGGGAGTCGAGATGACATCGACCTTGGAGCGGCACATGGTGACGATCGGCGGGCTGCGCGTGGGGCACGGCCCGGCCGTGGTGATCGGCGGGCGGGTGAGCCTGCGCCCGCATCGGGGGCAGGTCGACGCGCGTGAGGCGCTGGGGGAGCGGGCCACGCTGGTGGAGCCGTACTCGGCGGCCGACCTGCCGGCGATCGCGGCGCTGGCCGACGCCGTGGTGGTGGGGGCCACGTGGACGCGCGACATCCCGCTGGTGCGGGCCGCGGCCGGGCTCGGGCTGCCGGTGGTGGTCGAGCGGCGGCCGTCGGCGTCGGTGGAGGAATGGGTGGGCCTGGCCGGCTACTGCGCGGCCGAGGGGAACGACCAGGTGGTCCTGTGCGAGGGGGGCCGGCTCGACCTCGGGGTGCTGCGGGCGGCGCGGGCCGCGTCGGGGCGTCCGGTGCTGGCCGACGTCTCGCGCGACCCGGGGCTGGCGGCGGCGGCCGTGGCGGCGGGCGCCGACGGCCTCGTGGTCGCCGGTCCCGGCGGCTCCGGTGGCTCGGGCGCGTCCGGGCGGGCGGACGAGGCTGCGGACGTGCGGGCGGCCGAGGAGGCCGTGACGCTGGTCGGCGCGTTGTTGCGGCCCGAGTCGCCGGCGACGCTGGCCGAGTGCCGGGAGGCGATCGACCGGGTCGACGCGGCGCTGGCCACCCTCCTGGAGCGGCGCGCCGCCCTGGCGGGCGTCGTTCAGCGGCTCAAGCCGGTGGGCGGGTTCGCGGGGCGCGATCTGGCGCGGGAGCGGGCGCTGGTGGCGAGGATGGCGACGCGGGCGCCTCAGCTGGGGGAGGAGCGGCTGGCGGCGGTGATGAACGCCGTCATCGAGGCGGGCCTCCACCTGGCCGAGGAACGCGCCCGCCGCTGAGCCCATAACCGAGCCACCCCTGAGCCGCGGGCGGGCCGCGGGCGGGCCGCCTCTTGGCGACCGCCGAGCCGTCTCTGCGCCGCGGGCAGGCCACGCCTGAGCCGTGGGCAAGCCACCCGCCCGCTCGCGGCTCAGGGCCGCCTCTTGGTCGGCGCTGAGCTGCGGCGGGCCGTCTCTGAGTCACGCCTGAGTCGTGGGCAGGCCACCCGCCTGCTCGCGGCTCAGGGGGTGGTGAGGCGGTAGTTGTGCAGCGGGCGGCCGGGGCCGGTGGCGATCTGCTGGTTGATCAGCTCGGCGAAGCGGCGGTAGCCGTCGCCGGTGGGGTGGAAGCTGCGGGCGTTGACGGTCAGCGGGTCCATGTCCACGGCCAGGCTGTTGAGGTACGGCTGCGGCGTGCCGGCCTCGTGGCCCGTGAACGCCTCGTAGGCGTCGACGTACTCGACGCTGCCGGGGGCGCCGAGGCCGGCCAGGCCGCGGTCGTGCTCGGCCGTGACGGCGCCCACCGTGTCGTTGAGCTTGCGCGTGACGGTGTTGAGCCACCGCTGGTCGGCCACGCTCAGGTTGTCGACCGTGCGGACGGGCGAGGCGGGGAACGGCCTGGGATAGCCGAGGACGATGACCCGGGCCCCCGGCGCGCGGGCGCGCAGTTCGCCGAGCACCCTGGTCAGGCTGGGCCGCAGCTCGGCGATGCGCCGGGCGACCGTGGCGTCCTGGTCGACGCAGGCCGACGACCAGGGCAGCTTGACGATGCACCCGGTCAGGACGTCGGTGAACCCGGCGTCGTTGCCGCCGATGCTCAGGGTCACCAGGCTGGCCGACGGGCCGACCCGGGTGATCTGGGGCCGCTGGCCGTACTGGCCGGACAGGAGCTGGCGGGTGGTGGCGCCGCTGCAGGCGTAGAAGGCGCTGCCGCCGGTGAACGGGTGCGCCTTCGCCACCAGCGGGACGTAGGAGCCGCGGGCGCGGTGGCAGCGGTCGGCGCCGTCGTTGACCGGGCCGGCGTCCTGCTCGTAGACGCCCTCGCCGGAGGAGTAGGAGTCGCCGAGCGCGACGTACGTGCCGCTCAGCGCGGCCTGGACGGGCGTCAGCCGGGTCAGCCGCGGCAGGTCGCCGCGCGGCTCCTGGAGCGGCCCGCAGCCGGGGGAGAGCACGGCGCAGGCGAGCTTCGGGTAGACGCCCAGCGGCACGCCGATCAGCGCGAGCGCGGCACCCACCGCCGCTGCCGCCGCCGCGACCCGCCACCCCTGCCGCCCCCGCCCCCGCCGCTCCGCCCCGACCCCGACCGGCGCCGGCGGCTCGACGGCGGGCACGCCGGACGGCCCGGTGTCGGGCTCAGTGACGGGCCCGGTGTCGGGCTCGGCGGCGGACACGGTGAGGGGCACGGTGAGGGGCATGGTGGCGGACACGGTGGCGGGCTCGGGCCCGGTGGTGTCCGGTGGCTCGGTGGCGGGGACGGCGGTCGCCGCCCGGCCGAGCGCGGGATCGAGTGTGTCGTCCAGCTTGTCCAGTGTGGCCTCCCCCGAGCGGCGACTCCTGCCCGGACGAGACTAACCCGCCTCCCGCGCGGCCTCCCGCGTCCGGCGGCGGCGGCGTACCACCAGCCAGCCGAGCGCGATGCCCGCGACCAGGGCCGGGATGAGGAAGAAGGCCACCCGCTGATCGCGGTCGGCGAACGGCATCAGCAGGATCACCAGCACCAGGAACCCGAGCGTCAGCCAGTTGGTGTACGGCGAGCCCGGCATCGGGAACGCCGAGCGGTGCCCGGTGGCGCGCAGCCGGGTCTGGCAGTAGACCAGCACCCCCCACGTGGTGATCACCCCCAGCGAGGCGACCGCCGTGGCGATGTTGAAGGCGCGCTCGGGCAGGTAGTAGAACAGCGCCACGCCGCCGAGGAACATGGCCGCGGTGAACACGATCCCGCCGATCGGCACGTGCCGGGAGCTGAGCGCGGCGGCGAAGGCGGGGGCCTCCCGCTTGGTGGCCATCGACCGCAGGATGCGGCCGGTGGCGTACAGGCCCGAGTTGCAGGACGAGAGCGCGGCCGTGATCACCACGAGGTTCATGGCGTCGGCCGCCCAGGGCACCCCGAGCCCGGCGAAGAACGTGACGAACGGCGAGGTGCCGGCGCTGTAGGCCGTCCAGGGCAGGACCATCGCCAGCAGCAGCACCGAGCCCACGTAGAAGATCGCGATGCGCCAGATCACGCCGTTGATCGCCCGCGGCATGACCTCGTGCGGCCGGGCGGTCTCGCCGGCGGTGATGCCGACCAGCTCGATCGAGGCGTAGGCGAACACCACCGACTGCAGGCTCATCAGGACCAGCGGGAAGCCGGTGGGGAAGAAGCCGCCGTGCGCGACCAGGTTGCGCGGCCCGGCGTCGCCGACGGTGAAGACCACCAGCACCAGCGCGACCACCAGGAAGATCACGATGGCCAGCACCTTCAGCATCGCGAACCAGAACTCCAGCTCGCCGAACAGGCGGACCGACAGCAGGTTGACCACCAGCACGAACCCCAGCGCGAGCAGCGCGGTCAGCCACTGGGGGAAGCCGCCGGCCCAGTAGTGGACGTACGCGGCGATGGCGGTCAGTTCGGCGATGCCGGTGAAGGCCCAGTTGACCCAGTACATCCAGCCGCTGGCGAAGGCCGCCCACGGGCCGATGAACTCGCCCGCGTACTCGACGAAGGAGCCCGAGGCCGGACGGTAGAGCACCAGCTCGCCGAGCGCCCGCATGACGAAGAAGGCGGCCAGCCCGGCGGTGGCGTAGGAGAGCACGAGCGCGGGCCCGGTGGCGGCCAGGCGGCCGCCCGCGCCGAGGAAGAGGCCGACCCCGATCGCGCCGCCGATCGCGATCATCTGGATCTGGCGGTTGCCCAGCGCGTGGCTGTACCCCTCGTCGGACTGCGTGCGCACCCGGTGTCTCCTTCATTACTTTGCGTGAGGGAGACGATATCGAGGCCGGTGGCCGCGAGGCTTCCGGCGCGCCGGTCCCGCGGGGCGCGCGAGGCGGCTCCGGGATGTCGGTCCGGCCCACTAGAGTCGGAGCGCACCATCGCATCCAGACCCGGGGAGGCGCCGCTCCATGTCGTCCAGCGACTCGTTCGTCCATCTGCATGTGCACACCGAATACTCCATGCTCGACGGGGCCGCCCGGCTCAAGCAGATGTTCAAACAGGTCGGCGACCTGGGCATGCCCGCCATCGCGATCACCGACCACGGCAACATGCACGGCGCGTACGACTTCTACAGGCAGGCCACGGGCGCCGGCATCAAGCCGATCATCGGCATCGAGGCCTACGTCGCGCCGGAGCTGCGGCACAACAAGAAGCCCGTGCTGTGGGGCGAGCCGCACCAGAAGAAGGACGACGTCTCGGCGGGTGGCTACTACACCCACATGACGATCTGGGCGCGCAACAAGACCGGCCTGCACAACCTGATGAAGCTCAGCTCGCGCGCCTACACCGAGGGCTTCGTGCGCAAGTGGGCCCGCATGGACGCCGAGATCCTGGCCGAGCACGCCGACGGCCTGATGGCCACCACCGGCTGCCCGTCGGGCGAGGTGCAGACGAGGCTGCGGCTCGGCCAGTACGACGAGGCGCTCAAGGCCGCCGCGAAATATCAGGAAATCTTCGGCAAGGACAATTTCTTCCTGGAGATCATGGACCACGGCCTCGACATCGAGCGCCGGGTCCGCGACGGCCTGACCCGCATCAGCAAAGAGCTCGCCATCCCGCCGCTGGTGACCAACGACTCCCACTACACCTACGAGTCCGACGCCGCCTCCCACGACGCCCTCCTGTGCATCCAGACCGGCAAGCAGCTGTCCGACCCCGACCGCTTCCGCTTCGACGGCTCCGGCTACTACATCAAGACCGCCGACGAGATGCGCGCCGTCGACTCCTCCGACCTGTGGGCCGAGGGCTGCCGCAACACGCTCCTGGTGGCCGAGAAGGTCGATCCGACCGGGTTCTTCGAGTTCAAGAACCTCATGCCCACCTATCCCATCCCCGACGGCCTGACGGAGAGCGAGTTCTTCCGCAAGACCGTCTGGGAGGGCATGGACCGCCGCTGGCCCGAGGGCTACGACGACGAGCACAAGCGGCAGGCCGAGTACGAGATCGGCATCATCGAGCAGATGGGCTTCCCGAGCTACTTCCTCGTGGTCGCCGACTTCATCATGTGGGCCAAGCAGAACGGCATCCCGGTCGGCCCGGGCCGTGGCTCGGCGGCCGGCTCGCTGGTGGCGTACGCGATGGGCATCACCGACCTCGACCCGCTCCCGCACGGCCTGATCTTCGAGCGCTTCCTCAACCCCGACCGCGTCTCCATGCCCGACGTCGACATCGACTTCGACGAGCGCAGGCGCGGCGACGTGATCCGCTACGTGACCGAGAAGTGGGGCGCCGACAAGGTCGCCATGATCGCCACGTTCGGCACCATCAAGGCGAAGGCCGCCATCAAGGACGCCGGTCGCGTCCTGGGCTATCCCTACGCGCTGGGCGACAAGGTGTCCAAGGCGTTCCCGCCGGCCGTGATGGGCAAGGACATCCCGCTGTCGGGCATCTTCGACAAGGACCACCCGCGCTACAACGAGGCCGGCGAGCTGCGCCGGCTCTACGAGGAAGACGTCGACGTCAAGGCGACGATGGACCTCGGCAAGGGCCTGGAGGGCCTGATCAGGCAGACGGGCGTGCACGCCGCCGGCGTGATCATGTCCCGCGAGGTGATCACCGACCACATCCCGATCATGCGCCGCGACTCCGACGGCGCGATCATCACGCAGTTCGACTACCCGACCTGCGAGACGCTCGGCCTGCTGAAGATGGACTTCCTGGGCCTGCGCAACCTCACGATCATCGACGACTGCCTGAAGATGATCGAGTCCACCACCGGCGAGCAGATCGACCTGCTGAAGCTGCCGCTCGACGACCGGAAGACGTACGAGCTGCTGGGCAGGGGCGACACGCTGGGCGTGTTCCAGCTCGACGGCGGCGGCATGCGCTCGCTGCTGCGGCTGATGAAGCCCGACAACTTCGAGGACATCTCGGCCGTCGGCGCCCTCTACCGTCCCGGCCCGATGGGCGCCAACTCCCACACCAACTACGCCCTGCGCAAGAACGGCCAGCAGGAGATCACCCCGATCCATCCCGAGTTCAAGGAGTCGCTGGCCGAGATCCTCGACACGACCTACGGCCTGATCGTCTATCAGGAGCAGGTCATGGCCATCGCGCAGAAGGTCGCCGGGTTCTCGCTCGGCAAAGCCGACCTGCTGCGCCGGGCGATGGGCAAGAAGAAGAAGGCCGAGCTGGACAAACAGTTCGAGTCCTTCGAGAGCGGCATGAAGGACAACGGCTACTCGGCCGACGCCGTCAAGACGCTCTGGGACATCCTGCTGCCCTTCTCCGACTACGCCTTCAACAAGGCCCACTCGGCGGCCTACGGCCTGGTCTCCTACTGGACGGCCTACCTCAAGGCCAACCACCCGGCCGCGTACATGGCGGCGCTGCTGTCGAGCGTCAAGGACGACAAGGACAAGTCGGCCCTCTACCTCAACGAGTGCCGCCGCATGGGCATCAAGGTGTTCCCGCCCGACGTCAACGACTCCGACTTCGACTTCACCCCGCGCGGCACCGACATCCGCTTCGGCCTGTCGGCGGTGCGCAACGTCGGCGGCAACGTCGTCGACGGCATCATCTCGGCGCGCAAGTCCAAGGGCCGCTTCGCCGACTTCAAGGACTTCCTGCGCAAGGTGCCCGCGATCGTGTGCAACAAGCGCGTGATCGAGTCGCTGGTCAAGGCCGGGGCCTTCGACTCGCTCGGCCACGTGCGCAAGGGCCTGGTCATGGTGCACGAGCAGGCCGTCGACGCGATCATCGACATCAAGAAGAACGAGGCCATCGGCCAGGACTCCCTGTTCGGCGCGATCGACGGCGGCGAGGACCAGACCTTCGACGTGCAGATCCCGCCCGGGGAGTGGGACAAGAACACGCTGCTGCAGTTCGAGCGGGAGATGCTCGGCCTCTACGTCTCCGACCACCCGCTGTTCGGCGTGGAGCACATCCTGGCCGCGGGGGCCGACTGCTCGATCGCCGCCGTCCAGGACGAGAGCCGGGCCGACGGGCACGTCGTGACGCTGGGCGGCATCCTGAGCGGGGTGCAGCGCAAGGTCACCAAGAAGGGTGACACGTGGGTGCTCACCCAGCTCGAGGACCTCGAAGGCGCGATCGAGGTGATGATCTTCCCGTCGGCGTACCAGCTGTGCTCGACGATCCTGGCCGAGGACGCGATCGTCTTCGTCAAGGGGCGCATCGACAAGCGGGAGGACGTCGCGAAGGTCATCGCCATGGAGGTGACCGCGCCCGACCTCACCCAGGAGGCGGGCGGGCCGCTGCTGGTGAGCCTGCCGCTGACCCGGTGCACGCCGCCGGTGGTCGGGCGGCTGAAGGAGATCCTCACCACGCATCCGGGCACCTCGGAGGTGCACCTCCAGGTGCACAACGGGCCGAAGACGACCGTCATGCGGGTCGACGACCGCCTGCGGGTGTCGCCGTCACCGGCGCTGATGGGCGACCTCAAGCAACTCCTCGGCCCGGCCTGCCTGGGCGCCTGACCCTCCGGAGCCTCGCCGCCCCGGCCCGCCTGGGCGCCTGACCGCGCCGGGGCTCGCCGGACCGGCTTGTGAGCGGGTGCCAAGGCGGGCGGGGGAGGTGGGCAAAGGTCGCCGTCGTGTCCCGGCGCGCGGGTGGGGCAGGATCGCAGGGTGAGCGAACTGCACTACCTGACCGCGACCGAGATGGCCCGCCTGATCAGGGCCGGGCAGGTGAGCGCCGTGGAGCTGCTCCAGGCCCACCTCGACCGCATCGAGCAGGTCAACCCCCAGGTCAACGCCATCGTGACGCTGGTGGCCGAGCGGGCGCTGGAGGCGGCCAGGGCGGCCGACGCGGCCGAGCCCGAGGGGCCGCTGCACGGCGTCCCGGTGGCCCACAAGGACCTGGTGGACACCGCGGGCATCCGCACCACGTACGGTTCGCCGCTGTTCGCGCGGAACGTCCCCGACAAGGACGACCTGATCGTGCGCCGCCTGCGTGCCGCCGGGGCGATCACGATCGGCAAGACCAACACGCCCGAGTTCGGCACCGGCTCGCACACCGTCAACGAGGTGTTCGGCGCCACCAGGAACCCCTACGACCTGGCCAGGTCGGCCGGCGGCAGCAGCGGCGGGGCCGCGGCGGCCCTGGCCACCGGCATGGTCCCGCTGGCCGACGGCTCCGACATGGGCGGCTCGCTGCGCAACCCCGCCTCGTTCTGCAACGTCGTGGGCCTGCGCCCCACGCCGGGCCGCGTCCCCGATCCCTCCGACACGGCCGCCTGGTACACGCTGGCGGTGCCGGGGCCGATGGCGCGCACGGTCGACGACCTCACGCTGATGCTCGGGGCCGTCGCCGGGTTCGACGCCCGGTCGCCGTTCGCGATCAAGGAGGAGTTCGCGCCCGAGCCCGAGCAGGGGGTGCGCGGGCTGCGGGTGGCGTGGAGCCCCGACCTGGGCGGGCTGCCGGTCGACCCGCGCACGGCCGCGGTGACCGCGACGGCGCCGGCCGTGTTCGAGGAGCTGGGGGCGCACGTCGAGCAGGTCGCGCTCGACCTGTCCGACGCCGAGGACGCCTTCCGGATCTACCGCGCCTGGTACTACGCCCTGTCCTTCGGCGACCTGACCGGCCTCGGCCCCAACACGAGCTGGAACGTCGAGCGGGGACGCACGGTCACCGGCGCCGACCTGGCCCGCGCCGAACGGCTGCGCAGCGGCCTCTACCAGCGCATGGCCGGCTTCTTCGACGACTACGACGTGCTGCTCGCGCCGGTCAGCCAGGTGCCGCCGTTCCCGGTGGAGCAGCCGCACGTGAGCGAGATCAACGGCGAGCGGCTGCCCGACTACCTGGCCTGGATGCGTTCGGCGTACTGGATCAGCGTGCTGCACGCGCCGGCGGCCTCGGTGCCGGCCGGGTTCACGCCCGAGGGGCTGCCGGTCGGGGTGCAGATCGTCGGGCGGCCGTTCGCCGACGCCAGGGTGCTGCGCGTGGCCCGCGCGTTCGAGCAGGCCACCGGCCACGGCCTGCGCCGCCCGCCGGTCTAGGGCTCGATGCCGTACGGGTGCCGCAACGGCGACTCGCGGTAGCCGTGCATGCCCTCCAGGAGGCCGAACAGGCCGACCGCGAGCAGCGGCCAGGCCACCAGCACCCCCTCGGCGGTCAGCTTCAGCGCCCCGGGGACGATCCGCACCCCGGGCTCGGCCGCGGCCTCCACCACCACCGCGCCGACCGTGAACGTGGACCCGGCCCACAAGGTGAGGAAGCTGCCCGCCACCCCGCCCGCGCACAGCCCGAGCAGCACCGCCAGCATCCAGCGCCGCCCGGCGAACCACGCCAGACCGCCGCAGAGCAGCCCCAGCGCGCCCGTGATCACCGCGAACCAGCCGTCGGCCGCGATCAGCGCCTGCGTGGTGAGGTCGGCCAGCACCAGGCCGTGCTCGGTCACCTGGTAGGGAGCTCGCGGCGAGATCGCGGACCAGCTGAGCCCAGCGGCGACCCCGAGAGTGGCGAGTATGAGGACAGTTACCGCAAAAGCGCGTACTTCCCTCGTCACGCCATTCCCCCTCACAACTGCATCCGAACCAGCTCGATGGTATCTCCCGGTTAGGCTCGCTTCGTGATTGCAGAAGAGGTCTGGTTGATCGAGCCCTCCGGCCCCCTCCGCGGGGACGTCGTCGTACGGGGCTCCAAGAACGGTGTGTCCAAGCACATGGTCGCCGCCATGCTGGGCAACGGCGAGAGCAGCATCCACAACGCCCCCGACGTGGGCGAGGTGGGCATCACCGCGGCGATGCTGGAGGCGCTCGGCATCCACGTCGAGATCGCCGGTTCCGAGATCCGCATCGAGCGCGGGGCGGAGATCAGGCCGCGGGTGCCCGACGCGTTCACCGGGCTCAACCGCATCCCCATCCTCATGCTCGGGCCGTTGCTGCACCTGGCGGGGGAGGCGTTCGTGCCGCTGGTCGGCGGCGACCCGATCGGGCGGCGGCCGGTGAACTTCCACGTGGAGGCGTTGCGCTCGATGGGGGCCGAGGTGGAGGTGGGCGACACCGGCATCTCGGCCAAGGCCAAGCGGCTCAACGGGGCCCGGCTCGAACTGCCGTACCCGAGCGTGGGGGCGACGGAGACGATCCTCATGTCGGCGGTGCTGGCCGAGGGCAAGACCGTGCTGAAGAACGCCGCCATGGAGCCCGAGGTGGTGGAGCTGGCGCTGTTCCTGCAGCGCATGGGCGCCCGGATCGAGCTGTCGCCCGACCGCCGGATCGTCATCGAGGGCGTCGACCACCTGCGCGGCGCCTCCACCTGGCTGACCGGCGACCGCATCGAGGCGTTCTCCTACCTGGCGGCCGGGCTGGTCACCGGGGGAGAGGTGCGCGTGCACGGCTGCCCCCAGGACCGCCTGGTCACCGCGATCACCACGCTGGCCAGGATGGGCGCCCGGTTCGACATCAACGACGAGTACCTGTGCGCCACCGCCCCGCCCGAGGGGCTGCGCTCGGCGGCCGTGCAGACCGACACCCACCCCGGCTTCATGACCGACTGGCAGACGCCGCTCATGGTGCTGTTCACGCAGAGCCAGGGCATGTCGGTGCTGCACGAGACGGTCTTCGAGAACCGCCTGGTCTACGTGCCCGCGCTGCAGCGGATGGGCTGCGAGATCGAGGTGTTCGACCAGTGCCTGGGCGGGCCGGCCTGCCGTTACCACGACACCAACGCCCGGCACTCGGCCGTGGTGCGCGGCGTCTCCAAGCTCAGGGGCGCCGACGTGACGCTGCCCGACATCAGGGCCGGGTTCTCGGCCGTGCTGGCCGCGGCGGTGGCCGACGGGACGTCCACGCTGCGCGGCGTGCACCACATCGAGCGGGGCTACCACCGGCCGTACGAGCAGTTCGCCTCGCTTGGTCTGAACATCCGAAGAGAACGGTAAAGACCGGGGAAGTGGGCGTTTGCCGATGATCTGCTGGTTGCAGATCATCTGCGTGACCGTACTCAGATCCATCGGTGGCCTCGCCATGGCGGGGGCGCTCGGCGGGGTGCTGGCGGCGGCACTGGCCGTTCCCGTGGTGAGCGGCGGCGGCCTGGCCGCCAAGAACGTCGCCGACACCTTCGTCGACCTGCCGCCCGCGCCCCGCGAGGAGCCCCTGGCGCAGGTGACCAGGCTGCTGGACAAGGACGGCAGGCAGTTCGCCCAGTTCTACGAGGCCAACAGGACGGCCGTGCCGCTCGGGGCCGTGGCGCCGCTGATGCGCAAGGCCATCGTGGCCATCGAGGACGCCCGCTTCTACGAGCACGGCGGCCTCGACGTCCGGGGCACGTTGCGGGCGCTGCTCACCAACACGCAGGCGGGCGGCATCCGGCAGGGCGGCTCGTCGCTGACGCAGCAGCTCGTCAAGAACATCCTGGTCGAGAGCGCTCGCACCGATGCGGAACGGGACAAGGCGCGCGCCCCCAACCTGGCCCGCAAGATCACCGAACTGCGGTACGCGATGGCCCTGGAACACAAGTACCGCAAGGACGAGATCCTTGAGCGCTACCTCAACATCGCCTACTTCGGCGCCGGCGCCCACGGCGTGGAGGCGGCGGCCCGGCGCTTCTTCTCCACCACCGCCTCCAAGCTGACGCTGACCCAGGCGGCCACGCTGGCGGGGGCGGTGCGGATGCCGTACTCGACCGACCCCTCGCTCGGCCGCTCGCACCAGGCGCGGCTGAAGGAGCGGCGCGACCTCGTGCTGGACCGGATGGCCGGGCTCAAGCTGATCACGCAGGCCCAGGCGAGCGCCGCCAAGAGCACGCCGCTGGCCCTGCGGCTGAAGCCCGAGCCGGGCGGCTGCGGGCAGAGCGCGTACCCCTACTACTGCCTGTACGTCCAGAACGAGATGTTGTCGAACCCGGCGTTCGGCAACACCCCGGCCGAGCGGCGGGTCAGGATGGCGAGGGGCGGCCTGGTGATCAGGACCGGCCTGGACCCGGTCGCGCAGCGCGCGGCCGAGCGCGCGATCCGGCGGCACGTCTCGCCGGAGGACACCGAGGTCGCCGCGGAGGCCATGGTCGAGCCCGGCACCGGCCGGATCAGGGCGATGGCGGCCAGCAAGGAGTTCGGCCGCAACCGCGGCAACAAGAAGAACGGCCCGCGGACCACCTTCAACCTGCCCGCCGACGTGGCGCACGGCGGCGGCCAGGGCTTCCAGGCGGGCTCGACGTTCAAGGTCTTCACCCTGGCCACGGCGTTGCAGCAGGGCTGGCGGTTCGGCGACGGCTTCCAGACGCCGGGGGAGCTGGTGCCCGCGCAGGGCTACCGCAACTGCGCCGGCCGGCCGGTCAACGACCCCGGCACGCGCATACTCAACGCCAGCGGCGAGGGCTCGGGCGGCCCGCACAGCATCGAGACCGGCACCTGGAAGTCGGTGAACATCTTCTACATGATGCTGGAGCGCAAGGTCGGGCTCTGCAACGTGGTCAAGACGGCCAGGGCCCTCGGGGCGGTGCGGGCCGACGGCCGGCCGCTGCGCGAGGTGCCGACGTTCACGCTGGGCGTCAACGAGATGGACCCGGTGACGGTCGCGGGGGCCTTCGCCACGTTCGCGGCGCGCGGCTTGCACTGCCGGCCGCTGGCGATCGTGGAGATCACCGACCGCAGCGGCCGGCGCGCGCACGTGCCGCCGTCCTGCGAGCAGGTGATGGAACGGCCGGTCGCCGACGCCGTCAACCACGTGCTGTCCGGGGTGTTCGACAAGGGCACCATGCAGGGGCAGAGCATCGGCCGCCCGGCCGCCGGCAAGACCGGCACCAACAACGGCTACACCTCGGCCTGGTTCGCCGGGTACACGCCGGACCTGGCGGCGGCGGTGAGCCTCGGCGACATCCGGGGCTCCTACCGCTACCCGCTGCAGGGCGTGCAGATCGGCGACCAGTACTACGGCGCCGTGCAGGGGGCGTCGCTGCCCGGCCCGATCTGGGTCGAGTCGATGCAGCAAGCCCTGGACCACACCGAGCCGAGGGGCTTCCCCGGGCCGGACATGGGCCGGTTCGGCGGCGGGTTCACGCCCGGCCTGAAGGAGGCCGAGGCGCAGGAGGAGGACAAGAAGAAGAACCGGCGGCAGGGCGAGCGCGCGTTCTTCCGGCATCACCGGCGGCTGTTCGAGTGGCTGCTCGGGCAGGGCCCGCCCGACCCGTCGTTCCGCCGGCCGCGCCACCGCTCCCGGTAGCCGCCCGTCGGGACGCTCAGCCCGCCTTGCCGATGGGGGCGGTGACCGCGCGGGTGAGGGTGATCAGGTTGTCGGGGGCGGTCTCGATCTGGAGCCCGCGCCGGCCGGCCGAGAAGTAGATCGTCTCGTGGTCGAGCGCCGAGGAGTCGACCACGGTGGGAAGCTGCTTGCGCTGGCCGAGCGGGCTGATGCCGCCCACCACGTAGCCGGTCACCCGCTCGACCTTGGCCGCCTCGGCCATGGCGGCCCGCTTGCCGCCCAGCGCCGAGGCCAGGGCCTTGAGGTCGAGCTTGCCCGACACCGGCACGACCGCCACCGCGAGGCCGCTCTCGGTCTCGGCGACCAGCGTCTTGAAGATGCGGTCGTAGGGCACGCCGAGCGCGTCGGCGGCCTCCTCGCCGTAGGCCTGGGCGCTCGGGTCGTGGTCGTAGGGGTGGAGCGTGAAGTCGGCCTTGGCCTTGGTCAGCGCCATGGTGGCCGGGGTGCCGCCGCCCTTGCCTTTCGTTTTGCTCACGTCTGACAAGTGTAGCGAATCTACATTGTAAAGGCGCGGCCCGGCGTGTACCCGAGCGCCCGCCGGAAGACGTCGATGAACGCGCTGGCCGAGGCCCAACCGCAGCGATGGGCGACCACGGTCACCGGCAGGCCGTCGGCCAGCAGCAGCAGCGCCTGGTGCAGGCGGAGCTGGGTGCGCCACTGGGGGAAGCTCATGCCGAGCTCGCGGCGGCACAGCCGGGCGAGCGTGCGCTCGCTGGTGCCCGCCAGGGCGGCGAGGGTGGCCAGGGTGCGTCCGTCGGCGGGGTCGTCGTGCAGGGCGGCGCAGACGGCGGCCAGGCGCGGGTCGCGCGCGGCGGGCACGTGGAAGGGCTGTTCGGGGGCGCGTCTGAGCCGGTCGAGCAGGACGGCGAGCAGGCGTTCGCGCTCCTCGCCCACGGGGGCGTCGTCGTCGGTGTAGGCCATGACGAGCTCGCGCAGCAGCGGGCCGACGGCGAGCACGGCGGGCCGGTCGAGGCCGAGCGGATTGTCGGTGAGCCCGACCAGGCGCAGGTCGGTGCTGCCGTGGGCGCGGTGTTCGTGCACGGTGCCGGCGGGCACCCAGATGGCGCGGTTGGCGGGGGCGACCCAGGTGCCGGCGTCGGTGGTGACGGAGAGCATGCCGGCGCAGGCGTAGGCGATCTGGTGGGTGTCGTGCCGGTGGGCGTCGATGCCCGTGCCGGGGGCCAGGGGGCGGCGGCCGGTGGGCGCCACGGGGGTGTGGCGGATATTCGGCATAGATTGGCATTTTATCGGAAGCAGGCCAGGTCGGGCCGGGGACATCATCGGTGGCGTGAACAGGATCCGGTCGCTGGCGGCGGGGCACGCGTGCGTGGACTTCTACCAGGGCGCGGTGCCCGCGTTGGTGCCGTTCCTGGTGTCCGGGCGGGGGTACGGCTACGTGGCGGTGTCGGGGATCGTGCTGGCGGCCACGTTGTCGTCGTCTGTCGTGCAGCCGGTCTTCGGGCTGCTGACGGACCGGTGGCGGATGCCGTGGCTGATCCCGTCGGCCATGGTGGTGGCGGGGGCGGGGGTGGCGTGCGCCGGGGTGACGGGGTCGTACGCGGTGACGTGGCTGGCGGCGGCGGTGTCGGGGCTGGGGGTGGCGGCCTACCATCCGGAGTCGGCGCGGCTGGCCAGGATCGCCAGCGAGGGCGGTCATGTGCGGATGAGCTGGTTCTCCTTGGGCGGGACACTGGGGTTCGCCTCGGCGCCGGTGCTGGTGACGCCGCTGTTGTCGGCGTGGGGGCTGGGGGCCTCGCCGCTGCTGGCCGTGCCTGCGGTGCTGGGGGCGGTGCTGACGCTCCCGGCCGTGCGGGCCCTGGCGGGCGGCCGGGGCGGGGCGCGTCCGGCGGTGCGGGTGGCGGGCCGTGACGACTGGCCGGGGTTCGCCCGGCTGACGTCGGTGATCGTCTTCCGGTCGGTGGTGTACGTCGGTCTGAGCGCGTTCGTGGCCCTGTACGTGGGCGGCGGCGCGGCGGGCGCGGTGGCGTTGTTCGTGCTGTTCGCGGGCGGGGCGGCGGGCACGGTGCTGGGCGCCCGGCTGGCGGCCCGGTGGGGGCGGGTGCCGGCGATGCGGGCGGCGTACGCGGCGGCGGTGCCCGCGGTGGCCGGGGTGGTGCTGGCGCCGGGCCCGCTGGTCTACGTCTTCGTCGCGGCGTCGTCGGTCGCCCTGTACGTCCCGTTCTCCCTGCACGTGACCCTGGGGCAGGATCTGCTGCCGAACCGGGTGGGCACGGCGAGCGGCGTCACGCTGGGGCTGGCGGTGAGCGTGGGCGGCCTGACCAGCCCGCTGGTGGGCGCGGTCGCCGAGGCCGCCTCGCTCAGGACGGCGCTGGCCTGCCTGATCGTCTTCCCGGTGCTGGCCTGGCTGCTGGCGCGGACGTTGCGGGAGCCGGCGCCGGCCGCTGCCTAGCCCTAGCCGGCGGCGGTGCGCAGGCGCAGGACGGCGGAGTTGTCGCGCTGGGCGGGGTCGAGGCGGGTGGAGGTGACGTGCATGGTGACCGGCAGGGCGGCGTCCGCGTCGCGGCCGACGGAGAGCTTGGCGGAGATGCGGACCGGCCGGCCGGGGTGGATGACGTCGATCACGCATTCGGCCCGGTGGTCGCCGTGGCGGCAGGTGGCGCCGTCGACGGAGGTCAGGGTGGCGCCGGTCGGGAGCGTGAGGGTGACGGGCACCTGGGCGGCGGCCATGAGCCCGCGCATGGTGACGGTCGCGGTGACGGTGGCGGCGCCGCCGCGGCGGACGGGCGCGCCGGGGCCGGCGGCGTCGAGGGAGAGTGAGTCGTAGACGCCTTTGGGGTCGGCCTGGCGGACGATCGCGCCGTAGCCTTCCGCGTTGAGCGCGGTGGCGACGGAGTTGCCGTCGGGCTCGCCGTCCTCCTTGCCCGCCGACAGCACGCCGACCAGGTCGTCGCTGCCGCGGACGACCCATGGCCCGCCGCTGTGGCCCTTGGCCAGGTGGCAGTTGTAGGTCTCCATCCGTCCGGCCGGGTCGCCGGCGCCGGCCAGCCGGGCGGCGAGCATGTCGCCGGCGGTGTTCTCGCCGCGGGCCTGCTGGGTGCGGCCGAGGCACCAGAGCTGGTCGCGGCCGTCGTAGGGCCGGCGGCCGAGCACGCCGGGGTAGCCGGAGGTGGCGATGGTGAAGCGGCCGCCCTCGTTGCGCAGGGGGGTGAAGGCGCCGACGGTGTCCTGCAGGGTGCGGTTCCGGCCGCCGACCTCGACGAGCGCGACGTCGTAGACGGAGTTCCAGTCGCCGCCGGTGCGTCCGGTGTAGGCGTCGGGCTTCCAGGCGCGCCGTCCGCCCCATCTGCCGTACGGCTCGCGCTGCGCGGCGGTGGCGGCGCGGCCGTCGTAGGCGGGGACGAAGGCGAAGTTGGTGTGCCAGGTGCCGGACGTGGAGCCGTCGGGGCTGCTGTAGACGCAGTGGGCGGCGGTGATGACCAGCAGCCTGCTGGCCGAGCGGACGACGGAGGCGCTGCAGGAGTCGTCGCGGCCGGTGGCGTTGACGAAGAACAGGCGTCCGGTGGCGCGGCTGTTGCCGTCGGCGGTGTACGGCCGGCGCACGGGGGCGTAGCCGTTGGCGTCGCCGCCGGGGGTGAGCCGTTTGGCGCCGGGCACGCTGCGCCGCTCGGCCGCACTGCTCTGGACGGCGCTGTTCTGGGCGGCGCCGTGGTCGGCGGTGCTCTGGGTGGCGGTGCTCTGGGCGGCCGTGTTGTGGGCGGCCGTGTCGTGGCCGGTCGTGCTGGGCGGGAGGGCGACGGCCTTGGCCTTGGCCTGTTTGCCGGGCGTCCAGTAGCGGGCGGCGCGTCCCGGGCGCATGAGCGGCGACGACGCGGCGCCGGGACTGCGGTCCCGGCTCTGCACAGGGCGCTGGGCGGGCCTCTGCGCGGGGCGCTGCGCGGTGGCGGCCTTGAGCGGGGGCGGTTCGGCGGTGGCGGGCGCGGTGACGAGGGCCGTGGCGGGCGCGGTGGTGAGCGCGGTGGTGAGTGAGACGCCGGCGAGCGCGGCCAGCGTGGTGACCAGAGTCTTCGACACGATGTCCCCCTGGGCGGTCCGAAGCGATTCCGATCACTGTAAGTCATGACTTCATCACTTACCGTGCCCAAGCGGGACGTGTCGCGCCCGGTCAGCCAGCCGCGGCGTCCCCCGGGGCGAGGAACTCGGCGGTGCTCGCCTCGCCGGGTTCGCGGTCGGGGCGCAGGCCGCGCCAGGAGGGGTGGCGCAGCCGGCCGTCGCCGGTGACCTCGGCGTACTGGACCTCGCCGACGACGCGGGGCTCGACCCAGTGCGCGTGGCGGGCGTGCTCGCGCGGGACGGGCTCGTCGAAGGGCGGGCCGGGGCGTTCCAGGGGCGTGAGGAGGTCCTGGAGGTCGCGCAGCATCTGCTGGGTGAAGCCGGTGCCGACGTGCCCGACGTAGAGCAGGCGGCCGCGCGGGTCGTAGGCGCCGAGCAGCAGCGAGCCGATCATGCCGGACCGTCGTCCGCCGCCGGGGTGCCAGCCGCCGATGACGACCTCGGCGGCGCTGACGTTCTTGACCTTGGTCCATTCGCCGCTGCGCCGGCCGGGCCGGTAGGGGGAGCCGAGCCGCTTGCAGACGATCCCTTCGAGCCCGAGCTGGCGGGAGGAGTCGAAGGCGCGGTCGGCGTGGTCGGCGAACCACACGGGCACCTCCCAGCGGAAGCCGGGGCGCAGGGTGTCCTCCAGGAGCTCGCGGCGCTCGCGGTAGGGGCGGCCGATCACGCTGTCGGCGTCGAGGTGCAGGATGTCGAAGGCCATGAACGTCACCGGCACCGCCCGGGTGAGCTCGGCGACGGTGGCGGGGTTGCGCTGGTGCATGCGGGGCTGGAGGGCGGCGAAGCTGGGGCGTCCGGTCTCGTCGAAGGCGACGATCTCGCCGTCGATCACGGCCGCGTGCCGGCCGGTGGAGCCGGCCATGAGCTGCAGCTCGGGGTAGGCGGGGGTGATGTCCTTGTTGTTACGGGACATCAGGCGGACCGAGCCGCCCTCGACGTAGGCGAGGGCGCGTACGCCGTCCCACTTCATCTCCACGGCCCAGCCCTCGCCCTGGACGGAGGTCAGGGTGCCCAGCTGGGCCATCATCGGCGCGTAGGCCGGCAGCCCCACCATGGATCATGCCGTACCCCGGGGGGTTGATCGACAGTGGCGGGCCGGGGTCTACAAATGGTCAAGCGAGGTGTCTTCCACCAGTTCGCCGAGGTCTACACCGTGTTCGTCCAGTTCGGACACCGTCTTGCAGTAGCCGCGCAGGTACGTCCGGCCGTTGACGCGGTGGGAGACGCGCAGCAGTGGACGATCATCGAGGATGATCGCCTCCACCAGGATGCCGCCGGGGGCTCGCCACTGTCCCATGCCGCCCAGGGTAGGCGAGTGGACATAATGGACATGTAATGCGAAAGGCGTTACGAACCGCCTACGCCGCGCCGAGCGGGGCAAACAGCCGCAAGGTTATTTTTAACTCACCGAGAGTTTTCTTTGCCGCAGGGTGTTAGACGCCTGCCGGGCCGGGCAGAAGGGGGCCAGGCCATTCCCCCGGCCGTGACCGCGCCCCCGTGGCGGCCACGGCCACTCGGCCCCGGCTTGGCCCGGTCCGGGGCTCCGGCGGCCGCGGGCGCGGTGTCGGCGAACGCCGCGCTCGCGGCCCCCGTAACGCGTCCGGCCTGCGTCCCGCATTCTGGACAGAAGCGGATCCGGGGTCCGGACTCCGTAGACTGTCAGGGTGATTTCCCGTATTGACATGCGCGGTTCCCTTCCTGCGGACCTGCGCGACGTGCTGCCCCGCGCCGAGCTCGACGTCGAGGCCGCCCTGGAGAAGGTGCGGCCCATCTGCGACGACGTGCGCCATCGCGGGGCGGCAGCCGTACGGGAGCTGACCGCCAGGTTCGACGGTGTCGAGATCGCCTCCGCCCGCGTCCCCGTCGACGTCGTCCGGCGGGCGCTCGACGAACTCGACCCCCGGGTCAGGGCCGCGCTGGAGGAGTCGATCAGGCGGGCCCGGCTGGTCCACCGCGACCAGCGCCGCTCCGACGTCACCACGCAGGTCGTGCCCGGCGGCACGGTGACCGAGCGCTGGGTGCCGGTCGACCGGGTGGGCCTCTACGTGCCCGGCGGGCGTGCCGTCTATCCCTCCAGCGTGGTCATGAACGTCGTCCCGGCCCAGGAGGCGGGCGTCGCCTCGCTGGCCGTCACCAGCCCGGCCCAGAAGGAGTTCGGCGGGCTGCCCCACCCCACCATCCTGGCCGCGTGCGCGCTGCTCGGCGTCGACGAGGTCTACTCCGTGGGCGGGGCGCAGGCCGTGGCCATGTTCGCCTACGGCACCGAGGAGTGCCCGCCCGCGACCATGGTGACCGGCCCCGGCAACATCTGGGTCGCCGCCGCCAAGCGCCTGCTCAAGGGCCGCATCGGCATCGACTCCGAGGCCGGCCCCACCGAGATCGCCATCCTGGCCGACGAGACCGCCGACCCGGTGCACGTCGCCGCCGACCTGATCAGCCAGGCCGAGCACGACACGATCGCCGCCGCCGTCCTGGTCACCACCAGCCTTGAGCTGGCCGAGGCGGTCGAGAAGGAGCTGCCGGGCCAGGTCTCGGCCACCCGCCACTCCGAGCGCATCACCGAGGCGCTGGGCGGCCGGCAGTCGGGCATCGTGCTGGTCTCCTCGATCGACGACGGCATCAAGGTCGTCGACGCGTACGCGGCCGAGCACCTGGAGATCCACACCGCCGGCGCGGCCGAGGTCGCGGCCCGGATCCGCAACGCCGGAGCGATCTTCGTCGGCCCCTACGCGCCGGTCTCGCTCGGCGACTACCTCGCCGGGTCCAACCACGTGCTGCCCACCGGCGGCTGCGCCTGCCACTCCAGCGGCCTGTCGGTGCAGTCGTTCCTGCGCGGCATCCACGTCGTCGACTACACCCGCGACGCGCTGGCCGGCGCGGCGGCCCACGTGTCGGTGCTGGCCGACGCCGAAGACCTGCCGGCGCACGGCGCCGCGATCCGCGCCCGCTTCGACTGGCGAGTCCCCACGGAGTCAGAGTGAACCCCGCCGATGTGACCCTCGACGACCTGCCGATCCGCGACGACCTGAAGGGCCGCTCGCCCTACGGCGCGCCGCAGATCGACGTGCCGGTCCGGCTCAACACCAACGAGAACCCCTATCCGCCCTCGCCCGCGCTGGTCGCCGACCTGGCGCAGGCCGTCGCGGCGAACGCGGGCGAGCTCAACCGCTACCCCGACCGCGACGCCACCGGGCTGCGCGCCGACCTGGCCGCCTACCTGGGCCACGGGCTGAGCCCCGAGCAGGTGTGGGCGGCCAACGGCTCCAACGAGGTGCTCCAGCAGATCCTGCAGGCCTTCGGCGGCCACGGGCGCACCGCCATCGGGTTCGAGCCGTCGTACTCGATGCACCCGATCCTCACCACCGGCACCAGCACCGAGTGGATCAGCGCCGCCCGCGAGGACGACTTCTCCCTCGACCCCGGCAAGGCCGTCGCGGCGATCGAGGAGCACCGGCCCGACATCGTCTTCCTGGCCTCGCCCAACAACCCGACCGGCACCGCGCAGCCGCTGTCGACGATCGAGGCCGTGCTGGCCGCCGCGCCGGGCGTGGTGGTGATCGACGAGGCCTACGCCGAGTTCGCCCGCCAGGGCACTCCTTCGGCGCTCACGCTGCTGCCGCGGCACCCGAGGCTGATCGTCACCCGCACGATGTCCAAGGCGTTCGCCATGGCCGGCACCCGCCTCGGCTACCTGGCCGCGCACCCGGCCGTGGTGCAGGCGCTGCTGCTGGTGCGGCTGCCGTACCACCTGTCCACGCTCACCCAGACGGCCGCGCGGGTCGCGCTGCGCCACCGCGCCGAGCTGCTCGGCACGGTCGACGCGCTGCGCGCCGAGCGTGACGCCACGGTCGCCTGGCTGCGCGGCAAGGGGCTGTCGGTGGCCGACTCCGACGCCAACTTCGTGCTGTTCGGGCGGTTCCCCGACCGGCGCGAGGTGTGGGAGGGGCTGCTGGCACGCGGTGTGCTCATCCGCGAGGTGGGCCCGCCAGAATGGCTGCGTGTGTCGATCGGCACCGGCGAGGAGATGGCGGCCTTCCGCGCCGCGATGGAGGAGGTTCTGTGAGTCGCGTAGGGCGCGTGGAGCGGGCAACGAAGGAGACCTCGGTCCTGGTCGAGGTGGGCCTCGACGGCACCGGCCTGGTCGACGTCTCGACCGGGGTGGGCTTCTTCGACCACATGCTGGCCCAGCTCGGCAAGCACGGTCTGTTCGACCTGACCGTCAAGACCGAGGGCGACCTGCACATCGACTCCCACCACACGATCGAGGACACCGCGCTGGCGCTGGGCGCGGCCTTCCGCCAGGCGCTGGGCGACAAGTCCGGCATCCGGCGGTTCGGCAGCGCGTCGTGCCCGCTGGACGAGTCGCTGGCCCAGGTCACGGTCGACCTGTCCGGGCGGCCGTACCTCGTGCACACCGAGCCCGCGGGCATGGCCCCGATGATCGGCCCCGACTACGACACGACGATGACCCGGCACATCCTGGAGTCCCTGGTGGCCCAGGCGGCCATCTGCCTGCACGTGCACGTGCCGTACGGGCGCAACGCCCATCACATCGTCGAGGCCCAGTTCAAGGCGCTGGCCAGGGCGATGCGCGAGGCGTCCGAGCTCGACCCGCGCGCCTCGGGCGTGCCGAGCACCAAGGGTGTGCTGTGACCGACAACCTCATCGCGGGCGTCATGGTGTTCCTCGGGCTGTTCCTCGGCGGCGGCGTGTTCTCGCTGGCCAAGCAGGGTCTCAAGGTGGGCGCCGCGGTCTGCGCGCTCGGCGCGGCGATGGCGATCACGGCGGGGGTGTTGTGGTGGTGAGCAAGAACATCGTGGTGCTCGACTACGGCTCGGGCAACCTGCGCTCGGCCGAGCGGGCCCTGGCCAGGGTGGGCGCGGACGTCACCGTGACCGCCGACTTCGACGCGGCGCTCAACGCCGACGGGCTGGTCGTGCCGGGCGTCGGCGCGTTCGCGGCCTGCATGGCCGGGCTCAAGGGCGTGCACGGCGACCGGGTCATCGGCCGCCGCCTGGCCGGCGGGCGTCCGGTGCTGGGCATCTGCGTCGGCATGCAGATCCTGTTCGCGCGGG
Organism: Nonomuraea sp. NPDC050227; assembly: GCF_044459705.1. Taxonomy (NCBI): domain Bacteria; kingdom Bacillati; phylum Actinomycetota; class Actinomycetes; order Streptosporangiales; family Streptosporangiaceae; genus Nonomuraea; species Nonomuraea sp. NPDC050227. The sequence continues at coordinate 86,413 of NZ_JBITJF010000008.1, read as the reverse complement.
GCGTCGAGCACGGCGTCGAGACCGAGGGCTGCGGCGAGTGGCCCGGCACGGTCGAGCGGCTGGAGGCGCCCGTGCTGCCGCACATGGGGTGGAACACGGTCAAGGCGCCCGCTGAGAGCGTGCTGTTCGCCGGGCTCGACGCCGACACCCGTTTTTACTTCGTGCACTCCTACGGCGTGCGCGAGTGGGAGCTGCAGCCGGCCGACCCCGGTTTCGCCGCGCCCGTGGTGACGTGGGCCGAGCACGGCGTGCCGTTCGTGGCCGCCGCCGAGAACGGCCCGCTCATGGCCACCCAGTTCCACCCGGAGAAGTCCGGCGACGCCGGAGCCGCCCTGCTGAGGAACTGGCTAGAGACGGTATGAGCAAGGAGCGGGCGCGCCGGCGGGCCGAGCGGGAGGCCGAGCGGGCGCGCGCGATCCGGCTCAACGAGGAGCGGCAGGCACGCCGCGCCCGGCGCCGCGCCCTGATCGCCCGCCTGATCCCGCGCCCGGTCCGGTTCGCCCGGCAGGGCGGCCTGATCGCCCGCCGCCATCGTGCCCAGAACGTCGCGGTGGCGCTCGGCTTCCTGATCGTGCAGGCGATCGTGTGGCTGGTCTGGGGCTCGCCCGCGGTGAGCCTCGCCGTGTTCGTCTTCTCCCTGCTGCTCGCACCTGTTGTCGTGACCCTCGCTTTCGACCGGAGGACCTGAATGTCGCTCGTATTGCTTCCCGCCGTGGACGTCGCCGATGGCCAGGCCGTGCGCCTCGTCCAGGGTGAGGCCGGGACCGAGACCGGCTTCGGCGAGCCGCTCGCCGCGGCGCTGGCCTGGCAGGAGGCGGGCGCCGAGTGGATCCATCTGGTCGACCTCGACGCCGCGTTCGGCAGGGGCTCCAACAAGGAGCTGATCAGCGAGGTGATCGGCAAGCTCGACGTCAAGGTGGAGCTGTCCGGCGGCATCCGCGACGACGAGTCGCTGGCCGCCGCCCTGGCCACCGGTTGCCGCCGGGTCAACATCGGCACCGCCGCCCTGGAGAACCCCGACTGGTGCCGGAAGATCATCGCCGAGCACGGCGACCGGATCGCGGTGGGCCTCGACGTGCGCGGCACCACGCTGGCCGCCCGCGGCTGGACCAAGGAGGGCGGCGACCTGTGGGAGGTGCTCGACCGCCTGGAGGCCGACGGCTGCCCCCGCTACGTCGTCACCGACGTGACCAAGGACGGCATGCTGCAGGGGCCCAACCTCGACCTCTACCGGCGGATCTGCGCGCACACCGACAAGCCCGTGATCGCCAGTGGCGGCGTGTCCAGTCTTGACGACCTGGTGGCACTGGCTTCTCTCGTCCCGGACGGAGTGGAGGGAGCCATCGTGGGCAGGGCCCTGTACGCTCACGCGTTCACTCTTGAGGACGCGCTGGCCGCGGTACGCGTTTAGCTTCGCCGGGAGGGGGCGGAATGAGCGTCAGCATGGAAAGCACCGGTCCGAGGGTGTTCTCGGGCGGCATCTGGGAGGAGAAGTACGGGTACGCCCGCGCCGTGGTCGTGGGCGAGCGCGTGATCGTCTCCGGGTGCACGGCCACGATCGACGGCGAGGTACGCCATGTCGGCGACGCCTACCGGCAGAGCCTGACCGCCATCGACATCGCGCTGGACGCCGTCGAGGTCGGCGGCCTGACCCGCGAGGACGTCGTCATGGTCCGCTACTACGTGGTGGAGCAGCGCCACTTCGACCTCGTCGGCCGGGCCATCTACGAAGTCTTCGGGCACGTGCGGCCCGCCTGCACAGGAGTGAGGGTCGCCGGGCTGGTCGACCCTCGAATGCTGGTCGAGATCGAAATCGAGGCACTGCGAGCATGACCGTAGCGGTAAGAGTGATCCCCTGTCTCGACGTCGACGCCGGGCGGGTCGTCAAGGGCGTCAAGTTCGAGAACATGCGCGACGCGGGAGATCCGGTCGAGCTGGCCAGGCGCTACGACGAGGAGGGCGCCGACGAGCTGACCTTCCTCGACATCACCGCCTCGTCGGGCGAGCGGGAGACCATGCTCGACGTGGTGCGCAGGACCGCCGAGCAGGTGTTCATCCCGCTCACCGTGGGCGGCGGCGTGCGCGCGGTCGACGACGTCAACCGGCTGCTGCGGGCCGGGGCCGACAAGGTGTCCCTGAACACCGCGGCCATCGCCAGGCCCGAGCTGCTGACCGAGGCGTCGCGGCGGTTCGGCGCGCAGTGCGTGGTGCTGTCGGTCGACGCCCGCCGGGCGCCGGGCATGCCCAGCGGGTTCGAGGTGACCACCCACGGCGGCCGGCGCGGCGCCGGCATCGACGCGGTGGAGTGGTCGGCGCGCGGCGAGGAGCTGGGCGTCGGCGAGATCCTGCTCAACTCCATGGACGGCGACGGCACCCTCGACGGCTACGACCTGGAGCTGCTGCACGCGGTGCGCGCGGCGGTGCGGGTGCCGGTGATCGCCAGCGGCGGGGCCGGCCGGCTGGAGGACTTCCCGCCGGCGATCGAGGCCGGTGCCGACGCCGTGCTGGCCGCCAGCGTGTTCCACTTCGGCACGCTGAAGATCGGCGACGTCAAGGAGACACTGCGGATGGCGGGCCACCCGGTCCGCTGAGGCCACTCGCCTCTTGAGGCCGCCAGGTCCGTTGAGGCCGCCCGTCCGTTGAGGCCGCCTGCCGGCCCCGCCCGCGCGGGGCCGGCGGGCGGTCAGAACACCCGCAGGTGGTGGAAGAGCTCGTAGGAGGCGTCCTTGGCGGCGAACGCGGCCGCCTCCGAACGTTTGACCGCCAGGTACGCGCTGCGCCGCAACGGCCCGAGCGCCTCCATGAGCACCTCGTCGGCCTCCAGCGCGTCGAGCGCCTCCTCCAGGGAGCCGGGCAGGCGGGGATAGCGGTCGGGCACGGTGTCGGGATCGATGTCCACGGCCTCGCCCGGGTCGAGCTTGCGGCGGATGCCGTCGAGGCCCGCGTGGATGACCGCGCCGAGCGACAGGTACGGGTTGGCCGAGGAGTCCGACGGCTTCAGCTCCAGGTTCGGCTCGCCGCTCTCGCCCAGCGGCGAGCACACGCGCACGGCCGCCTCCCGGTTGTCGGGGCCGTAGACCGCGTACGCGCTGGACCACATGCGGGGTGACAGGCGCCGGAAGCTGTTGACGCTGCCGCAGGTCAGGGCGGTCAGGCCGGGCAGGTGGGCGAGCAGGCCGCCGATGAAGTGCGCGCGTTCCGCGCCGTCCTCGGCGAACAGGTTGTGGGTGTCGCGCCACAGCGACAGGTGCAGGTGGGCGCCGTTGCCGGCCTGGTCGGCCAGGGGTTTGGGGGCCAGCGAGGCCCACATCGACATGCGCATCGCCACGCCGCGCACGGTCTCCCGGTAGAGCACGTGGTTGTCGGCGGCGCGCAGCGGGGGCGCGTGGTGCACCGACAGCTCCTGCTGGCCGGGGCCGAGCTCGGGGTGGTAGTGCTCGACGCGCAGGCCCTGGGTCTCCAGCGCGCGCATGAGCCTGATCGTGTAGTCGTGCGCGGTGTCGAAGCCCGTGCCGGCATAGCAGAGAGAGTCGTCGAGCGGCACCAGCCGGTCGGGGCCGCCATTGGGGTCGGGCAGGCGGCGGCCGAGCGTGAACTCGGGCTCGAAGGCCGCCTCGATCCGGTAGCCGTCGCCGGCCAGCTCCGCCACGGCGTCCTTGAGGAACGTGCGGGCGCAGGCTTCCCACGGTGAGCCGTCGGGCCGCCGCAGGTCCGACAGCATCGCGGCGGCGCCCGGTGCATGGGGCAACGGGACGAACGTGGCCGGGTCGGGGACAATGCGAACCTCGCCCACCGGACCCAGGTGCTCGACCTCCTGAAGCTGGTCGAGCATGTTCATCGCCATCATGGCCACCGTGTGCCCGATGCCCGAGTTGAGCCGTTCGGCCAACCGGGACCGGGACGCCGCCTTGCCACGGACCACGCCACCGTGGTCGGCGTACAGGAAACGGATCAGCTCGATGCCCTCAAGCTCTGCCCGTTCGAGGACGCGCCGGGCCTGCGGATCGAGCTGATTGATCTTGTTGCCGCTGGGGCGATCTCTCATCCTGCCTGCGTAACACGATCTGTCAGCGCGTGGAAGCACCTAGCGCGGACAGAACGCGAACATCAGGTCAGAACATTCGTAAAGAAGACCGCCAATTGGTTGGCTCCTTGGACAATTCCGTCAAACACGCCGTTGACCGCGGCCGCCGCCTGGGCCGGCCGGGTGAACAGGTAGAAGACCACGAACGCCACCAGAACGTACGTAGCCACCTTCTTGACCTGCATGGGGGGCCTCCTGCAGTCCATTCCCAGCCGTATATACCCGGATCTGGGCGATCACGGTCATCTTCTGTGAAGATGTCCAAGATCCTAACCGGGGGGCTTCTTTCCTGTGCCATCGTACGGGCTGGAGGTTTAAGACGAGGGGTTTCTGGGCCGAGGGTTTCGGTCAGAATCCGAGCCGGGCTTCGGTTGCCCGGCTCACCGCCGCGTCGTCGCCGGTCAGCTCCACCCTGGCGTGCTCCTGCCGGCCGAAGCAGAACAGCAGCAGCTCCTGGGCCGTGCCGGTGACCTGAACCTTGGCCCCCTCCCGCGCCCCGCCGATCGCCACCCCGCCGCCTGCCGTCCCGCCTCCCGCGCGGCGCAGCACCAGGCGCACCGGCGAGCGGCGCAGCATGATCCGGGCGCCCGCCGACACCCGCTTCCAGATGAGCTCGTCGAGGTCGGCCGGCAGCTCGCGCGGCTCCCATCCGGGCTGCGCGCGGCGCACGTCCTCGTGGTGGACGAAGAACTCCAGCGTGTTGACCGCCTTGTCCAGGAAGGGCAGCAGCCCGTAGACGCCGCCCGGCCGGCGCACGATGCCCACCAGCTCGGGGTAGGGGTGTCTGGCCTTCAGGCCGTTCTGGACCGAGGCGGTGTAGCCCGCCAGCGCGCTGATCCCGATGCCGCCCATGGCGTCCGGCCGGCGCTCGCGCAGCACGAGGTGGGCGGCCAGGTCGTAGGTGGTCCACCCCTCGCACAAGGTGGGCGCGTCGGGGCCGAGCCGGTCGAACAGGTCGCAGAGCGCGGTGCGTTCGCCACGAGCGTGAGTCACCTGATCAAGCCTACCTGTGGGAATAAGGAGACGACCGGCCGTGATAGGGACATAGATAGAAATATCGACGTTTGAAGGGAAAAATACCGAGTGGCGAGCAAGGTCACCTCGGCCGTCATGCGTCAAGGACTGCGGGTCCTTGGGGTGGCCATTCGCACGGAGAGAGCCGTGTTCGCGATGGCCGCGCTGGCCAGCGCGGTCTACGGCGGCATGACCGTCGCCTCGGCCTGGGCACTGGGCTGGGCGACGCAGAACGTGGTGCTGCCCGCCTTCGACCAGGGCCGGACCTCCGCCGGCGCCATGTGGACCGGCGCGCTGCTGATCATCGGCACCGCGCTGCTCAAGGCGATCGGCGTGGCGGGGCGGCGCATCCTGGCCGGCGTCGTGCAGTACCGCATGCAGGCCAGGTCACGCAGGGACGTGACCAAGCAGTACCTGCGGCTGCCGCTGTCCTGGCACCACCGGCACCCGACCGGGCAACTGCTGTCCAACGCCAGCGCCGACGCCGAGGCCGCCTGGGCGCCGCTCGCGCCGCTGCCGATGGCCGTCGGCGTGCTGGTCATGCTGTTCACCGCGGCCGTCGCCATGCTGTTCACCGACCTCGTGCTCGCGCTGGTGGGCTTCCTGATCTTCCCGGCCATCGCCGTGCTGAACCTGGTCTACCAGCGGCGGCTCAGCCCCCTGGCCACCCGCGCCCAGCAGCTGCGCGCCGAGGTGAGCGAGATCGCGCACGAGAGCTTCGACGGCGCGCTGGTCATCAAGACCCTCGGCCGCGAGGAGCTGGAGACCGACCGGTTCCGCCGCCGCGCCCACGAGCTGCGCGACGCCAACATCGCCGTCGGCCGGGTGCGCGGGCTGTTCGACCCCATGCTGGAGGCGCTGCCCACGATCGGCGTGCTCGCCGTGCTGGGGGTCGGCGCGCTGCGCCTGTCCACCGGCTCGATCGACTCCGGCGACCTGGTGCAGGTCGCCTACCTGTTCACGCTGCTGGCCTTCCCGATCAGGGCGCTGGGCTGGGTGCTGGCCGAGCTGCCGCGCAGCGTCGTGGGCTGGCAGCGGGTGCAGGCCGTGCTCGACGCCGAGGGCTCCATGGACTACGGCGACGCGCCCGTGGCCTCGTCCGGGCCCGCCGAGCTGAAGGTGGCCGGCGTGTCCTACGCCTACGACCAGGCCGAGGTGCTGCACGATGTCACCTTCGACGTGCCGCCCGGCCGTACCGTGGCCCTGGTGGGGCCGACCGGGGCGGGCAAGTCGACGCTGGTCCAGCTCCTGGTCCGGCTCGTCGACCCCGGCTCCGGGCAGGTGCTGCTCGACGGCGTCGACGTGCGCGACCTGCCCTACGGCGCCATCGCCGGCTCGGCCGCGCTGGTGCCGCAGCAGACGTTCCTGTTCGACGACACCGTGCGCGGCAACGTCGCGCTCGGCCTGGACGCCGGCGACGAGGACGTGTGGGCGGCGCTGCGCCTGGCCCAGGCCGACGGCTTCGTCGGCCGCCTGGGCGACGGGCTCGACACCCGCGTCGGCGAGCGCGGCGCGTCGCTGTCCGGCGGCCAGCGCCAGCGCATCGCGCTGGCCCGCGCGGTGGTCCGCCGCCCGCGCCTGCTCATCCTCGACGACGCCACCTCCAGCGTGGACCCCCAGGTCGAGGCCAAGATCCTGCACGGGCTGCGGGACACCGCGCAGGCCACGACCGTCGTGGTCGTCGCCTACCGGATGGCCACCATCGCCCTGGCCGACGAGGTGGTCTACCTCGACCACGGCCGGGTCGAGGACCGCGGGACCCACGAGGAGCTGCTCGTGCGCTGCCCCGGATACCGCAACCTGGTGACCGCCTACGAGCGCGAGGAGGCCGAACGGGCCGCCATCGACCTGTCGCCGGCCCCGGACGCCGAAGAGGAAGAGGAAGAGGTCAGCGCATGAGCGAGGCGCTCCAGGGCAACGTCGAGCGGTCGGCGCTGGCCACCATCTGGCACGGCCTGTCGCTCACCCCCGAGTTCCGCAAGGGGCTGGCCGGCACGCTCGGGCTGGCCGTCGTGGCGACCATCGGCAAGATCATCGTACCGATCGCGGTGCAGCAGACGATCGACACCGGCATCAAGAGCGGCACGCCGGACCTGCCGTACATCACCCGGGCCGTCCTGGTGTGCGCCGCGGCCGTGCTGCTGACCGCGCTGGCCGGTTACATCATGAACGTGCGCCTGTACAAGGCCACCGAGTCCTCGCTGGCCAGCCTGCGCGTGCGCGGGTTCCGGCACGTGCACGACCTGTCGGTGCTCACCCAGAACAGCGAGCGGCGCGGCGCGCTGGTCTCGCGGGTCACCAACGACATCGACCAGATCAGCACGTTCATGCAGTGGGGCGGGCTGATGATCATCGTGGCGTTCGGCCAGCTCTTCGTGGCCAGCGTGCTCATGCTGGTCTACTCCTGGCAGCTCACGCTGCTGGTGTGGGTGTGCTTCGTGCCGCTGATGATCGCGCTGCCGCGGTTCCAGCGGCTGTTGTCGCGGGCGTACACGACCGTGCGCGAGCGGACCGGCGACATGCTCGCCGCGGTCAGCGAGTCCGTCGTCGGCGCCGCCGTCATCAGGGCCTACGCCTCCGAGCGGCGTACCGCGGACCGCATCGACAAGGCCGTGGACGCCAACAGGGCCGCGCAGATCAAGGCGCAGACCATCGTCGGCTTCGTCTTCCCGCTGACCGAGATCGTCGCCGCGCTGGCCATCGCCGGGATCGTGCTGCTCGGCGTCCGGCTCGGCGTGTCCGGCGACATCACCGCGGGCAAGCTGGTGGCCTTCCTCTTCCTGGTCACGCTGTTCGTCTCGCCGCTGCAGACCGCCACCGAGGTGCTGAACGAGGCCCAGAACGCGGTGGCCGGCTACCGCCGCATCCTGGGCGTCCTGGACACCCCGCCGGACGTCGCCGACCCCGGCGAGAAGGGCGTGCGGCTGCCCAGGGGCCCGATCTCGGTCGCGTTCGAGAACGTGCACTTCTCCTACCCGGGCGGCCCGCCCGTGCTGCGCGAGGTCTCGCTGGAGATCCCGCCGCGCTCGCGCGTCGCCGTCGTCGGCGAGACCGGGTCGGGCAAGACCACGTTCGCCAAGCTGCTGACCCGGCTCATGGACCCGGTCGGCGGCCGCGTCACGGTGGACGGCCACGACCTGCGCGACGTGCGCTTCTCCTCCCTGCGCGAACGCATCGTCATGGTCCCCCAGGACGGCTTCCTGTTCGACGGCACCCTGGAGGACAACGTCCGGTACGGCAGGCCGCCGGCCACCCGCGAGGAGATCCAGCTCGCGATGACCGAGCTGGGACTGGCCGACTGGGTCGAGGGCCTGCCCGCGGGCCTGGACACGCCCGTCGGCCAGCGCGGGGAGTCGCTGTCGGCGGGCGAGCGCCAGCTCGTCGCCCTGGCCCGCGCCTACCTCGCCGACCCCGACCTGCTGCTGCTGGACGAGGCCACCTCGGCCGTCGACCCGGCCACCGAGGTGCGCCTGGCCCGCGCGCTGGAGGGCGTCACCAGGGGCCGCACGGCCGTCTCGATCGCCCACCGGCTCTCGACGGCGGAGAACGCCGACGAGGTGCTGGTGTTCGACGCCGGCCGCCTGGTGCAGCGCGGCCCGCACGCCGAGCTGGTCACCCAGCCCGGCGTCTACGCCGATCTGCACGCCTCCTGGGTCTCGGCGGCGCACTCCTGAGCGCGCGTTCCTAGTCGAGGGCGGCGGCGAACGTCACGCTCGTGCCCGCGGGGCCGGACACGATCGTGATGTGGTCGCACAACATCCGGGTCAGCCACAGCCCCCGCCCGCGGAACTCCAGCCCCGCGGGCGGGCGCGCCTCGCCCATCCAGCCGGGCGGCAGTCCGGGGCCCTGGTCGGTGACCTCGCACCACAGCCGTCCCTCGCCCGACCACAACCGCAGCCGCCCCTGGCCGCCGCCGTGCAGGACCGCGTTGGTGGTGATCTCGTTGACCGCCAGCACGAAGTCCTCCAGCCGCCGGCCGCTCAGGCCCTCGTAGGCGGCCTGCTCGGCCACGGCCCTGCGCAGGAACGTGATGCGCCCGCGCGCGAAGGTCGCGCGCAGCACCTGCCTACCCATCGCCCACCCGGCGGACGACGACGTGCGTGTCGGCCCTGACCAGCCGGAGCACCCGGGCCACCCGTTCGGCGCAGACGACCACGGTCGAGCCGTACGGCCTGGCCGCGGCCGTGACGGTCAGCAGCCGGGCCGATCCGGCGTCGATGAAGTCGAGGTGGGAGGCGTCGATCACGACCTGCCCCGGCTCCTTCTGCAGCGGCGACAACACCGAGCCGAACGCCGGCCTGTTGGTCAGGTCGACGTCGCCCCACACCCGCAGCCCCGGCGGTGAGGAGGTGCTGGCGAAGCGCAGCAGGGCCTGCTCGGGCGCGATGGGGTGCACCGCGGTGGCCCGCTCGATGGCGTCGAGAGGGAACAGCTCGCGGTCGTACTGGCACACCGCGGCCAGCCAGCGCTCGCCGAACAGCTCGTTGGCGGTGGCCTCGAACGCCGCCTGGGCCTGCGCGTCGCGCGCTCCCCAGGAGGCGTCGATCAGCGCGTAGACGCCGTGCTGGCCGTGCCTGCGCGCCCGGTGGTGGGCGTCGGCCAGGGCGTGCAGCAGGCGGTCGGGGTCGAGGCGGCCGTCGGTGAAGTGCGTGTCGGCGCAGGACAGGATCTCCACCTGCCCGGCCGCCTCGGCGTCGTCGAGCCCCGGGACGAGCGGCGCCAGCCAGCCCCGGGTGCGCTCAGGGGTCTCCGCATGGGTGATGATCATCACCTTGGTCCGGCGGCGCAGCCCGTTGAGTGTGAACTGCCTGGTCGTCGTCATGCGCTCCCGCTCGCCCTCGAACGGCAGGCAGACGTGGTCCCCCAGATCCGGGTCGAGGACCGAGCCCGCGACGTGCACCACGATGTGTCCTCCCTAGCACGCGTCGCCTAGAAATTACCGTGATGCCCGCGATCACGTAGCGCGTTCTCGGCAAAACACACCGTCACCCGTTCCCGCCGGTGTACGTTTTCGGCGGGGCCGCCCAGGAAGGGTCATGAAAGGCATGGGCGTGGACGTACTGGAGACGACGCACAGCAGGCACGGGGAGATCGTGGTGGTCGCCCTCGCGGGCGAGGTCGACGTGGACAACGTCGCCCGGGTCAGGAGGTGTCTCGACGAGGCGATGGCGGCCGACGGCACGCGGCTGGTGGTCGACCTGACCGGGCTGACCTTCATCGACACCACCGGGCTCGGGGTCCTGGTGCGCCAGCTCGCCGCGTTGCGCGACAGGGACGGGACGATGGCGCTGGTGGCCTCCGACGGCCAGGTGCTGCGGCGGCTGCGCAGGACGAACCTGGCGGCCCTGTTCCCCATCCATGACACCTTGTCGCAGGCGCTGGCCCAGCCGGAGGCGGGAGCACGGGGGAGGGCTGGTTGAATGGCACCATGTCCCTCGACCCCGAGATCGCCGCACGGCTGAAGCGCAACGCGGACGGCCTCGTGCCCGCCATCGCCCAGCAGCACGACACCGGCGAAGTGCTCATGATGGCCTGGATGAACGACGAGGCGCTGCACCTCACGCTCACCACCGGCCGGGCCACCTACTGGTCGCGCAGCCGCGACCGGCTGTGGGTCAAGGGCGACACCTCCGGGCACGTCCAGCACGTCAAGAGCGTGGCCCTCGACTGCGACGGCGACACCATCCTGCTCAAGGTCGACCAGGTCGGCGCCGCGTGCCACACCGGCGACCGCACCTGCTTCGACGCCGGTCTGCTCGGTTAGCGGCTCCCGGCATGACGTCTGGTGAGGTTTCCGGCAAGGGCTCGGGGAACGGGCGGCGCGAGTTGTGGGCGTGGCTGGCGCTGACCGTCCTGGGGAGCTGCCTGGTGCTGCTGGCGGCCGGTCAGGTCTGGGTGCGGGTGCTCGGCGCGCAGGCCGCCGACGCGGCCGCGCCGACCGGCGGCGACCTGAGCCCCGTGCTCTCGCCGCTGGCGCTGGCGGGGCTGGCGGGCGTAGTGGCCGTGCCGGCGACCAAGGGCGCGGGGCGCCGGGTCGTCGGCGCGCTGGTCGCGCTCTGCGGCGCGGGCGCGGCGGCGGGCACGTGGGCGGGGCTGGCCTCGGCCACCGTGACCGGCTGGCTGCGCGAGCACAACGCGGTCCGCGCGGTGGCCGGCCTGCCCTGGGAGCCGGTGCCGGGCTGGCCGGTCGTGGCCGGGCTCGGCGCGTTGCTGCTCCTGGCCGGCGGCGTGCTGGCGGCGGTGCGCGGCGGCAGGTGGGCGGGCATGTCGTCGCGCTACGACAGGGCCGCTGACGCGACGGACGAGCGGGCGGGCGGCAGGCCGGGCGCGGTCGCGGCCACGGCCCGCAGGGGCCACGAGGACCGCGAGTTGTGGGACGCCCTCGACCGCGGCGACGACCCGACGGAGTCCCCGGAACCCCGCTGAGGTCGGTAGTTACGAAATCTCCACGGTTCTGAACCTCTGTCTGCTTGGCAAACGTTTTCTCAATAAGCTGCCGTTGCAACTCGCCAAAAGACAAGAGGAGCCAGCTCATGAGCTACGGGGACCAGGGCGGCAGCGGGGGCCACGGCGCGCAGCCCCCCGGCGGAGGTTACGGCCAGCAGCCGCCCACCGGCGGCGGCTACGGCCAGGGCCCGGCCTACGGCCAGCAGCCCCAGAGCGGCGGCTACGGCCAGCAGCCCCAGCACGGCGGGGGTTACGGTCAGCAGCCGCAGAGCGGTGGCGGCTACGGCCAGCAGCCGCAGAGCGGCGGCGGCTACAACCAGCAGCCGCCCAGCGGCGGCGGTTACGGCTACAACCAGCAGCCGCCGAGCTACCCCCAGGAGCCTTTGGGGTACGGCCAGCAGCCCCAGCCCCCGAGCGGCGGCTACGCCCAGCCGGGCTACGGCCAGCAGAACTACGGGCAGCAGGGCTACGGCCAGCCCGGCTACGGCCAGTACGGCGCCCCGCAGCAGCCCCGCTCCACCAACGGCATGGCGGTGGCCTCGCTCATCCTGGGCATCGTCGGCCTGGTCACCTGCGGCGCGACCAGCATCGTCGGCGTCGTCCTCGGCCACATCGCGCTCAACCGCATCAAGCGCACGGGGGAGGAGGGGCAGGGCATGGCGATGGGCGGCCTGGTGACCTCCTACATCATGGTCGTGCTGTTCGTGCTGTTCTGGATCTTCTTCGGCGGGTTCTGGCTGACCCTGATCGGCATCGGCTCGGCGGCCTCCGTCAGCGACTACTCGTGAACGGGCGGGGCGCAGCGTGACGCCCCGCTTGCGGTGTGATTACGAATTGTCCGCAACGTGGGCGTTAGTCCACGTAGGGAATGCTTTATCGCTAGGCTGCCGCGCGCAACTCGCTTCACGCTGACGACATGAGGAGTCACGAGCATGAGTTACGGAAACCAGGGCGACGGTGGTTACGGCGCCCAGCCGCCCGGCGGCGGTTACGGGCAGCAGCCGCCGAGCGGTGGTGGCGGCTACGGCCAGCAGCCGCCCAGCGGCGGCGGTTACGGCGGCGGCTACGGCCAGCAGCCCCCGAGTGGCGGCGGCTATGGTGAGCAGCCCCCCGGTGGCGGCTACGGCCAGCAGCCCCCGAGCGGTGGCGGCTACGGCCAGCCCCCTGGCGGCGGTTACGGGCAGCCGCCCGGTGGCTACCCCGGTGGCGGTTACGGCCCCGGTGGCGGCACCCCGCCGGACAACCAGCTGGTCCCGGCGATCCTCACCACCCTGTTCTGCTGCCTGCCCCTCGGCATCGTGGCGATCGTGAAGTCGTCGCAGGTCAACTCCAAGTGGCAGGTCGGCGACATCCAGGGCGCCATGCAGGCGGCCGAGGAGGCCAAGACCTGGTGGAAGCGCAGCCTGATCTTCGGCGCCATCGCCATCGTCCTGCTCATCATCTTCTACGTGGTGGTGTTCGTGCTGCTCGCCGCCTCGACGAGCAGCTACGGCTCGTACTGACGGACTGGGATACTGACGGCATGGACATCGCAACAACCGGGCGGCGGGGGACGGGGCGGCTGAAGGGCCTGCTCGCGCCGCTCGGTGTTGCGGCCGCGGCGGGGGCCGTGGTCGGCGTGGTCGGCGTGGTCGACCCCAACCAGCCCGGCCACTACCCGACCTGCCCGTTCCTGTGGGTCACCGGCCTCTACTGCCCGGGCTGCGGCACGCTGCGCACGATCCACGCGCTGGCCCACCTCGACCCGCTGGCCGCCCTGGGGCTCAATCCGCTGGCCGTCGCCATGATCCCGTTCCTGCTGTTCTGGTGGGGCCGGTGGGTCGTACGGGCGTGGCAGGGCAGGCCGCGGCGCACCACTTTGGCCCATCCGGCGTGGCTGTGGGCCTTCCTCGGGGTCGTGATGGTCTACTGGGTCGTCCGAAACCTCCCCTTCGGGGCGTTCCTCGCGCCGTAGTACGGGCCCTGTGGCGAGGTGACCCCGGTGGGGCCGATACCATCGCAGGACAAGGCCGAGAGCGGACGCGAGGCGAACTCTCTGCCACCCCCACTGTCAACCGGAGGGACCCCAAGCGCGTGAGTGAGCGGACGGAAGGACCGAGTGTCCTCGACGACATCCTCGAAGGGGTGCGCGCCGATCTCGCCGCACGTCAGCAGGCCGTGTCGATCGACGAGCTCAAGCGGCGAGCCGAGCGGGCCCAGGGGCCCAGAGACGCGATGGCCGCCCTTGGGGGTGACAGGATCTCGGTGATCGCCGAGGTCAAGCGGTCGAGCCCGTCGAAGGGCGCGCTCGCCGCCATCGCCGACCCCGCCGCGCTCGCGGCCGACTACGAGGCCGGCGGCGCCCACGTGATCAGCGTGCTGACCGAGCGGCGCAAGTTCGGCGGCAGCCTGGAGGACCTGGCGGCCGTCCGCGCCCGCGTCGACATCCCCATCCTGCGTAAAGATTTCATCCTCACCTCCTACCAGCTCTGGGAGGCCCGGGCCCACGGCGCCGACCTGGCGCTGCTGATGGTCGTCTGCCTGGAGCAGGAGGCGCTGGTGTCGCTGATCGAGCGGGCCGAGTCCATCGGGCTCACCCCGCTGGTCGAGGTGCACACCGAGGAGGAGCTGGAGCGGGCGGTCGCCGCCGGGGCGCGGGTCATCGGGGTCAACGCGCGTAATTTGAAGACTCTTGAGGTCGACCGCGACGTCTTCGCGAAGCTGGCGCCGAAGATCCCGGATAATGTGATCAAGATCGCCGAGTCGGGCGTGCGCGGCCCGCACGACCTGCTCGCCTACGCCAGGGGTGGCGCCGACGCCGTCCTGGTGGGGGAGAGCCTGGTCACCGGCAAGGATCCGCGCAAGGCCGTGGAGGCGCTGGTGACCGCCGGCGCTCACCCGTCGACGCGCCCCGACCACTCAGCAGAGGGATAGCAGTGGCTAACGAAGGCTCCATCCTCAGCGCCGCCGACCTGGCCGGCGGCGCGGCGTACGGCAACGACCCCGACCTGCACGGCAAGTTCGGCATCTTCGGCGGCCGCTACGTGCCCGAGGCGCTGATCCCCGCGCTCGACGAGGTGGCCGCCGTCTACGACAAGGCCAAGACCGACCCCGAGTTCCTGCGCGAGTTCGACCACCTGCTGCGCACCTACGCCGGCCGGCCGACCACGCTGACCGACGTCGCGCGCTTCAGCCAGGAGGCCGGCGGCGCGCGTATCGTGCTCAAGCGGGAAGACCTCACCCACACCGGCGCCCACAAGATCAACAACGTGCTCGGCCAGGCGCTGCTGACCAGGCGCCTGGGCAAGAAGCGGGTGATCGCCGAGACCGGCGCAGGCCAGCACGGCGTGGCCACGGCCACCGCGGCCGCCCTGCTCGGCCTGGAGTGCGTCATCTACATGGGCGCGGTCGACTGCGAGCGCCAGGCGCTCAACGTGGCCCGGATGAAGCTGCTCGGCGCCACCGTGGTGCCCGTCCACAACGGCTCCAAGACGCTGAAGGACGCCATCAACGAGGCGTTCCGCGACTGGGTGACCAACGTCGACACCACCCACTACCTGTTCGGCACCGTCGCCGGGCCCCACCCGTTCCCCGAGATCGTGCGCGACTTCGCCCGCATCATCGGCGTCGAGGCCCGTCGCCAGATGCTGGAGCTGACCGGCGGGCTGCCCGACGCGGTGTGCGCGGCGGTCGGCGGCGGCAGCAACGCCATCGGCATCTTCCACGCCTTCATCGGCGACGAGGGCGTGGCCCTGCACGGCTACGAGGCGGCCGGCCACGGCCTGGAGAGCGGCGAGCACGCGCTCACCCTCACCGCCGGTTCGGTGGGCGTGCTCCACGGCTCGCGCACGTACGTGCTCCAGGACGACGAGGGCCAGACGATCGAGTCCCACTCGATCTCGGCCGGCCTCGACTACCCGGGCGTCGGCCCCGAGCACGCCTGGCTGAAGGACTCCGGCCGCGCCACCTACCACGGCATCACCGACGACGAGGCCATGGCGGCGTTCTCGCTGCTGGCCAGGACCGAGGGCATCATCCCGGCCATCGAGTCCTCCCACGCGCTGGCGGGCGCGCTGAAGCTGGGCCGCGAGCTCGGCCCCGACTCGACGATCCTGGTCAACCTGTCCGGGCGCGGCGACAAGGACATGGGCACCGCCATGAAGTACTTCAACCTCTGACGCCCCCGGCAGCGCGGCGCGGGTGACCGGACGACGGCCTGCGGCAGGGCATCATGGTGGGACTCGACCTTCGAAACGGACAGACATGACGACTCTTCAGACGGTTTTCGCCAAGGCGAAGGCGGACAACCGGGCCGCGCTCGTCGGCTACCTGCCTGCCGGCTTCCCGTCCAAGGACGGCGCGATCGCCGCCGCCGCGGCCCTGGTCGAGGCGGGCTGCGACGTCATCGAGATCGGCCTGCCCTACTCCGACCCGCTCATGGACGGGCCGACGATCCAGGACGCGGTGCACCGCTCGCTGCTCAACGGCACCCGCATCGCCGACGTGATGCGCACCGTCGAGGGGGTCGCCGCCACGGGGGCCGCCACGCTCGTCATGACGTACTGGAACCCGATCGACCGCTACGGCGCCGACCGGTTCGCCCGTGACCTGGCCAACGCGGGCGGCGTGGGCACGATCACGCCCGACCTGACGCCGGAGGAGTCCGAGCCGTGGCGCACCGCCTCGGCCGAGGCGGGCATCGACACGGTGTTCCTGGTGGCGCCCAGCTCCACGGAGGAGCGCATCAAGGCCGTGGTCGACTGCTGCACCGGCTTCGTCTACGCCGCCTCGCTGATGGGCGTCACAGGCGCCAGGGAGAGCGTGAACTCGGCGGCCGAGGGCCTGGTCAAGCGCACCCGCGCGCACACCGACCTGCCCGTCTGCGTGGGCCTGGGCGTCGGCACGGGCGCGCAGGCGGCCGAGGTGGCCCGCTACGCCGACGGCGTGATCGTGGGGTCGGCGTTCATCCGCCGCATCCTCGACGCGCCCGACGAGGCCGCCGGGCGCGAGTCGATCATGGCGCTGGCCGGCGACATGGCCCGCGGCGTGCGCCGCTGAGCCCTCTGCGGGCTGTCCCGATCATCACGAAGGCGCGTCCCCTGAGCAGGGGGCGCGCCTTCGTCATGTCGTGCCGGCGAGGTCAGCCCAGGTCGGGTTCCGCGCGCAGTTCCAGGGCCGGGCCCACCTGGTCCAGCTCCAGGACGACGATCTCGTTCGTCCCGGCGCGCAGCAGCGGGGCCGGGACGTAGAGGGTGCGCTGCGGGCCGCGGTCCCAGTAGCGGCCCAGGCAGAAGCCGTTCACCCAGACGTACCCCTTGCCCCAGCCGGGCAGCGCCAGGAACGTGTCGGCGGGCTCGTCCACCTCCAGGACGAACCGGAAGAACGACCTGGGCCCGGCCTGCGAGCCGTCGGCGAACGGCACCGCGGAGACGTCCTGCAGCGGGATCGGCCGCGCGCTCCACCCGTTCAGGTACTGCTGGTGGTGCAGGACGCCGCCGGTCAGGCCCTTGCTCTCGCCGGTCAGCGGCCCGTAGTTCGTCCGTCCCATCGACTCCACCAGCAGCTCCACCGTGGCGGGGCCGGACACCGTCACCTCCGGCTCCTCGGCGTCGCGCTCGAACACCCCGGCGAGCCGGCCGTCCACGAACACGTGCGCCCGGTCGCGCAGCCCGGGCAGCCGCAGCCGGTACGCGCCGCGCGGCCCCGGCACCTCCGCCCGGTACAGCACCAGCCCGTGCTCCAGCCCCAGCTCCTCGAACGACGGCGGCACCGGCGCGCTGGTCCCCGGCCCCGCCACCGCCTCCAGCGCGTCGCCCAGGGACACCGACTGGACCGGCCGCAGCGTCGCCGGCGGCAGCGCGGCCGGGACCGGCGGCACCGCGGGCGGCTCGCCCGCGTACCGCGACAACACCTCGCGGAAGCGCCAGAACTTCTCGGTGGGCGCCCCGCGCTCGTCGATCGGCGCGTCGTAGTCGTAGGAGGTGACGGTCGGCCGCCAGTCGCCCATCGCCCGCTCGCCGGCCTGGTTGGCGCCCGCCCAGGTGCCGAAGTTGGTGCCGCCGTGCGCCATGTACAGGTTCACCGACGCGCCGAGTTCGAGGATGCGCTCCAGGACGGCGGCCGCGTCACCGGCGTCGCTGGTCATGTGCTTGTGGCCCCAGTGGTCGAACCAGCCGCACCAGAACTCCATGCAGAACGGCGGGTCGTCCGGCCGGTGCTCGCGCAGCGCGGCGAAGGCCCGGTCGGGGTCGGAGCCGAAGTTCACCGTGGCCAGCACGCCCGGCAGGGTGCCGCCGGTCAGGTACCAGTCGGCCGGGCCGTCGGAGGTGAACAGGGGCACCTCGACGCCCCTGGCCGTCAGGCCGTCGGCCAGGTGGCGCAGGTAGGCCAGGTCACTGCCGTAGGAGCCGTACTCGTTCTCCACCTGGATCATGATCACATTGCCGCCGCGGGTCACCTGCCGCTCGACGACCTGCGGGAGCAGCCGGTCGAAGTAGCGGTCCACGTGGCCCAGGTACTCGGGGTCGCAGGTCCTGATCCGGCCGGTGAGCCAGGCGGGCAGGCCGCCGTTGTCCCATTCGGCGCAGATGTAGGGACCCGGCCGGACGATCGCCAGCAGCCCCTCCTCGGCCGCCGCGTCCAGGAACGCGCCCAGCTCCTCCATCCGGCGGAACTCGCCCCTGCGCGGTTCGTGCAGGTTCCACGGCACGTACGTCTCGACGGTGTTCAGCCCCATCGCCCGCAGCATCGCCAGCCGGTGCCGCCACTGCCCGGGATGCACCCGGAAGTAGTGCATGGCGCCCGACAACACCCTGAACTCCGCACCGTCGAGCCGGAACACTCCGTTCTCGACCGAGAAAACACCCATAACTGTTCCTCCGATAGGATTTCGCGCCCCGCAACCCTGCCAAGACCGCAGGTCAACGGCCATGGACAAACCCAGACAACCTGTTGGACTCACCCGCGGAGACCGGATGACCCCGCCCTACGACAAGTGGATGCAGTACCTGACCCCCGGGCCCGCCCATCGCGGGCTCGGCCTGGTGTGCCTCGGCGTCGGACGGCAGGAGGGGCGGCTGCCCACGGTCGGGCCGCGCACCCTGCAGCACCACGTGGCCGTCCTGGTGACCGCGGGCCGCGGCTGGTTCTCCCAGGGGGAGGGGCCCGTCGTCGACGTCGTCGCGCCCGCCGTCATCTGGCTCCTGCCCGGCGTACGCCACCACTACGCGCCCGACGAGGCCGGCTGGGACGAGTGGTTCGTCGACTTCGCCGGCCCCGCCGCCACCGCCTACCAGGACCTCGGCTTCGTGGACGCCGGCAACCCGGTCACCCCGCTCACCACGGCGGAACCGGCCGCCCACGCCATCGGCCGCATCGCCCAGGCGTGCCGCAGGGGAGGCCCGTACCTGGAGGTGGAGACCTCGGCCATCGTGCACGAGGTCCTGGTCGCCCTCAGGCGCAGCCGCGCCGACGAGGACCCCTACGGCGACCCGGTGCTGGCCGGGCTGGCCAGGGACGCGTGCCTGCCGGTGCCGGTCGCCGAGCACGCCAGGCGCCTCGGCATGCCGCTGACCGAGCTGCGCCGCGCCGTGCGCCGGCTGGCCGGGTGCAGCCCCAAGGACTACGTGCTGTCCATCAGACTCAACCGGGCCAAGGACCTGCTGGCCACCACCGACCTGCCGGTCGCCGCCGTGGCCCGGCGCGTCGGCTACGACGACCCGGCCTATTTCACCAGGTTGTTCACCCGCCGCGCCGGTCTGCCGCCGAGCGAATTCCGGGCGCAGCAGTATCGTGGACTTCCTACCATTTCATGAACGGGACTCTGCCTTAGCCGACGCTTATCCCGAGCGTGATCGGATGATGTCCCGGTACTGTGCGCATTCCCGGCGCAGAGAAAGAGGAGATCACCCGTGGCCGCGTCACAACCGTCACACAACGGCAGATCGGCGATACCCTGGGTGACGACCGTCGCCCGGCTGATCCTGGGGGGCGTGCTGATCGCGGCGGGGGCGCTGAAGATCGGCAAGTCGTCCGACTCCGTGGTCGCGGTCAAGGCGTACCAGCTGCTGCCCGAGTCGATCGCCGAGATGGTGGGCCACGTCCTGCCGATCCTGGAGATCGTCGTCGGCGTGCTGCTGGTCGTCGGTCTGCTGACCAGGGTGGCAGCGGTGATCGCCGCGCTGCTCATGTTCGCCTTCGTGTTCGGCATCGCCTGGGCCTGGGCGCACGGCCTGCGGATCGACTGCGGCTGCTTCGGCGGCGGCGGCCAGCTGGAGACAGGACAGGAGCCGGCCTACCTGCTCGACATCCTGCGCGACTTCGGCCTGGTGCTGCTCGGCGCATGGACGGCCCGCTTCCCGCCGGGACGGTTCGCCCTCGACGGGGCGCTCGGACTGGCGGGTGCCGTGGAGGACACAGGTGACGAAGAGGAGATCGAGGATGAGCAAGGCGCAGCGCACCAAGTCTGACGGGAACATGTCGGCGCGCGAGAAGATCAGAGAGCAGCAGGCGGCGGCCCGCGCCCAGGAGAAGCGCAAGAAGCTGGTGACCTACACCACGGCGGCGGTGGTCGCGGTGGCCGCGGTCGGCCTCGGCGCGTGGTGGTCGATCAGCTCCTCCAAGTCGGAGCAGGCCGGGGCCGACCTCGCGCCGATCACCCTGCAGCCCGACGGCAGCGCCGTGATGGCCAAGGCGGGCGTGACGCAGCCGGTGGTCGACATCTACGAGGACTTCCAGTGCCCGGTCTGCAAGGAGCTGGAGCGGGTCAGCGGTTCGACCTTCAAGAACCTGGCCGCCGAGGGCAAGGCCAAGGTCGTCTTCCACCCGATCACGATCTTCTCCAGGGAGCCGACGAAGGGCAACTCCGTACGCGCGGCGGCGGCCGCCCGCTGCGTCGCCGACGGCAAGCAGTGGATGGCCTTCCACGACCTGATCTACAAGAACCAGCCGGCCGAGACCGTCGAGGGGTTCAAGACCGACCAGCTCGTCGAGTGGGGCAAGGAGGCCGGGGTCACCTCGCCCGATTTCGAGAGTTGCGTCACGTCCCAGAAGCACGCTCCCGCCGTGCTGACCGACAGCTCGAAGATCATGTCGGCGCAGTCGATCGAGGGCACGCCCACCGTGAAGCTCAACGGCACCAGCATCGGCGAGGCGGCGTTCTCGCCGCAGCAACTTCGCGATGCGGTCACGAAGGCCGCCAAGTAGCCGCAGGCTGCGCTACCCTCACCTGACATGCCCCTAGCCTCGATTCCCAGCCCTTCCCAGGGGGTCTGGTATCTCGGAATCATCCCGATCCGGGCCTATGCCCTGTGCATCGTGCTCGGCGTCGTCGTCGCCGTCTGGCTGAGCGAGCGGCGCTGGGTCGCCCGCGGCGGCCAGAAGGGGACGATCATCGACATCGCCGTCCCCGCGGTGATCTTCGGTCTGATCGGCGGCCGGCTCTACCACGTCATCACCGACTGGCAGACCTACTTCGGCAGCCGTGCGATCAAGGAGCCGTACCAGGCCCTGTTCATCTGGGAGGGCGGGCTCGGCATCTGGGGCGCGATCGCGCTCGGCGGCGTCGGCGTGTGGTGGGCCGTGCGCAAGCGCGGCATCTCCATGAGCGCCGTCGCCGACACGGTCGCGCCGGGCATCGCCTTCGCGCAGGCCATCGGCCGCTGGGGCAACTGGTTCAACCAGGAGCTCTACGGCGGCCCGACCACGCTGCCGTGGGGCCTGGAGATCGACGTCGACCACGGCGGCGAGCCGGGCGTGCTGTACCACCCGACCTTCCTGTACGAGTCGCTGTGGGACGTCGCGCTCGGCTTCCTGCTCATCCTGGCGGGCAAGCGGTTCGCGCTGCGGCACGGGCGGCTGTTCGCCCTCTACGTCGCCGGGTACACGCTGGGCCGCTTCTGGATCGAGGGCCTGCGCATCGACCCGGTCGGCGGGGTCGACCACGCGGTGACCTTCCTCAGCCTGCGGCTCAACCAGTGGACGTCCATCGTGCTGTTCGTCGGCGCGCTGGTCTACCTCTGGCTGACCAGGAACAAGGACACCGAGGAGCGGGTCGTGCCGCTCGACCTGGCGGTCGATCCGGCGCACGAGAGCGGCCAGGCCGATCCCGGCTCGTCCGACGCGCCGGCCGCCGTGGCGGCCGAGCCCGCCGAACCCGGCGAACCCGCTGAGCCCGGCGAACCCGCTGAGCCCGGCGAACCCTCCGACACCGACGCGGACGACGATGCCGCGACGAAGGAGAAGAACCCGCGATGACCGGCGGCGCGGAGATCCACCATCGCCATCGCGACGTCAGCGGGGGCTGGTTGCGGCCCTCGGTGTTCGGCGCGATGGACGGCCTGGTGTCGAACTTCGCGCTCATCGCCGGGGTCGCGGGCGGCACCGCCACCACCAAGGTCGTCGCCCTCAGCGGCGTGGCCGGGCTGGCCGCCGGGGCCCTGTCCATGGCGGGCGGCGAGTACGTCTCCGTGGCAAGCCAGCGCGAACTGGCCCAGGCCGAGATCGCCGTCGAGCAGCGGGAGCTCGCCGGCAACCCGGAGGCGGAGCTGGCCGAGCTGGCTCAGTCGTTCGTGGACAAGGGGGTGGAGCCCGACCTCGCCGCGGCGGTGGCCGGGCAGATCTCCCGCAATCCCGAGCGGGCCCTTGAGATCCACACCCAGAACGAGCTGGGTGTCGTTCCCGGCGCGCTGCCCTCGCCGAAGGTGGCGGCGGTGTCGTCGTTCCTGTCGTTCAGTGTGGGGGCGGTGCTGCCGCTCCTGCCGTACCTGTTCGGAGTCGAGGGGCTTACCTTGTCGGCCGTGGTGTCGTGCGCGGCGTTGTTCGGGGCGGGCGCGCTGGTGTCCGCCGTGACGGCGCGCAGCTGGTGGTACTCGGGGTTGCGTCAGCTCGTGGTGGGCGCGGTGGCCGCGGGGATCACGTACGGGCTGGGCAATCTGATCGGGGCGTCAGGACTGTGAGATCGGGACGACGCTCCGGCGACTCCGCCGACTCCTCCGGCACCGGCCCCAACACTCCGGGCACCGGCGGCGCCTCCGGCGGGTATGGCGGTGCTCCTGGCACCTATGACGCTTCCGGCCGTTCCGGCGGTGGTCCTGGGGCTTATGACGGTTCCGGCCGTTCCGGTGGTGGTCCTGGGGCTTATGACGGCTCCGGTCGTTCCGGCGGTGCTCCTGGCGCGCCCGGTGCTTCCGGCGCTGCTGGCGGGGTCGGTGGCGGCGGGCGAGCCGGTGGTTCGCGTGGCGGGCGTGGCGCGGGGTCCGGGAGGGCTCGTCGCCGTTCCGCTGCTCGCGCCGCTGAGGCCGCGGCCCCCGAGCAGCCGGCGACCGGTGGCGACGGCGGCCAGAACCTCTGGGCGGCCCGCCGCGCCGCCCGCCCCCAACAGCCCGCCGACGCGGGCTGGGCCGCCCGCCCACCCGCCCCCCAGGGGCCCGACGCTTCCTGGCCCTCTCAACCCGCCCCTCAGGGCTCCGACGCACAGTGGGCGGCTCGTTCCGGGTCACAGGGCTCGAACGCGCAGTGGCCCGCCGGTCCCGCCGCCTCTCAGGGGTCGAACGCGCAGTGGCCTGCTGGTTCCGGCTCGCAGGGGTCTGACACGCAGTGGCCCGCCGGCTCCGGCGCGCAGGGGTCGGACACGCAGTGGGCGGCTCGTGGTGATGTGCAGGGATCCGACGCTCGGTGGGCGGCTCGTGGTGAGCGGAGTGACGGTCATCGGCCCGCGTCCCCGGCTTCCGATGCCGGATGGGCCGCGCAGCCCGCCGCGCCGGAGGCGTCCACGCCCGCCGACGACGCCGACGCACCGCGCGGCAGACGTTCCCAGCGGGGCAGACGTTCCCAGGCAGCCGCGGAGTCCGGCCGGGGCAGGCGTGCCCAGGAGGGCGGAGAGGCGTCCCGGGGGAGACGCGCCCACGACGGTGGGGAGACGGCTCGCGGGAGGAGGCGGGCGCCGGACAACGACGACTCCGTCTGGGCCGCGAGCATGGACGACCTGGCGGAGGCCGCCCGTACGGGCCGTCGCAGCACGGCCACCGACGGCGGCGAGCAGTCGCATCCGGGACGCCGGAGCGCCCCCGCGGACGGCGGCGGGCCCGACGACGCAGCCGAGGGCTTCGCCGCGTTCGGGGCGTCGGGATCGTCCGCGGAGTCCGGAAGGACCGGGGAGTCCGCGGAGTTCCCGACCGGCTCCGGGTCACGCAAACGGCGCCGCACACCGCGCTCCGACTGGCAGTTCCCCGTGCTCACCGAGTGGGGCCTGCGTCCGGAGCAGCAGCGGCTGATCGTCATCATCGCCACGGTCATCGGCGTCGTCGCGGGCGCGACGGGGCTGGTGGCGGTCGTCAGCTCGCTCGGCGACTACGCCCCCGAGCGGGAGGCCAGCGCCGCCGTCCTCGGCCCGGACGCCGCCATGCCCATGTCCTACCAGGGCTGGAGCTCGCCCAAGCTGTTCGCGGCCCTGGCCGACCGGGCCAAGGACAGCCGGGAGCTCACCGACAAGGAGGTGTTCGGGCAGAGCGAGCTCGCGGTCTCCAAGAAGCTCACGCTCAAGCTCGCCGCCAAGCGCATCGACGCCGACTGCTCGGCCGCCCTGTGGGGCACGGCCCTGCTGGAGAAGGTGGCCGACGCCGACTGCCTCCAGGCGGCCCGCGGCCTGTACGTCAGCTCCGACGGCCGCTACGTCGGCCAGTACACGCTGCTCAACCTCAAGGACGGCCAGTCGGCCGGCGACCTGGTCGAGTCCCTCAAGACGCTCTACCGGGGCGGCTGGGCACGGCCGTTGACCTCGTCGAAGGCGGCCTTCCCGGCGGGCGGCTACTCCGAGGGCGGCGGCTACGCGCTCGGCCACTACGTCGGCCTCGTCTGGCTCGGCAAGACCGACGGACTCGACCCCACCGCCCGGGACGACTTCGTCTCCGTCACCCTGGCCCTGCGCGGCGCCGAGAAGTCCGTCTACCGCCGCGTCGTCGCGATCACGGGCCCGGCCTCGTGACGTCGCCTCGCGCGGCCGCGATCAAGGGAGCGGCCCTGATGGCCCACGTCGGGGGTGCGGTCGTGCTGTCCCGCGTCGGGGGTGCGACTCTGATGTCCCGCGTCGGGGGTGCGGTTGTGCTGTCCCGCGTCGGGGTGGGGTTCGCGGAGGCGGTCGCGTGATGTCCCGTCGTGTGGTCGTGGTGGCGGGGGTGGCCGTGGGGGTGCTGGCGGTCGCCGTGGCCGGGTGGTTGTGGCTGCGTCCGGGGGAGCCGCGGCCGGCCGCCTTCCGGGGCGAGCCCACCTCGGCCTTCTACGCGGCCGTCGACTCCCGTCAGGCCGACGCCGCGCCGCTGACCGCGCAGGAGGTCTTCACCGCTGAGACGCAGGCGCTCGGCGCGCTGCGGCGGGTCTCCACGCAGGAGCACGACGACTGCGACGAGGTGCTGTGGGGAGCGTCGGCGTCCGGGTGCACGCAGGTGCTGGCGGCGGCGTACGAGGGCGACGGGCTGGCCGGGCAGTTCGCCATCTTCAACCTGCCCGACGGGCGCGCGGCCGACGCCCTGGTGGCGGCCCTGGGCAAGGACGGCTTCGTCCGGCAGGACGCCGCGTTCGACGCCGCCCGCAGCCGTGCCCAGGCGCGGGCCATGGGCCACTACGTGACGGTCAGCTGGGCGGGCGGCACGGTCTCCGCCGACGGCCTGGTCACGGCCCTGGTCGCCCTCGACGGTCTCGGCCGCGTGGTCCAGAACCGCATCCTCGCCGCCACCTGACCGTCCACCCCCCCCATCCGGCCACCTGCCCGCTCGAAGGGGCGCCGCGGGTCGCCTGCTGCTCGGAGGGTCGCGGTCGTCCGGCGGTTCGGCCGTCCTTCCGCCGCCCACCCACGACGCCGCTTCCGTCAGACGCCTTGCGCGGAGTCAGGGGGTTGTGGTGGTGAGGGCGGTGACGGTGGTGGCGACGGCGGCGGGGAGATCGGCCAGGCGGTGGAGGGGGGCTTCCAGCGGGGTCAGGTCGTCGGACCAGGGAGCCGTCTGGCGGATGAGGGTGCGGGCCTCGTTCTTGGTGAGCGCCGTGCCCTGGTCGCGGGCCGCCGCGATGAGGGCCTCCCGCCAGGTGTTGGCGAGTTTGGCGTGGCCGTTGTCGAGGATCCTGCGCAGCACCGCGTCGGCCGATCCGGCGGGTTGCGGGCGGCGTACGGCGTCGAGCGCCCCGCCCGTCCGGCGGAGCTCGTAGACGCCGGACAGCGCCTCGGGCAGCGGCGGCAGGTCGGCCCCCCACACGCGCACGTGCCCGGCGCGGGTGGCGAGCAGCACGCGGGGAAGCGCCGCCTCCAGCCCCGGCGGCAGCGCGACGGCGACCCGCTCGACGGCCGCCGCGTACGGCTTGGCCAGCCAGGTCGCCAGCCGCACCCGGGGCTGGGGCAGCTCCTTGGGCCACTCGCCCACCAGCAGGTCAGCCTCGAACCCGGCCAGATCGGACGCCGGGGCCGCCGCCGGGGCCGACTCGACCGACTGGGGGCCCTGGGTGTAGATGGCCGTGGCCTGACGGCCCAGCCGGGCGTTGACCGCCGGGCGGGTCTTGGTCGTGGGACGCAGCAGGTAGAGGTCGGCCGCCGAGCCGATCGCCTCCGCCCCGAAATAGCGATTGAAATCCGGATAGATCGCCTCGTAGGCGAGGTTGAGCTCCGACAACGCCTGCTGGACCTTGAAGGCCAGCATCGGCGTACGCTCGCTGGCCCCGTACGCCACCAGCACCCGCCCGTCGTCCTTCAGCCCCTCCACGGCGCGCGCCGTGAACAGCCCGATCCCCTCCGGCGTGTACGGCGGGTCGGTGAACGCCAGGTCGTGCTCCCGCGCCGAGGCCGGCAGCCCGAGCCGCAGGTCGGCCCAGCGCGTGCGGACCCCGAGCCCCTGCTCGTCGATGTAGGCCAGGATGCGCTCGTCGACGTCGACCACCGTGACGTCGGTCTCGGGATGGACCAGCTTGACGGCCAGCGAGGTCAGGTCGTGGTCGCCGACGCACAGCAGCCGCGCCCCGGGCAGCCAGAACCGCGCCCCGAGCAGCAGCGCGCGCCGCAGGGCCGTCTCCGGGGTCGCCGAGACGTGGTCGAGCACGTGACGGGCCCGCGGCGCGCCCGCGACCAGCGCGGTCAGGCGTTCGAGCACGCCGGGGTAGTGGGGGAGCAGGTGGGCCACCGGGTCTTCGGGCGGCGGCGCCATGGCCAGCAGGTCCTGGTAGGCGGGCGTGTCGCCGGGCGGCACCCGGAACCTCTCGCCCGAGCGCTCCAGGCGCACCTCGCGCAGCAGGGCCTCGACGGTCCGCCTGGAGGTGGCGGTCTCCCTGACCAGGCCGGCCAGGGACCACCACTGGCCGTCGCACAGGAGGGTGAGGGCGTGCCGCAGCCGCCTGCCGTCGACGCCCGCCTCGGCGAGCAGGCGCTCCACGCCGTCACGATCCATGCGCCAACCCTATCGAGGGGCGGGCCCGGCTCCGGCCGCCCGCCGGGGAGGGCCGGGCTCGTCCGCAAGGAGCTTTCCGGGGCTCGTGAGGGCCTTGGGACAACAGGGGCGTGACCTGGGAATTCTGATGGCCGGGTCCGGGGTTTGGGATGGGGAGTTCGGATGCTGGAACCGTGCGCAATGTTCGCAATGCGGACGTGGCGGGCACCATTCCGGCATCGTGCGGTAATCTCTACCCACGATATGCAGCAGGGCCAACGTCGTCCCCGCCTGTAGAGCAGTTCTTGACAGACGAAGACGACGGGAGGGATTCAATGCCTGCTGCCCACCTCGGATTCCCCGAGCCTCAGGGCCTCTACCACCCCGCCAACGAGCATGATGCCTGCGGTGTCGCCATGGTCGCCGACGTCGCCGGACGCCGTGGGCACACGATCGTGGTCAAGGCGCTGACGGCGTTGTGCAATCTCGATCACCGGGGAGCCAAGGGTAGCGAGCCGGACACCGGCGACGGAGCCGGGATCCTGACGCAGATCCCCGATGGGTTCTACCGCGCGAGCGTGCCGTTCGCGCTGCCCGAGGCCGGCGCGTACGCGACCGGCATCGCCTTCCTGCCGGCCGACGAGCAGGCCAGGGCCGTCGCCGTCGGCCTGATCGAGGAGATCGCGGCCGAGGAGGGCCTCACGGTGCTGGGCTGGCGGGACGTCCCCGTCGACCGCGCCCTGCCGGGCCCGAGCGCCCGCGCCGTCATGCCGCACTTCGCCCAGCTCTTCGTGTCGAGCCCCGGCGGCGAGCAGGGCCTCGACCTCGACCGGCTGGCCTTCTGCCTGCGCAAGCGGTCCGAGCACGAGGCGGACGTCTACTTCCCCTCGCTGTCGGCCCGCACGGTGGTCTACAAGGGGATGCTCACGCCCGACCAGGTGGAGCCGTTCTTCCCCGACCTGAGCGACGAGCGTTACGAGAGCGCGATCGCGCTGGTGCACTCGCGCTTCTCCACCAACACCTTCCCGAGCTGGCCGCTGGCCCACCCCTACCGGTACGTGGCGCACAACGGCGAGATCAACACGGTCAAGGGCAACCGCAACTGGATGCGGGCCCGCGAGGCGATGCTGGCATCGGCCCACATCCCGGGCGACATCTCGCGGCTCTTCCCGATCTGCGACCCCGACGGCAGCGACACCGCCAGCTTCGACGAGGCGCTGGAGCTGCTGCACATCGGCGGCCGGAGCCTGCCGCACGCGGTGCTGATGATGATCCCCGAGGCGTGGGAGAACCACACCGAGATGGATCCGGCGCGCCGCGCCTTCTACGAGTTCCACTCCTCCCTGATGGAGGCGTGGGACGGCCCGGCCTCGATCACGTTCACCGACGGCACCCTGGCCGGGGCCGTGCTGGACCGCAACGGGCTGCGTCCCGGGCGGTTCTGGGTGACCGCCGACGGGCTGGTCGTGCTGGCCTCGGAGGCCGGCGTGCTGGACTTCAAGCCCGAGGACGTCGTCCGCAAGGGCCGCCTGCAGCCGGGCCGCATGTTCCTCATCGACACCGCCCGCGGCAAGATCATCGAGGACGACGAGATCAAGGCCGAGCTGGCCGCCGCGCACCCGTACGAGGAGTGGCTGCACGCCGGGCTGGTCAGGTTCGAGGAGCTGCCCGCGCGGCAGCGGGAGATCCCCACGCACGAGGCGCTGGTCAAGCGGCAGCAGACCTTCGGCTACACCGAGGAAGAGCTGCGCATCATCCTGTCGCCGATGGCCAGGTCCGGTGCCGAGCCGATCGGCTCGATGGGCACCGACACGCCGGTCGCGGTGCTGAGCGAGAAGCCGCGGCTGCTGTTCGACTACTTCACGCAGCTGTTCGCCCAGGTCACCAACCCGCCGCTGGACGCCATCCGGGAGGAGCTGGTCACCTCGCTGGCCAGCGTGCTCGGCCCCGAGGGCAACCTGCTCGACCCGGGCCCGACCTCCTGCCGCCAGCTCGTGCTGCCGTACCCGGTGATCGACAACGACGAGCTCGCCAAGATCATCCACATCAACGACGAGCACGACCTGCCGGGCTTCCACCCGCACGTCATCAGCGGCCTGTACGAGGTCGCCGGCGGCGGGCAGGCGCTGCTCGGCCGCCTTGAGGAGATCAGGGCCGAGGCGTCCAGGGCCATCGCCAACGGCGCGCGCATCATCGTGCTGTCCGACCGCGGCTCCTCCGACACGCTCGCCCCGATCCCGTCGTTGCTGCTCACCGGCGCGGTGCACCACCACCTGATCCAGGAGAAGACCCGGACCAAGATCGGTCTCGTCATCGAGACCGGCGAGGCCCGCGAGTGCCACCACATGGCGCTGCTCATCGGCTACGGCGCCGGCGCGGTCAACCCGTACCTGGCGATCGAGACCGTCGAGGACCTGGTCGACACCGGTGTGCTGCAGATCGGCAAGCACAAGGCGGTGCGCAACCTGATCAAGGCGTACGGCAAGGGCGTCATCAAGGTCATGTCCAAGATGGGCGTGTCCACGGTGGCCTCCTACACCGGCGCGCAGATCTTCGAGGCGCTCGGCCTGAGCCAGGAGGTCATCGACGCCTGCTTCACCGGCACGACGTCCCGCCTGGGCGGCGTCGGCTTCGACGTGCTGGCCGAGGAGACCGCCCAGCGCCACCGCCACGCCTACCCGCGGGCGGAGAACGCCCACCGCAGGCTCCAGGTCGGCGGCGAGTACCAGTGGCGGCGCGAGGGCGAGCCGCACCTGTTCAACCCCGAGACCGTCTTCAAGCTGCAGCACGCCACCCGCACCCGCCGCTACGAGATCTTCAAGGAGTACACGAGCCTCGTGGACTCCCAGGCCGAGCGGCTGATGACCCTGCGCGGCCTGTTCAAGCTGCGCAAGGGCCAGTCGATCCCGATCGACGAGGTCGAGCCGGTCGAGAGCATCGTCAAGCGCTTCTCCACGGGCGCGATGTCGTACGGCTCGATCTCGATGGAGGCGCACGAGACGCTCGCCATCGCGATGAACCGGCTCGGCGGCAAGTCCAACACCGGCGAGGGCGGCGAGGACCCCGAGCGCCTGTACGACGCCACCCGCAGGTCGGCGATCAAGCAGGTCGCCTCCGGCCGGTTCGGCGTCACCAGCGAATACCTGGTCAACGCGGCCGACCTGCAGATCAAGATGGCCCAGGGGGCCAAGCCCGGCGAGGGCGGCCAGCTGCCCGGCCACAAGGTCTACCCGTGGATCGCCAAGACCCGCCACTCCACGCCCGGCGTCGGCCTCATCTCGCCGCCGCCGCACCACGACATCTACTCGATCGAGGACCTGGCCCAGCTCATCCACGACCTGAAGAACTCCAACCCGGAGGCCAGGGTCCACGTGAAGCTGGTCGCCGAGGTCGGCGTCGGCACGGTCGCGGCGGGCGTGTCCAAGGCGCACGCCGACGTGGTGCTCATCTCCGGCCACGACGGCGGCACCGGCGCCTCGCCGCTGACCTCGCTCAAGCACGCGGGCGCGCCCTGGGAGCTCGGCCTGGCCGAGACCCAGCAGACGCTGCTGCTGAACGACCTGCGCGACCGCATCGTCGTGCAGGTGGACGGCCAGCTCAAGACCGGCCGCGACGTCGTCATCGCCGCCCTGCTGGGCGCCGAGGAGTACGGCTTCGCCACCGCCCCGCTGGTCGTCTCCGGCTGCGTGATGATGCGGGTCTGCCACCTCGACACCTGCCCGGTGGGCGTGGCCACGCAGAACCCCGAGCTGCGCAAGCGCTTCAGCGGCAAGCCCGAGTTCGTGGTCAACTTCTTCGAGTTCATCGCCCAGGAGATCCGCGAGTACCTGGCCGAGCTGGGCTTCCGCTCGCTCGACGAGGCGATCGGGCACGTCGAGATGCTCGACACGACGGCCGCCGAGAACCACTGGAAGGCCGGCGGCCTCGACCTGTCGCC
Source organism: Nonomuraea sp. NPDC050227 (assembly GCF_044459705.1). NCBI lineage: Bacteria > Bacillati > Actinomycetota > Actinomycetes > Streptosporangiales > Streptosporangiaceae > Nonomuraea > Nonomuraea sp. NPDC050227. The sequence goes on along the minus strand of NZ_JBITJF010000008.1, from coordinate 55,551 downwards.
GATCCTGCACCAGCCCGACCTGCCCGCCGGCACGCCCAAGCGGCGCACCGTCGAGCAGGACCACGGCCTGGAGCACGCCCTCGACAACACCCTGATCCAGCTCGCCGAGGGCGCGCTCAACGACGGCACCCCGGTCACGATGGAACTGCCCATCCGCAACGTCAACCGCACGGTCGGCACGATGCTCGGCTACCAGGTGACCAAGCGGTACGGCGGCCAGGGCCTGCCCGAGAACACCATCGACATCGCCTTCACCGGCTCGGCGGGCAACTCCTTCGGCGCGTTCGTGCCCCGCGGGATCACGCTGCGGCTGACCGGCGACGCCAACGACTACCTCGGCAAGGGCCTGTCGGGCGGGCGGATCACCGTCCGGCCGCACGAGGAGGCGCCGCTCGACGGGCACATCATCGCCGGCAACGTCGCCCTGTACGGCGCCACGTCCGGCGAGGTGTTCGTCCGCGGGGTGGTCGGCGAGCGGTTCTGCGTCCGCAACTCCGGGGCCACGGCGGTCGTCGAGGGCGTGGGCGACCACGGGTGCGAGTACATGACCGGCGGCCGGGTCGTCGTGCTCGGGGCGACCGGGCGCAACTTCGCGGCCGGCATGTCCGGCGGCGTGGCGTACCTGCTCGACCTGCGGCCCGAGCGGGTCAACCGGGAGATGGTCGCCATCGAGACGCTGACCGAGCAGGACGCGGAGTTCCTGAAGGAGACGGTCGAGAAGCACTTCGCCGAGACCGCGTCCCCGGTGGCCAAGCAGCTGCTGGCCGACTGGGACGCCGCGCTCGCCCGGTTCGGCAAGATCATGCCGACCGACTACAAGAGGGTGCTGGCGGCCGCCGAGGCCGCCCGCGCCGAAGGCAGGGACATCGACGAGGCCGTCATGGCGGCTGCGGTTCAGGGCTAGGGAGGCGTACTCGATGGCTGACCCCAAGGGTTTTCTCACGCACGAGCGGGAGCTGCCGGCGCGCCGCCCGGTCGACGTCCGCATCAGCGACTGGCGGGAGGTCTACCAGGACTTCCCGCAGGAGAAGCTGACCAGGCAGGCGGCCCGCTGCATGGACTGCGGCATCCCGTTCTGCCACAACGGCTGCCCGCTCGGGAACCTCATCCCCGAGTGGAACGACCTCGTGTACCGCACCGACTGGCGCGAGGCGATCGAGCGGCTGCACGCCACGAACAACTTCCCGGAGTTCACCGGCAGGCTCTGCCCGGCTCCGTGCGAGGCGGCGTGCGTGCTCGGCATCAACTCCGACCCGGTGGCGATCAAGCGGGTCGAGGTCGAGATCATCGACCGCGCGTTCGCCGAGGGCTGGGTGACCCCGCAGCCGCCGCGGGTGCGCACCGGCAAGAAGGTGGCCGTCGTCGGCTCGGGCCCCGCGGGCCTGGCCGCCGCCCAGCAGCTCACCAGGGCCGGGCACGACGTGGTGGTGTTCGAACGCGCCGACCGCCTCGGCGGCCTGCTGCGGTACGGCATCCCCGAGTTCAAGATGGAGAAGCGCCACATCGAGCGGCGCCTGGAGCAGATGCGGGCCGAGGGCACCAGGTTCCGCACCGGCGTCGACGTCGGCGTCGACGTCACCGCGGCCGAGCTGCGCGAGCAGTTCGACGCGGTGGTGCTGTCGGGCGGCGCCACCCAATGGCGTGACCTGCCGGTCGCCGGACGCGAGCTCAAGGGCGTCTACCAGGCGATGGAGTACCTGCCGCTGGCCAACAAGGTCCAGGAGGGCGACTACGCGGTCGCGCCGGTCTCGGCCGAGGGCAAGCACGTCGTGGTGATCGGCGGCGGTGACACCGGGGCCGACTGCATCGGCACCGCGATCCGGCAGGGCGCCGCGTCGGTGACCCAGCTGGAGATCATGCCGCAGCCGCCCGCGTCCCGGCCCGGCAACCAGCCGTGGCCGACGTTCCCCATCCTGTTCAAGATGGAGAGCGCGCACGAGGAGCTGGCCGACGGCGGCGGGGAGCGCGTCTACGCGGTCTCCACCACCGAGTTCGTCGGCGACGAGGAGGGCAACGTCAGGGCGCTGCGCCTGGTCGAGGTCGAGGGGCCGCAGAACGGCTTCAAGCCGATCCCCGGCACCGAGCGGGAGATTCCGGCCGAGCTGATCACCCTGTCCATGGGCTTCCTCGGGCCGGAGAAGGGCGCCCTGCTGGAGGACCTGGCCGAGGTCGCGGGGGAGGGCTTCTACGACGCCCGCGGCAACGTCGCCCGGGACAAGACGTACATGTCGAAGGTGGACGGCGTGTTCGTGGCCGGTGACATGGGCCGCGGGCAGTCGCTCATCGTGTGGGCCATCGCCGAGGGCCGTTCGGCCGCCTCGGGCGTCGACCGGTACCTGAGCGGGGAGACGGCGCTGCCGTACCCGATCCTGCCGACGGCGCGTCCGCTGGTCTGACCTGCGCGAAGGGCCCCGGAGCCGGACGGCTCCGGGGCCCTTCGTCATTTGCACAGTCTGCAAGTCTTGCAGGCTGTGCAAATTCTGCGTAGAGTGCAACGCATGGAGAGTCCGGAACAGCGCCGTGAGCGCCGCAGGGCCGAGAAGCGGCAGGCCATCCGGCTGGCCGCGGTGCGGCTGGCGCTCGACGAGGGCCTCGACGCCGTGACCGTCGAGGCCGTCAGCGCGGCGGCCGACATCTCGCCCCGCACGTTCTTCAACTACTTCGCCTCCAAGGAGGAGGCGCTCGTCATGGAGCCGATCTGGCGGCCGGACGACGTCGTCGCCCTGCTCGCCGACCGGCCGGCCGACGAGCCCGCCTTCCTGTCGCTCAAGACGGTGGCCCGGGAGCTCGCCGTGCGCGTGCGCCCGGTCTGGGACACCATGCAGCCGTTCATGGAGCTCAACAACCGTTACCCCGAACTGGCCGCCAGGGCGCGCGCCGCCGACCAGACCCAGATCATGGAGACGGTCCTCGGCGCCGTGCGGGCCAGGCCCGGAGTGACCGGCGGCATCCACGCCCGGATGCTGCTCATCACGACGTTCGGCGCGATGATCTCGGCCATCCAGGAGTCGGCGGCCACGGACGAGCCGGTCGAAGAACTGCTCGACGAGGCGTTCGCGCTGCTCGAACGCGGACTCTGACACCTCCGGAAAGAAAGCGGCGATCGGGGTGGCACCCCCGACCGCCGCGGATTCCTCCTGCCCTCGCGAAAGAAGCAAGGAGACAACTGAATGGTATCGACAATCGCCCAGGAGGCCCCACCGCGGCGCGGCCTCCTGCTCAGCATGGGCTCGCTCCTGCTGTGCCTGTTCCTGGCCGCCGTCGACCAGACGGTGGTGGCCACCGCCACCCCCACCATCGTGGGCGAGCTGAACGGCCTGGAGAACGTGTCGTGGCTGGTCACGGCCTTCTCCCTGACCTCCGGCATCGTCGCGCCCCTCTACGGCAAGCTCAGCGACATGTACGGCCGCCGCCGCCTGTACCTGTCGGCCATCGCCCTGTTCCTCGCCGGCTCGGCCCTGTGCGGACTCGCCCAGACGATGGCCCAGCTCATCGCCTTCCGCGCCTTCCAGGGCATCGGCGCCGGCGGCCTGATGGTGCTGACCCTGGCGATCTCGGCCGACATCGCCACCCCGCGCGAGCGCGCCAAGTTCCAGGGGCTGTTCGGGGCGGTGATCGGCGTGGCCGCCGTCCTCGGGCCGGTCATCGGCGGCTACCTCACCGAGCACGTCTCCTGGCGCTGGATCTTCTACATCAACCTGCCGCTCGGTGCGGTCGCGCTGGCGGTCGCGTTCGCCGTGCTCCGGCTGCCGCGGCGCACCTCGCCGCACCGGATCGACTGGCCGGGGGCCGCGCTGATCTCCGGGGTGCTGACCTGCCTGACGCTGTTCGCCTCGTGGGGCGGGACGACGTACGCGTGGACCTCGCCGGTCGTCGTCGGGCTGGGCGTGGGGGCGGTCGTGCTGGCGGGGCTGTTCGTGCTGGTGGAGCGGAGGGCGCAGGAGCCGGTGCTGCCGCTCGGGCTGTTCCGCGACCGCACGCTCACGATCGCCACGGCGACCATCGTGCTGATGGCCACCGGGATGGTGGGGGCGGCCACCTTCCTGCCGCTCTACCTGCAACTCGCCGCCGGGGCCAGCGCGTCGAACTCGGGGCTGCTGCTGCTTCCCCTGATGGCGGGCATGATCGCCGCCTCGGCCGTCGCGGGGCGGCTGGTGACCCGGCTGGGGACGTACAAGTGGGTCGTGGTGACCGGGGCGGCGCTGGCGACGGTGGCCGCGTTCCTGTTCTCGACCATGGGGCTGGGGACCGGGGCGGTCACGTCCGGGCTGTACATGGTGCTGTTCGGGGTCGGGCTCGGCATGGTGCTGCAGAACCTGATGCTGGCCGTCCAGGTCAGCGCGCCCGCCGCCGACCGGGGCGCGGCCACGTCGGTGGTGTCCTTCGCCAGGAACGTGGGCGGCGCCGTGGGGGTGGCCGTGCTCGGGGGCGTCTTCAGCGGCAGGCTGGGGCAGGCGGCCCTGGTCTCGGGGGTCGCGGGTGCGGTGCCCGAGTCCGTACGGCCGGCGTTCGCCGAGGCGGTCACCGGGGTCTTCGCGTGGATCACGCCGGTCATGCTGGTCGGGGTCGTGCTGCTGGCCTGCCTGCCGAACGTGCGCCTGCACCGCGACGCCTGACCCCGTACGACGCGGGCTCCACACGAAACCACCCCAGAGCCCGCGTCACCCCCCATCTGCCGAAATTTCACACCTAAGTTGCATCAGCCGTTGAGTGTCGGGAAGATGCAGATTCTGCGACAGTCGGTGGATGGGGGAGCAATGCGGCGAGTCGCCTCTGGCCTGACGGCGCTGGCCGTCGCCGCCGCGCTGACCGCGTGCTCGGCCGCCGCGGGCGACCGGGCCACCCCCGAGGAGCCCGCGCAGGACGGCCCCACCAGCTCCGCGCAGCCCACGCAGTCCGGCGCGACCTCCCGCACCGGCCAGAACCAGAACCTGGTCTTCTACGCCGACGGCAAGCAGGGCCAGGCCCTGGCGGCCGTCAAGCGCGCCGGCGGCACGGTCGTCGAGGAGGACAGCAAGCTCGGCTACGTGCTCACCCAGGGCGGCGGCGACGGTTTCGCCGAGAGCGTCGGCGCCGACCCGGCCGTCGTCGGCGTCTCACCCGACCGCCGCGTCATCGGCTCCACCTCCTCCCGCGCCGCCCGCCCCGCGGGCAGGGGCTTCCCCGACGCCGGATCCATGGCCGGGAAGGGCCTGGCCCAGGAGCCCCTGGCCCACCTGCAGTGGGACATGAAGATGATCGGCGCCGACCGGGCCAACGCCAAGGCCCCCGGCGACAAGAAGGTGCTGGTCGGCGTCATCGACACCGGCGTCGACGGCAAGCACCCCGACATCGCGCCCAACTTCGACCGCGAGCTGAGCCGCAACTTCGTCACCGACAAGCCCAAGGACGAGCGCGGCGAGACCCTGGACGGCCCCTGCGAGGTCCCCTCCTGCAAGGACCCCGTGGACGAGGACGACGACGGCCACGGCACCCACGTCGCCAGCACCATCGCCTCCCCGATCAACGGCATCGGCATCGCCGGCGTCGCCCCGGACGTGCGGATCGTCAGCATCAGGGCCGGCCAGGACTCCGGCTTCTTCTTCCTCAAGCCCAGCCTCGACGCCCTCACCTACGCCGCCGACATCGGCGTGGACGTCGTCAACATGAGCTACTACGTCGACCCCTGGCTGTTCAACTGCGCCGCCAACCCGGCCGACACCAAGAAGGAGCAGCTCGAACAGCGGGCCGTCGTCGTCGGCATGCAGCGCGCCCTCGACTACGCCCGCGGCAGGGGCGTCACGCTCATCTCGGCCCTCGGCAACGGCTCCACCGACCTCGGGCACCCCACGGCCGACAAGCAGAGCCCCGGCTACCCGCGCGGCGACGAGAAGACCCGCAAGATAGACAACTCGTGCGTCAACGTGCCCGCCGAGTCCAAGGGCGTGATCTCGATCTCCGCCGTCGGGCCGTCCGGACGCAAGGCCGTCTACAGCGACTACGGCCTGGAGCAGACCGACCTGGCCGCCCCCGGCGGCGACGCGCTGGACGGCAAGGGCGCGCAGGCCAGCCGGTCGATCCTGGCCGCCGCCCCCGAGCACGTGCTCAAGGCCGGCGGCCGGATCGACGCCTCCGGCAAGCCCAAGGGCGCCGACGTCGTGCGCGACTGCCACAAGGGCGCCTGCTCCTACTACCAGTACCTCGACGGCACCTCCATGGCCGCCCCGCACGCCACCGGCGTCGCGGCCATCCTGATCAGCCGGTTCGGCAAGCCCGGCCCCGGCGGCCTGTCCATGGACCCCGCCACCGTCGAGGACCTGCTCTACCGGACCGCGACGCCCGTGGCCTGCCCGACCCCGCGCGCCTACGTCTACAAGGTGTACGGCGAGAACGAGACCCATCAGTGCGAGGGCGACCAGGCCAAGAACGGCTTCTACGGGCACGGCGTGGTGAACGCCTGGAAGGCGGCCACCATAGAGCCATGATGTACCGCCTGCTCGCGGACGCGGTGATGGTGACGCACTTCGCCTTCCTCGCCTACGTGGCCGTGGGCGGGTTCCTGGCCTGGCGGTGGCGGTGGACGATCTACCTTCACCTCGCGGCCGTCGGCTGGGCCGTGGTGACTCTCGTCACTCACGTGGACTGCCCGCTGACCGTCGCCGAGGACTGGGCGCGGCGCAGGGGAGGGCTGCCGGGCCTGCCGCCGAGCGGCTTCGTCGACCATTACCTCGAAGGTGTCGTCTACCCTGAACAGTACGCGAACTTGGTACGGCTCGGACTCGCCGTTCTCGTGTTGTTCTCCTACGCCGGGTACGTTCTCCGTCGTCAGTGACTGCCAAGTGGTCTGTACCAATTAAGGTAGGACTCGTGACTCGTCGCGCGAAAATCGTCTGCACCCTAGGCCCAGCCACTTCGTCCAAAGAACGCCTCCACGAGCTGATCTCCGCGGGCATGGACGTGGCACGGTTCAACCTCAGCCATGGCAACCATGACATGCACAGAGAGGTCTACGACCGGGTCCGGGAGGTGGCGGCCGACCTCGGCCGCGGCGTAGGCGTGCTCGCCGACCTGCAGGGCCCCAAGATCCGCGTCGGCACCTTCGAGGAAGGGCCGGTGCGCCTCGGCTTCGGCGACGTCTTCACCATCACCACCGAAGACGTGCCCGGAGACCGCGAGCAGGTCTCGACCACCTACAAGGGCCTGCCCGGCGACGTGCGTCCCGGTGACAAGATCCTGGTCGACGACGGCCGCCTGGTCCTGGAGGCCACCCGCGTCGACGGCGACCGCGTCATCACCCGCGTCGTCATCGGCGGCATGATCTCCAACAACAAGGGCCTCAACCTGCCGGGCGTCAACGTCAGCGCGCCCGCGCTCACCGACAAGGACGAGGCCGACCTGCGCTGGGCGCTGCGCACCGGCTTCGACATGATCGCGCTGTCCTTCGTCCGCCGTCCCTCCGACGCCGACGTCGTGCGCAACATCATGGAGCAGGAGGCCGTCCGCCTGCCGCTGCTCGCCAAGATCGAGAAGCCGCAGGCCGTCGACCGCCTGCCGGAGATCGTCGAGGCCTTCGACGGCATCATGGTCGCCCGCGGCGACCTCGGCGTGGAGCTGCCGCTGGAGCAGGTGCCGATCGTGCAGCGGCGCATCATCGGGCTGTGCCGCGAGAAGGCCCGCCCGGTCATCGTCGCCACCCAGATGCTCGACTCCATGATGAGCGCCCCGCGCCCCACCCGCGCCGAGGCCAGCGACGTCGCCTACGCCGTCATGGACGGCGCCGACGCCGTCATGCTGTCGGGCGAGACGTCGGTCGGCAGCTACCCGATCGAGTCGGTCGCGACGATGGACCGCATCGCCTGCGCCGCCGAGAAGTCGTCCCTGCACGCCACCCACAGCCTGGAGCGCCTGCCGGAGACCACCGGCGGTGCCATCGCCAGGGCCGCGGCCGAGGTCGGCGCGATCGTCGGCGCCAAGGCGCTGATCGCGTTCACCATGTCCGGCGAGACCGCCCGCCGCCTGGCCCGCTATCGCTCGCCGATCCCGCTGCTGGCCTTCACCTCGGCCCCGCACGTGCGCGGGCAGCTGTCGCTGACGTGGGGCGTGGAGACGTTCCACGTGCCGTTCGTGCACCACACCGACGACATGGTGCGGCAGGTGGAGGCGTCGCTGCTGTCGCTCGGGCGGCTGGAGAAGGGCGACAAGGTGGTCATCGTGGCCGGCTCGCCTCCCGGCACGCCGGGCAGCACCAACGCGCTGCGGGTGCACACCATCGGCTCCGCGGTCTCCCACGCGAACTGACCCGCCCACGCTCCGCGCAGGCTCGCCCGGACGGGTGAGCCTGCGCCGGGACGTCCTGTGGCCCCCTCCGTGGCGACGGCCGGCGGAGAGGGCCCTGACGGTCAGTGGGCGTGCAGGGCGGCGTTCAGGGTGATGCCCGAACCCGTGCGGGGCAGGGCCTCCACCGCGCCCGACTGCGAGTTGCGGCGCAGCAGGATCCCGTTGGAGCCCGACAGCTCCGCCGCCTTGACCACCGTGCCGTCGGGCAGCGTGACCCGCGTGCCCGCGGTCACGTAGAGGCCCGCCTCCACCACGCAGTCGTCGCCCAGCGAGATGCCGATGCCCGCGTTGGCGCCCAGCAGGCAGCGCTCGCCGATCGAGATGACCTGCTTGCCGCCGCCCGACAGCGTCCCCATGATCGAGGCGCCGCCGCCGACGTCGGAGCCGTCGCCGACCACCACGCCCGCCGAGATGCGCCCCTCGACCATCGAGGTGCCCACCGTGCCGGCGTTGAAGTTCACGAAGCCCTCGTGCATGACGACCGTGCCCGACGCCAGGTGGGCGCCCAGCCGCACCCGGTCGGCGTCGGCGATCCGCACGCCCTCCGGCAGCACGTAGTCGACCATCCGCGGGAACTTGTCCACCCCGTACACCGTCACCGCGCCCTTGGCCCGCAGGCGCAGCCGGGTGCGCTCGAAGCCGGGCACCGGGCACGGCCCGAAGTTGGTCCACACCACGTTGGCCAGCAGGCCGAACTGGCCGTCCAGGTTCACGCCGTGCGGCCGGACCAGCCGGTGGGAGAGCAGGTGGAGCCGCAGGTAGACGTCGTGCGCGTCGACCGGCGGCTCGGAGAGCTTGGCGACGCCCGTGCGCACCGCCACCACCTCGACGCCCCGCGCCGCGTCGCGGCCGGTCAGCGCGGCCAGCTCGCCGGCCTCCTCGGCGGAGATCCGCTCGGTGCCCGTCGCGGGCGGCTCGCCCAGCTCGGGAGCCGGGAACCAGGTGTCGAGAACGGTGCCGTCGTCGGCGATGGTGGCGAGGCCGACGCCGAACGCGCCGGTCGAGGTGGGATCGATTGCAGTCACGAGCCAAAAATACCGGGCGCCCGCTCAGCCCAAGGAGCCCAGGTCCGCCGACAGCCACCGCTCGGGCCGCATCCGGAACGTCACCAGGACGTGCAGGTCCGAGCCGTGCACGTACCCCGTCACCGCCTCCTGCGGCAGATAGCGGGCGGCGATGCGGGTCAGCTCCTCGATCGTCGTGGGGTCGGAGCGCACCACCGGGCCCTCGACCGACACGTACCGGTAGGTCGGGCTGACCCGCTGGACCAGCATCGTGAACCGGCCCGCCTTCGCCACCAGCCGCGCCTTGCGCGACTCGCTGTCGGTCAGGAACCTGATCTCGCCGCCGGGGCTGTAGTCGTACCAGACGGGCACGGCCAGTGGCGACCGCCCCGCGCCCGTCTCCACCGCCAGGCTCGCGATGTGCGGCTCGGCCAGGAACGTCTCCCGCTCGGTCACGCTCAACGGCATCCCCCGCCACCCCCGTCTCGTCCGTCGCAACTCGTCACAGAGGACTGTTCCCGGCGAACCGCCCGCGAAATCCCGCCCGGCCGCCGCTCCGGCTCTTGATCGCTCCGGCGCCCGCACGGGTGAAAACCACTCGCACCGCCGCGAGGGTGCCGCCATCATCGACAGGTTGGCCACCCGCGGGCCTGCGGGGCCGGCCGGGTGGGTTCTTCGACGATGACGGGACATCGCCTTGGCAGACATCATCGAGCTCAACCGGCGGTCGGTGCGGGCCACCGTCGACCTGGTGAACACGATCAGGCCCGCCGACCTCGACCGGCCGACGCCCTGCGCCGGATGGGCCGTCCGCGACCTGCTGGCACACCAGATCGTGCAGAACCACGGCTTCGCCCTGGCGGCCTCGGGCACGCGGTCGGAACTGGCGAGCTGGCAGCCGCGCCCCCCGGGCGAGGACCACGTGGCCGAGTACGCCGCCTCCGCGCAGGCCGTCGTCGCCGCCTTCGCCGCGGACGGCGTGCTCGACCGGGCCTTCTTCCTGCCCGAGATCCGCGACGGCGGCCCGTTCCCGGCGGCCATGGCGATCGGCTTCCACTTCATCGACTGCGTCGTGCACGCCTGGGACTTCGCCAGGGCGCTCGGCGTGCCGCCCGGCATCGACGACGACCTCGCCGCGGCCGCTCTCCCGCTGGCCGCGCAGGTGCCCGACACGCCGGAGTCGCGCGGCTCGGGGAAGGCGTTCCTGCCCGGCGTCGAGCCCGGCGGCGCCGCCACGGCCCTCGACCGCGTGGTCGCCCTCCTCGGCCGCTCGCCCTCCTGGACGCCCTGACCCGGTCAACGTTTTCGGGCCTGCCCGTCGATCCGGCAGTCAGCGGGTGGAGAACGAAAAACCGCCCGGCCTATGAGGGAGCCGGGCGGTCAGGCCGGTGCCCCGGGTGGGATTCGAACCCACACTGTATGGATTTTGAGGCCATCGACTCTGCCGTTGGTCTACCGGGGCGACTTCGTCCGGTTTGTGATCTCGCAGCGTAATGCCCGAGGCCGCACCGGCGTGGATCTAATCTACCGGACGTCTGTACTCTTCTGCTCGTGAGTACGCAGCGGCGAGTAGTGATCGCGGAAGACGAGGCCCTGATCCGCCTCGACCTCAAGGAGATGCTCCAGGAGGACGGTTACGTCGTCGTGGGCGAGGCCGGTGACGGGGAGCAGGCGATCCAGCTCGCCGCCGACCTGCGGCCCGACCTCGTCATCCTCGACGTGAAGATGCCCGTGCTCGACGGCATCTCGGCGGCCGAGCGCATCGTGGCCGACCGGATCGCGCCGTGCCTCATCCTCACCGCCTTCTCCCAGCGTGACCTGGTGGAGCGGGCCCGCGACGCGGGGGCGATGGCCTACCTGGTCAAGCCGTTCACCAAGGCCGATCTGGTGCCGGCGATCGAGATGGCGGTCAGCAGGCACGAGGAGATGGTGGCGCTCAGCGCGGAGGTGTCCAGCCTTTCCGAGCGGCTGGAGACCCGCAAGCTGGTCGAGCGGGCCAAGGGCCAGTTGATGGCCCAGCACGGCTGGACCGAGCCGCAGGCGTTCCGGTGGATCCAGAAGGCGTCGATGGACCGGCGGCTGAGCATGCGGGAGGTTGCTCAGATCGTTATAGACGACGCGGCCGAGCGGGCATGAAAAGCGCCTATATCAGGTGATTTAGCCCCGCGGGTTGTGGCCCGGTCACGACTGGGCATCCAACCGGCTTCGGCTTCTTTCTGCGCAGGCGTCCCGGCGCATGCTGATGGGCGGACGGAAGGTCCGCTCATCTCGAACGGAGACGCTTTCGATGATCCGCATTTCCCGCGCCCTGGCCGTCGCCACAGCGGCGAGCCTGGCACTGGCGGCGTGTTCGACCGGCGGCACGACCGCCGGGACGGGCGCCACCGGCGCCGCGTCCGTGAAACCCTCCTCGGCCGCCGCGGTCAAGGGGGACGGCACGCTGACGATCGGCACCGTGCTGCCCCAGACGGGCAATCTCGCGTATCTGGGACCACCCGAGTTCGCCGGGGTCGACCTGGCGCTCAAGGAGATCAACGACGCCGGGGGAGTGCTCGGCAAGCCGGTGGCGAAGATCGACACCGACTCGGGCGACACCACGACCAACATCGCCTCGCAGTCGGTGGACAAACTGCTCGGGCAGAAGGCCGACGCGATCATCGGCGCGGCGTCCTCGTCGGTGTCGGAGTCGATCGTGGACAAGATCACGCGGGCGGGCGTGGTGCAGTTCTCGCCGGCCAACACCTCTGACAAGTTCACCACGATCAACGACCAGGGCCTGTACTTCCGCACGGCGCCGCCGGACAAGCTGCAGGGCCGCGTGCTGGGCGACCTGGTGGCCGCGGACGGCAACGACACGGTCGCCGTCCTGGCGATGCAGGACTCCTACGGCTCCGGCCTGGCCGACCAGGTGACCAAGACGGCCGAGGAGGCCGGCGCGAGCGTGGTCGAGCGGGTCGACTACGACCCCAAGGCGGCCGAGTTCTCCGCGGACGTGGCCAAGGTCAAGGCCAAGAACCCGAAGGCGATCGTGCTGATCGGCTTCGAGGAGACGGCGAAGGTCGTGCAGGAGCTGGTCAAGCAGGGCCTGACGGCCGACAAGGTCAAGTGGTACATGGTGGACGGCAACATGTCGAACTCCAACTACCTCAAGATGCCCAAGGGCACGCTGAAGGGCGTGAAGGGCACGATCCCCGGCGCCGCGGCCCCGGAGGCGTTCCAGAAGCGGCTGCTGACGGTGAACCCGAAGCTGACGAACTACACCTACGCGGCGGAGTCGTACGACGCGACGACCCTGATCGCGCTGGCGGCCGAGGCGGCCAAGGACGACTCGGGCACCGCGCTGGCCCCCAAGCTGATCGAGGTCAGCAAGGGCGGCGAGAAGTGCCAGGACTTCAAGTCGTGCGCCGACCTGCTCAAGGCGGGCAAGGACATCGACTACGACGGCGTGAGCGGCCCGGTGGACTTCAACGACGCCGGTGACCCGTCGGTCGCGACGATCGGCGTCTACCAGTACGACAAGGACAACAAGTACGACGCGGCCAAGGCGCTCGAATATCGCAAGGGCAACATCGCCGGCTAGGCGCTGGCGGCACCCCAAGCCGGACAACCCGCCATACAACCACCCCAGTCCCGAAATTTCGGGCTGGGGTGGTTGATATGGAGTCATGGCCGTAACGCTGATGAAACATGCAATTACAGAGGGTGATTGCGACATTACAAATTAGCATAAAAGTACCCGAAATCCCCACATCTCCCCGTCAAAGAGGCATGCTGAGCTCGGAAAACGCAGCGAGGGAGATCGTTCCCCCGCTGGGAATAAGGGGAGTCTCTTTTATGATCCGCATTGCTCCAGCAGGGCGCTTCCTGGCCGTCGCGGCAGCGGCGAGCCTGGCCCTGACGGCCTGTGGCGGCGGTGGCGACACGGCCGCGCAGCAGACCACGTCCGCGGCGCCGTCCTCGTCGGCCCCGGCCACCCAGACGGAGGCGGCCAAGGGCGACGGCACGCTCACGATCGGCACCGTGCTGCCCCAGACCGGCTCGCTGGCGTTCCTCGGCCCGCCCGAGTTCGCCGGCGTCGACCAGGCCGTCAAGGAGATCAACGACGCGGGCGGCGTGCTCGGCAAGCCGGTCACCAAGATCCACACGGACTCGGGTGACACCACCACGAACGTGGCCTCGCAGTCGGCGGACAAGCTGATCGCGCAGAAGGCCGACGCCATCATCGGCGCCGCCTCCTCGTCGGTGTCGGAGTCGATCATCGACAAGGTCACCGGTGCCGGCGTGGTGCAGTTCTCGCCCGCCAACACCTCTGACAAGTTCACCACCATCAGTGACCAGGGCCTGTACTTCCGTACCGCGCCCCCGGACAAGCTGCAGGGCCGCGTGCTCGGCGACCTGATCGCCGCGGACGGCAACGACACCATCGGCATCCTGGCGATGCAGGACTCCTACGGCTCCGGCCTGGCCGACCAGGTGACCAAGACCGCCGAGGCGGCCGGCGCCAGCGTCGTGGAGCGCGTGGACTACGACCCCAAGGCGGCCGAGTTCTCCGCGGACGTCGCCAAGATCAAGGCCAAGAACCCGAAGGCGATCGTGCTGATCGGCTTCGAGGAGGGCGCCAAGGTCATCCAGGAGCTGGTCAAGCAGGGCCTGACGGTCGACAAGGTCAAGTGGTACATGGTGGACGGCAACATGTCGAACACCAACTACCTCAAGATGCCCAAGGGCACGCTCAAGGGCGTCAAGGGCACGATCCCCGGCGCCGAGGCTCCGGAGGACTTCCGCAAGAAGCTCCTGGAGATCGACCCCAAGCTTGAGGACTACACCTACGCCGCCGAGTCCTACGACGCCGCGATCCTCATCGCCCTGGCGGCCGAGGCCGCCAAGGACGACAGCGGCAAGTCCATCGCCGCCAAGCTGCCCGAGGTCAGCAAGGGCGGCGAGAAGTGCAAGACCTTCAAGGAGTGCGCCGACCTGCTGAAGGCCGGCAAGGACATCGACTACGACGGCATCAGCGGCCCGATCGAGTTCAACGACGCCGGTGACCCCGCCGTGGCCACGATCGGCGTCTACCAGTACGGCGACGACAACAAGTACGCGCCCAAGGCCCTGGAGTACCGCACGGGCAACATCGAGGGCTGACCCTCACCCGCCGCCCAGGCCGCACACGCGCAACGAGTACTGGATCAACCGGTCCTGCAGCGGCTTGGGCGGCACCACGATCACCACCCGCTCGGGGCCGCCGTCCACGGTGGCCCGCACCGGGAACAGGAACGCCTTCTTGGCCTCGGCGAAGGCGTGCGGGTCGCAGCGGCCGGGGGTGAGCGTCACCGGCACCTCCGTCCGCTGCCGCCCGGCCTCCAGCACGGCCACGGGCCGGCCGCCGGCGTCCGGCGTGATGATGTAGTGCGTGGTGCCGTCGAGCTCGGTCAGCGTCACCTTGCCGGCGCCGCGCCGGGTGACCACCAGCTTGCCCCGCATCTCCTTGCCCACCTGCTTCCAGTCGGGGCCGAACTCGATGCCGGCGGCCTCCTTGATGAGGAATTCCGAGCATTCGTCCCGAAGCAGGCGGGTCAGCAGCGGGCTGGGGTGCGGCACCTTGAAGACCACCCGGCGCGGCTGCTCGGCGCCGGCGCGGATGTTGGCCACCACGGTGGCGGGCTGGAGCTGCGGCAGGCCCGCGGGCAGGCAGTTGGCCGCGCCGTAGGTGATGCGCAGGTCGGTGCGCTCGGTCCGCTTGATCGTGGCGTCCGTCTTTTCCGGCGGCAGTGTTTTGAACGACGGCGTCACGAGCTGGACGTCGGCGAAATACACGGGTATGCCGCTGGTATTACGGACCGCCACCTCCAGCGCGTGCACGGGCTCGTCGGAACGCCATTGCTCCAGCGTGACCGATACGCCGGCGGGAGGATCCGAGGAAGGCGGCGGGGGCGGCGGCGACGAGGCACACCCGGCAAGAAGGACCGCCGTGACTAGGACAGGCGTAAAACGCTTCACCCGTCGCACATTAAGCCTGCTAGCGCAGGTCCGTAAGTTGAGGACTGATTACGACTCCGCATCCAAGTGCCGACAGTTCACCCCGCCATCTGGTTCGAGTACACGGCGATTTTGTACGTTTCCGTCATTCGATCGGGAGCGCTCGGCGGTGCTGACGATCCCGGCCTGGAAATGAAGGAGACACTTCATGATCCGCATTGCTCCCGTGGGACGGGCGCTGGCCGTCGCGGCCGCCACCAGCTTGGCCCTGACGGCCTGCGGCGGTGGCGGCAGCAACACCGCCACGCAGTCCTCGCAGCCGGCCGCGCCATCCTCGTCGGCTCCCGCGGCGAAGGGCGACGGCACCCTCACGATCGGTACGCTGCTGCCCCAGACCGGTTCGCTCGCCTTCCTCGGCCCGCCCGAGTTCGCCGGCGTCGACCTGGCCATCAAGGAGATCAACGAGGCCGGGGGCGTGCTGGGCAAGCCCGTCACCAAGTACGACACCGACTCGGGCGACACCACCACGAACATCGCCTCGCAGTCGGTGGACAAGCTGCTGGCCCAGAAGGCCGACGCGATCATCGGCGCGGCGTCCTCCTCGGTGTCGGAGTCGGTGATCGACAAGATCACGGGCGCGGGCGTCATCCACTTCTCGCCCGCCAACACCTCCGACAAGTTCACCACGATCGAGGACAAGGGCCTGTACTTCCGCACCTCGCCGCCCGACAAGCTGCAGGGCCGCGTGCTCGGCGACCTGGTGGTGTCCGACGGCAACGACACCGTCGGCATCCTGGCGATGCAGGACTCCTACGGCACCGGCCTGGCCGACCAGGTGCAGAAGACGGTCACCGACGGCGGCGGCGAGGTCGTCGAGCGGGTCGACTACGACCCCAAGGCCGCCGACTTCTCCGCCGACGTGGCGAAGATCAAGGCCAAGAACCCCAAGGGCATCGTCCTGATCGGGTTCGAGGAGACCGCCAAGGTCATCCAGGAGCTGGTCAAGCAGGGCCTGCCGGCCGACAAGCACAAGTGGTACATGGTCGACGGCAACACCTCCAACACCAACTACGTCAAGATGCCCAAGGGCACGCTTGAGGGCGTCAAGGGCACCATCCCGGGCGCGGCCGCTCCGGAGGAGTTCCAGAAGAAGCTCCTCGGCATCAACCCCAAGCTGGAGGACTACAGCTACGCCCCCGAGTCCTACGACGCGATGAACCTGCTCGCCCTGGCCGCCGAGGCCGCCAAGAGCGACGCGGGCACCGACATCGCCGCCAAGCTGGCCGAGGTCAGCAAGGGCGGCGAGAAGTGCAAGGACTTCAAGAGCTGCATCGACCTGCTCAAGGCCGGCAAGGACATCGACTACGACGGCGTGAGCGGCCCGGTCGAGTTCAACGACGCCGGTGACCCCGCCGTGGCCACCATCGGCATCTACCAGTACGGCAAGGACAACAAGTACGCCACCAAGGCGCTGGAGTACCGCACCGGCAACATCGCCGGCTGATCAGCCTCCCCCAGCACCCCGAGAAGGGCCCGGTCCGCGCGGACCGGGCCCTTCCGTCATGCGCAGCCGGCCACGATCTGCTCGGCGGCGGCCCGGTACTGCCGCAGCAGCGCGACCTGCCGCGCGTGCGGCACGTCGTTCCTGGACAGGCCCGCGGTGGCCGTCTCGACGCTCTGGACGGCGGCGTGCAGCGAGGCCGGCAGCCGGTCGCCGAACTGGAGCGTGATGCCGCGCAGCTCGGCCAGCCGGCCGATGACGGCGTCCTCGAAGTACTGCTGCTCCTCCTGGCCCTTCGGCCTCAGCATCAGGTCGGCGTAGCCGATGGCCGAGACCACGCGCGCGCACGGGCTGTCGGTCGGGTCGCCGCCGGTGCTGTACCGCTGCGCCGAGGAGGCGTCCTCCTGGCAGCCGACGAGCAGGACGGGCAGGACGAGCGCCACTGTCAGCATTCGTTTCACAGCGTTCATTAAAAAACGGAGAAGGGGCCCCGGGGGAGCCCCTTCTCCGTTCGATCCGGTTACGCCTTGGCCAGCGTGCCCAGGTACAGCTCGATGACCTTGGGGTCGTTGGCGAGCTGCCTGCCGGTGCCGGTGTAGGCGTTGCGGCCCTGGTCGAGCACGTAGCCGCGGTGGCAGATCTGCAGGCAGCGGCGGGCGTTCTGCTCCACCATGATCACCGTCACGCCCGCCTTGTTGATCTGCTGGGCCTGGATGAAGACCAGGTCCTGGAGCTTGGGCGACAGGCCCGCCGACGGCTCGTCCAGCAGCAGCACCGACGGCTCGGTCATGAGCGCCCTGGCCATGGCCACCATCTGCCGCTCACCGCCGGACAGGGAGCCCGCGCGCTGCTTGCGGCGCTCCTTGAGCGCCGGGAAGAGCTCGGCGACGAACTCGAAGCGCTCCTTGAACTTGCCGGGCACCTGGAAGGCGCCCATCTCCAGGTTCTCCTCGATGGTGAGGCTGGGGAAGACGTTGTTGGTCTGCGGCACGTAGCCGACGCCGCGGGAGACCAGCGAGTGCGCCTTCATGTTCGTGATGTTCTCACCCTTGAGCAGCACCGTGCCGCTGCGGATGTTGACCAGCCCGAACATGGCCTTCAGCAGCGTCGACTTGCCGGCGCCGTTGGGGCCGATGATGCCGATCAGCTCGCCCTCTTTGACGTAGAGGTCGGAGCCGTTGAGGATGTTGACGCCCGGCAGGTAGCCGGCGATCAGCTCGTCGCACCGCAGCACGGCGTCTTCGGCGCCTTCCAGGTGCGCGGTGCGGTCGGTGACGGCCGCCTGCGACTCGGGGGCGGCCTCGGGGGCGTCGCTCACTTCTGCGTCTCCTCTTCGATCTCGGCCTCCAGGGCCGCCTCGGCCTCGTGGAGCTGCGACTCCAGCTCGGTGTCCGAGAGCGGGGCGTCGTGGTGGGCGCCGAGGTAGGCGTCGATCACGCGCTCGTCCGACATGATCGTGTCGGGCGGGCCCTCGGCGATCACGGCGCCCTGCGCCATGACGATCACCCAGTCGCTGATGTCGCGGACCATGTCCATGTCGTGCTCGACGAACAGCACCGTCATGCCCTGCTCGCGCAGGTCCTTGACGTGGCCGAGCAGCGACTGGGTCAGGGCCGGGTTCACGCCCGCCATGGGCTCGTCCAGCATGACCAGCTCCGGCTGGACCATGAGGGCGCGGGCCATCTCCAGCAGCTTGCGCTGGCCGCCGGACAACGAGCCGGCGAAGTCGTCCCGCTTGGCGCCCAGCTTGAAGCGTTCGAGGAGCTCCTCGGCGCGGACGGTGATCTCGTCCTCCTGGCCGCGCCACATCGACGGGATGAGCGCCCGCCAGAACGTCTCGCCCTTCTGCCGCTGGGCGCCCAGGCGCATGTTCTCCATGACGGTCAGGCGGGACAGCGCCTTGGTGAGCTGGAAGGTGCGCACCATGCCGGCGCGGGCGACCTTGTGGGCCGGCACCCCGCTCATGCTGCGCCCGTTGAACGTCCACGAGCCGGAGTCGGCGGTGTCGAAGCCGGTGAGCTGGTTGAAGAAGGTCGTCTTGCCGGCGCCGTTGGGGCCGATCAGCGCGGTGATGGAACCCCGCTGGATCTCGACGTGGGCGACCTCGACCGCGGTCAGGCCGCCGAAGCGGCGCACGACGTTGTCGACGGTGAGGATCGGGTCCGGCTTCGGCACGCCCGGGTCGCGGGCCAGGTCCTTGAAGGCGGCCAGTGCCGCGGCCTTGCGCTCGGTGGCCGTGGTTTCAGCGTGCATTGATTGCTATCTCCCTCTTGTCGCCGAAGATGCCCTGTGGCCGGAAGATGAGCAACAGGACGAGACCCAGGCCGACCAGGATCCAGCGGACGGCGCCCACCTGGTTCGTGTCCATGAAGGTGATGATCCCGGCGCCGACGGCCTCGGACAGCACGCCGTAGATCAGGACGAGCAGCACCCAGAAGATCGACGCGCCCACGACGGGGCCGAGCACGCGGGCGGCGCCGCCGAGGATGACCATCGTGTACGCGTAGAACGTCGTCTCGGTGCCGAAGATGTCGGGCTGGACGGAGGCGTAGGCCAGGCCGTAGATGAAGCCGCCCAGGCAGCCCACGACGCCGCCCAGGATGAGCGACTGCATCTTGTAGGAGAAGACGTTCTTGCCGAGGCTGCGCACGGCGTCCTCGTCCTCGCGGATGGCCTTGAGCACGCGGCCCCAGGGGCTCTTCATCAGCAGGTAGACCAGCCCGCAGCACAGGGCGATGAGCACCCAGCCGACGGTCAGCACCCACAGCACCCGGTGGTTGAAGAACAGGGGGACGGAGCCGAGGTTGAAGCCGTACTGGCCCTCGGGGTAGGGGTTGAGCGCGTAGAAGCCGTCGGAGAAGCCGCGCTGGCCGTCCGAGCCGCCGAAGACGCTCTTGAAGGCCACCGAGCGGAACACCAGCCGGACGATCTCGGCCGCCGCGATGGTCACGATGGCCAGGTAGTCGGCGCGCAGCTGGAGGGTCGGGATGCCGAGCAGGATCGCCAGGAGCACCGCGGCGAGCAGGCCGACGATGATGCCGACCCAGAACGGCAGGCCCATGACGGTGACGGTGACGGCCAGGCCGTAGCCGGCCACGCCCATGAACGCCGCCTGGCCGAAGTTGAGCAGGCCGGTGTAGCCGAATTGGATGTTGATGCCGATCGCGGCGAGCGCGTACAGCACGGTCTCGACGCCGACCGCGGACTTCAGCGTCGTGCTGATGATCGTGATCCAGTCCATTCTGATCCTCCCCCGATCAGCCGATTCGCTCGCGGCGGCCCAGGATGCCCTGGGGCCGGACGAGGAGCACGATGATGAGCACGACCAGCGCGCCGACGCTCTTGAGCTCCGGCGGCACCCACAGGGTGGAGACCTGGATGAACAGGCCGACCACCAGCGAGCCGACCAGCGCGCCGAAGGCGGTGCCGAGCCCGCCGAGCGTGACGCCGGCGAAGATGAGCAGCAGGATGTCCTGGCCCATCGTGTACTTCAGGTTCTGCGAGAGCCCGAGCATGATGCCGGCCAGCGCCGCGATGGCGCCGCCCAGGGTCCAGACGATCCGGATGACCCGGTCGACGTTGATGCCGGACGAGGCCGCGAGCGCGGGGTTGTCCGACACGGCCCTGGCCGCCTTGCCGGTACGGGTGCGCAGCAGCGCGAAGCCGACCAGGAGCAGCACGGCCAGCTCGATGCCCATCGCCACGAAGTTCTTGGGCGCCGCGGAGATCGGCCCGACCTCGATGCCCGGCTGGGCCGTGTACTGGGCGTAGGCCTCGTTCTGGCCGCCGAAGAAGATCAGCATGACGTAGCGCATGACCAGCGCGACGCCGATGGAGACGATCATCATGGCGACGATGCCGGTGCCGCGCCTGCGCAGCTGGCCCCAGAAGAGGCGGTCCTGGGCGTAGCCGAACGCGCCGCCCAGCGCCACGGCGAGCACCGCGGCGGGTATGAGATGGAGGCCGAAGCCCACGTTGAACATGTAGGCCAGCACCGCGCCGAGCGTGACCAGCTCGCCGTGGGCGAAGTTGGTCAGGCCGGTCGTGCCGTAGATCAGCGACAGGCCGAGCGCGGCCAGGGCGATGATCAACCCGAGGTTGAGCCCCTCGAAGGCGAGCTGCGCCGCGGTGTCCCAGACGCTGCTCTCCCCGCTGTCGTCTGCCTGCGGCTGCCCGGCGACGCCCTTGGCCTGCAACGCGAACAGCACGGTCGAGCAGTTGCCCTCGAAGACGGTCGGCGTGCGCACGTTGCTGCCGCCGCGCACCTCGGCGTTCTTCGGAAGGGAGTTCGGGTCAAGGGTGACCTTGAACTTGCCCTTGTCGGTAGGAACTTCCCACGTGCCCTGTGCGTTTGTTGTGACCTCCTTGACGGGTTGTCCGCCCTCGGTGGTCACGGCGATTTTGACGCCGTTCACTGGCTGGCCTTGGAGTTTGAGCGTCCCCTTCAAACCCTGGCATCCGGCCGGCCCCGCCTGCGCGGGACTGGCCAGCAGGAAGATGAGTCCACCCAGGAAGGCCGTGAACGCGATCACGGCTCTGCGCAATGGTGCTCCCTCAAATAGGTCAAGGCGGGGTTGTGCCCCTCCATCTCGACACGCGCGCATCGCAGGCACAACTGGGATGCAATGGCGGGAGCTTATTCCGCAGACGCCCGTTTCAGTATGGTTCGTCACCAATTAGTGACATGCGTGTGCCACACATGTGAGCAAACAACGCGGCAGGTCAGGGGCTAAATGAGGGAAGACGCCTGGCCCACGCCGAAAACGAAACGGTAACGATGGGGAGAAAACGTGGACGAGCCCGCGGGGCGGCCTTTGGGGCCATGTAGGGCTTCCCCGGCCGCACACGTTATCTACCGGGCCTCCCCGCGGGCTCTGTTCGGACAACCGTAGCGATCGATGGGGCCGCTGCGCAAAGGTTCGGTCAAAGTGACGTCAGGGGCGCTGGTCGCGCAGCATGCACGTCAGTCTGGAGGTGCACACCCGCCGTCCCTCCTCGTCGGTGATCTCGATGTCGTACGTCGCCAAAGTGTGTCCGCCGTGCAACCGCGTCGCGACCCCGGTCACGTACCCGGAGGTCGCCGAGCGGTGGTGGGTGGCGTTGATCTCGATGCCGACGGCGATGCGGCCGGGGCCGGCGTGGATCGCCGCGGCCACCGAGCCCAGCGTCTCGGCCAGCACCGCCGACGCGCCGCCGTGCAGCAGGCCGTAGGGCTGGGTGTTGCCCTCGACCGGCATCCTGCCGACGACGCGCTCGGGCCCGGCCTCGACGAACTCGATGCCCATGCGGTGGGCCAGCGTGCCCTCGTGCACCGCGCCGTACGCGGAGAAGTCCAGCGGATCGGTCTGCGTCAAGGGGATGTCTCCACTCTTCCGAGCTCGGGTTTTCTGTCGTTGACGCAGACTAGGCTGCGTACGTGCCGAAGAGTGAAGTGACCCCCAGCCGCCCGTGCCTGTTGCTGCTTGACGGGCATTCCCTGGCCTACCGCGCCTTCTACGCGCTCAAAGACGCCAACCTCATGACCACCGACGGTCAGCACACCGAGGCGGTCTACGGGTTCACCTCGATGCTGACGAACATTTTGCGCGACGAGCAGCCGACCCACGTGGCGGTGGCCTTCGACCGGTCGGAGCCGACGTTCCGCCACGAGGAGTACTCCGACTACAAGGCCAACCGGAGCGAGACGCCCGAAGACTTCCGCGGCCAGATGCAGCTCATCTACGAGCTGCTCGACACGCTGCGCATCCCGCATCTGTCCAAGGCGGGCTTCGAGGCCGACGACCTCATCGCCACCCTGGCCACCCGCGCGGCCGGCGACGGGATGAACGTCCTGATCGTCACCGGCGACCGCGACGCCCTGCAGCTCGTCGACGAGCACGTCACCGTGCTGATGACGCGCCGCGGCATCAGCGACATGACCCGGTTCACCCCCGAGGCGGTCGAGGAGAAGTACGGCCTGACCCCGGCCCAGTACCCCGACTTCGCCGCCCTGCGCGGCGACCCCAGCGACAACCTGCTGTCCATCCCCAGCGTCGGCGAGAAGACCGCGGCCAAGTGGGTGCGCGAGTTCGGCTCCCTCACCGCGCTGGTCGACCGCGTCGACGAGGTCAAGGGCAAGGTCGGCGACAAGCTGCGCGAGCACGTTGCCCAGGTGCTGATGAACCGCCGCCTGACCGAGCTGCTGCGCGACGTGCCGCTCGACGTCGAGCTCGGCGACCTCACCCAGGGCGCGTGGGAGCGCGAGGAGATCAACAAGCTGTTCGACACCCTGCAGATCCGCGGCGAGCTGCGCGAGCGCGTCTTCAAGGTGCTCGGCACCGGCGAGGCGGAGCCCGAGCAGGGCTTCGAGGTCGAGACCGTCATCCTCGGCCCCGACCGGGTGGCCGGCTGGCTGGCCGCGCTCCCGCAGGGCCGCGCCGGGCTGGCCTTCAAGGGCTCCTACGGCAGCGGCTCGGGCCGCATCGACGGCATCGCCGTCGCCTCGCCCGACGGCACCGCCGCCCACATCGACCCCGTCAAGCTCACCGAGGCCGACGAGGCGGCGCTGCGGGCCTGGCTGGGCGACGAGAGCAGGCCCAAGGCCGTCCACGACGCCAAGGGCCCGATCCTGGCCCTGTGGGCCCAGGGCATGGAGCTGCGCGGCCTCAGCTGCGACACCGCGCTGGCCGCCTACCTCGCCATGCCGGGCCAGCGCACGTTCGCGCTGGAGGACCTGGCCAGGCGCTACCTCCACCGCGACCTGCGGGCCGAGGAGGAGTCCGGCGGCCAGGCCGCCCTGTTCGGCGACGACGAGGACGCGCCGGCCAAAGACCTCGCGCTGCGCGCCCACGCCGTGCGCGAGCTGGCCGACTCCCTTGAGGGCTTCCTGGCCGGCCGCGGCGGCACCCAGCTCCTGGCCGACGTCGAGCTGCCGCTGCTGTCGGTGCTGGCCGAGATGGAGCGGGCCGGCATCGCCGTCGACAGCCAGTACTTCGCGGGCCTGGAGGCCGAGTTCGGCGCCGCGGTCAAGCACGCCGTGGAGGAGGCCCACCGCTCCGTCGGCGAGCAGTTCAACCTGGGCTCGCCCAAGCAGCTCCAGGAGATCCTGTTCACCCGGCTCAACCTGCCGAAGACCAAGAAGATCA
Organism: Nonomuraea sp. NPDC050227; assembly: GCF_044459705.1. Taxonomy (NCBI): domain Bacteria; kingdom Bacillati; phylum Actinomycetota; class Actinomycetes; order Streptosporangiales; family Streptosporangiaceae; genus Nonomuraea; species Nonomuraea sp. NPDC050227. Next base: position 31,630 of record NZ_JBITJF010000008.1, on the reverse strand, counting down.
AGACCGGCTACAGCACCGACGCCGACCAGCTCGCCTGGCTCGCCACCCAGACCGAGCACGAGCTGCCGACGATCATGCTGCGCCACCGCGACCAGCAGAAGCTGCGCACCACGGTCGAGGGCCTGATCAAGGAGGTCGGCGACGACGGGCGCATCCACACCACGTTCAACCAGATCATCGCCGCCACCGGCCGCCTGTCGTCGGAGAAGCCCAACCTGCAGAACATCCCGATCCGCACCGCCGAGGGCCGCCGCATCCGGCAGGGCTTCGTGGTCGGCGAGGGCTACGAGCGGCTGTTGACGGCCGACTACAGCCAGATCGAGCTGCGCATCATGGCCCACCTGTCCGGCGACGAGTCGCTGATCGAGGCCTTCGAGTCCGGCCACGACTTCCACCAGGCCACCGCGGCCCGGGTGTTCGACCTGCCGCCCGAGCAGATCGACAGCGAGCTGCGGGCGCGCATCAAGGCGATGAACTACGGCCTGGCCTACGGCCTGTCCGACTTCGGCCTGTCCGGGCAGCTCAACATCCCGGTCTCGGAGGCGCGGGCGCTGAAGGAGGAGTACTTCACCGAGTTCGGCGGCGTGCGCGACTTCCTGCAGGCCATCGTGGCCCAGGCGCGCACCGACGGCTACACCGAGACGATCATGGGCCGCCGCCGCTACCTGCCCGACCTGACCAGCGACAACCGCCAGCGCAGGGAGATGGCCGAGCGCATGGCGCTCAACGCCCCCATCCAGGGCTCGGCGGCCGACATCATCAAGGTCGCCATGCTCCACGTCCACCAGGCCATCGCCGAGGAGGGGCTGGCCTCGCGGATGTTGCTGCAGGTCCACGACGAGCTGGTGTTCGAGGTCGCGCCGGGCGAGCTGGAGACGCTGCGGCAGCTCGTGTGCGACCAGATGAACGCCGCCTACCACCTGCGCGTTCCGCTGGAGGTCTCGGTGGGCGTCGGGCGTACGTGGCAGGACGCCGGCCACTGACGATGTTTATCCCGACACGGCGGGGCAGTCCGACATATCGCGAACGGCGTGGCCCCGCCGTCTCCGGGGCTTCTCGTCTACGCTGATGACAGTTTGGCCGAGATGTCGGGAGATTTGTGCGGGTACCAGCGTCCTTCACGCGGATCATCGCAATCGCGAACGTGGCCGTGGTGACCGTGGCCGTCGTCGGGCTGAGCCTCTTACCTGACGGTGAGACTCCTACTACCCAAGCGTCGGCCCGGGTCGGCGTGATCGCCCCCGTCTCACCCCCGCAGGGGCAGCCGCAGGACACCTCCCAGCCGCCCGGCGTGGTCGCCACCCCCGAGTTCGCCCGGCAGGTGCGCGCCAACGAGGCGGGCCTGGTGCCGGTCATCATGTACCACCGGATCCTGCGCAAGCGCGTGGCCTCCATCGACCGCACCCCCGCCCAGCTCAGGCAGGAGCTGGAGAAACTGGCCAAGCAGGGCTACGTGCCCATCACGGCCAGGGAGTTCGCCACCGGCGACATCCGGGTGCCGGCCGGGCGGTTCCCGGTCGTGCTGACGTTCGACGACGGTCACCCGAGCCACTTCGCGCTCGACGACGCGGGCAACCCCGAGCCCGACACCGCCGTCGGCGTGATCCTCGACGTGGCCGCCCGTTACCCCTCGTTCCGGCCGGCCGCGACGTTCTGGATCACCCGTGAGCCGTTCGGGCTGCGCGACCAGGAGCGGCAGGCGGCCGCGGTGCGGTGGCTGGTCGATCACGGCTTCGAGGTCGCCAACCACACCTGGTCCCATCCGGACCTGCGGCGGCTGGGCAAGAAAAAGGTGCGCGAGCAGATCGTCCGGCTGGAGCGCCTGCTGAAGAAGCTGGGGGCGCCGCCGGACAAGACCCTGGCCCTGCCGTACGGGTCGCTGCCGCGGCCCAAGAAGCTCGCCCGTACCGGCTCCTGGGACGGGACCCGCTATGATTTCGCGGGCGTGTTCCTCGCCGGGGCCCAGCCGTCGCTTTCGCCTTTCGCGAAAGACTTCGACCGTGGGGCGATCCAGCGGATCCAGAGCAACGGCAAACGGGGAGAGTGCCGCAAGTGGTGCTCGCAGTACTGGCTGGAGTGGCTGAACAAGCACCCTGGCGAGCGCTACGTCTCGGACGGCGATCCCACGCGGATCTCCGTCCCGCGCAGGCTACGGGGTAATATCAACCCCAAGCGGGAGTCCCAGATCATCGGGTACTGATGTGCCTCCGGATTGACCCCGTGGCCAAGGTCTCATATGCTGATCGCTGCGCTGTGGGCTCGCGCGCGCCTCAGACGGAGCGGGCTCGCGCTCGGTCACGTCGATGTCGTAATTCCTCGGCTTGATGCGGAAGAGGGCCTGCCGCGCATCCGCCACATCGACATCCTGTCCGCGTTCGGAGCAATTCCACACATGACGTCCAGCACTGAGGCCACCTCGAGCACCCCGCAGGTAGCGGTCAACGACATCGGGTCCGAGGAAGCCTTCCTCGCAGCGATCGACGAGACCATCAAATACTTCAACGACGGCGACATCGTCGAGGGCACCGTCGTCAAGGTCGATCGAGACGAGGTCCTTCTCGATATCGGCTACAAGACCGAGGGTGTCATCCCCTCGCGCGAGCTTTCGATCAAGCACGATGTCGACCCTGCTGACGTCGTGGAGGTCGGGGAGCACGTCGAAGCCCTGGTTCTCCAGAAGGAGGACAAAGAGGGCCGCCTGATCCTGTCCAAGAAGCGCGCCCAGTACGAGCGCGCCTGGGGCACGATCGAGAAGATCAAGGACGAGGACGGCATCGTCACCGGTACCGTCATCGAGGTCGTCAAGGGTGGTCTCATCCTCGACATCGGCCTGCGCGGCTTCCTCCCCGCCTCCCTGGTCGAGATGCGACGGGTCCGCGACCTGCAGCCGTACGTCGGCCGCGAGCTCGAGGCGAAGATCATCGAACTCGACAAGAACCGCAACAACGTGGTTCTCTCCCGCCGCGCCTGGCTGGAGCAGACGCAGTCCGAGGTTCGCCAGACGTTCCTCAACACCCTGCAGAAGGGCCAGGTCCGCAAGGGCGTCGTCTCTTCGATCGTCAACTTCGGCGCCTTCGTCGATCTCGGCGGGGTCGACGGTCTGGTCCACGTGTCCGAGCTGTCCTGGAAGCACATCGACCACCCGTCCGAGGTCGTCGAGGTGGGCCAGGAGGTCACGGTCGAGGTCCTCGACGTCGACATGGAGCGCGAGCGCGTCTCCCTGTCGCTCAAGGCCACGCAGGAAGACCCGTGGCAGCAGTTCGCCCGTACCCACCAGATCGGCCAGGTCGTGCCGGGCCGCGTCACCAAGCTGGTGCCGTTCGGTGCGTTCGTCCGGGTCGAGGAGGGCATCGAGGGCTTGGTCCACATCTCCGAGCTGGCCGAGCGCCACGTGGAGATCCCGGAGCAGGTCGTCCAGGTCGGCGACGAGATCTTCGTGAAGATCATCGACATCGACCTCGACCGTCGTCGCATCAGCCTCTCGCTGAAGCAGGCCAACGAGGGTGTCGGCACCGAGGTCGAGTTCGACCCGACCCTCTACGGCATGGCGGCCACGTACGACGACCAGGGCAACTACATCTACCCCGAGGGCTTCGACCCGGAGACCGGGGAGTGGCTCGAGGGCTTCGACAAGCAGCGTGAGGAGTGGGAGCGGCAGTACGCCGAGGCCCAGACTCGCTTCGAGGCTCACCGCAAGCAGATCGAGGAGGCCCGCAAGGCCGAGGCGGAGGCCGGCGAGGCCGCTCCCTCGTCCTACAGCGGCGAGACCGCTCCTCCGTCGGGCAGCTCGTCGTCGGCTCCGGCCAGCGGCGCGCTCGCCTCTGACGAGGCGCTCGCAGCCCTCCGCGAGAAGCTCGCGGGCGGCCAGAGCTAAGGCTCAGCCTTGAAAGGCCCCGCACGGGTTTCCGTGCGGGGCTTTTTCATGCCCTTCTCCGGGACGGGCCTCGCGTGGAGCCTTGCCGTAGGGGGCTCGCCGGGGTGGTCATGAGCTGGGCCGCCGTGACGGCGACGGCCTGGTGGTGCTCGTGCCGCCGGCGACGCGATCTCCCGTTCCGTGAGCGGAGGTCGTGGCCGCCTCGGGCGAGATCAGCGACACGACGACACGCTCGTGAATCACCTCGCCGACCCGCGCAGCCAAGACTGCCGCCAGGCCGCTGACGAACGGAGGTCAGTAGGCGAGCTCCCCGATGCCGCCATCGACGCGCAGGACGGTGCCGGCGGTGTAGGCGGACTCGTCGGAGGCCAGGTAGACGGCCGCCTTCGCCACCTCGGTGGTGGTGCCGATGCGATGCAGGGGCACGGTCCGCCGGAGTTCGTCGTAGATGGCGGCCTGTCGCTCGGGGCCGAGCGACTTGAACGCGTCCGTGAGGGTCGGCCCCGGGCTCAGCCCGTTGACCCGGATGCCCCGGTCCTTCAGCTCATAGGTCAGCCCGCGGGAAAGGGACAGCAGGCCCGCCTTGGCGGCACCGTAGACCGCCGCGTTCTCGTGCCCGACGTAAGCGGAGACCGAGCCGACGAGAATGACCGAGGCCTGCTGTGACAAGAGCGGAAGCAAAGCTCTGACCAGGAAGAACGGCCCTTTGAGATTGGTGGCGACGAGCGTGTCGAACGCCTCCTCGCTCCATTGCTCGATCGGGAGATGGGTGACGTCGGCGGCGTTGCTCATCACGATGTCGAGCTTCGGCCATTCCTGCTGCAACCGCGCCGCGAGCGCCGCCTGGCCGGGGACGTCGCCGGCGTCGCTGACGATGGGCAGCAGCGGGCCGTCCAGTTGCCGGGCGGTCTTGGCCAGCCGTTCCCGTGAGCGGCCGGTGATCGCGACAGTCGCTCCCTCGGCGAGGAACTGACGGGCTGTCTCCAACCCGATGCCGCTGGTCCCGCCGGTGATCAGTGCATGCTTTCCTGCGAGACGACCCATGGAAGTCATCCTCCTGACTGGCTCATGGCGCATGGTTGTGGTGATGATGACGGGCCGTCCCCCCATCGTGAGGCACCCGCCATCGTGAGGCACCCGCCAGAGGCCGGCCCCGTACTGCGGACGTGGCTCTGGCCGGTGCGTTCGGGGTCAGATGGCGGTGCGTCCGCCGTCGGCGGCCACGACGGCGCCGGTCACATAACTGGCTTGGTCGCCGGCGATGAAGGCGATGACGCGAGCGACCTCGGCCGGAGCGGCGGCGCGCTTGAGCGCGGTCGTCAGGCCCATGCCGCCGACGTCCGGTCCCATGACCGCCACCACCTTGGAGGTGGTCATCGGGCCGGGCGCCACGGCGTTGACGCGTACGCCGGAGGCGGCGAACTCGGCGGCCCAGGTGCGGGTCAGGGACTCCAGCGCTGCCTTGGTGGCGCCGTAGACCGCCATCGGCGGCATGCCCAGGCCGGCGGCGGTGGAGGTGACGTTGACGATGCTGCCGCCCCCGCCGGCGGCCATCTTCGGTGCGAGCTGGGCGACCAGGATGAACGGCGCGCGCACGTTGACCGCGAAGGCCGCGTCGTAGGCGGCGAGGTCCTGGTCGGCGGTCGCGCTGAACGGGACGACACCGGCGTTGTTGACGAGGATGTCCACCGCCCCGGCCTCCTCGGCCAGCCGCCGCACGGCCTGCGGGTCGGCCAGGTCGGCGCCGATGAAGTGCACGGAGCCGGTCGCGCCGGTCCGCACGTCGTCCACGACCTGGGCGCCGCGGCCGGGGTCGGTGCCGGTGATGATCACGTCCGCCCCGCCGGCGGCGAGAACCTTCGCCGTGGCGTGCCCGAGCCCGCCGATGGCGCCCGATCCGGTGATCAGCGCCGTCTTGCTGTGAAAGTCCATGGGGTTCTGCCTCTCCGCCGGTGCGAGCGCCGGCGACTTCTGTGCGGTCGTTCAATAAGTCGCGCGGCCTTCAACGTACAGACTTCTGTGCAAGCGGTCAAAAAGTCGGTAGCCTGGGCACATGGCACGGACAGGACGCCCTCGCGCGTTCGACAAGGACCAGGCGCTGCAGCGCGCGCTGCTGCTGTTCTGGTCGCGGGGCTACGGAGAGACCTCCATCCAGGACCTCGTCGAAGCGCTGGATCTGGAGCGGGGCAGCCTGTACGGCGCCTTCGGCGACAAGCGGCAGTTCTACCTGGCGGCGGTCCAGCTGTACTGGGACACCTACGAGCGCGAGCTGATCGCGGCGCTGGCGTCCGGGCCGGTGCTGCCGGCGCTGCGCGAGGTGCTCGCCAACCCGGCCCGGACGCAGGAGTACGCCTCCGAGGCCGGCGTTCCGCAAGGGTGCATGATCGGCAACACCACCGCCGAAATGGTTCCGCAGGATGCCGAGGCCCGCGAGATCGTCGCCCGCTCGCACGACCGCTTCACCCGGATCGTCGCCGACGCCCTGCGCCGCGCGCAGGCCGACGGCGAGGTCGCCCGGGCCGCCACCCCCGAGGCCCAGGCGCAGCTCCTGCTGTTCACCGTCCAGGGCCTGTCCCTGGTCTCCCGCGCAGGACTCGACACCTCCGTCGCGCTCGCCGCCGTGGACGCCCTGATCGACGCCCTCCGCGCTTGATCCGCGGCCTCCGGGCCCACCCGACCCCAGGTGCGGTTTCTGCGCTGGGGGCCGGGGTGAGGTTCGGCGGTGGGACCGGGCCGGGGGCGGCCCGGTGTCCCGGACGGGTCAGCTGCGGCCGAGCATGTCCGCGGTGAGGATGTTGCCACCCAGACCCCAGCCGCCGTCCGGAACCTCCTCCAGGAGGACCAGGGTGGTGGCCCGAGCTCGTTCTCCGTAGACGGTGGCATAGGCGTCGGTGACTGCGTCGATGAGCTTCTTCTTGGACTCGGGGGTCAGGGTGTCGGCGGGAACCTTGAGGTTGGCGAACGGCATGTCGGTTTCCTTTCGTGTGGGGATTCAGAGTGAGGCGGCGGGTGCCCGGAGGTGAACGCGCCGGGCACGACGATGGCGGTCCCATGCCGAACCCGCTGGAGGCCCCGGTGGCGACGATGGCCTGTCGCGCGGCGGCCATCAGATGATCCCGCCGTTGGCGCGCACGACCTGGCCGTTGATCCAGTGCCCGGCCGGGCTCGCCAGGAAGGCGACGACCCCGGCGATGTCCTCGGGGGTGCCGAGCCGTTCCAGCGGCGGCTGCTTGGCGAGCTGCTGGATCGTCGCCTCGGTCTTGCCGTCGAGGAACAGTTCGGTGGCGGTCGGGCCCGGCGCGACCGCGTTGACCGTGATGTTCCGCCCGCGCAGTTCCCGGGCGAGCACCAGTGTCATCGCCTCGACGGCTCCCTTGCTGGCGGCGTACGCCCCGTAGCCCGGGAACTGCAGGCCGACCACGGAGGTGGACAGGTTGACGATCGCGCCACCGTCGCGCATGCGGCGCGCGGCCTCCCGGGCCATCACGAACGCGCCGCGGATGTTGGTGCGGTGCAGAGCGTCCAGCTCGTGAAGGTCGAGGTCGGCGATCGGGGACAACGACAGCCGCCCCGCCGAGTTGACGACCACATCGACCCCGCCGAAGGACTTCTCCGTCGCCTCGAACATCTCCGCGACGGCGTCTTCGTCGGCCACGTCGGCCTGGACCGGGATCGCCCGGCCGCCGGATGCCGCGATCTCCTCGACCACCTGCGCCGCGGCGGAGGCCGACCCTTGGAACCCCACGGCGACCGCACAGCCCCGTGCCGCCAGCGCCACCGCGATCGCCTTGCCAATCCCGCGGGAGCCGCCGCTGACGACGGCCACACGCTGGTCATTCATGGAAACTCCCTGGTTCTAGCAGTGATACGGATTCTCCGTATCGGCGTTACGAGAATCGACGGTAGCACAGTTCGTATCGCCGCTACCGATTGGCGCTATCATCGATCGCATGGCAGAGACGGACGCGCTCCGCGCGGCGATGATCGAGGCCGCGGAGCGGCAGCTGGCGTCGTCCTTGGACCATGAGGTGGCCACGCGCGCGGTCTGCGAGGCCGTCGGCGTGAGCCAGCCCGTGCTCTACCGGTTGTTCGGTGACAAGCGCGGGTTGCTGGACGCCGTCGCCGACCACGGCTACGAGCAATATGCCGCGCTCAAGGCCGCCCAGGAGCAGACCGGCGACCCGGTCGCCGACCTGCGCGCCGGCTGGGACGGCCACATGGCCTTCGCCCGGGCGAAGCCGGCCCTCTACCAGTTGATGTTCACTCCGCGGCCGTGGTCACACTCGACGGCGCGAGATCGCGTGATGGACCTGCTGGTGGCGGCGCTCACGCGGTGCGCGGCGGCGGGGGCGCTGAAGGCCGAGCCGCAGACCGCCGCTCAGCTGATCCTGTCGGCGAACGTCGGCACCGCCCTCGACCACATCGCCAGACCGGCTCTGTTCGACGACCCCGCGCTGTCCCACCGCATGCGAGACGCCGTGTTCTCGCACGTCCTGGCCGGGCCGGCCGCTCAGAACGACGCCGACCCGCTGTACGCCGCCGCGCTGCGCCTGCACGCACAACTCGATCTCACCGGGACCGAGGCCCTGGAACCGGCCGAGACCGCCCTTCTGCGGCGATGGCTTGAGCGCATCACGCAACCCGTCCGAGGATGACGGCCACGCTCAAGAACACGCTGCCCGCTCGGTCGCCGGCTTTCGCGGCGTAGCGCCCCGCTGCCCGGGCTCGCCTTCTCGCCGTTTCCCGACCAGGTACGGACGGCAACGACGCGGAGGCGCTGGTGCCACCCTGGCATGTGGCGCGTCGCGTCCCTCAAGAGTGGCCTGTGGCGGGGAGGCTGAGCCGCAGGGGGGCTGGGCGGCCCTTGAGGGTCTGATTACAGCCGATCTGTCTTTTCCCTCCTCTGACCCGAGCGGGGTTCTGTGAGGGGACGGGGGTTCGGTGGCACGGAGAATCGCCGAGCGGGCGCGAGATTTTACCCATCGACCTTTTACGACTTCTCTACCTGCGAAGACGGCCGCTGGGAAACTGACATGCGGCTGGAGGTACGAGCGTTCGGGGGCGATGCGGTGCGTATGGTTCGGCGCGTGATCCCGGTGGTGGCGGCGGTCACCGTCCTGGTTCCGGCGGCAGGCGGGGGAGTCGGGCAGGCGATGCGCCTGGTCGCCTCGCCGACCCCATGGCCGGAACGCGACGTGACCGAGCTCGCGGAGCCGCGACCTGAGGCGGCCTGGCCTGAGAAGCCCAGGCAGGACACGGCCGGATCGGCTGGGGCGGACGTGGGGGCGACCAGATCGGCAGGCTCGGAGTTCGGAGCGGCCGGATCGGCGGCGTCGGAGCTCGGGACGGCCGGATCGGCGGAGTCTGAGCTTGGGGCGGCCGGATCGGCGGAGTCTGAGCTTGGGGCGGCCGGATCGGCGGCGTCTGAGCTTGGGACGGCCGGGTCGGCAGGGCAGGGGCTCGGAGCGTCGGAGCTCGGGGCGGCGGGGCCGCAGGAGCGGGGCGTTGCCGGGGCGGTGCGGCCGGCGCCTGGGCGGGAGAGGCTCGTCTGGTCCGAGTGCGGCGGCGGGCTGCGGTGCGCCACGTTGCCCGTCCCCGCCGACTGGGCCAGGCCGCGCGAGGCCCGCGTGGCCGTCCGGCTCGCCATGATGCCCGCCCAGGACCCGCTGCGGCGGCTCGGCGCGCTGGTGGTCAACACGGGGGCCGCGTCGGTCGTCCGAGAGGTCGTGGCGCGGCCGGACACCGTGGGCGAACTGGCCAGGTGGTTCGACGTCGTGCTGGTCGAGGCGCGCGGGGCCGGGGATGGGGGGCACGCGGGGGCGTGCCCCCGACCCCGGCCGGACCCGGCCCGGCTGCAGGTGGCCGAGGGGCGGACGGCCTGGCGGGCGTTCGCCCGGGACAACGCCGTCCACGACCGGGCCTGCCGCGCCGCGCTCGGGCCCGCCTACGCCGGGCTGACGTCCTGGCAGGTCGCCCACGACCTCGATGCCGTACGTGCCGCGCTGGGGGAGTCGCGGCTGCGCTATCTCGGCAACGGCTACGGGAGCGTGTACGGGCAGGCGTACCTGGAGCTGTTCCCCGGCCGGGCCGGGCGGATGTACCTGGAGGGGCTGCCCGACCACACCGAGACCGGGCTCGAACGGCGGCTGCTCGCCCACGCCCGCGCCCAGGAGCGGCAGCTCGGGTACTTCCGCGACTGGTGCCGGAACCGCCCCGGCTGCCCGCTCGGCCGCGCGGACGCCGTCCGGGTGTTCGACGGTCTGGTCAGGCGCGCGCCTCTGCGGCTCGGTGGCGGCGAGCGTACGGTCAGCGGGCACGAGATCGCCGCCGCCGTATGGGCGGGCCTCACGCCCGCCCGGTGGCCGGCGCTCGCGCAGGCCCTCTCCAGAGCCCGAACGGGCGACACCACGGGCCTGACCGCCCTGCTCCCCGCCGAGCCCCCACAACCCACCCCTCCGGGCCCGACGGCAGCCAACCCCGGCCCGGGCCAGCCGCCCCCCGCAGGTACGGCCGGAGCCCGCCTCGGCGCGGGCCAGGCGGCCTCTGGTACCGCGGCCTCTGGGGCGGTGGCCTCTGGAGTGGCGGGGGGAGGCGTCCTGTCCGATGCGCGGGCGGCTTCAGGGGCGGCGGGGGCGGTGTCGCAGCCTGGGGAGGCGGTTCCCGGTGTGGTGGGGGGAGTGGCGTCCGAGGTGGGGGAGGTGGGGCCGGCAAGTGCGGAGGGGGTCAGGTGGTGTCATGACTTCGGGTTGGCGGCGCCCGGCTATCGCCGGTTCCTTCAGATGGAGGCGCGGCTGCGGAAGGCGGCCCCACGGGTGGGGTGGCTGAGCGGGCGGGCGGAGGTGGCCAGGTGCCTGGGGGCGGCGCGCTCGCCGGGCTGGGCGCCGCACCCGTTGCCGGCCGGGCTCAAGGTGCCCCCGGTGCTGGTCGGCGTGGGACGGCTGGACAACGAGACGCCGTCCTCCGGGGCGGCAAGGGCGGCCGGGCAGATCCCCGGGGCGAGGGTCCTGTGGCACGGGGACGGGCAGGGCGCGTACCTGGCGCAGGGCGTGAGCAGGCTGCGCGCGGCCTGTCTGCGTACGAAGGTGCACGACTACCTGGTCAACGGCGTCCTGCCGAAGCAGGGCACGTTCTGCCCTGGGGAGCTCACGGCGGGCAACGCTCCTTAGTCGGCAGCGCGAGAGGACCGTCCAAGGCCGGGCGGCGGGCGGTCGGAGGGCGGGGAAGTCGGCGGTGGCGGTGGGAAGGCAGCAGATAGGGTGCTGGCGTGAAGATCGAACGGGCGGTGGCGGCGGACGCGGGCGAGATCCTCACCCTGCAGCGGGCGGCGTACGTGAGCGAGGCCCAGCTCTACGGCGACCCCTACATCCCGCCGCTCGTGGAGTCGCTGGAGCAGGTGCGCAAGGCCGTCGAGACGGGCGTCGTGCTCAAGGCCGTGGACGCCGGCCGGATCGTCGCCGCAGTGCGCGGGCAGGTGGCCGGCACCACCTGCCTGGTCGGACGGCTCGTGGTCGCGCCCGACCGGCAGGGGCAGGGGCTCGGCACGGCCCTGCTCGCGGCGCTGCACGAGCAGGTGCCGGAGGCGGGCGCGTTCGACCTGTTCACGGGGCATCTGTCGGAGGGGAACCTGCGGCTGTACCGGCGGCTCGGCTACCGCGAGACCCGGCGGGAGCGGATGGACGACCACCTCACCCTGATCCACCTGCGCCGCAGCCCAAACTGATCGTTTCCCCGGGGGCCTGTCCGGTGCCCGACGCCACGGCGTCCGGGCAGGCGGGATCGCGGTGATTCCGGGGGCGAAGAGCTCGCCTCGCGGCCCGTCTCATCACCCAGGACGCCATGACGGCTCCCGAGGGGAGCGCCACCGACCCGAGAGGTGAGCAGTCGCAGACGGGTGACCGGGCAGGGTCCTGGACGTCACCGGCGACGGCAAGGCCGAGGTCGTCGCAGGCGCCCCGGCCCAGAACGGCCGCGCGGGCAGGCCCGTCGTCCTGGGCGGCTCGTCCGGCGGCGTCTTCGCCTCCGGCACCCAGGTCTGTGACGCGGACCAGTTCGGTCGCCTTCGGCAAACTCCTGGCCCGGTGAACGCCCGCCCGGACCGGGGCTGGCCGGTCCGGGCGTTGTCAGCCGTTCAGTGATCTCCGCACGGCGGCGTCCACGAGCTGGCGGACCTCCTGCTCGCTGAAGATGTCCGGCAAGGTCAGCCGTTCGACGATGAGCCAGTTCAGGGCGAGGTAGAGCAGGACCACCGAGGTCGAGTCGCCGGGCAGGCCGGACGTCGCGTGGTAGCCGATGTTGGCGTCGATGTCCTCGCGGATGCGCTTGGTGAGCACGGCGCGCAGCTCAGGGCGCCGGGTGGACTCCAGCCGCAGTTCGAGCAGCGCCAGGTAGCCGGAGTTGAAGGCGGTGACCCGGTCCACCAGCTCGTGCATGAGCTCGGCGTAGCGGGTCTCGTCCTGCACGCCCTCCTGGCCGCGGGCGAGCGTGGCCTCGTCGGGCAGCAAGCGTTCGTAGATGCGTCCGCCGACCTGGGTGAACAGATCGTCGCGGTTGGCGAAGTAGTTGGAGGCCGTGCCGGGGGGCACCGCCGCCTCGGCGTCGACGGCCCGGAACGTCAGCCCGCGCGCTCCTTCCCTGGCCAGCACCTCGATGGCCGCGTCGATCAGCGCCTGCCTCCGCTCGGGGTTCTTCCGCACTTGACACCACTCCAGACGTAGTACTATGTTCAAACCACTTCAGTCATAGTACTACAGCAGGAGTTGCTCCGAATGCGAAAGCTGGTCTACTACGTCGGCGTCTCCCTCGACGGCTACATCGCCGGGCCCGGCGCCGAGTTCGACTTCTACCCCGTGTCCGCCGAGATGGCCGACTGGATCAACACCCGCTATCCCGAGACGCTGCCCACCCACATCCGCAGGCTCGTCGGCCTTGAGGGCGTGCCCAACAAGGTGTTCGACACCCTGGTGATGGGCCGCGGCACCTTCGAGCCGGCCCTGGAGGTGCCCACCACCAGCCCGTACTCCCATCTGCGCCAGTACGTCGTCTCCAGCACGCTGACGATCGACGACCCCACGGTGCACGTGGAGAAGGGTGACCCGATCGAGCTCGTCCGGCGGCTGAAGGCCGAGGACACCGGCATGGACATCTACCTCTGCGGCGGCGGCAAGCTCGCCGGCTCCCTGCTCCCGGAGATCGACGAGATCATCCTCAAGCGCTACCCCGTGGTGGCCGGGGCGGGCATCTCCATGTTCGCCGGCCGGTTCAGCCCCACCCTGTTCACCCCGACCAGGCGCGAGTCCTTCGACAACGGCGCCCAGGTCACCTGGCTCACCCGCGCCTGACACCCACCCCCAAGGAGGAAAAAAGTATGCAGATCAAACTTCCCGCCACGATCATCCAGGCCAAGTCCGACCAGCAGGCCCGCTCGCCGCACCGGCACGACCAGCCGGCGCGCGACCTCAAGCCCACGGGCCGGGCCAACCCCTCCCGCCGTCCGACCGCCGCGCCGCGCCGCGGCGGGTACTGAGCGAGCCGGCGGGATGACCGGGTACGCCGTGATGGGTAGTCTTTTCCGGTGCTGAAGATTGGGCTCACCGGCGGCATCGGCTCCGGCAAGAGCGAGGTGTCCAGGCGGCTGTCGGCCAGGGGCGCCGTCGTCATCGACGCCGACAAGATCGCGCGAGAGGTGGTCGAGCCCGGCACGGTGGGGCTGTCCCGGGTGGTGGCCGCGTTCGGGGAAGGGGTGCTGCGCCCCGACGGCTCGCTGAACCGGGAGCGGCTGGGCGCGGTGGTCTTCGCCGACCCCGACCGGCTGGCCGCGCTCAACGCGATCGTGCATCCGCTGGTGGGGGAGCGGGTGGCCGAGTTGCAGGGCCAGGCGGCCGACGACGCGATCGTGGTCTACGACGTGCCGCTGCTCGTGGAGAACAAGCTGGCCCCCATGTACGACGTGGTGATCGTGGTCGACGCGGCCGACGAGGTGCGGATCCGGCGCCTGGCCGACCACCGCGGCATGCCGGAGGCCGACGCCAAGGCCCGCATCGCCGCCCAGGCGAGCCGGGAGGACCGCCTGGCCGCCGCCGACCTGGTGATCCCCAACGAGGGCTCCCTCGACGACCTGGAGGCCCGGGTCGACGAGGTCTGGCACGAGCTCGTACGCCGCGCCGCCCGCGGATAGTAGTCACCCGCCTGCGGTCAGAAGGGCGAGTCGAGCGGCACCTGACTCACCTCCGGCAGGTACGGATCCAGCTCCCCCAGCTCGAACCGTGACATCCCGATGACGTGCCAGAACTGCCCGCCGGGCTCGCCGTGCACCTTGTACCGCCCGTCCGGCGCCAGGGCGGCCCAGCCCTCGGGCAGCCCCAGCAGCGTCGCCCGCCGCTCCCCGCCCTCCCAGAGGATCACCACGCCGTCGTCGCCGGCGCTGGCCAGCAGGTCGGACGTGGGGCTGTAGGCCACCGACCACACCCGGCGCGCGTGCCCGGTGAGGGTGTGCAGCAGCTGCCCGGTCGCGGTCTCCCACACCCGCACGGTCATGTCGTCGCCGCCGGTCGCCAGGTGGCGGCCCGTGGCGTCGAAGGCCAGGCTCCACAGCCGGCCTTCGTGCTGGGTGAGCGTGTGCGCCAGGCGCGGCTGCCAGGGCTGCCCGGGCCGCAGCTCCCACACCAGCGCGCGGCCGTCGTTGCCGGCGCTGGCCAGGTAGCGGCCGTCGGGGGAGAAGGCCACGGAGTACACCCGGTCGGTGTGGCCCTCCAGCGTCGCCACCCGGCCGCCGGAGGAGACGTGCCACAGGCGGACGAGCTTGTCGTCGCAGCCGGTGGCCACGTAGTCGCCGAGGGGGCTGAAGGCGATCGAGCGCACCCGCCCCCGGTGGTCGACCAGGTCGACAGCCATGCGGCCGGTCGGCCGGTACCAGATCTTGACGCTGTCGTCGTCGTTGGCGGTGGCCAGCATGTTGCCGTCGGGGCTGAACGCCTCGGCCCACACGTGGTCGGTCTCGGCGTGCAGCTCGCGCTCGTAGTCGCCGGTGGTGGCGTTCCAGAAGTGCACGCCGCCGTCGTTGCTGGAGGTGGCCAGCACCGGGCCGGCGGGCGAGAACAGCGCGGAGATCAGCCGGTCGGCGGTGCCGGTGAACTCCCGCAGCCGCCGCCCGGTGCGCAGCTCCCACACCCGGACGACGCCGTCGTTGCCGCTGGTGGCCAGCATCGAGCCGTCGGCGCTGAAGCGCACCGACGAGATCCGCCGGCCGTGGCCGCGCAGCACCCGCTGGCACTGCCCGGAGATCGGGTCCCACAGGCGCACGGTGCCGTCGTTGCTGCTGGTGGCCAGCTGCTGGCCGTCGGGACGGAACGCGAACGGCCAGACCGAGCTGCGATGCCCGGTCAGCTCGACGCGCTTGCCGCCGCCCACGGGCTGCAGCCGGACCGTGCCGCCGGAGTCGCCGCTGGCCAGCGTGCGGCCGTCGGGGCTGAAGGTCACCTGGTAGACGGCCGCCGTGTGGGTGGTGTGCACGCCGAGCGGCTCGCCCGACGCCTCCCACAGGCGCACGCTGCCGGACGTGTCGCCGCTGGCCAGCATCGAGCCGTCGGGGGAGAACGTCAGGCAGTAGACGCTGCCGGTGTGGCCGGTCAGCTCGTGCCGGGGGGACCAGGTGGCGGTGTCCCAGAGCCGGATCGTGCCCGCCTCGTCGCCGGTGGCCAGCAGGGTGCCGTCGGGGCTGTGCACGGCCCGGTAGACGCTGCCGCGGTGGCCGTCGAGGGTCACGGCCGTCTGCCCGGCGCTCAGGTCCCAGACCCGGACGACGCCCGCGGAGTCGCCGGTCACGAGCTGGGAGCGGCCGAAGGAGGCGGTGTAGACCGGCGCGCGGTGGCCCGGGAGCTCGTGGACCAGCCGGCCGGTCGCGGTCTCCCACACCCGGACCACGCCGTCGCCGCCGCCGGCCGCCACCAGCTCGCCCGAGGCGCTGAGGCGTACCGGCCACACGCCGTCGGGATGGCCGGTCAGGGTGTGCAGGCGCCGGCCGGTGAGGGTGTCCCAGAGCTGGACCGTGCCGTCGCTCGCGCCGGTGGCCAGCAGGTCGCCGGCGAAGGTGACGGCGTAGACGCGGCCGCGGTGGCCCTGGAGGGTCCGGACCGGGGAGCCGCCCGCGCACAGCAGCACGCCGCCGTCCTCGTTGCCGATGGCGATGGTCGAGCCGTCGGGGCTGTAGGCGATGGGCTCGGGCAGGCGGGAGGTCTGGAAGTGGTAGCCGTACGGGACGCCGATGCCGGCGGGCGCGAACTCCACCTCCACCGGCTGGCCCGGCACCACCGCCGCGCCCGGCAGGTGCGGCAGCGTGCCGGTGACGTTGATCAGGGACGCCCGGTGCCAGCGGGCGCCCTCGACCGTGACGTCGCTCAGGTCGACCTGCGCCAGCCGCGCGCCCGACAGGTCGGCCCCGGTCAGGTCGGCGCCGGTCAGCCGGGCGCCGTCGAGCCGGGCGCCGGCCAGGCTCGCGTCGCGCAGGACGGCCCTGGACAGGTTCGTGCCGGCGAGGGTGGCCTCCGACAGGTCGGCGCCGGTCAGGTCGACCTCCTGCAGGTCGCGCGCCGACAGGTCTTCGCCCTTGAGGTTCGCGCCGCGCAGGTCCGCCTTGGCCGGGGTACGCAGCCTGGCCGCGATCTTGACCGCGTTCGCCCTGGCCACGTCGTCGGCGGGCGGGTCGGCCACCCAGGCGCGCAACGCCCGCACGTCGGCCAGGTCGCACAGGAACTCGACGGTCAGCGCCGACAGCGGCCTGCGGGTCAGCGGGAGGGGATTGTCGAGGTTCGCGGCGATGTGGCGGGCGATGAGCCATTCCATCACCGAGGCGTGGATGAACCCGAACATGCCCTCCTCGGTGCGCACGAGCAGGCTGCCCGAGCCCATCGCGTGCGCGGCGTGCGCGGGCGAGAGCTGGCCCGAGGCCAGGTCGCTCAGCGTCTCGCCGATCTCGGTCAGCTCGTCGACGCCGAGCAGCGTCTCGCCGCTGTCCCACAGGCGCAGCGCCAGTGCGGTCACCACCCGCCACAGCTCGCCGATCGACAACGCGCCGGGCGAGCCGGGCACGCGGGCCCGCCGCTCCTCGAAGGCCAGCCAGGTGCTGAGGATCTCCTCGTACAGCAGGGCCGGGCTGAGGGTGTGCTGGGCGCCGGCGACCGTGCGCAGGCGGTCGGCGTCGAGGTCGGCGATGAAGCTGAGCATGCGCGGGTTCTGGGCCAGCGCCAGCAGGTCTTTGATCTCGCCCATGAGCGACATGCGGGCGCCGGCCTCGTCGCCGTCGTCGAACCGGTTGGCCAGGTAGGAGCGGATCTGGTCGTGCGTGAAGTCCTCCACGCTGAGCACCCGCCGCTGCGGCAGCACACCCACCATCTCGCCGAGCGAGGTCAGCACCTGGCTGTGCGACTTGAAGTGCTGCGTACGGCTGGCCACCACGATCTTGGCCTTGTCCTCGGCCGCGGCCAGCAGGGTGGCCAGGTGATCGGCCGCCCGGTCGTAGGTCAGCCGGGTGACCAGCTCGTCGAACCCGTCGAACAGCAGCACGATGCGCCCCTGCCGGAGCAGGTAGCGGAACGCCTTGAGGTCGATGAACTCCTCGCCGTGCCCGGCCAGGTGCGCGGCGACCAGGGCGTCGACCGAGTGGGCCTTGTCCAGGGCGCGCAGCTCGATGAAGATCGGCGTCAGGTGCGGCAGCTCGGCCGGGATGCGCCTGGCCAGCTCGCGCAGCGCGAACGTCTTGCCGTGGCCGAAGTCGCCGAGCAGCAGCAGGAACCGGCCGTGGTCGGCGGCCAGCAGCCGCATCAGCTCGTCGGTGAGCCCCTGCCTGATCTGGCTGCCCGGCCGGTCGAGCTCGCGGTAGCGCTGGGGGACGTAGAGGCCGGGCGGGTAGCGGCGGTCGCCGGTGAGCCGGGCGGTCTGCTCGGCGACATATCCCGACAGGTCGAGCAGGCCCTGGAACTCCAGGAAGCTGCGCACCCGCACGCCCTTGCGCATGAGGTCGTCGCGGAGCGCGCGGGAGGCCGGCGGACCCTGGTAGATCAGCTCGGCGGCCAGGTCGGCGGCGTGGGCGCGGCGGGCGAACCCGGTCGCGGCGGCCTCGGTCAGCTCGCCGACGTGCGCGCCGATCATGAGCTGCCGGACGAACCCGTCCTCGGGATGGGTGACCACCAAGTGGTCGGGGAAGCGCCGGATCTTGGCCCGCTCGTGCCGGGCCTCGCAGACCTCGGTGATGCGGTCGAGCAGCAGCTCGACGGGGCTCGGCTCGCGCTCCTCGGGCTGGGGGGCGGGCGGCGGGGTGCCGGGGGTCTCGCCGGTGAACGTGGCCCGCACCGCCCGCCAGCCGTGCCGGGCGCGCGCGGGCTTGCCGGCGTCGGGCGTCCAGGTGCGCATGCCGTCGGGGGAGATCTCGATCACCTGGTGGCGGCCGGAGCGCGGGGCCGCGACCGCGGCGAAGCCCGGCCGCGGCTCGGCGGCCGGGACGCCCGCGCCGGACCCGTGGAAGAGCAGGTTGAGCCGGTGGGTGAGCAGCCGGTCGAACGTGGGCGCGTCCCGCAACGCGGCCGGCGGATGGCCGATCGCGCCCAGCCGCAGCCAGGCGCTCTCCTCGTAGGGGCGCAGCCGCTCGGCGAACCACGCGGCCTGCGCCTCGCCCAGCAGCGCGTACGCGTCACGCTCCAGATGGCTCATCGCCATCGTCGAGTTGAGCCCGGCCACGACCACCCTCAGGTCGGGCACCTCGAACAACGTCCAGGGCTGGCCGCCGTCGAACACCCGGTCGTCGAGCCCCTGGTACACCTCGCGGAACAGCCCGGCGAAATGCCGCCACTTGGGCCAGTAGGGGGGCTGCGGGCTCACGTCGTCGGCCTCGCAGGTCATGAAGTACGCGCTGGCCGCGGCCTTGGTGACGTCGCGCGGGCCGGGCAGCAGCACCAGCCGGTGGGGCTCCAGCCCGATCAGCAGCCGCAGGTCGGTGACGAACTGCGTGGCCTGCGCGAACTGCCCCAGGCTGCCGGACTCGGTCAGGTCGCCGCTGACCACCATGAGGTCGGGACGCGGCATGCCCCGGTCGTACATGGCCGTCAGGTCGGCCCAGATGCGGGCCTGCATGTCCTCCGGCGTGAACGGCTCGCCGGGATCGGGCAGCGCCCGCCCGAACCTCGGCCCGCCGATGTGCAGGACGTTGACCGACTCCCGCCCGCGGTCGTCGCCGCCCGAGGGCGGGAACTTGGGGGCCGTCACCGGGGTGCGGCGGGCCCTGGCCAGGTCGGTCGTCGGGGGCAGCGTCGGGACGGCCGGAGGCGGCACGACCCGGCCGGAGGGGAAGGCGGGGGCCGCCTCCGGCTTGGCCCGCCCGGCCAGCGCCTCGCCGACCCGGCCCAGCAGCAGCGCCCTGGCCTGCCCGGAGTCGGTGACGCCGAGCAGGTCGACCCAGGTGATCGTGGACAGCAGGCCCTCCAGCTGCACGTCCTCCAGCCGGATCGTGACGAGCTTGTTGGAGGGGTTGTCGGGGTCGGCGCGCATGGCCGCCTGCCACTCCATGCGCCCGTAGCGCGAGGTGAGGTAGTTGCGCGAGAGCACGGCCACGACGAGCTGCGCCTCGCTGACCCCGCGGTCCATGAAGTCGATGAAGTTGGTGCCGGGCACGAAGTCCCAGGCTTGGATCATGGTCCGGTAGCCGGCCGCCTCCAGCTCCCAGGCGATCCAGGTCGCCCAGGCGGTGTCGGCCGGGGAGTAGCTGACGAAGATCTCGGTCGGCCTGCCGTCACGTGCCATCTGCTCAGTATCCACCGAGGAATCGGTGATTTGGAGTCAGTGTGCGATCATCGTCGAGTGTGGCGGCGTCTGGCTGTGCTCGATCTGATCCGGATCGGGCTGCTTGCTCTCGGTCTGGTCTTCGTGGCGACCGGTCTGCTGCCGTGGCGCGACGCCGTCGAGAGCCTGGAGACGATCGGGCCGCTGCTGATCTTCCTGGTCGCCATCATCGTGCTGGCCGAGCTGACCAAGGAAGCGCAGGTCTTCGACGCCATCGCGGCCAGGATGGCGGTGCTCGGCCGCGGTAACTACACCGCACTTTTCTTTCTTTGTACGGCTTTCGCGTCATTTGTCACGATTTTTCTGAACCTTGACACCACCGCCGTCCTGCTCACCCCCGTCATGCTCGCCCTGGCGCCCCGGGCCCGCATCGCCGCCCTGCCGCTGGCGATGACCACCATCTGGCTGGCCAACACCGCGAGCCTGCTGCTGCCCGTCTCCAACCTGACCAACCTGCTCAGCGTGGACAAGCTCGGCCTCGACGCCCAGGGCTTCGCCGCCCGCATGTGGGCCCCGCAGATCGCCTCGATCGCGGTGACGATGGCGTTCCTGTGGGTGTTCTTCTGGCGCCGGGGCGAGCGCCGCGACCTGCGCTACACGCCGCCGGTGCTGGAGCCGGTGGCCGACCGCGTGCTGTTCGGCGCGGCCTCGGCCGGCTGTCTGCTGTTCATCGCCCTGCTGCTGCTCAAGGCGCACGTCGCCGTCGCCGCCACCGCCGCGGCCGTGCTGGTGGTGGCCGCCTTCCTGGTGCGCGACCGGGCCAAGCTGACCTGGAGCCTGCTGCCCTGGCAGCTCGTCATCTTCGTGACCGGGCTGTTCCTGGTGGTGCCCACGCTCAGCGCCCACGGGCTCGACGCGCTGATGACGTGGATGATCGGCACGGAGGGCGACCCGTACCGGACGGCCGCGGTGGGCGCGGGCCTGTCGAACGCGATCAACAACCTGCCCGCCTACAAGGCCGTCGAGGCGGTCATCCCGGCCGCCGACCAGGACCGCCTGCTGGCCCTGCTCGTGGGCACGAACGTGGGCACGGTGATCACCCCGTGGGCCTCGCTGGCCACGCTCCTGTGGTTCGAGTCGTGCCGCCGCCACGGCGTCGCGGTGCCGCTGCGCCGCTTCCTGCTCACCGGCGCCGGCCTGGCCGTCACCGGGCTGCTGGCCACGGTCTGGGCCCTGGTCACGTTCGGCTGAGCGCCGGGGACGTCAGCCGGGCAGCAGCGACATCAGCCCGGGCAGCGCGCGCGGGTGGGCGGCCACGAAGCTGCGGTCCTCTGCCGTGCCGTCGATGCTCTCCTCGAACGGGCCGCCGTCGAGCGCCCTGATCTCGATCCCGGCCTCCTGGGCCAGCAGCGCGCCGGCCGGCAGGTCGACCGCCTCGGCGCGGTAGCCGACGATGCCGTCGATGTCGCCGCGGGCCAGCATCGCCCACGACAGCAGCGGCGCCCACAGTTGCAGCACCCGCCGCGCGCCCACCTCCAGCGCCGCCTTCAACGCCAGCACGGTGGCGTCGCCCCTGCTCACGCCGTACCCCTGGGTCCAGGCCAGCAGCGGGCCGTGCGGGCTGGCCGTGTACGGCGGCGCCAGCCGCGCCCCCGTGGACGCCACGGCCCCGCGCCCCCGGATCGCCGACCACGTCTGGGCCGTCACCGGGTCGTGCACCACGCCCAGCACCGGCCGCCCGGCCTGGCACAACGCCACCCCCACGACGTACGTGGGCAGCCCGATGGCCACGTTGTTGGTGCCGTCGAGCGGGTCGACCAGCCACGTCCACTCGCCGCCCGCCGCGCCGATCAGCCCGGACTCCTCGGCCACGATCGTGTGCGAGGGGAAGGCCGTCAGGATGCGCTCGACCAGCAGCTTCTCCGAGGCCAGGTCGAGATCGGTGACGACGTCGCCGGCCTCGCCCTTGGCCCGGATGCCGACGGCCCCACGCGTGCCCGCCGCGAGCAGCGCCCCGGCGGCCTGGGCGGCCTCGACGGCCACAGAGCGAGCGTGATCCAGGTCCATCGGGCACCCCTCAGGTCAGGTGGGCGGTGATCAGCCGGACGGCCAGCGCCGTCTCCTCGGCGTTCAGCGGTTCCCGGGGAACGTGGTGGCCGGCCGCCCCGAGCGGGCCGAGCGACAGGTCGCGGCTGCCGGGCCGGCCGCGCCCGAGCGCGATCGTGGCCGCCTCGCCGCCCTCCGGCACCACGCTGCTGTGGAAGCGGTCGGCCGGCAGGGTGTAGGTGTCGCCGGGGCCGAACAGCTCCACCAGCCCGGTCGCGTGCCGCACGGTGCGGCGGGTGGGCGAGATGCGGTCGCCGTCGGCGCCGCTGACCACCTCGAACACCCGGTGCGTGGCGTCGGGCCCCGCGTCGGTGACCACCGCGTGCACGTTGCGCACCTGGCCGTAGAGCACGTGGCTGACCAGGTCCCAGCTGTGGCAGTGGATCTGCGAGGTGGTGCTCTCGGCGTGCTGGAGCGAGTCGGACCACAGGTGGAGGCATACCCCCTCGCCGCCCTCACGCTCCAGCGGCAGGCAGACGAAGCCGAGCGGATGGCGTACGGCCCTGGGGCGCGCGGTTTCCCGCAGCACGCCGAGCGCCCACGACCTGGCCTGTCCGTCGCGGACCCGCTGGAAGACCGACCGGTAGCTCATGAGTCGCACTCACGTTCCGTCTCGTCGGAGGGCCGCAGGACGCGCCTCGCCGTAGGGATCGACGGCGCGCAGGGCCTTGCGCGCGATGTCCACGACGTCGCGGCCGTCGTAGGCCTTGGGGAGAGGCACCCCGATACGGCCGAACAGGTCCTGGACCTCCTCGATCGTGGGCTCGTCGCCGAGCGGCGCCTTCTTGTACATGTCCATCGGCACCCGCCGCGCCTGCTCGAAGCTGAGCCGCAGCTCGGTGTCGCAGTTCTCGTAGTAGAACGTGCCGGCCAGCGCGGTCATGGCGCGGTTGGGGTCCTCCACCGTCATGATCAGCCGGGTGGCCGACAGGTCCCAGCGGAACGTCGTCATCGACGACGACAGACCGACCTCGATGTCGAGCAGGCCGTAACGCTGGCGGTACCAGAAGGCGGCCAGGATCGTCGCGTACGACTCCTTCCTGACCCGGTCGGTGGTCCACGTCTCGCCGGTCGCGTCGGGGGAGTCCGACAGGGAGCGCCGGTAGTGGGCGTACGTCTCGCACACCTCGACGTTGGACGGGTCGATCACCTCGACCCGCACCACCAGGTGCCGTTTGTCCCGGCGGGCGGCGGCCACGCACTCGGGCAGGGTGACCGCGCGCAGGTAGGTGCCGGTGCCGCCCTTGAAGCTCCACCGGGTGGTGTCCTTGCGCGCCTCGGCGTGCATCTGGGCGATCTCCTGCTTGCTGCCCAGCACCCTGACCAGCTGCAACGCGTCGAGGGCCTTGCGGGTGCCGTGGACGAGCGTCTCGATCTCCTCCAGCCGCGACAGCCGGACGGGGAGCTGGGCCAGCGCGCCGGAGGTGATGGTCTCCTCGACCGGGGCCTGACGGGCGCGGTCGCGCAGCAGGGCGGTGGCCACCAGCGCCATGATCACCAGCGTCGCGGCGTTGACGAGCTGGGTCTGCACATCGGTCGGCACCACCTCGTCGGGCATGATGCCGAGCACGCCGATCACGACGGCCAGTAACAGCGCGATGGCGCCGTCGGCGTTCTGGGCCGCCCATGGGGCGACCCGCTTCAGCGCCGCCGTGAACCGTGCCATCGTTCGCCCGCCCGTCCGACGATCGGTCAATCCCCTAGGTCATCGTAACGACCGCCGGCATGCGACTTCCAGCGCACGGGAAGGAGGTATCTCCTACCCGGGAATGACATGACATCTCCCCCTGGCAGCTCAGGACCGGGACCTGACCAGGTTCGATACTGGAAGCGCACGGGGGTGGGGATGAAGGGGATCAGGATGTTCTCGGCGGCCGCGCTGGCGCTGGTGCTGGTGGCGGTGCTGGCGTGCCCGGCCCCGCCCGCGGCGGCGTGGGCGGAGGTCCATCGGCCGTCGTCGTCGGAGCGGTTCATGCAGGTCGTGGCCCACCCGGACGACGACCTGCTGTTCATGAGCCCCGACCTGTACGGCGCCGTCCAGTGGCACCGCCCGACGGTGACCGTCTACCTGACCGCGGGCGAGGGCCAGGCCGGCTGGGACGACGACCGCGACCCCGTCGCCTACACCCGCGACCGCGCGCGGGGCCTGCGGGCCGCGTACGCCTTCCTGGCCGGCGCGCCCGACGTCTGGCGGGTCACGACGATCACGGCGGGCGGCTTCCCCGTCCGCCTGGAGGAGCTGGCCGACAGGCCGGCGGTCAGGCTCGCCTTCGTCGGGCTGCCGGACGGCGGCGACCCGCGCGCGGACGGCGGCCGCGACGCGCTGACCAGGCTGTGGCAGGACCGCTCCTGCGTGCGCCGGTTCGGCGCCGGCCCCGAGCCGCGCTGCGTCGGCCGGCGGGACGTGGTCGGCGTGCTGCGCGCGCTCTACGCCCGCTTCCGGCCGACGGTGCTGCGCACGCTCGACCCCGAGCCGCCCACCGGCCGGGGGTTGTGCGACCACCCCGACCACGTCGCCTCGGCCCGCTTCGCGCTGGCCGCGGCGAGCGGGCTGGGGCTGCGGGCGGTCTCCTACCGCGGCTACCCGATGACCGGCTGGGCCCCCAACGTCGCGGGGGCGCTGCGCGAGCTCAAGCGCCAGGTCTTCGGCGTCTACCTGGGCCACGACTACCGCGTCGGGCACACCTGGCGCTACCGGGCCTGGACCGAGCGCATGTACCGGGTCCCCTGAGCCGGGACGCCGCCCGGCTCAGGGGAGCGCCCGGCTAGAACCAGCCGCGGCGGCGGGCCATCTGCTCCAGGCCGTGCTGCAACGCCTGGTCGGCCGCGCCGGGGTGGTCGTCGTAGCGCACGGTGAAGCGGTTGTAGGTGTCGTGGCTGGAGGTCAGGAAGCCGCCGCGCTTGTCGGCCTCCAGGATGACGTCCATCTGCCGCGGCCCGGCGATGAACGTCAGCTCCAGCTCGTTGAAGTGCCGCCGCCACTGGCCGCCCGCGTAGTACTCGATCTCCTGGAAGAACGGCATCGTCGAGCCGTACAGCGTGCCGCGCTCCAGGTCGGCCTTCTTGAAGCCGAAGCCCAGCCGGTCGAGGGCGGCGATGACGTGCTCCTGGGCCGGCAGCGGGCTGACGAACAGCGGGTCGAGGTCGCCCTTGTCGATCGCGCCCGCCAGCGCCAGCTCCGTCTGGACGCCGAGCCGCATGCCGTGCAGCGGGTGGCCGCCGATCGCGCTGATCGGCGTCTCCCACGGCACCATGATCTCGAACGGCTGCTGGTGCTGGGCGCCCGAGGCGAGCTGGAACGTCCCGGCCACCTGCTGGCGCAGGAAGCTGTAGGTCGTCTTGTACTCGTTGTCGCCGCTCTCGACCTCCACCACGGCGGTCAGGTCGAGGTAGATGCCCTCGACCTTGTAGTCCGAGCCGCCGCCGCGGAAGTGCACGACGCCGCGCAGCGGCTCACCGGGACGCACGGTCGCGTCGGTCAGCACCGTGTCGACCTCGACGCCCGCGCCGAAGGCGGCCATCAACTTGCGGAACACCATGGGTCTCTCCTATGCGGTGGGGGTCTGGCCGTTGACGGCGGCGTGTCCCGTGCCCGAGATGCGGGGGAGCAGCTGGGCCAGGACGAGGGTGGACAGCGCCGAGTCGGCCTGGCCCTGCTGGGTCCGTACGACCAGCGGCTGGGGGGCGTTCTCGGCGAGCTTGGCGCCCACGTCCAGGCGCCGGCGGGCCAGCTCGTACTGCAGCACGGCCCGGTTGTCGCGGTAGGACTCGGCCAGCCTGCGCAGGGCCTTGGCCTCGTTCTCGGCGGCGGTCAGGTCGGCCCTGCCGCGCGCCTCGATCTCCCACGTCACGCGCTGGGCCTCGGTCTCCTGCTCCTCCAGCATGCGCGCCACGTTCTTGCGCGCGGTGTTGTGGGCGGCCTTGACCTCGACCACGCGGGCGTCGCGGGTCTTCTTGGAGCGCTCGATCTCCATGAGCAGCGTGTCGATGCGGCGCTTGCGGGTCAGCTCCCACTCGCGCTCGTAGGCCGACAGCTCCTTGGCGACCTTCTCCCGGGTGGCCAGGTGCTGCTGGTACTGGTCGGGGAGCTGGACGTCGGGGATGTTGGCGCCGGTGACGCGCACGCCGTACCGGCCGAGCTGGCGGTTGAGCGCCTCCTGCATGTCCCCGACGTCGGAGCCGCGCAGGTCGTAGGCGCGCTCGGTGTTGACCCGCCGGCTGCGCTGCCTGATCGCGTCCTGCACGGCGCTGGAGAGCACGAGGTCGAAGTTGCCCGCGCCGATCGTCCGGACGAACGCCACCGGGTCCACGATGCGGAACTTCAGAAAGAACTCGATCGACTTCAGCGGCACGTTCTCGGCCGTCGGGCAGGCCACGATCGGCGCCGAGTACGGGATCTCGGTGGAGGTGTCCACGACCGCGTCCACCCGGTCCCACGGCAGCCACAGGTAGTGGCGGCCCGGCGGGAGCGTGCCGGTGATCGCCCCCCAGCGGCTGCGCACGCCGGTGGTGCCCTCCTCGATCTCGATGATCGCCTGGCGCCAGATCGTGACCAGCGCCACGACCAGGAAGAACAGCGCGGCCAGCGCGGCGGGCAGGGTGAGGTCGGTGAGCGCGGCCATCCCGGCGAAGTACAGGGCCAGCAGGACGAGCGCCATCCAGGCGAAGCCGCGCCGGTCCTTGGGGATCACCACCGGCACGAGCTGGCCCTGCTCGCCGCCGCGCAGCAGCTGGCGGATGTCGGACCAGGAGGCCAGCGACTCCTTGATCTTCGAGAACTCGCGGGTCATCGGACCTCACCCTCGCTCAGGCGGCCGGGCAGCAGGCGCTCGACCGTGCTTTCCAGGTCGTGGTCGGGCTCAGGCGTGGCCTGCGGCTCGCTCACGTCGGCGGCGGCCTTCTTCAGCAGGGCCGCGATCTCGTCCTCGCGGCTGCTGACGCGGGCGGCGATCTCGCCGAGCCGGCCGCGGATGGCGGCCATGTCCTCGGCGGAGAACAGCGCCGCGCCCTTGCCGCCCACGAGCTGCTGGGCCAGGGCCAGGAAGTCGATGTCGGTCTGCTCGCCCACCTGCACCACCTGCGGCAGCCGGGTGGCCACCGACTCCAGCTTGGTCAGCAGGTCCTGCTGGAAACGGTAGTCGAGGATCTCGGGGGCCTCGGCGGCCGACAGCGCCCGGATGTCCAGGGCCTGGGCCTCCAGGAGCGCGGCGTTGGCGTTGGCCGTGGACTCGGCCTCGACCAGGCGCTGCCTGGCCTGCGCGGTGGCCTGGTGGCTGGCGCGTTCGAGCGCGGTGTCCATGCGGGCCTGGTAGCCGGCGATCTCGGCCTGGATGGCGCTGAGCGTCTCCTGCAGCCCCGCCAGCTCCTTGACCAGGTCGCCCTCGTTCTGCTCCTTGCGGAGCTGGAGCTCGTACTCGTAGGTGTAGGCCTCCTTGGCCACCCGGACCATCTCGGGGGCGGCCAGGTCCATGCGGTACTCCTGGCTGGACGGCTCGGCGTGGGTGATGTTCACGTCGGTGAGCCGTACGGCGGGCAGGAACTGCTGGTTCAGGTTCTCCAGCATGCCGAGGGTGCTCTCGCCCACCAGGTCGTAGATGTCCTCGGCCCGCTGGGCGTAGATCAGCGAGCGGGTGACCTCGCTGATGGCGTTCTGCAGCTTGGACTGGAAGCCGCTGACCGAGCCCAGCACGAAGATGAACTCGGCCGGGTTCTCGATCCTGAACTGCAGGAACAGGTCGACGCTGGCCTTGACGCCCTGCTGGGTCGGCGCCTCCCTGATGGGGGCGTTGAACGGGTACTCGCGGGTGGTGTTGACGATGTAGCTGACCCGCTTCCACGGGTTGAACAGCGTCACCCGGCCCGGGTCGGCGATGTGCACCAGCTTGCCGAACTTGGTGATCAGCGCCTTGCAGCCCTCGGGGACCATCACCACGCTCCTGCGCCACCACAGGAACGCGGCGGCCAGCACCAGCACCACCCAGTAGTGCGGGCCGAAGAAGATGTCCGACCCCGGCACAATGCCGCCGAGCGCGCCGATCAGGCCCAGGACCACCAGCACCGTCAGCGGGATGACCACCTTGGCCGTGCTGCCCTTGGGGATCACCACCGGCGAGATGACGTGCATGCCGTTCTCGGCGAAGCTGCGGTTGACGATCTCGCCGGCCTCGTTCAGTGAGGCGGACCTGGCCTCGATCAGCGTGCCGACGGAGGCGCCGCCGTCGCGGGCGGCGGCGAAGTCGTGCGGGTTGAGCGCGAAGCCGGGGGCCTGGCCGGTGAGCTGGCCGGCCTGGTCGGCGACCTGGCCGATCGCCTGGCTCATCGCCTGCCGTACGTCACCTCCTTGAGCGACCGCTTGGGCTATGCCCTGACCTGCCTGGATCAGTGCCTCTCGGGGTCGTGACATCGAACCTTCCTTTTCCGCTACAGGCGAATCCGACCGTATCGGGTATGACTTGCTGTTCGCTTGCAATGTGTCGTCATATGACTGTTACGTCCCATAGCAGAGGTGTTATGGATGGAGCAGGTCTGCTACCTGGAGGGTTGATGAGCGAGACCGTCCACAACCGCATCGCGCTGCTGCGCGCCGAGCGGGGGGTGAGCCGCAGGCAGCTCGCGCAGGCGCTGGGGGTGCATTACCAGACCGTGGGATACCTGGAGCGGGGCGAATACAGCCCGAGTCTTCACCTGGCGTTGCGTATAGCGCGGTACTTCGAGGTGCCGGTCGAGGTGGTGTTCTCCACCACGCCGTTCCCCCGGATCGGGCAGCCCACGGCCTGACGGTTTCTGTCGGTGGCGCCGCCTACAGTGGCAGCATGCGTCCGGTCACAGATTTGCAGCGGAAGGTGGCGCCTTTCGAGGTCGTCACCGAGATGACTCCATCCGGCGACCAGCCGACGGCCATCGCCGAGCTGGAGCGCCGCGTCCGGGCCGGGGAGAAGGACAGCGTCCTGCTCGGCGCCACGGGCACCGGCAAGACGGCCACGATCGCCTGGCTGATCGAGCGGCTGCAGCGGCCCGCGCTGGTCATGCAGCCCAACAAGACGCTCGCCGCCCAGTTCGCCAACGAGCTGCGCGAGATGCTGCCCAACAACGCGGTCGAATATTTCGTCTCCTATTACGACTACTACCAGCCCGAGGCGTACGTGCCGCAGAGCGACACGTACATCGAGAAGGACTCCTCGATCAACGACGAGGTCGAGCGGCTGCGCCACTCGGCCACCAACTCGCTGCTCACCCGCCGCGACACCATCGTGGTCGCCTCCGTCTCGTGCATCTACGGCCTGGGCACCCCGCAGGAGTACGTCGACCGCATGGCCAGGCTCCGCGTCGGCATGGAGGTCGACCGCGACCAGCTCCTGCGCCGCCTGGTCGACATGCAGTACACGCGCAACGACCTGGCCTTCACCCGGGGCACGTTCCGGGTGCGCGGCGACACGATCGAGATCATCCCGAAGTACGAAGAGCTGGCCGTGCGCATCGAGATGTTCGGCGACGAGATCGAGAAGCTCGCCACCATGCATCCGCTGACCGGCGAGGTCATCACTGAAGACGAAGAGCTCTACATCTTCCCCGCCTCCCACTACATCGCCGGCGAGGAGCGCATGGCGGCGGCCGTGGCCGGCATCGAGGCCGAGCTGGCCGCGCGCCTGTCGGAGCTGGAGCGGCAGGGCAAGCTGCTGGAGGCCCAGCGGCTGCGCATGCGCACCACCTACGACATCGAGATGATGCGCCAGATCGGCACCTGCTCCGGCATCGAGAACTACTCCCGTCACCTCGACGGCCGCGCCGCCGGCACCGCGCCCAACACGCTGCTCGACTACTTCCCCGAAGACTTCCTGCTGGTCCTCGACGAGTCCCACCAGACCGTGCCGCAGATCGGCGCGATGTACGAGGGCGACGCCTCGCGCAAGCGCACGCTGGTCGACCACGGGTTCCGGCTGCCGTCCGCGCTGGACAACCGGCCGTTGAAGTGGGAGGAGTTCCTGGAGCGCATCGGGCAGTCGGTCTACCTGTCGGCCACGCCCGGGCCGTACGAGCTGGGGCGGGTCAAGGGCGACGTCGTCGAGCAGGTCATCCGGCCCACCGGCCTGGTCGACCCCGAGATCGTCGTCAAGCCCACCAAGGGGCAGATCGACGACCTGGTCCACGAGATCCGCGAGCGCGCCGAGCGCGACGAGCGCGTCCTGGTCACCACGCTGACCAAGAAGATGTCCGAAGACTTGACCGACTATCTCCTGGAGCTCGGCATCCGGGTGCGCTACCTGCACAGCGAGGTCGACACGCTGCGCCGCATCGAGCTGCTGCGCGAGCTGCGCATCGGCGAGTTCGACGTGCTGGTCGGCATCAACCTGCTGCGCGAGGGCCTCGACCTGCCCGAGGTGTCGCTGGTGGCCATCCTCGACGCCGACAAGGAGGGCTTCCTGCGCTCGGAGACCTCCCTGATCCAGACCATCGGCCGCGCCGCCCGTAACGTGTCCGGCCAGGTCCACATGTACGCCGACAAGATCACGCCGTCGATGGAGCGGGCCATCGACGAGACCAACCGGCGCCGGGCCAAGCAGATGGCCTACAACGAGGCCAACGGCATCGACCCGCAGCCGCTGCGCAAGAAGATCGCCGACATCCTCGACTCCCTCCAGCGCGAGGACGCCGACACCGACAAGCTGCTCGGCGGCGGCCGTCAGCAGTCGCGCGGCAAGGCCCCGGTGCCCGGCTTCGCCGCCCGCCAGGCGGGCCAGCACGCCAAGGCCATCGCGGGCGAGATGCCGCGGGCGCAGATGGAGTCGCTGATCGAGTCGCTGACCGAGCAGATGCACCAGTCGGCCGCCGACCTTCAGTTCGAGGTGGCCGCCCGGCTGCGCGACGAGATCAAGGAGCTCAAGCGCGAGCTGCGCGACATGCGCGAAGCAGGCGTCAAATAGGGGCCGGCGACATGCGCGAAGCAGGCGTCGAGTAGTGGCCGACAGCGTGGGTGAAACGGGCGTCCAGTAGGGGCCGGCGGGCCGCCGGCGGGTCCCCGCGTGGCGCGGCCTCGCCGGCCCCGGCCGTGGCTCAGGGTTCTGACCTGCGGGAATGAAGGCGGGTTCCTGGGGCAGCGGTCCAGGTATGAACAAGTCGATCATCGGGGCACTGGTCGGTGCGGCGCTGCTCGCAGCCGGCTGCGGCGCCGTACGGGAAGTCGGCCAGTTCGCCGTCGAGCCCACGCCGGGCCCCACCATGGGAAGCCCGTCTCCGTCGATGGAAAGCCCGCCCGAAACGGGGACCATGTCCCCCTCGCCGGGCGCCACGTCCATGAAGCCAGGAGCCGGAGAGCTCAAGGACGCCGCCAAGGTCGCGATGGCCGCGGTGCCCGGATCCAAGGTCGTCTCCGTCGAGAGCGAGGAGAACGGCATGGTCTGGGAGGTCAAGGTCGTCGGCTCCGACGGCACGGAACACCAGGTCGACGTGAAGTCCGGCAAGGTCGTCAAGGGGCCGACCGCCGAGCAGATGGACGAGCAGGAGAAGGCCAAGATGCACACCCGCATCACCGAGGCCAAGCTCGACTACGCCCAGGCCGCCGACAAGGTCGCCGCGGCCGTACCGGAGGGACGCGTCACCGAGCTGAAGCTCGACACCGAGAACGGCAAGACCGTCTGGAAGTCGGACGTGATGACCCCGGACGGGACCAAGCACGAGGTGATGGTCGACGCCGCCACCGGTGAGGTCACCAAGAAGAACGAAACCAGCTGACCCGCGGGGGAGCAGGCCACCTCCGGCCATCGGCGGAGGTGGCCGTCCCGGGCCGCTAGGGGCAATGCCGGGAAGTTAAGACGGCTGGCGGTCGAGTCAAGGTGTTCGGCCGAACCTGGGACATGAGAACGGAGATCCAGTAGAACGGGTGATCTT